>JANQGQ010000031.1 GCA_028277185.1 Woeseiaceae bacterium
TTCAACCATTTATCCGGCATGGATGGCGGCGCGAACGGCGCCGGCCGAGGCTTTGCGCTATGAGTGAGAGTATTGGTATTGGTGCCGTTCGCGAGGGCAGCGAACCCGGCGCCGTGACTGATGCCGATCGACCAGTCCTCGAGGGCAGCAAGCTCGTCCGGCGTTTCCGGGAAGGCAAAGCCGAGCTGACCGTGCTTTCAGGCGTCGATCTGTCCGTAGCCGCGGGGGAACGCGTCGCCATCATCGGCGCCTCGGGCTCAGGCAAAACCACTTTGCTGCAGATCCTCGGCGGGCTCGACGATCCGGACGAGGGCAGCGTGCTGGTCGGCGGCGAGCGGATGCAGGGGCGCAGCGAAAAGGCGAAGGGCAAGCTGAGGAACCGCTACATCGGCTTCGTGTATCAGTTCCATCACCTGCTGCCGGAGTTCTCGGCCGAAGAGAACGTTGCGATGCCGTTGATGATCCGGGGAACTGCGCGCGCCGATGCGCTGACCGAGGCGCGCGCGCTGCTGGGACGGGTCGGTCTCGGCGAACGTCTGGATCACAAGCCCGGCGAGTTGTCGGGCGGCGAGCGACAGCGAGCGGCGGTTGCGCGCGCGCTGATCACGAGGCCGCGGCTCGTGCTGGCCGACGAGCCGACCGGTAACCTCGATGCCGGCAATGGAGAACACGTTTTGGGCTTGATGCTCGAACTCAACCGGGAGCTCGGCACCAGTCTCGTGATCGTCACTCACGATCACGGCATTGCGGCGCGAATGGACCGTATTCTCGTGTTGGAAGACGGACGCCTGCGCCCCGACGGCCCGGCCGCAAAGACAGCCGGGCCGTAGGAGCGTCCCGGCTCAGTCGAACGAGCGCTGCAGTCCGATCGTGAGCATCGAGTCGACTTCGAGCTGCGGCCCGTCGAGCTTCTCGCGGATCGGCGTTTCCCACTCGATGCCCAGGCGCCAGCCGGCGAGGTCGTTCTGTCCGGCCAGATTGACGCCGACGCCGACGCTCGTCCGCTCGAAGCCCAGACGATTCGGGTCGGCGGTCTGCACGGGGCCCATGATCAGCGGATCGCGGCCGCTGACGTTACCGCGGTCCGTGTGGCGCAGGCGGAGCGAGATGCTGGCCGGGTCCGAGAACAACCAGCTTGCCCATGCCGTCAGCTCGTGCTGGTCGCCGAGGCGGTAGTCGTCGTCGTTGTCGGCAACCCGGAGCACGCTGTTCCACTGCGCGCCCCAGCCGAGCTGCGACGTGCGGCTTGCCATCGACACGCCGACCACAGGATCCCACGAACCGCTGCCGAGCTGCATCGGATAGGGCGTGCGGATCGTGGGCCGCATGTTCATCGGCGTGAGAACCTCGGCGGTCTCGCTCGTGCTCCCGGTCGGGGCCGAGACGCCAAGGATGCCGTGAAGGCGGAAGTTGGGCCGGTCGACGAGCGAGTACAGCGCGGTGATTCGGGTATCGCCCCAACCGCTTGTCGCGGTCGAGAAGTTACCGAGCACGTTGGTCCCCATGCCGCCCTGGTAGGTGACGTGGTCCATCGAGTTGTCGAGATAGTTGGCCATGATCATCAGCGTCAGGCGGTCGCTCGGGGCGAACATGAAGCCGAGCATGTGCATGTCCATGGTCATCTCGAGCGGCACGATGCGTAGCGTCGGCGGCTGCCCCGGCATGCCGGCGAAGGGATTGGGCTCGGTGGTCACGATCGTGTCGGGATCGACGCTGTCGCTACCCTGGCGGTTGCCCTGCATGGACATGCTCATGAAGCGGTAGGAGAACATCCACTCGCCCTTAGCGTGAAAATGATCGGCCATGACGCCGATGGGCGCGTGCCCGTCGGCGCGGTGATCGGCTGCCGCCGGTACGGACAGCAGCAGGCTGGCGGCGCACAGCAGCGCGCCGCCGGAAAACATTCGGGTCATTTCCGAAATTCCTTTTGGATAAGGTTTTCGTCGCGCAGGCCGGCAAGCGGCCTGCGGTAGTTCAGCGGTATTTGTCCGCGTGGCGTTTCAGACGGCCCTGGGTGGGCCCCGAACGGGGTAGTGACGGTCGATGAGGCGTACGCGCGGCGCGGCTGCGGGCCACGGCGGTACGGTTGCCGATTGCGGGAGACTTGAGTCGGCGGAGCCCTGCTGGTCGGCGGCAGCCGCCTGGCTCAATGCGTTGCCGAGCGGACAACTGTCGGGTGCCGCAGCCGACGCCTCGTTCGCGGCGCCGTGGTGTCCGTGGTGTCCGTGATGCGCGTGGTGGCTGTGCTTGCCCGCGCCATTGGCATCGGGCGCGATCGCGTCCAGGAGCGCATAGGATGCCCAGCTGTTCGCGGGGCACAGGACCATCCACTCGCCGGCTGCAACGGACCCGGGCATGTACCCGGCCGGCACGAGCGCGCGCATGGCGACGGTAAGCAATACCGCTGTCAGGACTCGTTGGCGCTCGAACATCGCGAAATGATAACGGTACCGCGCGGTTTCGGCGACCATGTCGGCGCGAGCGCCGCTCTTATGCGTCGCCGTTGCCGCCGTCGGAGCCTGCCGTCCGGCGCTTGCGCTTGTCAGCCTTGTAGTTCCAGATCGAGCTTCGCCAGAGCAGGTCGACGACGGCATAGCCGACCGCGCCGGCGGTCAGCCCCATCAGAAAGCAGCCGAGGCTGATCGGTGCCCAGTAGCGGACGAACGTCGTGGTCATCCACTCGACCGACATCTCGAACTCGAAGGGTTGCGGCTCCATGCCGAGCACCCAGCTGCCGATCTGGTAGGCGACGAAGTACATCGGGCCCATCGTCAATGGGTTGCTGACGAAGGTCGTCGCAAACGCGACCGGAATGTTGATGCGCAGCGCAAGCGCGAGGAGGCTTGCAAAGACCGGATGGCCCGGGAACGGCATGAAGGACATGAACAGCCCGAGCGCGAAGGCCGGGACGACCGTCTGGCGGCGCACGCCCCAGAGACGGCGATCGTGCATCAGGTGCTGAAAGGGTGCGAGGTACCAGCGTTCGCCGACTTCGTGCTTTTTTAATGAGAACTTGCGAAAAAAGCGCCTGGGCATGACGGTCTTGATCTGCTGAGATGATTCGCCGGTGCGGGCGGGTGATGGTCCGGCTCAGTATGGCACTGCTTGCAGGCGCGGTCGCGGCGCAGCTTAGCAGTTTTGCGCCCGAAGCTTATCCGTTCGATCGACTGCTCCTGTTGAGCCTCATGGTTCGCATCGTCGCCGGCAGACCGGTCTGTGCCGCCTTTTCGCTGGGCATCGCGCTCTACCTGGTGCACGCCTGGTCGGTCATCGATGCACGTCTCGCGCCGCGATACGCCGGTGACAGCATTGTGACCGAGGTCGAGGTTCTCGGGTTCCCCGCCATACGCGACGGGAGCATACGTTTCCTTGCGCGGCCGCTCGACCGGCCGACGCTGCCCGAACGCGTCTGGCTACTCTGGGACGAGCCGCCGGCCGCGGTGCGGGGCGGCGATCGCTGGGAACTGGTCGTGAGACTGCGCCGGCCGCGCACGGCCGGCAACCCGGGCGCGTACGACCCGGAGGCCTGGTACTTCAGTCAACGCGTCGGCGCGGCGGGCCGGGTCGTCGCCCATCCGCGCAACCGGCTGACCGGTGCCGGCTTCGGCAGCGCCTTGCTTCGCCTCCGGCAGCGGCTTGCCGATCGGATCGGGGCGGCGGTCGGATCGACCGGGTCGGCCGCGGTACTCGCGGCGATCACGGTCGGCTCGCGTCACGGGCTTGGCACGGAGCAATGGGAACGGTTCGCGCGTACCGGCACGAGCCATCTGATGGCGATCTCCGGGTTGCACGTTGGGCTTGCGGCTCTGGCGGTGTACGCCCTGGTCCGTGGGGGCCTGTTCGTAGCCGGTTTCCGGGGGCGAGCGCGGCATCTCGCCTCGTTGCTCGCGCTCGTCGCGGCCGGATTGTACGTTTGCGTTTCGGGAGCGGCGGTCCCGGCGCTCAGAGCCGGTCTCATGTTGGGTCTCGGGACGCTTGCCTGGCTCCGCCTGCGGCCGCAGCGCTTCCTTGGAACGTGGTCACTGGCGGCGGCCGCGATCGCCGCCGTCGATCCGCTTGCGGTCGGCAGCGCGGGCTTCGTTCTGTCTTTCGGAGCGGTGTTGCTGCTGCTCTGGCAAGCGCGGCTGGCGCTGCCTCCGGGATCGCAGCGTTGCCGTTGGCTCCGCGTCGCGGCAAGCGTGCAGATCGCGTTGCTGCTGGCATTGCTGCCGGCAACCGCGCTCCTGTTCGGCCGTTTCGCGCCGGCCGCACCCCTGATCAACCTGCTGGTCGTGCCGGTATTCTCGATGCTGACGGTGCCGCTTGCGTTGCTTGGACTGATCCTCGCGGGCCCGCTGCAGCCGGTCGGTGATGTCCTGCTGCGACTCGCGGCCCTAAGCATCGACGTCGTGGATCTCCTGCTGGCTTCCGGGCTCTGGCCGGAAGGCCGACTTGCCGGGAGGTTCGGCGTTGCGGGCCTCGTGTGTCTCGTTCTCGCGAGTGCCCTCGCGTGGTTGCCCCGCGGCTGGCCGGGACGCTGGGTCAGCGTGCCGGCGCTGGTCGCCGTCGCCGCCTGGCAGCCCGTGCCGACCCCCGAGGGCTGTGCGCGGATCACGTCGCTCGCCGTCGGCCAGGGTCAGGCGGCGCTCGTCGAGACGAGCGGCTACCGGCTGCTCTACGACACCGGGCCGGCGTATCCCGGCGGCAGCAGCATGGAGTCCCAGATCCTGCCGTTTCTGGCATACCGAGGCGTCACGGCGCTGGATACGACCGTCATATCGCATGCCGACAGCGACCACTCCGGCGGGCTGCGCGCGCTGCTCGATGCGATGCCCGCCGGGCGCCTGCTGGCTGGCGAGTTTCTCGAGGTTGCGGCTCATACGCCCGAGAGCTGCCATACGGCGCGACCGTGGCGGCGCGACGGAGTGCGTTTCAGTTTCGAGTGGCATCCCGAAGCGGCATCCGCCGAGGGAAACGATGCGTCCTGCGTACTGCGCGTCGAGGTGGGCGCTCATCAGGTGCTGTTGACGGGCGATATCGAGCGGACTGCCGAACTGTCGCTGTTCCGCCGCGGCGATTTGCGCGCCGCGGATATCGTCACAATGCCGCATCACGGCAGCCGGACGTCGTCCAGCCCGGCGTTCGTGCGTACGGTGGCTGCCCGCTGGGCGATAGCCTCGACCGGGCACGCCAACCGCTGGGGGTTTCCGAAACCGGATGTCGCGGCCCGCTGGCAACGACACGGTACGGAGGTCATGACGACCGGCTCCCGGGGCGCGATCGAATTCGTGTTGTGCCGCGATGCGGCGCTCCCTGAGCCGGTCGCCCACCGCGATCGGATCCGCCGGATCTGGCACGACCCCTGAGCCGACAGACCGTGAGCCGGCAGGATGCGCTCGCCGCTAGTGCGCTGTATATTCCGCCTTTTCCCGGGTTCCCTTTTGCCTGCATGATCGAAATCGTCAAATCCGGTGGCTGGCTGATGGCGCCCATCATCTTGTGCGCCATCATATCGATGGGAATCATTCTCGAGCGTTTCTGGACGCTTAAGCAGACGCGGGTCATCCCCGAAGATCTGACCAGCAAAGTCTGGGGTTGGGTCAAGAAGGATCAGCTCGACCAGAAGCAGATCCAATCGCTGCATCAGGGCTCGCCACTCGGGCAGATTCTCGCGGCCGGGCTCATCAACCGCGATCGCGATCGTGCGGTCATGAAGGAGAGCATCGAGGACACGGGCCGGCACGTCGTTCACGAACTCGAGCGCTATCTGGAGACGCTCGGCACGATCGCTGCAGTTTCGCCGTTGCTCGGGCTTCTGGGCACGGTCGTCGGCATGGTGGACGTGTTTACCGCGATAACCAGTCAGGGCGTCGGCAATCCGCAAGCCCTGGCCGGCGGTATCGCGGAGGCCCTGATCACGACGGCAGCCGGCCTGACGGTCGCGATACCGGCGCTGATCGGCTACCGCTACTATCGGAACCGTGTCGATACGCTCGTCGTCGACATGGAGAAAGAAGCTTTGAAACTCGTCGAAGCTCTGCATCGGCGTCAGCACGTGGGCCGCGCGTGAGGCTGTCGTCCCGCTCGCGCGGCCAGCCCGAGGTCAACCTTACGTCGCTCATCGACGTCGTCTTCCTGCTGCTGATTTTCTTCATGGTGTCGACCAGCTTCGTCAAGCAATCGCAGATATCCATAAGGCTGCCCGAAGCGGAGGCGTCCGCGGCGCCCGAAGAACCGCCGGAGCGCCTCGAGATCATGATCACCGAAAGCGGCACCTTTCTCGTCAACGGCCGCGAACTCATCAACAACCGGCCTGAAACCATCCGCAATGCGCTGCAGAAGGTATCCGATGGCGACAATACGCTGCCGCTCACGATCAGCGCCGACGCGAATGCCCGCCACCAATACGTCGTGACCGCGATGGACGTCGCGGGCCGGCTCGGTTTCACGACAATCAACATCGCTACCGTCGACGATCCGCAGTCGCGCGAGACAGGGCGCTAAGGCGGTCGTTCGGACGTGTCAGCAGACCCCACGCCGGCTGCAGACGCTGCGACCGAGGTCGTGGCGGCCGATAGTCCCGACACGGCGATTGTTTATCGCAGGCTCTGGCGCTACGTCACGCCATACAAACTCGTCGGCGCAATTGCCGTGGTCGGCATGGCCGCGACCGCTGCGATCGAAGCCAGTCTCGTCTACCTGCTCGAGCCGCTCATGGATCAGGCTCTGGTGGCACGCAATCTCGAGACGGCCCGCTGGCTGCCGCTGGCCTTCGTGACGATCTTCATGGCCCGCGGTCTGACGGGCTTTGCCACGGAGGCGTCGCTGGGCTGGATCGGCCGCAACGTGATCAGCACGCTGCGGCGTCAGGTGTTTCGCAAATTCCTGACGCTGCCGACCCGGTTTTTCGACAAGCATTCCACGGGGCCGCTGCTGTCGCGCATGACTTACAACGTGGAGATGGTTGCGGAGTCCGTCACCAGTGTCGTGACCATTGCCGTCAGGGATGTCCTGACCGTTATTGCCGCTTTCGTCGTCATGCTGATTCAGAGCCCGAGTCTGACGCTCTACGTGATCGTCGTATTTCCGGTCATCGCCGCGATCGTGCGCGCGCTGGGCATCGCGTTCCGCCGCTACAGCGATCGTATCCAGGATTCGGTCGGGGAGGTGACGCAGGTTACCGAGGAGATCGTCCGCGGGAACTGGGTCGTCAAGGCCTTTGGCGGTTACGACTACGAGCGCGAACGTCTCGACCGGGTTGACGAAAGGAATCGGCGGCAGAATCTCAAGATGATCAGAGTCAAGGCGCTGGGCGTGGCCGTGACGCAGGTCGTATTCGGTTTCGGCGTCGCGCTGGTCATCTTCTTCGCGGCAAGGGAGTCGCTGGCCGGCAACCTGACGCCGGGCAACTTCATTTCGTTCTTCAGCGCGATGATGCTGATGCTGCAGCCCATACGCCGCATCACGAACATCAATGCGACGCTGCAGCGCGGCGTCGCCGGTGCGCACAGTCTGTTTCAGATCATCGACGAGCCGGACGAAGTCGATTCCGGCGCGCATCGCGTCGGGCGGGTTCGCGGCGACGTCGAGTTTCAGAACGTGGACTTCGCCTACGACGGCAAGCAGGAGAGCGTGCTGGACGACGTGTCGGTAAGCGTCTCCGCCGGTAAGACGCTTGCGATCGTCGGCCATTCCGGCAGCGGCAAGTCGACGCTGATCAGTCTGCTGCCGCGCTTCTACGAGGCCTCGGACGGCGCGGTGCTGATAGATGGGATTTCGGTCAGGGACTATGCGCTCGACAATCTGCGCGAGCAGATCAGCCTCGTGAGTCAGGACGTCGTGCTGTTCAACGACACGATCGCGAACAACATCGCGTACGGACACCTGGCTCCCTGTGCACCGGCCGAGATCCGGAGCGCCGCCGAAGCGGCACACATTCTCGATTTCACCGACGAAATGCCCGATGGCCTCGATACGGTCGTGGGCGATCGCGGGATCCTGCTGTCGGGCGGGCAGCGCCAGCGCATTGCAATCGGCCGGGCGATTCTCAAGAACGCCCCGATCCTGATCCTCGACGAGGCTACGTCGTCGCTCGATACGCGTTCCGAGCGGCGGATTCAGGCGGCGCTCGAGCGGCTCATGAAGGATCGCACGACGCTGGTCATCGCGCACCGCCTGTCGACGGTGGAGAGCGCAGACCAGATTATCGTTCTCGATGCCGGTCGTATCGTCGAATCGGGTACGCATGCCGACCTGCTTGCCAAAGACGGCCACTACGCGGCGCTCTATCGCATGCAGTTCAGCAGCGGCGGACCAGCAGCGGACGGGCAATGACCGACAGCCGGGATGCCTGGTTTCAGCGCCTGTGGTACGGCGGGACCCACAGTCATCTGCCGCTGCTGCCGCTCACAGCTATTTACGCTTTAGCGGGCGGGCTGCGCCGTGCGCTGTACCGGATCGGGGTCAAGCGCATCGTCGAGCTGCCCGTACCGGTGATCGTCGTCGGCAATCTCGTCGCCGGGGGCACCGGCAAGACGCCGGTCACGCTCGCCCTCGTCGAATCGCTCAAGGCGCGTGGCTACCGTCCGGGAATCGTGAGCCGTGGCTACGGACGCTCGAGCCGGGATCTGCTTACCGTCAGCCCCGACAGCGTGGCGGACGATGTCGGCGATGAGCCTCTGTTGCTCAGGCGGCGATCGGGTTGCCCCGTGGTGGTGGCCGGGGATCGCGTCGCCGCGGCACGTAAGCTGATCGCAGAGGATGTCGACGTCGTCGTTGCGGACGACGGTTTGCAGCACTACCGGCTGGGGCGCGACATGGAGCTTTGCGTCATCGACGGTGAGCGCGGCTTCGGCAACGGCTGGCAACTACCCGCCGGTCCGCTGCGCGAGCCGCCGGGTCGCCTCGCCTCGGTGGATGCCGTGCTGATCAATGCCGGTTCGCCGACACGTCATCCCTCCGTCGCCGCAGTGCGCGTGCCGGCCGTGTGCTTTACGCTCCGCGCCGAACGCGCCGTGCGGCTGGCGGACGGCCATAGCGTGCCGCTTGCAGAGTTCGCCGGGCGCGAAGCACATGCCGTCGCCGGCATCGGCAATCCGGCGCGCTTCTTTCGAACCCTCGAGGCGTTCGGGATCGTCGTTCATCGGCACCCATTGCCGGATCATGCTCGTATCGATCCGGCTGCTCTCGGCTTCGGCGATGCGCTCGACGTCTTGATGACGGAGAAGGATGCCGCCAGACTGCCGGCAACCGGCGACGCCCGGCTTTGGCACGTACCCGTCAGTCTGGAGGCCGAAGCGGCGGACTTGTCAGCACTCGTCGACAGGGTCGATGCGGTGTGCCGGAGGAAACTGGAGTTGAGGGAATGAGTCGATTCGTCGTGGTGATACCGGCGCGGTACGCATCGGAGCGGCTGCCGGGCAAGCCGCTCAGGGAGATCCTCGGGCGGCCGATGATCGCGCACGTCTGCGAGCGGGCCGCCGAGTCGTCGGCCGACGAGGTCATCGTGGCGACCGACGACGAGCGTATCGCCGAGGCGGCCGAGGCCTGCGGAACGAACGTGTGTATGACCGGCAACCAGCACCGGACGGGCACCGAACGCATCGCCGAAGTTGCCGACGTCATGGACTGGGACGATGCGACGATCGTCGTGAATCTGCAGGGCGACGAACCGCTGATGCCTGCTGCGTTGATCGATCAGTGTGCGGCGCTGCTGGCCGATGAGGGTGCCGACATCGGGACGCTGGCATCTCCGCTTGCGACGCTCGATGACTATCGCAACCCCAACGTCGTCAAGGTGATCGTCGACGACGAGGATAACGCGCTGTACTTCAGCCGTGCGCCGATTCCCTATGTTCGCAATCAGGCGCTCGAAGACCTGGCCTTGAATGCCGCGCTGCATCACCACGGAATCTACGGGTATCGTTGCGGTGTGTTACGGCGCCTGATCGCGGCCGATCCTTCGGCGATCGAGCTGTTGGAGCGGCTCGAGCAGCTTCGTGCGCTGTCACTTGGAATGCACATCCGTGTCGGGCGCCCGGAGATCCGGCCGGGCACCGGTGTGGACACCGAAGAGGACCTCGCGGTCGCGGCAGACGCGTTGCGGCAGCGTGCGGACTAGCTTGCGGTTGGTCGCAGTCGCGGCCGTCGCTCTGCTGTGGCCGTTCGTCGCCGGCGCACATCCGGAGGACGAGTTCTGCGTTCCCGGCGAGGATGGGCTCGATCCCACCCTGTGTGCCGCCTTGTCCGAACTCGACAATGCCGAGCGCGTCGCAAGCGGCGCTCTGCTCGATGCGGCAGGCAGGCCGCTCAGCGGCTGGGCGACCTTTGGACTGTACGTCGAGGTCGGCATTCGTCACATCCTGCCCGCCGGTCTCGACCATATTCTGTTCGTTCTCGCGCTGTTTCTGTCGTCGACACGCCTGACGGCGCTCGTCCTGCAGATCAGTGCGTTCACCGTGGCTCACACCGCGACGCTCGGCCTGGCGGCTGCCGGTGTCATCTCGCCTTCCGCGGCGGTCGTCGAGCCGCTGATTGCCGCAAGCATCGCGTTCGTGGCCGTCGAAAACCTGTTTCTTCGGGACATGCCGAGCTGGCGGCCGTTCGTCGTCTTCGCCTTCGGCCTCGTGCACGGGATGGGCTTTGCCGGCTTCTTCGGCGAGCTCGGCTTGCCGCCGGAGCAGTTCTGGAGCGGCCTCATAGGGTTCAACGTTGGCGTCGAAATCGGGCAGCTCAGCGTCGTCGCGGCCGCGTTCGTCGCCGCGCTGGCGTTTCGGCGGTCCGTCGCCGATACGCCAGTGAGCGAGGCGGTAGCGTTACGCTATCGCCGCTGGATCGTGCTGCCGCTCTCGTTCGCAATCGCTGCGGTTGGCCTGTTCTGGGCCGTGGAGCGAAGCCTGAGCGGGTTGAGCTGACCCGGGCGCCCGTCGCGTCAGCTTGCGGGCTCCTCGACCTCGAAGCCGCGGCCGCGCAGGAGCGGTTCGATGCTCGGGTCGGCGCCGCGGAAGCGGCGATACAGCTCGTCGGCTTCCATGAGGCCGCCCGCCTGATAGATCCATTTCTTGAGGCGCGCAGCCACTTCCGGATCGAAGATATCCTCGGCTTCCTTGAACGCGTTGAAACCGTCGGCGTCGAGTATCTCGGACCAGAGATAGGCGTAATAGCCCGCTGAGTAGCCGCCCGCGAAGGTATGGCTGAAGTACTGCGACCGGTAGCGCGGTTCGATTTCCTCGATCAGTCCGTATTCGTCGAGAATCGCCCGCTCGAACTCACGGGCGTCGGTAATCGCGTTCGCCTCTTCGGCGCTCAGCGTATGCCAGCGCAGGTCGAGCAGCGAGGCCGCCACGTACTCGGTCGTCGCGAAGCCCTGGTTGTGATTCGCTGCTGCCAGCAGCCGCTCGACGAGATCGCCCGGGATGACTTCACCGGTCTCGTAGTGCTGAGCGTACAGCTCGAGCATTTCCGGCTCGGACGGCCAGTGTTCGAGAATCTGCGCGGGAAACTCCGTGTAGTCGCGCGGTCCGTCGACACCGGAGAAGGTCGGATAGTCGATACGCGTCATGATCCCGTGCAGCCCGTGGCCGAACTCGTGGAAGAAGGTCTCGACCTCGGAGAAGCGCATGAGCGCGGGCTCGCCGGCGGGCGGCGTAGACAGGTTCAAGTTGTTGGTGACGATCGGCCGGACGTTGTTGCCGTCCATGTTCGATGCGACGCGGTAGCTATTCATCCAGGCACCGCCGCGCTTCGAGTCGCGCGCGAACATATCGAACATGAACACGCCGAGGTGCGAGCCGTCGTCGTCGCTGACATCGTAGGCGAAGACGACGTCGTTCCAGGTGGGTACCTCTACCGGCTCGAAGGTCAGGCCGAACAGCCGGTTCGCCATCTCGATGGCGCCGTCGCGCACGGCCGGCAGCGCGAAGTACGGCTTGAGCGCGTTTTCGTCGAGGTCGAAGCGCTCCTTGCGGATCTTCTCGGAGTAGTGCCACCAGTCGTGGCCGGCGAACGTGAATTCGTCGCCGATCATCGCCTGCATATCCGCGCGTTCCTTCTTTGCCTGTTCGAGGCCCGGGCGCCAGACGCGGAGCAAAAAGTCCTCGGCGTTCTGTGCCGTCTTAGCCATGCGCGTTTCGAGCTGATAGTGGGCGTGCGACTCGTAGCCCATGAGCTCCGCGCGCTTCGCGCGTAGCTGCGCAATACGAATCAGCACGGGGCCGTTGTCGTACTCGCCCGACGTGGCGCGCAGGCGATAGCCGTCGAACATGCGCTTGCGCAGCTCGCGGTTCTCCGACTGCGTCATGAAAGTCTCATAGACACTGCGGTCGAGTGTCAGCACCCACGCCTCGGACTCGTCGTCCCAGATCGTGGCCTTGAAGTCGTCGGCGAGGCCCGCCGTGTCGGCTTCGTCGGTCAGCTCGATCGTGAAACCCTTGGTCTCCGCGAGTATGTTCTGACCGAAGGTGGTCGTCAGCTTCGAGATTTCGGCGTTGATCTCCTTGAGCTGCTGTTTGCTTTCGCTGTCCAGATTGGCGCCGGCGCGGACGAAGTTGCGGTGCGTGAGTTCGAGGAGCCGGTCCTCCTGCTCGCCGAGGTCGAGTGCGTCGCGCTGCTCGTAGACGGCCTTGATGCGTTGCCAGAGCGTGTCGTTGAGCGTAATCGCGTCAATCTCGCGCGAGTACATGGGCCAGATTTCGCGCTGGAGTTCGCGCAATGCGTCGTTCAACTCGGTGCCGGTCAGTGCCGAAAACGGGTAGACGACCTTATTCAGCGCGTCGCCCGCCTTCTCGAGTTCGAGGATTGTGTTGTCGAAGGTGGGAGCATCGGGGTTCGACGCGATGGCCGCGATCTCCTTTCGCATCTCGAGGACGCCATGCTTGAATGCCGGCATGAAGTGTTCGTCTTCGATGCGATCGAACGGCGGAACGCCGTACGGCGTCGTCCAGTCTTCGAGGAAGGGATTGCCGGCAAGGTCCGCCGCGGTGACGACGATGTCGGCTGCGGCGGCGTCAGGGGTGTCGGCCGTATCTTCTGCTGACGGGCTTTCGTCCGTGCCGCAGGCGGCAAGCGCCATGGCCGACACGGCAACGATCGCAATGGCCGGTACAATGCGTGGATTCATAGTAGTGTTCCTGAAACGAGTGGGTGAGACGAGGCAGTCCGCCCGCAAAAAGCGCTAATAGTACGCTATGGGACCAGCCTTGCGACATTGCTTTGGTCAGACCGGGGGCCGGGGCGGCGGTTCCCGCCTGCGGGCCCGATAACTTTGGAGTCAGACGCGATGCAACTCGAGACGGCAGTCCTGTATGCCAGCGCACGGCGTGAGCGCGCCGGAATCCGCGTGGCGAAGTTCATCGAAAAGCAGGCCGCGGACCGCGGCCACGCCGTCCGGTTGATCGACTGCGCGAACTGTGCACTGCCGATGCTCGATCGGATGTATAAGGAGTACGCGCCCGGCGAAGCGCCGCAGGCGATGCGGGAGATCGGCGAGCGGCTTGCCGCGGCCGACGGTTTCGTCGTGCTTGCCGCGGAGTACAACCACAGCGTCCCGGCCGCGCTCAAGAATCTGCTCGACCACTATCAAAGCGAGTATCACTACAAGCCAAGCGGCATCGTGACGTATTCGGCCGGACCCTTTGGTGGCGTCCGCGGACTCGTCAATCTGCGAGCCATACTGGCGGAACTGGGGACGCCGAGCATCCCGACGTCGCTGCCGGTGTCGCGAGTGAACGCGGCGTTCGACGAGAACGGGGAGGCCGTCGAGCTTGATTATGTCAAACGCGCCGGTCGCTTTCTGGACGAATACGAGTGGTACGCGCACGCTCTGAAAGCGGCGCGCGAGCGCTCCGCATGATGCGCCCCGACCCGCCTCACGTTGATGCGGGATGATCGATCCGGATTGCGCCTATCCATAGCGCGTTGGCGGACGAGGAGCGGAGGACCAGCGGGTAGCGGATCGCGTCGATTCGCAGGCCGAGTGCCGCGAACTCGTCCAGACCCAGACAGATAGTGCGCCAGGCGCCCGGCGAAGACTCGCCCGCGCGTTCCGTGAGCGAAAACCCCGCGCAGTGCCCATCGGCGTCGAGCATTTCGATCCTGACGTCGCCTTCGAGTCCGGCGTCGGTGCGGAGGTCGAAGCACAAGGCGGCGTCGCGGTAGGCTTCGAGGTTGAGTGGCCGTCGCGCCCCGAGCAGAAATCGTGCCGGGCTGTCGCCGTCCCAGGTAACGACCCAGGCATCCTCCTGAATGTGCCGGTCGCGCGCGTCGGCGCGAATCGCGCCCACGCGTCCCGTCGGTTTCGAGCCGGAACTCGGCAGGACGGCGCGCCTTTCGTCACCGCTTTCGAGTTCGAGCCGCCACGGCGCGCGAAAACCCCGGACGAAGATGTGAAGCGGCTCGAACGCCTGCTGCGCGGCGCCGGCATGCTCGGGCAGGCGATCTGGCAGACGGCAGGCGTCACCGGGTTTCAGGCCGAATCCGGCGGGCAGCAGCGGCGCGCGCGGCTTGCCGTTTTCGTCAGTCTGCGCGTGGGCGGCCGGCCAGGCAAAGGGCAGACATCCGCCGAACCCGACCTGCCCGGTGCGATCCGGCGCCGCGAACAGGGGGGCGGCCACGCTCTCGCCGGCGGAGCCCGGCAGCCATGCGACCACGAATGCGTCCGATGTATTGAGTTCGGGATTCACATACAGCGGGCGCCCGGTCAGCAGCACGGAAACGACCGGTACGTTTTGCGCTTTCAGGGATCGGAGCAGCTCGAGCGTCGGCCGCACGTCAGGCAGCAGGCGTTTCGCCTGCCAGAGCTTCGGTTCTGCCTCGAACTCCAGCGTGGAGCGATCGCCGTGCCACTCCGCATAGGGTTCCTCACCAAACACGACGATCGCGACGTCGGGTCGCTCGTCGAACTTGCCGTCGGCGGCAAACGTCAGGCGACCGCCGCCTGCTTCGACGCGGGCACGGATGCCGTCCAACACGGTCGTCGCGCGCGGGAAGTCGTCCGCCGAGACACCGCGGCCCTGCCACGTGATGGACCAGCCGCCCATCTGTTTCTCGAGGTCGGCCGCGCCGTTACCGGCCACCAGGACGTGCCCGCCAGGATCCAGCGGCAGCAGGTTCGTGGCGTTCTTCAGGAGAACCAGCGACTCCCGGACGGCCTGTCCAGCCAGTTCATGGTGCTCGGCACCGCCGAAGCGTTTGGCCGCGCCCGCGGCGGCTGCGACGTCCCGGGCTTCATCGAACAGGCCCGCGCGCAGCTTGACGCGCAGGATGCGTCGTACGGCGTCGTCGAGACGCTCCCGGGGAATGACGTTGCTTTCGGCGTCGGCGACCGTCTGCTCGAGCAGACCTCGCCAGTCTTCGGGTGCCATCAGAACGTCCACGCCGGCATTGATCACCGGAGCGCAGGAGGTTTTCGTACAGCCCGGGACCATCGCATAACCGTTCCAGTCGCTGATGACGAAACCGTCGAATCCGAGCCTCCGCTTCAGGACCGTCGTCAACAGGTACTCGCTGCCGTGTACGGGCTGGCCGTTCCAGGAGCTGAACGACGCCATGACGATCTGAGTGCCGGCTTCAAGCGCGGAGAAGTAGGCCGTGCCGTGCACGTCGTGCAGCGTCTGCTCATCCAGGACCGTGTTACCGCGGTCGATGCCGTGCAGGGTGCCGCCGTCGCCGATGTAGTGTTTCAACGTAGCGAGCACGGTTCCGTCATCGAGCACATTGCCGTCGGAACTGCGCTGGAGTCCGTCGACCAGCGCACAGGCCAGCGCCGCAACCAGTGCCGGGTCTTCGGCGTAGCTCTCGTAGGTCCTGCCCCAGCGGTAGTCGCTGGCGACCGACACGGAAGGGGCAAACGTGCAGTGCAGGCCGGTCGCGATAAGCTCCATTGCGGTGACGCGGCCGATCCGGCGAACGAGGTCCGGATTGCGTGCGGCGCCCAGCCCGATGTTGTGCGGGAAGATCGTAGCGCCGCGGACATTGTTGTGACCGTGCACTGCGTCCGTGGCCCACAGGATCGGTATGGGCGTCCGGCCGCCGTCGTTCCGCAGCGAAGCCCGCCGATACGCTTCCGACAGCCTGAGCCAGTCGCGCTGGTGTGCGTCGCGCCGGCCGTCCGGATACGAGCCGCCGCCGCTCAGGATCGAACCGAGGCCGTAGGCTGCGACGTCGTCTGGTGTGAGGTACTGGATTTCGCCCTGGATCAACTGTCCGACTTTTTCCCGCAGAGACATCTGCGCGAGCAGCTCGTCGATCCGGCGTTCTAGCTTGTTGTCGATCGGTATGCTGGACTCGAGTCTGGGCCAGAGCGAGGCCGCGTCGGTGGTCACGGAGGCAGACATATCATGGGTTCCGGTCGTGGTCCTGATCGAAGCGCGGGGGACTGTACCTGCTCACAGGAAAATTGACAACGCTGTCAAACATAGCTGCACGGCTCTGTCATTACGCCGCCTCGCGGGACAACTCGGCCGAGATCCGCCGGACTTCGTTTTCCGACAGCGGGTAGAAGCTCATTGCGACAGCGGCCGCCACGCCAATGACACCGGGGATGATGCTGAACATCAGGCGGATTCCGTCGAGCGTTTCGGCGGACTGGCTCGTGTTCGCCTCGAAACCGTACCAGGCAAGCAGCCAGCCGGTCATGGCGCCGCCCAGCGTCCAGCCCATTTTCTGCGCGAATGTCGCGGCCGAAAACACCAGCCCGGTTGCACGCCGTTTGTTGCGATGCGCCGAATAGTCGGCGCAGTCGGCATACATTGCCCATACGATCGGCGCGGTCGGTCCTGCGGCAAGCGACGCGAGGACCTGTATCGTCAGGAGCGCCGGCATATCGCCCGGGTCGACCCAATAGAAGAGCGATGCCAGTATCCCGGACAGCAGGGTTGCGAGGATGAACACGCGCTTCTTGCCCAGTCGCCGGCTCAACGCCGGTGCGAGCGCGACGCCGACGAGCGTCGCGGCGGTACCGGCGACCAGAAAGCCGCTGGCAAGGAGTTCGTTGCCGGTGACGTACTTGAAGTAGTACACCACCGTGCCGCTGCGAATCGACGTGAACGTCAGGTTGAAGAGACCGACGACGAATAGGACCAGCCATGGAACGTTCGTCGCGAGGTCCCGCAAGTCCTTTCGCAGATCCGACTTCACGCCGTCAGCTGCAACGACCCGCTCCCGGGTCGTTGCGAAGGTCGTGAAAAACAGCGCGACAGCCACTACGGCGAACAGTGTCATGGTCAGCCGGAAGCCGTCCTGCTGGTCGCCCTCACCGAACCAGGCGACGAGCGGCAGCGTGGTTCCCTGCACGATCAGACCGCCGATGAATGCGAAGATGAAGCGGTAGGACGAGACCGAGGTGCGCTCCTGGCTGTCCGGCGAGATAACGCCCATCAGCGCCGAGTACGGAATGTTGACGATCGTGTAGAGCATCATCATGACGGTGTACGTGACGTAGGCGTAGATCAGTTTCGCGCCGGGCTCGAGTTCCGGCGTAGTGAACGTCAAAACGCCCGCGATCCCGAAAGGAACGGCGCCCCAGAGCAGGTAGGGGCGGAACTTGCCCCAGCGGGAACGGGTGCGATCGGCGATTGCGCCGACGATGGGGTCGTTTATCGTGTCCCACAGCCGGGTGAGGAGCAGCATGGTGCCGGCCGCTGCCGCCGATATGCCGAACACATCGGTGTAAAAGAAGAGGAGGTAGATCATGAACGTCTGGAAGAACAGATTGGACGCGGTATCGCCCAGCCCGTAACCGATCTTCTCGCCGATGCTCAGTTTTGCCCCAGCCGTCTCTGAGACCATCATCCTCCCCCTGAGTATGACAGCGTTATCATTCTTCCTTGCCATCTTGCGCCGAATCTCTGAAGATGGCAATACTCTCGTGAATTCGGAGTTCGCTCATTCATGAACCAGCGCGCGCAGCGGCGCAAGACTACGACGATCAAGCAGGTTGCCGAACTCGCCAACGTCTCCATTAAGACGGTCTCGCGGGTGATGAACGACGAGGGCAACGTTTCTCCGTCGACCCGGGACGTCGTTCTGTCTGCGGCTCAGAGTCTGAACTATCGGCCGAACATGGCCGCCAGGCGTCTCGCCAGCCGTCGATCCTTCATGATCTGTCTGATCTACGACTCGGCGGCGTCGGACTATATGGTCGAAGTGCAGTTCGGCGTGCTGGAGCGTTGTGACGCCGATCACTACAACCTGCTCATCCGCCCCTGCGGCGAGATGCGCACGAGCCAGATACGGCAGACCCTGGAACAGATCATTTTGCAGAGTAACGCCGACGGCTTCATCCTGGGCCCGCCGCTTGCGGACAACCGGGCAATTCTGGAACTCCTCGAGGGTCACGGCGCGCCATTCGTGCGGATTTCTCAGTCACCAAAGCGTTCCAGACAACCTTGTGTCGGCGTGGAAGACACGCAGGCGGCCTCTGAACTCGTGTCGCGCCTTATCGCGAGGGGACATAGCCGCATCGGCCTGATTCGCGGTAATCCGAAACACGGCTCCGCGTCCGACCGGCTGGCCGGTTACCGTCGGGCGCTCACGGAGCACGATATCCCGATTCGCGAAGAGCTGATCGTCAGCGGTCGTTATGAGTTCGACGACGGCGTGGCGGGCGCGCGGCAACTGCTTGCTCTGCCCGCGAAGCGGCGGCCGACCGCGATCTTCGCCAGCAACGACCACATGGCGCTTGGCGTCATGCAGTACGCCGGAGCATCGGGCGTCCGCATTCCCGACGAACTCGCGGTTTGCGGCTTTGACGACATTGAGTTCGCTCGCTTTGTCTGGCCGCGACTGACGACCGTCAATCAGCCTATTCGCGGCGTTGCCCGGACCGCGACCGACCTGCTGATCCGTCAGCTCGACGGCGAAAACCTGGACGGCGTGTCGATCCGGCTGCCCGCGTCCGTCATCGAGCGGGAGTCGACTGGCGCCTGATCCGCCGGCAAACACCGGTCGGTGTTTATCGATCGGCGCCGGGTGGCGGACGGTCGAAGCAGCCTGATCTGCCCCGAAGCTTGACAACGCTGTCATTTCGATCTAGCTTTTGACAGCGTTGTCATCATTTTCATCCGGAGGCATCCGGAAAGGGGGGAACATGACGAGTCAACGGTTTGCGGCGCTGTTGTTGCTGGCAGTTCCGGCCGGGTTTTTGTCGGCACAGACGGGGGGCGGAGTCGAATCGGCCGTGGTGATCGATGAGATTGTGGTCACCGTCGAACGGCGTGCGCAGTCTCTGCAGGACTACGCCGGCACGGCGCAGGCCTTTACGTCGGAGGATCTCCTGCGCGACGGTATCGGTTCTGAATTCAGAAATCTGTCTTTCGCGGTACCGGGACTGAACGTGTCGAATCAGGAGGGGAACCTCGAAGTATTCATTCGTGGCGTCGGCTCGTCGAACAACACGGAACTCGGCGACCCCGCCGTCGCGACGCACATCAACGGCGTCTACATTCCCCGGCCGCGGGGACTGGGCGTGCAGTTCTACGATCTCGAACGCGTCGAAATCAATAAAGGACCACAGGGCACGCTGCGCGGGCGCAATGCCGTAGCGGGCTCGGTCAACATCATCACCGCAAGGCCGGATCACTCGGCGGTCGACGGCTATCTGCTGGCCGAGTACGGCAACTTCAATAAGCGCTCCATTCAGGGCGCCCTGAACATACCGATCAGCGACGACCTGGCCGTTCGCGCCGCCGGATTCGGCGAGCAGCACGATGCCTACTTCGATAACGTCGGCATCAACCGAAATCTCGAGGCGGCAGGAGCCGAAGACGAACTCGCCGGCCGGTTGACGCTGCTGTACGAACCTGGCGACCGGCTGTCGGTGTTCGCAGTGGCCGACTATGTCGACGAGGGGGGTACCGGCTATCCGGGTGCGCAGATGTTCAACTCGTTTGCCAACCAGGGTTTTCGCTTCGATGATCTGGAGCCACGCGAGGTTGTCTATCGCGGCACTCAGGGCGATCTCGACAGCGAGACGTGGGGTCTGGCGACGACGGTAACTTACGATTTCGGCCCGGTCGTGCTCGAGTACACGGGCAGCTATCGCGAGCTCGATTTCAGACAGACGAACGCCTCGAACGATCAGGTCAACTTCCCGGGCCGCGACCTGTCGACGGACGGCGTGGACTACGACAACTTCTCCACGGTTTACTGGCAGCAGGAATCCGAGTCGGTGATTCACGAGTTGCGGTTTTACTCACCGGACGACGCGAGATTGCGCTGGACAGCCGGGGTGTTCGCGATGGACGAAGACCAGTTCAGCGGCTTTTTCTCGCTGAACGACAAGGGCGTGTTTTTCTCCGGCGTCGAGTTCACGATGCCCGTCGTCGAAGGGGAGTCGACGGCCGGCTATCTCGATGCGACCTTCGACGTCACGGACGCCGTCAGGATCAAGGGCGGCGTTCGTTACACCGACGAGTCCAAGCTGCGCGAGGGAATTGGGGGCAACTGGACGCTCGGGTTGGGCAGCGACGGCGGCTGCTGTTTCTCGACGCGGCTCGGTACCGAGGGTTTTGCTCCCGCGTTCGCGGATCGGCCGGGCTTCATCGCGCCCGGCACGCCTGCCGAAATTGCGCAGTTCCTGCTCGATGGTGCGCTCAGCTTCGGCGCCCGCGATACGCTGGCCGACCAGATCGACGGCGTCATCGACGGATCGCGGCCCAACGGGACCTGCGTCGATCGTTTCGATACGAACGGCGGCGGTACGCAGGTCTGTCCCGACGACGGCCAGCACAGCTTCTTCGTGCTCGGCGCGCCCGGCGCCCAGAGCGGCGAGGCGAGTTTCGACTATTGGAACTGGCGTATCGGTATCGAGTTCGATCTGAACTCCGATACGCTGCTGTACGCCAACGTATCGACCGGCACCAAGTCCGGCGGATTCAACGACAACATCGACGTCAATCTGGCGCCGACGTTCGAACCGGAGGACCTGACGGCTTACGAGATCGGCTTCAAGAGCGTTCTCAACCTGAGCGACACGCCGGTCGTTTTCAACGCCAACGCGTTTTTCTACGACTATCAGGATCAGGTGTTTCAGACGCTTGCGCAGACGGCGCAGGTAGGCGGCAGCACGGGCTTTTCGCTGCTGAACCAGAATGTCGCCGAGTCCGAAGTGCTGGGTCTCGAGCTGGAGAGCGCCGTCGAGTTGTCGCGCGGCTTCAGCGTCGGCGCCAATCTTCTGCTAATGAACGCCGAAATCCAGAGCGGCGAGCTGGCCGACGTTCGTGGCCAGGACTTCGGCGTTAACCCGACGGTCGCCAACATCGACCTAACCGGGAACGACCTGCCGTTGGCTTCCGACGTCAATCTCGTCCTTCGGTTGCAGCAGGATCTGGCGCTGTTCGGCGGCGACGCGGACTGGCAGATTCTGACGAGCTACCGGTCCTCCTACCACTTGAGTCCTTTCAACCAGGACGATGTCGCCCGGCCTGAAGGCTCGACGATTTGCGGATCGAACGACGCGCTGGCATGCGGTTTCGAGGAAGAGCAGGACGGTTTCTGGAACGTCAACCTGACTGCCGGGATCAGCTACGATCAGTGGCGCGTCGAAGTCTTTGCGACCAATCTGTTCGACGAGACCGTCAGCCAGAAAGCGCTGCTCGGCAACAACCTCAACCTGCGATTTCTGAACCTGCCGCGCGCCTACGGGCTGCGTTTCCGGTTCGACATGTAGCCTGGCGCCTGCACCGCGGCATGTCCCGACGATCGTTTGTCCTTCGCACGGCGCCGCGCCTGGCCTGGCTCGGCGTCGTGCTGCTGTTCGCCGTTGCTTCGCGCGCCGGGGAGAGGCCCGGGATCTGGTCGATCCCGTACCCCGAGCGATTCGACCTCCGGCTGCTTACCGACTCCCAGCCGCGGATTCGCGTCGAGGGCAACGCGTTCGTCGACGACAGCGGTGCCCGGTTCGTCTTCCGCGGCGTCAGCATCGCGGATCCCGCGAAAGTACTCGCGGACGGCCAGTGGCGGCCCGAGTTGTTTGCGGAAATCGAGGCGTGGGGCGCGAACACGATTCGCCTTCCCGTGCATCCGATTGCCTGGCGTGAGTTGGGCAACGAGAGCTATCTGGAACTCATTGACGAGGCGGTCGTCTGGGCGAATCGTCTCGGGCTCTATCTGATCATTGACTGGCACTCTATCGGCAATCTCATGACCGAGCAGTTCCAGCATCCGATCTACGACACGACGCGGCGGGAAACCCTCGGGTTCTGGCGCGCAATCGCGTTCCGCTACCGGGGCGTGACGACGGTCGCGGCCTACGAGCTGTTCAACGAACCCACCACCCGGAAGGGCCGGCTCGGCGCGGCAACCTGGTCCGAATGGCGGACGTTCAATGAGGAACTCATCGATATCGTCTACGCGCACGACGAGCAGGCGATCCCGATGGTAGCGGGATTCAACTGGGCCTACGATCTTACCCCGGTGCGCGACGATCCGCTGCGGCGTCCGGGCATCGCGTATGTAGTGCATCCGTATCCGCAGAAGGCCTCGGCAACTCCGCTGCCGCCGGACGAGTTGATCGCGCGGTGGCAGGAGACCTGGGGCTACGTCAGCGAGACGTATCCCGTAGTCGCCAGTGAGCTGGGCTGGGTCAGGGCGGACGGCTACGGTGCCCATAGCCCCGTCATCGACGATGGGCGGTACGGACCGCTCATCGTCGACTACCTCGAGGCGCGCGGCATTTCCTGGATAGCCTGGGCGTTCGATCCGGAGTGGTCGCCGGTACTCATCACCGACTGGAACTACACGCCGTCAGAACAAGGGCGGTTCTTTCGCGAGGTAATGCGCGGCGCGGACTGATTCCCGGCGCTTCCGCGGCCGGCCCCGGCCAGGAGCGCGCATGGCCCGGGCGCGCTGTAAGAGGACAGACTACAATACGCGGAGTGGGTGCTGACGGTTGGAGTCGATGAAACAGGAAGTCACAACGAGTTCGGGAACGTACGCTGTCGGCGGTACGGATTTCGATCTGTACTTAGCGGCGCCGCAAGCGGCGGAGACGGATTTACCGGCGGTGTTCGTCGCCCATGCCTGGGACGGCCTGAACGCACCTGTCGAAGAGATCGCGCGGCGGGTCGCCGGCCTCGGCTATGTCGCCGTAGCCGTCGACGTCTACGGCAGCGGCGTCAGAGGCGACCCGGTGGGCGACAACTCGAGCCTGATTGCGCCGTTCCTCGAGGACCGCTCCGTACTGCGGGAACGGCTTCTGACCGGCCTTGGAGCGATAGCGGATCTCGATGGCGTCGACAGCACGCGGCTGGGAGCCATCGGCTACTGCTTCGGCGGCATGTGCGTGCTCGAGCTGGCGCGGGCGGTACCCGACAACCTGAAGGGTGTGGTCAGTTTTCACGGTTTGCTCAGCGCCGACGGTGGGTCCGAAACGAAGCCGATAAGGGCCAGCGTTCTGATCGAGCATGGCTGGGACGACCCGCTGGCACCGTCTGCCGAATTTCTCGCCTTTGCCGATGAAATGGACCGACGGGGCGCCGATTGGCAGGCGCACGTTCACGGCGGCGCCATGCACGCATTCACGTTCCAGCGAGCCAACATGCCCGAAAAAGGCATCGTGTATCACGGCAAAGCGGATCGACGGTCGTGGGCAGCCATGGCGGCGTTTTTCGAAGAAGTGCTGTAGCCGTTAACGGCATGCGCTTCGCCGGGACAACGGCGCCGTGTTGAGGTGTGCGGATGACAGACACGACGGCAGAAATCGTTCCGTACGAACCGGTCCATCTGGGAGAGATACTGGATATCTCGATGCTTGCATGGGATCCGGTGTTTCCGCTGATGAAGAAGGAGATCCCCGGCTACGTTTACAGCGCGTTCTATCCGGACGGCTGGAAGGCGCGTCAGCTGGCTGACATCTCGGACGTCTGTCGCGATAGCGAAACCAACGTATGGGTCGCCGTGTCGGGCAACGAGGTATCCGGCTTCGTGGGCGTGCGTGTTCATGACGAAGACTCGATGGGAGAGATCTACGTCATCGCGGTTCACCCCGCCTATCAGCGGCGGGGAATTGCCTCAGCGCTGATGTCGTTTGCGTTTGACTGGCTGCGTCAACGCGACCTGAAGATGGTGATGGTCGAAACCGGCGGCGACGCGGGTCACGCGCAGTCGCGTGCTACGTATGAGAGTGCCGGTTTCGAGCGATACCCCGTCGCGCGGTACTTCCGCGAACTCTAGGGGGAATCAATCATCGAGGGCAATGCGGTCCATTCTTTGCCCTCTTCTGAGCGTTTCCTGATTGATTCTTTCTGCTTCCTCGATTTGTGCCCGGGTGCGGCAGCGCTTCACTGCAATGCGGGAGCCGGTAGGCTTCACACGCTCGCAGATCAACTCGTCGCCAGCCGAGGCCGTACTCGCAACCGCCGTCGGATTCTCGCCCGTATCAACTGCGGCAGTTGCCTCGACGCCGTCGTGCGCCAATACCTCGCCGCCAGACTCTACTACCTGAGCGGATTCGGGCTGACCGGTCTCCGGACCGGACGCCGCGCATGCGGTAAGAGCCAACGGAATTGAAATCAGGAGAAGCAGCTTCATTTAATAGTCTCCGAATATCGCCACGGCCTGATAATCGCTATTCAGATGCGAATCAACAACCTGCGACAGTCTTCGTGAAAAGGAAATCCCCGTGGACAGTTTCGTTCGGCCGTTCCGAAGTTCTTACAGTTGTAAGAAATTCGTGCCAGCCACTGTTCTGTACCTCAAGGTATACAATTGTCGAGACCGAGTCTACTCTCCAGTGTCTGACCACGGATCTGGTAACGAGTACGTCGTGATTATGTCCACGTTTCGCGTGTCGTCGACAACGGAATCTGTGTCTGTTGAAATAGTCATCTGCAGTGGCGGCCGCCTTTCCTCGCGGGTCGGCACCCAGGTTTGCGCGTAGGCTGGATCGATTGATCGGAGACGAGCATGGTTAACAGCATCGTGATCGGCGCAATCTGCTTCGCGATCATTATTCTGGTTGAGAAGCTGGCGCCTACAAAGACGAGGTGGCAAAAGGCAACCCTCACGGCGCTATCGGCGGCAATCGGCGTCGCGCTGTGGATACACTTCTCGCCGGTTTAGTGCTTCGTTTGTGCGCTGCACTCTGGCGCCGTTCCTTGTCCCTGTAACGGCCGCCCCGGACGGTCCACGGACGACGTCTTCACAGCCCAGGCAGTGTTACACGGATCGCCGAGACTGTTGATGCCGGTCACCGCGTCTGGTCAACCTCCGGCGAGTGATCTACGACGTTTACGTTTCCCTCAGCAGTGACATGGACCCGGTAACGATCGCCCGTCTCGCAGGTCGCAAGATAGTCGAGTTCTCCCTGGACCACGTACTCGACGACTTCTCCGCACGGTGTGCCCGTCAAGGTGATAACGGCAAACAGGTCCTGCTTGACGATGTCTGCATGCTCGACACTGTCGTCCGGGACGGCATCGATCCCGGAGGTCTCGTTTCCACATCCCGTTAGCAGGCCCAGCACCTGGGTTGTGGACAGAAGGTATGCGAAGCGGCGCAACTAAAAACCTCTGAGCTGACGAATGTCGTTAAATCTATCGGCGTTTTCCAGGTCCATCCAGAGTCGATCCCAGGCGTTGCAGAGCTGACGATGCAGCGCGATGTCGCTGTCACGCACGAGTACGGCGATCTTCATCAACAACAGGTCGTACTGTTCCTGGAGTTCGGCGATTGAGTACTGGCTCTTACCGTCGTGCCATTGCTCCATGCGGCTCAGGACGTTGCGGATATCGCCCCGCAGCCGAAGCTTCGTCAGCGGACCTACTGCCTTGGTGGCGCGCAACGATGATGCCAGCATCGTCAGATCGACTATTTCCTCGTCAACGGAAGGACACCCGGATTTAGGGGTCGTTGCCGGTGCGGCCGGAGCGGGCAGCGATATCCCTGTGGTGGGGAAAGTCACAAAAGCAACCACTAACACGAGGATCGGAAGACAACAGACCTTTGACACGTAGTTGCGCAAGATTCGCGCCATCAACCCTCACAGAACACTCGGACCTTTTTGAGCGCGACGTCGACCGCTTCCTCTTCTGTCGCCTGCAGCGCCATTTCCTTGGCGGCCTGACATTCGGCGGCTTCTTGCTGTCGCTTCGTATGTACGATCGGATCGGTGAGCGCTTCATGATCCGAATGCTCGCAGTGCACAGGAGATACGCGGCGAATATTGGCCGTTTGGCCAAGTTCCACGGTAACGCAGTCGCCTTCGATGATGCCGCCCGTTTCCGTCACGATCTTGGTGACTCCTCCGTCGATAAACTCCACGGTGTACTGGTATGCATTCCGGTCTCCTTCCAGGATCGCAGACAATATCGCGCCGGCCAGAGCGCCTTCAACGGCATGTTTGCCGCGATGGCTGTGTCCGGATGTCGCGCCGCCGACGATGCCGCCCATTACCGCGCCCTGAGGCGCTTGAGACTGGATTTTGATACGCTCTATGCGTTCGACGTTGCCGTAACGGATGTCGAAACTCGAGCCAAGCTGGCTTCGGGGGACGGTTTGTGCGCTTGCACAACCGACCAACGCCAGCGTCACTACCGCGGCGGTCGGTAGAGGTCGACGAAGTCGATCTATTTGTTTCATCTCTGTTAACTCCTTTCAACGCGACGCTGATTCAGCTTGGCGGTGTTGTTGTATTCTCACCAAATACGGAAAGGCGTCAAGTTCGTCCGGGCGAGCCGGCCTGTTTGCGGTTCGTCGCGAATGGAGCAGTTGTAATGCTGATGACTCGCGTACGACCGGCCCTTCGATTTGTTCCGCAGGCGGCTACGCTTTGTCTGCTTTGCCTCACGACCGCCGGCACTGCCTGGGCCGAGCGGCCAAAAATCGGTTTGGTGCTGGGCGGCGGCGGTGCCCGCGGCGTCGCCCATGTCGGCGTGCTGAAAGTCGTTGAGCGGGAGCGGATACCCGTAGACTTTGTCGTCGGTACGAGCATGGGCGCGATCGTCGGCGCGCTATTCGCTTCGGGTTACAGCGCCAGCGAGATCGAATCGATTCTCTACGATATCGATTGGCAGGTTGCACTCAGTGACCGCGGTCCGCGGTCGCAGCACTCCATACGCAGCAAGATCGATGACGTCGAGTTTTCGCTCGGTGTCGAAGCAGGAATCGGGGGCGGCGGACTGAAGCTGCCGAGCGGCCTGCTCCAGGGGCAGCAGCTCGAATTGCTTCTGCGACGGTATCTCGCGCCGGTCAGCGACGTCAGGGATTTCGACCGGCTTCCAATTCCGTTTCGAGCGGTCGCGACCGATCTCGCGCTTATGCGGCCGCATGTCTTTGATAGCGGCGACATTCCGACCGCCGTGCGCGCAAGCATGTCGGTGCCCGGCGCGTTCGAACCCGTCCGCATCGACGACAAGGTGCTCGTTGACGGCGGCATCGTCGACAACGTGCCGGCCGATGTGGCGCGAAGCATGGGCGCTGATGTTCTGATCGTCGTCGACGTCCGGACGTCGCTGCGGTCCGCGTCGGAGCTCGACTCGATCGGCGCCGTTCTCAATCAGGTTATCAGCGGCATGATGCTGGCGGAGACTGACCGGGAACTGGCGGGCATCGGCGAATCGGACGTGCTGATTCACCCCGACCTCGGCGATCTTCGGTCAACCGACTTCCCGCGCTCGACGGACGCCATTCCGTTGGGCGAAGAGGCGGCTCTGCGGCATCTCGATGAACTCCGTAAGCACGCGGTGACACAATCCGAGTACGAAGCGCTGCAGCTGCGCCGTAACAGGAGTTCTGACGGCGAGCCGTTCATTGGCGAAGTCGAAGTTGTCCACGCGGAGTCCGGGACCAGACGGGAGGCGGAGGCGTTGCTTGCATGGCAGGTCGGCGAGCCGTTTGACGCCGAGCGGGTCGAGTCGAGCATTTCGTCGCTGTACAGCGATGGCAGCTACAGCAGAATCCAGTACGAGATACTGCAGAGCGACAGCCGCAACGTACTGAGTGTCACTCCGATCGACAAACCCTGGGGGCCGACGATCGTCGAGTCGGCGCTGCGTGTTTCCGACGACTTCGACGGGGACAGCAACTACCTGCTGTCCCTGCAGACAACGACGAACGACGTCAACAAGCACGGTGCAAAGTGGGTCAATCGTCTTCGCCTTGGAATCAGGACGGGGCTCTTTAGCGAGTTTCTTCAGCCTGTATTCCCCAGCAGGCGAACATTCGTTTCTGCCTCCGCGGAGTACGCCGGGCGGAACCTGTCGCTGCGCACACCGGCGGAACGGTCACTCTGGCGGGATCGACGGGCGCTGCTTGCGCTGGACATAGGACGAAACATCTCGGGCAATGCCGAACTACGCTTAGGCTACGAGTTCGGGCGAGCGGAAACCGCGCCCGAATTCGGCGATCTGTCGGCCGTGGAGCAGGGCGACTTCACGATCAGCCAGCTGTCGCTCGAGTACGTCAGAGATACGCTCGACGATTCGGGTTTTCCGCAAGAAGGATCGTTTGTCGACATCAAGCTCAACCAGCCCGTGGAGTCCCTTGGCAGCGATACGAAAGCCCCGGCCTACTTCATCGATGCATACAAACCCTTGAGCGTCGGGCGCGGCACATTCCTGGCCGGGCTGTCTGCCAGCGGGGTCGAGGATGACGGGCTGCTCTTTCAGGAAATCATCACGCTGGGCGGCCATACGCGGCTCTCCGGTTATCAGCCCGACGAGTTGTTCGGCCGGTATGCCGGGTTGGCCAGCATTGTTTACTACCGGCGTTTCGGTGGGGGTGAGGCAAGACTGTTCGGCACGCCGCTTTATCTCGGCGCAAGTGTCGAGGCCGGGAATGTATGGGCGATAAGCGACGACATCGAGGTCGACTCGCTAATCTATGCGGGCAGCATGTTCGCAGGAATAGACAGCCCGATCGGTCCACTGTATCTCGCATACGGACAAGCGGAAGGCGGTGTCAGCTCGCTCTACCTCAGCGTGGGATCTCTGTTTCGACGGTTGCCGAGGCGCTAGTCGCCCCGTGCGTTCCGCTGCTGCCAGAAGGGGATAATCGATGGACAAAGTCGCGGCTCGACTGTTTGTTATATGGCTGCTGTTTGCTACGGCGCAGCCGGCTTCCGCACAGAGCAACAACGACGATCGCAACGATTGGCTGACGGATCGTTTCTCGGCAACCGTCGGCGCCTTCTTCCCGGATACCGACACCAAGCTCAGGGTCGATGCAAACGACGGAAGCCTGGGGACGCGGATCGCCTATGAGGAGCAGTTGCGCCTCAGCGATTCCGAGACGTCGATCGATGTGAGCTTGCTGTGGCGTTTTGCGAAGCGGCACAGCATCGAACTCGAGTACTTCGACATTCGGCGCGATGGCGTGACCGACCTCGACGCGACCATTCGATTCGGCGATGCTGTTTTCGAGGAGCAGTTTGGGGTCAACTCGTTTCTGGACACGCGCGTGCTGCGCATAGGCTACGGGTTCTCGTTTCTTCATTCAGACAACTACGAGCTCGGCGCACACGCCGGAATTCATGTTACGGACGTCGAAACCGGTATCGCGGTCGAGAGCGCATCCATTTCCGGCCAACTCAGCGAACAGTTCGATACTACGGCTCCGCTGCCGGTGCTTGGCCTGTACGGGTCGTACCGCTTTGCCGAACGGTGGCTGATGTACGGGCGCGCACAGTACTTTGAGCTGGAGTTCGGTGACTATGACGGGAGGATGACTCAGGTCATGATCGGCGTCGAGCACGATACCTTCAAGCGAGTGAGCCTTGGGGCTGGATATCGGATTTTCGACGTGGTCGTCGATATCGACGACGACAGGTGGGTTGGTGAGGTCGATTTTCAATACGATGGCCCGGCCGCTTACGTTCGCGTGAGGTTCCGATAGGAGTATCGTGGCGAGGTGTTTTGATCGCGACAGGAGCCGGTATGGCATTTGACTTTCTGCAGGCCCATTGGACGCTTCTGACTGAATTGGCCTCTTTGTTCCTATTGCTGACCGGCATCGTCGCCGTTGCCGGTGTTCTGGTCGCAAAGCTCGACGGAATCCCGGTCGAGGATGGAATCTACTTCGCGTGCATCACGGCGTTGACGGTCGGCTTCGGCGATCTGACGCCCAAGTCGCGAGGGGCCAGAGCCGTCGCGGTCGTTCTTGCATTTATCGGCCTTCTCGTCGTTGGTATCGTCGTCGCCGTTTCGGTGCACGCTCTCGACCTGGTGATCGCCGGTGGATAGGAATTTCGCCGACCACTCTGCAAACGAGCGAACGTATCTCGCCTGGGTCCGCACGGCCGTTGCGCTGTTCGGCTTCGGCATCATCGTCGAGCGTATTGAGATCATCGCCAAAGCGACAGACCCCAGCGTCGACATCGTCGCGATCAGCGCGGAGATCGCCGCCGTTTGCATGCTTCTGCTGGGCGTCGCGATTCTGGGGGTAGCGACGCTGCGTTTTCACCGCCATAGTCGGCAGATCGATATGGAAAAGCCGAGTACTTATCGATCGCCGTTTATGGTCAACGCAATGTCGTTTGCCACTGCATTGTTCGCGCTGATCATGTTGATCTATGCCGTGCAGCTCCTGTTGTAGGCAAGTCCGTCATGCCCCGGTTAGCGCTGGAAAGTGCGCCGCGATACCGTCGATGATGAACTCGACGCTCAGGGCCGCCACTATCAGTCCCATGATCCGGTTGAACACGGTCAATGTGACGCGCGAGAGAAAGCGCATTCCAAGCAGGCCGCCACGCAACACCAGGAATATCAATGCCCCGATGGTCAGTACTACGGCTGCAATCGTCAGCCTGTGCTCGATCGACGGATCGTGTCCGACGTGAAGTATCACCGTACTTATCGAACCGGGTCCGGCCATCAGCGGGATTGCCAGCGGTACGACGCCAACGGCTTCCGGATCATTGGGCGGGCCGGATTGGCTGGTCTCACCGGCAATGCCCATCATACTCATCGACATGATAAGTAGGAGTATTCCTCCGGCGATGCGGAAAGCGTCCAAAGAGATTCCGAAGAAGTTCAGGATTCCGGTGCCGACGCCGCTTACGACGAGCAGTACCACCGTCGTTGCGATCGCTGTGGTCAACGCAATACGTCGGCGTTGCGGCATCGGGACCGCGCTTGTCAGGCTGAAAAAGACGGGCAGTGCGCCAACCGGATTGCAGATGGCCAGAAGCGCCACCAGCAGTTTCGTGTACTCGGTCCACTCGTTCAAAGTCCGTCCTCTCGCGTTCGTGGCGTAAGGAGGTGCCGCCGCCGCAGTATTGCGTAAGCGGCCACAAGATAAAACGCGGCCAGGAAAACCAGCCACCACCAGTTGTGTGCGACATCGTCGAAATCTGCGCCCATCTGGTTCAACTTCAGGAATCCCTGTATCGACGAGGTGCTGGGAATCCATTGGCTCACAGAGACCAGCGGAGCGGGTATAGACTCGATCGGCCAGACGAATCCCGCGGAAAACACCAGTGGAAGCGACGATGCCATGACGAAGGGCGCCGCCAGTTCCCGGCGCGGCAACAGCGATCCGAACAGCACACCCAGCGACGCCGTCGCGGCGACGAACGCGAAGGTCATCATCCACAGGCTCGCAGGGCTTGCCAGCCGTGTTACGTCATACAACCGAAAGGAGGTTTCCAGGTAGAGCAACGACAGGACGAGGTAGAGCAGCAGCATTGCGCTGAATCTCGCGGCGAGTCTCAAACCCGGATCAGCGCCTTTCTTGCCAACGCTGGCGGCCAGCCGATTGTCGCTTGCACCGATCAGGCCCGACGCCAGGAGCATGGTCTGATGCAGAATGAGTACGAAGACGGCCGGAACGACGTACTGCAGATAGCCCATGTTGGTATTGAAAAGCGGTTGTTCGGTGAGCCGGACCGGCATCCAGTTGCCGGCGGCGTAGCGGTAAGGCTGGCCCTCGGCTAACAGGCGCGTCACTTGGACGGCCGCACCAACCGCGGTTGCGGCGCCCACGAGCCCCTCGACAACTTCGCCGTAGACCAGAAAATAGTTCGCGTTCCCGGCTATGCCGACAACCGGGCTTCCCGAAAGCCGCAGATCCCGCTCGAAGTTGGCGGGGATCACCAGAATGCCGGCGGCCAGCCCGGCGGTCAGATCTTCCCGAGCTTCCCCGACACTCGCGGCGATACGGCTGATGCGCACGTCCGGTGAGGCATCCGCCCATCGAACGAGTCGGCGACTGGTTCGCGACTTGTCGAAATCCACGGCCACAACGGACAGATCTCGGGGCACGTCGTGAAGATAGGGTTGCGGGTAAAGGGCAGCGTAGAAGACGATACCTCCGACGACTGTCAGAACGACGGCTTTGTCGCGCCAGATGAGGCCGCACTCCTGCTTAAGCAGCTGGATGAACGTTGGCACCGGAAGGCTCCGCACGTGTTCGTAGTCGGTAGAGGATGAAGGCGATCAGGGACAAGTAGGAAAGCAGAAGGAGGGATGGACGAAAGAGCCCTCCCGCTCCGGACGAGTACGCGCCGTAGGCGACGTAGGCGTCGAGAAAATGCGCAGCAGGCATGAGTTCTCGCCAAACGGCGGCAAAGCCGGACATGTCGGACACAGGAAAAGTTACTCCGAGGAATGCGAAAGCGGGTGCGGAGAAGGCTCCGGCAACGCTCAAGCTCCGGACCGTATCGAACGTCAGGGTGAGAAAGAACAGGCCAAGGATCTGACATGCTGCGACAAAGAGAATTGCGACGGGAAGCAGCGCCATGATGTGGCCGTGGAACGGCCAATTCAGCGCGCCGACGAACGTCGTTAGCACCGCAAGCAGAATCGCAACGAATGCGACGGTGTATGGAAGCATCTTCCCCAACAGACGTATGGCTGTGTCAGTTGCCGCCGGGCTTTGACCGGCTATCTCCGTCAGATCACGACCGTGAGAGAGAACGGCCGTACAGCACGCCAGTACCTGGATGACCGCCGCGACGAGGCCGGGTAGCAGAAACTGGGCGTAGTTGAGGTTTGCGTTGTACAGCGGCGTCAACTGGCTGCGTAGAGGAAGTGCGGCGGCAACGGCCGCTGACAAGGTAGGTTGCTGCTCGAACGCTCGGGCAGTATCGAGCTCGGCTGCCAGCGTCGACTCTATCTCGAACAATGAAGATCGAATCGCCCTCGCCACCAGAAGGTACTGGGCATTGAAGAACGTGGTTACTCCGGGCGCTTTACCAAGGCGGATGTCCCGGGCCATGTTTGGCGGGATCACGATGATCGCGTACGCGGACCCCTTCGCTATGGCGCGTTTCGCGCTGCGGACAGACTCTTGTCGATCGGCCACTGTGAGCGCCGGACTCGCGTCGACATAACGAATGAGTCTGCGCGACAGGCTAGTCTCGTCGAGATCGACGACGACAACCGGGAGTTCCCGCGGCAGCGACGCCGAGAATATCCACCACAGCGTGATGCAGACGAGGAGCGGCAACCAGACAGTCAGCGCGAACAACCAGCGGTCGGACCGAAGCGCGCGCCATTCGGCAACGATCGTTTGGCGAAGTATGCCGTTTCCCGTCACAGCTCGAGCAGTGCCGTCATACCCACACGCGCACCGGGAATGTCGTCGACCGGTCTTGCCTCTACCTCGAAGGTCCGCAGATCGTATCCTTCGCTCGCGCTCGTCGATCGCCAGGTGGCGAAGTCTCCCATGACGCTGATGTACGTCACGGTGAAGGGATGGAGATCGTCACCCAGTGCCGGGATGCGCAGCTGAATCCGCTGACCCTTCGGCAGTCTGGCGAGAAAGTCCTCGCGCACCTGGAAAATCGCCCAGATGTCGGTCGTATCCATGACCGTCACTACGGGAAAGCCCTGAGGAGCCAACTCACCGGCTCGCAGAAACACGTTCGCGACCTCACCGGAATACTGGCTGCGAATCTCGGTATCTGCGGCCGCCGCTTCTACCTCGGCGACCAGCCCTGACGCTGCTCTGGCCTGTCCTTCGGCCGCGTCTATGGTTTCGGAGCGTGCACCCTCGAGCGCCATTGAATAGACCTGATAGGCGGCCCTCTCGGTGTACTGAGCGGCCTGGTATTGCGCGAATACCTCATCGCGCCGCTGTTCCGCCACGACGCCGTCTTCGAACAGCTTGTCCATACGATCGAACGATTTTCGCGCCAGTTCCTCTGCGGCTTTCGCCGTTTGCCACTGGTCGCGTGCGGCTTCGACTTCCTGTGCTCGTGCACCGGCGGCCGCAGCCCGCGCCGCGGCGCCCGCGGCCTGCTCAGTTCCTTCGGCCTGCTCGAGTTTTGCGGCAATCTCCGGGCTGTCTATCCGGAACATGAGCTGGTCAATCTCGACGGGGTCGCCGCGGCGCACGAGAAGCTCACCGATGCGTCCCGGAACCTTCGACGATACGCTGTATTCCTGAGCCTCGATCTGGCCCTGAAGGACTATGGGCTGCGGACGGTAGGCGTCCCAAATGCTCCAGGCAAGCCAGGCCCCGACCAGACTCAGTCCGCCGATGACGAGGATTCTATCGCGATTCATGGCGTAGCTCCGGTCTGAGCTTGCGCCACGGTACCGCGGCCCCGATAGCTACCGAATTGCCGCATGTCGCCGGTGAGCGCGAGCAGCTCGGCAAGCGAAACCACGTACTTGTAAGCGGCCGCGGAGCGCTGCGTGCGAATCGCGGCCAGAAACAGCTCTGCGTCGACGACGTCCACGGACGTTGACAGTCCTTGCGAAAAGGCTTCCTGCCGAAGCGTGAGATTCTCCTGAGCCAACTGCAGGCTAGACTGCAGGCCGTCGTGCTCCTGCAGGGATTGCAGCATCTCACCGTGTAGCACTCTCGTCACTATGACCAGCTCCCGCTCAGCCTCGTCGCGGAGACTGTCGATCGTGTCCTGCGCCTTCCTCGTTGCACCGACCGATTTGCCGCGATCCAGTCTGTCGACAAGAACGAACGATACGCCGATGCCTACCTGCCAGTCGGGTATCAGTGAGGCGGCAATGGAACTGTCCTCGTGAACCGCGTAGTCGGCGAACAGAAAGACATCGGGATGAAACCGGCCCTTCTCTGCCTTCAGCACGGCCGACGCTTCGGTGCGTTGGGCATCGAGCGCTTTGACAATCGGGCTGTTCTCCAACGCTACTTCGATGAACACTTCGACAGCGGGCACGTGCTTGTTGACAAACAGTTGATCCGCCGGCGTGATCGTTGACTGCCTGTGCATGAACTCTTGTAGCGTTCTTTGAGCGATCTCCAGCGCCCTCTCGGCTTTCGCGGTGGCTACAGTCGACCTGTCGTGTGCGGCCTCGACGGACAGTCGCTCGACTTTGGATATGAGCCCCTGCTGCTCCATCTCGTTGGCATTGTTCAGGTGCAGCAGCAAACCGTTTTCCGCTCGCCGCAGGGTATCGAGATTCTGAGTCGCGAGCACCGCACCAAAGTAAACTCTGGTGAATTCTCCGAACGTCGTGCGGCGCCGCAGGTCGAGAAGCTGTTGAGCGATGTCGACCTGGGCGCCAGCGATATCCTGAGCCGCCGCTATGCGGCCGCCGGTGTATACGGGCCACAGCGCTTTGACGGAAACCCGTTCGAGCGACTCGTTCGTGAAGTCGGTTGTAAAAGCGGCGTCGCCGCCGAGCAGATCGATGATGTCGCTGCCGATATCGCTGGATCTGACCGCCGCCAGCGGGTTGAAGTCCAGAAAGTCCACTGCAACGGGATCGTCGAGCCGAATGTAGCTTCCGGTCAGATCGACTTGTGGCAGGTACAGGTTGCGCGCAGCCTCCCGGACCAGTCGGGACCGATCGACATTGAACTGGTCGGCGGCAAGCCCGTCGTCAACCCGCTGCACCTCGAGCCAGCCGTCGTCGAACGAAAGCTGCTCTGCAAGACAGTGGTCGCCTGCGAAGAGCAGCGCGACGATCAGTCCGCTTCCGAAGGAGCGGAAACTGTCGGCCACAAAGGGACCCCGACAGCAGCCGGCGCAACTGCGAAGTACAGCACTTCTTGTCGAGCTCATGTATATCTCCAGAAAGCACGGGACGCCACTGGCGATATCTCCACTGCTTCTGCAAACAGATACCGCAACGAATGCCTGAGCGACGGTCGCTGTCACTGCCGGCACGTGCCGCAGCAGTGCCGGCGCGCAGGTCTCAGCGATTGGGCGCCGGGAAAAGCAAAACAGCGCTACTTACGTGATTAAGCGCTATCAAATCGAGACATTGACAGACCGCGCCGGTATGAGGACGTTACGCTCGATAGCGCCAACGCAGTCGATGGATTGCGCGGTGGATCCATCGGCTTGATACAGCGAGTGGGCTACGGATGCGTAGCCACCACGACAATCATCGTTATTTGAGATCGAAAGTCCAGTCCGGAGCATCATGCTATCCGTTTCGCGATCTGGCAAGTGAGTCTGCTCAGCGTCCGGCCGCTGGTCCCGGAATGCGCCGCAACCTTGAATACGAACCTCAGCGTTGCCAAAATGGATGACATCAACGCCGTTGTCATCCCCGGTCAACGATCCGCTCGTAATCAAGGAACGCCAGTGTTCGATCGATCGATGAGCGATACAGTGTTCGGTGGAGGAGGGTTTGCCCATATCGGCTTCCGGCGAAGCTGGGCGCTCGTGGGAATCGCGCTTGTTTCTTGTGGTTGCACGTCACTGGGGCCTCAATACATAGAGGCCTCGCGCGGATCGTATCTCGATGTACTGGCGCTTACGGATCAGGAGGAACTGCTGGCCAACCTGGTTCGTATCCGTTACGCGGAGGCCCCTGTTTTTATGCAGGTCGACGGCATCACGGCCTCGCCCACGCTGAGTTTTCAACTCGAGGCAGAGATCGATACCGGCAGTCCGGGTGACGAAAGCACGCTCAAGCCCAGGGTCACGTACGAGGACAAGCCGACGATCGTCTATACGCCTCTGCTCGGCAAGGAGTTTTCGCGCGAACTGCTGGTGCCGCTGGATCCGATTGTTCTGCTCCTGCTGCACGAAAATGGATGGCAGCTCGATGAGCTGATGCGTTTGCTCGTGTCGTCTGTCAACGGCGTGAGGAACCACCCGGATGAGGCCGTGCAGTTCAACGCGATCGCCGATGCGTTCGGCGTACTGAGCCAAAACAGTGGCCTGATCTTAGGCACAGGCGACAGGGCTGCCGCGGATACCGACCGGACAATGTCGTTCCGACTCTCCTCATCCGCCAAGGCCAGCGATGCGGGGCGTTTTCTGATAGCGGAACTCGGCCTCGACGAGACGGCTGACGTTTACGCGGTCGAGTCGGGTTTTCGTAGCGAAGCGCCGATCGCGATCACCATGAGGCCGCTGTACGCCATCATGTCACGGCTTGCGGACATGATCGACGTGCCGGCCGAGCACCACGCACTAGCGACGGCTTCTGAGCAACACGGTGGGAACCAGCTTGACCGTCTGCAGCTGATCAGGATCCAAAGCAGCCCGGCGCGGCCTGCCGACGCTGTCGTCAGCATTCGAAGCCGGGGCGTATGGTTTAGCATTGCCGACTCCGATCTGCAGTCTAAACGGACGCTGCAGACTTTACGCCTGCTGTTCAACCTGCAGGCCCAAAAGGGCGGTGGAACCGCCTTCCAGCTCAGCCTGCCGGTTCGTTGAGCAGACCCGAACGACACCTCACTTAGCCATCCAGCGGCACTTTACCACGCCGAAATGGCGGCGTTTCTGGCGTTCGGCTCTTTTTGTGGAAGAAGGCGACTTCCCAGATGTACCTGGTGCCGCGAACCAGAACCTGCTCCAGAACAGACTCGCGCCTGGCGACGACCTGTCGCCAAGGATCCAGTCGAACTCGAGATTCGGTCGCTTTCTCTCGATGCCCGGGCAGATGTAGGTGTCCGCATCCGGGAACGCCAGCTGTGCCGAAGCAACGTGAAAACAAAAGTGTTACAGTCCAATGGTGGGACGCATTCCAGTCCACCGCCTGCTCCCTGGCGGAAGGCCGGAACGATGGGACCTCAGGTTTCGCCCGACATACTCTACCCGTCGGGTATCAGCACAACGGCGCGATCTCAGTTGGCGCAAGCTGAATCAGACCGACGCCGTAACACTACCTGAAGGTTCCGGCAGTACTCTGACAATCGCAGCGTAGAGCTACCTCTTACCTTTGTGCGAAGGCCGATGACTCCTCGGGCAGAGGAGTTCGTCTGTTTGTAGGTCCTGCTATCAGAAGCTTGTCCGAACGTCCCCTTATACACCATAGATTAACGAGGAGGTCGTCGTGCTTACCACAATCAAGGGTCTGCCCCCGAACGTATTGGCAATTGAGGCTGTTGACCGGGTTAGAGCGGAGGATTACACCTCTGTTCTCGTTCCCGCCCTGGAAGACATCCTGGCGAAGCATTCGAAAGCGCGCCTGCTTTATGTGTTGGGGGACAGCTTCGATGAGTTTAGCATTGGCGCCGGGTGGGAGGACGCGAAGCCAGGCGCAAGGCATTTCACAGACTTCGAGCGTGTGGCGGTCGTTACGGAGAACGAAGCGATCCGGGCAATGGTAAAGGCATTTGGATTCGCGATGCCCGGCGAGGTCCGGGTATACGAATCCGACGAGTTTGAGGATGCAAAGCGTTGGATCGCGGAAGCCCGTTCGCAGGGCGGACTCGATTTTGAGTTCGATGAAGAAGCCGGAGTCCTGAAGCTCGTGTTTCACGACGAACTCGACGTCGAGGATTTCGAGAAGATCGCAGCGGTTCTGGATCCTTACCTGGAAAAAAACGCTCAGCTCAACGGGCTGGTATTGGAGGTTAATGAGTTTCCGGGCTGGGATAGCGTCTCCGCTTTTGGTTCACATTTCCGTTTCGTGCGCGATCACCAGGCCAGAATCCGTAGAATCGCCTTAGTTACCGACGACCGTTTTCTTTCGATTGCGCCAAGGATTGCCAAGTACTTCTTGCGCGGCGAAGTGCGGCGCTTTGAGCCTGACCATCCGGAGCAAGCGCGCAAGTGGGTCTCCAGCGCTTAGGACTAGTTGCTGGACTCCCTTGCGAGCTTGGCGCGGCGCTGGCAAACGGACCGAGCAAGCATAGTTCGGTCCGAGAGCGTATGTGTAAGGAAATCGGATACTTGACGACATCGAAAGGCAAGGGCGTTAAGTGTTGGACGTAAGCTAGAAAACAGGCGTTCTCTTTGTCTGCATGGGCACTAATTGTTTTTCCCTTGTGCGCCAATGGCGTAGGTGATTCGGGCTCAAGTCTGGCTACAAGTTGGAGCGAATGTCCTCGGATCTGACCGGAAGACCCGTTCGTCGAATTGCGCCGAATTTTGAGCCATTCCGTCGCCGAATTGCGCCGCCTGTTGGCATGACCTTGTACTCCTTTTATGTCCTCACGTTGGTTGCAGAGCCGGTCGAGTCCGTTTCGATCTTCGAGGTTACTGCGCGCAATTCCATTGGTGCTGGTGTCGGACAGATTGCAGCAGTACTCGGTGCAAGCCTCGGTTATCGGTTAAGCAACACACACAGCGTCACAGCAGCCCAGAGGCGCGATGAACGGCAGTTCCTTGTCTCCAGCCTGTTTGCCCGGTGATAAACTCGACCGCTCGTACCAACCAATAGAAAGCCATTCGGGAGTAGCCGAGCAATGACTCCGGAAGAAGCCGAGATTAGGGATGCGGCAATTGCGTTTGCCAAGAAGAACAAACAGGCAATCGCCGTGGAGTTGACCGACAAAGAGATTTTCCCGGCCGATCAGAATCCTGTTTCGGTGTTCATGGCAGGTTCGCCTGGAGCAGGCAAAACAGAGGCCTCGAAAGCCCTAATCAGAGAGGTTGGTGGTACGCCGACGATAAGAATCGACCCAGACGAGCTTCGGGAGCGATTTGAGGCCTATGACGGCAGAAATTCTTGGCTTTTTCACCCTGCCGCATCGATCTTGGTGGAACGGATTCACGATTTGGTGCTAAAAAATGGGCAGAATTTCATATTGGATGGTACGCTTTCAGTGCTAGACAAAGCTCGATCAAATATCGAAAGGTCCTTGAAGCGCGACCGATTCGTACAAATATTGTACGTCTACCAAGAGCCAGCCCTTGCGTGGGAGTTTGTGTGCGCCAGGGAAGCGAAGGAGGGTCGGCGTATTGCCCCAGAGACCTTCGTGGAGCAGTATTTTGAGGCCAGAAAGGTCGTCAATCGGCTAAAAGAAGAGTTTGGGCGTGATGTACATGTTGACTTGATTTTGAAGGACAGGGACAACAGCAACAAAGTTTATAAAGACAATATCGACAAGATTGACCATCACGTACCTGAAAAGTACACAGAAAACGAAGTTCGGGAATTGGTGACATAAATATGTTCTTCTTCTTACGAAAGAAAAAGCAAGATGCGGAGACGAGTGAGCTGTCGCTGTTCATTCGTGAAGCAAAATCTCGCGACAAAAAGAAGATCTACAAGCGCGTAATCGAAGACGCGATTCGCGAGCAGAATGACTTGGTAGAGGGTCAGGCCCGGTAGCGCCTGACGATAAGTCGGACATCAGAAACCCTGCCTTGAGCGGGGTTTTTTTGTCTGGGACGCGATCCATTGTCTTGCGCGGTTGCTTGGCGTATTAGCTATTTTCAATAGTCAAAGGACACGATAGCCATCGCAACCGCGTCACTGAGTCTCGGCGGGCATTGGGTAACGAACATCGCCTGTCAGACCTTTGCTCTAGCCTTTGGTAACAATTCTGGCTACAAATCTTGTCGGACACCCCCGGATTTCTGCGGACGTGCGCGGACACTAGAGTTAATATAAACAGAGACTTATGAGTAAAACTTCATCCATAAGTGTACTTTTCGTGTGCATGGGCAACATCTGCCGCTCGCCGACGGCAGAAGGCGTATTTCGACATCTGGCTACGGACGCGGGACTCATCGAATCGCTGACCGTCGATTCGGCGGGAACACATGCTTATCACGTCGGTGAACCGCCCGATCGGCGGTCGCAGGCTGCGGCGGCGCGGCGCGGTTACTCGCTCGATTCGATTCGGGCGCGCCGGGTTTCGGAGGCCGACTTCGAGCGGTTCGACCTGATCCTCGCGATGGATCGCCTGAATCTCGAGACGCTGCGTGCCGGGAGCGACGCGGCGCAGCACGCTAAGCTCAAGCTCTTTCTCGACTACGGCTCGTCTTCCGAGTCGGAAGTCCCCGATCCGTATTATGGGGGCGCCACAGGCTTCGAGCGCGTCCTCGATTTGATCGAGGACGCGTCGAAGTCTTTACTCACTGAAATCCGCCGGGGACTCTAGCCCTTAGTCAGTGGGCGGCGAGGAGGAGCTGGCCGGACGGTCGCTCGGCGCCTTGCCCCCGTCGGCTTCGGGTTTCGGTTTCTTCGCGGGTTCGGGCGCCGCGGCATCGCTGGCGGCCGGTGGTTTGACGGGTTCCCATGGCAGCAGCGGTGGCGCTGCTTTCGCGGCTGCGGCAGGCTTGTCCGGCGCTGGCCTGGTTTCGCCATTGCCCGGACGTGACTGAGCCCTGGCGGCCTCTTTCTCTTTACCGGACTCGGCCGCGGGCTTTGCTTTCGGTTCGCTTTTCGCCGGCGGGCGTTCGCGCTGCGTCTCCTCGCGCGGCCCGCGCCTGGCTTCGGGCGGCTCGGCTCGCGTTTCGCCTGACTTCTCGTTGCTGCGGTCGGCTGCGGGCTTCGTGTCCGCTTCCGGCTTCGCTTTTGCGCGTTCCTGCTGCGGCTCTTTGCGCGGCTCACGCTTCGCTTCGGCGGCGTCGGCCTGCTTAGCCCGCGTTCGGCCTTCTTTCTTCTCTTTGCGTTCCTTAGGCGGCTTCGCGGCGGATTCCGTTTTGGACTCGCTTGCCGTGGCGGCGTTCTTCACCGCCGCCTCACTGCCAGCCGCGGCTTCGCTCTTGTCACGCGAGCGCCGGCGCCGGCGTCCTCCGCGGCTGCGCCGGCTGCGCGTGCTGCCGGTCTGTTCGTCCGCTTGTTTTGCCTTTTCCTGCTGAGCTTTCGGCGCGCCCGCCTTGCGTTGCTCGTCGGCGGGCTTGGCGTCGCGGCCGCTGCGCTTCTTGCTCTTCGCCTTGCGGGATCCTGACTGCTGGTCCTGACGGCCGCGCTTGTCCTTACGTTGTTGCTCCGACGTCCGGCCGCCGCGCGTGCGTTCTCCGCTCCGTGCCCGGCCTCCATCACGGCCGCCCCGGCTTCTCGACGAGCGGCTGCCGCCACGGGCGGTCTTCTTCTTCGCCGGCGGCTGCTCGGCAGTCTTGTCTCCCGCGAACAGCCCGGCAAACCATGCCAAAAACCCGGGGCCGCTCTCCTGTGCGGGCTCTTCCTGCGGCGGCTGACGCTTCGGTGCCGGCGTGCTCGGCTTCATCGTCGCGACGGCTGCCATTTCGGCCGGCGGACGCTCCTGGATGGACTGCGGAATGATCTGCTCTTCCTCCGACTCCGCCAGCTTGTAGCTGGCGCCGAGGTTTTCCGGCAGATCCGTCTGGTCGTCGCGAACCCGGCGCACGTCGTAGTGCGGCGTTTCGAGCGCCGAGTTGGCGACGAGGACGACCTGAACCTTGTTGTCGGTCTCGACGGTCTGAACCCAGTCGCGCTTTTCGTTCAGCAGGTAGGTGGCTACCTCGACCGGCAGCTGGGCGATGACTTTCGCCGTTCGTTCCTTTCGTGCCTCTTCGCCGATGATCCTCAGGATCGCGAGCGCGAGGGATTCGACGCTGCGGATCGTGCCGATACCGGAACAGCGCGGGCAGACGAGGTAGCTCGATTCGCCGAGCGACGGCCGGAGCCGCTGCCGCGACATCTCGAGCAGACCGAAGCGGCTGATCTTGCCGATCTGCACGCGGGCGCGGTCCTGGCGAACGGCTTCGCGCAGGCGATTCTCTACCTCACGCTGGTTCTTCTGCGGCCCCATGTCGATGAAATCGATGACCACGAGTCCGCCGAGGTCGCGGATGCGAAGCTGCCGGGCGATCTCGTCCGCGGCTTCGAGGTTGGTGTTCAGTGCCGTTGCCTCGATGTCGCCGCCCTTGGTCGCGCGCGACGAGTTGATGTCGATCGACACGAGAGCTTCGGTGTGATCGATGACGACGCTGCCGCCGGACGGCAGGGTCACCGAGTGCGTGAACGCCGATTCGATCTGGCTTTCGATCTGAAAGCGCGTGAACAGCGGAACGGGATCCGAGTAGAGCTTGAGCTTGCGCGCGTTGTGCGGCATGACCTGCTCGATGAACTCCAGACCTTCCTTATAAGTCTCCTCATCGTCGACGAGGATCTCGCCGATCTCGTTAGTCAGGTAATCCCGAAGTGCACGGATGACCGCATTGCTTTCGCGATAGACGAGAAACGGCGACGGCCGGTCGATGACCTTGGGATGAAAGAAGGCGCGCCAGACGGCCATCAGGTTATCGAGGTCCCATTTCAGTTCCTCGGGACTGCGGTCGATGCCGGCCGTGCGCAGAATGACGCTCATGCCCTCGGGCACTTCGATGTCGTTGAGCGACTTGCGCGCCAGGTCGCGGTCGGAGCCGACGATGCGCCGGGATACGCCGCCGGAGCGCGCCTTGTTCGGCTTGAGAACGATGAAGCGGCCGGCCAGGCTGACGTAAGTCGTCAGCGCGGCGCCCTTGTTGCCGCGTTCCTCTTTGTCGATCTGGACGACGATGTCCTGACCTTCCTTGAGGACGTCCTTGATGTTCGGCTTGCCTTCCGGCTGCTTGACGAAGTACTCGCTGGAGATTTCCTTCAGCGGCAGAAAGCCGTGGCGCTCCGCGCCGTAATCCACAAACGCCGCTTCGAGACTGGGCTCGACGCGCGTGATTTTGCCTTTGTAGATGTTGGCCTTTTTGCGTTCGCTGGCGGGTCCTTCAATATTGAGGTCGTAAAGGCGCTGGCCGTCGACCATCGCCATGCGCAACTCTTCTTCCTGAGTTGCATTGATCAGCATTCTTTTCATTTTGCCCTGCTTGATAGTGGAAGGGCAGCAAAACGGGCCATCGAACGGGTCCGCGGGATGCAGCAGGTACCGACGGCCACCCAGAGGAGGCGGCGTCGCAAATACCTGCAATCAGCTTGTGAACGAGACCGAAGACGGTCAGGTTCCCCAACAAAATCATGGTTGATTTCCCAGCGGTCGATCCGCGAGGCGGCTTACCGTCCACGGACGGAGTTGTGCTGCCATCGAAATCAGGTCACGCGCACGGCGGGACCGAAAACTCTATGATTGCGTCACAGATCGGGCGGTCCGAGAGACCGCGTCTGAGACGCCCGGCTGACGTCCGCCGAGACCTCGGGGGGCGTCATGGCGCGTTAATATAACACAGCTTCCACCCCTATCAAGTTATTGATCATGCGACAAAAGTCAGAACTCCCGGAGACTGCGAACCAGGTCACGACGCGGGTCCGCAAAGAGCGGATCGACGGCGAGGCGGCCGGTCAGCGCATCGACAATTACCTGGCCCGGATGCTGCCCGGCGTTCCCCGCGGCCGGATCTACCGCTTGCTGCGGCGCGGCGAGGTGCGGGTAAACGGAGGCCGGATCCGGGCTGAGTACAAGCTCGAGACGGGGGACGAGGTTCGCATTCCGCCGGTGCGCCTGGACGCGCCGGCCAAACCGCCCGACGCCGCCCGGGCGGCAAAGCTGCTCGACCACGTCATCTACGAGGACAAGCGGCTTCTCGTCGTCAACAAGCCCGGCGGTCTGGCGGTGCACGGCGGCAGCGGGATCAGCTTCGGCGTCGTCGAACTTCTGCGGCAGGCCCGGCCCGATCTCCGCGACCTCGGGCTGGTTCACCGGCTCGATCGCGAGACCTCCGGCTGTCTGGTGCTCGCCAAGCGGCGCAGCGCGCTGCGCGAGCTCAACGCCAGTTTTCGCGAGGGCCGTGTCGACAAGAACTACCTCGCGCTTGCGGCCGGAGACTGGCAGTTCGGGGATGAGACGCTGCGCGCAGCTCTGGAAGTACGCAACCGGCGCGGCGGCGAGCGCCACGTCGTCGTCAGCGAGTCCGGCAAAGCTTCCGCGACGCGCGTTCGGCTGTCGCGTACCTATGGCGTCGCCAGCCTCCTGCAGTGCAGCCCGCAGACCGGGCGCACGCATCAGATCAGAGTACACCTCGCGCACGCCGGCCACTCGATTCTGGGCGACGAGCGTTACGGTGATCCGGCGGCCAACGCCGCCGCCCGGCGCGCCGGTCTCAAACGTTTGTTCCTGCACGCTCAGTCGATAGCCTTTGCCGACGACAGCGGCAACGAACTGCACTTTACGGCGCCGTTGGCCGACGACCTCGAACGTTTTCTCGATAGTGGAATGCCCAAGCTCAAGCGTGCGAAACGACGCTAGGCGTTTTTGAGGTGTTGGGCGCTTGGTGCGCTAAGCCGTCGAGCTAAGCGCTGCGGTCGGGTTACGATTTTCCGGAAAACCGTAACCCGACCACAGCGCTGCACTGCCGAACTCCGGTGCCGCATTACGCTAAGCATCCGTCTCGCGCTTCCTGATATGGGGGCATACAAGCCGAAGGCCAACTGGCTTCGCATTCGTCGACTTTGGAGCCATACAAACACGTCGGAAAATCGTGTCTGACACCTTATTGGGTCATACAAACACGTCGGCGACCGGCGTGACTCAGTGGACTCTGGGCGATGTTTACGCTATGACGATGTGCAGCCGTGACCGCGGAAGGGGTTTTCGGAAATAAAGCGGACCGCAGGGAGCCATTCCGAAAACCCCTTCCGCGGTCGCGGCTGCTGATGCTGGACCGGAAGCCAACCGAAACCCCTTCCGCAATCGCGGCTGCCGCTATTGGCACAATAGCTGAACCTACGGCAGCAGGTAGCCAAGCTCCAACAATCGGTCAGCGACCCAAATCATAGGTAGTCCGATCAGAGCTGTGGGATCTTCTGTCCGAACGGCCTCGAACAGTACGAAGCCGGCCCCCTCGATTTTGAAGCTCCCCGCGCAATCGTAGGGCTCGTCGTGACGAAGATAGGCCTCGGCGAGACGGCGGTCGAAGCGGCGAAAGCGGACCGTGGTCGTGTCCGTGTGCTCGTAGCGCGTCCGGTTGACGGGGTCGAGGATGCAGACGGCGGTCAGGAACGTCACCGACTGCCCGGCGGCTCTGAGCAGTTGCTCGACGGCTTGCTGGTGGTTGCCCGGTTTACCGATAACCTGATGGTCCAGTACCGCCAGCTGATCGGCGCCGATGATCAGTGCGTCGCGAACGCTCGCCGATACTGCTTCGGCCTTGCGCCGTGCGAGTTCGGTGGCCAGCTCGGCGGGCGGGAGCCCGTCCGGGTTGCTCTCGTCCACGTTGGGATCGGTCGCCTCGTAGTCTTCGAGCAGGCGGTCGAGCAGGTGACGCCGGTACGGCGATGATGAGGCAAGCACGATGCTGCCACTGGCCGGGTTTTGCATGGTTCGGCGCTATGGATCGAACGACAAGGGCAGGGAGTGTACCGGGATTGCCGCAAGCCGCCGATTTTTTTGTGAATCAAGGTCTTGCACGGCTTTGACTTCGACAGCCCGGCCCTCTATCATCCGCCCGCCATGGCGCCTCAGATCACAGAATCGAAGTCGCCGCGGCAATGGGCTGAGATCGGGCAAGCCATTGATTTTCAGGAGAAAATCAAGGATTTCCCCAGGCTTTACGACAGCCTGGCCGACGATCTGGCCGCGCTCGACGAGTCGGCGGACCCCGGCGACTGGTCCGGGAGGCCGGTAATCGGGACGACCCGGTTCACGTTTCTCGATACGAACTCCGGCCTCGTCGTTGCGCAGCTCGTGGCGCGGGTCGATGCGCCGGCGGTGTGTCAGCGTTGCCTGAGATTGTTGCGGGTATCGCTGGAGATCGACGAGCGCTACCTCCTGGTGGCCCAGGGCGAGGAGGTCGGTCGAGATGACTACGAGCATTGGGACTACGACGGCGATCGACTTCGACCGCTCGATCTGGTCGACGAGGCGCTCGTGATGGCGCTGCCGTTCGCGGCGAGGCATGCAGCAAGCGAAGGGTGTTCGGCCCCGATTGTTGCCGACGCCCCGGCGGCTGAGAAAACGATCCGGCCCTTCGCCGGGCTGAAAGACGCTCTCGAGGCAGAGGCAGCAGGCTCGTCGAAAGCGGAAGACGATTAACGGAGACAAACATGGCTGTTCAACAGAACAAGCGCACGCGTTCGACGCGCGGTATGCGTCGCTCGCACGACAAACTGAAGAAGCCGGCTGTGTCGGTCGATCCGACGAGCGGTGAGACGCATCTGCGTCATCGTGTGACGCCGGACGGCTTTTATCGCGGCCAGCAGGTCATTGCCCAGCCCGACTTCGACGACGACGACGAGTAAACCGCGAATCCGGCACCCGCTTAAGTGCGGGTGAGCTCCCGATGGGCAGTCGGACCGTTATTTCCCTCGATGCGATGAGCGGCGACCATGGCGCCGAGGTTGTCGTACGCGCCGCGTTTGCGGCGCTCCGCAAGCACGACAATGTATGTTTGTGCCTCGTCGGCCGCGCCGCGGAACTCGAGCAACTCGTTGCCCGGTATGGCGGCACTCACGAGCGGCTGTCGATCGTGCCCGCCACCGAGGTCGTCGAGATGTCGGAGGCACCGACCGACGCTCTGCGCCGCAAGAAAGACTCGTCGATGAGGATTGCGATCAATCTCGTTTCCGAGGGCAGGGCGGCCGCGTGTGTCAGCGCCGGAAACACCGGCGCGCTGATGGCGACGGCGAAATTCGTCCTCAAGATGCTCCCCGGCATCGATCGTCCGGCGATTCTGGCCGGACTTCCGACGATGCGTGGATCCATTCACATGCTCGACCTCGGGGCTAACGCGGAGTGTACGGCCGAGCAGCTTTTCCAGTTCGCGCTGATGGGGTCGATCGTCGCCGCCGATCTGAGCGGCAAGGCGAGTCCCAGAATCGCGCTCCTGAACATCGGCGCCGAGGACACGAAGGGCAACCAAACGGTCAAGGAGGCGGCACAGCTTCTCGAAGCGAGCTCGCTCAACTACGTGGGCTATATCGAGGGCAACGAACTCTTCAGCGAACGTGCCGACGTCGTCGTCACCGATGGCTTTACCGGCAACGTGGCGCTCAAGTCCATGGAAGGCATTGCGGGACTGACCCGCTTCTACCTGAAGCGGGCCTTCACGCGGAACTGGCTTGCGAAGCTGCAGGCGTTTCTCGCTGCGCCCGTTCTGAAACGTCTGGCGGCCGATACGGACACCAGGCGTTACAACGGTGCGACTCTCGTCGGCCTTAATGGTATTGTAATCAAGAGTCACGGCGGCGCCGACGAGCTTGCGTTTCTGCACGCTATCGAAACCGCCGTGATCGAAGTAGAGAATCAGCTTCCCGATCAGATCGGGAGACTGCTTCGAAAGGAAGCCGCATGATTTACTCCCGCGTCGCAGGCACCGGGCGCTACTTGCCCGAGAAGGTTATCACCAACTTCGACCTCGAAAAGATGGTCGACACCAGCGACGAGTGGATTCGCACGCGAACCGGTGTCGAGCGCAGGCACGTAGCGCGCGAGGATCAGGCGGTATCCGATCTCTGCATGGAAGCCGCAAAGCAGGCGATCGACGCAGCGGGTGTCGACGTCAGCGAGATCGATCTCGTCGCTGTCGGCACGACGACGCCGGACACGTTCTTCCCCAACGTGGCGACGCTGATCCAGCATCGCCTGGGGATTCCGCCCTGTCCGGCGCTCGGCATGGAGGCCGCGTGCACCGGATTTCTGTATGCGCTGTCGACCGCCGATAAGTTCGTCCGCGCGGGGGAGTCAAAGTGTGCGCTCGTCGTGGGCGCCGAGTGTCTGTCGCGGCTCGTCGACTGGACCGATCGCAATACCTGCGTCCTGTTCGGGGATGGCGCGGGCGCCGTGATTCTCAAGCCCTCCGACGAACCCGGTATTCTGTCGACGCATCTCGGTGCGGACGGACAGTATCGCGATCTCCTCTACTATCCGGCCGGTCCGTCTAAGGACCTGCACAAGATCGGCACGCCCGAAGCCGCGATCATGATGACCGGTAACGAGGTTTTCAAAGTCGCCGTCAAGACGCTCGGGAACGTTGCCTCTGAGGCGCTCGACGCGAACGGCATCGATAAATCCGAACTCGACTGGCTCGTGCCGCATCAGGCCAACATCCGGATCATTCAGGCGACCGCGAAGCGTCTGGACCTGCCTATGGAGAAGGTGATTCAGACCGTGCAGGATCACGGCAACACGTCGGCCGCATCGGTTCCCATGGCGCTCGACGTCGGCGTCAGAGACGGCCGCATCCAGCGCGGTCAGCTGGTCCTCATGGAGGCCTTCGGCGGCGGCTTTACCTGGGGTAGTGCCCTGATGCGCTACTAGCAGGAGCGCCGCTCCTCTGGTCCCGCTCTACCAGAGCGATTTGCGTTTGTCCCGTTGGCTGCGGCGCTGCATGCGCTGATGTAACTGCTGGCGGCGCCGGTCCAGCCGATCCCGGCGCATGACCGGGTCAGAGGTCTCGCCGTGCTTCCCGTCGTACTCGTCGCGAAACCGGCAGTAGTCGTCGTAGGCTTCGCGAACGTGCTTGAGTTCGCGGGCTACGACTTCGAGGATGATGACGTCGTCCAGGTAGCCAATCACGGGGATGTCGTCGGCCAGCAGATCCTCGGGATCGCCGAAGTACACGAAGGTGGCCAGCAGGCGCTCGCGTTCGCGCGGCGGAAGCTGCCACTCCTCGTCCAGGAGCATGTCGATCATTCGATCGAGTTCCGGGAGCTTCAATGCGACGAAATCGGGTAGCGGTTCTTTCTCGCGAATCGTTGCCATAATCTCGCGAATCGCGTCGATGATCTCGGATTCCTCCGCGTCGCGTACCGCTCTCCGGGCCTGCCGCAATGCTTTGCGAAAGTAGTCGAGATCGCGATCGGTCAGTTCGAAGGTCAGTTTCATCGATGTGGCAGGCGCCCCCTGTGCATGCGGCGTCACCCTACCGGCGGCCGACTCGGGCGTCAATCGAGGGAGGATTCCCGCGAGATGCGGTACTATTCGCCGAATCTGACTGGATGATCGACATGCGGCCTTTACTCGTCATTGGCAACAAGAACTACTCGTCCTGGTCGCTCAGGGCCTGGCTGGTGCTGCGGGAAGCTGCAATCGAGTTCGATGAGCAGCGGATCACTCTCGACGAACCCGGCACTGCAGAGGCGCTCGACGCACTCGGCGCTGCGCGACGCGTGCCGGTTCTGAAGCTTGGCGAGGAGACCATCTGGGATTCACTGGCGATTGCCGAGACCGTGGCGGAGCGCTGGCCGGACCGGCGCCTGTGGCCGGAGGACGCTCAGCGTCGCGCTCACGCGCGCTCAATCAGCGCGGAGATGCACTCGGGCTTCGCGGCCTTGCGTGAGCAGATGCCGATGAACTGCAGAGCGATGGGTCGTAAGGTGACGTTGACCGACGAACTCTCTCAAGATCTGGACCGGGTAATCGCGATCTGGTCGGACTGTCGGCACCGGTACAACGGCGACTGGCTGTTCGGCGATTTTTCGATTGCCGATGCGGCGTACGCCCCGGTGGCACTGCGGATGCGCACCTATGGCATCAATCTGCCGGAATCGGCGGCGTACTATCCGCAGCGCCTGCTGCAGAGCGCCGCAATGCAGGAGTGGCTTGCGGCGGCGGAGGTCGAGATCGAAGTCATCGAACACGACGAGGTCGGCCGGTGAAACGCTTCGCCGCCGTGCTGCTGTTTGCGTTCGCGCTCCCGGCCGCTGCGGAGGTCTACGAACTGCCGCCCGCCGGCATTGACGTGGTTGGCAATGTCACCGTCATCGAAGCCGGCTACGACGATACGCTGATCGACATAGCCCGGCGGCACGGTCTCGGCTATCACGACATCGCGCGGGCGAACCCGGACGTCGACATCTGGTTGCCCGGCGAGGGAACGCGCGTGGTTCTGCCGGCGCGTTTCGTGTTGCCGTCGGGCCCGCGCAGAGGTCTGGTCCTGAATCTTGCCGAGTATCGGATGTACTACTTTCCGGAGCCGGGCCCCGGCGAAACGCCGGTCGTCATGACGTATCCGATGAGCATCGGCCGCATGGACTGGGAGACGCCGCTGGGGATGACGCGCATCGTGCAGAAAGCACGGAACCCGGCCTGGTACCCGCCCGAGTCCGTGCGTCAGGAACGCATCGACGAGGGGCGAACGCCGCTGCCGCGTGTGGTACCTCCCGGACCTGACAATCCCATGGGCACGCGCTCGCTCAGGTTGGGGATTCCCGGCTACCTGATCCACGGCACCAACCGGCCGGCGGGCGTCGGCATGCGGGTGACGCACGGCTGCATCCGCATGTTTCCCGAAGACATCGAGTTCCTGTTCGACGAGGTCGGTCTCGACACACCGGTACGGATCGTCAACGAGCCGGTGAAGATCGGATGGGACGGCGATGCGCTGGTCATGGAGGTGCACCCGGTCCTCGATGAGGCGCCCGAAACGACGGTCGACGAGCCCGGTGGCGAGGTGCATGTGGAAGCGACGCCGGAAGAAGCGCCCGCCGAGGATGCGCCGGTCCGGGATCCGCTGACCTATGCGACGGAGCGCTTCGTGAGCATCACTAGCGAGCGCCCTGGCCGACTCGATTGGGATCGGGTGGAGGCGATGATCGGTGCGGCGACAGGCGTGCCGTCGCTCGTGGGCGAAGCCAAGGCCGATTCGGCCGACCAGGAACTGGTGTCCGCGCGGGATGAGTGACAGGCAAAAAAACGCCGCGACGAGCGCGGCGTTTAGACAGTGTTCTTGCGTCGTCGCTTATTTGGACATCGACTTCTGGAACATGCGTTCCATCGCTTCTTTGTTAGCGTCGCAGCAGGCCTGCGCTTCGCTGGCGGCCGAGAGTGCACGATCGGCCGTGCTCTGGGCGCTGGAAGCCGCCTGGGCAGCGCGATCCGCAGCAGCGCGGGCAGCTTCGGCAGCCGATGCAGCGGCAGCAGCGTCGGCAGCAGCAGCTTCGGCCGTTGCCCGGACTTCATCGAGACCCGTCGTCGCGCAACCCGACGCGAAACCGAGCGTGAGCAGCAGAGCGCTGGCTTTCAAAGCGGTCTTTTTCATTTTCCAAAGTTCCTCTGTTAGGAATGAAAGGCAGGCGCATTATTTCCGAAATGCCCAGGCGCTGCAACGAAAATGCCTGTTTTCATTGTCTTTTGTCGGACAATCGCGACAGACTGGCCAGTCCGGTTGCGGTGGAAGCACGTAAATGGTTCGCCTGAAACTATCGGGCCGGATGCCCGGCCTCAACTCAGGTAGTAGACGAAGACGTACGCGGACAGCAGGACGGCAATCCACAGCGCCGTGAGGCCGATGGGCCAGGAGCGGGCGAAGAAGCCGCGTTCGCCGTCGACGGGACGGCGCTCGGCTCCCAGGTAGTTGCGCGCCTCCCGGCCGATCGCGGCCAGCGTCTGCTCCGTTGCCGCGGAGATTGCAGCGCCCGTTTCGGCAAGGCCGCGATACAGCAGGACGCCGATGCGCTTGAGACCGACGCGCCAGATCCAGTCCGTGTCGAGGCTGATCGTGTCCGTGCGCCGCATGAGCGGCAGCAACAGGAAAAAAGCCAGACCGCTGAACAGCAGGAGCTGCAGATAGAAGAGTACCTTGCCCGCGGTGTATGCCTCGTACTCGACCGGATAGGGAAGGTAGCGATACAGGAGTTCCGGGAATACACCGATCAGGATGCATAGCGCGGAGAAGATCACCATCGCCGCCCCCATGTTCCAGGGTGCGTCCTTGGGCCGGAGGCCGGAGTCCTTCTGGAAGAACACGAACCACGGAAACTTGATGCCGGCGTGCAGGAATACACCGGCCGATGCCGCGGCAAGCAGCAGGTAGACCATCGCGAGCCCGTCGTCGGCAGCAGCCTGCGAGATCATCGTCTTCGTCGTGAAACCCGACGTCAGCGGAAAGCCCGAGATGGCCAGGGCGCCGATGATGCCGCAGATAGCGGTGAGCGGCATGGTTCTGAACAGGCCGCCGACTTCCGTGCACTTGTTCATGCCGGTGCGATAAACGACCACGCCGGCGCTCATGAACAGCAGCGCCTTGTAGATGATGTGCGCGAAGGCGTGCGCGGCGGCCCCGTTGATAGCCATCTGCGTGCCTATGCCGACCGCGCAGACCATGAAGCCCACCTGGTTGACGACCGAGTACGCCAGTATTCGCCGGATGTTGTTCTCGAGCAGTGCGTAGATGATGCCGTACATCACCATGTAGAGCCCGACGCCGATCAGCACCGGTTCTCCGGGGAACAGCAGGATCAGCGCGAGTACCGCCGTTTTGGTCGTGAACGCCGACAGGAAGACCGAGCCCGTCGGGCTGGATTCCGGATACGAATCGGCCAGCCACGCGCTGATCGGTGGCGCGGCGGCGTTGATCAGAATGCCGATCAGTATCATCCAGGTATCGAAATTGGTGGCCAGCATCGGCTGCATGTCGATCGAACCGGTATGCACGACGACGCCTTCGATACCGACCTTGAGTATGACGCCACCCAAGAGGTGCATGATGACGTAGCGGATACCCGCCCGCCGCGAAGCCTCGGTCCCGCCGCTCCAGACCACGACGGTGGAGAACAGGGCCATGATCTCCCAGAACAGGAACATCGTGATGAGATCGCCGGCGAAGCAGACGCCGACGGCGCCGGCCGCGTAGGCGTACGCTGCCGCGAGTTCGTACCAGCGGGCCGTACGAAAAGCGAACAGCCCGCCGACCACCGCCATCAGCGCAAAGATGGTGGCGAACAGGCGCCGCACCGGGCTGCCTTCGACGATCTCCAGATCGTAGTCGAGAAACGGCACCGTGGCGCTTACGCCGTCCGGAACCTGCCAGATTGCCCACAGCGTGAGCGCCGGGGCCAACAGGAGTACGGCGTTTCGCGCGTGGCCCCGGAGCGGCCCGATCAACAGAGCACCGGCGACGAGAATCAGCGCGGGCGGCAGCATCTCAAACATCGCGGTCACCCGGTGTGTAGTAGGTCGTGGGCCGTTTCAGCAACGGTCCGAGCGCCTTGGCAACGAGGACCATTGCGACGCACGACAGAAATCCGAACAGGGCCCCGAAAGCGAACCAGCCGTCGACGACGAAATAGCCCTTGACCTTGATGCTTATCTGCACGAGCACGGTCAGCAGCAGCACGACGGCCGAGACCTGCCAGAATCGCCGGATGGTTACCGGGCGAACGAGCCAGTGATCGGAGTCGGGCGCCTTCTTCATCGCATGCCGCTCGTGAGTTGCCGCTCCAGTTCCAAAGCCGGAGCGTTGAACAGGAAAAACAGCACCGTCAGGGCCGCGGTAATGCAGAGCGCAAGTACCGCGGGGAAGGGTGCCTCACCATGGTCCTTCGCGGGCGGCGTATCCTCCTTCATGAACCAGGCCATGTAGACGATTGGCAGGAAGTACGCGGCGTTGAGCGCGGTGGACAGGATGATAGTCATCAGCGCCACGTAGTTGTCGGCCTGGAACGCACCCGCGAGAATGTACCACTTCGAGACGAAGCCGCCGGTTGGCGGGACGCCGATCATGCTCAGTGCACCGATCGTGAATGCGGTCATCGTAAACGGCATGCGCCAGCCAATGCCCTTGAGCTCGGCGATTTCGGTCTTCTTCGCCGCAACGTAGATGGCGCCCGCCGCGAAGAACAGCGTGATCTTGCCGAAGGCGTGCGCGACGATGTGAATTGCTGCCCCGATTTCAGCCAGGGGCTTAAGAATAGCCGCGGCCATGACGACGTAGGAAAGCTGCGCGACTGTCGAGTAAGCAAGCATTCGCTTGATGTTCGTCTGCCGGAGCGCCACGACGCTTGCGGCAATGATCGTGAAGGCCGCCGCGTAGAGCATGAAGCCGCTGGACGGTTCGGCGAACAGGTAGTCGACACCGAAGATATAGACGATGACTTTGGTGACCGTGAAGACGCCGGCTTTGACCACGGCGACCGCGTGGAGCAGTGCGCTGACGGGCGTCGGCGCCACCATGGCAGCCGGCAGCCAGCGGTGCACGGGCATAACGGCTGCCTTGCCGATACCGAAGACGTACAGGAACAGCAGCAGGCCGATCAGCGGTCCGCTCAGCTTGCCTTCCAGCACCCCGCCGACCGTGAACGTGCCCGTACCGGCGACCATGTAGGTCCAGATGATCGCGGGCAGCAGCAGGCCGATCGACGTCGTAAGCAGCACGCCCAGATACACGCGCGCGGAGCGGATCGTGTCCTTGTCACCCTTGTGCGCGACGAGGGGATAGGTCGAAAGCGTGAGTATCTCGTAGAACAGGAACAGCGTGAAAAGGTTGTCGGCGAAGGCGATACCGAGAGCGGCGAACAGGGAGATCGCGAAGAATGCGTAAAACCGCGTCTGGTTCTTCTCGTTGTTGCCGCGCATGTAGCCGATCGAGTAGATCGAGTTGACGATCCACAGCGTGGAGGCAAGCGCCGCGAACAGCATGCCCAGCGGCTCGACGCTGAACGCGATTTCTATGCCGGGTACGACTTGCCCGAACACGTAGGCGGGTCGGCCGCCGTCGACGACTTCCGGCGCTATGCTCCAGACGACGACGGCGAGAACGCCGGCGGTAAGCAGCGTGACGGATTCCCGCAGGTTGGCATTGATGCGTCCCGCAAGCGCAATGCCAGCCGCGCCGAAGAGCGGCAGAAGCAGTGCGAGTGGAATGAGGTCGCTGCCGTTCATAGCAGGTGAGCCAGCAGGATCTCGGCGGCCATGCGCGACAGCTCGACGGGAGCTTCCGGACGTACGCCGAAATAGACGTTGAGAAGGGCGACGAGCCACGTGATCGCAAGTAACACGGTCGGCGCTTCGCGGGACGGGCTTATCGCGCCGGTATCCGGTTGAGCAGCGGCCTCGCCGAAACTCGCGGCTTCGACGATTCGCCAGACGTAGGCCACGGCAAGGAGCGAGCCCGCGATAATCACCAACACGGCCACGATGCCCAATGCGCCGTGATCGAGCGTCGCCTGGATCAGGTACCACTTGCTCACGAAGCCCGCGGTGCCGGGGATGCCGATGAGGCTGAGCGCGGCGATCACGAAAGCACCGAAAGTCCAGGGCATTTGCCGGGCGATGCCGCCGAGTTGACGAAGCTCGAGTCCCCGGGCGGCCAGCGCCAGCCCGGCGACGGCGAGAAACAGGCCGCCCTTCGCCAGCGCGTGATTGAACATGTGCAGGATGCCGGCGGTCAGTCCCGTTACCGTGACCAGGCTTGCGCCGAGCATGATGTAGCCCACCTGGGCGACCGACGAAAAGGCCAGCAGGCGCTTGAGATTGGTCTCGAACAAGGCAACGCTGGAGGCGATCAGGATACCGAGCAGCGCCAGCGGCAGCAGAAACAGCGAGAACTGAATATCGTGTTCGGCGAGGTTGCCCTGGAATACGAAGAAATCGAACCTCAGGAGCACGTACAGTGCGACCTTGGTGCCGCAGGCGGCGAGGAACGCCGTTACGGCATGCGGAGCATACGTGTAGGCGTTGGGTAGCCAGACGTGCAGCGGGAATATCGCGGCCTTGAGCGCGAGACCGATCGTAATAAAGCCGGCGGCAACCAGGACAGGGTCGAGGTTCGTGACGTCCCCGAGGCGCGCCTCCATGTCGGCGAGATTCAGCGTCCCGGTCATCATGTAGATGAGACCTACGCCGATCAGGTAGAAGGTGGCGCCGATCGTACCCATGATCAGGTACTTGAACACGGCGGGCAGCGCGCGGCGGTCCGGCCCGCCGGCGACGATGATGTAGCCGGCCAGCGAGGAAATCTCCATGAAAACGAAGATGTTGAACGCGTCGGCGGACGCGGCGATCCCCGAAAGGCCGGCGAGCGCAAGCAGCCAGGCGGCGTAGAACAGCGGTTGGCGCTGTTGCTCTATGTCCGCGTCGAGACTGCGGCGGCATCCGAGCAAGGCCAGCGTGGACGCGCCCGTGACCAATAAGAGAATTAGTGAGCCGAATGCGTCAATGCCGAGTGCGATGCCGTAAGGCGCCGGCCATGAGCCCATGGCATAGTTGTACGTCTCGCCACTGAGGACGCCTGCCGCGATCGCCAACGCGATGGCGAACGCCATCGCGCTTGCCGCCGTCGTTGCCGCCCAGGCCGTGCCGCGCGGTTTCAGCAGCACGACGAGCGGCGCGGTGAGCAGCGGCACTACGATCTGCAGTGCCGGGAGTTGCGCGCTCAGGCTCACGCGGTGTGATCCGAGTCGAGGATTTCGTCTTCTTCGATCGTGCCGTACGCTTCTTTGATGCGTACGACGATCGCAAGCCCCATGGCGGTCATCGAGACGCCGACGACGATCGCCGTGAGGATCAGGACTTGTGGCAAGGGGTTCGAATAGAGTTGTCCCTCGATGCCTTTCTGGATGATTGGAGCGGTGCCGCCCTCGACCTTGTCCATCGTGATGTACATCAGGAATACGGCGGACTGGAAGATCGCGAGGCCGAGCAGTTTCTTGATGAGATTGAGCTTTGCGATGACCGCGTACAGGCCGATCGCGAACACGATCGCAAAGACCCAGTAGTTGAAGTACCCAAGCAACTCCACTAGCGAGCCTCGCGAGCGGCAAACGCGTGGAAGATCGACAGGAGCGAACCGCAGACGGTGATTCCGACGCCCGCTTCGATGAGGACGATGCCGACCTGCTGACCGATAACGGGATCGCTCATCAGGACGGAGTAATCGAGGAAGTTGCCGCCCAGCAGCATGCCGGCAACGCCCACACCGGTGTACAGGAGGGCTCCGCCCACGACCATGCCGAGCAGCACGGAGCGGGGCAGCGCATTCAGCGCGCTGGCTTCGCCCTCGAGCAGCGCGTAGAGAATGACTCCCGTCGCAATGATCGCTCCGGCCTGAAAACCGCCGCCTGGCCCGTACTCTCCGTGGAACTGGACATACAGTCCGAACAGCACGATGAACGGCACCAGCAGGCGCCCGACGACCTTCGGTATCAGATGATGCCGCAAGCCTTCGGATTCGGGATCCGGTGCGAACAGCCCGCGGTCGAGGCCCTGGCCCGCGCTCAGAACGAACAGTACGCCGATGCAGGCGGCGAAAACGACGAACACTTCACCCAGGGTATCGTAGCCGCGGAACGATCCCAGCACGGCCGTGACGACATTGGGTATTCCCATGAGTTCGGGCGTCTGCTCCAGATACCACGGCGCTACGTGCTGATGCACCGGAGCGTCGGGGTCGCCGAGCCGCGGCTTGTCGAACGTCGCCCAGATCATCAGAGCGGCGAGAACGCTGATGACGCCGAGCGTCGCGAAGCGGCCGTTCGGCGAACGCTTCTCCCGCTGCGCGGTGAGCGCGAGTGCCCCGAGGAAAATGACCGTGGTGATGCCCGCACCGATGGCGGCTTCGGTGAGCGCGACGTCGGCGGCGTCGAGGATGAAGAAGTTCGCAGCCATCAGGAGGCTGAAGATCGACATCAGCATCACGGCCACGAACAGATTCTCGGTGCGCACGACCGCAACCGCCGTGATGACGAGCAGTGTCAGCAGGAAGACTCCGAATACGACTTCGATCACGACCGCAATTCCTCGCCGCTTTCGTCATCGCCGTCCGCCGCGCCAACCGTGCTGCCGTCGCATTGCGGATCGAGCCCTGAAAGCAGCGCCGCGTTCGCGATCGCGTAGGACGCGGTCGGTCCCGTGAGCAGCAGGAATATCAGGATGGCCAGCAGCTTGATCGCGGCCAGCGAGAATCCCGCCTGCAGCATGATGCCCGCAATGATCAGGATCGACGCCATGGTGTCGGTGAGGCTGGCGGCGTGCAAACGTGTGTAGACGTTAGGTAGCCGGAGCGCGCCGATTCCGCCGATCAGCACGAAGGCACCGCCGGTCGTCATCAGCACGAAGCTCAGAATGTCGAGCGTGAGTTCCACCGCCGTCTAGTCCTTTGCTTCTTTGGCTTCGGTCCGCGAGCGGCTCTGGAAGAACTGCAGAACCGCGAGGATGCCGACAAAGTTGATCAGCGCGTAAGTCAGGGCGAGATCCAGAAAGTCGGGTCGGCCGTACAGGAAGGCGATGACCGAAAGCAGCAATACGGTTTTGGTGCCGAATACGTTGGCGGCGAGTACCCGGTCGTAAACCGTCGGCCCGAGAATGGCGCGGGCCATGGCGAGACCCATGGTGACCAGAATCGCTATCGACACGACCAGATAGATGGCGTTGTCCAGCATCTAAAACTCCGTGATCTGTGCGGCGCGCCGGTCCGCCTCGCCGGAGCGAATGGCTTCGGCGCCCTGGGCTGTCAGGCAATGCACCTTTAACCGGTCGGCGTACACGTCGAGGGTTACGGTGCCCGGAGACAGCGTGATGGCGTTGCCGAGGATGACCTGGCTAATCGGCCCTTTGCAGACTGTGTCGAACTCGACGACCGTGGGACTGATCGGCAGCTTCGGATCGAGGATGACCCTGGCGACGTCGATGCTGGACTTGACGATCTCGACGAGCAGCCAGGCCCAGAAGCGCGGCAGCTTCAGCATAGTCGAGAACGGCGACGCTTCGCGGAACGTGCCGATGCGGTGAGCAAGCCAGAGACTTAAACCCAGCGACAGGGCGCCGAGCGCGAGCAAGTGGGGCTTGTAGAGGCCCGACCAGAACAGCCACGCGGCGGCGAGTACGGCACCGAGCAGCAGGACACGATATAGCTTGTTATTGCTGTTTGTTGGCATCAGCGGTCCAGGCTACGACGCCGCAACACGACAAAACGAGCCGCCACCGGAAGGTCCCGCCGTAGCGGCGGAAGCCCGGTGTTGGGCCCATTCGTGTGCTGCCGTGTCAGGAATAGCCGGCAGTCCGTTCGAGAAAATTGTATCGCGTAGAATAGCGAAAAGTATTTCCTGTATTATAATTCGTGTATCCGACGACATACAAGTTTTCGCGACATGGCTGCCGAAACGCAGTGGACGCTCCTGAGTAATCATGCGCACGTTCTGGTATGCCTTGCCGAGGACTCGCACATGCGTGTCAAAGATGTGGCACGACGGGTCGGCATCACCGAACGTGCCGTGCAGCGTATCATTCGGGACCTCGAATCGGCTCGTTTCCTGAGCCGCCTCAAGGCGGGGCGGCGCAATCACTACCGCATTCATGCCGATCAGCCGCTCAGGCATCCGCTCGAAAATGCGCATACGGTCGGCGAACTCATCGAAGCGGTGAGCGGCTACTCGCTGTCCTGACGCGGCGCGCGCGGTATACGTCGTCCCGGCCGCTCACGTCGGGCGCGCCTCGTCGATCGGCTCGCGCGTCGGTGGAGCGGCTCCTGTCCAGTGCGCTACGGCTTCGCCAATCGGCTGATCGCTGTCGTGCGGGGGCATCGTCGTGGTCTTGCAGGCGTGACGGGGTCGTGGAGCGTAACACCGATCGATTCGCCGGTTCCCGTACCCGCCGCAAGCGACGGCCCATGGAACGGCGGGCCCCGGGGATCGGGGCCCGCAATTCCTGCGGACTCTCTAGTGCCCGCCGAGGTCGAGCGGGATGAGAACGCGCGTGATGGGATGGATCAGCCCGTTCTGCGCGCGGATGTCCGCGGCATTGGCCCGCACCCGGGGATCGCGCAGCGCCGGTGCGTTGTCGCCGAGCCGGCGGCTATACGCGTCCGGCCTGAGCTTCGCGCCCGGCAGCAGGGTTTCGAGTTTCCTCGCGGTCAGCGCGTCCTTGAACGTAAGGGTCTCGCCCAGCACGTGGTACAGCAGGATGTCGGTGAGCGGCGGAATGGGGTCTCCGCCGCCGAGTTCCGTGAGGGTATCGACGATGAATTCGAAGGCGCCGGCCTCGTCACGGCCATGGTAGCCGAGCGAGCGCGCGGTACGAATAAAGGCGATGTCGGTCGGGGCGAATACGGTAAGCGCCGCTTCGGTGTTCGCGAGATCGTCGTCGAGTCCGGCGGCGAGGACGGCGTTTAGGAGAATGTTGAAGTTCTGGGTGTCGTGGTCGAAGGCCGTGCCGCTTGCCGCGACGATGTCCGTAATCGTCGGTGCGTCGGCCGGGGTGTTGGCGACGTCGACCGGTATCAGTACGCGGTTGATGACCTGGATGAGACCGTTGGATGCCCGAATGTCGCTGCGGCGCAGCTTGAAGCGCGGGTTGTCGAGTTCCGGCTCGGCGTCGAAGATTTGCCGGCGCACGGCGAGAATGACTTCGCCCGAGGCCGTGGGTACGCCTCCCGAGAAGATGATCTCGAAGGCGAACTTCGCTTCGGGCAGGACGTGGTAGAGCAGGATGAACTCGAGGGTCGCGATCGGATCGTCGCCGCCGATGGCCGGAAGCGCTGCGACGATCGTGTCGAACGCACCTTGCTCGTCCGAGCCCTCGAAGCCGAGATCCTGCGCGAGGCGGATGAAGGCCAGGTCGTCGGGGGCGAGTACGGTCAGCGAATCGTTCGGGTCGGACAGCGCGCCGACCAGGTCGGCGGCTTCGAGTGCGTTGAGCAGGATATCGAAGTCGCGGCGGTTGTGGTCGAACGTGCCGCCGCTCCCGGCGACTATGTCGGCGATTGTCGGCTCGTCGTCCGGATGGCCGGCGACGGCACTGGAACAGACCAGCGCGGCCAGCAACGCGGCGGGAAACCCTGCCAGCTTGAATGCTCGTGTCATGGTATCTCTCCGTTGTTTGAGGGGCGTGCCCCGGGGAGCGAACAGGCTAACGACGGACGCTTGTCGCGACGATGACCAGACTGTAAGTGGAGGTTTCAAGGTGTTTCCAAATGTAGAGCCCGGACGTTGTCTTCGAGATGGGTCATCGACGTCGTGCCCGGAATGACGATGATGTTGGCCGAGCGTTCGAGCAGCCAGGCAAGCGAGTCGCGGGCGGGCAGCGTTGCGCCCTGGCGCATCGGATGCGCGCCGAGCGGGCCGTAGGGGATGAACGCGATGCCCTGTTCGGCGGTGTAGTCCACGAGCGCATCCTGGTCCCGCTCGGCGCGGTTGAAGCGGTTCTGGACCGATGCGATCGGCGCCACCGACAGTGCCCGATCGAGCTGCGCGCGATCGACGTTCGACAGGCCGATGAAGCGCACTTTGCCGGCGCGCCGGGCGTCGTCGAGCGCGCCGACGGAGGTCTCGATATCGACGTCCGGATCGACGCGGTGCAGCTGGAACAATTCGATCCGGTCGACCTTGAGATTCCCGAGAGCGGCGTCGATTTGCCGGCGCAGCGTAGCGGGACGTCCGTCGACGATGATCTCCTCTGGCCCGCGCTTGTCCACGCCGCCTTTCGTCGCGATGAGCACGTTTTCGGCGTATGGCGCGAGTGCGTCGGCGATCAGCCGGTCGGCCCACTCAGGGCCATAGGCGCGCGCCGAGTCGAAAAACTCCACGCCGAGTTCCACGGCGCGCCGGAGCAGGGCCTTTCCGTGTTCCCAGCGTGGATACGGGCCGAAGTTGCCGGGCTGGCCCGTGAGCCGCATGGCGCCGAAACCGAGGCGGTTGACGTCGCGTTCGCCGCCGAGCCGGAAGGTCTGTTTGTGAGTCGTCATGGCGTTCTCCGTGTTTTGTTTGCGGGTGGAGATACTGTGCTGCCGAACCCTGTGATTTGGTAGACGACTGTTATAGATATTTGTTATACGTAATATGTATGAGTAAGCCTCTCGACCGACTCACGCTGCTCGAGACCTTCGTCCGCATTGCCGATGCCGGCAGCATCAGTGCGGCAGCGCGGGACCTGGGTCTGTCGCAGCCTTCGGCGAGTCGGCAGCTTGCGGAACTGGAGACGCGGCTCAGGACGCAGCTCATGCGCCGCAACACGCATTCCCTGGCACTGACCGGAGCCGGCCTCGCGCTGCTGGCCGATGCCCGCGGGCTGCTCGACGGCTGGGAGGCGCTGGAGGAAAAGCATCGGGAGGGGGAAGGCGGACCGGCCGGGACGCTCAAGGTGGTCGTGCCGGTCGCGCTGGGGCAGACCCGATTGGGGGATCTGGCCTGGCGATTTCAGAAGATGTATCCGGAACTCAGCCTGAACTGGCTGCTGGAGGATCAGCCGATTCGGTTCCCGGAACTGGGCGCTGACTGCTGGATCAGAGTTGGGCCGGTGCCCGACGATACCCTGGTGGTCAGGCCGCTGGGCACCGTCGAACGACTGCTCGTCGCGTCGGCCGATTTCGTGGCACGGCACGAACCCTGCGATTCGCCGTCGGCCGTCGGCAAGCTCGATCTGCTCGCGGTAGCGCCATTCGAGGGCGCGAAGCTGTCATTGCACGACGACCGTGGCCGGAACCTGAGCATCGAGCCGCCGCTAAGGCTTCAGTCGAACAACATCGCGGCGGTCAAGGCAGCGGTTGCAAGCGGGCTGGGCATGGCGGTCCTGCCCCGCTGGTTTGTCGCCGAGGAACTCGAACGTAACGCGTTCGTCGATCTCCTGCCGGGCTGGCGGGCGCCGTCGTTGACGATTCACGCCGCCTACCTGCCGGGGCGGCATCAGCCGGAGCGGCTGCGGGTTTTCCTGGACTACATGGCGACCGAGATTCCGCAGATTCCCGGAATCGGGTTTTAGGTTTTCCGATCTGCTCAGCCAGCCTTGCGCTGCTCGCCTTACTGTATATAATCTCAGTTACTGTGAATCTGTACAGGACCCGATGAAATGCAGGAATTGACTCCCCGACAGACACAAATTCTTGAAGTTATTCAGGACTTTATCGCCGAAACCGGCATGCCGCCCACACGCGCGGAGATCGCCCGGGAGCTGGGTTTCAAATCGGCGAACGCCGCCGAGGAGCACCTCCGGGCGCTGCAGCGCAAGGGCGTGCTGGATCTCGTGCCCGGCGCGTCGCGCGGCATCCAGCTCAAGGATTCCCTGCGCGAGCAAATCGGGTTGCCGCTGGTGGGTCGGGTCGCCGCCGGCAATCCGATTCTCGCGCAGGAAAACATCGAGGCGCACTATCGCCTCGACCCGGCGCTGTTCAACCCCAAGCCGCACTACCTGCTGCGGGTGCACGGCATGAGCATGAAGAACGCCGGTATCCTCGACGGCGATCTCGTCGCCGTGCACCGCACGCCGGAAGTGCGCAGCCGGCAGATCATCGTGGCGCGCCTCGAAGACGAGGTCACGGTCAAACGCTATCGTCAGGACGGCCGCCTGGTCTGGCTCTTGCCCGAGAACGAAGACTTCGAACCGATCGAAGTCGATCTGGCCGAGCAGGCGCTCGTGATCGAAGGCGTCGTCGTCGGCGTCATCCGCGACGGCATGCCGCTGCATTAGGCTCCGGCTCCCAGGGTGAATGATGTCGCGCGATGCCCCTACGCTGGATACCGTGCTGGAGAATCCGCGAGTCTGGCGCGGGCAGAGCGGGCGACAAGCGGCAAGCAGTCTGCCAACGGGTTATCCGGCGCTCGACCGCTGTTTGTCCGGCGGCGGCTGGCCGGATGCCGCACTCATCGAGATTCTGACCGACGCTTACGGCATCGGCGAACTCGAACTGTTGATGCCGGCGCTGGCGGCGCTGTGTACTCCGCCGCTCTCGCCGGATGAGGAACCCGGCTGGATTGCCTGGGTAGCGCCGCCGTTCCAGCCCTATCCGCCGGCGCTCAGGGACTGGCGTGTCGATCTCGAACGTCTGCTGATCGTACGGCCCAAAAACGCCGACGAAGTCCTGTGGTCGGCAGAGCAGGCGCTGTCGTCGGGGACCTGCGCGGTCGTGCTTCTGTGGCCCGGGCGTTTCGACGATCAGGTCAGCCGCCGCCTGCAGCTTGCGGCCGGTAAGGGCTTGAGTCGGGCGTTTGCGTTTCGACCGGTGAGCGCCCAGCGTGAGCCGTCTGCCGCGGCCTTGCGGCTCAGGCTGACGCCGGAAGCGGACGGCACCGAACTCGCCGTCGTCAAGAATCGCGGTGGCCGTCCGGTCGTATTCAAACGATTTTTCCAGACCGGGCGCGCTTCTCCCGAGTCGCCCTGACATGCCGCGCTCTCGCCGCAAGCCTGCGTTTCGCCGGGAGGAGGGCCTGACGGCGGCCGATATCGGACCGGCCCTCCTGAAGCGTCCGCCGGGCGACAGCCAGTACCGTCTGCCGCTTGCCGAGGCATCGCCGTCGGGGGTCCCCTCGGTACCGTTCCGGTCCGGCACCAGTGAGCGTCTGTGGTTTGCGGTTTATCTGCCGTCTCTGCCGCTCGACGCGATGCCGTCGTCAGACCGGCCGCGGGTGCTCGTCGAGGAACGACAGGGCATTCACCGCGTGCTCCTGGCCGATACCGAAGCGCTCGGGGCTGGTGTCATGGCGGGTCAGTCGGCCAGTGCGGCATTGGCGCTCATGCCTGACATCGAATTACTCGAGCGCAGCCTGTCCGCTGAATGGGAAGCGCTGGAACGACTGGCGGGCTGGCTCGAACGCTTTTCGTCCTGCGTATCGCTGGCGGGACCGGACATGATCGTATTGGAGATTGCCCGGAGCCTGCGCCTGTTCGGCGGACTCAAGACATTGCGGCGGCAAATAGCCATGGGGCTCGACGCACAGGGCTACGGCACCGGACTAGCCATTGCGCCGACTCCGCTCAGCGCCATCTGGCTGGCGCGCGACGGCCGCCGTGCCTGCATCCGCGATACCGCGAACATATTGCCGGCACTACGGCAGCTACCGCTTGCTCGTCTCGACTGGCCCGCGTCGGTGACGGCGGCGCTCGAGGGCATGGGCGTTCGTACGGCCGGCGAGTGCCTGCGCTTGCCGCGTGAAGGTTTCGCGAAGCGATTCGGTCGCTGTCGGCTCAGGGAACTCGACCAGGCGCTCGGCCGTCTGCCCGATCCGCGCCGGGCATGGCGGGCGCCGGAGCGCTTCGTTGCCGACTACGAGATGACCGGGGAGCAGAGTGACCGGGAACTCCTGCTGACTATCTGCAAGTCGCTGCTCGAAGAGCAGGAGCGTTTTCTGCTGCTGCGCCAGCAGGGTACTCAGCAGATTTGCTTTGAGTTTTTTCATCTGCGCGCTCCGGCAAGCCCGCTTAAGGTCGGTGCAGCCGAACTCGAGCGCAGTGCGCATCATTGGTCCGAACTGCTGTCGATTCGTTTCGAGCAGCTGACGCTGCCGGAGCCGGTCATTGCCGTCCGTCTTCAGAGCGGCGAAGGGCGTGCATTGAGCCGGCAAAGTGCGTCGCTGGCGCTCGGCAGGGAGCCCGGGCGAACGCTCAACTACTCCATGCGGCAGCTTGCGGAACGTCTGGCCGCACGTCTCGGCAGTGGTTCCATACACGGCGTGCACACCGTGGCGGAACACCGTCCCCAGTATGCGTGGCGAATCGCCGACGTTCTGACCGGCATAGCGCTGTCGCCGACAGAGGCCATGTCGTGCCGGCCGTCGCGGCCGCTGTGGATGTTGCCGGAGCCTGCGCCCCTGGCGATGCGCGAGGGCTGTCCATGGCATGGGGGACCGCTGAAATTCCTCTCGGGCCCCGAGCGTCTCGAGACGGGCTGGTGGGATGACGATGGTATCTCCCGGGACTATTACCGGGCCTGTAGCCCGCACGGCCGGCGCCTGTGGGTGTTTCGTGTGCGGGAACGTCGTCATGCCGACGCCGGGAACTGGTACCTGCATGGCTATTTCGGCTGAATACGCCGAACTGCACGCGCTCAGCAACTTCACGTTTCTGCGCGGTGCCTCGCATCCCGAGGAACTGGCGGCGACCGCCGCGGACTTAGGCTACCGCGCGCTCGCCATTACGGACGAATGCTCGCTCTCCGGTATCGTTCGGGCGCACACGGCGGCCAAAGCGCACGATCTCAAACTGATCGTCGGCACGGAGATCGGGCTCGACAGCGGCCGGAAGCTGGTGCTGCTGGCCCGGAATCGTGCCGGCTATGCGTCGCTTTGCCGGCTGATCACGACACTGCGCCGCGCGGCAGACAAGGGCGAGTATCGATTTTCACGCCAGGCCTTCGCGGACGGAGTGCCGGACTGCCTCGCGCTTTGGATACCCAATGCAGAATGTGCGCTCGACGTCGAGGATCACTGGCTGCGTGCGACGTTTCGCGACCGTTTGTGGATCGCCGTGGAGCTGCTGGCGGACGGCCGCCAGGAAGAACGCCTCGAACGGCTTTCCGTGCTCGGGCGCCGACTCAATCTGCCGCTCGTGGCGTCGGGTGACGTCCACATGCATCGTCGCGGCCGACGCATCCTGCAGGATACGCTGACCGCCATTCGCAACCGTACGACGATTCATCGGGCCGGACGGTATCTGTATCCGAATGGCGAGCGGCATCTGCGCAGCCGTGAGGTTCTTGCGCATATTTATCCTCCGGCATTGCTCGACGAAACGCTGAACATTGCGGCGCAGATCGATTTTTCGCTCGACGAGCTGCGTTACGAATACCCCGACGAGATCGTGCCGCCGGGCGAAACGCCGGCCAGCTACCTGCGGAAGCTCACCGGGACGGGTATGCGGAAGCGCTGGCCCGACGGTGCGCCTGAGCGTGTCGTCATGCTCGTCGAGCACGAGCTCGCACTGATTGCGGAACTCGAATACGAGCCGTATTTCCTGACGGTTTACGACATCGTCGCGTTTGCGCGCTCGCAGAATATCCTTTGTCAGGGTCGCGGGTCGGCCGCCAATTCGGCCGTATGCTATTGCCTGGGAATTACCGAGGTCGATCCCGAGCGCCTGGCTCTGCTCGTCGAGCGCTTCATCTCCAAAGAGCGTAACGAACCGCCCGACATCGACGTGGACTTCGAGCACGAGCGTCGCGAAGAGGTCATTCAGTACATTTATCGCAAGTACGGCCGGCAGCGCGCGGCGCTTGCGGCTACCGTGATTACCTACCGCCCGCGCAGCGCGCTGCGCGATGCCGGCAAAGCCCTTGGTTTGTCCGAGCTGCAGGTCGGCCGGCTGGCGCGGTCGATGCAGTGGTGGGACGGGCAAACGGTCGACGCCAGCCGTATTCTCGAGGCGGGCCTCGATCCCGAGAGCCCGGTTGTGAGACGTCTCATGTTTCTCGTCGGCGAACTGATCGGCTTTCCACGGCACTTGTCACAGCATGTCGGCGGCTTCGTGATTTCCAACGGGCCGATGTCGGAGCTGGTACCGATCGAGAATGCCGCGATGCCCGAGCGTACGGTCATCCAGTGGGAGAAGGACGATCTCGAGGATCTTGGTTTGCTCAAGGTCGATGTGCTGGGTCTCGGGATGCTGACCGCGATTCGTCGCGGCTTCGAGTTGATCCGCCGCTTCGACGGTCGCGAGTACACCCTGGCCAGCGTGCCGGCCGAGGACCCCGCCGTCTACGACATGATTTGCGCGGCCGACACGATCGGCGTGTTTCAGATCGAATCGCGCGCACAGATGTCCATGCTGCCGCGGCTCCGGCCGCAGAACTACTACGACCTGGTCATCGAGGTCGCCATCGTCCGGCCCGGACCGATCCAGGGCGACATGGTGCATCCGTACCTGCGTCGCCGAAACGGCGAGGAGGCCGTTGAGTATCCGAGCGAGGAGGTCAGGGAGGTGCTCGAGCGCACGCTGGGCGTGCCGATCTTCCAGGAGCAGGTCATGGCGCTGGCCGTCGTCGCGGCCGGTTTTACGCCCGGCGAGGCGGATCGGCTTCGCCGGGCCATGGCGGCATGGAAGCGGCGCGGAGGGCTTGGGCCGTTCGAGGACAAGCTGATCGAGGGGATGCGCCAGCGCGGTTATCGTGACGACTTCGCGCGGCAGATCTTTCGCCAGATCGAGGGCTTCGGCGAGTACGGCTTTCCGGAGTCGCATTCAGCGAGTTTTGCCCTGCTGGTTTACGTGTCCTGCTGGCTCAAATGTCACGAACCGGCAGCGTTTACCTGTGCGCTGCTCAACAGCCAGCCGATGGGGTTTTATTCGCCGTCGCAGCTCGTGCAGGATCTTCGCCGTCACGGCGTCGAGGTTCGGCCGGTCGACGTCACGATAAGCGGCTGGGACTCGAGTCTCGAAGCGGACGCGGACGGCAGGGCATGTCTGCGTCTGGGCCTGCACATGGTTAAAGGTTTGAGCGAAGAGGCCGCGGCACGCATCGTCGACGGCCGTATTCGAGCGCCTTATCCGAACGTTCAGGCGCTTTCCGAGCGGACCGGGCTTACGCGGCGCGATCTGGACCTGCTGGCATCCGCGGGTGCGCTCAAGCGTATCGCCGGGCATCGGCATTCGGCGCGCTGGCAGGTTGCGGGCATCGAAAAACCTCTGCCGCTATTGCCTTCGGCGGACCGCTACGAACCGACGCCGCTCCTGTCGAAGCCCAGCGAGGGGCAGGACATTGTGGCGGACTACCAGAGCACCGGTTTGTCTCTGGAACGTCATCCGCTGGCCTTGCTGCGGCATAGCCTCGAGCGACATGCCTATCGTCCGGCGCGCGACCTTCCGGCGCTTGCCAATGGTCAGCCCGTCGGTGTTGCCGGTCTCGTCGTGACCAAACAGCGGCCCGGGACGGCCAGCGGCGTCACGTTCGTAACGCTCGAGGACGAGACGGGCTGCGTTAATCTGGTGGTCTGGAAAACGCTCGCCGAGCGCTTTCGGGCGCCGCTGCTCAATGCACAGCTGATGGGCGTGCGCGGTGAGCTGCAGATCGAAGGTGAGGTCATACACGTCGTCGCGCGGGAACTCGTGGATCACACCGCGCTGCTCGGTGGGCTGTCCGTACGTTCGCGCGACTTTCGCTGAAGTCTTGCGGCGTCTGTTTTTACGCACGCTCATGGAGCGGCCGGCGGTGGGGTGCCCTCTGCCGGAATGGCTCCCTGCGGTCCGCCTTATTTCCGGCAGAGGGCACCCCACCACCAGCCGCGGCGCGTCGTTTAGTCCCGCGTCCGCTCGACAGTGCCGTTACTCCAGATCGGTTCGTGTCCGGGTCGTTCACCCCGGAACGGCATCCAGGTAGTGGCGCACCGTCAGCGATGCCGAAGTAAAGGCGATGTCTATTCTTCAGGACAATCGTGCGGCCGGACGGGTATCCGCCACCGCCATGCGAGGCAGCCTACGATGGCTTCGCGGCTGCAGCGGGCAGGCTCCACCGGGAAGCCGTTAGGTCGCACAGTGTTTTTGAGACCGCTGCTAGAGGTCTTCGTCGAGGTTGAAGTTGTAGGTACTGTCGATGTTCTTGAGCGCCTCTTGTTCCTCGCGCAGCTCATCGAGCCGGTGCCGGATCTGACGCTGCCGATCGAGATCGTCCTTCGGCGTACTCTCGAGTTTGGCTACGAGTTCCTCGACGTTGACTTCGCCCGTCAGGTCCGAAACGTCCTCGCCGTCATCGGATACGACGACGTCTTCATCGTCCTCGACGTCATCCACTTCGTCGACGTCGTTGCTGCCGTCACTCTTTTCAGTGTTCATTGCGATCGCCCTGAGCAACAAAAACCGTGCAACAAAAAAAGATTTTTCGGCTCGTTGCAGAACGGCCGACACGTTGCGCTTATATACCCCGAAATTCGAGGCCCTGCAAGACGGCTCTCACAAAACACAGAGTTGTGTGCACGACTCCGAAACCGACGCCCGGGGCGGCGTCCGGTCAGGCGATCAGGTTGTTGATTTCAAAGATCGGCAGGAGGATCGCGAACACGATCATGAGGACGACCAGACCCATCAGGATGACGAGCAGGGGCTGCAGCAGGCCAAGAAGCGTTGCTATCAGACTGTCCACTTCCCGCTCCATGCTGGACGCGGAGCGGGCAAGCATGTCGTCGAGCCGTCCGCCGGCTTCGCCGCTGGAGATCATGTGCATGACCATGGGCGGGAACAGTTTGCTGGCGCCGAGCGACTGCGCGATGGACGCGCCCTCCCGGACGCGGTCGGCCGCCTCGATCACGGCTTCGCGCATCGGCAGGTTTTCGATGACCTCGGCCGAAATCTTCATGCCGTCGAGCACCGGTACGCCGCTGCCGGCGAGAATACTGAAGGTTCGGGTAAAACGCGCCGTGTTGATTCCCCGCGTCAGCCGCGACGTCAGCGGTAGTCTGAGCAGCAGCCGGTGGTAGGCTCGTCGCGGCCCTTGCTGCTTGAGCAGCCGGTTGATGCCGAACACGACGCTTACCAGAACGATCGCGATGGCGGCCCAGTAGTCGCGGACGAAGTCGCTCACCGCGATCAGTCCGCGGGTCAGGAGCGGCAGTTCCGCGGCCGTGCTCTCGAACACGCCGACTATCTTGGGTACGACGGAGGCCAGCATGAAAACGATGATCGCTACGGCAAAGGAGATCAGCGCGATCGGATAGATCATGGCGTTCGAGATCCGCTGGCGCAGCTCCTGGCGTGCTTCGGTGTAGTCGGCCAGGCGCTCGAGAACCGTGTCGAGGTGGCCCGAAGACTCGCCGGCCGCCACCGTGGCGCGGTACAGGTCCGGGAACGCCTGCGGAAACTCGCCGAGTCCATCGGCAAGCGTGTGGCCTTCCATTACCTTGCCGCGCACGCCCATCAGAATGCTCTGGGTTCGGGGAGTGTCGTTCTGCTGAGATACCGCAAGCAGCGATTCCTCGAGCGGCAGGCCGGATTGGGCCAGCGATGCAAGCTGGCGCGTCACGAGAGACAGTTCCGCGGCCGACAGCCCGCGGCCGGTGCGCAGTCCCGGCCTTTTGCCGCCCGCCGACTTGTCGGCCACTTCCGTGACGGCGACGGGTACCAGGTTGCGCTCGCGCAGTTGCTGGCGGACGTGCTTAGCGGTATCGCCCTCGATCAGTCCCTTGGATTGCTTGCCGCTACGGTCGAGCGCCGTGAATTCGAAGGCAGCCATGGTTACCGTCAGCCAGCTTTGCCGTCAGTCTTCGCGAGTGACGCGCAGGACTTCTTCGAGCGTCGTGCTGCCCTCCAATACGCGCCGCCGTCCGTCGGCACGGATGCTGGGCCCCGACAGGCGTGCATGACGTTCGAGATCCTGCTCGGATACGCCGTTGTGGACCATGCCGCGCATGGCTTCGTCCACGGCAATGAGCTCGTAGATGCCGGTCCGGCCGATGAAGCCGCCGCCCGGTGCATTGACGTCTGCGCGGTGCAGCGTCGGTGGATTCGCCGGGTCGGCGCCGAGCAGATCGCACTCGTAGTCGGTTGCGACGTAGGGGATTTTCGTTTCGTCGTCGAGCACGCGAACGAGTCGCTGTGCCAGCACGCCGATGAGGCTCGACGATAGCAGAAAGGGTTCCACGCCCATGTCGCGCAGGCGCGTCACTGCACCGGACGCGGTATTGGTATGTAGCGTGGACAGAACGAGATGCCCGGTAAGACTCGCCTGCACGGCGATTTCAGCGGTCTCGAGGTCGCGGATCTCGCCGACCATGACGACATCGGGATCCTGTCGGAGGATCGCGCGTAAACCCCGGGCGAAGGTCATTTCTACTTTGGTATTGACCTGCGTCTGGCCGATGCCGTCGATGAAATACTCGATCGGGTCCTCGACGGTCATGATGTTGCGGCTGTTGTCGTTGATGCGTTCGAGCGCCGCGTAGAGCGTCGTCGTCTTGCCGGAGCCGGTCGGGCCGGTTACCAGGATAATGCCGTGCGGCTTGTGGATCAGAGCGTCCATCTTCTTCATGTCGCTCGTTTCCATGCCGAGCGACTTGAGATCGAGACGGCCGGCCTGCTTGTCGAGCAGACGAAGCACGACGCGTTCGCCGTGGCCGGAAGGCAGCGTGGATACGCGGACGTCGACGGCGCGTCCGGCGATGCGCAGCGAAATCCGTCCGTCCTGCGGCAGGCGTTTCTCGGCTATGTCGAGTTTTGACATGACCTTGATACGCGATACGACCAACGGCGCCAGCGCCCGGCGGGTCTTCAGAACCTCGCGCAGCACGCCGTCGACCCGAAAGCGTACGCCGAGCCGGTTCTCGTAGGGTTCGATGTGCACGTCCGAGGCGTTTTCCTTGACTGCTTCGGTCAGGACGGCGTTGATGAAACGAATGATGGGCGCATCGTCCGCGCTTTCCAGGAGATCCGACGGCTCGAGTTCCTGCGCAACCTGGCTCAGGTCGAACTCGTCGTTCAGGCCGTCGACCATCTGCATCGCGTTTTCGGAGCCTTGCTCATACGATGCCTGCAGCAGGGCGTCGAACTCCTCGTTCGTCACCTGGGTAAGCTGGAGCGGCCGATGGGCGTAGCGACGGACTTCGGCGAGGCTGAGCGCCGTTGCCCCCGGGCGTACTACGGTGTCGGCCTTGCCGTCGGCGATGTCGCGAATCAACACGCCGTGTCGCTTCGCAAACGCGAAAGGCAGGGCAACGGGCATTGCCTGTGCTTCCGTCTCCGGCTCCGTACCGGGCAGGTTCTCGGGGTCGGTGGCCATCAGGGTGTCGGCTCCTCGCCGCTCTCGGGCGGGCTGGTGAGGCTCTCGAGCGGCGGGATCGTGGCGCGTTCAACGTCAGGCATGAGCTGCACGCCCCGGCCGCGTTGACCCTCGAGCAGGTCTTCCATCATCCGGTACTTGGCGTTGGTTTCGGTGGCGATGCTTGCCGCGTCGCGCAGGATCTTGGGCCGGATGAACACGAGGAGGTTCGTCTTTATCGCTTCGGTGCGGCGGGCCCGAAACAGACTGCCCAGGAGCGGTAACCTGCCGAGCACCGGTACGCGTTGCTCGCTCTCGCGGAGCTGGTCTTCGATCAGGCCGCCGAGCACGAGGATCTGCCCGTCGTCCACGATGACCGTCGTCTCGATGATGCGCTGATTCGTGATCAGGTCGACGGCGCCTTGGGCCGATTGCGCGATGCTCGATATCTCCTGCCGGATATCGAGCAGGAGCGAATTACCTTCGTTGATCTGCGGCGTGATGATCAGTTCGATGCCGACCTGCTGCCGCTGAACCGTCTGGAACGGGTTGACCGTCCCGCCGCCCTGGCCGCCCGTGTTGGTAAACGAGCCGGTGACGAAGGGTACCTCCTGACCGACGTTCAGCGTCGCTTCCTCGTTATCGGTCGTCACGACCGACGGGGTGGACAGTATGTTTGTGTCGGCATTGCCCTGCAGTGCCCTGAGCACGGCGGCGAAACTGATTCCGGAGTCGCTCAGCCGGCCCAGCCCAAAGGTGGCGCCCTCGCCGATGAGTCCGGTTGGATCGGTAATGTTGCCGTCGCCGGCCGCGGCGGCGCCGGCCAGCTGCGTGACGCCGGGGCCGAAATCCGGAAAATTCGTCAGACTGATCGGCGTACTTGCGCTGTTGTCGTCGAAAACGGCCCAGGTCACGCCGAGATCGGCGGTCCGGTCGGCAATCACTTCGACGACGATCGCCTCGACCTGCACCTGCGCGCGCCTTATGTCGAGCTTGTCGACGACGGTCATCATCGAGCGCATGATTTTCGGCGGCGCGTCGACGATCAGGGCGTTGGTTTGAGTGTCGGCCCAGACGCTGATCAGTTCGGCGCCGGGGCCGCCGGGGGCGGCGCCGGCACCCGCTGCGCCGGCAGTGGCGGCGCTCGCATACTGTTGCTGTAGCTTGGTCGCGAGCTCCTCGGCATCCGCGTAGCGAAGGTAGCGAACCTGGGTATCGCCGCCTTCTTCGAGCGGCGTGTCGAGGTGCGCGACGAGAGTGCGCAGCCTGAGGCGCCCGCTCTTGTCGCCACCGATCAGGACGCTGTTCGTGCGCGCGTCCGCGACGAGGCTTGTCGTGACCGGTGCGCCATCGGCGCGCGGTGCCTGCGTCAGCGCGGTCAGCACGCGGACGACTTCGGCCGCAGACGCGTTCTGCAGCGGCACGACCTCGATGTCGTCGTCGCTCGACTGGTCGATCCGCCGGATGATGCTGATCAGGCGTGCGACGTTGCCCGCGCGGTCGGAGAGGATCAGCATGTTCGAACCCTGGTGCGCAACCATGTGCCCGTATTGCGGGATCAGCGGGCGAAGAATCGGTACGAGCGCCGTGGCGCCGACGTTTTCGAGCTGAATGACGCGCGTCACGATGTCGTCGTAGCCGGCCGTACCGCCTGAGCCCAGCGTGCCCCCGTACTGCCGCGCCGATGCGTTCGGGATGATCTTGATGACGTCGCCGCTGCGCGCGGCGGTGAGTTGGTGTACCTCGAGAATGGACAGGAAGGCCTCGTAAAAAGCCTCCGGCGTCATCGGCGTCGTCGACAGCATCGTTACGTTCTGCGCATTGACGCGCGGATCGATGATGTAGTTCTCCTGGGTGACGGCACTGACGGCTTCGACGATTTCCCGAATGTCAGCTTCCTTGAAGTTGGGCGTGATCGTCGCTGCCTGCTGCGCGAAGGCGCTGCCGGCCGGTGTCAGGATTGCCGTGAGCCAGAGCAGCAAGATCTGCATTCGTAGATGTCGGGTCATTGGGTGTCTTCGCCGTCCAAGTCGAGTTGGCTGGTTTTTAGTACCAGAGACTGCGGTTGCCCGTCGCGCTCGACGGTCACGGATACCTGATCGGCCGTGCCGAGTTCCTGGAAGATTCTCATCGCCTGGGTCGGATCGGTGAGCGCCTGGCCGTCGATGTCCTTTATCAGGTCACCGGGGCGCAGACCGAGGGCTGCGAACTGCCGGCGATCGCGGCCGGGATACACGCGATAGCCTTGCTGCTGGCCGTTGACGAAATACGGCGTCGGCCGGATGACGTCCGCGAGGCGCGACACGTTCTGCGCGACGACGGACTGAATGCTTTGTGCAGGCGCCGGCCGCTGCTGCGCCGGTCGCGTCGCGCGCCGGACCGGAGCTCGCTGGGTCGCAAATTCCGCGGGCAGCACGAGATTCGTGAGCCGGCCATTCTCGTTCAGGACCACGCGGAGCGGAAACACGGCGTGGAGCGAGACGCCCGAGGCGATCGCGTCGCCGATCTGGTAGGTCCTTTCGTCGTTGGTCGGGTCCTCGATGATGGCGGCCGACAGCCCCGGTTCGGTCGCCGCGACGATACCCTTGAGAGTCAGATTCTGGCGCGTTTCCTCGAGGTCTTCGAGCTCGTCCGGCAGCGGTCCCGCCGCAGCCTCTTCTTCGGCGTCGTCCTCCGCCGCCTCGCCGAACAGGTGTGCCGCTGCAATTGTTTCCGCAATGAACCCCGCGTCCGCCTCCGGTGTCGAAGTCATGGTGCCGGACGGGATCGTCACGGGATCGCCGGCGGCCGGCCCCGGGACGAGATCCCAGGCAATTCTTGCAAGCTGCCAGCCGATGACGACGACCAGGACGAGGCTGACCCAGCCGGGCAGGAGCTGACTGGCCGCCGCGAGGGTTCGCGGACCGTCGAGGCTCTTGAGATCGGACCATTTTGCGGTATCGGACATCGAGGGGGTCGGATTTACCTGAAATTCCACCGGTTTAAACGCGGCAGGCGGATGATACGGGTTCGGGGATTTCCGTCACAAGCGGGAAACGCGGGAATTGCGTGACCTTGGGGGCCACAGAGCCGTAATGCGGCGGAAACCCGGGGGATCTGGAAATTTGTGAGGCGGCCTTAAAAATGCCCCGAACCGCCCCTATATAATGTCTTCGGCGCGCCCCGGACAGGCCGCCGGGGGCGGCAATGCCCGACGGGCCAGAAACGGCGACGGAATCATGAGCGAGCACGAACACAGCACGGAGCACCACGGCAGCCACGATGTGGCCGTCGAGGAGGCGAAGCCGAAGATCAAGGAGCCGCCCATGTACCGGGTGGTACTGATCAACGACGACTACACGCCCATGGAGTTCGTCGTCGATATTCTGCAATCGATTTTCGGCATGGAGCGAACGCAGGCGACACAGGTTATGCTAGAGGTCCACACCAAGGGCAAGGGCGTCTGCGGCGTTTACAACTTCGAGATTGCCGAAACCAAAGTTGCTCAGGTAATGGGCATCGCCAAACAGCACCAGCATCCGTTGCTGTGCACAATGGAAGAATCCTGATTTCTCAGGCCTTAAGGAGACGTAATGCTATCGAGCGAACTCGAGTTCTGTCTCAACGAAGCCTTTCAGCGCGCGCGCGACCGGCGTCACGAGTTCATGACTGTGGAGCACCTGTTGCTGGCGCTCCTCGACATACCGCGCGTCCACGAAATCATCAAGGCATGTAACGGCAACATCCCGGAGCTCCGCCGGCAGCTCAGCGAGTTCATCGACGAGCAGACACCCTTGCTCGACGAAGACGATGAGAACGACGTTCAGCCGACGCTCGGATTCCAGCGCGTGCTTCAGCGCGCCGTTTTTCACGTGCAGTCCAGCGGTAAGCAGGAGGTCTCCGGCAGCAACGTGCTGGTCGCAATCTTCAGCGAGAAGCAGTCGCAGGCGGTGTATTTTCTGAATCTCCAGGACATCACCCGCCTCGATATCGTCAACTATATTTCGCACGGCATGCCGCAGGTCCAGAACGACGGCGCCGAGCAGGAGCGCGAAGCGACCGAGGAGCACGAAGCGGAGCCTGACGAAACGCCGCTCGAGCGCTTTGCTACCAATCTCAACGCGGAGGCGGAAGCCGGCCGGATCGATCCGCTGATCGGCCGCGAACTCGAGATCGAACGCACGGTCCAGATACTCTGCCGGCGCCGCAAGAACAATCCGCTCTACGTCGGCGATGCGGGCGTCGGTAAGACGGCGCTTGCCGAGGGCCTTGCTCGCATGATCGTGGAAGAACGGGTTCCCGAGGTGCTCAAGGACAGCACGATCTACGCGCTGGACATGGGCACGCTGATTGCGGGCACCAAGTACCGCGGCGACTTCGAGAAACGCCTCAAGGGCGTCATCAAGGAGGTGCGGGAAGACCCCGGCGCCATCCTCTTCATCGACGAAATTCACACGGTCATCGGTGCCGGCGCGGCGTCGGGCGGCGTCATGGACGCAAGCAACCTGATCAAGCCGGTTCTGGCAAGCGGTGAGATCCGCTGTATCGGCTCGACGACCTACGAGGAGTATCGGGGCATCTTCGAGAAAGATCATGCGCTCGCGCGCCGCTTCCAGAAGATCGACGTACCCGAGCCGAGCATTCCCGAGACCATCGCGATACTCAAGGGTCTGAGCAGCCGCTTCGAGGAGCATCACGGCGTAAGCTACGACGAGGAAGCGCTCGTCGCGGCCGCTGAACTGGCGGCCAAACACCTGAACGATCGGCGTCTGCCGGACAAGGCGATCGACGTCATCGACGAGGCGGGCGCCAATCTGCGGCTGCGTCCGGTTGCCGAGCAGACGCAACGCGTTACGGTCGAGCACATTGAGACCATTATCGCGAAGATGGCGAGAATACCGCCGAAGAGCGTGTCGGCTTCGGACCGCGACTCGCTGCGTACGCTGGAGCGCGATCTGAAACTCGTCATTTTCGGCCAGGATCCCGCGATCGAAGCGCTTGCCTCGTCTATCAAAATGTCGAGATCCGGGCTGCGCGAGGAAGACAAGCCGATCGGCAGCTTCCTGTTCGCGGGTCCGACCGGTGTCGGCAAGACCGAGGTCACCCGACAGCTTGCGCTGCAGATGGGCGTCGAGCTGATCCGGTTCGACATGTCGGAGTACATGGAGCGGCACACGGTGTCACGGCTGATCGGTGCTCCCCCGGGCTACGTAGGCTTCGATCAGGGCGGTTTGCTGACCGAGGCAGTAACCAAAAATCCGCACGCGGTCGTGCTGCTCGACGAAATCGAGAAGGCACATCCGGAAGTGTTCAACCTGCTGCTGCAGGTCATGGATCATGGCACCCTGACGGACAACAACGGGCGCAAAGCCGATTTTCGCAACGTCATTCTCGTCATGACGACGAATGCCGGCGCTCAGGAAATGAGCCGCGCGTCGATCGGTTTCACGGCGCAGGACCACTCGAGCGACGGCATGGCCGTCATCAGGAAGTCCTTCTCGCCCGAATTCCGCAACCGTCTGGACGCGATCATCCAGTTCGATTCACTGGACCTCGATTCGGTCAAGCGCGTCGTGGACAAGCTGATCGTCGAACTCGAGGCGAAGCTCGGCTCGAACAACGTCACGATCGAACTCGACGACGCGGCGCGGATCTGGATTGCCGAACGCGGCTACGATCCGAAGATGGGCGCGAGGCCCATGGCACGGCTGATCTCGGAGCGGATTAAGCGCCCGCTTGCTGAAGAACTGTTGTTCGGTGTTCTTGCCGACGGCGGCCACGTGCGTGTGGGTGTCGGCGACGACGACGAGCTGACGCTCAATGCGGAACCGTTGCTAAAAGAACTCGAGCATCTCCGTTCGGACGATTGATGAGCGGCGCGGCAGGGTAGGCCGCTTCCGTTTGACTTCGCTCGGATGACTGATGCGCGGCGCGGCAGGGCGGCTCAACGACCCCGGTAGACGATGCGTCCCTTGCTGAGGTCGTACGGGGTCAGTTCGACCGTGACTTTGTCGCCGGTCAGGATTCGGATGTAGTTCTTGCGCATCTTTCCCGAGATATGCGCGGTCACGATGTGGCCGTTTTCGAGTTCGACCCGAAACGTCGTGTTCGGCAGCGTCTCGGTAACGACGCCTTCCATCTGAATGGCTTCTTCTTTAGCCATTGCCTGCCTTGTGGGGTTTGAAGGCTGGCGATTGTGCAGAAACGGGCGCGTTTTTGCAATGCAGCAGGAGTGCGGTCAAAGCAACTCGGCGGCGCGCAACCCGTCAGGAGGCCAGCCGGTGAATCTGGCACGGCCCCTCGTTTCGACGGCGAGAATCGCGACGAAGCGTTGCCGCGGCATCAGCGTCGCGCCGAGCGTGTGCAGATGAGCCGATGCCACCTGGCAGTCGATGAGTGCGAAGCCGCTGTCGGTCAGCACGCGGCAGAGTGCAGCCAGCGCGATTTTCGAGGCGCCGGTTTCGGCGCTGTACATCGACTCCGCGAAAAACATGCGGCCGATGGCGAGTCCGTATGCACCCCCGACGAGGCGTTCGTCGTTCCATACGTCGACGGAATGTGCGAAGCCGGCCCGATGGAGCGCCTGATAGGCGGTGCGCATGTCCGCGGTGATCCAGGTGCCCGGCTGGCCGTGCCGCGGGGCGGCGCAGCCGTCGATGACGGCGTCGAAGGCCCGATTGAAGCTCACGCAGGCGCGGCTGGTTTTGAGGTCGCGCCGAAACCGCCGCGACATGTGGTACGCGGTGGGTGCGAGCACACAGCGCGGATCCGGCGACCACCAGAGTATCGGCTGTCCGACGTCGAACCAGGGAAAAATGCCGCGCGTATACGCTTCGACGAGCCTCTCGACGGACAGGTCACCGCCGGCGGCGAGTAAGCCGTCCGGTTCTACGAGCGCCGTCTCGACGGGCGGGAACGCGTTCGGAGGATCGCCGGGCCTCAACCATGCGATGCGGTTGTTGCTCATCGGACGGGAGACTTACCGGCCGCCTTGTACGGGGAATGGGCGTCCACGGCGTGCATGTAGCGCTCTACATGCCGTTCTTCCTGCTCCAGATAGTCGCCGATCGCCGCGAAGAACTCCGGTTGCCTGAGCCAGTGGGCGGACCAGGTCGTCGTCGGCTCGAAGCCGCGGCTGACTTTGTGCTCGCCCTGCGTTCCGGGCTCGAAGCGTTCGATGCCGTGCTCGATGCAAAAGTCGATGCCCTGGTAGTAGCAGGTCTCGAAATGCAGGGCGTTGATGTCGGCATCGGCGCCCCAGTAACGTCCGTATAGTGCGCGTTCGCCGCGAAAGAAGACGGCGGCGGCGCGCATCCGCTCGTCGCGAAAGCCCGCGATGACCAGAAAGTGCTCCGGCTGGCTCCGAACGATGCGCCGAAAGAACTCGAGATCGAAGTAGGGCATTCCTCCCCGTCGGAGAAAGGTCAGACTGATCAGCCGGTATACGTCGTGGAGCGCCTCGTCGTCGAGCGTTTCGCCGCTCAGCCGCCGATAGCTGACACCTGCTTCGGCAACGTGCCGCCGGTCCCGGCGCGCCTTCTTGCGTTTCTTCGAGCTGAAGCTCTCGAGGAAGTGGTCGAAGTCGCGAAAGCCGCGGTTGGTCCAGTGAAACTGGCAGTCCTTGCGCAGTTTGAATCCCCCTGAACGCAGCAGATCGAGTTCCGTCCGATGCGGGAACAGGACATGCACCGAGGAGCAACCCGAGTCGCCGGCCAGCGCCGTGGCCCCTTTGAGGAGCATGTCGGCCGCTTCCGCATCGCCTGCGTCGCGCAGGAGCAGCCGCGGGCTGGACGCCGGTGTGAACGGCACCGTTGCAACGAGTTTCGGGTAGTAGTCGATGCCCGCCCGCCGATAGGCGTCGGCCCAGGCCCAGTCGAAGACGAACTCTCCCCAGGAGTGCGATTTCTCGTAGACGGGCATGGCGGCGCGCAGGCCGGCCGCGTCGCGCAGCGCCAGATGTCTGGGTTGCCAGCCGGTTGCGGCTGACACGCAGCCCGTCTGCTCGGCCGCAAGCAGGAATTCGTGGCGCAGGAAAGGGTAGTCGGAGCCTGCGAGGCGATTCCATTCGGTCGCCGGGATGTCGGACAGCGAGGTGTGGCGCTCGACGTCCATTAGTACTCCAGGCAGGAGACGATATCGATGAGTTCAGGCGGCGTCGTGCTGGCGGCTGGCCCCGGCCTCGAGTGCGTCGAGATATTTCTCAGCGTCGAGAGCGGCCATGCAGCCGGCACCGGCCGAGGTAATCGCCTGACGATACACCTGGTCGGCGACGTCGCCGGCCGCGAAGACGCCCGGCACGCTGGTGGCGGTGGCGTCCCCGTCGAGTCCCGCGTTGACGACGATGTAGCCGTTGTTCATCTCGAGCTGCTGATCGAAGATGCCGGTGTTCGGGCTGTGACCGATCGCGATGAAGACTCCCGCAAGATCGAGGTCCGTGGTCTCGTCCGGATTTTTGGTGCTCCGGACGCGCAATCCCGTCACGCCGCTTTCATCGCCGAGCACTTCGTCCACTACATGGTCCCACATGAGGCGCACGTTCCCGTCGCGGGCCTTGTCGAACAGGCGATTCTGGAGGATTTTTTCGGCCCGCAGAGCGTCGCGGCGATGGACGAGCGTGACGCTCGACGCAATGTTCGACAGATACAGCGCTTCCTCCACGGCGGTGTTGCCGCCGCCGACCACGGCGACGTCCTTGCCGCGATAGAAAAAGCCGTCGCAGGTTGCGCAGGCCGATACGCCGCGACCCTTGAACGCGTCCTCGGAGGGCAGCCCCAGGTACTTCGCCGTGGCGCCGGTCGAGATGATCACGGCATCCGCGGTGTAGCTGCCGGAGTCGCCCGACAACAGAAAGGGTCGTTGCGAAAGGTCCGCCGTGTGGATGTGGTCGTTGACGATCTCGGTGTCGTAGCGCTCGGCGTGCGCCAGCATGCGCTGCATGAGCTCGGGTCCCTGCAGGCCCTCGACGTCTCCGGGCCAGTTGTCGACGTCGGTCGTCGTCATGAGCTGTCCGCCCGGTTCGGCGCCCGACACCATGACGGGGTCGAGATTGGCGCGCGCGGCGTACACGGCCGCCGCGTAGCCGGCGGGGCCGGAGCCCAGAATCAGCACGCGGCAATGTTTCGGATCACTCATGTATACTCGTCCTCGACGTTTAGGGGCAGTTCAGCCGCCCGGGCGTATCTTGCACCCGAACCGCTGGCGGGTTCGCGGCTACGAGAGATGCGCCCGGACGGGCCGGAATACAAGTCTCTTGGGCCGCAAGCGAAAATCGAAGGCGGAAGTGTAGGGGATTCGCTCGCCCGGAGCATCCGTGTGCCCCGGTGCGCGCGGCCAATTCGCTCCCGGTCGGCGGTCGAATCGTGAAGGACTTAGTCTGTCTACCATGAATTGTACTAGAATCAGGTAGCTAGGACGTTAATCCAGAAGTACTGTAAAGATGCCGAGAGCGACTAAAACCGCCGATCCGCCCGCGACGCTGTCCGCGCCGGTGAGCCGCGCGCTGCGCGAAGGCGCGCTGTACGTGTTCGGCGCGCTGGCGCTGATTCTGTGGTTCTCGCTGTACACCTACAGCCCGGACGACCCCGGTTTCTCGCAGGCGGCCGCCAGCGGCAACGTCGCCAACGGCGTCGGTCGTGTCGGCGCCCTCACGGCCGATCTGCTGTTCAATGCCTTCGGCTTGCCCGCCTATCTGTTCTCGGTGATGGTGTTCTATCTGGGCTGGATGCTGTACCGCGAGCAGAAGACCCGTCAGCCGCTCACATGGACCGATTTCGTTCTGCGGTTCACCGGCTTTCTGCTCACCCTGACAACGAGTTGCGGCCTCGCAACGCTGCATTTCTCGCCGGACGGCTTCAACGAGACGGCCGGCGGCATCCTCGGGCAGATCGTCGGCCTCGGTCTGGTCGAGTTCATGAAGCTGCTCGGGGCCAGCGTGCTGCTGTTTTTCGTATGGGTCGCCTCGATCTCTCTGTTTCTCGGGATTTCCTGGTTTGCCGTCATGGATATGATCGGCAGGGCGTGCCTGAACGCGGCCGACGGCATGCGTTCGCGTCTGATCGATTGGCGCGACGCGGGCCGCGATCGTCGTGAAGCGCGCCGCCTCAAGGCCGAACGTGAGGATTTGCAGAAGGTCGAGAAGCAGCGTAAGGCCGGCAAGTCGCGGCCCAGGATAGAGCCGGTCCTGCCGGCACTCGAACCGAGCGTTCGTGCCGAGAAGGAACGGCAGGTGCCGCTGTTCGATCCGCCGGCAGCCGGCGAACTGCCGCCGCTGGCCCTGCTCGACGATCCACCGGCACAGACCAAGGGTTACTCGGCAGACGCGCTCGAGGCGATGTCGCGGCTCGTCGAACTCAAGCTCCGGGATTTCGGTGTCGAGGTCGAGGTCAGGTCCGTATCGCCTGGCCCGGTGATCACCCGCTTCGAACTCGATCCGGCGCCGGGGGTCAAGGTCAGCCAGATTGCCAATCTCGCGAAGGACCTGGCCCGCTCGCTGTCGGTGGTCAGCGTGCGCGTCGTGGAAGTTATCCCCGGCAAGTCGTTCGTCGGTCTCGAGATACCGAACGAGAACCGCCAGCTCGTGACGCTCGGTGAGATCCTCAAGTCGGAGGCCTACGACAAGCAGTCCTCGCCGCTGACGCTTGCTCTCGGCAAGGACATCGGCGGCAATTCGGTCGTGGCGGACCTCGCCCGGATGCCGCATCTGCTGATCGCCGGCACGACCGGATCGGGTAAGTCCGTCGGCATCAATGCGATGATCCTGTCGGTCCTTTACAAGGCGCGCGCGGACCAGGTCAGGCTGATCATGATCGACCCCAAGATGCTCGAGCTGAGCGTCTACGAGGGCATTCCGCATTTGCTGTCCCCGGTCGTCACGGACATGAAGGAAGCGGCCAACGCGCTGCGCTGGTGCGTCGCCGAAATGGATCGCCGCTATCAGCTGATGGCCGCGCTCGGGGTCCGCAACATCGGCGGCTACAACCGCAAGGTGCGCGAGGCGATCGACGCCGGCGAACCCATCGACGATCCGACCTGGACGCCGCCCCCGCTCGAAGATCCGGACAAGCCCGTCGAGCGTCCGACGCTGACGACGCTGCCGTTCATCGTCGTGGTCATCGACGAACTCGCCGACATGATGATGATCGTCGGCAAGAAGGTCGAGGAACTGATCGCGAGGCTGGCTCAGAAGGCCCGCGCATCCGGCATTCACATGATCCTCGCGACGCAGCGACCGTCCGTCGACGTCATCACGGGGCTGATCAAGGCCAACGTGCCGACCCGGATCGCTTTCCAGGTCTCGGCAAAAGTCGATTCCCGGACGATCCTCGATCAGATGGGCGCCGAAAACCTGCTCGGTCACGGCGACATGCTGTACCTGCCGCCCGGTACTTCATTGCCGGTCCGCGTGCATGGGGCGTTCGTCGCGGATCACGAAGTCCATGCGGTGGTGAACAGCCTGCGCAATGCCGGCTCGCCGCAGTACATCGACGAGATCCTCGAGGGACCCGCCGTGGCGACGCCGGGCCTGACCGGGCTCGACGCGCCGGCATCCGAAGGCGGCGATGCCGAGCAGGACCCGCTTTACGACCAGGCCGTGCAGGTAGTGATGGAAACGCGCAAGGCGTCGATCTCGGGCGTGCAGCGACGACTCAAGATCGGCTACAACCGCGCAGCACGGATGGTGGAGTCCATGGAGGCGGCCGGACTCGTCGGTCCGCTGCAGCCCAACGGCTCGCGGGAGATTCTGGTGCCCGCACCGACCGATGAGGCCTGAAGCTATGACGGGCGACGGACCGGGTCCGAAAGCCGTCCTGCGTCGAGGCAGTGTCATGGCGGCTCTGCTGTGGTTGACGCTTCTCGCGCCGATCGCATCGGTCGCCGACGAGTCGGCGAACTCCGAGGCGTCGGTGGAGCTTCTCGACCGCCTCCTGCTCGATCTCGATAGTTTTCGTGGTGACTTCGAGCAGTCGGTGATCGACGCCGACGGCGCCGTCGTCGACCGCTCCAGAGGTTCGCTGGAGATCGACCGTCCGGGCCGGTTTCGCTGGATGACGTTCGAACCCTATGAGCAGTGGCTTCTCGCCGACGGCCTCAACGTCTGGAGCTACGACGTCGATCTTGCACAAGTTACCGTGAAACCCCAGTCGGAAGCGCTGGCCAATACGCCGGCGCTGTTGCTCGGCGGCGGGCGGGATGCGCTCGACACATTCGCGGTAGAGGCTCCGGTCAGCGGCAGCGGGTTTACGTCCGTGCGCCTCGTTCCCGAAGATCGGCAGAGCGGTTTTCGCTCGGTCGACCTGGTGTTCGCGGGCGATACGCTGGCGCGGATGGTGTTTCTCGACAACCTCGAGCAGCAGACGATCGTGAGCTTCACGGCGGTAGAGACCAATATCTCCCTCCCACCAGAACGTTTTGTGTTCGTCGTGCCTGAAGATGCCGATCTGGTCGGGACCCCGGCGTCCGCCGGGACGCCGCCCGAGACGCTGTAGCCGATGCTCGACCTTCGCTACGCGCGTGCGTGGCGCGCGGCCAGCATCGCGCTCCTTCTGGGGGTCCTCGTCGCAACGTTGATGCCGGTGATATGGTTCGACGCCAGCCGAACTCAGGTCGCCGGCTGGCTCGCGCACGTGGACAAGTGGACTCACCTGCTGGCCTTCGTGGTGCTGACCGTGTGGTTCGCGGGATTGTATCGCCGCCGCAGCTACTGGCGGGTCGCGCTCGGGCTTCTCGCCTTCGGCGCGCTGATCGAACTCTGTCAGCGTGCCGTCGGCTATCGGTCCGCCGAGTGGCTGGATCTGGCCGCCGATGCCGCGGGGATTGTGGCCGGACTGGGTATCGCCCTGGTGGGTGCCGGCGGCTGGTGTCAGCGCGTCGAGGCCTGGCTTGCCGCGAGGACCGGTTGAACGGCCCGCGTAGCTGGAACGCGTTTTGAAGGATCTGTTCGAGGACAGCAGCAAACCGGAGCGGCCGCTGGCCGACCGCATGCGACCGACCGTGCTCGCCGACCTGGCCGGGCAGGCGCACCTCGTCGGCGAGGGCCGGCCGCTGCGGCAGGCAATCGATACGGGTCGTCCGCACTCGATGGTGCTCTGGGGTCCGCCCGGAACCGGCAAGACGACACTCGCGCGCATTGTCGCGGCTACCGCCGACGCGCACTTCATCGCGCTCTCGGCTGTGATGGCGGGCGTCAAAGACGTTCGCCAGGCGGTCGCCCAGGCGCAGCAGGTTCGCGCAGCCTCAGGCCGGCAGACGCTCCTGTTCCTCGACGAGGTTCATCGTTTCAACAAGAGCCAGCAGGATGCGTTCCTGCCGTTCATCGAAGACGGCACGCTGTTATTCGTCGGTGCGACGACGGAGAATCCGTCGTTCGAGCTCAACAATGCGCTGCTGTCCCGGGCGCGCGTATACGTCCTGCGGGCGCTGGACGCGGCGGGAATTCAATCGATCCTCGAAAACGCGGTTTCCGCATCGCACGGTCTTGCCGGAAGCGTAGGATTCAGCCAGCAAGCCATCGAGCTGCTGGCAGTGGCAGCGGACGGCGATGCCCGACGCGCTCTGAACTTCCTGGAGATCGCCGCCGGCCTCGCCGTGGACGGTCAGGTCGACGAGTCGGTCGCCCGCGAAGTGACGAGCGGTTCGGCCCGGCGTTTCGACAAGCGCGGCGACGCTTTCTACGATCAGATCTCCGCGCTGCACAAGTCGATTCGCGGCTCGGATCCCGACGCCGCTCTGTACTGGCTTGCGCGGATGCTCGACGGAGGTTCTGATCCGCTGTATGTCGCGAGACGGATGATCCGCGTCGCGTCCGAGGACATCGGCAACGCCGACCCGCGGGCGCTGACACTGGCGCTCAATGCCTGGGAGGCGCTCGAGCGTCTCGGCGAGCCGGAAGGCGAACTCGCGCTGGCGCAGGTCGTGGTCTACCTGGCGGCGATGCCGAAGAGCAACGCCGTCTACCGCGCGTTTGTCGCTGCACGCGAGGATGCCGCGAAGTACGGCTCGATGGACGTGCCGCTGCATCTCCGGAACGCGCCGACGGCGCTGATGAAAGATCTGGGTCACGGCGAAGGCTATCGCTACGCGCACGACGAAGACGACGGCTATGCCGCCGGCGAGGGCTACTTTCCCGACGACATGCCCGCGCAGAGGTATTATCATCCGGTGCCGCGCGGTCTGGAGCAGCGAATCGCCGAGCGACTCGAGGAACTCCGTAAACGCGCCGCGAAATAACCGTCAGAGTGCAGCATGATTGACCCGAAACTCCTGCGCGGCAGCGCCGAAGAGGTTGCAGGTAACCTCGCACGGCGCGGCTTCGACTTCGACGCCGGTCGCTACCTGGAGATCGAGGAGCGGCGCAAGGCGCTGCAGGTCGAGACCGAGCAACTGCAGGGCAAGCGCAACGCCAGCGCCCGGCAGATCGGTCAGGCCAAGGCGCGAGGCGAGGACATAGAGCCCTTGCTCGAAGCAGTTCGGACGACGGGCGAACGTCTCGACGCCGCCGAAGCCGAACTCACCGAGGTTCGGTCGGCGCTGCGCGATATCGAACTTGGATTGCCCAACCTGTTGGCTGACGACGTCCCGGATGGCGCCGGGGAAGATGACAACGTTGAGCTTCGCCGGATCGGCGAGCCGCGTGATTTCGGATTCGAGCCTCGCGACCACGTGGAACTGGGGACGGCACTCGGTCTGCTCGACTTCGACGCCGCCGCCGGGATGTCCGGATCGCGGTTCGCGGTAATGCGTGGCGACCTTGCCCGTCTGCAGCGCGCACTCGTGCAGTTCATGCTCGACGTACATACGCGCGAGCACGGCTACGAGGAGGCCTACGTTCCCTATCTCGTCCATGCCGAGGCATTAATCGGTACCGGGCAACTGCCGAAGTTCGAGGACGATCAGTTCAAGACGACGGACGAGACGCCGTTCTATCTGATTCCGACCGCTGAGGTTCCGCTCACGAATCTCGCCCGCGACGTCATCTTCGATGCCGGCGAGCTACCGGTGCTCTATACCGCGCACACGCCGTGCTTCCGCTCGGAGGCCGGTTCCTACGGTCAGGACACGCGCGGAATGATTCGCCAACACCAGTTCGAAAAGGTCGAGCTCGTGCATCTGGTCACGGCCGATGCATCCGCAGCCGCCCTGGAGACGCTGACGTCACACGCAGAAACGATCCTCGAACGCCTCGGCTTGCCCTACCGGGTAGTTAGCCTGTGTGGAGGCGACATAGGCTTCGGAGCAAACAAGACCTACGACCTGGAAGTCTGGCTGCCGGGACAAGCGCGTTACCGCGAGATATCGAGCTGCAGCAACTACGGCGATTTTCAGGCGCGCCGACTGAAAGCGAGGGTACGGAATCCCGACACCGGCAAGCCCGAACCCATCCATACGTTGAACGGTTCGGGCGTCGCCGCCGGCCGTGCGCTGATCGCTGTGATGGAGAACTACCAGCGCGCGGACGGACGGATCGCGATCCCCGAAGTTCTCAAGCCCTGGATGGGCGGCGCAGAGTTTATCGGTCCCTCCGACTGAGGCCTACCAGGGCAGGCGGTAGCCTTCCGCGTGCCAGAACCCGCCGGACTCCTCGAGCGTCAACTCGTCGATGCGTTGGATAAGGCCGCGTGCTGCCTCACCTGGCTCGATTCCGTTGCCGCCCGTCATGTCCGTCGCTACGAGACCGGGATGTAACAGCGCGACGGCGATCCCCCGCGGTTTCAGATCGTGCGCGAGGTTGGTGCCGATCTGATTGACCGCGGTTTTGGACGCGCGGTAACCATAGTTGTTGCCCGAGGCATTGTCTTCGATGGAGCCTACCCGGCTCGTTACGATGGCGACTTTGGCGCCGCTGGCGAGATTCCCGTCCAGAGCCCTCGTGACCCGCAGCGGCCCGAGGGCGTTGACCTCGTATTGCTCCAGCATCGCATCGAAATCGAGCGATTCGTAACGGTCGCCGCGCAGAATCCCCGCGTTGTTGATCAGGATGTCGACGGGTTTTCCGCTCAGCGCGGCCGACAGTCTGTTTAGCGACGCGGCGTCCGTTACGTCGACCCCGTCGATCGTTTCAACGTCGAGCTGGTCGAGTTCGGCGTTGGAGCGGCGGCAGACGGCCGTGACGGACTCCCCGCGTTCCGCAAGCTGCCGGACGAGTTCGAGTCCGATGCCGCGATTACAGCCGGTTATTACGACGTGAGCCATGCGTTGGTCTCCAATAGAGTCATTGCGGCTGCGCCTGTACGTCGGTGGGCGCGTCGTGGTAGTAGCGGTCCTGCCAATCCAGCCGCAGCAGACGGCGGAAGTCGTCACCGAGCAGCAGCTCGGGATCGGACGGATGAACCGAAAACCTCACCGGCCCGCTGCCGACAGCCAGATTGAAACGATTCCAGGCGCGGCAGGCAAGCGCACGGAGCGGCGTGTCCGCTTCGAAGCCAATCATCGGGGTTCGCGACCAGCGGCCCGTAGCCGAGTCGTAGACGCCGCTCAGCGTTTCGTAGAGCCGGTAAGGCAGCTCGTCGAAATCCGCTTTCCGAACGTCGCCCATGGCCCACGCCGGCGGCACGTAAAGCGAGGGCGGCGGGAGGTCGTTTGCACCGAACCACGCGAAACAATCGTGCATCAGCGCCAGACAGCCTTGCCGGTCGAGCGCCAGATGCTCAGCCACATCGCGCGAAATCAGCAGGCTGTGGAGCCGGTGCCTGAGGTCGCGAATGCCCGCGATTCGATGCCGCCAGCCGTGCCCGGCGAGAACCGCCCCGCGGTGCGTCAGGTTCCTCAGCCGGGCAAGCGTCGCCGTGTCCCAGCCCGTATCCGGAACGACGAGCAGCGTCACGCGTTCGATGCCCGCCGCGGCAAGCTCGGAGGCTATCCGCTCGGTCGCATCGAGCGTAGACGGCATGACGTCGTGAATGGAGAAGAGCGCCGGCCGAGGTGGCACGTCAGTCCGTCCGTGAATCCGTGGCATCCGCCGACAGCATGTTCAACCAGTGGACGATACTGCTTTCGTTGAGCTTGAGCGCGGCCGAGCGGGCAGCACGGGCGATACTCTGACGCTCGCTGCCGTTCATCGCCGCGATTCTGCGAATTGCCTGGGCTACGGTTTCCGCTTCGCCGATCGTGAACAGGTTGTCGGCGAGTTCCGGCCAGTCGATGATGCCGCAGTTTCTCGACACCAGAGTGAGTCGTTCGCGTGACATGGCCTCGAGTGCCACGGTACCGAAGGATTCCACGGTCGAGGGCAGGACGAGCAGATCTGCCGCGTCCATGGCGTCCAGAAGTTCCTGGCGGCTGACCCAGCCCATCGAGCTCAGGTTGTCGAGCGATGCAGCCTCGCGTTCGATCTCAGCCTTGAGCGGCCCGTCGCCGGCAATCGTGAACTGTATGTCGGGCAATTCCCGGGCGGCATCGACGACCAGATTGACGCGTTTCTCCGGCGCGAGCCGACCGGCAAACAGCACGCGCGAGAAACCGGGCCTCAGTGGCGTGCTTGCCGCCAGCGCCGCAGGTGGCAGCAGAGTTCCCATGACTTCGACGTTCGCCGCGCCCAGCGACGATGCGAGTTCGACCATCTGATCCGAGTTGGCGAGGATCTGATCGCCGTATCTGAACAGTACGTTGTCCGCGATATTGAAATAGAAGCGGCTGAAGCCGCGTAACCAGCGGTTGCTGTAGAGGTCCGTGACGCTCGAGAAATGGGTGTGGAAGCCGACGATAAGACGCGCCCGCAGCTGCTTCGCCCAGAATGCTCCCAGTAGTCCGAAGGGTCCTGGCGTGCCGACCACAATCGCGCTCGGCCGGATCGAGCGCATCGCCCGGCGAAAACGAATCAGCGACGGCAGGTAGACGGTTTGGGTGGAATCGCCGGGCAGCGGAAACTTGAGGAGTTGCCACTTATCGGGATTGGGGCAGAGAAACGTCGTCGTGTAGCCGCGATCGTCGAGCTGGTCGAGGAGATCCTTGTAGTAGGCGCCAACGCCGTTTCGCTCGGGTAACGCATCGGAGATGATCACCACAGGTCCGATGTCGCCGCTCGGAGCAGCGAGTCCGGCGTTCATGAAATCTTTGACGGACAGAGCCGTGGCCGGATGCGGGGTTGCGCTCACTCGTCGCCTCGGGATGCGGCCGGCAGGCCGACGTTGAATTCGAAGCTAGCATACACTGCCCGGAAGCGGGATCGAATGCCGGCTTCGTCGAGGCCGAACTCCTCGAGCGTGTAGCTATGCGTGGATGCCTTGGTCGTCGTGTCGGGCGTTGGATCGGCGAGGCGTTCCAATAGCGCTGACGAGGGCTCCAGTCCGAGTTCCTCGTAAGCGCGCCGTACCGACGGTTCGAGGCGATGGCGGAGTTCCGAGTTGTCGATGAACGCCAGCCGCCCGCTGTGCCGGCGTGCACACGCGGCGAGATTGAGATAGTAGTGCTCCAGCAATGCCAGCATGTTGTCCTGAAAACCGCCCGGCAGGGCGGCAAAGCCAGAGGCTCTGAAACCGGGCCTGAGAGCGCTGAGTTGCGATGGCACGACGCTCACGGGGTCCCGGACCGTCGCGATGATTCGCGCGTCGGGGAACTCCCGAAGCAGGCAGTCGATGCTGCCCGCGAACGAGGCGTTCTTGGAGAGAAAGGTTCTGTCCCGGCCGAACACGTAGAGGTGACGCTGAATCGCGCGGCGGTAGAAGCCCAACAGGGCATCCTGCTCGGCTCGCGAGAGGTCCGTATCCGCCCGGGCTATCCGATACAGCCAGCGAGCCCGGGGCAGCGGTACGATCAACAAAAAGCAGGCAAAGACAGGCATCAGGCTAAGGAAGTCTTCCTCGGGGTCGCCGAGCCGGACCGGGTGAATGTCGTCGAGCGAGCCAGCGACTTTTTGCAACAGCCAGCCACCGAAACGCGACAGCGGCGCGCCGAGCCAACGATGCAGGCGCGCCATGCCGATGCCGACGTAACGCAGGCTGACAGACATTGCGAACAGGCATTCCCAGGTGCGAAACGTGGTCGTTCGCGGGTCGCTGGCCAGCACGTGATGCAGAAACGTCGTGCCGGTCCGCGGTGGGCCGATTACGAACACCGGCGCCCGGATCTCGACGCGCCGATACCCGCGGAACAGAAGGTTGTCGATGAGGAGCCCCAGCAGCTGGATGAGCTGCGAGACGATGAACAGCGGCATGGCTAACAGAATCAGGAGGCCGCCCGACACGCGCCGGCCGCGTTCAAAGGGCGCCCAAAGTGCGTTCGCGATGATTAACAGCGCTCGCCACAAAGTGATAAAAAACAGGGACATATTGACCGAGCGGGCGCAGGAACGCGGGAGTATGGCATACCCGGGAGAACGCAGCCATGACAAGCGGGGCGGCCGGTCCGGTAGAATGCGGCGGCCAGCCATCTGCGAGCCGAGTCAAAGACAAGAAAGCACAGATAACAAATCTGTAACAAAGACTTGCTTACTATCAGGCGCGCGGCGTTTTTGCGTCCCGACCAGTTCATTATCGTCTACACGAGTTTTCCGGTATGACCGACACCGCCGCCGCGCCCGACAGCAACGCTCCTCACAATCACGCCCACGACAAGGGCATCTCGGTCGTGACGTGGCTCGGCGTCGTCGGGCTCGTCTATACGCTGCTCGTCGGCGTCGGGATCATCGGCGACGGCTTCCGCTTGCTCTCCGGCGGCTCTGCGGGCGCCGAACGGATTTTCGCCTTCGCCAGCAATCCCATAGTCGGCGTCATTCTGGGTACGCTCGCGACCGCGCTCGTTCAGTCGTCGAGTACGGTCACGTCGGTGATCGTCGGCCTCGTCGCAGGTGGCGTGCCGGTCGAGATCGCCGTGCCGATGATCATGGGCGCCAACATGGGCACGACGATCACGAACACGATCGTAAGCCTCGGCAATCTGGGTAACAAAGGCCAGTTCAACAGAGCCTTTCAGGCAGCTACGGTCCACGATTTCTTCAACCTGTACAGCATCCTGATCTTTTTGCCGATCGAGATGCTGTTCAAGCCCCTGCAGCGGACGGCGGAGGGAATGGCGACGTGGTTCGTGGGCACCGGCGATGCTTCGATCAAGGATCTGAACTTCCTCGGGGCGATCACGAAGCCAGTCGCCAAGTGGTTTGTCTCGCTGTTCGACGCGCTGCCTTCCACGCTCGGCGGTACGCTGATCATCGCGCTCGGCATCACCCTGGTCATCCTCTCGGTACTGTATCTGGGCAAGATGCTGCGCGCGGTCATGGTTGGCAAAGCGCGGAACATCGTCAACAAGGCGATCGGCGGCGGACCCGTGATCGGTGTTGCGTCGGGAACCGCGATCACCATACTCGTCCAGTCCTCGTCGACGACGACCAGTCTGATCGTTCCGCTGGCGGGCACGGGCGTCCTGACGACACGTCAGGTGTTCCCCTTTACGATGGGCGCCAACATCGGAACCTGCATAACGGCGCTGCTTGCAGCGACGGCGATCAGCGGCGGCAACGAGATCTTCGCACTGCAGATCGCGCTGGTGCACTTCCTGTACAACGTCGTGGGCGTCCTCGTGTTCTCACTCGTTCCGTGGATCAAGGACTGGCCCGTCGCATCGGCCGTCTGGCTTGGCGACAAAACCGAAGCGAACCGGGGCTGGGCGTTTGCCTACATCCTCGGCGTGTTCTTCGTGCTGCCCGGATCCGTTTTTGCCGGCGAGTTCCTCTTCTCGGAACCCGACGAGGAGATGCGGCCCGCTATCGAGGAACAGCTCGAGGACGAAGTGCAGGAAGAGGAACTGATCATCGAGTAGCGGCGGTTCGCGGTTGCCCGGAGCCGGTTGAACGCGCATCATGCCGTCGCGTAAGCACATCTGACGCGCGGAATGCCGCTATGGCCGAACTCCAAACAGACCCCGCACGTGACGACGCCGGTTTCGAAACCCCGGAAGGTCCCGACCGGGAACTCCTGGCCGGCATCGAGGACTGCATCCGCAAAGACCGTCACAAGAACGCGTTGCGACTGCTTGCGGACCTCCACGCCAGAGAAATCGGCGAGGTCCTGATCAATCTTCCCCTGCGGCGCGCGCGCGTGCTCTACGGCTGGATTCCGGAGGACCTGGCCGCGGACGTGCTCGTGGAAATCAGTCCCGAGCTCCGGGCCGGCTTGGTACAGGACGCGAGTATCGAGCGCGTCGCGGCGATTGCCGATCAGCTGGAACAGGACGATGCGGTCGAGCTGCTCGGGGATCTTCCCGGGGAGACCAGCGAGGCGGTTCTGGCTGCCATGCCGGCGCCCGAAGAGCTTGAGGATCGTCTCGCTTTCGACGACGACACCGCCGGCGAAATCATGAGCAACAAGTTCGTGGCGGTACTCGACGACTGGGATGTAGGCACCGCGACGCGGATGATTCGGCGCAAGGCGGGCGACATCCGCAAGTTCTACGAGATCTACGTCGTGGACGAGGATCGCCGGCTCGTCGGGCGCCTGAAGCTCCGCGATCTGCTGCTCAACGATCGTGAGGCCGGTATTCACGACATCATGCGCTCGCTCCCCGTGAGCGTTCGCCCGGACACCGATCAGGAGGACGTACTGGAGCTTGCAAACCGCTTCCGGCTGCAGGCAATTCCGGTCGTGGACGAGGAGGGTCGGGTGATCGGTCGCATCACGGTTGACGAGCTGACCGAAGTCGTCCGCGACGAGGCTGAGGAAGACATGATGCTCATGGTGGGCGTGGCACCCGATGCGCTGCCGGACGACTCCGTGCGACGGATCATTCGCGCGCGCCTGCCGTGGCTGATCGGCGGGCTCGTCGGCGCATCACTCGCCGGCGCGGTGGTCGGTTCCTTCGAAGTCGAGCTGCGCCAGGCGGCCATTCTTGCCAGTTTCATCCCCGTCGTCATGGCGATGGCGGGCAATGCGGGCATCCAGGCGTCGACGATAACGGTACAGGGACTCGCGGCAGACAACGTGTGGCACGGCGATGTCGGCAGCCGGCTCGGCAAGGAGTTTCTCGGCGCCCTGATCAACGGCTCTCTCGTGGCGCTGGTGTTGGCAGCGCTCGTGTTGCTGGCCGCGCAGCTCGTAACGCTGGAGTCGCCCGTGAGGCTTGCAGTCGCCGCGGGTTTGTCGGTAGCGACGGTGACCGTGATGGCGGCCACCTTCGGCGCGGCCATACCGCTCGTGCTGAAGCGCTTCGGGTTCGATCCGGCGGTTGCGTCGGGTGTGTTCATCACGACGGCGAACGATATCTTTGGCGTTGTCGTGTACTTCCTGATTGCGTCGTCGATCTACCTGACTCAGCTTACGTCCGGCGCCTGATGCAGCCCGAAAGGGACGCCGCCCGGATCCCTGCAATTGCAGAAGCGTCCGAAGCCGGGCTCGTGTGGGCCGGGTTCGTCCGCGTGACCGCCTGCGGCCCGTACCCTGGCGACGGCGGCCTCGAGATCCGGCACGGAAAAGTACACGCCGATCTGCGGTTGCGGATCGTTGCCGTGCAGGCCCACCCTGATCGTCGGCGTTTGAAACCATCCGCCATCCTGCCCGGCCCCGGTGTAGGTCCAGTCGAACACGGCTTTGAAGAACTCAGCCGAGGCTGCGGAGTTCTTCGTTCCTATTTCCAGATAGGTCGGGGTCGTATGCACGAGGTCTCCAGCGGTGATCCGGGCTTGCAATGGTCGTACGCTGGCCGGGCGCCGTCTTGAACGTATCGGAACTCAGCCTCGCAAGTCCTGGTTCCCGGTAAAGACGTCCGGGAGGAGGGCGCGACGCACCGCAGCGGGAGACGCTCCCGACAGTGCTTTGAACTCCCGGTTCATATGGCTTTGGTCGCTGAAGCCCGTGTCCGCGGCAATCGACGCCAGTGGGTCGGCTGAAGCGATTACCCGGCGGTAAGCCAGCGAAAACCGGGCCAGCCTGGTTGCGGCTTTCGGCGCCAGTCCGATGTCGTTCCGAAAGCGACCGGCGAGGTGCCGTTCGCTCCAGCCGATTTCGTCCGCGAGGCGCCGGACGGAGATCCTTCCAGCGCTCTGCACGATGCGGCGCCACGCCCATTGGATTTCGGACCGGACGTGCGTCGAATCGTCGGCGAGGCGGCACGCGAGCAGTCGGACGACCTCGGCGACGAGTCTTTGCGGATCGCTCTCCTCCGCCGCGCTGTCTATCAGCGGGCCGGCGGCTCTTTGCCCCAGCAGTGTGTCCAGGTCGATCGCGCCGTCGCTGCCGGAAATCGTCGTTCGGAACAGCGCCCGCGCCACCGTCGGCGGCAGCCTTATCTCGAGGCAGCCGAACGGTCTCTCGCTGCCAGCCGCGAGAGGCCGCATCCCCAGTCCGGCGGCGAAGGCGCGATGCGATCCTGCCGGTTTCGACGGAGCGGCTATCCGCCACCGGCTATCGTTGCCAAAGCCGATAACGACGACGACGTCGATGGCCGCGGGCTCGACGCTACGATAGCTGCCGCCACCGATGTTGCGATAAGTCATGACGTCGACCCCCAGACGCGCGAGTTCCGGAGGCAATATCTGACGCTGAACGGTCCAGGTAGTCGGCATAACGGGGGCAGTATATTCGCCCGCGGCTGCGACCTACACGGCGGCGACGTCCTTGAGGAGCCGCCGCAACCACAAGTGGCCCGGGTCCGCGTCGTATCGGGCATGCCAGGTTTGAACGACTCGAAAGCTCGGGATATCGATGGGAGGATGAAACAGTTTGAATGCGAAGTGACCGGCGAGCGGTTCCAGCAGCCGGCGCGGCTCGGTCACGATCAGCTCCGTGGAGCCCGCCAGCACGGGCGCCATGAGGAAATGGCCAACAGTGGCAGCTACGTGCCGCTTCAGCCCTTGCTCCGAGAGAACGGCGTCGACATAGCCGCGAGCGCGGCCCTTGGTAGATACATTGAGGTGGCGAAACGACAGGTAACTGTCGAGTCCACCGGGCCCGGTGAAGGCGGAATGATCGTCGCGGCACGCGCACAGGAAGTCCTCGTCGTAGAGCAACTCCTCGTTCATGTGCGTTGGCGGTTCCGGGAAGTGACCGGCGATGAGTTCTACCGATCCGTCCTCGAGCATAGGCAGCCCGACGTCATGGCTGGTACTGCGGACCAACAGGGTAACTCCGGGAGCTTCGTCGTCGAGCCGGGCCATGAGACGGGGTAGCAATACGAGAGCGGCGTAGTCCGACAGTCCCAATACGAACTGGCGGTCGCTTTGCCCGGGCGTGAAGGAGCGCTCGGCGCGAAGGATACCTTCGACCTGTTCGAGGACCGAACGGATGGCGGGTTCGGCTTCCAGCGCCAGCGGCGTGGGCACCATCCCTCGCGATGAACGCACGAAGAGGGGGTCCCCGAACAGTGCGCGCAATCGCTTCAGCGCATGGCTCGTCGCGGGCTGGGTGAGCCCGATCCGCGCAGCGGCGCGGGTAACGTGTCGTTCCGCAATCAGTGCATCGAACACGACGAGCAGGTTGAGGTCGACTTTAGCGAGATTCATAGTTTTCATGGGGCAGATGCTAAATATGAATTGGATTAATTTTAATCATGCCGACACTATCGGTGCTGGTCCGGCCGGGAGGCCGGTTGTTTCTTGAGAGTTGCGAGGAAAGGACTGTGCAATACCAACACGAACGTACGAAGGGCCTCATGGCGACGAAGCTTGCGGCGCTCTGTCTCGCAGTGATTCTCCTGTTGCCCGGAAATGCCGCCATGAGCCAGTCGCCGACCGCCGCCGTATTATCAGTCGATACCGAAGTCGATACTGACGACCGTCGATCCGCTGACGAGCGCTATCAGAGAGGTTTACAGCGCCTCAACGATATAACGCGCGGTGATGGGCAGGCCGTACTCGATGCGCTATCGCGTATTTCGCCGGATTTCGCGCGCTACGTCATCGAATACCCTTACGGCGACGTGTTCTCCCGCGGCACGCTCTCCGACCAGCAGCGCCAACTCGCGACGATCTCCATGCTGGCCGCGTTGGGATTTGCGCAGCCTGAGCTCAAGGTGCACATCAACGGCGCGTTGAATGTCGGCGTCAGCGAGGACGAGGTCGTCGAGACCATGATCCTCGTATCCGTTTACGCTGGATTTCCGGCATCGATTCACGGTCTCAGAGCGGCTCAGGAAGTATTCGACGAACGCGCCGCCGAATGATCGCAAGCAAGGCCGCGTCGAAATCGCCCGCAGCGATGAGCGCCTTCACGATGACAGGCGCGTATATTGCGTATTCCCGTACTGCGTATTGCCGATGGGCCAAAGCGATGCCTGACAGAATGCTGTCGACCATGGATGTCCTGACCGAAGGGACGATTGCCGCTCACCGGCATCGGGATGCCTATGCCGCGGTCGTTCGATCCGGGTCCTATGCCGAGACTGCCGTAGACGGATGCATCGAGGTCAGGACGGCCATGATCGTTGTTCATCCTGCGCTGCACTTGCATGCCAACGTGGTGAATGATGCCGGTCGTGTCTGGAACACGCCGATTCAGAAGCAGGCTGTTTCATTATGGGGCGCGTTTGCGGGACGCGGCGCCGAGCGGCTCGCCGGGCTCGACAGGCGCCCGATGGACGACGAAGTTCTCGAGGCGCTCGAAACCTGCAGCCGCGTGGCGCGGATGCGGATGCCGGCATGGCTGAGCGATCTGACGACCTTGGGTTTCAAGCGCTTCGACGTGGCGCGGAAGGATGTCAGCCGGGAGCACGCCCATCGCGTTTTCAAAGCCTACTTCGGTATGTCTCCGGGCCGCTGGCGGCGCGAGCGCCAGCTGCAGTGTGCGCTCGCACGACTGGCGGGCGGGGCGTCGCAGGTGCAGGCAGCCGTCGACGCGGGTTTCTCGGATCAGAGCCACATGTGCCGCGTGTTCAGGACCGAACTCGGAGCGACGCCGGGTCGGTTCTCAATTGCGGGCGGCCGGTCCGCCGGCACATCACACTCGTTCAATACGGCGAGCGATTCAGGGTACTAAGGTCGGGGCATGAGCCCGACTAACCGACGCGAAGTCATTCTGACGAGCCTGGCGGCTTTGCTGGCCGTTTCCTTTCCGTCGCGACCCGATGCACGATCGACCGCAGGAACACGCTGGACGATAAAGACGGCAATCGGTCTCGATGCCTGTTTCGCTCTCACCATTGCTGCCGCGGACGAGAGCGTCCTGCAGGTCCGCCATCACATGGACCGGCGTGGCGCGCTGCGTGAAGCGTTGGGATCCCGCGCCGTCGAGGCTGCCGAAACGCTCATCGCGGCGCTGCGTGCGACCGGTCGAGTGCATACGCCGGGAGCCGCACTGGCCCTGATGGCATCGGCGGGCCCGCTCGATTCCGTCGAATCGGTTGCCATGACGTTCCGTGACGACGGCGCCCTGCTGGCAGGGTTCGAGGGGACGCAGTTTTTCCAGACAGATGAGGCCCGGGCAGACCTCGAGGTGCTGCGCGCGCCTGCCGCCGAAGCGTTCCTCGCAGCGGCGGAGTCAGACTTCCCGGAATTCTGGCGATCGTCCTGGCTTCGGCGGCTGCAGGCACACGCTCGTCTCTTGGTCGCGGATCTGGATTCCGTCGACGTCATCATCGAGCTGCGCCGGTATCTGCGCCGGGAACTGGAGCCCGATATCGTCGTGTTCCTGACCGAACTCACGGAGCCACACGGCATCCGGGTCGCCGGACAGCGTTTCGTCACGAGCCCCAACTGGCCGCAGGCGATCGTTCGCCGAAACGCGGTCCATGAGATGATCCACCCCTTCCTCGAGGTGCATCGCGCGGAGTCCGACGCGATTGTCGAAACGCTGAGCACAGACCCGCTTGTCCGCGCCGTGTTGCGGAAGTCAAATCCATCGTTCGGCTATTCCACGGCGCGCGGTGTTGTAGAGGAGGGGGCGACCCAGGCACTCGAGGCCATCGTCAACGAGCGGTTGGGGCACGGCAGATCAGTCGACGAGTACTGGCGTCAACACGACGGCGGCATGCACCTCCTCGCAGCGGCGATCTACGCACGCATGAAGCAAAGCGGCTTCGCCGACACCGGCGGGGACGCGCTCGCGTGGCTCGACGGCGAAATCCGGTCCGGGCGCTTGCGGGACGCGTCACTACGGGATTTTGCCGCGGGCGTTGTCGGTGCGCATCACGTCCGCAACTGGGTCGGGCACTCGACCGCGGTTCTGATCAGAAGTAGCGAGGGTCGCCACCGCCGGACCGAACTACCGTAAACTGTACGCTGGTAACGTGCAGCCCGTTTTCGGAGACGTGCAATGAGGGAAGTGTGCCTGGTGTTGGTGGTGCTGGCAATCACCGTGGTCCATGCCGACCCAATGGGGGAAGAGAGGGACGCAAAGCAGGCTGAACTGGATGCTGCCTGCGAAGAAGCCCGAGAGAAGAAGATAGCGCTCGAGCGCGCAAGGCACATCGAGGAATGTGTGGAAACCGAGATGTTCGCCGACCGGGAAACCTGTGAGCGCTTCTATGCAAACTACGGCGAAAGTGCGGCTGGCCGGGCACCGCTATATTACGACCTGCCGGAGTGCGAGGAAGCACATGAGTACAGGAACAGTTACAGAAATCCCGACAGGTGAGACTCCGGCCTGGAGGCTGCCAGCCCGCTCCTAAGTTCGCGCAATCGATAGGGAGCGTCGGTCGGCCTCGCTATTCGCACCCTGTCGTTCCGCAATACTATCCGCCAGGTCGAGCAGCAGCATCCGCGCGCTGTTTCCCGCCAGATCCTCCGGCCGGAATTCGTCGTGACCCGAGTAGCGCAGCAGGCGTACCCGATTCACTGCGGTATCGCCGACATAGGCCATACTCCAACTCGGGAAATCCCGATGTTCGATCTCCTCATACCTCAGGATTTCCGCTCCTGCATGCCGACGATCGATCAGTATCCTGCGGTATATTTCGTTGACCGCAGAGCGCGAACCCTCGAGGCATTGAAGAAAGCGCTCAGCTGAAAAGCAAAGCAAGCCGGTAACATTGGCGCCCGCATTGAATTTACGAGCTCCTTCCAGAATGCTTTCTACGTCATCGGGGCCGATACCTGTGGACCGACTTGAATATATGAGTTGAATCAGTTTCACGACGCACCTCGAGCATGGCTGAACGCGGGATTTGCTGCCAGATTGGACCGCCTTGCCCCTATATCGGCCAAAATTGCGCCGACTTTAGAGAAGTCTGTCGAAAGCGGAAATCGAGTACCCCAGTCGGCTCATGGTCTGACAGAGATTCAATCGAAATACGGCGCGCTCATCATCTCCTGCGCCGTAAATCGAGCATGAGTCCTATCCCACCCATCAAGACCAGACAAAACAGAACCACAAGCGACACGATCAAGTTCTGCGCCTCGCGCCCGAGCGGAAACAGGAAGTTCCATTTGTGGAGATAGGAAAAGCTCCATTGTTCTGGTTTCGCATGGTCGGGCGTGCGGTCGGCGAGCACGCCGCTCGTGGTGTCGACGAAGATCGTCGCGTTGACCGGGGCGCCATAGTCAAGCCGCCAGACCGGCAGACGCTTGTTGCGGAAATCGTATTGCGGCCCAAACCGGGTGACGAGTTCGGCGTGGTGGATCGCGCTTCGTGAGACGCCGGTGAAGCGCTCGCCCAGCTGCAGAGCGATCTCGCGGTCGCCATCCTCGAACGGTGCGCCCGTCGCTGCGTCGATATATAGCGCTGGCCCTGAACGCTCGACGCCGTTAAAGCGGGCGTTGCGGATCTCCGACGGAGTTTCGGGGCCGCCGCGGCGGGGCGGCGCCAGCCCCAGGCGATAAAGAAGCCGCCCTTCGGCGTCTTCGATGATGGAAACCGTCGATATGTTGAGCCCGGCGCTCAGTTCCGCCCATTGGTCCTCAATGGGGAATGTGACGCCAGCGAGGGTGATCGGCGGTGAAAGCGTAAGGGTTTTTACTGGCGGCGTCGCTGCATACTGAATGAGGTGAAAGAGTCCGCTCGACGCAAACATTAAAAGCGGCAGCGCCGCCGCGTAACCGGCGATGCGGTGCCAGCCGCGCATGCCGGGCGCGCGCGCCTTGCGGCGGATTAGCGCGATCATGGCGATTCCGGTGACCGCCAGCGCCAGGAGCGATCCGACGAACAGCCCCATCAGGATGACCCGCGCCCAGTCCGCCTGGGCGGGAAACCAGCTCCAGGTGTGAAACCAGCGAAAGCCGGTTTGCAGGACGGTTTTGAAGCTGTTGTCGACACCCGCCGCCGCATTGGTTTCCGTGTAGACATAGATGGCGAGATTGTCGGGCCTGTCGAAGGTGACCTTGTAGACCGGCAGCAGGCGATTGACCCATGGGTAGCTCGGCGTGAAATCGTGGATCCACTCGACGGCGCGCACCGGCGCCGTTGCGCGCGTGTAATGGCGCGCGAGAAACACGGCATGCGCTTCGTCATGGTTCGCAAGTTCCGCGCCGTCCTCGAGACGGAAATAGCGCCGCGGCGTCTGGGGGTCTTCCGTCACCTGCAGGAGGCTCCCGTTCTCCCCAGGGACGATGCGGATGGCGGCGGCCTGCGTGACGCCCGCTTCGGCCAGAGTTTCATGGATCGGCCGGACGCCAGCGAGATCGACCGGATGAGAGGGCGGGTAGAACACCGCCTGCTGGGGCCCCCAGGTGGTCATGATCGGATGCAGGAGACCCGAGCCGCCCCAGAGCAACAGCCCGGTCCCGCCGAGTATGGCGAGGAGACGGTGCAGTTTTATCGACAGGATGCGCATTATTTCTCTCCGTATGCGGAAGGGTTTCGTCAAAACGCGACGGAGAGGCCGCCGAAGACGGCGCGTCCCTGTCCCGGCGTGAAGACCCGGGCGTTTTCGAGGGACTGGTTAGCGACGGTCGAGACGTTGGAGATATAGACCTCGTCGGTCAGGTTCTCCGCAGACACGAACAGGCGCGCATTGTCAGTGATGTCATAACCCGCCGTGACGCCGACGAGCTCATATCCGGGAACCTCGACCGTATTGGCGAAGTCGACGAACGGCCCTTCCGGAATCCATCGGAAGTTAACGGCGGCATACCAGCGGTCTCTTTCAAGGCGCAGTTCGGAGACGTGAACCTGCTCCGGGACGCCCGCGAGACGGTTGCCGTCGAAGGCGAACACCTGGTCATTGAGGTCCCGGGGATCACTTGCGAAGAAGAAGTCGTTATAGGTGTAGATGTTGCGCCAGATCAGCTCGCCGCCCGTCTCCTCGAGGGCTGCCGGCGTCAGAACGAGATCGACGCCAAGCTCGATTCCCTGATGGACCGTTTCATCGGCGTTGAAAGTGGCGGAGACGAAGCTGCCGAAGCGCGGTTGCGCCAGATCGATGAACTCGTTCTCGACCCAACTGCGGTAGACGGAGAAATCCCATGCGATCCGGCCTTGTTGCCCGCGTGTCCCGGCCTCGACGGTCCAGGCTTCCTGCGCTTTGAGCGGGGTGAAGTCGAGCACGCCGCCTGCTGTGAGGTCCGATATCCCCGCCGGTTCGAAACCGCGGTTGACGTTGAAGAAAAGCTGGGCGTTGTCGTCGACGTCCCAGAGCAGGGCAAAGCGGGGATTGATCTGGGATTCGGTCACTTCGCCGTCGACGGCGTTGAGGACATTGTCGCTGTCGCGACGGGTGTTGAGATACTGAAGGCCGATAATGGCGGTTACGTCTTTGGTGAGCGAAATCTCCGCCTGTCCGTAGACCAGCACATTGCGGGCGTCCTGATCGCTGCGGCTCGAAAGAGTGCCGCGTTGGCCGAAGTCGTTCTCGAACCGGCGGGCATCGTTGTCGGACGCGGCGATCTCTGCGCCGATGACCCAGTCGACATAGACCCCCGCGACGTCGCTGTCGCCGGCAAGCCGCAGGAAGCCGCCAATCTCATGCTCTTCCTGCACGATAATGCCGGCGAACCGGGTGATCGCGTGATCGAGATCGCGCAGCGCATACCATGCGCCCGCCTCCAGCGTCAGTGCATCGAGCGGAACGACCGTTTTGTTGGCGATGCGGAAGACATCGAGATTCCGGTCCCAGTCGTCCGCTTCGGGACCCGGGTCCAGCACCGTCACCGGCCCCCTTGGAAAGAAGGGACCGATCGTTACCGGACGGCCCGCCGCCGTTGGATTGGCGAGAGCGTCGTCGAGCGCCTGGCTCCCCGCCAGTTCGAAATTGTCGCTGAGCGCGGTGAGATAGACGCGCGTTTCGGCGCCGTTGTCGAACTTGCGGCCAAGATTGGAATGTCCGTACACGCCGCGCACATCGGAGTGGTCGCGATAGCCGTCCGAGCGCAGGCCCGTCACGCCACCATAGAAATCCCACTTGTCTCCGGCGTGGGCGACGCTTGCGCTCGCGCGTGCCGTGGCGAAACTTCCCCCTTCGGCGCGAAACGTGAAGGCCTCCTCGCGCGTGCGGCCCGTGGGCGTGACGATATTGATCGCGCCGCCGAGAGATGCCGCGCCGTAGCGCAGGCCGTTAGCGCCCTTGAAGACTTCGATATAGTCGATCGTCAGCGGATCGACTTCCTGAAATTCCGTGCTGCCGCTCGCCCGCGAGATCAGCACGCCGTCGCGACGCACGCTGATTCCCCGCCGCTCGAAACTGGAGTTGAGGCCTGATCCCCGGATGGAGATGCGGGTTTCGCGTTGCGCCGACGTGTCGGCAAAGACGCCAGGCGTGAAGATCAGCGTATCGCCGATGCTCTGGGCGAAATCGTCGAGAAAGACCTTCGCCTCCACCAGCCCGACGCCGCCGGGCACGCGTTCCAGTACATCGCGAGCCGCCGCCGCCCTTGGCGCGGTCAGGGAGGGTCGCTCTCCGATAACGGTGATTTCATCGAGGACGGTCTTCTGGCCGACGCCTTGCGCAAAAGTGCTGGCCGGCAGGTAAACGATAACGGCGCCGACAAGAAGGCGGGCCGCGAATGCAGCAGGTTTCGTAGTCATGGGAACAGGTTTCTCTCTTCATCGCACGCAAGCGGGCACAGCGGCTCAGCGCGCGATATGAACGGTAAAGGCGATGGAAGGGTTCAGAGAGAAATAGAGGGAGGCGCCCGCAGGCCCAGCGGCGGCCCTTGCGGGCGATAAACGAAGTCAATTTCAAAGCATGACGGCGTTATGTCCTGACGCACCAGGACGAGGATGTGAGACGCCGGTTGGTATTCCGGCAACGGAACACCCTGGACGAGGATGCAGAGCGGACAATGCGTGGTATCGGGATGATCGTCCTGCTGTTCACCGAAGAAGTCCCGCAGCATGGCTTCGGCTTCGGCGCGCGCCTCTTCGGAAACCGCTCCCGAAGGCACGCAGAAAAAGCCGCTGATATCGAGGTTCGGGCGGGCGGCAAGCGCCATCGGCGTCGCCAATTGCGCAAAAAGCGCAAGGACGACGAGAAAGTGTCCCCAAAAAGAAAAGAGATTTCTACGCCCGCTCAACCCACGCCTCCAACAACGACATGATATGGCGCTTACAATCGCATAGGGATACTACGCTCACTATTGTTGCCGCGGCTGATGACGACGTGCGTTGTGAACGCCGCAGTCGAGGCGTTGACGATGGTATACCGAAAGTCCCGCCCGAATGTAGCTGATTTTTTCCCAAGACGCCGATCCGGGCTCGCCTCTTCAACGCCACCTGTACGGCATAGATTCGTTATGTAATAATATAACATTACGCTGTCGGGTGTACTTGGTTTGATGCATGGGCGAGGGGCGGCAGCGCACGATAAATGCACCGCAAACGATCCAATGACTGACAAATAAAGCCGCGTTCATATTTGCCGGTTTGCGTCTGGCTCTCTCTTCGGAATTCGGAACGGTGCAACCACACGCCGCCCCGCTCGGGGCGCGCCGCTAACCATCCACGTTCAAACTCACTCTCTGACTAACTGGGAATAACTAAGAGCATGCGTATTAAAGGACATAAAATACTGCTGTCCGGCGTCGCCATTTTGCCGCTTTGCGGCGCTGCGTTCGCGATGGAAATGGTAGCCGTTGAAGAGATTGTTGTTACCGCAACGACTCGGGAAGCCAATTTGCAAACTGCACCGGCGAGTGTTTCTGTTGTTGATCAGGAAGAATTGATACTGCGGGCCGCGGCCGATCTTGCGCAGGCCTTGCAGGGCGAAGCGGGCGTACAGGTTTCCGGCGTAGGTCAATCGCGTAACGGCATCAGCCTGCGTGGGATGCATGTTGAGCATACGCTGTTCCTGCTCGACGGGCGCCGCATTGCATCGACGAATGCGATTATTGCGCATAGTGACTTCGAATTGACGTGGCTGCCGCCGGCGGCTATTGAACGGATCGAGGTTGTGCGTGGCCCGCTTTCGTCGCTCTACGGTTCTGACGCGCTTGGCGGTGTGGTGAATGTCATCACGAAAAGGCCGGGTGATGAGCTGACGGGCGCAATCAGTCTCAATAACAGTACGCCTTACAATTCCATAGGTGGCGAGGAAGTTAACGCCAATTTTTATGTGTCCGCACCGCTGGTCGAAGGCAAACTGGGCGTTTCTGTTTTTGGCGATTACTTCGATCGCGCCGAACTTGCAAGCGATCTGAATGATGCAGTCTCCAACGTTGAAGCCCGCGAAGCGGCGACTGGACGTGTCAACCTTGTGTTTACGCCAACAGATAATCAGCAGGTCGATCTTATCTACTCGATCAGCGACGACCAGCGCTGGCGCAACTTTCAGCAGGGGGCTTCAGTCTTTCGCGGTGAAGATGATGTCACCATGGAGCAAATGGTTTTGAGCCACAAAGGCGACTGGAGCTGGGGCGGCACGCAACTCAACATCTATCGCAACGATGCGCTGCGCATCAATCAGCGCGATGGCATGCCAGGCACCCGCGATCAGCAGGTGATTGACACCGCCATTGACGGCTACACCAATTTCAGTATTGGCGACAGGCATCACATTACGATTGGCGGGCAGGTTCGCGATGAGTTGCTTGAAGACGAGTATGTTGCGGAAGACGGTGATATTCGAGCGCAGCATCGCGCTGTCTTTATCCAGGATGAGGTCCAACTGACTGATCAGTTATCGCTGGTCGGCGGCTTTCGGGCGGACCATCATAGTTTCTTCGGCTGGGAGACCAGTCCGCGTGCTTACATCGTGTACGAACCGATTGATGGGCTTGTAGTAAAAGGCGGTTACGGTGAAGGCTTCAAAGCGCCTAGCTTGCGTGACCTGTCTCCGGACTTTGACGTCGCCATCGCCGGCGGCGCCATCAGGGTGATCGGAAATGAAAATCTGCAGCCTGAACTTTCAAGAACCTACGAAGCGAGCATTAGTTATCAAACGGATACGTGGTCCGTTTCCGGCGGCGTTTTCAAGAACGAATTGGAAAACCTGATAGACACAACATGTATCGCCGGCAATTGCGGCGTGTTTTTTGGTCGTACGCTGCAATTCAATAATGTCGATCTCGCGGAGATTCTTGGCGTTGAGGTGTCATTTAGCGCTGCATTGCCGGCGGGTTTTTCCATCGATGCCAACTATACGCATCTCGATACGGAGGATACGGCTACAGGGGAGAGGCTGCCAAACCGCGCTCGGCATAGCGCTTATGGCGCTTTGACGTGGACCGGCCAAAACGATCTGATGGTTCGGCTGCGTGCTCAGTATACCGGCGTTCAACGGGCCGAGGCTTTCGGCCCGGTGCAAATGTTGCCCGACTACGTTTTCGCCTTCGCGGAAGTGGCCTATCCGCTTCTCGATAACCTTCGGTTTGTCGCCGGCATAGATAATGTCACGGATGTGCGGCTTGCAGAAGAATCGCCGCTGTTTGGCGTGAACATCCCGGGGCGTGAGTATCGCCTGTCCCTGTCATACGACTTCTAGGGCCGGCGCGGCACCAATAGAAAGGAAGCGAGAGATCATGCTTGAAGCGAAGAATCTGTCGAAGTCGTTTGGCGCGGTGAACGCGCTGAACGATCTGAACCTCAGCGTTCAGGAAGGTGAAATCCTGTGCCTGTTGGGCGCCAATGGCGCTGGAAAGACCACGGCAATCAATTTGTTTCTTGGCTTTCTCGAGCCAAGCTCGGGCGAGGCGCTGATCGACGGTGTCGCTGCGCATCAGGACCCGGCAGGCACGAAAGCCAAACTCGGCTATATCCCTGAACAGGTTGCGCTTTATCCGCAGCTTTCCGGCCTCGAGAACCTCGATTACTTCCTCCGCCTTGCCGGGGTGAAGGCGAAAGAGACCGAGCTTCTGGAAGCGCTGGAAGCGGCCGGGCTCGAACGCGCCGCCGCCCGGCGCAAAGCGGGCACGTATTCCAAGGGCATGCGCCAGAAGGTGGGCATTGGTATTGCGCTCGCCAAAAAAGCGCCGGTGTTGTTGCTCGATGAGCCGCTCTCCGGTCTCGATCCGTCTGCGGCCAATGGTTTGTGTGGATCGTTACGACAGCTACGCGATAACGGGCGCGCGATTTTGATGGCCACCCATGATGTATTCCGCGCCAAGGAAGTCGGCACAAGGATCGGCATCATGAAAGGCGGGTACCTTGTTGATCAGCTTGAAGCCGACAAACTGGATGCGCGCGAAATTGAGCAGATCTATCTCTCCCATATGCATGACGGCGCCGACGCCGCAGATGCAGCGTAGGGAGGGACGGTGATGATATCCGCGATTGCTCATAAAGAGCTGAAAACCTATTTGCGCAGCGGAGTCTTTCTTGCGGTAGCGGCGGCGCTGACCGGGCTGATCGTCATGTCCGTCATTCTGTCCGTTCAACGTGTAACCGCGTTTGAACATGAACGCGCAAGCGCCGTGGCTGCTGACCGCACTATCTGGGACGAGCAAGGCGTAAAGAACCCCCATGGCGCTGCGCATTTCGCTCGCTATGCGTTCCGGCCGACGCCGACGCTGGCGGCCTTTGATCCGGGTGTTTCAGATTACGCCGGCATGGCCCTTTGGATGGAAGCGCATTATCAGAATCCGGCCGTTTTCCGCCGGGCTGAAGAGCGGGGAGATACCGGCTGGATCGCGTCGCTGTCGCCGGCCTGGATCCTGCAGACGATGACGCCGTTATTCATTTTTCTCGTGTTGTTCGGCGCCATCGCCGGGGAACGTGAAAGTGGGACCTTGCGCCAGAATGCAGCGCTCGGCGTCGGTCCGCGCGTCCTTGCCGGCGGCAAGCTTGGCGGCGCGGCGCTCAGCCTTGGCGTCGTTATTGCGCCGGTATTGGCAGGGGCGTTGTTTGTCGCCGCGGGTGCGGACGGGGCCGTAACCCTCGAGGACAATGCGCTGCGGATCGCAGGCCTTACGCTCGCCTATGGGGTGTTTCTGTTGGCGGCCGGCGCTATTGCGATCGGTGTCTCCGCTCTCTGCCGGGACCGGCGCAGCGCGCTGATTGCGCTTGTCTCAATCTGGGCGGTGAGCTTTGTCTTTACGCCGCGCCTTGCCGGCGACATCGCCGCGAGCGCCCATCCTGAACCAGACGCCGGTGCGCTCACCGCGGCGCTACAGAAAGCGGCGCGTGGGCTCGGCGCCGATGCGGAGGCGATGGCGGCGTTGCCATCCGACGCCATGGCTGAATACGGCGTTGCGCAGATGGAAGACCTGCCGATCAACTTCCTCGGTTATCGCCTGCAAAGAGCGGAGGAGTACGCCTATGATCTGTTCGCAGAGATTTATGGGCAGCTTGGCGCAGTTCATGATGCGCAGGAGCGTATTTTGGATGCGGCGTCGGTCATCTCACCGGTGATTGCCGTAAAACGTCTGTCGAGCGGGCTTGCCGGTGTCGACCGTCTGCATCAACAAGCTTTCATTGATGGTGCTGAAGAGCATCGCCGCAAGATTGTCGAACAGCTCAATCGCGATTTCATGATCAATGGCGCAGATGCGGTGGGCGCTGCTTATACCGCGGACGAAGATTTGTGGCGCCAGATCGAGGATTTTGATCATAGGGCATTGTCGTTCAGGGTTGTCGCGGGAAGCTACGTATCCAGCGCATTGGTCCTGCTTGCCTATCTGCTGGGGAGTATTGTCTTTGTCCGTTGGGCAGTGGCGCGCGCACAAAAGCGAGTAGTTCAGTCATGAAATCGATCACTTACTTTCTGGAGCGCAGAACCTTTTTGTTCGCCGCGCCGGGAATTGCGCTTGTCGCGTCGCTGTTCATCCTGGGCGGTTATGCAGCTTACAGCGGCAAGTCGCAGGTAGCGCGCATAACGCAAGCCCAGGCCGATTACGTGCAAATCCGTGATGATGCTCTCGACGCCTGGCGTGACGAGCTGGTCAGGGTTGAAAGCGCGTCGGGTGCGTCCGCGCCGGCCTATGCCGCAAGGCCGATGAATATCCGCAAGCCGGCTGTGGCGCCGGCCGCGCCGCTCGGCGATTTTGCAATCGGGGCGAGTGATCTGTTGCCGGCGCAGACGGAGCTTTCCGCCTGGGTGAATCCGGCCGATCTCTTCAATGAATATGAATTCGCCAACCCCACATTGCTCAGTGTCGGACGTTTTGATCTGTCGATGATGGTGGTGCTTTTGTTGCCTTTGCTGATGGTCGCCGCGTCATTCGATATCTGGTCTGCAGAACGCGAAAGCACGCGGGCGCGATTGGTCGCGGCGCAGGTCGGCGCCGTGAAGCCGCTGATATGGAGCCGGCTGATATTCCGCAATGCGCTGATCTGGGGCGTCTTCACGTTGGTTGCGCTGGCAGCCGGGTTGATGGCGCCGGGGGCTGCGGGGCTTTCTTCGGCCCGGCTTGCCAATCTGGCGGGCTGGATTGGCGCAGCCTGGATCTACGGCGCTTTCTGGTTTGCGCTCATCGCGTTTGCGGTGGCTTACTTCCGCCGCAGCGAGACCATTGCGGCCACGCTGTTTGCCCTCTGGGCGGGCTTTGTATTTCTCACCCCCGCCATTGGCGGGGCGGTTAGCGAGGCGCTTTATCCGCCGCCGTCAAAGCTTGCGGCGCTTTCCGAAATGCGTGACGCGAAGTCTGAGGCGGGGAAGGCGACTGCCGAGTTGACCAAAGGGTTTCTCGCCGACCATCCGGAGATGACCGTGAGCGATGACGATGTGCCTTTCTACTATGCCGGCACATGGCTCGCAAATCGCGAGGCGGCCACACGCACAGCGCCAATCATGCGCGCTTTCGAAGAAAGCCGCCAGCAACGCCAGGAGACTATCAATCTGTTGCAGTATCTGTCGCCAGCGGTGATCGCAAACAGAGCGCTTCTATCCTTTGCAGGCGGCGACGTGGATCGCTATCGCGCCTATCAGGCCGAAGCGCGCGCTGCGCTGGCTGACTTATCGGGGCGGATTGGCCCGGCGGTCGTTGCTAAACAGCGTCTGTCATTGGAGGCATATGATGCGATAGCGCCTTTCGCCTTCACGGAGACCAATGCGGGCGACAAAGCCCGCAATCTCGCCGCGCCGGCTGCATTCCTGTTGGCCCTTGCCCTTGCACTTGGGTGGGGTGCCAGGCGCAGATTAGGCGCGCCTTTGGAGAAAATATTGCTCTAGACCTTTGGCGTCCTCAGGCCGCCTGGCAATCTCGATATTGAGGCCGTCCATGTTCAGCACGGAGTGGAATTGGCGGAGAGGGTGGGATTCGAACCCACGAAGGGCTATTAACCCTTGCTGGTTTTCAAGACCAGTGCATTCAACCGCTCTGCCACCTCTCCGTGGCGTGATCGCGCATTGTGGCTGCAGCAGAATGTTGATTCAACTCGCGGCGTCAAGCTGCGCATGGCATGCCGCGGCGTTGTTGAGCGGACTCGGAACGAAAGTTTATATGAATTCTCTAAGTGAATTCTAAATTACTGATATGTATTTAGAATCAATGGTCTACTTCGGCATCGGTGACTACGATCCGGACGTGCTGTCGGCAGACGACCTTGTGTTACGCCGTGCCGCCCCAATGTCGTGCGACAATCCGTGTTTCCCCGAGGCTCCCGGAACCCCGCATGCGATACAGCCAATATCGATTGAAGCTCAGGCCCGGCAATCCACTGGTGAACGCGCTCGTCATCGTGCTTGGTGCGCTGGCCATTGCCGCATCGTTGGTGTTGGGTTTCTTCGCGTTCGTCGTGCTTGGGACCGTCTTCATCATGTTCGCGGCGATCGTCGGCATTCGCTTGTGGTGGCTCAACTGGCGTTTCGGTCGGCGCCAGACGGGCGATACGAGCAAGCCGGGCGCCGTGAGCGCCGAACTCATCGAAGGCGAGTACCGCATCCTGCGCTCCGAGCAACGCGAGACCCTGCGTCCGGGGCGTAGTCAAAATACCTAAAACTGCGTAAAGTCGCGCCCCATGCGCAACACCACGCCTGAGCAGGACGCCAAACGCCGCCGCCGGCGCCGTCGCCTGCAGATACTGATCGTCTACACCGCAATCGCCATCGGGCTGGCCTGGTTTTTCGAGTCGCAGGCTACTACGACGATGATCTTCGTGCGTCACGCCGAAAAGGCGGAGTTCCCGGCTGGCGACCCCGGATTGAGCGACGCCGGGCAGCATCGGGTCGCCGAGCTGACCCGGCAGCTCGTGGACGCCGACGTCGTTGCCGGCGTCGATGCAATCTACGTCACCCAGTACCGGAGGGCCGAGGAGACCGCCCAGCCGCTGGCGGATGCGCTCGATCTGCCGATCAATCGCTACGACGCCGCCGATACCGAAGTGATTCTCGAGACTATCCTCAAGCGTCACAAGGGCAAGATCATCCTCGTCGTCGCGCACGGCAACACGCTGCCGGTGCTGATCGCCAACCTGGGCGCGAGCAAGAAAGTGCCGCCCATTGCCGAGGACGAGTACGACAACATCTACATCATCTCGATCCCCTGGTTCGGCAAGACCAAGACGATCAGGCTGCGCTACGGCGAACCCTATCGGTCGGCCATTGACCTGGACGTGGGCGCGACATGATTCATCAGGAGGAAACGACGCTGGACACGCGTGGGCGCGGGACCTATGAACTGACGGGGACCGTGCAGCGCATCGTTGCCGGCTCCGGCGTGCGCACGGGCTTGTGCCACCTCTTTCTGCGACATACGAGCGCGTCGCTGATACTCTGCGAGAACGCGGACCCAGCGGTGCGTACGGATCTCGAAACGTTCATGGCGCGGACGGCACCGGACGGCGATCCGGCCTACACGCACACGGCAGAGGGGCCGGACGACATGCCGGCGCACATCCGCAGCGTGCTGACGCAGAACGACCTGAACCTGCCGGTCCGCGACGGCGTTTGTGCGCTCGGCACTTGGCAGGGCGTGTTTCTCTGGGAGCACCGGACCGCGCCCCACCGGCGCTCGGTGGTGGTGACGGTGACGGGAGACTAGGCCGAGTCCCGCATGGCAATCGCCCGGTCGATGAACGCCCGGTGCTTGCCGATTCTGAGATCCGCCTGAACCGCGTCGGCGACGCGGCCGTCCTGGTCGATCAGGTAGGTCACGCGGCGCACGCCGACGCCGAAGGGACCGTCGACGTCGTATTGCCGAATCACCGTCTTGTCGGGATCGCACAGCAGCGTGAACGGCAGCTCGTATTTATCCCGAAACTGCGCATGGCTTGCCGCGTCCTGGGGGCTGACGCCGGCGACGCGCAGGCCGACGGCCTGGATCTGTCCGTGCAGATCGCGGATGTCGCAGGCTTCCCTGGTACAGCCCGGCGTGAAATCGGCGGGGTAAAAGTAGAGGATCAACGGTCTGTCCGAGAGCAGGTCGCGAAGCGACGTCGCCTCGCTGTTCTCGTTCTCCAGCGTGAATTCCGGGGCTTGGCTGCCAGTTTCGAGCATGGTCTTACCTGTCGTTCAAGGGTCAGGAACCGAACATCGATTCCATGACGAGATAGTTGTCTTTTGACATGCCGAGTGCCGTGTAGGTCGTTTGCGCCCGACGATTGCCTTTCTCGACGTACAAACGCAGGCCGCAGACGTCATCCGTGCGGCGGGCGATGTCCTCGACGTGCCGGTACAGTGCCGTGAAGACGCCCTGGCGTCGATACTCCGGGTGCACGTAGACGCTTTGTATCCACCAGATTGTCGCGTTGCGCCAGTCGCTCCATTCGTAGGTCACCATGATCTGACCGACTACGCGTCCGTCACTCTCGGCAACCCAATACCTGCCTTTGCGCTCGTCTTTGAGCAGCGCGGCGACGCCCGCACCGATGCGTTCCGATGCGAGTGCCTTGCCTTCGGTTTCCTGTGCCATTGCCGAGTTGAAGCCGGCGATCGTAGCGGCGTCGTCGGGCTTCGCTTCGCGTAGGGTGACGGGCATCGGGCTCCGGTCTCCGATCGTTCGTCTTGTTCCTCGGTAGACTATCAGAAGCCGGGCTGTTTCAGGTGCCGCTTTGTTGGTTGCCAGTGTCGGGGTTCCTGGACCCGGCGGCCGGATAGCTCGTCAGTACCTCGTAGAGATTCACTCCTTCGGTCGGGTCCTGGGAATTCATCTCCATCACTGCAAAGAAGCGCTGGCACGCTTCGCTATTGGCAGCTTTGTCCATAATGGCAGTCGCTGCTTCCACGCTGTCCCAGCGAACGATGTCGGCATAAGAGCCGTCGTCCGTGCGTACCAGATCGCGGCCGATAAATCCTGGTTGCGCCGACAGAAACTCATTTTGGAAGCGTTCGGACGCGGCCAACAAATCCTGCACGGTCCGACCTTCCGCCAGCCTGATTTCAGCGATTTCGATAACGTTGTTGCTCATTGCGAATCCCCTGGTTGGTTTGGGTAGAAACCGAACGCTCTGAGAAAATACGTCATTTCATGACATATTTATTCGGTGACCGGGGCAACGACACTATCGCGGCTGCAGCGGCTCGATCTTCTGACTGCGAGACTCAAGACCGATGCGCCACTGGTCCTCAGAAACCTCGCTGCAGAGTTCGACGTAAGCCAGCGCACTCTCAGCCGGGACGTCGACATCCTGAGGGAACGTGGCCTGCCGATTGAAGCATCCCGGGGTAGGGGCGGGGGTATTCGGCTGCATTGGAGTTGGGGTATCGGGCAGATCGCTCTCAGCTATCGCGAAGCCGTCGACTTGTTGGTGAGCCTGGCCGTTGCCGAGCAGATGGACTCGCCGATTCTGATGGCGAACCTCGCGCCGATTCGTCGAAAGTTGATGGCGTCGTTCTCGCCCTCGGATCAGTCCAGAATCAAGCGGTTCAAATCACGAATCCTGATCGGACAGGCCGCGTCCGTGTTTGTGCAAACGGGCTACAAGTTGCCGTCGCCGTTACTGGTGGAACGGTTACACACGGCGTTCCTGATGACCAGAGTCGCAAACCTCCGGTACGACGATGAGCGTGGTCAGCGTACCGAGCGAACGATTGAGCCGCACTACCTGTTGCTCAACTACCCGGTTTGGTACGCGCTGTGCTGGGACCGGACCAGGAATGCTGTCCGGACGTTTCGATGCGATCGGATGTCGTCGATATCAGTTGTTGATGAGGGCTTCGGTCTTCGTCCTTACTCCGATTTTCACACTGCGTTGGAGGGCGATAACATCATACTGCCTTAGCCGGACGTTGCGTTACCAGAGGCGACCGGCTAACAGCGCTGGGCAGAATACTCCACGTGAACGAAAAACCTCGGGCTCTACATCATTAACCGGGGGACACCGGCGTTCATTAAACTGATTTTGCGACGATCAATTTAATGGAGAACACCGATGTCCCACGCGAGCATGACTATAGGCATACCGGGCCTGGAAGTTGTACGAGTAAAAAGCAGGCGCTGTGTCGATGTCTGGGCCAGACCCTATCGCCGTCAGTCGGCTTGCAAACACTGCAACGGTACCCGGTTGCGGATCAAGGCCACCCACCGACGCACCGTCAAGCACACACGGCGCGGTAATCAGGTCATAGTGCTGCACCTCAAGGTGCCCAAGTATCACTGCCAGACCTGCGGACGCTACTTCCGTCATGTCTTTACCGGCCTCAGGCCCCGATACAGAGCGTCGGATACCTACCGGATGGAAGTGTACGAAGCCCATCAAGGCGGCGTGACACAGCGTATGCTTTCACAGACACACCGGATCTCCGGTGCCACGGTGGAGCGATGGTATCGGGATCACCTGAGCATCCGACACTCGGAGACGGACAGACGCTCCTGCCCACGAGTGCTCGGCATTGACGAGCATTTCTTCACCCGCAAGAAGGGCTTCGCCACGACCTTCGTCGACCTGAAGAACCACAACGTCTTTGACGTGAAGCTGGGCCGCTCAGAACCCAGTTTACGCCCTTATTTGAAGAACTTACGGGGTCGTAGCAATGTCCAGGTGGTGGTCATGGATCTGTCGGAGACCTACCGCCGGATCGCCCGGCGATACTTCCCCAGCGCCACCATCGTCGCCGACCGCTTCCATGTGGTTCGCCTGATCAATCAGCACTTCCTGAAGGTCTGGAAGCAGCATGATCCGGACGGCCGCAAGAATCGAGGCCTGATCAGCCTCATGCGCCGTCATCAATGGAATCTGAACGATGCGCAGCACGCCAAACTGATGCAGTACCTCGCAGACTACCCAGTATTGCAGCAGATCTATGTCGCCAAACAAAAGCTGATGCGCCTGATGCTGTTGAGAACGCTTACAGCACGCCGCACCAGGGCCAAGATACCCCAGCTCTTTGAGTTACTGGATCAACTCCGTGAAAGCCTGCTACGAGCCTTGGCGAAGACGCTGACAAGCTGGCTGGAACCGATTGTCGCCATGTGGCGATTCAGCAAAAGCAACGGCATCACCGAGGGCTTCCACAACAAGATGGAAATGATATCCAGAAGCCTACCGCTTTGGAAACTTTGAAAATTATCGATTGAGAGTACTGACCCACTGTGGATGGTCAGCGCGACGGAGGGTGTCTCTGCTACACCGGCGATTACCAATGCGGGGTGGTTATAGCATTCAAGTTGTGACAGCAATTCACCCCCATCCCAAGGACTGACTGTTTCGCGCCATATGACCTGGCAGCCATCGCTTTCGATCCTCGTGCCTTCGATCAACTCAGCGGTGTCTCCATTAACCCCGAGCGCCGAGACAACGACGGCGATATTCAAGCTGGTCGCCGCGCTGACAAGCGCGGTGGTTTTCGCCTCCCGCTCTTTCTTTATCGATGGATTAATGCCAGAGGCGATCGACTTTAGAGGGTCGACAACAATCACGACCGAATTTCGCGGCGATAAAAGCATGCTGCTCGAAGAGCATGCCGATTTCCTTACGCTTCGCACCCAGAGGCCGGACTTTTTCGTTTCCTTCCTCTTCATTGGCCATGAATTCGCCCTGCCGGTTCCCATTTCCGCAACAAATGACCTGATCAACAGCTTGATCTCACCACCGCACTCGAAGCGTGATGCAAGCGATGCGGTCACAAGTATGACTGGTGCGGCGGCCGGTTTCCCCCCAAGCGTCAGGGCACTCGTCGATGGGATTCCTTCTATTGAGAATGACTCGCATCTGTCATAGGGTAGGTTTTTCACCGCTTTGAACGAACACGGACGGGTCGACGTTGCAGGTGACGTCGGCGCATTCGGTGTGGGTTGAACACGGCCAATGGAATGACGCAGCTCCGGTTCAATACTTTGGCGCAGGCTGTCGAAGCCTACTATGAGGATTTGCGCCGTTTCGTCCGACGCCGAACCGGCTCGGAGAGCTTGGCTGACGACGTTGTACAGGACACTTGGGTTCGCGCAAGCACCAGCGCCGCCGCGATGCCGGAGAACGCCAAGGCCTATGTCTTCCGCATGGCGAGCAACCTGGCGATCGATCACCTGAAGCGTGAAACCGTACGGTCCGATCGAGAAGCGGGAATTGCGGCCGATCAGACGGTATGCGATGTCCTGTCGCCGGAGACGCAAGCGGCGGCGCGGCAGGAACTCGCGATCCTGGCCGCGGCGGTCCGGGAGTTACCCGCCAAGCGCCGGCATATCTTCATTCTCTATCGGGGCCAGGGGTTGACGATGCGCCAGATCGCCCAGCGGCTCGGCATCTCGGAAAAGACCGTGGAAAACCAGATTGCGCGAGCCATGGTTCATTGCCGGAAAAGGCTGAGAGATGCGGGGCGCGAGTTTTGATGCGCCGGCGTGTGTCAATTTTTCAGTACGTGTACTTTTCGGCTTGGGGGGGATTTGCATGCGCGGAACCGTTATAGAAGCAGCAGTTCGATGTGTTTGAGAAAAACGCCGCCAAGCTACGGCGACAGTCTTACATCGCTCTTCGCGAGAACGGCATGGCATGACGTCTGAAAGTCGAAGAGGCAAACCGGAAGAGCTTCCGGACATCATTCTGGAAGCTGCGGCCATCTGGCACGCGCGTCTGCGAGAACCCAGAAGCGATCCTGCCGCGGCGGCGTCCCAACGGGCTCAATTCGATCAATGGATGGCGGCCGACCCTCGTCACGCGCGGGCCTTCGAGGAAACCAAGAGTCTTTGGGATACGCTTGAAGCGCCCGTCAAACAGGTGATCAATCAGAAACCTGCGCTTACCAGGCGGGAACCGTCCGGCTTCGGAGCATTTCCACGCGGACCAGCGGTCCTGGCCGCCTGTCTGGCCATCGTGATGATGACGGGCGTGATTTACCGCAATGACGTCATGATCCGACTGAATAGCGACCATATGACATCGGTCGGCGAGCGCACACCGCTCACTCTGGTGGATGGCAGCCGGGTTACGCTGAACACGGACAGTGCGATTTCAGTCAACCTGGAGCTAGACGAGCGGGTGGTCCACCTGCTGCGCGGCGAAGCCTGGTTTGACGTAAGCCCGGACGGAGACCGTCCCTTCTTGGTAGAGATGACGGAAGGCCATATCCGCGTCACGGGCACAAGTTTCGGCGTGCGTCTGGAAGACGATGGAGCAATCGTGACGCTGACCGAGGGACAGCTTGAACTCTCCGCCAAGCCGGACCGTGGCGCCCCCTCTTATCTTGCTTTGAATGCGGGGCAACAAGCACATCTGTCCGATGGCGCAATCTCCGACCCGATCACCCTGAACAAGACCACCGCCACGGCGTGGTTACGCGGTCAACTCGTTTTCTTCAACACCCCCCTGCGCGAGGTCATCGCCGAGCTGAACCGGTATCGCGGCGGGCACATCGTCATCGTAGACGGCGGCCTTGACGATCTGAAGGTTAGCGGTGTGTTCGCAACCGACGATCCGGACGTCGCGCTTGGGGTCATCGCCGACACACTACCTGTGCGCGTGAACCACATGACGGATTTTCTGGTGCTGCTGCGCTAAGCGCCGCCGCTTTCTACCCCCTCTAAAAAAAGTCTCTCGCAGCTAGGGGGATTTGCCCTGTCTCACCGGTCATATCAGTGATGCGAGTGCTTCTCATTCGTATTTTTGTGGGAAAGGAGACAAGGACGTGGTTTCAGTTGCGGGGGGCGTAAGGGATATTTGGTGTGTTTGGTTGCTGGCGGGCGCATCAGCGCTGGCATTGACGGCGGCATCGCCGGCTGTGGCGCGGAGTCAGGTTGATGAGGCGGGCGCTGGCGCCGTCCGCTTGGCGCGGGCCGAACAGACTTACGAATTCGATATCCCGTCCAAACCCTTGCCGCGGGCCATCGCCGACTTCTCCGCCGTAACCGGCCTGCAGGTGCTCTATACCGAAACATCGACATATGATCATACGGCGCCGGCACTCCGTGGGGCCTTTACGGCCAAACAGGCGCTTGACCGGCTGGTGGCAGGCAGTGGCCTGAGTTACCGCTATACCAGCGCCAATGCTGTCACGTTGGAACGCAACGCGGCGGAAGAGAGCGATGACGGCATCATCCAGCTCGGGCCGATCACGGTGGAAGGCAAAACGCCAGAGCGCAGTTACAAGGCGAGCACGTCCATCGTTCGCGGCAATCGGCTGGGACAAACGGTGCTTGAAACACCACGGGCCGTCAGCGTGGTCACACGGTCCCTTCTCGATGATCAGCAACCTGATAACGAAGTCGATGTCTTGCGCAACGTCAGCGGCGTCAGTCGCACGAATGACTTCCAAGGAACCTATCAGCGATTCCAGTTGCGTGGCATCGATGCAGACAATGCGCGCACCTATCTGCGCGACGGCTATCGCTTCACGCATCAATCTGACCCCGGACTGTACAACATCGAACGGATTGAAGTGATCAAGGGGCCGAATGCGATCGATTTCGGGCAGTCGACGCCGGGCGGCTTCATCAACTACGTGACCAAAAAGCCTCGCGATGAAGAACGATATGCGCTGGAACTAACCGCCGGCAGTTTTGACCAGTATCAAGGGGCTATCGATCTGACCGGCCCGCTCAATGAGGCCAAAACCGTCCTCTATCGGCTGACCGCCGGCTATGAAAGCGGAGGAGCGTTTACCGAGCATGTGGACCCGTTGCGCCGCGGCGTCGCCGGTGCGTTGAGCTGGTCCATCACGCGGCAAACGCAATTGAACCTGACCGGCGAATATCAGAAGACCGAAAGACTGGCCAACCCAGGCTGGCCCGTACCCGACCCCACGCGCCTGGAGTCAGCAGACGCGATTCCGGACGATGCCTTCTACGGCGACGGGAACCTCGAGTACGACATGGAAGAATACCGTTATACGGCGGAGCTATTGCATGATTTCTCGGACGATTGGCAATTCCGCGCCCTATTCGCGCAAGACCGTATTACCCGAGACAACAATTTCATCTCGCTCCGTGGTTTGACAGACGACGGTATCGAAACCACACGGCGTCTCTTCCAGCGCCTCGGTTCCGAGCGCGACTCGATCACGACACGTGCGGATGTCCGTGGCAAACTTAAAACGGGGCGTATCGAGCACGAAATCGTGACTGGCGCCGACTATTATCGATTTGCGTCGACTGACACTCCCTTCCTGAACATTGCGCTACCCAATCTGCCGGTATTCGACCCGCCATTCCGCGCGACGGAGATACCGACTGGTAATACTGAGGCCACCAGCACTAAAGACAGTGCGTATGGTTTCTTCATACAGGACAGCATTGATTTCGGCGGCGGCTGGGGGCTTCAAGTCGGCGTGCGGCACGACGTGCTGGAAAACGACGCGACGTCCGAGGATGTCAGCCAAACATCTCCAAACGCCGCTATCACATATGCCCCCACTGAGAATTCTCTGGTCTACGCCAGTTATTCACGCTCCTTCGAGCCGAATTGGGACGTCGACCTTTTGGGCGGCGGCGTAGCGGATCCCTCCGAAGGCGAACAGTTTGAAATTGGTTTTAAGCACGGATGGTTCGATGGCCGCTTTACCACGACGGTTGCGTTATTCTCGCTTAAGAAAAGCAATATCGTGGTGGGCGATCCGGAAAATCCCGGTTTCGAAATCTTGACCGGCAAGGCTGAGGTTCAAGGCATCGAATTTGAAGCGGCGGGAGAACTCCTGCCCGGACTGAACTTGTCGGCTCAGGTCACGCTGCTCGATAGCGAAATCGCCGCAGATACGGACGAGACCATTGTCGGCAACCGTCTTCCCGGTTCCGTGGAATCGACGGCGAGCTTGTGGGCGACATATCAACTGCCTGGCGATCTCTTCAAATGGACAATCGGAGGGGGCGTTTTTTACACAGGAGATCGCGTCCTCAACGAAAGCAACACGCTATCGCTGCCGAGCTACGTTACCGCTGACGCTTTTGTTGGCTACCAGATTACCGAAGCCGTCAGCGCCCAGCTCAATATCACCAACATCGCCGACAAACGATACTACGTGAATGCAAGCACCAGTGGCGACACTTTCCGGAGCACTTTTCCCGGAGAGCCAAGAGCCGTTTCGTTCACGCTTCGGGCGTCATTCTAGCTAGACAGGCGCGGGCCGAGCTTCCGTCCGCGCTGCGCGCAATGACTAATCGCTGCAAGCTCTATTACTCACAATGAAACCGTCTTTCCGACAATCAACAGCGCTGGTGCATACATGGGGCGGTTTGCTTGTCGGTTGCGTGTTGTTTTTCATCTTCCTGACGGGAACCTTCGGTTATGTGGACGATGAGATCGATCAATGGATGCAGCCCGAAGGGCCAAGAGCGTCGTTGTCAGCCGCGTCTGTCTTGTTACCGAAAGCGGAAGACTGGCTTACGCGCGAAGCCGCCGACTCGCAGAGCTGGTTTGTTTACTTTCCCGCCAGCTCGCGCAGCGGGGCGTTTGCCGTCGGTTGGCGGGCCTGGCCCGAGGGGGATACGCGCTTTGGCAAATTCACGCGACAGACCCTCGATCCTTTAACCGGTAATACACTGAATGTCTCCGGACGCGAAACGGGCGGTGGTCAGACGCTCTACCGTATGCACTATCGCCTGCATTACGTGCCCTATGATCTTGCCGTTCTGATTGTCGGCGTCTGTTCGATGTTCATGCTGGTGGCGATCATCAGCGGCGTGATCATACACAAAAAAATCTTCAAGGACTTCTTCACCTTCCGTCCAGGAAAGGGCCAACGAAGCTGGCTGGATGGACACAACCTTTTGAGCGTCTCAGCGCTACCGTTCCACCTGATGATCACTTGGTCGGGACTGATTTTTTATATGTTCACCTATATCCCAACAGCGGTTGATGCGCTCTACCCAAAGGGTGAAGCGCGGGATCGATTTTATGCCGAGGTTTCAGGAGAAGTAAGCATCTCGCCGGGAACAAAGGCGCCATACGCTGAGACTGCGGATTTAGACGCCCTGCTGACATACGCGGAGCAAAGCTGGGGGCCGGGTGAGACCACACTCATGCGCATTGAGAGTCCAGGCCGTGCGAATGCTCAGGTTTTGATCTACGCGCGCAACAGCGGCATCAGCCGCGCGCAGCGAACGCTGCTGTTCAACGGTGTCACGGGCGCGGTGCTGGACGCGGGGCCGAAAGGCGGAACCGCCTCTGGTGGTTTCGAGCAAATCATGCTCGGCCTGCATGAAGGGCTCTTCGCCGGTCCGGTTTTGCGCGCACTCTACGTGATCGTCGGACTTTCCGGCACAGCGATGATCGCGACAGGGCTTCTGCTGTGGGCGAAGAAGCGCGAAGCCCGAATGGTGAAAACCGAAGCGACGCATTTCGGGATGGCAGCGGTCAATATACTCAATCTCGGCACGATCATCGGTCTACCGATTGGAATCGCCACATACTTCTGGGCGAACCGTTTGCTGCCCATGGGAATGGAAGGACGCGGTGATTGGGAGGTCCACCTTATGTTTATGACGTGGGGACTTTCCTACATCTACGCTATCTGGCGGCGCTCTAGCCGCGCCTGGTTCGAACTATGCGGTCTTGCCGCCGCAGCATACGGCTTTCTTCCCGTCCTTAACGCCTTGACAACCGACCGTGGTCTGATCGCCTCCCTTTCACAAAGTGACTGGGTTTTCGCCGGATTCGATTTGTCTGCGCTCGGCGTGGGCCTCTTTTTCGTATTTCTCGCTTGGCAAGTTCGACGCAACCCACAATGGCGCGGTATTGAAAGCACCGAGCGCCTTTCTGCAAAGGAAGTGGAGACGGCGTCTTGATGGTTGCGATACGAACAACGTGCACATGGTCTATCGCCTCTCGCATAGTGGCCGCCATTATCGGCGGCTATGCGCTGACCTCTCTTATCACGCTCGCTCTGTCCTTGGCGCTCCCTTGGGTCGGCGTTGGCGAAGCCGAAGCGGTACAGCTAACAACACTCCTTAGCTTCCCTCTCTACGCCGCGATCATCATAGCCGCATTCCATACGCGCTCGGCGGCGCGGGTCTGGATGGGCCTTGCGGTCGCAACGCTGCCCTGCGTTCCGATCGTGCTCGCCGCCAGGATATGGGGAAACTACTGATGCTTGTGCTGCTAGCCTTCATTCTCTCCTGCATGGGTTTCGCTGCCCTGGCGCTATCCTCGACCCGCCACTTACGCGATGTCGTTAGCCCTGTGCCGGCGAACGGCAAACGGATGGTGTTGCAGCTTTTCGGATGGGCTTTGCTCGCGCTTTCAGTATGGGTTTCTAATTCAACGTGGCGCGATTCCATCGGCGTCGTCGGCTGGTTCGGCCTTGCGGCTGTCGCAATCTCAGCCGTGACGATGGGCCTGGCTTACGCGCGATCCGTCAAAAAACGAACAACTCCTATGTGTAAAGGAGATCGCCCATGAATCGTAAAACGGCGTTCGGTTGCCTTCAGGCAAAGGGCAAAAAACGATGGCGCAAACCTGACAGCTCAGCAGTGCCTAATATTGGACGTTCTGGCCTGGGCATCGGCTATGGGTATTGAACGCACTGGTCAATGTTTATGACAACCCAATAGAAAGAACCAAGTAGTTGTGAAAGTGTTTTGTGGGGATCGATTAAATCGCAGGAGTGTCTGGGAGACGCCTCTTCTTTGTGCGGTAATATTCTGTGCGCCGCTTGCATCTCCTGTGCAGGAGAGCGAGGCGCAAGAAACGACTGCGAGCAGAGATGCCGCCGGTGCCGTGCTTTCCGAAGATGGACTGAGCGAAGCTACGGCGTCGGCGACTGAGGGTGGCATCAGTGGCGCGCTTAGCCTGCTGCAAGCCGGCGGCCCGGTGGTCATGATCCTGATCGCCATGTCGGTGCTGGCGACGGCGGTGACCCTCTTGAAACTGTGGCAGTTCAGCCGGACCAATGTGGGTCGGAGCCGCAACGGCCGCAAGGCGCTTCATCTGTATAAGGAAGGCAAGACACAGGAAGCCCTCGCGACGGCTAAACGCGCCCGCAGCCTAGTCGGCGAGGTGCTGGCTCGGGCGATCCGCGGTTTGCAGTGCGGCGTACCCGAAGCGAAAATCCGCGAGGAACTCCTCCGCTACGGCGGCGAAGTGCTCGAGAACCTCCGTGGTGGGTTTCGGATTCTGGAGGTGATCGCCTCTCTCGCGCCGCTGCTCGGTCTGTTCGGCACGGTGCTTGGGATGATCGAAGCGTTTCGCCAGCTCGAAGCCGCGGGCAACCAGGTCAATCCGGCCATCCTATCGGGCGGTATTTGGCAGGCGCTCCTGACCACCGCCGTGGGCCTCGCCGTCGCCATTCCTGTCGTCGCGGTGCTGAACTGGCTGGAACGCCGGGTCGATGGGCTCGCGCACGAAATGGACAATCTGGTCACGCAACTGTTCACGGAGGACTTGTCCGAGGACGCCCTCAAAGAGAAAGACGCGCATCATGAACGGCCCGGTCTTCCCGCCACCGCTGCTGCTGAGTAAGCCTGCGAAGAAACGGCCGCTGGTCAGCCTCACGCCGCTGATCGATGTGGTGTTCATCCTCCTCGTCTTTTTCATGTTGGCGACGAGCTTTCTCGACTGGCGCGCGATCGATTTCTCCGCCCCCGTACAGGCCGCCGCCGGTCTGTCCGCCGAGGGCGACGTCCTGCTGATCGAGATCTTGCCGGACGAGCTGCGGTTTGCATCCGAGCCTGTCTCCCTCAATACGCTGACGGCCCGCGTTGCCGACCGCCTCGCGGACGCGCCTGAACAGCGCGTCCTCATCAAACCATTGACGGGCGTGCCGTTGCAGCGCACCGTCGCCGTGCTCGACCGCGTGAAGGCGGCCGGCGCCTCCGATGTGACGCTGATCCGCGGCGCCCAACCGTCCGGGGAGTGAGGCCGAGCCCATGCGTTTCGATCCACCCCGGCCCAAAAACGATGACGAGCGCATCCTGCCGCTGATCAATGTTGTCTTCCTGCTGCTGATCTTCTTTATGCTGACGGGACAACTGTCCGCTATCGACCCGATCGAGGTGACGCCGCCGATCTCGGCCAGCGGAGGCGTGGTCGAGGCGCGGGAGCTGTTGGTCATGCTGGGCGCCGACGGACAGCTCGCCCTCGACGACGCAGTGATCGACGAAGAGGCGCTGAAAACCGCGCTGGAGGAGCGGATGGAAGCGGCTCCCTCGACACAGGTCTGGCTTAAGGCGGACGGAGCCGCGGACTCGGCGGATGTGATCGCGCTCATGGAGATGCTGCGCGAGGCGGGTGTCGAGCGTTTGAAACTCCTGACCGTGCCGGCCGCAACCGATGGGGCCGGCTGATGCGGATGAAAAGCCGGCACTGGATGACTGCGGTTGTCATGGCCATCGCGCTTCACGCAGGTGTCGCCGCGGCGATGTTCTGGCCGCGCGCCGACGAAGGCGCGCAGGCACCGGGGATCGGCGGTATTGAGATTGCACTCGGCCCCGCCGGCGGCGCACCCGGCGGACCGGAAAACACGCCGGAAACGCCGGACCTCGAAGAGCAGCCGGAAGAACCGAGAGAAGCCCCTCCGATCGAGGAGACCGCGGAACAGGAGCTGCCTGAACCGCAGGAGTCCCCCATCGCCGAGCCCGCCGAACCGGAAGACATAACGGAACGGGTTATCGAGCCGCCCTTGCCGGCGGCAAAACCGACGCCTCCGAAAGAGGTCGCTCCGGAAATCGTATCAGAGGCGGTCATTGCCCCAGAACCGCCCGCCGAGCGTGAACCGCAAACGGCCGGTGCCGGCGGCAAGGCCGGCACTCAAGATAGCTTGGACGCTGGGAACAGCGTGGCTGACGCAAGCGCTGGCGGAATGGCGGGAGCCGAGGCCGACTATGCCTCCGTGCTACTGGCTTGGCTTGAACGCCATAAGGAGTATCCGCGCGCCGCCCAACAACGGCGCCAACAGGGCGTCGTTCTGCTCTATATCGCCATGGATCGGGACGGCCGCGTCATCGACTCCCGGATCCAAAAAAGCTCCGGACATCGACTGCTCGATGACGCGGCCCTGGCCATGTTGGAGCGTGCGCAGCCGCTTCCACCCATGCCCGATGACATGCGTAAGGAACGTCTGGAGTTCATTGTGCCCGTGCAGTTTTTCATCACTTGATGGGGTTGCAATAAGTGCCGGGCGCGGCTTGGCATGAAAAAGGCCACAATAGGCGCCGTGTCGGGTGCGTTCTCTATGCGTCGTTGGATCTGGATTGCCAAGATTGCGGCCAGGTGCGCAGCGCTACACTCGTCTTTTCGTCAATGGGGTGTCGAAGTTCTGGCTTGAACTGGTGCGCCCGGCAGGATTCGAACCTGCGGCCTACGGATTAGGAATCCGTCGCTCTATCCTACTGAGCTACGGGCGCGTGCTGCCGGGGATTCTACCGGATTCGGCGGCTACCGGCTCCGGGCGAACGGCGCGTGCGGCTTCGCGTGCGGAACTCGAGCCTCAGAGTTCGATAAGCAGGCTTTGAAGCCCAATTAAGAGAGCGGAGGATTTGGAATTTTTCTTCCAAAGCGGGGCTACGACTCCAGGGCCTTCTCCGGCTTTTCCGGCAGCTTACAGGCTGGCGCATCGCCCCTTGTCGTGAAAGAGTGGAAGGAAAGTGTCAGTGTTGATCGGCGTCCGTTTGCGTGACCGCTGTTTCCGACTTAGCTTGCAGACACCCGCTCCACTTTGTACTGCCTCGACCGCTCCGGGGCGAACAGGGACGAAACGGTGGGGTGGGTACCTGAACTTCTGAATGCGAACTATAGGAGAAAGCAATGAGCAGCATCGCCGTTAAGCAAGATTGCCCCCGATTGCATCAGCTCATAGAGATCCGTCGGGCAGCTACCTCCAGCGATACCGAGCCACAGGGTGTTTTCAAAGGCAACTAGTATGTTGGCGCTGAATCAGTCCAGCTTGAGCGTCGCAACCGGCTTCCCTTCCGCGTCAGTCATTGGCTGCTCGAAGTAGAAGGCTCCGACGCCGACACGGGTTCCTTCGCCTCCCTCAGGCATTTCGCCGTCGTCCCTGGTCTCGCAGGCCTGCAGAGCGTCGTCGATTTGCTCTATGAACGCGGGTATACGCTCCTCCGCGATTCTCCTGAAAACAGCCTGTTTGTCCGCATCCAGGCGGTGCGAGTAGGCCAGCCGCATCGGTTTGCCGGTTCCCGGAGCCCCGGCCAGGTTTTCCTCAACCGTTCGCGTGAACGTACCGAGGAAAGTCTTAAGATACTCAGGTACGTTATTCAGTGACTGCAAAGACCGCTGGAGAAAAACGACCGACTCGATTTCGCCGTCTGCAGTCCTCGTAGTTTCGACGCTGCCAGCCACTTCGAGCTCCCGCGCTATTTCTCTTGCGTCGCAATCGCCGATGGATCGCTCTACCAGGCTACAAAAACTGTGTTCTTCCTCCGTGAACGGCAACTGTTTCGGTATCCCCGACTTGTCGACGAACTCTGGACTCCCGATCCAATAGGCAAGTACGTAGGCCAGGCGTGAGTCAAAGCCGATGGGCGTGCCTCTGTCGGATTCACCAATGGCAGCCAGCCGGCTTCGCACGTCGGGCCGCGTAAGCCCCGTTACACGCGATACTTCCGATATGCTCGGTTTCCTGCCTTCCTCTGTAAGATACTCGCGCGCCGACATCACGTACACGTCGCGAAGAATGCCGGCGAATACCCGATAGTCGACACCGATTCGTATCATCAGCTTGGCCAGCGGCATGAGTACGGTGTACAAAGCGTCTACGAGCTTGGATTGCACCTTTACCCCTTCCGAGTGTTCCTTACGTTTATCGCTAAGATTATCGTAGAGGCGCTGCGAGAGTGGTAGGGCTTCCCGGCACCTCTCGCGGGTTGTACTGCTGTTGCGGTTTGTTCGCCGCGGCGGCCGCTAGTTTTCCCGCATTGCCTTGTAGGCGGCAAGCGCGCGTTCGCGGCCGAGCTTGTGCTCGACGATTGGCTCCGGGTAGTCCCGGCCGAGCACGAGACCGGCGGATCCGAGCGTAGCGGAGTCGGCGCTCCAGGGCTCGTGCAGGTACTGCTTCGGCAACTCGCGCAGCTCCGGTACCCAGCGACGAACGTACTCGCCGTCCGGATCGAACTTCTGGCCCTGACTGATCGGGTTGAATATCCGGAAGTAGGGCGCGGCGTCGGTGCCGCTTCCCGCCACCCACTGCCAGCCGGCGGAGTTGTTTCCCATGTCGGCATCGACCAGCGTATCCACGAACCACTCGGCGCCGCGCTGCCACGGGATCAGGAGGTGCTTGACCAGCAGGGAGGCGACGATCATGCGGACGCGGTTGTGCATCCACCCGGTGTGCCAGAGCTGGCGCATTCCGGCGTCGACGATCGGATAACCGGTGAGGCCCTTCTGCCAGCGCTCAATGGCCGCTCGGTCCTCGCGCCAGGGGAAACGTCCGTACTCCTCGCGAAGGGGCTCGGTCGCGAGCGACGGGTAGTGGAACAGCAGATAGGCGCTGAAATCGCGCCAGTAGAGCTGGCGGATGAACGGTTCGGCGGCGTCCTCGAGCCGTCGCTGCCGCGCGTCGCCCATGACGCCATGCCAGACCTGCCGCGGGCTGATCTCGCCGAAGTGCAGATGCGGAGACAATCGGGACGTGGCCTCGAGATCCGGCCGGTCGCGGCCGTCGGCGTAACCGCTTATTGCCGCCGTGATCGCGTCGAGCCGCTCGATGGCAGCAGCCTCGCCCGGCCGCCAGGTCTCGCGCAGGCCGCCCGCCCAGTCCGGTGACGTCGGCAAGAGCGACCAGTTTTCCAGCTGCTCGGACTCCCCCGGCGGCGCGGCGAACCCGAGCGAGTCCGGTACCGGCCTGGGTGCGTCTGGCTCGCCCAGCGCTACGGAAGCTTTGTAGTAGGGCGTGAATACTTTGTAGTTGCCGCCGGACTGCGTGGCGATTTCGCCCGGCCGGCGGAGAAGGCTGTCGTCGCAGATGTGGAGAATCGCGCGCGATCCGAGCCGCGATGCCAGCTGCGACTCCTGCTGCCGCGCCTCCGGCTCGAAGCGTCGGCTACAGTACACGGCGGAGGCACCGGTCGCTCCGATAAGCTCGTCGATGACGCTGGCCGGATCGCCCCTTCTGAGCAGCAGGGTTCCGCCGAGTGCGCGGATTCCGGCGCTGAGAGCGGTCAGCGAATGGTGCAGCCACCAGCGCGAGGCGCCGCCGAGCGGCAGATCGTCGTGGACGTAGAGCGGCAGCACGCGCTTGCCGTCGGCCACGGCCTCGAGCAGGGCAGCGTTGTCGGTCAGGCGCAGATTGCGCCGAAACCACAGAATGGCGATGGACATGGTTGCTTCGGATCGGGCCGGGCGGTCGGGATACGCGAGTCTAACGGCTCGAATGTACTTGACCTGTACTCGAATGTAACAAAGGATTTCAAGGGATTGGCGCACTCTGGGGGCGTTTGTATATTGCTTCGCAAGACCATTGTCTGGAGTGGCGCGATGAGCGCAGTAACTGCACGTGCTTTGACCTGGACCGAGTCGGGACTCGTGCCCGATTCGGTGATCCGTGCCGGCATCCGGCGTCTGTTGGAGTGGAAGCGTAGCGAGATCCGTTCCGGCGACGTCGAGCACGCAGGCAACATCACGAACCGTTTCGTCGAGATGATGAACGGCTCGCCCGTCGCGCTCGTTCCTGACAGAGCGAACGAGCAGCACTACGAGGTCCCTGCCGCCTTCTTCACGGAGGTGCTCGGTGCCCGCCGCAAGTACAGCTGCTGCTACTGGCCGAAGCACGTTACGGATCTCGACGAGGCCGAGACGGCCGCGCTGGAGATGACGGCCGAGCGGGCCGGAATCGGTAACGGAATGGAGGTGCTCGACCTCGGCTGCGGCTGGGGTTCGCTGTCGCTTTGGATCGCCGAGAACTATCCCGATACCCGCGTCACGTCCGTATCGAACTCGGCGTCACAGCGCGACTTCATCATGTCCGTAGCTCGTGAGCGCGGCCTCGGCAACGTGGAAGCGCACGTTCGCGACATGAACGATTTCGAAGCCCCCGGCACCTACGATCGAATCGTCTCGCTCGAAATGTTCGAGCACATGCGCAACTGGGGAACTCTGTTCGGCAACATCAGCCGCTGGCTCAAGCCGGATGGCCGGTTCTTCATGCACATCTTCGTCCACCGGACCACCCCGTACGAGTACATCGACCGCGGCGACAGCGACTGGATGACCCGGTACTTCTTCGCCGGTGGCATCATGCCGAGCGCCGGACTGCCGCTGCGCTTTGCAGACGATCTTGCAATCGATCAGCGCTGGGCGTGGAACGGCAAACACTATGCAAAGACCTGCAACGCGTGGCTCGAGAGGATGGATTCGCGCAAGGCAGCGGTGATGCCGATCCTGCGCGACACCTATGGGGCCGCCGACGCGGATCGCTGGTGGATGCGCTGGCGCATGTTCTTCATGGCCTGTGCCGAGCTGTTCGACACGGGATCCGGCGACGAATGGTTCGTCGGCCACTACCGTTTCATGAAGCGGGGTGGGTGACATGGCGCTGCTACTGAATTTCGGCATGTTCCAGGTCGGCTGGTTTTCCTCGGTGCTGGGAGCTGCAAAGCAGCTTCCGTGGCTTGGACCGGCGGCCATGCTCGTCGTGGTCGCGGTGCACCTGTACCGGGCCAAAGCGCCGGGGCGTGAGTTGATGCTCATCTTTGCCTGCGGTTTCATCGGCGCATTCTTCGACTCTATCTTCGTTGCGATGAACTGGGTCAGCTATCCTTCCGGACTATTCAACGAATCGATGGCGCCTTACTGGATCATTACGATGTGGATGTTGTTCGCAACCACGCTCAACGTCTCGCTCCGCTGGCTGAAGGGCCGCTATGTGCTGGCAGCGGTGCTTGGCTTAATCGCCGGACCCGGAACCTACTACACCGGCGAGAAGCTCGGCGGCATGGTGTTCCTCGAGCCGTTCCCGGCGCTCCTGTCGCTGGGTATAGGCTGGGGGTTGATCATGCCGCTGCTGATCGTGCTGGCCGAGCGTTTCGACGGTATCGGTGACCTCGGCATGCGCACCGCGAAACCGGCGGCAGCCGGTCGCGGGGAGGCGGTGTAGCTCATGGACTGGTCGTTGTACCTGAGCGCGCTGGGCGTTATCGCCGGCATAGGTGTCGTCGCGTGGGTTGCCAGCGTATTCGCGCGGAACGTATCGTTCGTCGACAGTCTCTGGTCGCCGTTCTTTCTCGTGGCGGCCGTGGTCTATGCGCTTTCGCTCGAGGCGGTCGGTCTTCGGGGCGCGATCGTGCTAACACTCGTCGCGGTCTGGGCGCTGCGTCTGTCGGTCTATATCACCGTCAGGAACTGGGGCGAGGGCGAAGACTATCGTTATCAGAAGATCCGCGCCGACAACGACCCCGGCTTCTGGTTCAAGAGCCTATACATCGTATTCCTGCTGCAGGGTGTGCTTGCCTGGATCATCTCGATTTCGCTGCTGCCGGCGATCACGAGCAGCGCCGGCCTGAACGCCCTCGACTACGTTGCCATCGCCCTGTGGGCAACAGGCTTCTTTTTCGAGGCAGTTGGCGACTATCAGCTGTCGCGGTTCAAGGCCGATCCGGCGAATAAGGGTAAGGTCATGGATCGCGGCTTGTGGCGTTACACGCGGCACCCGAATTACTTCGGCGATTTCTGCGTGTGGTGGTCTTTCTATCTGTTAGCTGTCGCCGCCGGCGGCTGGTGGGCGATCGTGTCGCCGCTGCTGATGTCGTTCCTGCTGCTCAAGGTTTCGGGTGTCGCGATGCTCGAAAAGACGATCGCTGACCGGCGCCCCAAGTATGCCGACTACATCGCCCGGACGAACGCGTTCTTCCCCGGGCCGCCGAAAGAGAAGGGCGCCGCCGCGGAGGGTGCGCGCACGTGACCCGTCTCGTTTTGACTCTGGCGTTCCTCGGTCTTGCGGGCACGGTGCCGGTGTTCGCCTCGGAGATGGACGCGGCCGGGAAGGACTGGACGTTCGACGTGTATCTCGACGACTCGAAGATCGGCTTTCATCGGTTCAGCCTCGAAGAGGCTCAGGACGGCGAACTCAGGCTCGAAGCCGAGGCGAAGTTCGACGTCAGGTTCCTGTTCTTCAATGCTTTCCGTTACCGTCACCACATCGAGGAGACCTGGTCCGGGAACTGTCTCGTGGCCCTCGACGCCACGACTGACAGCAACGGTGAGTCCACCGCGGTGGGCGGTGCGCTCACGGAATCGGGATTCCTGGTCGAAAAGGGCAGTCAGTCCCTCGAACTCGAACCTTGCGTGATGACCTTCGCTTACTGGAATCGGGCTTTTCTCGATCAGTCGAGACTACTGAACCCGCAAACGGGGGAGTACGTCGACGTGGACGTAACGGCCATCGGTACGGATACCCTCGAGTTCAACGGCCGGACGGTCGATGCCCGCGGTTACAAGGTCCTTGCACGGAATATGGAAGTCACGGTCTGGTATTCGGCGACGGGTGAGTGGATCGCGCTCGAATCGCCTGCCAAAGGCGGCCGGACCATACGTTATGAGCTGTCGATATGATTCGTGTTAACTCCCTGACCGTCGCGGCCGCTGCCTTGCTGCTGTCCGCATGCGCTGCGAAAGGACCCGAGATGCAAACCGTTGACTACGTCGATCTCGATCGATTCATGGGCGACTGGTACGTCATCGCCAACATTCCGACCTTCCTCGAGAAGGGTGCGCACAACGCGGTCGAGACCTATGCGATGAACGACGACGGAACGATTGCGACTACGTTTACGTTCCGCAAGAATAGTTTCGACGGCGAACTGAAGCAGTACAACCCGAAGGGCTTCATCACTGACACGGAAACGAACGCGCTTTGGGGTATGCGTTTCATCTGGCCGATCAAGGCCGACTATCGGGTGGTGTATCTCGACGAGGACTATACGCAGACCGTGATCGGCCGGCAGAAGCGCGACTTTGTCTGGATCATGGCGCGGACGCCGACGATACCGGACGAAGACTACGAGAGGATCCTGTCCTTCGTCGAGTCCCTGGGATACGACATGAGCAAGGTCCAGAAAGTGCCGCAGCAGTGGTAGACGCCGGCGGTTCCGAGCCTTCGCGGCGGCTCCGCGTTGCTGTAGTCGGTTCCGGTATAGCGGGGAACGTCGCCGCGTATCGGCTGCATGAGCAGCACGACGTCACGGTGTTCGAAGCCAATGCCTGGCCCGGCGGCCACACCAACACCATCGACGTCGAGGAAGACGGTCGCCGCCTGGCCGTCGATACCGGTTTCATTGTCTTCAACGACCGTACTTACCCCAACTTCATAGAGCTGCTCGATGAGATCGGGCAGCCGTCGCGCCGGAGCGAGATGAGCTTCAGCGTGCAGTCTCCGAGCCGGATGCTCGAGTACTGCGGTTCGACGCTCGACAGCCTGTTTGCCGATCGGCGTAACCTGTTGAGGCCGTCTTTTCACCGCATGATCCGCGATATCCTCCGCTTCAATCGCGAGGCGGTCGATACGCTTCGCTTCGAAGCTGACGATCAGACGGTCGGTGGCTATCTGGAGCGGCGCCGCTACAGTCGCGAGTTTCGGGACCACTATCTCGTGCCGATGGCGGCTGCCATCTGGTCGGCTGAGCCCGTTGCCATCGACGACATGCCGCTTCGCTTTCTCGTTCGGTTCTTCGACAATCATGGACTGCTGCAGTTGAAAGACCGGCCGGTATGGAGAACGATACTGGGTGGCTCGCGGGAGTATGTGCGCCGTCTCGTGGAGGGATTCCGCGATCGCATCCGACTCGATTGTCCGGTTCGCCAGGTGCGGCGCTTCGACGACCGCGTGGAAATCGTCACCGATCAGCACGGCGTGGAGGCATTCGACGCCGTATTCATCGCCTGTCACAGCGATCAGGCGCTGACGCTGCTCGAAGAGCCGACCGCGGTGGAGCGTGAGGTCCTGTCGGCGATCGCCTATCAGGAGAACGAGGCGGTTCTCCACACCGACGAGACGCTGATGCCGAGGCGTAGAAAGGCGTGGGCATCGTGGAACTATCACCTGCCCGCGGACGAGCGCGAACGCGTTGCGGTCACGTACAACATGAACATATTGCAAGGGCTCGAGGCAAAACGGCAGTACCTGGTCACCCTGAACGACGATTCCGCGATCGATCCGGACAGCGTGATCCACCGGGTGCAATATGAGCATCCGGTGTTTACGATGTCGGCACTGTCAGCCCAGGCGAGGCAGGCGGAACTCAACGCACATCGGACTTTTTTCTGTGGCGCCTATTGGCGGCATGGCTTCCACGAAGACGGAGTAGTCAGCGCGCTCGACGCCCTGGCGCACTTCCGCAAAAGGCTGGTTAATGGACAGCTGCATCTACGAAGGGCAGGTTAGACACTCGCGAACCGAGCCCGTGGATCACCGGTTCCGTTATCGGGTGTTCATGATGTACCTCGATCTCGCTGAGCTGCCCGAGCTCTTCCGGCACCGCTGGTTCTGGTCCAGCGAGCGCCGCGCACTGGCGCGTTTCAGGCGCGGCGATCACCTCGGCCCGCCGGATCAACCACTGGCGGACTCGGTTGCCGACCTCGTCGAGCGGGAGACCGGAGCGCGGCCAGCCGGGCCGATTCGTCTGCTGACCAACCTGAGCTATTTCGGCTATTGCTTTAACCCGGTGAGCTTCTACTACTGTTTCGACGAATCGGGTGAGCGTGTCGAAACCATCGTCGCCGAAGTGAACAATACGCCGTGGGGGGAACAGGACACCTACGTTCTCTCGGAACAGAGCAACCTGGGCCGCGGTCGCGTCAAACGCTATCAGCCTCTGAAGAAAATGCACGTTTCCCCGTTCATGCCGATGGAGCTGCAGTACGACTGGTGTTTCGGCTCGCCCGGCGATCGCCTGTCCGTGTACATGGCGAACAGCCGCGAAGGGCGCCGCTTCTTCGATGCTGCGATTACGCTGAGGCGCACGGAGATCGGCAGCCGCTCGCTTGCCCGCGTTCTCTTGACATACCCGTTCATGACAGCCAAGGTCATTGCCGCCATCTACTGGCAGGCCTTCAAGCTTTGGCTGAAGCGTTCGCCGTACTACCCGCATCCGGAGAAGCGACAGAAGATCGCAGCAACGAACAGATGAAAGACCTATCTATCGACTCCGAGGAGTTTCTCGAGTCAACGCGCAAACCGACCGGGCTGGACAAACTCGCCCGCCGCGTTATTCGGGCCCGTCTCGAGGAAGTCAAACTCGGCCAGATCGTCGTGACCGAAAACGGTGTGACACGGGCTTATGGCGAACCGTGTCCCGAGGTGCCGCTCACGGCGCACATAACGATCACCGATCCCCGTTTCTACAGCGAAGTCGCTTTCGGCGGTACGATCGGCTCGGGGGAGGCGTGGATACACGGTTACTGGACTTGTAGCGACCTGACGGCGCTCGTTCGGATTCTCCTGCGCAACCAGCACGTGCTCCACAACATGAACCGCGGCGCGGCGTTGGTAACGCGGCCGCTGCAGCGTCTGTTTCACTGGCTCAACCGCAATACCAAGGAGGGCAGCCGACGAAACATCGCGGCGCATTACGATCTCGGCAACGATTTCTACCGACTCTGGCTCGACGAGACCATGATGTACTCGAGCGGGGTCTTCTCACAGCCCGGGATGAGCATGCGGGATGCATCGATCGAAAAGCTCGATCTGATATGCCGCAAGCTGGACCTCAAAGCCGGGGATGACGTGGTCGAGATTGGTACCGGCTGGGGTGGTTTCGCACTGCACGCCGCCGCGAACTACGGCTGTCGGGTTACGACGACGACGATTTCCAGAGAGCAGCACGCCTGGGCCGCCGACGCGATACGGAAAGCGGGGCTCGAGGATCGCATTACCCTGCTGCTCAAGGACTACCGGGAGCTCAAAGGCGAGTACGACAAGCTCGTATCGATCGAAATGATCGAGGCAGTCGGACACGAGTTTCACGACGTGTTCTTCCGGAAGTGCGCAAGCCTGCTCCGGCCGTCCGGACAGATGCTGATTCAGGCGATCACCATCGCCGACCAGCACTATGAGCGTTATAAGAAGGGTGTGGATTTCATCAAGCGCTACATATTTCCGGGCGGTTGTTTGACGTCGGTCAGCGGCATGACCGATACGATGACGCGCGTAACCGATCTCCGTGCAGTACATATCGAGGACATCGGCCCGCATTACGCGACAACACTGCGCCACTGGCGCGACTGTTTCTTCGAGCGACTCGACCAGGTCAAGGACCTCGGATACTCTGAAGCCTTCATCCGAATGTGGCAGTATTACCTCTGCTATTGCGAGGGCGGTTTCGCGGAGCGGACCATCGGCAACGTCCATCTGCTCGCGATGCGGCCCAACGCACGGCCGCGGTTGTCGGAGGAGTGGGCTTAAGCCACGGGTCCCGCTGCGTAAGCGAGGGGCGGACAATGCGCGGTTTCTTACTCAGGTCGCTGATCACCATGCTCGGCCTATGGCTGGCTTCCGAACTGCTTGGCGGCGTGTCGATTGCCGGTACCGGCACCTTTATCGTGGCGGCGCTGCTGCTTGGGTTCGTCAATGCGATCGTCCGGCCGGTGCTGTTCTTCCTGACGCTGCCGCTTACGATCGTTACCCTGGGCTTGTTCATACTCGTGCTCAACGGTCTGATGTTTGCGATCGTCGCGGGCGTGTTGCCCGGATTCGGCGTCGCGGGTTTCGGTTCGGCTATGCTCGGCGCCGTCATCGTAAGCTTAACGAGCATCGTTGCATCCTGGTTTATCGGACCTGACGGCCGCTATGAGGTGCTGATCGTCGAGAGGCGCCGCTAGGGGCGCCGGGCTCGTCGCGATGGCCGGAGCGATATGTCCGATGCCCGGGATGCCGGGCCACTCGACGGGTAGCGCCCTTTGAGGGCGAAGAGCGCTCTCGCGCCGCCGCGGCGGTCTGCCGCACCCGGAAGGGCGCGAGCAACGCTGGTAGCGCTGCTGCTTGCCGCGGTTAGCCCCGTCGTGGCCTCCGATCGTGACGCCGCGCTCGATGCACTGATGGCGGAGTACTGGGACTTCTATCTGGCTGAGAACCCCGTCGCTGCGACCCGCGTCGGGCTGGATGCCTACAACGACCGGTTCGCGTCGATGACGGCGGAATCGCTGGCGCGTCGACTCGATACGTACCGGTCCATGCGCGATCGCCTCGTCGACTTCGATCGCGACGAGCTCACCCGGCGCGGCCGGATCAACGCGGAGGTGTTCGGCTGGGTGCTCGACGACACCGTGGGCGCGATGGAACTCGACCTCGAGCGCTTGCCGTTCAACACCTTCTCCGGCTTCTTCATGAACGCCCTGACCGCAAACAACGGTGTCAGGATGAGTACTTCCGCGGACTTCGACACCTACCTTGCGCGGCTCAGAGACTTACCTCGCTACTTCGAGGAGAATATCGCCAACATGCGGCGCGGCGCGGAAGGCGGGTTTGTCCTGCCGCGAATCGTCATCGACGGTGTATTGCCGACGCTCGAGGCTCAGATCAAGGCGGATCCCGAGGACAGCAGCTTTTTTCAGCCGATAGAAGAAGCGCGATCGCTGCTTCCGGCGGCCGAGCACGCACGGCTTGCCGGCGAGGCGAGGGCGCTGCTGCGCAACGACGTGTTCCCGGCGTTCGAGGCGCTGGTTGAGTATCTGCGCGACGAGTATGAGGCCTCGGCGACGATTGGTGCGCTGGACCTGCCGGGCGGTGACGACTACTACGCGTTCCAGATTCGGCGCTACACGACGCTCACCGATATCGATGCCGCGGAGATTCACGCCATCGGTATCGAGGAGGTCGCGCGCATTCGGGCCGAGATGCTGGCCATCATCGATGAGCTCGGGTTCGAGGGTGATTTCGCGGCGTTTACCGGGTTTCTGCGGACCGATCCGCAGTTCTACGCACGGACGCCCATGGTAGCTTATCAAGGAGGCCGCCTGGATAGCGAAGCGGATCGACTACGTCATGCCGGCCTTCTTCGGCCGCCTTCCGCGGCAGAGCTACGGCATCGTCGCGGTACCCGACGAGATCGCGCCGAACTACACGACCGGCGCGTATGTCGGAGCGCCGCTCGGCGGGGCAGTCGGCGGGGCCTTCTGGCTGAATACCCATGCGCTCGACCAGCGGCCGCTCTATGAGCTGCCGTCCCTGACCCTGCACGAAGCCGTTCCGGGGCATCACCACCAGATCGCCATCGCCGCAGAGCTCGACGAACTCCCGGCTTTCCGCCGCGAGCTTTACTTCAGCGCGTACGGCGAGGGCTGGGCGCTGTACACCGAAAAGCTGGGCGTCGAAATGGATATCTACCTGACGCCGTATGAGCACTTCGGGCGCCTGAGCTACGAGATGTGGCGGGCATGCCGTCTCGTCATCGATACGGGCATCCACGCGATGGGATGGTCGCGCGACGAAGCGATTGCGTATATGACGGAAAACACGGGCTTGTCTCCGGGCAACATCCGCGCCGAGATCGATCGCTACATCTCCTGGCCGGGGCAGGCGCTGGCCTACAAACTTGGCGAACTCAAGATCTGGGAGCTGCGCCGGCATGCAGAAGACGTTCTCGGCGAGGCGTTCGATCTGCGCGAGTTTCACGATCTCCTGCTCGTCAACGGCGCTCTGCCGTTGGCGATGCTCGACGGCGTCGTCGAACGTTACATCGACGCCCGGCTGTAGGCGGTTTCCGGTATCGCCCGTACGGTGCGGCTCCTCAGGAGGCGAGGGCCGTGATATTGCGTCCGCGACGTTTAGCGTCGTACATCGCCGCGTCAGCACGGTCCAGCCAGACGCGGCTGGTCTCTCCCGATTGCAGCTCGGCTACGCCAAGCGAGATCGTGACGCCGTGGTTCGGAACGAGCTCGTTTGCCTCGACCAGCGTGCGAAGCTGCTCCGCCAGGTGTTCGGCGCGCTCCAGGTTCATGCCGTCGAGCACGACGACGAATTCCTCGCCGCCGATCCGAAACAGGCTGTCCGTGATACGAATGCGCAGGTTGATGATTTCCGTCAGGCTCTTCAGGATCTCGTCGCCCGTTGCGTGCCCATGCGCGTCGTTCACGGACTTGAAATGGTCGAGATCGAGGAGAATCAGCGAGGCCGTGCGGGGCTGGCGTTTGCGCTTGGCAACGACCTCGGCAAGCTTTGCATCGAGCGCGCGGCGGTTCCCCGCTCCGGTGAGCGGGTCCTTCGTCGCGAGGTTGATCAGTGCCTCGCGCTGGCGGTTGGTAACGACCGAGAACGCGTAGCCGAATGCGCTCATCACGACGATCGTAATGAAGATCGTCGTCGTTTCGAGACTGTTCGCCGTCGGCAGGAATTTGGGCATGAGGATGGCGATCATCGTCAGCGACAGAAGCACGGCCTCGAGCGGCCGGATCAGGTAGAAGATCGCCATCATTGCCGGATAAGCCCAGTACACCTGCTGGGGCCCCGTGAAGTAGACGGTTGCGACGACGCCGCCAACGCACAGCACCGAGATCGTGAGGGCCGCATGGCGGACCTTGCGTGTACGGTAGACGACTACGCCCAGCACGACGATGCCGAGCATCAGAAGAAAGTCGATCGTCGCTGCAACCCAGTTACCGTTCATTACTCTGACGACGGCGAACGGTGCGATGCCGAGCGCTCCGGCGGCGCTGAGGATGATGGGCAGGTAACCCTCGATGCTTTCGCGATTGGATTTGCTGCGCGCCACGTCGCTCCAGGTTTCGAGCACGGATTTTTGCCGGCTCATGGCATGCCCTTCCCGGTCGGCTCGTAAGCCGCTCAGTGTCGCAGAAACGCGATCCGAGCGACAGCGCTCAAGGTTTGCCGGTTTGACTTAAGGTTTGCGGAAGCGGCTGAAGAACCCGCTTTTACGCGGAGTATCGTCCGCGGCTTCTTCGATATCTTCGACGTTCAGCGCCTTCAGCGTTTGCGTAATCGAGGTATTGATCTGGTCTTCGATGGGCTGCGGTTCCGATTTTCCGCGTGGAGGCGGCTTTTTCGCCGGAGATTCCGTACCGGCATTGAGCGCACGAACGGTTGCCAGCCGCTGCGATGCCGAAAGATCCATGCCGCCGTTGCTTCGCGTCGTTTCGATCGATACTTCCTCGGACGCGTCGCCGTACAGTTCACGGAACTCCCGTTCCATATCACCGGCTTCCACTTCGCCAGCCGGCGTTTCGTTCGCCGGCGTCTCCATGCCCGCGGACGTCTCAACAAGCGACAGCTCGACCGGTTCCTTCGCGGGCGGCTGCTCTTGCGGTGCTGCTTCCGGGGGATTTGCGACGACCTGAGCGGCAATCATGCTGATTTCGGCGCCGAAGAGCGTTTCGGCCATCGCGTCGTCCACGTCTTCGAGCGACTTGACATTGGCGAGCTGCGCGGCGATTCGCTCCAGATCGGCGGCATCGGAGGAGGGGGGCGGGTTGCTCCCGGTCTCGGCGTCCGGCTGCGGTTCCGCCGCGTCATCCGGTGTTTCGGATTCCAGTGACGCTTCCTTTGCGTCATCCGAAGTGCGGTCTGAGTCTTCCGTTGCGGACGAGTCGATCTTGCGTCGGATCGAGTCGTCCAGCGTGATTTTGGGCATGTCCGACGACGCTTCGATCGCTTCTTCGTCGGCTGGCGTCAGCACGGGCAGCGACTCGTCTTCCGCGCCGTTCCCCTGCGCCGTAGCCATCGCCTGCTCCAGCGCCTCGAGGTCGGGCTTGAGTTCCGCGACGGTCGGGTCGTGCCGCCCGGCTTCGCGATCGACCGGTACAAGCTCTGCGCCCGGAGCGGCGGGGTCGGCGACGAGTGTCGGTATGTCCGGCGCCGACGAATCGCCGGCAGCCGCATCGGCCGGCAGAAGGTCCGGTTCGGGACTCGCGGACTCGGGGGCGGACTGAAGCGTGGCGTCCGTGCGCGCGGTGAGTTCGGGCGCCAGCACTTCGAGGTCCGGCAGCGTGTCCTGGATGAGTTCCGGAATTTTGAACTCTCCTGAATCGAGAGCCGCCAGCCCCGGCGAGGTGTCCTGGATGAGTTCCGGAGAAGCTTCGTCGACGACCGGGGGCGGTTCCGGTCGTTCGTCGGCCGCCGCGGAATCGGGCAGCGGTAGCTGCTCGTCGGCAATCGGCTGCTCCGGCTCCGCTGCGGTCTTCGATTCTTCCGTGCGGGCGGAGGGCGGCAGCTCGGCGTCGTCGATCTCGATGCCGTATTCGTCGGCCGCCACGCCGATCAGCATGTCCCGGTCGATGCGGGTAGCACCGTTTTCCGACGCGGTCGCCAATACTGAGCCGATCAGGTTGTTGACGATACGCGGCACGCCGCGCGAGAGGGCGTGGAGCGTTTCGAGGCTGCCATCGTCGAATATGTCGTCAACGTCGGCGCCAGCCTGCCGCAGACCGTGTGCGACGTAAGCTCGTAGCTCGGCGGCGGACAGGGGTGTGATTTCGTAGTGCAGGCGAGCGCGTTGCGACAGCCGGGCCAGACCGGGTTTGCGGAATTCGTGCTTCAGGGCTTTTTCCGCCATCAGCACCATACCGGCTCCCACCGACACGCCGGAGTCGGACGCCGTCAGCGCCTCGAGCTCGGCGAGCGCCTCATTGCCGAGACGTGCGGCGTCCTCGACGACGATATACAGGCGAATGCCTTTGTCGCGCAGGTTGTCCAGCAGGCTGCGGAACACGGCCAGTTTGCGGATCGTCCCAACCGGCATCTGCTTCAGTCCAAGCTCTCTGAGCAGGAACTCGATGGTTTCGTCGGTTCCGAGCCTGATCCGGCCGATATGGACGACCGTGTGTTGCCAGCCGAGAGCACTGAGGGTCCGCGCAACGACCGTGGACTTGCCACAGCCCACGGGACCGGACACGCAGATCACGGCATCCGGTTCCTCGAAGGCCCGCTGTGCCCGCTTCACCAGCGTCGCCGTCTGCGGCCCGATGAACACGTCGTCACCGACTGCCTGATGGGCAAACGGACGTTTGCTGAGGCCAAAGTGCTGTTCGTACATACAGTCGGGTTCCGGCAGTTCCGCTTCGGCGCGATCGCTACAGAGCCGCAGTTTGCGGCGCGCCGGAGCGGATTTCAGGGTTTATGTCACAGAAATGCCCAAAATCAGGGCTTTGAGCGCGCGATCCGGCGGCCCGTTACATCGCGCGGAGGGCGGCGAATCAAATACTGCGCTTCGCGGTCAAAGCAAGCACAATAACGCCTGCTTCGAACACAGGAACTATCATGCAGCGCCGTCTGCAGCGGGCCGTACTGATCATTGCCATACTCGTGTCGGCTACCGGAGCTGCGTTCCTCATGGTGATGCTGCGGCCCGAACCGCCGACTCGGGACGTGCCGGATCTCGCGGTGCTGGTCGACGTCGTCGTGCTGGAGCGGTCGCCGGCCGAGATTCTCGTCCGCTCGCAGGGGACCGTGCGGCCGCGGACGGAGACTACTCTGAGTGCCGAGGTATCGGGGGCGATCATCGAAGTCTCCGCCAATTTCGTCGCGGGCGGCGTGTTCGACGCCGACGAAGTACTCCTGCGCATCGACCCTACCGACTATCTGGCAGCGGTCGAGCAATTCGACGCGCTCGTAAAACAGCGGCAGATCGAGTACGACGGCGCTGCGCGCCTGCGCACTCAGGGCTTTCGCGCCGAGGCGGAGTTCGCGGCGGCCGAGGCCGCTCTCGCGGCCGCGCGGTCGGACCTGAAGCGGGCGCGGCGAAATCTCGAGCGCACGGAGATCCGCGTTCCGTACGCGGGAATCGTCCGCAGCAAGGATGCCGACATCGGCCAGTTCGTCAATCCCGGCACGAGGCTCGGAGTGACCTTTGCTACCGACTATGCCGAGGTGCGCTTGCCGCTGACCGACCAGGATCTCGCGTTCGTCGACCTGCCGGAGGCGCGCGATCTGGCGTCGGGGAGCGCGCCGGTCGGGAGCAGTGTCGTGCTGAGTGCGCTGCGCGAAGGCGTGCGTCGGGAATGGGCTTCGCGGATCGTACGCAGCGAGAGCGTCGTCGACGAGAGCAGCCGCGTTAGTTATGCGGTAGTGCGGGTAGACGATCCTTACGCATTCGAGTCCGACCGAACTCCGCTTCCCGTCGGAACCTTCGTCGTTGCCGGGATCGAAGGGCGCTCGCCGGGTGAGTTGATTCGGGTTCCGCGTTCGGTCGTTCGAGGGTCGAACAACCTGGTCTTCGTCGATGACGACAACAGGCTCAGAATCCGCGAGGTCGATATCTTCCGTTTCGATGCCAGATATGCGTACCTCCGCGATATGGCGCTCGAGGGCGAACGCGTCGTGTTGACGTCGCTCGAGAACCCGATCAACGGTATGCGGGTTCGCACGACCCTTGATATGGCGGACGCCGCCAGCGGCGACGGCACGGATTCGAAGCTTGCAGCCAAGGACGGTGAGCCGTGAAACACCGCCCCGGTAGTACGAGCCTAAAGGGCATCATTGCGTGGTTTGCGGCCAACCATGTGGCGGCCAACCTGCTAATGCTTCTGATAATCGTCGCGGGACTGATTTCGCTGACAACGATTCGCAAGGAGATGCAACCGCAGTTCGAGGTCGATTTCGTCAACGTGACCGTGCCTTACCCCGGCGCCGCGCCGGAGGAGACGGAAGAGGGAATCGTCGTCAAGATCGAGGAGTCGGTTCAGGATCTCGAAGGCATCAAGCGCGTAATCGGGCGCGCTCACGAGGGTAGCGGCAGCGTCACGTTCGAAGTCGCATCGGACTTCGACCTCGACCAGGTACTCAACGAGATCAAGATCCGTATCGACGCTATCGAGACTTTTCCTGCCCTTGCCGAAAAGCCCGTTGTCTCAAAGCTGGAGTTCCGCAACCCGGTGATCCTCCTGGCCATTCACGGGGATCTCGACGAATTCGCGCGGAAGGCGCTGGGCCAGGAGATTCGCGACGAGCTGATGCGCGACCCGGAAATCAACGACGTGATCTTCTTCGGTAACCGGCCTTACGAGATCAGCGTCGAGGTGTCGGAGCTGACGCTGCGGCAGTACGGCCTCACGATGAGCGAGATTTCACAGGCCATTCGCGATTCCTCGCTGGACCTGCCGGGCGGTGCGATCAAGACCGACGGAGGCGATATCCGTCTGCGTACGAAGGGGCAGGCGTACTCCGGTACGGAGTACGCGGATCTCGTGCTGCGCACGTTTGCGGACGGTACGCGTCTGACGCTTGGCGACGTTGCGAACATTCAGGATGCGTTCGTCGAAACCGATAGCTTCGGCCGCTTCAACGGCAGGCCGACCGCTACGCTGCAGGTCACCTCGGGCAGTCAGCAGAACGAGCTGACTACGGCGGCCGCAGTTAAGGAGTATGTCGACAGAAAACGGGAGACGCTGCCGGAGGGCGTAACGGTCGATACCTGGATCGATCTGTCCTACTACCTCGACGGGCGCCTGGAGATGATGCAGGGGAACATGATCACGGGCGCGATACTCGTGTTCATCGTGCTCTCGCTGTTCCTGCGCATGAAAGTCGCGTTCTGGGTAATCATCGGGTTGCCCATTACGTTCCTCGGCGCGCTCTGGCTGATGCCGCTCTGGCCGGTGTCGATAAACGTAATCAGCCTGTTCGGATTCATCATCGTGCTCGGTATCGTCGTCGACGATGCGATCATTATCGGCGAAAGCGTCTACACGAAGATCCGTGCCGACGGGCACACGCTCGACAACGTGATACTCGGGGCAAAGCGCGTTGCGCTGCCCGCGACCTTCGGCGTTCTGACGACGATTGCGGCGTTCGCGCCGATGATGTTCGTCGGGCCTCCGGCCGGCTCCTTTTTCGAAGCCATGGGATTCGTCGTCATCGCGTGTCTGATTTTCTCGCTCATCGAATCCAAGCTCATCCTCCCTGCGCATCTCGCGCGGGCGTCGATTGCGCCGATCGACGAAGACGATCTGTTCCGGCCGGAACGCCCCATCCCGCTGCGCGAACGGGGGCCGCGTTTCTTCCTGAAGCTGCAGCGGCACGTTCAGCACGGACTCAAGAAGTTCATCGATCGCGTTTACGAGCCCCTCCTCGAACGCGCCGTGGACAACCGCGGTATCACGCTGACGATCTTCGTTGCGGTGTTCATCCTGACGATGGGCCTGTTGGGAAGCGGCCTGACGCGCTTCGTCCTTTTTCCCGACATACCGCAGGATTTCGTCGAAGTCGATCTCGTCATGCAGGACGGTACGTCGCCCGAGGTCCGCAATGCCGCCGCCGCTCGGATCGAGCAGACCCTGCTGCGGCTGAACGACGAGTACAACGCCGCCAATCCCGGCGAGCCGCCGCTGATTCAGAGTATCGGCGTGTTCGCCGACGGCGACACGGCGGCGGAGATGTTCGTCGAGTTCCCGCGGGATACCGGTCGCGATCTCACCAGCGGCGAAATCGTCAACCGCTGGCGCGAAGCGGTGGGTGAGATTCCGGGCGTCAAGGAGCTTACGTTCAGTAACGCGGGCGACATAGGCGGCGGCCCTCCTCTGGGGTTTCGTTTCTCCGGCACGAATTACGATGCGCTGGCGACGGCGGCCGGGGAACTCGAAGCCGAACTGGCGAAATTCGACGGCGTATTCGACATCAACAATTCCTATGCAACGGGTAGCGAGGAGCTGAAGCTAACGATCAAGCCCGAGGCGGAGGCACTGGGACTGACGCTGTCGTCGCTGGGCCGACAGGTCCGGCAGGCATTCTTCGGCGAGGAAGCGCAGCGCATTCAGCGGGGCAGGGACGAGGTAAAGGTCATGGTCCGCTACCCGCTGGAAGAGCGCAGGTCGCTTGCCGATCTCGAAAACATGCGCATTCGTACACCGTCCGGTGAGGAAGTGCCGTTCAGCGCCGTCGCGGAAGTCAGTTTCGGTCAGAGCTATGCCGTCATTCAGCGTTTGAACGGCGCACGAACGGTGACCGTATCGGCGGATATCGACAAGGAGCGCGTCGAGCCCGGCGAAATCTTCCGTGTGCTCGAGGAGGACGTAATTCCGGAGTTGCTGGCGCGGAACCCGGGCGTCGAATACGGACGCGAAGGCGCAAGCGAAGAGGAAGCCGAGCTCGTTCGAAGCCTCGTCCTCGCCGGTGCTGCGGCGCTGTTTCTCATCTACGCGCTGATCGCGATTCCGCTGCACTCCTATGGCCAGCCGCTGATCATCATGTCCGTTATTCCCTTCGGCATCATCGGCGCGGTCGTTGGCCATATCGTGATGGGGAAGGCGATCAGTATGTTCTCGGCTTTCGGGCTCGTCGCGCTGGCGGGTGTCGTCGTCAACGACAGCCTGATTATGGTGGATTTCATCAACAAGGCCCGGCTTGACGGACTTAGTGCGCGAGAGGCCGTAATCCGGTCCGGCACGCAGCGCTTTCGCGCGATTATCCTGACGTCCTTCACGACCGCGGCGGGTCTGACGCCGATCCTGCTCGAGACCAGCACCCAGGCCCAGTTCGTTATCCCGACCGCCATTTCCATCAGTTTCGGTATCGTGTTCGCGACCGTGATTACGCTGTTCCTGATTCCGGCGTTGTATCTGTTACAGCTCGATTTCATCCGCACTTCGCGGTATCTCTGGGACCTGCTTCTCGGCCGTCCGGCAAGGGCCGAAGCGGGCGCCCAGGCGCTCCGGTAGCGCCTGGACCTCTGGTATGCAGCCCTCGCAGGCCGCGGCGGCACGGTGATGAGCGAGCGGTCGACGGATAGCAACTCCCACTACGACGGCGTTCTGCCGGGGATCACGGCATACGTGATCTGGGGCTTTCTGCCGATCTACTTCAAGCTCACGCAGCACGTCGAACCGCTCGAGGTGCTCGCGCACCGGATCGTCTGGGCCGTTCCGTTCGGGGCGCTCATCATCGCCTTGCGGCACCAGTGGTCCGAGGTCCGCTCTGCCCTTACCAGCCCCCGCGTGTTCTTCTGGCTGTTCCTCGCTGCGACGCTGATCGCGGTGAACTGGTACATCTATATATACGCGGTGCAATCCGAGCAGGTTTACCAGGCCAGCCTCGGTTACTACATCAATCCGTTGATGTACGTGCTGATTGGCGTGGCGTTCCTCGGCGAGCGCCTGCGCCGGCTGCAGGTCGTCTCGCTCGCTCTTGCGGCGCTGGGCGTCGTGATTCTTACGGTGTCGTACGGACAGCTGCCGTGGATTGCACTGGCGCTCGGTGCTTCGTTCACGGCGTACGGCGTAATCCGTAAGAAAGTGGCTGTCGGCGCGATGCCCGGATTGTTCGTCGAGACGCTCCTGCTGCTGCCGCTTGCGGCTTTCTGGCTTGCCCGGCTCGTCGAATCCGGAACGAGCAGTTTCTGGTACGGGACGGCGGCGAACGATGTGCTCCTGCTCATTGCCGGACCGCTGACGGTCGTGCCCCTCCTGTGCTTCGCGGTAGCGGCGCGCAAGCTGACGCTCACGGTACTCGGCTTCATGCAGTTCATCGGGCCGACGCTGCAGTTTGGCGTTGGGGTGGCCTACGGCGAGCCGCTGTCGCCGGCGGCGCTCCTGTGTTTTGTGTTGATCTGGACCGCGGTTTCCCTGTTCTCGTGGGACGTGCTGCGGGCGAACCGTCGACGCTCGGTGGCGCAAGCTTCCTAGCCCGCATATCGCCTGAGTGAGCATTACCGCAGTAATCTTTGCTTTATCGGCGCAGTCCCTGTGAGGGTGTGTCTGGCCGTCAAGCTGAGCGCTGCGGCCGGGTTACGGTTTTCCGGAATGGCTCACTTCGCGGCGCGGCGTTCCTGCGCTTCCTTGATGACTTCCTCGGCCACGTTCGCCGGGCACGGCGCGTAGTGCGAGAACTCCATCGAGAACTGGCCGCGGCCGGACGTCAGTGTCCGCAGATGGCCGATATAACCGAACATGTCTGCCAGCGGCGCGTCCGCCTTGACGCGCACGCCGGTCGGGCCTGCGTCCTGCGACTTGATCATGCCGCGGCGGCGGTTCAGGTCGCCGATGACGTCGCCGACGTTGTCTTCGGGTGTGAAGACGTCGACCTTCATGATCGGCTCCAGCAGTTGCGGCCCGGCTTTCGGGACCGACTGGCGATAGGCCGCACGGGTCGCGATCTCAAACGCCAGGGCCGAGGAGTCCACGGCGTGGAACGCGCCGTCCAGCAGCGTGAACTTCACGTCGAGCAGCGGGTAGCCCGCCAGCGTGCCTTCGTCCATGCTGGACCCGAAGGCTTTTTCGATGGCGCCCCAGTACTCGCGCGGGACGTTCCCGCCCGTGACCAGGGACTCGAACTCGTAGCCGGCATTCGTTTCGGCGGGCTCGATGCGGTAGTCGATCTTGCCGTACTGACCCGATCCGCCCGACTGCTTTTTGTGCGTGTAGCTGTCTTCGATCATCTGCGTGATCGTTTCGCGATAGGCGACCTGAGGCTTGCCCATCTCGACTTCCACGCCGTGGGTCCGCTTCAGGATGTCGACCTTGATGTCGAGGTGCAGCTCGCCCATGCCCTTGATGATCGTTTCGCCCGAGTCTTCGTCAGTCGCTACGCGGAACGATGGGTCTTCGGCGATCATCTTGCTGAGCGCCACGCCCATCTTCTCGGTGCCGGCCTTGTCTTTCGGCGCGATCGCGACCGAGATCACCGGGTCCGGGAACACCATCGGCTCGAGCGTGGCCGGTTTGTCGGCATCCGCCAGCGTATGGCCCGTCTGCGTGTTCTTCATGCCCAACAGGGCGACGATGTCGCCGGCCTGCGCGGAGTCGAGTTCTTCGCGCGAGTCGGCATGCATTTCGACGATACGGCCGATCCGCTCGGTCTTACCCGTGAACGTGTTGAGCACGTTGTCGCCTTTGCTGAGGCGTCCCGAATAGATCCGCGTGAAGGTCAGCGCGCCGTAACGGTCGTCCATGATCTTGAACGCGAGCGCGCGCAGCGGCTTGCCAGGATCGACGACGGCGAATTCACCCGTTTCGTTGCCTTCGAGATCGATCTCGGGCTGCGGCTTCACTTCCGTCGGATTCGGCAGGAAATCCACGACGGCGTTCAGCACGAGCTGAATGCCCTTGTTCTTGAAGGCGGAGCCGCAGTAGGTCGGGAAGAAGTCGAGGTTGATCGTCCCCTTGCGAATGCAGCGCTTGATGTCGTCGATCGCCGGCTCGTTGCCTTCGAGGTAAGCCTCAAGCAAATCGTCGTCCTGTTCGACGGCCGTCTCGATGAGTTTCTCGCGCCACTCTTCGATCTTGTCGGCCATGTCCGCGGGCGGTTCCTGAATCTCGTACGCCGCGGGATCGCCGGAATCGTCCCAGACCCAGGCTTTGCGCGTGAGCAGGTCCACGACGCCCGTGAAGTCGTCCTCGATGCCGATTGGCAACACCATGACGAGCGGGTTCGCCGCCAGCACGTCTTCGATTTGCTTGACGACCCGGTAGAAGTCCGCACCGATGCGATCGAGCTTGTTGACGAAGATGATTCGCGCAACCTCGGAATCGTTGGCGTAGCGCCAGTTAGTCTCCGACTGGGGTTCCACGCCGCCGGAGCCGCAGAATACGCCGACACCGCCGTCGAGCACCTTGAGAGAGCGGTACACCTCGATCGTGAAATCGACGTGTCCGGGCGTGTCGATGATGTTCAGCCGGTGCTCGTTCCACTCGCAGCTCGTCGCGGCGGACTGGATCGTAATGCCGCGCTCCTGTTCCTGCTCCATGAAGTCCGTCGTGGCTTCACCGTCGTGAACCTCGCCGGTCTTGTGGATCTTGCCCGTCAGCTTGAGGATGCGCTCGGTCGTCGTCGTCTTGCCGGCGTCCACGTGGGCGAAGATGCCTATGTTGCGGTAGGTCGATAGGTCTTTCATAGCATTGCTCGTTCGTCGTCAATTGGCCCGGCGCGTTTCCCGGCAAATCATGCGGTCTCACTCGTTGACCGAAAGGTCAAGAGCCAAGCTCGGTGCATGTGGAGCGGGGGTGCGAGAAGTCGTCGGCGCGGGCCGGACCGGGCGTCTCGGGCGCGGATAATAGCAGCGCGCCGCCCGCTGAACCAGCGATTTCTGGCCTTCTCCGGACCAGCCTGCGATCTGGCGTCCGGCGGACGAAAAATCAAGATTTGACCGGCCTTTCCGGGGGCGGGACAGGACCTTAGCGGCGCAGGATCGCCCACCACCGGGCGATGTTCAGGAGGCTGGCGAGCGAGGCCGAGACGTAGGTGAGGGCGGCGGCGGTCAGGAGGCGCCGTGCGTGCCGTCGATCGACGTCCTTCAGGATCCGGTGGGCGTCGAGCATGGGCAGCGCGCGCGCAAAGCTTGCATTGAACTCGGTGGGCAGCGTGAGCGCGTGGACGGCCGTCGACGACGCGAGTGTCGCGAGGCCCGCAAGCAGCATGATGACGCCGATTCCGGGCGCTCTCGTGAAGCCGCCGATGAAGGGTGCGAGCATCAATACCCCGGCTCCGATCCGTTCGACCGGAGCGATCGCTCTGACGAGCCGGGTGCGTAAATGGAGCGGTGGATAGCCCGTGTGGTCCTGAACGGCATGGCCGACTTCGTGCGCCGCGACCGTGATCGCGGTCAGCGACCGGCCGTGAAAGTTGTCGGGACTCAGGCGCACCGCCTTTTCGAGCGGATCGTAGTGATCGCCGCCCGGCGTCTCCTCGACTTCGACCTGCCGGAGCTCGTGCGCGTCGAGCAGGAGGCGTGCGAGCTCGGCGCCGGTGCCCGGATAGCGGTTCTCCGGGTGCCGGTACTTTTTCATTACCTGCCTTACCCACAGTCCGGGGCCGAACAGCAGGGCCAGCAGCAGGAGGACGAAAACTATCAACGCCATGGACAAATGGTAGCCTTTGTCTCGGAGCCGCGGGGCGGCCTTGTCGTGAATCTGTCGGGAAAGATCTATGACCCTCGATCAGGGCCTCTTGTTCGGTCTCCTTGCCGTCGTGTTCGTGTTGCTGGTCTGGGGCCGCTGGCGCTACGACCTCGTCGCCTTCGTGGCTCTGCTTGCGGCCGTGCTTCTGGGGCTGGTTCCCGTCAACGAGGCGTTTTCCGGTTTCGGACATCCCGCCACGATCATCATTGCGTTGGTTCTCATCGTGAGCCGCGGGCTGTCGAACTCCGGCGTCATCGAGCATCTCGGCCGGCTGCTGATAGACCCCGCGCGGCGCGCGGGCAGCCACATTGCCATCATGTCGGGCCTGGCCGCCAGCCTGTCGGCGGTCATGAACAACGTTGCGGCGCTGGCACTGTTGATGCCGCTCGACATGCAGGCGGCCAAAAAAGCCGCCCGCAGCGCGGCGCTGACGCTCATGCCGCTCTCATTCGCATCGATCCTCGGCGGCATGATCACTCTGATCGGTACACCGCCGAACATCGTGGTGGCGGAGTACCGGAACGACGCACTCGGCAGCCCTTTTGGCATGTTCGATTTTGCGCCGGTCGGGCTGGCGTGCGCCGTCGTCGGCGTGGCCTACGTCGCGCTGATCGGCTGGCGTCTGTTGCCGGCAGACCGCAAGGCGGCCGACGCCGCGGCCGATCTTTTCGACCTCGGAGACTACATTGCCGAGGTCCGCGTGCCGGAGGACTCGCCGGTCATCGGGCTCAAGGTTCGCGACCTCGACGAGGATGCTACTCGCGCGGACGTCGACGTAGTGGGCCTCGTCCGGCGCGGCCAGCGTCTTCCGGGGTTGGCACGTGCCGTCGAAATCCGGGCCAACGACAAACTGGTGATCGAGGCGGCTCCCGATGCGCTCGAAGACTTCCTGGGCGCGCTCAGGCTGGAGTATGTCGGACGCGGTCAGGGCATGCTGCAGGACGACGAACTGGCGCTTCAAGAGGTGGTCGTGCAGGACAGTTCCTCGCTGGCCGGCAAGTCGGCAATGGACGTCCGGCTGCTCTACCGGCATCGCATTGCACTCGTCGGGGTGTCGCGAGCCGGCGCGCGCATCCGGGAACAGGTACGCAAGCTCAAGCTAAAAGCCGGTGATGTCCTGCTGCTTCTGGGCGAGGAGCGGCGGCTCGGCGACGTCAGCCGGCGTTTGGGGCTGCTGCCGCTGGCCGATCGCGGGCAGCGCGTGATACTCCGCGAGAAGGCGTGGCTGGCGGTCGGTCTGTTCGGACTGGCGATAGCGGCCGCCAGCTTCGGGCTTGTGTATCTGCCGGTCGGGCTCGGGCTGGTCGCCGCGGCCTACGTGCTTTTGAACATCGTGCCGATTCGCGACGTCTACGACGCCGTCGAATGGCCCGTGATCGTGCTGCTGGGGTCGATGATTCCAATCGGCGCGGCGCTCGAGAGCACCGGCGGCACGGAGCTGATCGCCGACGGCATCGTCGCGCTGGCCGGCGGCTTGCCGCCGCTCGCCATTCTCGCGGTGCTCATCGCGGTCACGATGACGTTGTCGGACGTGATGAACAACACGGCGACCGCGGTGATCGCGGCACCGGTCGCCGTGGAGATGGCGAATCGTCTGGGCGTGAATCCGGATCCGTTTCTAATGGGGGTCGCGGTCGCGGCTTCCTGCGCGTTTCTCACTCCCATCGGCCACAAGAACAATACGCTGATCATGGGGCCGGGAGGCTACTCTTTCGGCGATTACTGGCGTATGGGCCTGCCGCTGGAGATCCTGATCGTCGTCGTATCGGTGCCCGCGATTGCCGTCTTCTGGCCCCTCGGGGGCTGATGCCTTATGTCAAAGGCCTGTCGCCGATTGCAGGACGGTAGTGGCCGAAAGTGACAATATGTGCGGCAAGGCTAATCTCGTAAATTACTTTAATAAATATCTATAAAATGCTAATTTATATCTATTTATTCTTAGACTCTTCGTGCGTCTCCAAGTCTGGCACGGCGTTTGCAGATTCACGTAGCAAGGGCAACCGGTCTACGGCCGGGCCGAGAGTTCAACGAGGAGATCAGCATGAGCCAGGCGACGATACAAGACTGGACCGTGGCTGCCGTATCGCTCAGGTTCGACAACAAGCAGGACGTGCGCTACCGCGTCTATCGCGAGGGCAACCGGCACTTCCAGGAGATCCGCGATATCGACGACCGTCCAATCCACACGCTGGAACTGCCTGACGGTATGAAGCTCGATACCACGAGCTATGAGGTCCTGCTGCGCTACGTGCTTCTCGACGTCGTTGCGGCCTGAGGAGGCCGCCAACGCCCGACGCGTCGCGTTGAGCTGCTAAACTGGCGGCTCAAGTCCAAAGCCGCGACATTCGCCGCGGCTCCGGAGATGCGGCATGGACGGTAATCGTCACATCGAGAGTCTGGATCACGGTCTGCCCGAGGGGCTTCCCGAGGAGATTGCGCCGACGATACTCGCGGCGGTGGCGTCGGGCCGAAAGATCGAAGCGATCAAACTCCTGCGCGGCGCCACCGGCCTGGGTCTGCGGGAGGCCCGCACTATCGTGGACCAGCTCGAGGCGGATTTCGGCGCGAGCGATCAGCCGGTGCCTCAAGCTCCCGGCTTTAGCGAAGAGGGCGGCGCGAAAAGCCTCGTCGTCATAGGGGTGGCGCTATTGGTCGGCTACCTGCTCTATCGCTACTTCACCGGCGGCTGATGGCGACACCCGGCGGGCGGGCCGCCGCGTGCGTTCCGACGTCTATCCGGCTCACTGCAGCCGTGCCCGGGGCACTCAACGACCCGGATCCGGATAGTTTGCGCAGAGAGCTGCCGACGCAGCCGGCCAGCAGGGCCGCGAGGCAATGGTCGGGCCTTGAGATTGCCCGGGCCGGCACCATATCCGACGTCAATCCCGCACACAACGCAGCTGCGTATGCGCAGCGCAAGGAGACATGGGCGAATGAACAACGACAATCCGACGGCTGATCACGTGACGGACGAGGCGCCTGCCTCAGGCGGGGTCGAAGCTAACCTCAAGTCCCGCGACACCTGGATTCGCCTGGTGTTCATGATCATCTACTACGTGATACTCAGCATCGCTGGCATCGTGGCAGGCGCGGTCATCGTGCTGAGCTTCCTGCACGTGCTGTTCACGGGCGAGCGCAACGTGTCCCTGATGCAGGCCGGGCGGACAATCGCGCGCTACGTTCGTGAGATTCTCGAGTACCTGACCTACAACACTGACGACAAGCCGTTCCCGTTCGGCCGCGAGCTGCCGCCGGCCGGCAGCGACAACTCCTGATCGATCGCGGCGGGGACATCGTCCCCGCCGCGATCACACCATCATCTCCCGCTGCGCCGGCTGCCAGTGCGTCAGATTGACGTGCGCGCCGCCGACGCCCAGGCTTCGCACCCAGCGCGCGGCCGCATCCAGCGTAGCCCAGGTACGAATCTTCCCCGCGCGGGTTTCCGCGGTGACCGGGCCGTTGGGAGTCCGGGCCTCGACGTGAAATCGGGCCCCCGAGGCAATGATGCTGACGTTCTTGACCGCGCCCGCGGAAACGAGCGCTCTCAGCATGCGTTCATCCATTGCTGTTCCTCACGCCATTGGTCGGCGTATCGACGACAGGAATGCCGGAATCCTTGCAGTGCCGCCGGATCAGAACCTCGACCATGTTGGCGACACTGCGGTGCTCGCGCGCCGCGGCTTCCCGCACGGCGTCCTTGAGCGCCGGGCTGATGCGGAGATTGAGCGTTGCGGCCTTGGTTCGCGGCATGCGTTACATTGTATGTTAATTGCGGTTAAATGTAACGCCTTTGCACCGCTGTTGTTATCGCCCGCGGCCGATCTGGCCGTTCGGGATGGCGAAGGCTGCCGTGTCCGACCGCGGATCTTGGGCGCTCACGTGCTGCAGGCCGTGTGCCTGCGGTGGAAGATCGTGTGGCGCCAGGCCTTCCGCTGTCACGCCGCATGGCGCGGCGGAGGCTAAATCGCGCGGTCGGGCGCGAGCTTTGCGAGGAGCGGCCCCCAATCGTCGTTCGCTTCGGCAGTCTTTACCGATTCACGCAGGATTCGCTGGCGCTCCTCGATATCGGCGACGATGGCCGCGTAGCGCGGGTCGTCCCGCAGCGTGTCGAGGAGCGGGTTCTCCTCGATGGACCAGAAGTCGAACAGCTGCAGTCCGACGAAGCCTTCGTTGACGGCGGCCTCGAGCGCGTTCAGGGCGAACTGCTGCTGACCGAGCAGCGCGAGGATCTCCACGTCGAGGATGCCGTGACCGGCGAAGCCGAGCCGTGGCCTGTCCTCGACGACCGTGCGCGCGCTCGTGAGTATGTCGCGTGCTTTGCCGGCTTCGCCGAGCTGCTGTAGCACGAAGGCGAACACGACGGCGTCCTTGACGTTGAATCGGTCGACCAGATCGTCCCGATCCAGCGCCAGCGTGGGTACGTCATCGAGAATGATGTCCCGCGCTCTGGCGAACTCACCGACCATGATTGCATGCCGGGCCAGGAACTTCGCCACCATCGGCGGCGCTTCGCCCGATGCCTGAAATTCGCTGAGGGCGGCGACGCCGCGCTCGACGTCGCCACCCAGGACGTCCACGAATGCGGCGCCGAGCGGCGCGAACGGGTGCTCCGCTGGAAGGCTTTCGAGATAGCGCGTGACCAGCTCGGGTTCGCCGAGCGCCTGATAAGTGCCGATGAGCTGGCCGCCGTAGAGCGGGTCGTTCGTGGTCGCGGCGCCAAGCCGGTCCCAGGCGATGGCCTCGTCCAGCCGGCCCAGACGCTGCAGCGACTGCGACAGATAGTTGTAGGGCTGGGACCAGTCGGGAAACTGGCGCGCCGCGCGGATCAGGAGTTCAAGGCTGTCGTCGTGGCGGCCGCGCAGCGCGAGGAAGTAGGCCAGATTGAGGTACGGGATGCGGCTCAGCGGATCCCGCGTGAGCGCCGTCGTCAGCAGCTGCACGCTCGATTCCAGGTTGCCCTGCTCCTGCCTCAGCGACGCCAGCCAGACGTAAGCATCGGTGTGACTCGCATCCAGCGCGAGCGCGGTTTCGAGGCTCTGCGCGGCTTCGTCGATAGTATTGCCGACGCGCCTCTCCTGCCACTGCTCGAGGAACAGCAACCCGCGCACCGCGTGAGCTTCGGCCAGCTCAGGGTCGATTTCGAGCGCGCGCCGCGAGGCTGCCTCGGCGACCTCGTACGCTTCCGAACGGAGCACGCCCTGGTAGTTGACATACATGAGCAATACGGCTTTCGCGAGGCCTGCATGGGCGTGTGCAAACTGCGGGTCGATCTCGATCGCCGCCTCGAATTGCCGGCGTGCGCGCTCGAGTGACTCGAACTGCCGCTCGGCTACTCCGCGCGCGCCCTCGGCGTACAGCGTGAAGGCCTCGATACTGTTCGTCGGCACCCGCGCGGAGCGCGAGGCGTCCTCCGGGCTTAGCGCGGTCTGCAGCGCGGCGGCAATGTGGTTCGTTATCTCCGACTGGATCGCGAACAGGTTCTCGGCCGTCAGTTCGCGGTCGAAGCGTTCGCTCCATAGCGGCCGTTCGCTCGTGCCCTCCCTGAGCGATACGTTGACCCGGACCTGGTTGCCCGCGCGCTGGACGCTGCCCTCGACGATCGTGCTCACGCCGAGCTCGCCCGCAATTTGCCGCAGGTTCTTCGACGTGTCGCGGTATTCGTTGACGGAGGTTCGCGAGATGACGTGCAGTGCGTCTATGCCGCTCAGTCGCGACAGCAAATCGCCATGAAGGCCGTCGGCGAACGCCTGATTCTCGGCATCGGCGCTCGTGTTGACGAAGGGAAGCACGGCAACCGAAGACAGATCCTCTGCGACCGTCACCGGCGCCGGCACACCCGCGCTGCGGATGCCGGATATGTTGAACGTCAGAGATACGCCGAGCGCGATGGCAAGCAGGCCGATGAGGAGGCGATTACCGCCGCGACGATTCGTTGCCGGTAAGGCGGTGCGATCGAGGTCGCGCTCGCGTTTCACGCCTTCCGGCGTGATCTCGAACACCCACGCGAATACCAGCGATACGAGGAAACCGGCGAAGACGATCAGCACGTAGACCTTAAAGACGTAGTCCGGAGCGCCGAAGAACTCCGGCAGCAGCACGGAACCCGCCTCGATCAGAATCCAGGCGATGAGCGCGTAGCCGGCCGCGACGCGCAGGACGTTGCGTCTGCGGAGTTCGTCGATCAGGTTCATGCGCGGATTATGACCCGTCCGCGCTCAAAATCGCAGCCCTGCGCCTGCGCGCATACTCCTGCGCAAAAAAAACCCCGCCTCAACGGGGCGGGGTCAGGGGGAAATAAGAGCCGCTGCTTGGGGGGAGACGGGACAGCTCTTATTGAGGTCGATGACTCCATGGGGGAGATGGAATCATCTGTTACGTGTACGATGAGTGTGAGTGTCGGGGAAACGCGGCACGCAAACATCTCGGTCCGGTTTCAGAATGTTTCTGAGTGTTTCGGCCGGGAGTGGCGTGGCAGCCCCGTGACGCGATGAGCGCTAGACTGCATGCATGAGCAAAGTACTTATCATCGATGACGACAGGAAGCACTCCGAGCTTCTGCAGGCGTACTTCAAACGTTTCGGGATTCAGCTCGTTTGTGCAAAGGACGCGGACGAGGGGTTTCGCAAGCTAAACCGGGAAGACCCGGATCTCCTGTTGCTCGACGTGATGCTTCCGGGCCGCGACGGCTTCGAGATTTGCCGCGAAGTCAGGAAGACCAGCAGCATTCCCATCATCATGTTGACCGCCCGTGGCGACGTCATTGACCGCGTGTCGGGACTCGAACTCGGCGCTGACGACTACGTGGGAAAGCCGTTCGAGCCGCGCGAACTGGTAGCGCGCGTGCAGGCGACCTTGCGGCGTACGGAAGCCGGCGGTGTCGATCAGTCGACCCTGCGTTTCGAAGGCCTGACTATCGACACCGACACGCGTTCGGTGCGGGTAGACGACCGGGCCGTCGACCTGACGTCGATGGAGTACGAACTTCTGCTGATTCTCGCGAAGCGTCATGGCAAGAAACTGTCGCGCGACGATATCCTGAGCGAGCTGCGCGGTATCGATGCCGCGATCCTGACGCGGTCCGTCGACATCATGGTCAGCCGTCTGCGGCAAAAACTCGGCGACTCCGTCAAGCCGCCGCGATTCATCCAGACCGTGTGGGGCCGCGGCTACTCGTTCATCGGTGTTCCGGTTTCCGACAAAGAGTCTTAGTACTCCAGCCAGGCGGTATTGATGGAGTACCAACATGTTCCGTGAACTGTCCCGATCGCTGTCGGTTCGCCTGCTGGTGATCTTTTTGTTGATGGGCGGACTGTTTGTCTTCGGAGCGTACCAGGCGCTGATCTGGGTCTACAACAGCGACGACATCCGCGGCCTGATCAGCGGCCACTTGTCGCTGCACGTGTACTACGTAAAGCAGGATATCGGCACACCGCCGAACATCGACAACGCACTGGCGATAACGGAACGCGTGCCGGTCGATATCCGGATTCTGGGTCCGGACATCGACTGGACATCGCATTCCGCCTTTCCCGAACTCGACCGGCTGGAGTTCGGGCCGAGCCCGGCGTTCAGCAGCGCGCGCAAGGCATGGGTGGACGAATTGAGCGGCGTGGAGTTTGCCGATCTGGACCAGCACCGGTTTCTCAAGATGCGTTCGGGCGCTTACGACATCGTCGTGGCGACACCGCCCATCGGCGAGTTGCCCACGGGTCCCGATCTGAGGGTCGTCATCGTCGGACTCGGACTTCTGGCGCTTACGATCGGCTATCTCACGGTCCAGTGGCTGTTCAAGCCGATCCGCGCGATCCGCGACGGCGCGCGGCATATCGGCCGCGGTAATTTCGACCACCGGATCACCGGAATCCGCAAGGATCAGCTCGGCGATCTCGCGAAAGCCATCAACAAGCTGGCCGGCGACGTCGAAGGGATGCTCGATGCGAAGCGCGCACTCCTCCTCGGCATCAGCCACGAGCTCAGAACACCGTTGTCGAGGATGCGCCTGGGTCTCGAGTTTCTCGACAACGATGAAGATCGCGAGAAGCTGAAGGCCGAAGTGTCGGAGATGGAGAAGATCGTGTTGACGTTGCTCGAGGCGGAACGTCTGAACACCACGCACGCAAAGCTTGCGACGTCGCGTGTCGCGGTCTCTGAACTCGTCGAGGGCCTCGTGAACGACTTCTTCTCGCGCGAACGCGAGCGGATTCGCCTCGAGTTCCTGACGCCTGCGCTCAAGGCGGACATCGACGACGGGCGCGTGACGCTCATGCTCAAGAACCTGATCAGCAACGCGCTTCGCTACAGCAAGCCCGAAGATGGCCCCGTCGAGGTGACGGTCGATGCCGATGCGACCGATGTCGTGCTCAGAGTGCGGGACTACGGTCCGGGTATCCCGGAAGGCGAGGCGGAGCACATCGGCGAGCCGTTTTATCGCAGCGACCCGTCGCGTGCGCGGCACACGGGCGGAACGGGTCTGGGGCTCTATCTGGCGACGCTCGTTGCGCGAGCCCACGGCGGCACGCTCGAGCTGATATCGGTCGAAGGCCCCGGCGCCAGCTTCGAAGTCCGCTTGCCGCTCGGGGGCTAGTGGCCTGTAACCGCCGAATCGAGGATCAAAAGGTGCCAGACTTATTTTTGCTCAGCAAAAATAAGTCTGGCACCTTTTGATCCTCGCGCCTCCTCGCCATAGTGCCCGCTATGCCTCGTCGGCGCGCCTTGATCTCGGACGCCAATGACTCGCCCCGGACACTACCGATTCGGCGGTTACAGGCCACTAGTACTCCGCGTGCCGCGCAGGGGCGGCCGGTCACATCGTTGCAACCTCCGCGTGTTCAACTGGCTCCGCAAGCAGGCAGCGGCCAGCTGTCGCCCGCTGCCAATAGCCGGACGCCTCCCCCCAACGTCCGGCCTTGCCCCCAGGCCTCCTCGCGGAGGCCTTTTTGCTGGTTTTGGCTGCCGGCGCGAGGCGCTCTGGTCGACGCCGTCAACGGTCGTCGCGGCGCTGCAGATTGTGTTCGCGCCTCCCGGACGAGCGCTCGCGTTGCGGCGCCGGCCGGTTGGCACGAGACGGTGCGCGCGCCGGAGCCTCCTGGCGCCGCGCCGGCCGTTCCGCCGTACTTCGCGGTTTCACGGCCTGCTGACGCGTTGGCTCGTTACGACGGTACGTGGAGCGCGTCGTCGCGGACGCCGGCCGATTCTGCTGCACGCGAGCGTTTCTGTCGTTGCGCGGCGGTGTGACGCTTCCGCTTCGCTCGCGGCGTGTCGTCAGCGAGTACTGGTTGTTCGTCGCGCGCTGCGTGCTGCGGCGTTCGCGCTCTGCCGGCGGCCGGGCTTGGGTCGTGCTGCGCAGCGAGTTCGTCGATAGCTCGCGAGACCGGTAAGCGGCCGTGCCGCCGGCATAGCCATCGCGGGTCCTCGTGCGCGGTACGTTGCGCCATGCCGGGCGCCAGGGGCGGTAGTGCGGCCGCGGCACCCAGTAGTCACCGAGCCTGCTACGGTAGTGGCCGTACCGGGCCCGGTCGCGGAAGTAGATGTTGTTGTGGTACACGAGGGTCGGCCGGCGATACCACCAGCGCCAGCCGTAGTCCCGCGCGTAGTAAGGATGGCCGTAGAAGCTGTGGTGGAGCACCCGCAGCCGGTGCTGGTGCCAGCCGAATGCGTACGCCGTCGTGACGCCCCAGAAGAAGCCGCGCCGGAACGAGTGCCCGTCAGCGTACGGGTAGTAGTAGACCGGATACGGTTCGGGATAGTAGCTGACTACGGGTCTGCTGCTTGCGACGACGACAGCCGACGGTTCGTAGGACGGAACGTAGATGATCTCCTCGTTCGCCGGCGCGATCTCGATGATGTCGTCGTCGCGCCGAACGGTCTGGCGCGGATCGCTTTCGAGATTCCCGGCGGCGTATGCGCGATTGCGGAAACGTTGAACGGCAGCCATGACGTCGCCCTGCTGGGCAATGACGGCTTCGCCCAGGCGTAGCGTCCAGTCGAGGTCGCGGTTGAGGTCGGCGAGGACCTCCGGATAGTTCAGGAGGGCGACGACGGATTCGTCCCAGGCTTTAGGCGGCGTCAGCGTCGGGTCGTCCTCGAGCGCCTCGAGAAACCGCGCGGCCTGGACGATCTGCAGCGGATAGGCCGCGGCGGGCAGCACGACCGCGAGCAGTGGATCGGGATACAGCGCAACCGGTGCGATCAGTTCGTCCAGTTCGGCGCTGCTGGCAAGAGGAATCCCATCGGGACCCGGATCCTCGATCATCGCGCCGGACTCGACCGGATAAGGTTCTCCGGCTGCATCGACCGGTACCTGCGCCGACACGGGTGCGGCGCAAATCAGTCCCGCCGTAACCAGCAGTGTGCTGCGGTATGTTGGCATGCGATCTCCCATGGGCCGTTCGGCCCGCTTTTCCCACGCATACCGGGAGACTAGCGCCGTGAGACTGAACCCCGCCTTAACCGGCGTCGGGATGCCCCGGCTATGGGCGCTTGCCGTCGGATGCTAGTCCTCGCCGTCGGCTCCGCCGTGCCACGACAGGAAGCGCCAGCCGTTATCGGTGCGGATCAACACGTCGGTGAAGCGGCCGTTCGTAACCTCGATTTCGCCGTCCTTGTCCTGGAACGCGCTCGTGTACAGGTAATGCGCGATCGCAACATCGTCCTCGACGATGATCGACAGCGGGTAGAGTTCGTGCGCGACCGTTTTGCCCTGGCGTTCGGAGAAGCGGTCCCAATAGATCGTCGATGCCTTGTCGCGCGGAGCCGGTGCTGCCTTGTTCCAGCCGGAGAAATTGTCGGCGAGCAACTCGTCCGGCCAGTTCCGGTCGCCTTCCTCCTCGGCTTCCCACTGCGTGTACACGATCTGCCAGACGTTGGCCGCGTCGTTCGGCTCGTCCTGTGCCAGCGCTGAGTTCGCGCCAAGACAAACGGCGATCAACGCAAGAAAACCCGGCGTCCTGGACTGTGGCATGAGAATCCCCCGGTAAATGAATAGCGGGGCTGATTCTAATCGATTACGAGCCTCGCGGCGGTGCTTTCGCAAGCCCCATCAGGCTAAGCAGTTCGTCAAACTCGCGCGACGCGATCGTGGCATCGGCCGCGGTCGTGATTCTGTAAAGTCCGGGCAGCGTATCCACGGTGAGGTAGTCCGGATGATGAGCCTCGATGATCGTGGCGTAGTCTATCGTCTGCTGCTCCCGGCCGAGTACGAGCTGGTAGGCGTGCACCGCGACGCTGGCGTTTTCGGCAAGCCGCATGCGCCGGCCGACTTCGCCGATCAGCCGGCTTACGGGTATGGCGCCGGTATACAAGGTGCGTTTGGCGACGGACCATCCGCTCTCGCGGAATCTGGCGCCGATAGAACGGCCGGCGGCGATATCGGCCTGCTCGGCGTCGATCGGGTCGCCGCTTCTCGCCTGCCGGCGTACGCTCGCGAAGGTGCGACAGACGCGGTTGTCGCCGCTTCCCGAGTACAGGCTTGCCAGACGCTGGCCGCCGTTGTCGCTCAATACATCGATCCCGTAGCTGCCGAAGCGCGCCTCGATTCGTTCGCTGTTCAGCACTTCGGATTCCACCGCAGATGCGCTCAGAGCGGCATCGAGGATGGCCTGGGGGATCGGTTTGGCCTGCATGTGACTGCGCTGTCGAGGGAGCCTCGGGTGGCCGCACGATAACCACAAGCAAATCCCGCGTAAAGCGCCGGTTCCGCTGCTATTCCGGTACCATAGGTCTGAACTGCCAAAGCCCCGAACCCTATGGCTCATTCCGTCGTTTGCTATCGCTGCGGTACCTCGCTTGCGGCACTCTCGCTGCCGCTGGCCCGGCAGGACGTGTGCCCGGGATGCCGAACCGAGCTGCACGTCTGCCGAATGTGCCGGCATTTCGATGAGGGAGCGCCCGATCAGTGTCTGGAGGAAGAGGCCGATTTCGTGCGCGAGAAGGCACGCGCCAATTTCTGCGACTGGTTCGAGGCGGCCGAGCGCGAATGGGATTCCCAGGCGTTGCGCGAGTCAGAGGCGGCCGCGGAGCGCCTCGAGACGCTGTTCGGCGGTGACGCGGATGCCTCCGCGGCCGAACCCGGTGCGGACCCGCTGCGGGACGCGGCAGAGAAGCTGTTCCGATGACCCCCCCGGTTCGTACCAGCCGCCGCGAGTTTCTCAGACTCGCGGGCGGAGCCGCCGTTTTCCCGACGCTCGCGGCTTGTGGCGGTCCCGACCGTGCCCCGACCGAAGGCGTGCCGCAGAGCCCGTTCGACGGGAACTCGACGGCCGCCGAGGTCACCGAAGGTATCGATCTGAGCGGGAAGCTGGCCGTCGTCACCGGCTGCACGAGCGGCATTGGTTTCGAAACCATGCGCGTGCTTGCGGCGCGCGGCGCGTATGTCGTTGGCACGAGCCGATCGCTGGAACGCGCGCGCGATGCCGGGCGGCGCGTCGTCGGCGTCACGTCCGCTCTGGAACTCGAGCTTGGCGATCCCGATTCCGTGCTGGCGTGCGCGGCAGAGATTCGTTCGCTCAACGCGCCGGTGGACATGCTGATCTGCAACGCAGGCTACCGCGGCGGCGGCAACGAGCCGCTGCTGACCAATGGCGTCGAGCGGCATTTTGCGATCAATCATCTGGGCCACTTTCTGCTGGTGAACCGTCTTCTGGAGCGGCTGTACCTGTCCTGGCAGGGGCGCATCGTCATCGTTGCAAGCCGGGCTGCCTATACCGACCGGCCGGCCGGCGGCATTCGTTTCGACCGCCTCGAGGCACCGTCGGACTATAGCGACCGGGCGGCGTACGCCGAGTCAAAGCTTGCCAACGTGTTGTTCGCGAGGGAACTCGGTAAGCGGCTGCGAGGTACGCGAATCACGGCCAATGCGGTGCATCCGGGACTCGTGAAGACCGCCATCGATCGCAATCTCGGCGGCGGTTCGAGGATGGGATTTCGGCTGCTTGCGGCGTTGGTCGGCAAGACGGTCGGGCAGGGAGCGGCGACGAGCTGTTACGTCGCGACGAGTCCGCTGCTGGGTGCCGTCAGCGGCCGCTACTTCGAAGACTGCAACGCGGTGACGATCGAGGGCGACCCGTACATGGAGAACGACAGCCTTGCCGCTACGCTCTGGGATGTATCGGTCGGCTACACCCAGGACTATCTCGACAAGCTCGAACGGCCGGATCCGAGCGACATTGGCCCGTGGCACCGAGGGGCTTCGCAATGAGCGGCGCCGGCCGCCGCGCCCTCGTCGTCTTTTCCGGCGGGCAGGACTCGACGACGTGTCTCTATTGGGCGATGGACCGCTTTGGTGCGGACCGCGTCATCGCGCTGACCTTCGACTACGGGCAGCGGCATCGCATCGAACTCGAGGCAGCGGCCGACGTGGCAGAGCACGCCGGAGTCGAACACGTTGAGCTGCCGATCGACACGTTCGCCGCGCTGGGCGGTAACGCGCTGGTCGACGAGCGTGTCGCGATCGAAGCGCCGGACGGCGAGGAGGGGGAGCTGCCGAGCACCTTCGTACCGGGCCGCAACCTCGTGTTTCTGACCTTCGCCGCCGCTTACGCGTATCAGTCGGGAATCGCCGATCTGGTTACCGGCGTCGCCCAGACGGACTACAGCGGCTACCCGGACTGCCGCGAGGCGACGCTCGAGGCACTGCGGCGCGCGCTGTCGTTGGGTATGGAATACGACTTCGCTCTGCATACGCCGCTGATGTTCCTGTCCAAGCGCGAAACCGTCGAACTCGCCGTGTCGCTCGGTGCGCTCCCGGCACTCGCACTGAGCCATACCTGCTACGAGGGCAGGCGGCCGCCTTGCGGTAAGTGCCCGGCCTGCGTGCTGCGCGCCAGGGGATTCGCCGAAGCAGGCGTCGCCGACCCGCTGCTGGCGGCGCCATGACTTACTCGGTCAAGGAAATCTACTTCACGCTGCAGGGCGAGGGCGCCAACACGGGCCGCCCGGCCGTATTCCTGCGCTTCGCGGGCTGCAATCTCTGGAGCGGCATCGAACGCGACCGGCGGAGCGCCATCTGCCGCTTCTGCGATACCGACTTCGTCGGCACGGACGGCAGGAACGGCGGTAAGTTCGGGTCCGCCGCGGCGCTTGCCGGCGCGGTAGCCGGGCTGTGGCCGGGCGATAGCGGTGAGCGTTTCGTCGTCTGTACCGGTGGCGAACCGCTGCTGCAGCTGGACGCCGAACTCGTCGACACTCTGCACGCGGAGGGTTTCTTCATCGCGGTCGAGACCAATGGGACCTTGGCGGCCCCTCCGGGAATCGACTGGCTGTGCGTCAGTCCCAAAGGCGGCGCGGCGCTCGAACTCACGCGCGGTCAGGAACTCAAGCTCGTGTACCCGCAGTCCGAACCGGAAGCCCAGCCCGAACGTTTCGCCCACCTCGACTTCGAGCACTTTTTCCTGCAGCCGCTGGATTCGCCGGAACTTGCGGCGAATACCCGAAAGGCGATCGACTACTGCCTCGAAAACCCGCAGTGGCGTCTGGGCATTCAGGCGCACAAAGCCCTGGGCATCGACTAGGTTTCGGCGAGCCCGGCCGCGTCGTGGTGCGATTCTTCACGCCACTCGAAGACGTTGAGCTCGATGAAGACGAAGGCGACCAGCCACAGCAAGGCGTCCCACCAGTCCTTGAATTCGCCTTTCCACATCCAGAACAGGACTCCGAGGCCGAGCGTTCCGTAGAGCACGATCTTGGCCGCCGTGCTTGCCTTCAATGCCATGCCTTCGTAACGGCCACGTTCCTGCAGCCAGACGTCGATTTCCAGGAGACCGACGACGAGCAGCCAGACGCCGCCGTTGATGGCATCCACCCAGGCGAGCCCGCGGACGTCCGCGAGCGTGCCTGCGTCCACCGCCGCGTTCATACCGTCGAAGCGGAACAGCTCGGTCGCGTCGCTTAGCGTTGCGCAGTTCGCGCTCGTCAGGGCGACGTATTGATCGAGGGTTTCGGTCCAGACCCACTCGCGCGAGGCCAGAGCGCAGAGGTTCGCGACCTCGGTCAGCGGACTCGTCGAGTAAGCGAAGACCACGTTGGTGACGTAGCCGTAGAACGCGTAGACGATGACCGTGTAGCACAGTGCTCTGAACAGCCGCAGCGCGAAGGTCACGGGCGGCGTGAACAGACGGTCGTCGAGCAGGCGAGTTTCCAGCTCGAACAGCAGGAGCAAGACCACCCACGCGGCCGTGTCGATCGTGGATGCGTAAGCTTCGATAACGTCGCCGGGGGCCACGCCGCCCGGAAACTGCAGCGCCGCCGCAGCCCACTCCTCGGCGAAGAACAGATAGACGTTGAACGAAAGGAGGGCATAGACCGAGTACTTGAAGACTGCGTAAGCGGCGCCCGTGTGGATTCGCAAGCAAGGCCTCCGTGGCGATTTGCGCGAATTCTATGCGGCCGCCCGCAGCATCCGCAATCGTCTGAACAGAACGGCGGAAGCCGGTGGCGTATTGATTGCTGTCTTCAGTCCTCGGCGTACGACTCGGTTTCGACGCCCGAGTAGTAAACCCAGACGTTTTCCTCGCCGCTCAGAAGCTCGATGTACTTCGGGTGCACGAAGATATTCTCGCGGCCGGACTTGATCTCACGGAGAATACCCAGTTCGCAAAGCGACTTCAGATAGACGGAAGCGGTCTGGCGTTTTGCGATGCCGTTGTCGACGAGGTTGTGGATTCGACAGTAGGGCTGCCGGAACAGCAGTTCGACGAGTTCCCAAGTGTAGACCTTAGGCAGTTTGGCCTGAACGTAGTGCGCGGTGTGCTCCATGAGCTCGCGAATCGCCTTGATCTTGTCGGTAGTCCAGGCGCAGGTTTCTTCCACGCCGCTCAGCATGAACAGAATCCATTCGCTCCACGCCTGCTCCTCGGTGACCTTGAGCAGCAGCCGATAGTAGGGCGCCTTGTTGTGGATGATGAAGCGGCTCAGGTACAGGATGGGGGTATCGAGCAAGCCGGCCTGGACCAGGAACAGCACGTTGAGGATTCGTCCGGTCCGGCCGTTGCCGTCCTCGAACGGATGAATCGCCTCGAACTGGTAGTGCTGGATCGCCATGCGGATCAAGGGATCGACGTCCGTCCGGTTGTGCATGAAGTCGGCCCAGTTATCCAGCTTGGCCTGCAGCAGATCCTGACCCACCGGCGGCGTATAGATCACTTTCCCCGACATGCGATTCGTGAGCGTCGTGCCGGACCCGGCGCGGAGATCCAGCTCGCGGCCCTTGATCGTGCTGCAGATCTGGATGGCCATGTCGGTCGTCAGCATCTTGCGCTGGACCATCTTGCTGCCTTCATAGAGTGCGGTCCGGTACCGCAGCGCCTCCTTTGTGGCAGCGTCGGCCTTGTCGTCCGCGATGTCGGCGAACTCGAACAACTTGTCGGTCGTCGTGACGATGTTTTCGATTTCGGAGCTGGCCTGGGCTTCGAGGAGGGGCAGGGCGTTGACCAGCACGGTGGCGTTCGGGATCAGCTCGGCGGCCTGCTTGAGCTCCGCGAGTGCTACCCGGGCGCTGATGGTCTGTTTCAGAATATCCCGCGTTTCTATCCAGTCGCCCGGCGGCGGCAGATCCGGGAGGTCGTTGTGGGGCTTTTGGGGGTCGAAGCTTTCCATGCAATTCCTCGGTCGCGGGCGGGGACACACCAAAACGTGTCGATTTTTGGAAATTTTATCGACATGTCGGCGGCTCGTGTCGATTATATCGACAGGTTTCCATGATGTGTCGATAAATGCCCAAAATATCGACATATAGCCGCCATACGTCGATGCGATCGACCAGTTCGGCCGATATGTCGAAACCGGGGCTGTCCATCGACATATGACGAGGATACGTCGATCCCATCGACCGATGCGTGACGCACTCCCCGGATCGGGCCGACTGGATTAGACTCTGCCGGTCTTTGGGTGGGGTAGGTCAGCGGGGGCGGCTAGTGTTATCCGATATCGAGATTTCCCAGGCGGCAAGCCTGAAACGGATCGAGGCCGTGGCCGATACGCTCGGAGTCCCCGGCGATGCGCTGATTCCCTACGGTCACGACAAAGCGAAGATCGGCGATGCGCATCTCAAAGGTCTCGACGGAGGAGCGGACGGCCAGCTCATCCTTGTCACGGCCGTATCGCCGACGCCCGCGGGCGAGGGCAAGACCACGACGACCGTAGGTCTCGGCGACGCGCTGAACAGAATCGGCCGGCGGGCGACCGTTTGTCTGCGTGAGCCCAGTCTCGGACCGTGCTTTGGATTCAAGGGCGGTGCCGCCGGCGGCGGCTACTCGCAAGTCGTGCCGATGGCGGACATCAATCTGCACTTCACCGGCGACATGCATGCTATCGGTGCGGCCAACAATCTGCTTGCGGCGCTCATCGACAATCATCTGCACTGGGATAACGCGCTCGAGATCGATCCGCGCCGGATTACCTGGCGCCGGGTCGTCGACATGAACGACCGTGGGCTGCGCGATATTGCCATCGGTCTCGGCGGCTTCAACAACGGCGTGGTTCGGGAGGGCGGCTTCGACATTACCGTAGCTTCCGAGATCATGGCGATCTTCTGTCTGGCGACGGACCTCGACGATCTGGAGCAGCGGCTCGGCAACATCGTGTTCGCCTACAATCGGAACGACGAGCCGGTGACCGTCCGCGACCTGGGCGCTCAGGGCGCCATGACGGCTCTTTTGCGGGACGCGCTGCTGCCGAACCTCGTCCAGACGCTCGAGAACAACCCGGCCTTCGTGCACGGCGGACCGTTTGCGAACATCGCGCACGGCTGCAGCTCCGTTCGGGCGACCAGGGCTGCTCTGCGGATGTCGGACTACGTCGTTACCGAAGCGGGTTTCGGCGCCGATCTGGGCGCCGAGAAGTTCTTCGACATCAAGTGCCGCAAGGCCGGGCTCAAGCCCGCGGCGGCGGTACTGGTCGCGACGATCAGGGCGCTGAAGATGCACGGCGGGGCGGCGCGCGACGAGCTCGGCGCGGAGAACCTGCCGGCGCTCAAGCAGGGTCTGCGCAACCTGGGTCAGCACATCCGCAACCTCGGCAAGTTCGGCGTGCCCGTCGTCGTCGCCGTCAACGAGTTCACCGCCGATACGGCCGCGGAGATCATGGCGGTCGCTGAGTACTGCGAGTCGCTCGGCACGCGCGCGATCCGCTGCCGCCACTGGGCAGAAGGCGGCGCGGGCGCCGAGGAACTGGCGGAAGCCGTCGTCGGTCTCTGTGACGGCGGCTCCGCGCAGTTCAGACCTCTGTACACTGACGAGCTGCCCCTGTGGGACAAGATGCGGCGGGTTGCGCGGGAGATCTATGGCGCCGACGACATCATCGCCGACGACAAGACCCGCGCGCGGTTCGAGTCGCTGCAGGCGTCGGGTTACGGCCACTATCCGATCTGCGTCGCCAAGACGCCTTACAGCTTCTCCACCGACCCCTCGAAACTCGGCGCGCCGACCGGGCACGTCGTGCCGATCCGCGAACTCAGACTTGCCGCGGGCGCCGAGTTTCTCGTCGTGGTCTGCGGTTCGATAATGACGATGCCGGGCCTCCCGCGTAATCCGTCTGCTTTCAACATCGGCGTCAACGCAGCCGGGCGTATAGAGGGGCTGTTCTAAGGCCCGCCAACGCTTTCGCTGTGGTCCCCGGGCTCGCGCGGTTCGGGCAGGAGGAAATGCCGGCGCGCCTCGTCAGAGCCGAGTCGTTCGCGACTGTAGTACCCATGCAGCAGGCGGCGATCGAACAGCTCCGGATACATTCCGGCAAACGTCGGCCACGGTGCATCCGGATCGCGTCGGTAGCGTTCGGCAATCAGCAGCCAGAAGGCGCGGGTGATCGTTTCGTGATAGCGCTGCGGCATGCCGAAGTGCCGCGTGATTCGCCGCAGGGTGGCAACGAAGCGCGCTTCGGCCGTTTCTGGCGGCGCTGCCCGGAGATACAGCCAGGCCATCTCCACGTGCGCGGCGTGATCGAATTCCTCCGGGCTCACGTCCAGCTTTTCCAGCCGGTCGAGGTTCAGCGCGCTCATGGTCTGTCCTCCTCGAGCCGGTGGCTGTCGGCTGCCGATAGTTCGCAGCCATAGACTTGCTTGAGCTGCTCAATCACGGCGCGCGTATCCTCGGAAAACGGCGCCTTGCCTTCGAAGCTATGCAGCACGATGCCCTCCAGCAGGTCGCCAAGCGAGAGATCGGCGTACTCCGCGAGGCCTTTCAGAACTTTGAGGAGAGAGGTCTCTATCCGGACGCCGGTTTGGGTCCTCGTTACGGGTTTTGCGGCCATGAGGCGGCTCCGTCGTTGCAACGCTAGTATTGTACCATGGTAACAATATAACTCAACGGCTGTTCTAGTCGTCACTTACGCGGCTGCGTGAGCGTTTAAGTTTTCCTCGCAATCGCTTGTCTTTCTTACGTTTCTCACGTGAAGCCCGACTCGGCCGGGTCGCAACCCGAGGTTTGCGGGTACGTACCGCCAGCAGTATGAGCTGCCTTAGCCGGTCGAGTGCGGCGTCGCGATTTCGGGCCTGGCTGCGGCTCTGTTGGGCTTTGATGACGACGATGCCGTCCGCGGTGATGCGTTTGTCGCGCATCGCCAGAAGTCGCTCGCGCACCGGGTCGGGCAGGCTGGCGCTGTTCGCGGCGTCGAAGCGCAGATGAATTGCGCTTGCAACCTTGTTGACGTTCTGACCGCCGCGGCCCTGAGCGCGGACGGCTTCGAGCTCGATTTCGGTCAGCGGGATACGGATGCGATCGGTGACCGTGACCGCTTCTACCATCCGTCCCAGACCGGCTTGAGCCGGCGAAGCCGCGCGCTGTCAACGCCGAGCGACCGCCATGCCAGCGGAGCGTGAAAATCGGAGCCCACCGAGACGCGGAAGCCGAAACCCGTGGCGAGGTCCGCGATCTTCGCGACTTCGTGCTCCGCCGCGTGTCCCGAGACGAGTTCGACAGCCTGGCCTCCGGCGGCGAGGAAGTCGGCGGCCAGGCGGGCAAGCCCTGCACGGGTCAGGCGATACCTGAGCGGGTGCGCGATAACCGCGGTTCCGTTGGCGGCGCGTAGCCACCCGACGGCCGTGTCGAGATCCGGCCACTCCGTCTTGATGTCGCCGGCTTTGCCCGGCCCAAGGTGCTTGCGGAAGGCCGTTTTCACGTCTCTTACGATACCTTGGGCAACCAGCTCGGCCGCGATATGCGGTCGCCCGATAGCCGCTCCGGCGGCGCGCTCGCGAATTCCTGCGAGGTCGACTTTCAGGCCGCGTCGCGCGAGGCGCTCGACGATGCGTTCCGCCCGGCGCTCGCGTGCCAGGGTCTGCCGACGGACGACGTCCTCGAGCGCGTGGACGTCGACGTTGAGACCGACGACGTGCACCGAGCGCCCGGCCCACAGCGCCGATACTTCGATTCCGGTTACGAGTTCGAGACCCGTTGCCGTGGGCAGCTGCGTATACGCCGCGACAGAGTCGTGGTCCGTGATCGACAGGACGTCGATGCCCGCCGTTGTCGCCGCCGCGAGGAGTTGCTGCGGCGTGAGCGTGCCGTCGGAAGCGGTCGTGTGCGTGTGCAGGTCGACGAGCATGGTGGGATGTTAGCAGTTCGGGTGAAGGCGAGCGCCCGGCGGGTCTATTGTGGGACACTCCACGCGGTTCACTGATACCCCGGACGCGATGCACCGCGCGAATCTCGTTATCCTGATCGTTTGCCAGCTGATTTCGGCGACTGGTTCGATCGTCATCGTTACGCTGGCCGGCATTATCGGCGCCGGGCTGACCGACGATCCCGCGTGGTCGACGCTGCCGGTTTCGATGACCATCGTTGCTGTCGCGCTGACGACCGTCCCGGCAAGCTACCTGATGCAGCGGATCGGCCGCTCCAAAGGCTTCGCGGTTGGTTCGGCATCGGCGATCGTCGCCGTCTCGGTCGCCGTGCTGGCGATCCGCTTCGAGAGCTTTGCGCTGTTTGTCGCCGCGGGGATGCTGTTCGGCATCAACATGGCGTTCACCCAGCAGTATCGTTACGCCGCCGCCGAAAGCGTCAACTCCGATCGGACCGCACTTGCTATCTCTTTCGTGCTCCTCGGTTCGATCGGCGGCGCGTTCGTCGGCCCCGAGCTGGCAACCCGTGGACAGTTCTGGATTCCGGATCTGCCGTATGCGGGGACGATGCTGGCTCTGGCCGGCCTGTATGCGTTGCAGGCGATCCTGCTGCTCGGCCTGCGCGATTCGCTGCCGCCGCCGCCGCGGGAGGACAGCGGCCGCGGCCGGACACTCGGCGAGATCGTTCGTCAGCCGCTCTTTCTGGTCGCGGTCATGGGCGGTTCGGCGGGCTATGCGCTTATGACGCTCGTCATGACGGCGACACCGATCAGTATGCACATCCACGACGGCCACTCGCTGGAGGACACGGCCCGGGTCATCAAGTGGCACGTTCTCGGCATGTACGTGCCGTCGCTCGTCTCAGGGTTTCTGATTCAGTATCTGGGCGTCTCGCGGCTGATGTTCGTCGGCGCCTGCATCCTGTTCGGGACCTCGATAATCGGACTCAACGGACAGAGCGTAATGCACTACTGGTGGGCGCTGCTGCTGCTGGGCGTCGGCTGGAATTTTCTGTACGTCGGCGGAACGACGATGCTCACCTACACGTACACGCCCGAAGAGCGGTTCCGGGCTCAGGCAGTCAACGAGTTCCTCGTCTTCGGACTGTCGGCGCTGACGTCCCTCGGTGCCGGTACGCTCATGTACTGGTTCGGCTGGACGACGCTGATGCTCGTCCCGTTGCCGATACTGTTTGTAATTGCCGTTGCGCTATTGACGGTGCGGCGCCACACGGTCTTTGCCGCGCGCCAGAGCCTCGATTGATGCGCAAGGATAGCGGGTGGGCGAGCGTCGTTGGCGGGATGGCTTCCCGCGGTCAGTTCAATTTCCGATAGTGCTCCCCGGAAGCCCGGCTTTATATTGCCTGTGCGTTGAGTCTCTTAGCGTCGGGTTTTGGCGCACGCTGATACAGCGGCCGGCGGTGGGGTGCCCTCTGCCGGAATGGCTCCCTTGTATGTTCTTAGTTGCTGCGAATCGGGATGATTCAAAGCGCCGGGGAAGGGAAGAGGCTGTATGGCTCCC
>JANQGQ010000001.1 GCA_028277185.1 Woeseiaceae bacterium
GGGAGCCATACAGCCTCTTCCCTTCCCCGGCGCTTTGAATCATCCCGATTCGCAGCAACTAAGAACATACAAGGGAGCCATTCCGGCAGAGGGCACCCCGCCGCCGGCCGCTGTATGAGCGTGCGCCAAAACCAGACGCTAAGAGACTCAACGCACAGAGAATGTAAAGCCGGGCTTCCGCGGAGCACTACCGGACAAGGAAGCCATCCTGACAGCAAAGCCGCAAACGCCAGGACAAAACCACCGCCAGGCAACGAACTGTTTTTACGACCGCTTCTAGCGGATCGTGCGACGGGTCTTGAGCAGCTCGTAGGCACTGCGCACTTCACGGGTCCGCTTCTCGGCCTTTGCAAGCGCTTCCGCCCCGGGGTTGTCGCCGGCGATCTTGTCCGGATGATTCCGGTTCATCAGACGTCGGTAGGCCCGCTTGATCTCGTCGTTGCTGGAATCGGGGGTGACGCCGAGGGCCCGGTACGCGGCGCCGACGCGGTCACGATCTGCGTCCCCCGCGGGCGACTGCCGAAAACCCTTTTGGGCCCGCAGCATCGCTTCGAGCTGCGCGAGCTCGACCCGACCGATGTCGAGTTCGCCGCATATCTGCCACACCAGTTTGCGTTCCGCGGCCCGCATGCGGGGCTTGGACAAACCGACCTCGAGCAGCAAACGCACGAATAGCTGCCGGTGATCGCCGCGCCTGAGCGCCGACTTGCGGAGATTCCTGACGGTCTGAAGCAGGGGAAAAGCCGGTGCTTTGCCCTGTTCGAAGTTCGCGATCGCCCGCCTGACCGCGCCCGGTGCGAGATTCAGCCGCTGCATCACAGTGCGCGCGGCACGAATCTCGTCCTCGGTAACGCGGCCGTCGACCTTGGCGAGATGGCCCATGCACTGAAACAGCGCCGCGGTAAACGCTTCCGGAAGCTGGCCGGCACGCACGCCGGCATCGTCGAAATCACGAGAGTGCCGCGCGAAGCCGCGATCGAACTGGTGCCCCAGGATCAGGCCCAACAGTGCCAGCCACGGCTTGAGAGTCGCTGCGCCGAGCAGCGTGCCGATGACTTTGCCCCAGTACACGTGGCCTCCAGCGAAAGCGACAGGCGTATCCTAGGGCCTGTTAGCAATTGCTTCCACCGTCCTGCCGGATGCCGGTCTCGGCTAAGCTCGCGGTCGTGCGCAAAGCACCGCGCTTGCCACGCCAGACACGACAGGCCAATATGCCGCGTTGTCCTGCCCGCGCCCGTACGATGAATTCCGCCGACGCTCTGTTCGAATCCTCCGTGCCCGGACTGCCGCTGCTCGGCCGCGGCAAGGTGCGGGACATCTACGGCGTCGATGACGATCACCTGCTGATCGTGACGACGGACCGCCTGTCGGCCTACGACGTCATCCTGCCCGACCCGGTGCCCGGCAAGGGAGAGCTGCTCACCCGGATATCGCTGTACTGGTTTCGGAAGACGAGCGACATCATCGACAACCAGCTCACCGCGCTGAGCGTGGACGACGTCATCGATGACGCCGCGCTCGCCGAGCGCCTGCGCGGGCGATCCCTCGTCGTCAAACGCCTCAAGCCGCTGCCCGTCGAGGCCGTCGTCCGCGGCTACCTGATCGGCTCGGGATGGCGCGACTATCGGGAGACAGGCGCTGTCTGCGGGATCGATTTGCCCGAAGGTCTGAAACTGGCGGAGCGGCTTCCGGCACCGCTGTTCACGCCCGCAAGCAAAGCCGAGGCGGGCGCGCACGACGAGAACATCAGTTTCGCCGCCGTGGAGGACCTGATCGGCAGCCGGCTGGCTGAGAGAGTCCACGACACGAGCGTCGAGATCTACCAGCGCGCCGTCGAGCACGCCGCCGACCGCGGCATCATCATCGCCGACACCAAGTTCGAATTCGGCCTCGACCGCGAAGGCCGTTTGCACCTGATCGACGAAGTGCTGACACCGGATTCTTCACGCTTCTGGCCGACCGGCAGCTATGCGGTGGGCAGCAGTCCGCCAAGCTTCGACAAGCAGTTCGTTCGCGACTACCTGGATCGGCTCGAGTGGGACCATAAGCCGCCCGGTCCGCATTTACCGGCCGACGTCATCGAGCAAACGGCGGCGAAGTACCGCGAAGCTTACCGGCGCCTCACGGCCCCGCTCTGAGCGCCGCACCCGCCTGCTGCCCGGCCCACGCCGCGAAGAGTTCGTGCATCTGCCGGACGCCCTCGGTCAGCGCGGCAGGCCCCGGCTGCAGGATGACGGCCGATTTGATCTCGTAGATTTCGCCGTCCCGCACGGCGGGGACAGCCTCCCACCCGGGTCGTTCGCAAACGCGCTCGGGGCGGAACTTCTTGCCGCACCAGGATCCGACGATGATGTCGGGCGCCCGGCGCGGTACCTCCAGCGGATCGGCGATGATCCGGTTCTTACCCAGCGACTCGGCAGCCAGTTCCGGAAACACGTCGTCGCCGCCGGCGATGCCGATGAGCTCCGACACCCAGCGTATGCCGCTGATCTGCGGATCGTCCCATTCCTCGAAGTAGACGCGCGGGCGCCGTTCGAAGCGCGCGGCCGCATCGCGGATCGCCGCTATGCCCGCCTCGAGCTCACTGGCATATGTGTCGCCGCGTTCCGCCGCGCCGACCAGCGCGCTGACGGTTCGGATCATTCGGAAGATTCCCGCGACCGATCGGTGATTGAACACATACACGTCGACGCCCTGGCGAATCAGCTCCGCCGCAATATCGGCCTGCAGATCGGAAAAACCGAGCACCAGGTCCGGCTCGAGCGCCAATATCCGGTCGATCTTCGCGCTGGTGAACGCGGACACGCGCGGCTTCTCCTTGCGCGCGCGCGGGGGCCGTACGGTGAATCCCGAAATGCCGACGATCCGGTCTTCCTCGCCGAGCGCATACAGCGTCTCGGTGGTCTCCTCCGTCAGGCATACGACGCGCTCCGCGTAGCCTCTCCTCGCTGACATGTACAAGCCCTTGTGCCCTGCTGCCGCCATTGTCGGGGAAGCTGTGACCGAGATCCAGACGCGACCCGGAGTTCAACCTGTACAATCGCGCCATGGCCGTCGACGGAAAAACCCTGTCCCTGAGCATCGAGCAGCGCGTCGATCATATCGTGTGGGGCGACGGGCTTGCGCGTCACGGTTTGGCAGGGCGAGTCGCCGCGACGGCTCTGCGCTATACCTTCGCCGTGCTGCGCGATCTCTTGTCCGGACAGCTCACGCTCAGGGCCATGAGCCTCGTCTATACGACGCTGCTGTCGATCGTGCCCCTGCTTGCGTTCAGCTTCTCGGTCCTCAAGGGCTTCAACGTCCACGAGCAGCTCAAGGAACAGATGTACGTGTTCCTGGAGCCCCTCGGGGCCAGAGGCGTCGAGATTACCGACGAGATCATGAAGCGCGTCGAAGACGTGAACGGCGGCGTGCTTGGCGGGATCGGGCTTGCCTTCTTCGTCTACACGGCAATCTCGATGGTTCAGAAAGTCGAGGAGGCGTTCAACTACGTGTGGAGCGTGTCGCAGCCGCGCAGTTTTGCGCGCCGCTTTTCCGAGTACACGGTCGTGCTTCTCGTCGGGCCTCTCGCCATCGTCGTAGCCCTCGGCATGATCGCGCCGATCGAACGCGAGCTCTCCGAGTTCGAGACGGTCCGCTTCGCGATCGAGGAAACCAGCAAGATCATGCCCTACCTGATCGTCTCCTCGGTCTTCGCGTTCCTCTATGTCTTCATGCCAAACACGCGGGTCACCCTTCGCGCGGCCGCCATCGGCGGCCTGGCCGGCGGCTTCCTGTGGGCCAGCGTGGGCGTCTTCTTCACGCAGTTCATCGCCAACTCGGCCAACCAGCAGGCGATCTATGCCGGCTTCGCCGTGGCGATCGCGGCGCTGATCTGGCTCTACCTGAACTGGATCGTGCTCCTGATCGGTGCGCAGGTCGCCTACTACGTACAGAACCCTGCCTACCTGCGTATCGGGCGCCGGGAGCCGCGTCTGTCGAACGCCATCCGCGAGCGGCTGGCGCTCAATCTCATGCTGCTGATCGGGCGCGCGTTCCGCAAGGGCGATGAGGCCGAAACGATCCGAAGTCTCGCGGGCAGTCTCCGAATGCCCTCGGTTACGCTGGCACCGATACTCTCGGGGCTCGAGCAAGCCCGGCTCCTGTCGGTCACCGATGCGGGTCACTACGTGCCTGGACGAGACATAAACCGGATTCAACTGACCGACATCCTCGCCGTCGTCCGGCGCGCGGGCGAGACCGGCTCGCTCGAGGAGCCAAGCTGGTCGCCGGGGATCGCCGACCTCGGCGAATCGCTGGACGTTGCCGTGACCGAAACCGTCAAAGATCGCACTCTGGCGGACCTTCTCGATCAGCTGGATACGGCCTGAGTTCCCGGCATCTCCGCGCGCGCGGGAATGTGAGATACTACGATCTGTTCGAACGTTCCGACGCCATTTTTCGATTGACCCGCATCGGCACGGTCCGTATAAAGCCGCTTCCCCCAATGATCGAAGGAATACCGTCATGATGCCAGCGATCCAATCGTCGTCATTTTTCTCCAATGCTCAGCGTGCCGTAAAATCGCACCTGGCTGCTCCCGCCGTAATGGCCGCCGCACTTCTGTGTGCTCCCGCGCTACACGCCGATGAGTTCGCGGATCACTTCGGCTTCCTTCCGGAAGGTCCGACCATCACCAGTGAAGACGTCAAGAAAGCGCAGAAAGCGTGGGGTGAAGCCGTCGTCACGATCGGCAAGAGCGGCAATCGCGCCCCCGCCGTCGCCGAGGAAATAGCCCGTTCGGCCTACGCCTTCGATCTCGGCCCGATCCAGTTCAAGCCGACGCTTGCCGCCGAGAAGCCGTTCCGCCCTGACCTCGAGGGCACGCTCAGCTACTTCGTGTCGGGCAACAACAAGTACAAGGAAGACAGCGGTTTCGCACTGCGGCCCTGGTCCAACGTACGTTTCGACAACCACACCGTGAAGATCCAGGGCAACATCGCGATTGCGATGGGGCACTACTACTTCACCGGTCCGGACGGTTCGGAAACGAAGGTCGAGTACACGAAGGGTTACGTGAAGACGCCCGACAATCGCGTCCTGATCTTCCTCCAGGACTCGTCGCTTCCCTACTCACCGTAAGGAATCTGTCGCAATCGTCTTAGCCGCCTGACCGATTCGTCAGACTGGCGACGGACGAAGCTCGGCAACAGGAAGCACGAAGACGCCCCGCAAATCGCGGGGCGTTTTTCGTTTCAGGGGTCAACGCCGAAAACCCCAGTCCGTTCAGGCCCCAGCTATCGTCATCGCAGGGTTCAGAGCCGAAAACCCCGGTCCGTTCAGGCCCCGGCTATCGTCATCTCGCCTACGAGCAGCGAGCCGCAGCGGATGCCGCCGCGCTCATCCCGGTCGTCGCCGATCCGCTCTACACGGGAATAGAGGTCCCGCAGGTTCCCGGCGATCGTGATCTCGTGGACCGGCTGACGGATTTCCCCGTTTTCGACCCAGTGGCCGACGGCGCCGCGCGAATAGTCGCCGGTAACGGTGTTTACGCCATGCCCGATGAGTTCCTCGACGAGCAGACCGGTACCCATCTCGCGCAACAGCTCTTCCAGACCGCCCGCGTTGGCCGACACGACCAGGTTCTGCGGTCCGCCGGCGCTCCCTGTCGTCTTCAGATTCAGGCGCCGCGCCGCGTAGCTCGACAGAAAGTAGTCCTCGACGATGCCGTTTTTCACGATATCGCGATCCCAGGTGCCGACGCCTTCGTCGTCGTACGGCGCACTGGCCATGCCGCGCGGGATCAGCGGCCGCTCGGCGATTTCGACGAATTCCGGAAACAGCCGTTCGCCGCGCGCACTCAGAAGAAACGAGGCCTTGCGGTACTGAGCGCCGCCCATCAGTGCACTGATCGCGTGACCGACGAAACCGCGTGCAAGCTCGGGCACGAACAGCACCGGGGCGTTTCTGGTCGCAAGCTTCCCGGCCCCGAGGCGCGCCAGGGTACGGCGAGCCGCCTCGCGGCCCACTGCTTCCGCGGGCTCGAGTTCGTCGGCGGAGCGAGCCGCCGTGTAATGGTAGTCGCGTTCCATCGTGCCGTCCTGCCCGGCCAACAGGACGCAGGTAATGCTGTGGCTGGTCTTCGCGTACTCGCCGTAGAAGCCGTGTGAATTGCCGTAAGCCTGAATACCCCGGCTGCTCGCGACCGTCGCGCCTTCCGAGTTGTCGATGCGGGTATCGCTGTCGAGACCGGCCGCCTCGCAGGCCACGGCCAGCTCTATTGCGGTCGTAGCGTCCAGGTGCCAGGGATGATCCAGATCGAGATCGACCGGGTCCGCCGCCATCAGCGCCGCATCAGCAAGTCCGCCGCACGCATCGGCCGCCGTGTACTTCGCAAACGATGCCGCTTTCCTGACCGCTTCCCGAACGGCGTCCGGATCCAGCTCCGACGTACTGGCGCTCCCCTTGCAGTGCTCGCGATAGACCGTGATCCCGATGCCACGATCGTCCGTGTACTCGAGGTTCTCGACATCGCCGAGCCGCGCCGTCACCGAAAGGCCCGTATCGACGCTGGCGGCAACTTCCGCCTCGTCGACGCCGAGACGCCGCGCCTCGTCGAGAGCGGTCTCTATGACGGTTTGTAGATTCGGGCTTGGGTTTTGACGGTCTGTATCGTTCACTGCGATGCCGGTTTCTGGGGCCGGAAACGGCCACGTGGTAGACTCCGCAGCCTTTGGCGGGACCCGTAGCTTAGCCGTTGAACGAAGCGAAACCCAGCAAAAGCGCATCGAAACGTGCCGAGAAATCGCTGAAGGCACTGGGCGAGGCGCTAATCGAACTCGCGCCCGCGGAACGGGACCGCCTGCCGCTCGACGAGGGACTGCGTGACGCAATCGAAACGGCAAGCGGCATTCGCGCCCATGGGGCGCTGCGCCGGCAGCGGCAACTCATCGGTAAACTCCTCCGTGCCGCCGACGTAGACTCGATTCGCCGCGCGCTGGCTAACGTGACGCGGGACAGCGTCGGGGAGAAGCGCCGCTTCCGGACCGCCGAGCGCTGGCGCGACCGCCTGCTCGCCGAAGGCCAGAGGGCGCTCGATGAATGCGTCGCGGCCACCGGGGCAGACGGCGAAGCGCTCGAGCGAACGCTGGAACAGATCGCCCACGCAAGCAACGAGAAATCGGAGAAGACCGCGAGACGCACGCTGTTTCGCCTCGTTCACGAAGCGCTTGAGCGTAGCGTCAGACAATCGGAAGGAACGCAAGGATGACAACCCGCATTGGAATCATCATGGGCTCGCAGTCGGATTGGGAGACCATGCGACATGCCAGCGAAACGCTCGACGACCTCGGCATCGGGCACGAGCTGCGGGTGGTGTCGGCGCACCGGACACCCGATCTTCTGTTCGAGTACGCCGAGACGGCCGTATCGAGGGGCCTCGCCGTCATCATCGCAGGCGCGGGCGGCGCGGCACACCTGCCCGGAATGACCGCGGCCAAGACCCGCGTTCCGGTACTCGGCGTGCCGGTCGAGTCGAAAGCGCTTCGCGGCCAGGACTCCCTGTTGTCCATCGTGCAGATGCCCAAGGGAATTCCGGTAGGCACACTGGCGATCGGTACGGCGGGTGCTATCAATGCCGCTCTGCTCGCGGCCGCCATTCTTGCGAACGACGATCCGGCGGTTGCGGCCGCACTCGACCGCTACCGCGAGGAACAGACGGCCCGCGTACTCGCAAATCCCCGCCCCGATGCCTGACAAGCTCCGCGTCGGCGTTATCGGCGGCGGACAGCTGGGACAGATGCTCGGCTTCGCCGGACGCACGCTCGGCATCGAGTGCGAGTATCTCGATCCTTCGGCCGAGCCGCCCGCCGCCGCGGCCGGCCGCGTGGTCCGCGCAAGCTTCGACGACGACGCGTCGATCCTCTCACTGGCCAGCCGTGTCGACGTGCTGACCTATGAGTTCGAAAACCTGTCCGTCGAGGCGCTCGAACCCGCCCTCGGGATGTGCCCGGTTTTCCCTCCACTCGCTGCGCTGGCGGCAGCGCAGGACCGGCTCGCCGAGAAACACCTGTTCGAGAAGCTCAAGATTCCCCTGCCCCGGTGGCACGCGGTGTCGGAACGGTCCGACCTCAGCGCTGCCGCCGAAGTACTCGGGCTGCCTTTCGTCCTCAAGACGCGTCGCTTCGGTTATGACGGTAAAGGACAGTTCGTCCTGCGCACAGACGACGATCTCGACGCGGCGTGGCGCACTCTCGGCGACGCACCGCTGGTCGCCGAGCAATGGGTGACGTTCGACCGCGAAGTCTCCGCGATCGGCGCTCGCGGCACCGACGGCATGACGGTGTGCTATCCGTTGACCGAGAATCTGCACGCCGACGGCATCCTGCGCTACTCGCGCGCGCCCGTGAGCGGCAAACGGCTCGAGACCGCCGCTCACGACTACCTGTCGCGCCTGCTCGACAGCCTCGACTACGTCGGTGTGCTTGCGCTCGAGCTCTTCGCGGTCGGCGACGCGCTGCTGGCCAACGAGTTCGCACCGCGCGTACACAACTCCGGTCACTGGACGATCGAGGGCGCCGATCCGAGCCAGTTCGCCAACCACCTGCTCGCGATCACCGGCCAGCCACCGCGTGAACCCGCGCTCTGCGGTCATGCCGGCATGCTGAATCTCATCGGCGGGATTCCGGCGGCAGCACGCGCCCCTGACCTTGCCCATGCTACGCTGCACGATTACGGAAAATCGCCGCGTCCGGGCCGCAAGCTCGGTCACATCACGCTGCTTGCAGAGGACGCGGCCTCCCGCGACCGGGCGCTGGCCGAACTCGGCAATACTGTGACGGGGTTGGCACCGGACTTCGGAACCAGAGAATAGCGGGCACGCCGCGAAAGCGGGTAAACTGGTCGTTGGGCCTCAATAAGACCCGGGGCATCACTCCGACACTCCATGTCCTACCTCGAGCACTTCAAACTGGATGAGCAGCCGTTTCGGCTGACGCCGGACCCGGGCTTTGTCTACTGGTCAAAGCAGCATGCCCGGGCCAAGGCCTATATGGAGTCGACGATCTGGCTTGCCGACGGCTTTGTAGTAATTACAGGGGAAATCGGTTCGGGCAAGACTACGCTGCTGCAGTCCTTCCTGACCGAGCTCGACGACGACGTCGTCTACGCCGTCGTATCGCAGACCCAGCTCAACGCGAAGGAGTTCATCCAGGCCGTCCTCACGGAATTCGGCTTCAAGCCCTTCGAGAAAGACAAGGTCGAACTCCTCGACATGCTCAATATGTTCCTGATCGAGCAGTACTCCAACGGCAAGAAGGTCGTTCTGATCGTCGACGAAGCTCAGAATCTTTCGCGCAAGGTCCTCGAGGAAATCCGCATGCTGTCGGGGATCGAAACGCACAAGGAAAAGGTGCTGCGCATCATTCTGGCCGGCCAGCCGGAACTGAAGGAAACACTGGAACTGCCGGAGCTCAAGCAGCTGTTGCAGCGCGTCCGCCTGCGCTTTCACATCGGACCGCTGGACAGGACCGAGATGCGCGAGTACATCGAACACCGGCTGAGCATTGCCGGGCATGCGCCGAACGACCTGTTCGACGATAGCTGCTTCGAGGTGATACACCGCTACTCGGGAGGCATTCCGCGGCTCATCAACACACTGTGCGACACGGCACTATTGTGCGCGTTCGCGGACGAAAAAGAGACGATAAGCGATCAGGAAATCATGGCGGCGGTCAAGGAACTCGACTGGAAGGAGCACGAGAACAACACGGGTGTGTTCCACAAGGTCAATCGCCCGGTATTCACGCCAGGATCTCCCGAGGACGTCACCCAAATCGAGGTGCGGTCGGATGGCGAATCGCTCAACACCCTGAGTTTCGCGCCGGGACGGGTGATCATCGGCCGCTCGCCCGACAACGAAGTCTTCATCAACAGCAAGTTCGTCAGCCGGCACCACGCCCAGCTCGTGTCGGACGAGCGTGGCGCATTCGTCGAGGATCTCAACAGCACGAACGGCGTCTTCGTGGGTGAACAGCAAATCAAGAAGTATCGTCTGAAAGACGGCGACGTCATCTCCCTGGGCGTACACGAACTCGTGTACCGGGATTTGCGGGACTATCGGGACGACGATACGGTGGTGAACGACGACGAAGCGTCGGCTATCGCCGAGTAGTCGCTTTGTCTTAGCGGTTGCGCCGGTTACCCAACCGCGCGTCGCGTCTTTTCAACAGCAGGACGACGCCGCCGGTGAGACAGGCCAGCCCCGTGGCGAACGCCACGCCGGGCCAGTAACCGTGATTCACGTAGAGGGCGCCGGCAAGCGACAGGACGCCCGCCGTCAGATAGAAATACGGCAGGCTCTCGTACACCGGTTTGGCAATCCACATGGACAAAGTCTCGCCCCTTCATCGAGTGGGCCGATCATTTTGTCCGTCCGGGCACACCGCGTCCAGTCCGCCGGCGTCCCGGGGCCGCGGAGATTCGTGTATTTCCGAATGAATTCAGTTGCTTGTGGGAGTTTTGCCGATGCTCAGGCAAGCCGGAACAGGCGCAGGAGCCGCGCCAGCAGCGAGTCGGAAAGCCCGTCGACAGCCAGATCGGGTTCGCTCTCGGACGCGTTGAATCCGGCGACCAGTGTCCGGGCGTCCTGATCGAGATCGCTCTCGGTGATCGTGTTGTCGAATGCCATGCCCGCCTTCCCCGTTGTCGAAAACGCGCCCAGGATATCGCATCGTCGCTTGCGTCGCAGTGAGGTGCCTCACAGACTATGCCGAGACCTCACCATGGGCTTATGTCCAACCGCGTCAGGCCGTACCGCCAACCGTGAGTTCGTCGATCTTAAGCGATGGCTGACCGACGCCTACCGGAACGGACTGGCCTTCCTTGCCGCAGGTTCCGACGCCGGAATCGAGTTCGAGGTCGTTGCCCACCATGGAAATCCGCGTCAGCGCCTCGGGGCCGTCGCCTATCAGCATCGCACCCTTGACCGGCCGCGTCACTTTGCCCTTTTCGATCAGATAGGCTTCGCTCGCCGAGAACACGAATTTTCCCGATGTAATGTCGACCTGGCCGCCGCCGAAATTGGGCGCGTAAAGGCCCCGATCCACCGACGCGATGATCTCTTCCGGCTCATGCGGACCGGCAAGCATGTAGGTGTTCGTCATGCGGGGCATCGGTATGTGGGCGAAGGACTCCCGGCGGCCGTTGCCTGTCGGCGCGACGCCCGTCAGCCGGGCATTGAGCTTGTCCTGCATGTAGCCCTTGAGCACTCCGCCCTCGACGAGGACGTTGTACTGTCCGGGCGTTCCTTCGTCGTCGATGGCCAGTGAACCGCGGCGATTGCTAAGCGTGCCGTCGTCGACGATCGTACAAAGCGGCGACGCCACCGATTCGCCGATCCGGCCGCTGAACGCCGACGTGCCCTTGCGGTTGAAGTCCCCTTCGAGCCCATGGCCTACCGCCTCGTGCAGCAGCACGCCGGGCCAGCCGGGACCGAGCACCACCGGCATGCTGCCGGCCGGTGCGGCCACGGCGTCGAGCTGCACCGTTGCCTGCCGGACCGCTTCCCGCGCGTACTCGAGCGGCCGGTCGCTCTCGAGGAAATAATTCAGGTCCGTGCGCGCGCCGCCGCCCGCATAGCCCTGTTCGCGGCGACCGTCGTGGTCGAGGATGACAGTGACATTGAAGCGCACCAACGGGCGTATGTCGGCAGCAAGCGTGCCATCCGAGGCCGCGACGAGAATCAGGTCCTGACCGCTCGACAGGCTCAGGATCACCTGCTCGATCCGGGAATCCAGGTCGCGCGTCGCCGCATCGATCCGCGTTAACAGAGCAGTCTTCTCCGCGTCGCCGATGCTCGCGATCGGGTCGATCCGCGGATAAAGCGGCACCGCTGACGGGCGCTGCCACGCACTTACGCGGCGCTCCGCACCCTGCTTCGCGATGGCTCTCGCCGCGTCGGACGCTCGCTTGAGTGCAGGCGGAACGAACTCGTCCGAGTAGGCGAAGCCGGTCTTCTCGCCGCTCACGGCACGCACGCCGACGCCCTGATCGTGGCTGAAACTGCCTTCGCGAATCCGACCGTCTTCGAGCGACCAGCTCTCCTGTCGACTCACCTGGAAGTACAGGTCCGCGTAGTCTACCGAACCGCTCAGTACGCTCCCGAGCGTACGGCTCAGGTGTTGTTCGTCGATACCGGCCGGCCCGAGCATCCGGTCCATGACCGTCTCGACGGCCGTGTTGCTGCTGTCTGTCACATCAAAGCCTGTTGCCAATGATTTCGCCGCCGTCGCGACTCCGTAGGTTCCCGGCCAGCCTGCGATTGGACAGCGCGGGGAACTCCCGACGCAGCTCGGCTACGCGAGCGGGCTCGATATCGGCGAGAGCCAGCCCTTCGCCGGATTCGCATTCGGCGAGAATCCGCCCCCAGGGATCGACGATCATCGAGTGGCCCCAGGTCGAGCGGCCGTCCGGGTGGCGGCCAGTTTGCCCGGCCGCGATGACATACGCCAGGTTTTCTACTGCCCTGGCTCTGAGGAGCGCTTCCCAGTGCGCCCGCCCGGTCGTCTCCGTGAACGCCGACGGAACCGTAAACAGCGTCGCACCGGCATCGACGAGCGCGCGATACAGTTCCGGGAAACGCAGGTCGTAACAGATCGTGAGACCCAGCTTGCCGAACGGCGTGCTCAGAGCGACCGGTTCGTCGCCGGGGTACATACTGTTCGATTCGCGATACGACTCGTCGCTGTCCGCGAGATCGACGTCGAACAGGTGAATCTTGCGATAGATATCGCGGCGCCGGCCGCTTGCGTCGTACACGATCGAGGCACCGTAGGTGCGCCGCGGATCCGGCGACTTGAGAGGCAGACTCCCCGCGACGATCCATAGCCCGTGTCGCCCGGCCGTTTCCGCGAGAAAGTCCTGCAGCGGCCCCTCACCGGGTATCTCCGCGATCCCGGTCTTCTGCCGTGCCGACGTCGCCATCAGCGCAAAGTTCTCGGGCAGTACGGCAAGCTGGGCGCCCCGACCGGCCGCGTCTGCAATGAGGCTTTCCGTGCGCTCGAGGTTGTCCGCTACCGAATCCGTGCTGTTCATTTGCACGGCTACGACCTTGTAGGTCTGTGTCATCGTCGCGCGCTCTCCGTTTCCGCGGGGCTTGAGTTCAGACAACCGGCCAGTTCGCTGCTGACCGCGAAACGCTCCGCGTCGGCCGGCGCGAGCACCGGCTCGCTCCAGCTTCCGTCGATAGAATAGTAGACCTGACTGAGGCCCTGCAGCGGTTTCTTGAAGATCTGCGAGAAGATCAGCGCGGCGACTGCCGCCTGCGGGCCCGCCGCGGCGGCGACCACGACCGGCAATGCGTTGCCGACGTTTGCACCGATCAGCGCTGTCTGCTCGTAGTCGCTGTCCACCAGGCCGGCGCGGCCGACAATCGCGATGTCCGCCGCGGGCGCCTCCAGCGACAGATTACAGGTGTAGGTTTGGCCGTCGTCGAGCCGGAACGTTCCTTCAATACTATCGAAGCCGAAGCCGTCGCCGAAGACATCGGAGAAGTCCAGCGAGAGGCGCCGCGGCAGCGCGACGACGCTCATCAGGCCGAAAACCCGGCCGGCACCGGGTTCGACTTCGTCCAGTTGGCCGGTACCGAGGCGCAGCTGGACCTCGCCGTCGAGCGTAGGCAGGAAGTCACCGCCCGGCCCGCCCGACCAGCCGACATCGAGAAGAACGTTCATGTCGTCGCTGACGAGCCCCGGTGAGTATCCAAGACGCCCGAGCGTCGTGGCGACGTCCGTGCTCCTCAACGTGGCGCTGACCCGGGTTCGCGAGCCCAGAGGATCCGCGTCGTCGGCAAGCCAGCTGGCGTTGGCGACGATCTCGAAAGTCTCGTCCTCGGCAATGATTTTCGTGCTCTCGAGGCCCGCCGGTACTCTGGCGAACTCCGCCTCCACAGCGCCGAAGAAACGATCGCCTAAACCGAACTCCGCGGTACGCAGGGTGATTGCGGGAAGCTCCCGCGGATCGGTCCCGCCGCCGCTCCCGGGCACGGCAGTCGCGTCGCCGGGCAGCACGAGGCGCTCCATGTCGAGGACCAGCGGACGCTCGCCGCTCAGTTCGTACGGCACAAAGACCGAGCCTTTGACGTCCGGACCGTCGAATTGCACGAGCCAATCGCGCGCACTGCGATCGAGGCGGACACGGTGATCGACGAGATGCTGCCCCAGGAGGCGGAGATTGGTGACCGCGACGTCCACGGACCGGATACGTTCGACGACATCGGCGTTGCCGCCGGCCCCGGCGCTCGTCCCGATGTCGGCACGACGGCCCAGCGCCAGCCATTCCTCGAGGACCACGTCGCTTGCGTGACCGCGGATGTGAAGACCGCGGGTATCGGCGGGCGCCGGCGACTCCGGGCCGAGCGAGAGTACGCCGCGGTCCAGATCCCAGGACTCGCCGCTACGCAGGAAGGCCAGCCGCCAGCGCAAATCGTCGTCGAGCCCACCCTGGGCGTCGATGCGCTCACCGCCCGGGGCGAACCGCAACTCGCCGGCGAACGTGAGCGGCTCGTCCGGCGCCTTGGCGAACGGCTCCGGCAGTGCGACCCCGATCCCGACGAGATCGCTGGCCGCCTCGACGGCAAGCGGGACCGGAGTTTCGGCATTCGCATCGGGAAACAGCACCGACACCACGTACTCGGTTTCGCCGCTCAGCAAGCCGCGCGCCGGCAGTCCGAGGCCGTCGACCAAACCGGTGTCGTCCACCCGGCCGTTAGCGTTGAGGACGATACTGTAGCCGTCGAGTTCGTCCGGCGCCGGCTGGAGCTCGAAGCGCACGGGCTCCCCGAGAAACATCCCGGTCAGCGATTCGCTCGAGATCGTGCGTCTTTCGATCGTCACCGAACCGGCGACCTCCGTGACCGGTGGATCGAGACCCGGAACGGATACCGTACCGTCCGCCGTCCGGATTCGGGCGGATACTTCGAAATCGCGCGCGCGGAGGAGGGGCACGTCGAGATCCAGAACCAGACTGGCATCGCCCGAAACGCCGATCCTGTCGAGCTGGCCGGCGAAGAGTCCGGCAAGCGGGCTTTCCGCGGCGAATCGGCGCAGCGTATCCAGCGTGCCGGTCGCGCTGCCGTCGATCGTCAACACCGGCTGACGAAGGTCGCGGATGTCGACGCGCGCATTGACGATGCTGTTCCCGACGCTCTGCGACTGATTGCGGCGCGTGTACAGGTGCGTGCGGTCGAGCACGACATCGACGTCGAGCATCTCGGCGGCGGGCCACCTGGGCAGGTACTTGAACTCGGTGTCGCGAACGTTGGCCTCGATCCGCATCCGGCCTTCGTCGTTGTCGAAGGGAAAAGCATCGAGCGGGCCGGACAGGACAGCCCGGCCGCTCGGGATGCTTCCCGACAATAGTGCACTCTGGAACCAGTCGTAGAGCATGGGGCCCAGCAGGCCGTCCGGAATGAAGCGCTTGACGGAGGCTATGTCCGTTACGCTGAAGCGCGACACGAGATCGACGACCGGGCTTTGCAGAGGCTCCAGCGCCAGTTCGACGCTGCTGCTGATGGAGAAGTCGGCATTGCGGAGCACGACATTGTCCGACAGTACCGTGGTCCGCGTATCGCTGTGCCGCCAGATCAGCGTTCCGTAGAGGTCGTCGAGTGGCAGCGGGATACTGAGGTAGTCAGGCAGCCGGATCTCCACTTCGGTCGAGTCGAGATCGAGCAAACCGCCGGACGGCTCGGCGCGCACCGATCCCGAGAGATTGCGGATTCCCGGCAGCTTGCCGTGAGGCTGAAATCCGAAACCCGAGAACTCCGCATTCACTGCAAGCCCGGCGGCCGGCTGATCGACATCGCCGACAGTGAGACTGGCATCACGCAGCACGCCCTCGAGGCCGAAGCGCCGCAGCGTATCGGCAAGCCCGGTATCGAGCCATGGCAGCGCCAGCGCCAGGTCGGCCAGATTGAAATAGTCCGCGCGAACGTCGAGCGTATCGACAGCGCCATCCGCCCCGACGCCGGCCTGCACGAACAGGGAGGACTCCGGCCACTCACCGTGTTCGCTCGAGAGCGAGAACTCGTCGAAGGCCAGCAGCCAGCCCCCCGCATCGCTCCGGTATTCGAGGCGGCCGGCGGTCGTCAGCGGTTCCAGGGCGGCCGCATGCAGAAGCGCGTTCGTCACGTCAAACTCGATCGCTGCCTGCTCGACTGCGGCGGAACGCGCTCTGAGCGACAGCTCGATACTCGCTTTTCCACCCCGGATTTCACCAAGCGGTTCACCGACGAACGCCGCCCACCCGCCGAGCTCCAGATCGCGCGCGTCGACCATGACGTCCCAAACCTCCGCGTCGCCCTCGGGCGTCGTGAGTTGCGTCGCGGTCACCGTCATCTGACGACCGAGTTCCCCGGGCAGGCGAACCACAGAATCGAGCGCGATCCGGTCGGCGTTGCGATCGACGACCAGACGCGGGATGCCGACATAGGTAGGTCGCTCATCGCCCGGCCGCACTATCTGCAGCTCGACGTCCTCGGCGGTGATCTCGATGTCGCCCCCGGCGGCGTCGCCGCGATCCATCGCGGTGAGCGCGCTCAGCGGCGCGCCCTGCAGCCACCAGCTACCGTCCTCGCGCTGACGAACGTCGAGCGCCGTGCTGGAGATTCCGATCCGGTCGACGACAACCGTGCGGTCGCGCAGCAAACGCAGCGCCGCGACACCGACCGAGACCTCCTCGGCGGCCAGCAGGCGGGTCTCATCCTCCTGACGGATCAACTCGGCGTCGAAGAAGTACAGCTCCGGGCCGCGCAGACCCCAGCGAGCGTCCATGCCCGAGAACTCGACTTCCATGCCGATCGCGGTGCTGGCCCAGGCTTTGAGCTCGTCCTGATACTCGGGCAGCCGCGGTAGAAACAGGCGAAACAGGCCGACCGCAACGGCAAGCAGTATCACCACGCCGGCCGCCGAATACGCCAGTACCTTGACCAGTTTTCTCAAAAATTGCCGCATGCCGCTCCGGACCCGGTGCTACACGAGCACCACGTCGAACTGATCCTGCAGGTACAGCGACTCCGTCTGTAGCCCGATGGTCTTTCCGGTCTGCTCGGCAAGCTCGGCCAGCGCAGGCGCCTGCTCGTCGAGCAGGAGCTCGATGACATCCTGCTGCGCAAGCACGATGAGTTCATCGAAATCGAATTGCCTCGCCTGGCGGATGATTTCCCGGAAGATCTCGAAGCAGACGGTCTCGGCCGTCATGACGAAACCGCGACCCGCACAGGTTGGACACTCTTCGCACAGAATATGCTGCAAACTTTCCCGGGTTCGCTTGCGCGTCATCTCCACGAGTCCGAGCGGCGATACCGGCGTGATCTGGTGCCGCGCGTGGTCCGAAGCCATAGCCTGCGTCAGCGCGGCAATTACCCCCTCGCGGTGGTCCGCCTCCTCCATATCGATGAAATCGATGATGATGATCCCTCCGAGGTTCCGGAGCCGGAGCTGCCGGGCGATGGCGACCGCCGCCTCGAGGTTCGTCCGGTAGATCGTCTCCTCCAGGTTGCGGTGGCCGACGTACGCTCCCGTGTTGACGTCGATCGTCGTCATCGCCTCGGTCTGGTCGAAGATGAGATAGCCGCCGGACTTGAGCGGAATGCTGCGCTCCAGGGCCTTCTGGATTTCGTCGTCGATCCCGTGCAGGTCGAAGATCGGCCGGCGCCGCCGATAGAGCTCGAGCAGACTCTCGATATCCGGTAGGTAGGTCTTCGCAAACTCGCGCATTTCCTCGCAGTCCGGTGCCGAATCGACGAGGATATGATCGACGTCGCTCGTGACCATGTCGCGCAGGACCCGGAGCGGCAGCGATAAATCCTCGTGGATGAGCGATTTTGCCCCGGCATTGCTTGACCGCTGCTGAACGACCTCCCAGAGCCGCAGGAGATAGCGCAAATCCGCCTCGAGCGCGTCCCGCTCAGTGCCCTCGGCAGCCGTCCTGACGATGGCACCGACCTCGACGCCGTGCGCTCCGAGGAGTTCTTCGACGAGGCCGCGCAGCCGCTCACGCTCGCCCTCGTCTTCGATCCGCGCCGAGACGCCGACGCTGTCCCCTTTGGGCAGCAGCACCAGATGGCGCGCCGGGAGCGTAATGAACGTCGTCAGTCGCGCCCCTTTGTTGCCGAGCGGATCCTTGACGACCTGAACGAGAAGGTCCTCGCCCTCGCGCACGAGCTCGCGGATACCCGGAAGCTCGTCTTCCGGAGCAGTACTGCGACCGTTGACGCGCGTGATGTCCGACGCGTGCAGGAACGCGGTGCGCTCGAGCCCGATATCGACGAAGGCCGCCTGCATTCCCGGCAGCACTCTCGAGACGCGACCCTTATAGATATTGCCGATGACGCCGCGCCGGCCGGCGCGCTCGACATACACTTCCTGAAGCACGCCGTTTTCGAGCAGCGCCGCGCGCACTTCGCCCGACGTGACGTTGATCAGGATTTCTTCTTTGGTTTGTTCGTCAGTCATGTCCTGTCTGTCGTGTCGCGGGCCGCCGGCAACCGGACGCCTGCCCGTCCAAGAAGTGCCGCGGTCTCGAATACCGGCAGCCCAACCACCCCCGAGTAGCTGCCGGCGATGCGTTCGACGAAAACCCCGCCCAACCCTTGAATGCCATAGCCGCCGGCCTTATCGCGCGGCTCTCCACTGTGCCAGTAATCGAGCGCCTCGTCGCGACCGATGTCGCGAAACAAGACGGTCGTGCGGGAAACGGCGGTGTCGATACGTCCGTCCGTCGACACGGCGACTCCGGTCACGACCCGGTGCTCGCGGCCCGAAAGACGTTCCAGCATGCGCAAGGCATCGTCGCGGCCGCTCGGCTTGCCGAGAATCCCGCCGTCGACGACGACCGCGGTATCCGCCGCCAAAACGACGGCGTTGGGCTCCCTGGCCGCGACTGCTTTGGCCGTTGCAAGCCGCACGACCATTGCTTCGGGCGTTTCGCCGCTTAGGGGAGTTTCGTCCACCGGGACGCTCCGGACCTCGAACTCGAGGCCCAGCGCCGTCAGGATCTCGCGGCGACGCGGCGAGGACGATGCCAGCAACAGTCCGGGGCCTTTAGACGCCACGACTCCGCCTCAGGCCCGATGGTAGGGGTGACCGCTCTGCAGCGACCAGGCGCGATACAGCTGCTCTGCGCAGAGAATTCGCGCAAGACCGTGCGGCAGGGTCAGCGATGAGAGGCTCCACACGAAATCGGCCCGCTCGCGAAGCTCGGCCGTCACGCCGTCGGGGCCGCCGATCAGAAAGCAAAGATTGCGGCCGTCCCGCTGCCAGGCGGACAGTTTCGCCGCCAACGCGCTGCTGGACAGGCTCTTGCCCTGTTCATCGAGCAGCACGCGGAACTCATCGCTCGTGCGGGCAAGAAGCGACCGGGTTTCGGCTTCGCGCGCCCGCTTCGCGCCGTCGGCTTTGGCGCGTTTTGCCGTCGGCAAGCTGTCGACGCGAAATCGCCAGTCCGGGGGCAAGCGGGAAGCATAGTGATCGACGGCCTCCCCGACCCACGCCGGCTGCCGATCGCCGACGGCCAGTATCCGCGTGTGCACTACTGTTCGGTGGCGGCGGCTTCGCCCGCCCGACCGAGCGACCAGAGCTTCTCCAGATTGTAGAACTCGCGCACCTTGGGCAGCATGACGTGCACCAGCGCATCCCCGAGGTCGAGCAGCACCCACTCGCCGCTGTCCTCGCCCTCGACACCCGCCGGACGATGACCCGCCGCCTTGGCCTTTTCCGCCACGTTGTCGACGAGCGCCTGCACGTGACGGCTCGAGGTGCCGCTGGCGAGAATCATGTAGTCGGTGACGGTGGTCATTTCACGGACGTCGAGCCTGACGACGTCGAGGCCCTTGATGTCGTCCAGCGCATCAACCACCAGCTCGCTGAGTTGCTCACTGTTCATAGGCGGAAAGCGTACTCCATCGTTGTGTATTCATCGAGCTTCTTCCTGGTAGCAGCCGAATTCCCGCATCACTTCGATGACCGGATCCGGGACCAGAAATCGGGGACTGCGGCCGATCCCGATCAATTCGCGAATGTCGGTAGACGCGATTTCGAGCTGCGTGACCGCGTGAATATGCACCAGGCCAGCAGGCGCCCCGTGCAGCTTTTCCATCTTGTGCGTGCCGTACTCTGCAAGCAGCTGGCCGAGCGGACCGTAGTCGGGTGCACGCCAGCCGGGCCGATGCGCCACGACGATGTGGGCGAAGTCGAGAATCTCTCTCCAGCGATGCCAGCTCGGCAAGTTGATGAACGCGTCCATTCCCACTATCAGACCGAGGGGGTGCTGCGGAAATTCCCGGCGCAGCGCATCGAGGGTATCGACCGTATATGACGGACCGTCGCGGCGTAGCTCCCGGTCGTCGACGACGAAGCCGGGCTGCCCGGTCGTCGCGGCCGCAACCATTGCAAGCCGTTGCTCCGCGCTCGCGAACGTGCTGCCGCGATGCGGCGGATCTCCGCAGGGAATGAACCGCACTTCATCGAACGCGAGGGCCTCGAGCATCTCGAAAGCGGTTCGCAGGTGACCATAGTGAATGGGGTCGAAAGTCCCGCCGAAAACGCCGATTGGCTTCAAACCGCGCTGTCCCCGCAGAGCCGGCTCATGCGACTCGTCGCCCGGCAGAGCCGCCGGCCAGCTCGACGATCGCCGTCGACAACATCTGCCAGGGGTCGCCGGCCGCCTGGCCCTTGGCGCTGGCGTCGGCCCGGCCGAGCAGCTTCAGCAGGCGATAGGTTCCGGCAAGCGAGTGCCGCTGGAGTGCCGCCTTGACGAGCCCCTGGCGGTTGCGCCAGACGCCGAGTTTCTGCATCGCGGCCGACGGATTCCTGCTTCCTTCTGCCGACTCCCTGAGCCGGGCGAGGATGCGCGCTTCGCGAGTCAGAGCCCAGACGGCCAGCACGGGCTCCACACCCTCGATCCGGAGGCTCCGGAGCATCGAAACGGCCCGCGCGGCATCGCCGGCCAGCGCCGCATCGGCGAGTTTATAGACGTCGAACCGGCTGCTGTTCGCGACGGCGGCGGCGACCGCGTCACCGGTGACCGGTCCTGCGCCGAGTACCAGCCTGAGCTTCTGAATCTCCTGGCTGGCTGCAAGCAGGTTGCCTTCGACCCGATCGGCAAGCAGCGCGATCGCATCCCGGTCGGGCTCGAGATCGACGGCGCGCATCCGCGCGGCGATCCATCGTGGAAGATCGCGGCGTTCCACCGGCCAGATCGGCACGAACGTCCCGACTTTTTCGAGCGTCTTCGCCCATTTGGCATTCGCCGCAGAACGATCGAGCCTGGCGCCCGTAACGATCAGCAGGGTATCGGCGTGCAGCGTTTCGGCAAGCTCGACGAGCGCTGCCCCGCCATCGCGGCCCGGTTTCCCCGTCGGCAGCACGATCTCGACGATACGGCGCTCGGCGAACAGCGACAGGTTGGCGCTGGCGTCGCGCACGGCGGCCCAGTCGAAACCGGGGCCGGTCACGTGCAGATCTCTGGCAGTAAACCCCTGCCCGCGCGCGGCTGTGCGAATCGAGTCGAGCGCTTCGGCCACGAGCAGATGCTCGTCGCCGGTGACCAGGTAGCAGGGCGCGAGACCCTGCTCGAGGGCTGAGGAAAGCTGGTTTGCCTGGATCTTCACGCAGCCTTCACGTCGGCGCCCGGCACGGCCTCAGGCACTCTGTTCCAGCTTGATGGCCGCGGTCTCGAGCAACACCGGAATCCCGTCGTCGATCGGGTAACCGAGCTTGCCGTCGTCCGTGATCAGCGCTTCCGCAAGCGGCCCGGTGACGGGCTCCCCGCCGCGATTGCGCAGTTCGCCGCTTTCGATCGCCGCATTGAGCGCTTTGAGGGCATCGCGGCGCATCAGCGACAAGCCTTTGTGCGTAACCGGACAGCGCAGTATGGGCAACAGATTCTTGTTCATCGGGGGAAGGCTAGCACGACAGTCGCACGACCGAAAAGGGGTGTCAGCGCCGCGTCAGCCAGGCTTCGAGGTCGGGATTGCCCGCCTCGCGCACGGCGGAAAGCGCCGCATCGGTGGAAGCGGCGTGCGGACGGAACTCGGGATTGACGTGGCGACAGCGCAGCATGAGCTTGGCGGCGGCGCGATGTTCGCCCGCCGCAAGCAGCAGATCGAGGTACTCCTGGGCAAGTCGCAGCGCGGGATACGTATCGTCCCAGCGGAGCATTGCATCGAGGAACCATGGCCACGCATCGCCGGGATACGCTTCGTCCTGGCGAATCCACGCCGTGACGTGTTGCAGCGCACCGTCGACGCTGCCGCGGCTCGCGAAGCCGTACGCATGGTTCAGCACGCCGTTACGCTTCCTGTCGAGTTCGCTGACGACTTTCCCGGGCTCGGGCCCGGCCGGGGTTTCGATGTCGATCTCCGCGAACAGATCATGAGGCCGGACCACGCCGCCGATGACTGCGAACAGCGCAAACAGCAAATACAAATCGACGAAGGCCGCAAGCCATCCCGGCAAGCCGTCTATCCGGCTCAACAGCAGCGCGACGAGCAATACGGCAACCGGCGCCGCCCAGTAGCTCCTGCCCAGCTTCCCGATGACCCTGCCGATCGTCAGAGGGTTCAGGCTTTCCAGCGGCGACCTCGTCACGGCGAGAACGGCGAACGCGGCTGGCAGCAACGCGGCCAGCAGAACCCCGGCGACCAGCGAAGCGCCTCTGCCAAGCAGGTTTTCGACCAGACCCACGACGCTCACGGCGATGAACACGTGGACCGCGGCAAACAGGCTCCACGCGTTACCGATGAAGGAGAACTCCTCGATGCCGGGGGGCGCCGGGTCGACACCGCGGGCCCGCGCTTCGAGCAACAGCATCAGATAGCGAAGCACGGCCGGCGCGAGAACTATGATGAGCCAGATGCCCATCCAGCCGGCACTGTTCGCGAGAAGCCACAACAGGCACAGGACGATCAGGGTCACGGCCGGCGCCGGATGGCGCACGGGATACGTGAACTCCAGGACGAACTCGCGGAAGCTCACGGCGCTTCGGGCTTTCCGGCCTCTCGGGGCGGCACGGGATCGTAGCCCGACCCGCCCCAGGGATGGCAGCGGCCGATACGCCTGAGCGTGAGCCAGCCGCCACGAAGAACGCCGTGGCGCTCGAACGCCTCGATGGCATACGCCGAGCAGGTCGGCTGGAAACGACAGTTACTGCCCAGCCACGGAGAGATGGCCAGTTGATACAGCCGAATCAGGCCGACGAAGGGCACGGCGGCGACGCGCGCGGCGCGGCCGCGAGTGCCGCTGGTATCCGTTTCAGGCGGCCTCGAGCGCATCCGCCGCGAAACCCCGAATCGCTTTGAGCATCGACGCCAGGCCGTTGCTGCGAGTCGGGCTCAGGTGGCTTTCGAGGCCCAGAGCCGCAACGAAGTCCGGCGGCGTCGCAAGAATATCCGCCGGCCGGCGGCCGCTGTAGATGCGCAGCAGCAGCGCGATGAGTCCGGATACGATCGCGGCGTCGCTGATCGCGCGAAACGTCAGCCGCTCGCCGTCGGGCTCGACAACGAACCACACCTGCGACTGACAGCCCTTGATCTTGTTTGCCTCGATGCGGTCGGCCGCGGGCAGTTCCGGAAGCTGCCGGCCCATGTCGATCAGGTACTGATAGCGATCCATCCAGTCGTCGAAGAAGGCGAACTCCTCGATGACTTCCTGCTGTGCCTGTGCGACTTCGTTCATTACGCGCTCCTTCGCCAGCTCGTGCCTTCCGGCCCGTCCTCGATGACGATGCCCGCCGCGGCCAGCTCGTCGCGAATCGCGTCGGCGCGCGAGAAGTCCCGATCGGCGCGCGCGGCCTGCCGTTCTTCGAGCAGCGTTTCGATCGCCTCAGGCGAATAGCCGTCCGCACCGTCACCGGCAAACCAGGCGTCCGGATCTTCGCCGAGAAAACCCATGAGTTCGCCGGAAGCGTACATGACTGCGGCAAGGCGCTGTCGCTCGGCAGGATCTTTGGCTTTGTTGAGTTCGCGCGCCACGGCGAAGAACTCGGCCATCGCCTTCGGCGTGTTGAGATCGTCTTCGAGCGCCGCCACGAGTGTCGCGGGCGGCTCGGCCTTCTCGATGGCGGCTCGGGGAACGTCGATTCCTCTGACGGCACCGTAGAGCCGGTCGAGCATGCGCCGCGCCGCGTCGAGGGTTTCGTCGGACCAGTCGAGCGGTTGGCGGTAGTGCGCCGACAAGAGGGCGAGTCGGATCACCTCGCCGGGCACGGTCTCGATCAGATCGTGCACCAGCAGCACGTTGCCGAGCGACTTCGACATCTTCTCGTGATTGATGCTCAAGAAACCGTTGTGCAGCCAGTAGCGGGCAAACGGGGCCCCGCCGTGCGCGCAGGTCGACTGCGCCATTTCGTTTTCGTGGTGCGGAAAGACCAGGTCCTGACCGCCGGCGTGGATGTCGATCGTCTCGCCGAGATGCTTCCCGGCCATTGCCGAGCATTCGATGTGCCAGCCCGGCCGGCCGCGGCCCCAGGGTGAGTCCCAGCCCGGCAGCTCCGGCGTCGACGGCTTCCACAGCACGAAGTCGTGCGCGGCCTTCTTGTAGGGCGCCACCTCGACGCGGGATCCCGCGATCATCTCCCGGAGATTGCGCTTCGACAGTGCGCCGTAGTCGGGATGCGAGCCAACGTCGAAGAGCACGTGCCCCTCGGCCTCGTAGGCGCAGCCGTTATCGATCAACGTCTCGATCATCGCGATCATTTCAGCGATGTGCTCGGTCGCCCGCGGCTCGACGCTCGGCGGTTCGACCCCGAGCACGCCCATGTCGGCGTTGTAGGCGTCGATGAACCGCGCGGTGATTTCGGCGATCGGCTTACCGGTCTCGATCGACGCCTGATTGATCTTGTCGTCGACGTCCGTGATGTTGCGCGCAAACGTGAGCGTGTAGCGGCGCCTGAGGACGCGCGCAAGAAGGTCGAACACGACGGCCGGCCGCGCGTTGCCGATGTGCGCGTAGTTGTACACGGTGGGGCCGCAGAGGTACATCGTGACCTCCCCCGGTTTCAGGGGCTCGAAGGGCACTTTCCGGCCCCGGCGCGTGTCGTGCAGGGTAATCGTCATCAGGTGTAGTGGGGAATCGCCGCGCGAAACAGGGAAATCATACTAGACAGAGGCGATCTTAAAATAGTTCGTGGCCGGGTGGTGGCGTTTGCTGCCTCGCATGGCGGGGTTGCACGGTAAAAGGTGTCAGACTCCTTTTTGCTGGTGAACCGCCCCCAACCCCGCCATACTATCCTCGGCGGTGGCCGACACACGTCCCGCCGCGCGATTGACCTGAAGAATAGACATTGTCTTTACGTCGGCATCGCTGACGGTGCGTCACTGCGTGGATGCCGTTCCGGACTGAGCGATCTTGAGGCAGCACCGATTCCGGAAAATGGCGCCATCGAACGGCCGCGGGACTAAACGACGCGCCGCGACTGGTGGCTGGGTGCCCTCTGCCGGAAATAAAGCGGACCGCAGGCAGCCATTCCGGCAGAGGGCACCCAGCCGCCGGTCGCTCCATGAGCGTGCGCAAGGCCCAACGCCGAGAGACTCAACGCACAGACAATACAAAAGCCGGGCTTCCGCGGAGCATTGCCGGAGCGGGCGGCGCCCTGTATTCTGCCTCGCCCGCGATTCGAGCAGCCCACAAAAGATATTATGACCGACACCACTGCCCAGTCTCCGGTTCAGTTCAAGGCACGGCAATCGATCGAACAGGTCGAGGAAGGCCATGATCTCGCACCGAAATTCGACGATCGGGGCCTGATCACGGTCGTTACCACGGACGCCGACTCAGGCGAACTCCTCATGCAGGGCTACATGAACGCCGAGGCGCTGTCCCGCACGATCACGACCGGGGAAGCGCACTACTTCAGCCGCAGCCGGCAGGTGCTGTGGCACAAGGGCGCGACGAGCGGCTTCGTGCAGCGTGTCCGTGAGCTGCTGATCGACGACGACCAGGATTGCATCTGGCTGCGCGTGGACGTCGAGGGCGGCGCAAGCTGCCACGTCGGCTATCGCAGCTGCTTCTACCGGCGGGTGCCGACGGGCAGCGAGTTCACCGCCGCCGCGCCGGAAGGCGACGTCGAACTGGTGTTTACCGACAAGGAAAAGGTTTTCGACCCGGAAGACGTCTACGGCGACGCGCCGAACCCGACGCAGCTCTAGCGCGTCTTCCCTACGGGCTCTCTGAACTCCCGCCTGCCGTTCGTCACGGCGCCGCTGGCGTCGAGCAGATCGTGCTGCCGCAGCCAGCGCCGCGCATCGTCGGCATCGTTTTCGAACCAGGCCTGCGTGCTCCCCAGACGAAAGCTGTAACCCCACGCATCCATGTCGCGCATCAGACGCTTCCGGCCGACGCCGGGCAACTCGTCGGCCAGCAGTAGCTGCAGATAGCAAACGGCGGCCTCCTCCAAATCGTCGCCGCCGGCGTCGCGCTCGAGGCGCGAGCGCCGCTCCGGGTCCATGCAGATAACGTGACATGCCTCGTGCAGAACGGAATGGACCGGCGTATCGCCGCGCGCGTACACCTTGCAGCCGGACACGCCGGCCTCGGGTTCGCCCCAGTAGCTCGCGGGTATCGGCGCTTTATCCGGAACCGTCACGAGGTCGAGACCGTAGCGTCCCAACAGCGTTTCGAGCGGTTTCGCCGTCGTTACTGCGACGGTCAGCACACTCATGGGTCAGAGCGTACCGACCTGCTTGAGAACGATACGAACCAGGTCGTCGACGATTGCAGCGCGTAAGGCCTCTTCCTCGCGCGCCTTACCGAGGACTCGGGTTTCGTCGTAGATATAGTCGCGGGTCAGGGTGAGTTCCTGCTGCGACAGGAGGCTCCGGTCCTCGCTGACCAGCGCGTACTCTATGGTGTAGTAAACCTCGAATTCGGCGGGCGTGTTGCGTGCCGTGACCGACAGCACGCGCTGGCCGGTGTCGTCGAACAGTATCGAGAATACCGCGGTCGCCGCGTCCGCCGACCCGACCAGCTCGACGCCGGCGGCTTCGAGGCTCCGGCCGAACTCCCGATAAAAGGCGCTGTAGCGATCGACGCCGTCGATGTAGGTTCGCTCCATGGCCTCCGGCACCGTCACCGCGCCCTGCAGCTGAAAGCCGCAGCCCGCGAGACACAGCATCGGACTCAGGACGGCGACGCGGAGCAGCACGTGCGTCACACGACGATGTTGACGAGGCGGCCGGGCACGACGACGGTCTTCCGAACGGCTTTGCCCTCGACGAAGCGCCGGACGTTCGGGTCGGCCAGTGCGAGTTCGCCGATCACGTCCCGATCCGCGTCCGCGGCTACCGAGATCCGGCCGCGCAGCTTACCGTTGACCTGCACGACGATTTCGACCGCGTCGACGGCCAGCGCCGTCTCGTCCACGGCCGGCCAGGCCGCGTCGATCACGGCGGATTCGTGCCCGAGCATCCGCCACAGGACGTGGCAGATATGCGGCGCCATCGGCGACAGCGTCAGTACCGCCGCCTCCAGCGCCTCGCGGACCACGGCGCGGCCCTGCTCCGAGTCGTCCTCGAAACGGGTCACGGCGTTCAACAGCTCCATGACGGCGGCAATGGCCGTATTGAACGACTGGCGGCGGCCGATATCGTCGCCGATCTTGGCGATCGTCTGGTGCGTCTTTCGCCGCAGATCGCGCTGGCCTTCGTCCAGACTCGCTGCATCCAGCGCCACGGCCGCACCCGCGGCCAGGTGCTCGGCCACGGCCGTCCAGAAGCGCTTCAGGAAGCGGAACGAGCCGGCAACGCCTTCGTCCGACCACTCGAGTGCCTGCTCGGGCGGTGCCGCGAACATCATGAACAGCCGGACCGTGTCCGCGCCGTAATGGTCGACGAGTGGCTGCGGATCGACCGTGTTGCCCTTGGCCTTGGACATCTTGGCACCGTCCTTCAGCACCATGCCCTGGGTCAGCAGGTTCGTGAACGGCTCGTCCGCCGAGGACAGGCCTTCGTCGCGCAACAGCTTCTGATAGAAGCGCGCGTACAGGAGGTGCAGGATGGCGTGCTCGACGCCGCCCGTGTACTGATCGACGGGCAACCAATACTCGGCCCGCTCGTCCAGCATGACGTCGTCGTTGTCCGGGCACGCGTAGCGGGCGTAGTACCAGGAAGACTCCACGAAGGTATCGAAGGTGTCGGTCTCCCGGCGCGCCGGTTTCCCACAAACCGGACAGACGGTTTCGTAGAACTCCGGCATCTCCTTGAGCGGCGACCCGACGCCGGTAAACTCGACGTCTTCCGGCAGCACCACGGGCAACTGGTCCTCGGGGACCGGCACCGCCCCGCAGTCGTCGCAGTAGATGATCGGAATCGGCGTCCCCCAGTAACGCTGACGGGATACGCCCCAGTCGCGCAGCCGGTAGTTGACCTTGCGGTTGCCGCGACCGCTACCCTCGAAGTGATCGGCGATCGCGTTGAATGCCGCATCGAAGTCCATGCCGTCGTAGGGCCCGGAATTGACGAGGACGCCCTTGTCGACGTACACGGCCTCGTCGATGTCGATCTCGCTGCCGTCGGCGGGCGCGATGACCTGACGGATTGGCAGCCCGTGTTTCTTCGCGAACTCCCAGTCCCTCTCGTCATGCCCGGGAACGGCCATGACCGCGCCCGTTCCGTAACTCATCAGCACGAAGTTAGCGACCCAAAGCGGCACCTCCTCGCCGGTCAGCGGATGCGTAGCGCTGATACCCAGCGGCATCCCGCGTTTTTCCATCGTCTCGAGCGTCGCCTCTGCGGCATCGGTCTGCCGGCACTCCTCGATGAAGGCGGCCAGCGCCGGGTCGCTCCCGGCGGCCTTCGTTGCCAGCGGATGCTCAGCCGCGACCGCCATGTACGTCACCCCGTAGAGCGTGTCCGGCCGGGTCGTGTAGACGACCAGCGGCTCGTCCTCGCCGGGCACGTCGAACCCAAGCTCGACGCCCTCGGAGCGGCCGATCCAGTTGCGCTGCATCGTCTTGACGGATTCGGGCCAGCCGTCGAGCTTGTCGAGCCACTCGAGCAGTTCGTCGGCGTAGGCCGTGATTTTCATGAACCACTGCGGAATCTCGCGACGCTCGACGAGCGCGTCCGAGCGCCAGCCGCGCCCGTCGATGACCTGCTCGTTGGCGAGGACGGTCTGGTCGACCGGGTCCCAGTTGACTACAGAGTTCTTACGGTAGACGAGACCCTTTTCGAACAGCTTCGTGAACAGCCACTGCTCCCAGCGGTAGTACTCCGGGCGACAGGTCGTGACTTCGCGGGACCAGTCGTAGCCGTAACCCAGCTGCTTGAGCTGCTCGCGCATGTAGTCGATGTTCTTATAGGTCCAGGCGGCCGGCGGCACGCCGCGCTTGATGGCGGCATTCTCGGCGGGCATGCCAAACGCGTCCCAGCCCATGGGCTGGAGCACGTGCCGGCCCTGCATGCGCTGGTAACGCGCAATGACGTCGCTGATCGTGAAAACGCGAACGTGGCCCATGTGTAGCTTCCCGCTCGGATACGGGAACATGGTGAGGCAGTAGAACTTGTCCTTGTCGTCGCGCTCACCGACTTCGAATGCACGGCTGGATTCCCAGTACTCGCGCGCTTCGCGCTCGATCTCGCGGGGCTCGTAGGCGGTCGTCATTGCTTACGGGTGCTTAGAGAGTCGGAAAGGGCGCAAGCCTACCCGAAGCTGCCCCCCGGCGCAGCCAAAAAGGTGTCCGGCTAAAAAAAGGTGTCAGACTCCTTTTCGCTATGAAGGTGTTGCGGACGTGTAGCCAGGTCGCAGCGAAAAGGAGTCTGACACCTTTTTTTAGCCGGACACCTTTTTGGTAGCTCAGAAGGCGCTGCGGACCCGTATCCAGGCTCCGGCAAGGAGCAACAGGCTGAGCGCCACGACGGGCACGTTGCCCATCTCGACGTAGGGCGTCGCACCCCGCCGCGGCTGCACCTGCCGCGTCATCACGACCGGCTCGAACTGGGCACCGCGTTCGAGCAGCTTGCCGCGATGATCGATGAACGCGCTGATACCGGTGCTGGTCGCGCGCAGCGTATCCCGCCCCGCTTCGATCGAGCGCATCCGCGCAATCTGCAGATGCTGCATCGGCGCGATGGAGTCGCCGAACCAGGCGTCGTTGCTGACGTTGATGAGCAGTCTGGCCTCCGGAAGCGCGTAGAGCTGCTCGGCTCCATAGGCGTCCTCGTAGCAGATTGCGACGGCAAGCGGCGTATCGGTCCCATGGACGAGCAGCGGCTGTTCCGCGGCGCCCGGCTCGAGGTTCGTGCGGGGAACGAAGGTCATGTCGAAACGTTCGCGGATGAACTCGGGCACCGGAAAGTACTCGCCGTAAGGTACGAGGTGCCGTTTGCGATAGCTCTGCTGCTTGCTGCCATCGACCAGAAACATCGAGTTGAAGACCCGAATCGCGTCGCGATCCCGTTCGCGCTCGAGGATGCCGAACAACAGGGTCTGGTCCGCCGCGCGGGCGTCAGCGGCAAGCTGGTCGATGAACGGCTGCATGACGTCGTTCACGGAGGGTATCGCCACTTCCGGCCATAGCACGATGTCGCTGTCCCGCGCCTTCAGGGTTTCGCTGCGGTAGAAATCGAGCGTGGGCCGCAGCATGTCGTCGCGCCATTTCTGATCCTGCGAGATCCCGTACTGTACGAGCGTCGCCGTCAGCGGCGGTCCGTCCGCTTCGGTCCAGTCAATGCGTCCCAGAATGCCGCCCAGAAGAAACGGCAGCACCGCAAGAACGGACGCGAAAATGCGTTGGCCCTTGTGCGACAGCAGCGCAACGAGCAGCGCGGTCGCCGTCAGCACGGCCATGAAGGAGACGCCGTAGACGCCGAGGATCGGCGCCCAGCCGGCGAACCAGGAATCGGCATGCGCGTAGCCGACGGCCATCCAGGGAAAGCCGGTGAACAGCCAGCCGCGAAGCCATTCGATCAGCACCCATGCCGCGGGCGCGACGCCGAGCAGCAGCCAGTGCTCGCCGTAGGAAAGCCGGGCGATCAACAGCCCGGTGACAGCCAGGTACCCGGCCATGATCAACACGAGGCCGACGAGAAGCAGCACTGCGACGTACCAGGGAGCACCGCCGAAGCCATGCACGGAGATGTAGATCCAGTAGGTGCCCGTGAGAAAAACGCCGATACCGAACCAGAAACCGTGTCCCGCTGCGTCGCGCGGCGACACGGTGTGGAAGACGTAGAGCAGGGGCACGAGCACGACGACGACGAGTAAGGACAGGCCGAGGGGAGCGAAACCGGCCGTATAGAGCGCGCCGGCGAGGACCGCGAGTATCCGCGTGAGGATCGGCCTGTCCGCCGGCCACTGCAGGAAGGAGCCCTTGAGTTCCAAAGTCTCAGGTTCCCTGTCGCTGGACCTGCAGTGAGTCGATACGACGCTTGTCGGCCTTCGTCACCGCGAACTCGAAACCCTCGAAATCGATCCGCTCTCCGCGACGCGGCAGGCGGCCGAGCTCGTGCATGACCAAACCGCCGATGGTGTCGTAGTCTTCGTCGCTGAGCTCGCAGTCGAAGTACTCGTTGAAGTCCTCTATGCGCGTCAGTGCCCGTACCGCAAAACAGGGCCGGCCGTTTCGGTCGCCGTCGGGCCGGATGAACTCGGCTTCCTCGGGATCGTGCTCGTCGTCGATGTCGCCGACGATCTCTTCGAGCACGTCTTCGATCGTCAGAAGCCCGGCCACGCCACCGTACTCGTCCACCACGATCGCCATGTGATTGTGGCTGTCGCGGAACTCCTTGAGAAGCGCGTTGAGACGTTTGGACTCGGGAATCACGGCAGCCGGGCGTAGCAGCCGCCGTATCGAAATGTCTTTCGCCGAGTCGCTGCCGAAGTAGCGCAGGAGGTCCTTTGCAAGCAATACGCCCAGCACCTCGTCGCGATCCTCGCCGATCACGGGGAAACGCGAATGTCCGGACTCGACGATGACGGTCAGCATTTCGTCGAAACTCTGCTCGATGTCGATGACCACCATCTGCGAGCGCGGAATCATCACGTCGCGAACCTGCGTTTCGGACACTTCCAGGACGCCGGCGAGCATGCTTTTCTCGTCGGCGTCGATATCTAGCTCGGACTGTTGAAGGAGATCCTGGATTTCGTCGCGGCTCAGGGGCTCACCGCTGAACGCGCGCTTCAGTCGCGCGAACAGGCCGGTAGCACCCGTGCCGCTGGTACTTGGCGGTTTATCGCTCATTTGAAGGAATTGTAGCGCAAGCGCTTCACGCGTCGATAGCGGCGTAGGGATCGCTGATTCCGAAAGTGCCGAGAACCTGCGTCTCGAGCGCCTCCATGCGCTCCGCCTCGTCCGCTCTGATGTGGTCGTAACCGCCGAGATGGAGCGCGCCGTGGACGCACAGATGCGCCCAGTGACTGTTCACGGGCCGCCCGGCGGCGTCGGCCTCGGCCGCGACAACCTCCGCGCACAGCACGATATCGCCGAGAAACAACGCCCCGCCGTCCGGCATCCCGGCCACGCGATCGGCCGGAAAAGACAGCACATTGGTCGGCCGGTCGCGGTGCCGGTAGCGCCGGTTGAGATCGCGAATCGTCTCCCCGGCGACGACGGCGACGGCCACCTCGACATCGCGGCTTGCATGAACCTTACCTGCGTCGAGCGCAGCCTCCACCCAGCCCGCGATCTCCTCGGACGCGGGTGAGGAGGCCGCGACCTCCGAGCTCACGTCGACGTTTACCTGGCGCGACATCCCCACACCCCGAACGCTTGCCGTCAGGTCTCGTCGGCGTCTTCGTAAGCCTGGACGATGCGCTTGACGAGAGGATGGCGGACCACGTCCCGCCGCGAGAAGAACGTGAACCCTATACCCTCGACACCGTCGAGAATCTCCACGGCGTTTCGCAATCCGGACCGCTGCCCTGACGGCAAATCGATTTGCGTGATGTCCCCGGTCACGACGGCCCGCGAACCGAAGCCGATACGCGTCAGGAACATCTTCATTTGCTCTACGCTCGTGTTCTGCGCTTCGTCGAGCAGGACGAAGGATTCGTTTAGCGAGCGCCCCCGCATAAACGCCAGCGGCGCGATCTCGATGACGTTGCGCTCGATCATGCGCATGACGTGGTCCGTACCCATCATGTCGTAGAGAGCGTCGTACATCGGCCGGAGGTAGGGATCGACCTTCTGCGACATGTCGCCCGGCAGGAAGCCCAGCCGCTCGCCCGCCTCGACGGCCGGGCGAACCAGGACGATCCGGCGCACCTCCTCGTTGTCGAGCGCTTCGACGGCCGCCGCTACGGCGAGATAGGTCTTGCCCGTGCCGGCCGGACCGATGCCGAAAGCGAGATCGTGCTTATAGACGCTTTGGACGTAGGCGGCCTGATTGGCGCCGCGCGGCCGGATCAGCTTGCGCCGCGTCTGGATCGTCAGTTCGTCCGCATCCAGTTCAACATCGGCGCCTGCCACGGGTTCGTCGTTCATCACAGTCTCGGTGAGCAGCATGTGCACTCGCTCCGGATCGAGTCGTTCGCGCGCCGCCAGATCGAAGAGCGACTCGATGACGTCGCTGCCGATCTGCGCCGCGCCCGGGCGGCCCGTAATCCGGAAGTGATTGCCCCGGCTCGCAATCTCGATATCCAGTCGGTCCTCGATTTGTCGCAGATGCTCGTCGAACTGACCGCAAAGGTTGGCCAGGCGCTGATTATCCGCCGGCTCGAGAACGACGTCGCGGGAGATGTCGGCAAGCGCGTCGGTCACGCGGCGCGGCTGCTCTCTAACCGGCCCCGCAGCGAATTCGGCAGGGCTTCGGTAATGCGCACATCGACGAACTCGCCGATCAGCGATTCATCCGCGTCGAAATTCACCCAGCGCATGTTTTCCGTGCGGCCGGCAAGCTGTCGGACGTCCTTTTTGGACGTCCTCTCCACGAGGACGCGCTGCGTCGTTCCGACCATACCGCGACTGATCGCCATTGCCTGCTGGTTGATGCGGGCCTGCAGAATCCTGAGTCGCTCCTTCCTGACCTCGGACGGCGTGTCGTCCGCGAGGCTTGCAGCCGGCGTGCCCGGCCGCGCACTGTAGATGAAACTGAAGGACTGATCGAAACCGACGTCGGCGATGAGCTGCATGAGCGCCTCGAAGTCCGCGTCGGTCTCGCCGGGGAAACCAACGATGAAATCCGAGGACAGAGAGATGTCCGGCCGAACCTTTCGCAGCTTGCGAATCTTGCTCTTGTACTCGAGCGCCGTGTGGCCCCGCTTCATCGCGGCGAGGATCCGATCCGAGCCGTGCTGCACCGGCAGGTGCAGGTAGTTGGCGAGTTGCGGTACCTCCGCGTATGCCTCGACCAGGCTGTCGGTGAATTCGACCGGGTGCGACGTCGTGAAACGAATCCGTTCGATTCCGTCGATCGCCGCGACGTAATAGATCAGCGTCGCGAGATCCGCGATCGCGCCATCGTGCGTAGGACCACGGTAAGCGTTGACGTTCTGCCCCAGAAGATTCACTTCGCGCACGCCCTTTTCGGCGAGGACTACGATCTCCGCGACCACGTCGTCGAGCGGCCGGCTGATCTCTTCGCCGCGCGTGTACGGCACGACGCAGAAACTACAGTACTTGCTGCAGCCTTCCATCACGGAAACGAACGCCGTGGGTCCGTCGGCCCGCGGCTCCGGCAGACGATCGAACTTTTCGATCTCCGGAAACGACACGTCGACGACCGGGCGTTTCGTCGCTGCCGCCGCGTCGAGCATTTCCGGCAGGCGGTGCAGAGTCTGCGGTCCGAACACGAGATCGACGAAGGGCGCACGACGCGAGATCCCGTCGCCTTCCTGACTCGCGACGCAGCCGCCGACGCCGATTACGATGTCCGGATTGGCGCGCTTCAGCGCCCGCCACCGGCCGAGTTCGGAAAACACTTTTTCCTGGGCTTTCTCGCGTATCGAGCACGTGTTGACGAGCAGCAAACCCGCGTCCTCGGGACGCTCGGTGAGCTCGTAGCCATGCGACGCCCGGAGGATGTCCGCCATCTTCTCCGAGTCGTACTCGTTCATCTGGCAACCCATGGTCTTGATGTAGAGCTTCTTGGTCACGGATCGGTAACGGTCGATTTTGAGAGAGGTTCTAGTTTAACCCATCGCCAAAGCGCCTAGCGGATATACCCCAGACTCTCGAGCTTGACCAGAATCCGGTGCGCGGCGAGGTCCGGCGTTATGTCCGTCGTGTCGATGACCATCTCCGCGTTCCCGGGCACCTCGTACGGATCGCTGATCCCCGTAAACTCCTTGATGATCCCGGCGCGCGCCTTTGCGTACAGGCCCTTGCGGTCGCGCTCTTCGCAGACCTCGAGCGGCGTGGCGACGTGGATCTCGACGAAGCCGCCGACCGGCGAAATCGTTTCACGCACGATCCGGCGGGTCGCCGCATAAGGCGCGATCGGCGCGCATATGGCGATGCCGCCGTTTTTGGTGATCTCGCTCGCCACATAGCCGATTCGCGTGATGTTCAGGTCCCGGTGCTCTTTCGAGAAGCCGAGTTCGCTCGACAGGTTCTTGCGAACGATATCTCCGTCCAACAGCGTGACGTTGCGCCCACCGACTTCCATGAGCTTGCTCATCAGCGCATTCGCGATCGTGGACTTGCCGGAACCCGACAGGCCCGTGAAGAACACGGTAAAGCCCTGACGGTGCCGCGGCGGATGCGTTCGCCTGAGCTCCGTGACCACCTCCGGGAACGAGAACCATTCCGGGATGTCGAGCCCCTCGGCCAGACGCCGGCGGAGTTCCGTTCCCGAGATGTTCAGCACCCGGTCGTCCTCGCCGGCGTCGTCGGCCACGATGTACTGCGCGCGATTCTCGGCGTACACCATCATCCGGAAAGGCACCATGGTGATATCCAGCTCTTCCTCGTGCTCCTTGAGGAGCTCCTGCGCATCGTACGGACCGTAGAAGTCCTGACCGTTCGAGTCCTTACCCGGACCGGCGTGGTCCCGGCCGACAATCAGGTGTGTACAGCCGTAGTTCTTGCGAATGATCGCGTGCCAGAGCGCTTCGCGCGGTCCGCCCATCCGCATCGCCAGCGGAAGGAGGCTGAGCATCGTCGTTTGCTCAGGGTAATGCTTGAGTACGTGCTCGTAGCAGCGAACGCGCGTGTAGTGGTCGACGTCGCCCGGCTTCGTCATGCCGACCACCGGATGAATCAGCAGATTGGCCTCGACGTCGCGGGCTGCGCGAAACGACAGTTCCTGGTGCGCGCGATGCATCGGGTTCCGGGTCTGAAACGCCACGACCTTGCGCCAGCCGAGCTTCTGAAACAGCGCTCGCATCTCCTCAGGAGCGTCGCGCAGGTGCTTGAAGTCGTAGTGTACCGGCGGCTCGATGCCCTTCAGCCGGCCGCCCAGGTAGACCGGGTGAGCGATGTTATTGAGGTAGTGGACGGCGGGATGCGCCTCGTCTGTCGTGCCGTATACGCCGCTGGCTTCAGCCGCCTTGTCCGGACGAAAGACGTCCCCGACCTCGAGCGTCGCGATCACCACGCCCTCGAGGTCGCGCAGCGCGACGCTCTGACCGGGTTCGAGCGTCCCGGCGAACGCCTCGCTGACGTCGAGCGTGATCGGCATGGGCCACAGCACGCCGTTCTTCAGGCGCATCGTGTCGACGACCGACCGGTAGTCGGCTTCCGTCAGGAAGCCCTCGAGCGGTGAGAAAGCGCCGTTCAGCAGCAGCTCGATGTCGCACAGCTGGCGTTCGGTCAGATCCCAGGAAGCGTAGTCCCGGGCCGCCGTCTTCTCCGCGGCCGCGTCGGCGGCGGAGAGGTAGAGGTTCTTTAGCTCACCGCCGTGGGGTGTCTTGAAGGCTCCCATTCGTTTGGTCCTCGAAATACGTAGCTTTGGAAAGGCGCGGAGCGTGTCGTACCGCCGCGCACCGGGCCGCGGCGGCGGTCACAGCCCAAGCTGTGACGCGGCGCGAGACGACCGCAGCGGCGCGCCCTTATAGAGAGGTGGTTTGTCTAGAACGGTATGTCGTCGTCGAAGTCGTCCGGTCCGCTCTGACGCGGCGGGGCGCTACCCGGCCCCGGATCACCGCCTGACGGACCGCCGCTCATGCCGCCACCACCGCCGCGGCCGCCGAGCATCTGCATCTCGTCGGCAATGACTTCCGTCGTGTAGCGATCGTTGCCGTCGCGATCCTGCCATTTGCGCGTGCGGAGCTTGCCCTCGATGTACACCTGAGATCCCTTGCGCAGGTACTCCGCCGCGATCTCCGCAAGCCGATTGAACATCGCGACCTTATGCCACTCGGTACGCTCTTTCTGCTCGCCCGTCTGCTTGTCCTTCCACGACTCGCTGGTGGCAAGCGACAGATTGGTGACCGCACCGCCGCTCGGCATGTAGCGCGTCTCGGGGTCCGCGCCGAGATTGCCGACGAGGATGACTTTGTTGATTCCGCGGGCCATGGTGGCTCCTGTTTTTATCGGTCGAAAAGCCCCCGGCGCGCCCGCCCGGCGGTCAGGGGAACGCTATTGTAGAGCCTCGAAAACCGATTGCCAGCCGGATTTCCGGGCGGCCGGCCCGGTAACGGCCGCGCACCCGCCCGGCCAGGGGATTCGGGAAAAAGACGAGAAACGGCCGTCGGCGTGCGACGCGCGCCAGCGACTCGCCGCAAATCACTAAATTATTTGCAACTGTTACCGATAGTGCGGGAGGACCAGCAGCTTGCCGGGCGCGCAGAGGCAAGACTGCAAGCCCTTGTTTACACTAATGAAAAATTGTTACCAAATGAAGTGCTCCGGGCCGCCAGAGCAACGCGGCGTCTCACTGGGCGAACTCGTGATCGTGCTGGCGGTCGCGTCGTTGTTCGCCGCTGTCGCCGTTCCGGCGTATCAGGGCTACACAGAACGCGCCAAGGTCAGCGCCGCCATCGCCGACATGGGCAAGATCGAGATCCGCATCGAGGAGTTTCTGCTCTACAACCGAACGGGCGTGCCCGACTCTCTCGCCGACATCGGCATGGCCGATCTCGAGGACCCCTGGGGCAATGCGTATCAATACCTGAATATCGAGAGCGGCGCGAATCGCGGCGCCGTCAGAAAGAACCGCAATCTCGTGCCGCTCAACACGGACTACGATCTGTACAGCATGGGTAAGGACGGGGCGTCGCGGCCGCCGCTGACGGCCCGGGCGAGCCGCGACGACATTGTCCGCGCGAACAACGGTGGCTACCTTGGCCGGGCCGACGAGTACTGACGAAGAGCATCTCCTGAACGCGGCCGCGGCGTTGCGCCCGCGAATGGGCCGGCGGGTCTTCGGCTCCCTCGCCGTCACCGCGATCGTACCGGCCCTGCTCGCCATGCTGCTGGCATTCCGATCGGTGAGCGGCCAACTCGAAGACGGTGCCTACGACCGGCTGCACGTCGAAGCGCAAAACTACAGCCTGAGTGTATACGCGCGTCTCGAACTTGCGCAGCAGCTGCTGGAGCGAGCGGCCGCCACGGGCGCGGTCGACGGCGGCCTCGACCGGTACTTCGATCGCATCGAACCGTCCGGGAGCAGCGTGCCGAAACTCCTGCTCGAACGAAATGTTGCCTCTGTGGACCCCGCGTCCGCCGCCTCGACTGTCTGGCTGGGTCTTGCAACCGAGCGCGGCAGCGTTCGTGGCGCCGTTTCGAGTTCTTTCCTTTTCGGCGCGCCGGATCTCTTCCCGCACGGGCTGAGCTTCTGCATTTCGACGAACGCCGGAGGCACCGTGTTCTGTCCCGCAGAACTCGATGCGAACGCGCGCGAAGCCTGGCAGTTTGCGGCCCGGCAAAACAGCAGCGGGCGCTTTTCGTGGCAGGCCGATGACGGCGAGCATCTTGCCGCCTATTTCACGATACCTCTGTTCGACAAGTTCGACACGGAAGGAATCCGGATTGCAGCGGTGCAGCAGAAGGCAGCCGCGATGGCGCCGGCCGATGGATTCAAGCAGGCAACCCTGCCCGCAATCGCCATCGTCGTGCTGACGACCCTCTGGTTCGGCTACCGGCTCGTTCGCGGACGGCTGGCAGTCCTCGGCCTGCTGACGGAGAGCGCGTCACGCATGTCGCGGGGCGATCTGGCGACGCCGGTCGAGGTCGAATCCGACGACGAGTTCGGCACGATCGGCCGGGCATTCGAGCACGCACGCGTCGCCCTCGCTTCGCAGTTCTCCACGCTGAACGCACTGTCGGAGCTGGACAGGGCCATTCTCAAGGACGCGGACATTGACACGATCTATCGTGCCTGCCTCCGGTACATGGCCGAGATCTTCTCCTGTACGAGCGCCTACGTCGTAGTGCTGCATCACGGGACGAAGGCCCCGCCGTTCCGCGTGACGTTGACCGGAGAACGCAACACGCAACGCACCGAACTGCCGCATTCGCCGAGCTTCGAGCGACTCGACCAAACCGGCGTTTCGATACTGGACGACCAGGCCGCAACCGCGATCATTGGCGAAAAAGCCGCCGCAGACCGACCGGCAGGAGCCTACGCCGCCGCACGAGTCGCAAGCCCCGAAGGAATGGAGACTGCCGTCGTCCTCGGTTTTGCCGACGCTGACGCCGCAACTGCGATTCGACGAAGAATCCTGAGTGACTTTCTCGATCGACTGGCTGTCGCCCAGCACTCGTTCGAGCGGTCGAAGCGCCTGTATCGGCAAGCGCACTACGACGAGTTGACCGGGCTGCCCAATCGGCAGCTCTTTCTCGATCGACTCGAACGGCTGGTTGCGCTGGCGGAGCACGGCAGCCAGCAAGCTGCACTCCTGTTCATCGACCTGGACGACTTCAAGTCCGTCAACGACAGTCGGGGGCACCCGGTCGGAGATATTCTCCTGCGCCTGAGCGCGCAGAGAATTCGGCAACGGATCACCCGGCGCGACACCGCGGCGAGACTGGGCGGCGACGAATTCGGCGTCGTGCTTGCCGACGTCGACTCGGCAAGCGACGTGCAGGACATCGCCAACGAGTTCGTCGCAGCGCTTTCCGCTCCGTTCGAAATCGACGGCATTGAACACTTTCTCGGCGCCAGCGTAGGTATCGCCATTTCGCCGACGGACGGCACGGATGCCGATACGCTGCTCCGAAAGGCCGACACGGCGATGTACAAGGCCAAGAGCGACGGTAAGGGGCGGCCGGCCTTCTACGAGGAGAAGCTCAATGCCGAGATCAACGAGCATGTGCGAATCAATACCGATCTCAGACGCGCAATAGAGAATGGCGAGTTCGAACTCTATTACCAGCCCAAGCTCTGCCTCGAGAGCGGCCGGATTCACAGCGCGGAAGCCCTGATCCGCTGGCATCATCCGGCTCGGGGCTTCATTCCCCCGGACCGCTTCATTGGGGTTGCCGAGCGATCCCATCTGATCGTCGATATCGGCGAGTGGGTTGCCGGGGAGGCCGTTCGCCAACTCGCAAAATGGCAGGCCGACGCGAGGCTGGAGCGGGTCGCCATCAACGTGTCCTACCGGCAGCTCCACGACAGCAACCTCGAAGACCTGCTACACCGACAGGTGTCGGTCCATGGCCTGAATCCCGCCAGTTTAGAGCTGGAGTTCACGGAATCGATCGCGGCAAGCGGTGTCGATCGCGCGACGGAGGTATTTGGCAGGCTCCGCTCGAGGGGCTTCCGCGTCGCAATCGACGATTTCGGCACCGGGTACTCGTCGTTCGGCTACCTGACGGACATGACGTTCGACGTCATCAAGATCGACCGCATGTTCCTCGAGGATTTTCCTCACAATCCACAAAAACACGCAGTCGTTGCCGGTATCGTTCAGATGGCAAAGAGTCTGGGTAAGGAGACGGTTGCCGAGGGCGTGGAGCAGCGCGAACAGAGCGAGGCGCTGCGCGATCTGGGTTGCGATACGGTGCAGGGCTACCTCGTCGGCGCTCCGATGTGCGCGCGTGATTTTGAGGTATACGTCGATGAGTTCGCCCGGGCGGCACCGAGGCGCAAGACAGGCTAGAGCGGGTCCCGGTCGGCGAGCGGCTTGCGCTCCGGACCGAAACCGGCCAGAAGCAGCCACCCGACCGCAAGCGCCGCGCACAGCAGGAATACGGCATCCGGACCCGCGGCGAGAAACCGTCCGCCGAGCAAACCGCCGGCGAAGATGCCGAGAAACTGCGCCGTCGAGAACACACCCAGCGACGCGCCGCGGACCGCCTCGTTGGCCTCGGTAGAGAGCCGCGCCGGCAGTCCCGCCTCGAGAAAGTTGAAGCCGCCGAAGAACAGGGCAAGCGCAATGATGACGGCGGCGACCGAGGAGCCGCCGAACGCGAACATCAACTCCGCTACGACGATCAGGGCGATCGCAAACTTGAGATGGACGCTTCGGCCCTGCCGGTCGTCGCGGACGATCAGCCGCACGGTTATCGCCAGCGACACGGCAAGCGCCGTCAGATAGACCATCCAGTGCTTCGTCAGCGGCAGGTCGAGCTGCTGACTCAGAAGAAACGGCAGCGCGACGAAGCTTGCCGTCAATATGGCGTGCAGGAGAAAGACGTACAGATCCAGCCGCAACAAGTCCGGCTTCAGCGCGGGTTTCAGCGAATACGTCGCCCGCGGGACGGGCTGTTCGACCCTGGGCAGGGCGAACAGCAGCAGCACCGCAAGCAGGGCCGCCACGGCCGCCGCGAAGAACACGCCCTGCACGCCCGCGCTGGCGGCAATCACGGGCCCGGTAATCACCGCGATCATGAACGCGACGCCGAAGCCGATACCGTAGACGGCAAGCGAGCGGGTCCGCACGCTGTCGCGGGTCGCATCGGCAATGAACGCAACGAGCGCGGCCGATATGGCGCCGGCGCCCTGCATCAGGCGGCCGGCGATCACGCCGTAGATGGAATCGCTCGTCGCCGCGACGATGCTGCCCGCCGCCAGCAGCAGCAACGCCGCCGCGATCACCGGTACCCGGCCGATGCGGTCCGACAGAATACCGAGCGGTATCTGCATCCCCGCCTGCGTCAGGCCGTAGGCGCCAACCGCCAGCCCGATCAGAAGCGGCGTGGCGTCGTCGAAGCGAGCCGCATAGACCGACAGCACGGGCAACAGCGCGAACACACCGAACATGCGCAGCATCGCGATCAGCGCCGCGAGGAAGACGACGCGCTTTTCGACCGGCAGAAAACCGGCAAAGAAGCCCTTGCCGCCTTCGCTCATCCGCCCACCGCGTTGGCCGTTAAGCGTTCCGGAATCAGTGACTTGTCCATGTACTCAATTCAGTCCTGAAAAGCGGTGCCGCCGGCGCCGCCTGTATCCGTATGTAACGCCTTTGCAGTGTCTGGCGGCGGCCGCGTATATTAGCAGGTTGGTTCTCGCTGACCCTCCCCCATATCCGGTTTCTTTGACGCAGACTCTCCGATGAAGTCGATCGACATTCGCGGCGCCCGCACGCACAACCTGTGCAACATCGATCTCGATCTGCCCCGGGACAAGCTGATCGTGTTCACGGGGCTGTCCGGCTCCGGCAAGTCGTCCCTGGCCTTCGACACGATCTACGCGGAAGGCCAGCGGCGCTACGTCGAGTCGCTGTCGGCCTACGCCCGGCAATTCCTGTCGATGATGGAGAAGCCGGACGTCGACCACATCGAGGGGCTGTCGCCGGCGATCTCGATCGAACAGAAGTCGACCTCGCACAACCCGCGTTCGACCGTGGGCACGGTCACCGAGATTTACGACTACCTGCGGCTCCTGTACGCGCGCGCCGGCGTGCCGCGCTGCCCCGATCACGACACGACGCTCGAGGCGCAGACGGTCACGCAGATGGTCGACCAGGTGCTGGCGCTCCCCGAGGGCACGAAGCTGATGCTGCTGGCGCCCGTCGTCGACAACCGCAAGGGCGAGCACGTGCAGCTCATGGCCGACCTGATGGCGCAGGGCTTCGTGCGCGCGCGCATCGACGGCGAAGTCTGTGAGCTCGATCAGCCACCCAAGCTCGATCTCAGAAAGAAGCACACGATCGAAGCCATCGTCGACCGCTTCAAGGTCAAGGAGGATCTGAGGCTCAGGCTGGCAGAGTCTTTCGAGACGGCGCTGAAACTCGCGGACGGCGTGGCCCGGATAGCCTGGATGGACGACCCGGAGCGCGAGGCGCTCGTATTCTCCGACAAGATGGCCTGCAACATCTGCGGCTACTCGCTGACCGAGCTCGAACCGCGGCTGTTCTCGTTCAACAACCCGTCGGGGGCCTGCCCGACCTGCGACGGCCTCGGCGTCAAGCAGTTCTTCGATCCCGAGCGCGTGATCGTGAACCCGGAGCTGTCGCTGGCGGGCGGCGCGATACGCGGCTGGGACCGGCGCACGACCTACTACTACCAGATGATCCAGAGTCTGGCCGCGCACTACGGCTTCGACGTCGAGTCCCCGTTCAACTCGCTGTCGAAGAAACTGCAGAAGATCATTCTTTACGGCAGCGGCAAGACGCGGATCGAGTTCAAGTACGCAAACTCGCGCGGCCTCGAAATCAAGAAGACCCACCGCTTCGAGGGCGTGATACCCAATCTCGAGCGCCGCTACCGGGAGACCGAATCCAGCGCCGTGCGCGAGGAACTCGCGAAGTATCTCAACACCCAGCCCTGCCCGGACTGCGGCGGCACGCGCCTCAACCGCGCCGCACGCCACGTCTTCGTCGCCGAACGCGCGCTGCCCGAGATCACGGGCATGTCGGTCGGCGACGCCCGCCGGTTCTTCGAGGAAATGCGCCTCGAGGGCTGGCGCGCCACGATCGCCGACAAGGTCGTCAAGGAAATCGGCGACCGTCTGGGCTTTCTCTCGGACGTCGGTCTCGACTATCTGTCGCTCGATCGCAGCGCGGAAACGCTGTCCGGCGGCGAAGCGCAGCGCATCCGGCTTGCAAGCCAGATCGGCTCGGGTCTCGTCGGCGTCATGTACATACTCGACGAACCCTCGATCGGCCTGCACCAGCGCGACAATCAGCGTCTGCTCGGCACGCTCGAACACCTGCGCGACATCGGCAACACGGTTATCGTCGTCGAGCACGACGAGGACGCCATCCGCGCCGCGGACTTCGTCGTCGACCTGGGCCCCGGCGCCGGCGTACACGGCGGGCACGTCGTCGCAGCGGGCACGCCCACCGAGGTCCAGAAAGACCCGCAGTCGCTGACGGGTCAGTACCTGTCGGGCAAGCGCCGGATCGAGGTGCCGGCGAAGCGCACGCCGCCGGGCGAACACCACATCGAGGTCCTCGGGGCCACGGGCAACAACCTCAAGTCCGTCGACGTAAGCATCCCCGTTGGGCTGATGACCTGTGTGACCGGAGTATCGGGCTCCGGCAAGTCGACGCTGATCAACGACACGCTGTACAAAACCGTCGCCGACGAGCTCAATCGCAGCAGCCGCAACCCGGCGCCGTGCGAGGCGATCCGCGGACTCGAGCACATCGACCGGGTCATCGACATCAGCCAGAGCCCGATCGGCCGGACGCCGCGCTCGAATCCGGCCACGTACAGCGGGCTGTTCACGCCGATCCGCGAACTCTTCGCGGGCACCCAGGAGGCGCGGTCGCGCGGCTACATGCCCGGACGCTTTAGCTTCAACGTGAAGGGCGGGCGCTGCGAGGCCTGTCAGGGCGATGGCGTGCTGAAAGTCGAGATGCACTTCCTGCCGGACGTCTATGTACCCTGCGACGTCTGCCACGGACAGCGCTACAACCGCGAGACCCTCGAAATCCGCTACAAGGGCAAGAACATCCACGAAGTTCTCGAGATGACGATCGAGGACGCGCGCGAGTTCTTCGCCAACGTGCCGGTCGTCGCGAAGAAGCTCGAGACGCTCGTCGACGTGGGCCTGTCCTACATCCGCCTCGGACAGAACGCCACGACGCTTTCGGGCGGTGAGGCACAGCGCGTCAAGCTGGCCCGCGAGCTGTCGAAGCGCGACACGGGCAAGACGCTGTACATACTCGACGAGCCGACCACGGGCCTCCACTTCCACGACATCGAGCATCTTCTCGCCGTGCTGCACCGCCTGCGCAACAAGGGCAATACGGTCGTCGTAATCGAGCACAATCTCGACGTCATCAAGACCGCGGACTGGATCATCGACCTCGGCCCGGAAGGCGGTGACGGCGGCGGCACGCTCGTCGCAAGCGGCACGCCCGAAGACGTCGCGGCGACGCCCGCTTCGTTTACCGGCGAATTCCTGAAACCGCTGCTCAAGACGCCGCGCCGCAAACGCAAGGCCGGCTGACCCGTCAGGCCACCCTAAATGGTGTCTGACACCTTTTTGCGAAAAGGCAAAAAGGTGTCAGACACCGGCCGACGTCCGGTGCGCCGCGTCGAGTGCGCGGGCGAACCGCCGCGGCGATTCCGGATCGAGGCGAAAATAGAGGGACGGTTCGATGAGCTCCAGTTCCATGAGCCAGAAGCCGCCGTCGTTGCCGCGGACATAGTCGGCCCGCGCGTACACCGGCGCCGGGGACAGGTCCGCCAACGCCGATCCGGCGAGGCGACGCAAATCGGCGGCGGGCTCCACGGCGGCATGTTCGGCACCATGTTCTTCCTGCGAGCGAAAATCGCCCGCCTTCGGCCGCTTGAGTATCGCGTGGCTGTAGTCGCCGCCGAAGTAGAACAGCGAGTATTCTCCCTCGCTCCGGATCGACTCGGCGAACGGCTGGACGAAGAGCGGCCGGTCGACGAAGCTCTGCGCGATCCCGTCCGCGGGCGCATCGCGCCCGAGTACGTAGGTGTGGTCGGCGTTGGCGCCAACCTGCGGCTTGACCACGACACGGCCTGTGTCGAATGCGTCGAGCGCCCGCTCGACGAGACCGTCTTCCCAGCGTTCGAACCAGAGGCTCGGCACGATCGCCACGCCGCGCTCCCCGAGTTCCGCGAGATAGCGCTTATCCAGGTTCCACCGCACGAGCGCCAGCGGGTTGACGAGCAGCGCGCGGGACTCTTCGATGCGCGCAAGGACCTCGAGGAAGCCGTTCGGATCGTCCTGGTAATCCCACGGCGTCGCGATATACACCAGGTCGTAAGCATCCCAGTCCGCGTCCCGCGCGCGCCACGAAACGCTTTCGACCCGCCAGCCGAGCGCCGCAAGCGGCGGAATCGACAGCTCCGCATCGCTCACGAACGCGGACAGATCGTCCATGGTCAGGTAGGCACAGCGCTTCATCGGGTCGGTCTCTTACGGTCGGACGGCGCGATGATACCTTCAGAGCCGGTGACAGCGCGCACCCCGCCCGCGTAGACTCTCGCGCGCGCGTTGGGGGAAGAATTGCGAATGAGAGTCCCGGTCATATCGAAAGAGCTGCTGGACCGTCTGCTGCCGGGTCTGATGCTGGCCGTCATGATCGCGCTGGCGGTGCGCTTCGTCAGCGAGCATCTCGGCGGTCCGGCCATGCTCTATGCACTGCTGTTCGGCATGGCCTTCAACTTTCTGTGCGAAGACGAACGCTTCACCGGCGGCATCCGCTTCGCAAGCCGCACGTTGCTGCGCCTCGGCGTCGCACTGCTCGGTCTGCGGATCACGGTTGCCGAGGTCGCCGACCTCGGCTGGCCCGTCGTGGCCCTCGTGGTCGCCGGCGTGCTCGTGACGATACTCGGCGGCTGGGCGATCGGCCGTGCCTGCGGGCTCGGCAACGAGCACTCGGTGCTGTCGGCGGGTTCGGTGGCAATTTGTGGCGCGTCCGCGGCGCTGGCCATCTCATCGGTGCTGCCCGAACACAAGCATCGGGAGCGCAACACGATCCTGACGGTCGCCGCCGTGACCGCGCTGAGCACGGTGGCGATGGTCGTCTACCCCGTGTTCGTCACGACCCTGGAACTCGACCACCAGACGGCCGGCGTGTTCCTCGGCGCGACGATTCACGACGTCGCCCAAGTCGTGGGCGCCGGCTACATCATCTCGCCCGAAACCGGCGAGACCTCGACGCTCGTCAAGCTCATGCGCGTCGCCTGTCTGGTCCCGGTCGTGCTCGTGCTGTCGCTGATATTCGCGAAGCGAGCGTCCGCGGACGGCAATCGCGAACCGCTGCTGCCGCTGTTCCTGATCGCCTTCGTCGCCCTCGTGATCGTCAACAGTCTGGGCTGGGTGCCCGACCCCGTCCATGCAGTCGTCACCCCGCTCTCGAGCTGGTGCCTGCTTGCGGCCGTGGCGGCGCTCGGCGTCAAGACCTCGCTCAAGGCGCTGGCCGAGGTCGGCCCGGCGCCGATCGCCGCCATCGTCCTGCAGACCCTGCTGATCGCCGCGTTCGTGCTGGCCGGGCTCCTGCTGCTGCGCTAGTGTCCAAAAAGGTGTCAGACCCCTTTTTGCTTAAGGCAAAAAGGGGTCTGACACCTTTTTGGACACTTTCCTGGGCTATGCCTGAACGCGCTCCCGGCCGCGCCACAGACCGTCCCGCGCGAACACGGACCACACCCATGGCAGCCAGCGAAGCAGCGCCAGGCTGAGCCACAGCGCCCAGCCGAGGATCAGCGCCTTGTAGGTCCACAGCGGCAGCGAGATCGCGCTGCCGGTCGGCAGCACGCCGGCGACACGATCCGTGAACCAGCGAAGTTCGAACGCGTTCGAGCCGTTGCCCGCTACGTGCATGTCCGGCGTCCCGAGCAGACCTCCGGGCAGGCTTGCGAGGATCGACCCGAGCGCAATGACGGTCAACAGCGCGAACGCGATCTGCAGCAGGTCGAAACGCCACCACGACAGATCGGGCGACCAGCGCTCTCGCAGGGCCGTCAACAGCAACCACCCCGCGACGACCGCGAGAACCGGCCAGTTGAAGGTACTGAAGCCGAGGCCGAGCAGCAGCCAGTGACGCGTCTTGAGCGGCGTCAGGCCGGTCCGACCGAGCAGTACGGCAAGCAGTGCCAGCACCAGGAGTTCCGACCAGTACAGCACGGCCGGTCCCAGCCTCGGCCCGGTCGTCAGAAGCAGCCAGCGGCTCTGGTCGGGCGCAAGCGTTACCTCGACGTTGCCCGCCGGCGCGCCGAGATCGACCTCGGGCGTCGCCGTGACGAAACCGGACCCGCGCGGCTCGCGAAACCCGACGGCCACGGAATGCGCGCCCGGCAGGATCGGCAGCGTCAGCGTGCCGTCGACGAGCTCGAGCGGCTCCTCGTCGCCGTCCACCGCCACCGAGACGAGTTCGGCACCCGCCGGAAGCCGCAGGACGTGCTGATCGCCGCGCGTCGCCCGGTAGTCGATCTCGAGTCGCGACTCGACGAGGCGCCGCCCGGCGCGGGACACGAGGGTCGCCGAGTCGATCGCGAGGACGTCGCCTTCGGCGGCTTCCGGCCGGCGCGCGGCGAGAGTCACGGACTCGCCGGGCCGCGGGCGAAACTCCACGAGCCTCGCCCCCGAGGACTCGCTGCGATTGAGCGTCTCCGGCAGTCCCTCGAAGTCGACGTTCCAGATGGCGCCGATCGCAAACACCCAGGTCTCGGCCGCACTCTGTCCGTCGCCCGACTCGAGCGTAAGCGACGCCGTCGACGGCAGCCGGGACTGCCAGCTGACCTGCCTCTGCCCCGGCCCCATCGCGACGCTGGCAACGCCCTCGTCCACGCGGAGCGATTCCGTCAGCACGGACTCGCCGTTGATGAGCGGCAACGACACTTCCAACGCACCGCTGCCCGGCGCCACGCGGGTCACCGTCGTAGTTGCAAGCCAATCGATGCCCATGTCGATACGACGCTGGACCCGGACGAAAGCCGGAAAGCGGCTGCTCTCCCAGACGACGTCGGGACTGTCGTCCGTCCGAATCCGATCGAGCGTGAGGCTGCCGCCGGCGAGGCGCCTCTCCGTCACGCCGGCAACCGACCAGCCGTTCGCCGTCACGTCGATCGAGCGCGGCGGCTCCGGGAACGGCACCGTGACGCTGTTGGCCGCCGGCAGCGGCCCGGAGAGTCTCAGCGTATGCTGGCCGGGCGGCACGATAACGGTAAGGCGGTTCCGTTCGCGCGCCATCGCGTCGACGTTCCGACCGTCCAGCGTCAGCGCGACGGGACGCCAGTCGCCGTCCAGACCCGGCACCGGGAGCGCCGCCTCGACGCTTGCGTGCACGTCGAGTTCGATGCTCAGCGAACCGGGCTCCGCTGCCACGCGCGCCGCAACGATGTCGGCGCAGCGAGGCTCGCACGGTAACGGCGCCGTCAAGCGCTGACGCAACTCGTCGAGGAGGTTGCGGTCGGGAATGTCCGCGGCGGCCGGTGCCGGCGCGAGGGCCGCGCCCAACATCGTGGCAAGCACGGCAAGCGGCAGAATCGCGGCTGCCTTGCGGCCGAACTCGAGACCGCCGGGAAGGCGCCAGCGTCGGTTGGCCGCTTCGGCGACGAAATACGCCGCAAAGAGCCCCAGAAGCCCCACCGCCGCAAACCGCCACAGCGACACCAGCCACTGCGGCATCACAATGAGTCGAAACGCCTGGCTGGTTTCGACCGGCCCGCTCCACTCGAGGTCGTAACGGTTCCAGGACCACTCAGGGATTCCCGGCCCGGCCTGCACGAGCGCGCCGGGCTCGTAGCGGCTGAACACCCGGCCAGGCGCGAGCATCGAGCCCGTGACGACGATCTCGTCGAGACTGTCTGCCAACACCGCGGCATCTGTCGGCTGCTCGCGCCGCAGGTATTGACGTGCCTCTTCGAGCTCCATCTCCGGCGCCGCCGCCGGAAACACGGGAACGCCGGGCATCGCGTACAGGCCCCGATCGAGCTGCGGATACAGTCCGGCGCGCAGCTGCTCGGCGGCGAACGGCACTAGCGCGATCGCGAGCGCCAGCAAGCCGACGTAGAAGTAGCCGCGAAGCAGTGCGCGCAGCCGACCGGCGGGAGCGACCCGCAGCAGCGCAAGCGTCGCGAGCAGGTTGAGCCAGAGCCAGGCCGGCGACCCGGTCTCGTGATAGCTCAGAACGAGACCGGCTCCCGCGACGACGCCGCCCGCCGGGCCGAACAGCTTGAAGGCCGCCGCCGCGATGATCAGCACGAGGAAGATGTCGAGTAGCTGCCACTCGCCGATCCAGCTGCCGCGGGCGACGTCGGCGCCAGGCGCTGCAAGCAGGCGCTGACCGGGCGGCAGGTTCAGCTGGGTCGCGACACTCGCGAAGCGGCCTTCCCAGCCGGTTACGGGCAGCCTGCCCTGGCGGTCGATGCGTGCGAGCGACTCGACGTCGATGTGAGTCTGCCGGATCTCGATCCCGCGGCCGGCGTCCGAGACGGTCACGAGCAGCTCCTCGTCGTCGCTCCGGGCGGCAAGCAGCTCGAACGGCGGCGGCATGTCGAGCCGCCAGTCGCGGCGCATCTCGCCGCCGATCCGGTCGCGGACCAGCATGCCGTCGCCGTCGAAGTCCAGCCACAGCCGTCGGTTGAGCCGCAGCTCGTTGTCGGCAGCGGCAACCCCGCGGCTGCGTTCCGCGATGCTCAAGACGTCGCCCGCGGCAACGCTAAAGGCCGGCAGCTGCCACCATTCCGGCGGAACGTCGGCGCGTTCCGGATCGACCGGCGTCAGGCCCTCGGCCGCCGTGACGCGCAAGCGCTCGATCGCCTCGTAGCTCAGAATCTCGGTTCCGGGGAGGTTCTCACCGCCAACGGGCAGCGCCAGCGAGTCGATGCTGCCCGGCGCGCGCGCCGCAAGCGCAAGCTCCCAGCGACCGGGGCGAACCTGTACGCGCAGCCGGCCGTCGGGCTCGAAGCGGGCCGGCAGCGGTCCGGACAGCGACGTCGGCACATAGCCGTCCGGAAGCAGCGGGCCGAACAGGGCTTCGCGCACGCTGCCGGACACGTCCAGACGGATGCGGGTGACCAAACGAGCGGGGATGTCGTCGCTCAGCAGGCGATACACCTCGGTAGTCAGCTCGTCGCGAGCCACGGCGGCGCTGCGCCGCTCACCGAGAAACAGCCGGTCGCCGTTGAGCGCCGGGCGCTCGATTCGCCGGCCGTCGACCTCGAGTTCGATCAAGCCGGTCGGCGCCGGGATCGCGAGGAAACCCGGCCGCTCCTCCCAGCGAATCACACCGCGGACGACATGCCGCCCCGCCGCGAGTTCCAGCACCGGGCGGTCGCCCGCCGCAAGCACCAGCGCCGTGGCGCCGTCGGCGCTGACCGCTTCAGGCCAGAGACCCGCGCCGCCGGGCAGCGGCACCTGCGTCGTCTTGCCGAACACCTCCCAGCGCTGTTCGAAGCGGGCGCCCGCCGCCGTAACCTCGAGCCGGAGCGTGCCGGGCCAGACGCACAGGCGGTTGTCGGGGTTCGAGGACCCACCGTCGAAGCGCTGCGGGCACTGCCGCCACTCCTGTCCGTGGAGTACCCAGTCCCGCCACTCCTCGAGGGCGGGCGGCACGTAGGGACCCGTCGCGGCCGCGGTCAGCGGCAGCAGCGACGCAGCGAGAAGGATCAGACGGCGAATCGCCTGGCTCATATTCGTCTCCCCCGGTTCATACGGTTGGTTCGCTCGGATTCTTCTCAACGATCAACGCAGCACGACGTCCCGACGGGTTAGTCGCCGCCCGTTCAGTAGTGCGGCGGGCGTTCGTCGACCGCCGTGTCGTCCGGTCCCTCACCGAGCGCTCTGAGCCTCTCGAGCAGCGCGTCGCAGCGCTTTTCGAGCGCGTCGATCATGGCCTGCTGCCGGGTCACGACCGCGTTCAGCTCGTTGAGCGTTTGCTCCTGCCAGGCAAGCCTGACCTCGAGATCCTCGAATCGCCGTTCCGACACCCGAACGCTCCGTCTGGATTGAACCACGCGCCATGCTACCGTATCGCGTCGTCCAATCGGTTCCATGTATGCTTCCGGCCCGCGCGCGCATTCGTCTCCAACCATGTCACTGATCCGATTCGCCGAAATCGGTCTCGAGTTCGGCGAGCAAAAAATCCTCGTCGACGCCGAGCTCGCCATAGAGCCCGGCGAGCGCGTGTGCCTGATCGGCCGTAACGGCGCGGGCAAATCGACGACGCTCAAGCTCATCTCCGGCGAACTCGAGCCCGACCGCGGTGAGATCACCCGCAAGGCCGATCTCGTCGTGGCGGAACTCGCGCAATCCCTGCCCGATGCGGTCGATCTCGACGTGCGCGACGTCGTCCGCAGCGGCCTCGCCGAAGTCGAGCGGCTGCTCGAACGCTATCAGGCGCTGTCGAAGCAGTCGCTCGATGCGAGCGGCCTGGAGGAGCTCGAAGCCCTGCACGCACGCATCGACGCGCGCGACGGCTGGCACATCGAGCAGCGTGTCGATGCGATCGTCACCGAACTCGATTTACCCGTCGACAAGAAGATAAGCGAGATTTCCGGCGGCTGGCGACGCCGCGTCGCACTCGCGAAGGCCCTGGTCCGGAAACCGGACCTGCTGCTGCTCGACGAACCGACGAACCACCTCGACATCGCCACGATCGCGTGGCTCGAGGATCGCGTCTACGCCTGGCCCGGAGCGGTGCTGTTCATCACCCACGACCGGGCTTTTCTGAGGAAGCTTGCGACGCGCATCGTCGAAATCGACCGGGGTCGCCTCGTGAGCTGGCCCGGCAACTACGACAACTACCTCAAACTCAAGGAAAAAGCCCTCGAAGACGAAGCCGCCGCGAACGCCAGATTCGACAAAAAGCTCGCCGAGGAAGAGGTCTGGATTCGCCAGGGCATCAAGGCGCGCCGCACCCGCAACGAAGGCCGCGCCCGGGCCCTCGCCGCGATGCGCGAGCAGCGCGCGGCCCGGGTGTCCGTCGAGGGCAAGGCCCGCATTCACATCGAAGAAGCCGAGCAGTCGGGGCGCAAGGTCATCCGTGCCCGCAACGTGGGCTTCCGCTACGGCGAAGAGGCATTGATCGGGAATTTCTCAATCAAGATCATGCGCGGCGACCGCATCGGTCTGATCGGCAACAACGGGGTCGGCAAGTCCACGCTGCTGCGCCTGCTGCTCGGCGAACTCGAACCGCAGACCGGAACGATCAAACACGGGACGAATCTCGAGATCGGATACTTCGACCAGCTGCGCCAGGCACTCGACCTCGAAAAGTCCGTGGCATACAACGTCGGCGAAGGCCGGACCTACATTCCGCTGAACGGCAAGGACCGGCACGTCGTCGGCTATCTCAAGGGTTTCCTGTTCAGCCCGAAACGCTCGATGATGCCGGTCAAGGCGCTGTCGGGCGGCGAACGGAACCGGGTGATACTCGCCAAGCTGTTTACGCGACCCGCAAATCTGCTCGTGCTCGACGAACCCACGAACGATCTCGACATCGAAACGCTCGAAGTGCTGGAACAGAAGCTCTGCGAGTACACCGGCACGCTGATCGTCGTCAGCCACGACCGCAACTTCCTCGACAACGTCGTCACGAGCACGATCGTGTTCGAGGCGGGCGGTCAGGTGCGCGAATACGTCGGCGGCTACTCGGACTGGGCGCGCCATGGGAAAGAACTTGCGGAAACCGAAAGCCCGCACGCCGCAGCGCGGAAACGCGAACGTGAACGACAGCGCCGCGAAAGCCGTCCCGCCAAGCTCAGCTACAAAGACCAGCGCGAGCTGGATCTCCTGCCCGGCGAAATCGAACAGCTGGAAGCGGAACTCACCGCACTGCAGAAACGCGTGAGCGCAGCGGACTTTTACGCCCAGGATCCGCAGATCGTGCAGACCGGGCTCGAGGAACTGAAAACGGCGGAAGCGCTGCTCGAAACCCGCGTGGAACGCTGGGGTGAACTCGAGGCGCTCAAGGACGCAATCGAACGACAGGGGCGCTAGCGCGCTGTCCGACCAGGAGGAGGAATTCCGACATCATGACTGTCTTCTTCGCGGTCTTCGCGACCGTTTTTCTCGCCGAGCTCGGCGACAAGACGCAACTGGCAACCATTCTGTTCGCGTCCGACGGCAATACCCACCCTCTGCTTGTCTTTTTTGCCGCCGCGTCGGCCCTCGTCTCTGCGACGGCCGTAGCCGTCTTTCTCGGGGTCGCGGCCGAGAAATGGCTGTCGGCCTTTCCGCTGAAACTCGTGGCGGGTCTGGGCTTCGTCCTTATCGGGCTCTGGACAATCGCCGGCCACTTCGCGGAGAGCAATTGACAGCTCAGCCGATCTCGCCCTCGAAGTCCACCGTTGTCCCAAGCCCGAACCTGTCTCTGGCGACTGTCAGCCGTAGGTGACAACACGTAGTGCCCGCGCGGACCGTTGGCATTAATGTGTGCATCGATCAACACAAGCCCATCTCGCCAGAGGATCCTGGAGCCAGCCATGCCTTTACCGTTGAACGAGAAGGTTGCCGATGCCCTGAACGGGCAATTGAATACCGAGCTACAAGCCAGCCATGTGTATCGTGCGATGGCGGCATACTTCGACTCACAGGAATTGCCCGGGTTCTCCTCCTGGTTCATCGCTCATTCGCGGGAAGAGACGGAGCATGCGATGCGCATTTACTCCTATCTCGTCTCGCGGAATGCCCGGGTCGCTCTGACGGGTATCGACCAACCCGCGACCGACTATTCGAGTCCCCAGGCGGCGATCGCCGCGGCGCTCGAAACCGAGACCGACGTCACGAAAAAGATCAATCAGTTGTTCGAACTCGCTCACGAGAGCGGGGAATACGGTACGCAGCCGCTCATGCACTGGTTCCTGGAAGAACAGGTCAAGGAAGAAGACCTGTTTCGCCGTTTGTCGGACCAGGTAGAGGCCGCCAAAGACAGCCGGTGGCATCTTCTGGCGCTCGACGGGCAGCTGGCTCAGCGAGTATAGACCCGAGGTGCTTCTGCGCCCTTGAGCGCCGCGAGCATAGTGTCGGCGTCGTTTACCAACAGAGTGTCGGCGTCGTTTACCAACAGACGGCAGAGTTCGTCGACGCCGAGTGCTTTGAGTTCATCGCAAAACTCAGCGATGCGCGGCGCGCAGTAGACGAGCAGGTCGGCGTGACGGCGCCAGGGACTGCCGATGGCAGCTTCCGAAACGGTCGCGACCAAACGAGCCCGTTGAGCATCGTTGTTTCGACGCCGAACGAAGTGAACCCGAATCAAACCCGACGGAACCAGCGGCTGAGGAATAGAATCCAACAGAGGCTCAATGCTTCGAAGATATGTCCTTGCGTGTGTTGCGGCGTTACTGGTAACGATAGCGTTACTGCTCGTGATGACACAGTTGATTCTGCCAGGCGACGACGACCCGGTCGTGACGCGGATGCTTCTGGAGTGGGAATCTCGACGTAGCTCACCTCCGGAAGCAGAACGCGCGGTCCGGGTCTTCGAGCGCCCGCCGGAACGAGAGACTCAGGATACGCCGGACGATCCAGAGGTCGAAAGCGGGCGGCCACGACGCCCCGAGAGAGCGGAATACGCAGCGGGAAGCAATGAGGAACCCATCGAGGCTGCAGAGGAGCGGAACACAGACTGGTGGGCCGAGGCGCGTGCGGTCATCGAAGACCTTGGCGACGAGGAGTACGAGAATTGGCTCGAGTCGCTCGGACGGAGGAGGTATGTGTCGATCATGCAGGGACCGATGCCAGCCTCCGGTGATCCGAAGACACCATCGAGCCTGGGTTGGGCGGGCGCGGGTTACACGAGCGTCTACGGCGATCTGGAAGTGGCAATCGGTGAAAACTGCGTAATGCAGATGCGATCGCGGCCTTTCGACTATTCGGATTTCGCAAAAAACATCCCGCCGCTCATCGTGTGCAAGCTTGCTCCCGAAACAGACTTCTCCGGCCTGGACACGAAGCGCCGACGCCCGAGCAGGGTGGAACGTCGGCGCCGTTGACGATTAGCCCACGAAAGCGCGCCGCTCGGGTTTCTCTGCCGGAGCTTCGCCACCCTTGAGCGTTGCAAGCATGGTGTCGGCGTCGGAGACCTCGAAAGGATCTGTCGGACAGTTGTCGCTGAACTCGGGCTCCACGAACAGGTGTTCAATCGCTCCGTCGTTGACGAGCATCGAGTAACGCCAGGAACGCATACCGAAACCCAGGTTGTCCTTGTTGACGAGCATGCCCATCTTGCGCGTGAACTCGCCGCTGCCGTCGGGCAGCATCCTGACGTTCTGCAAGCCCAGATGCTTGCTCCACTGGAACATGACGAAGGCATCGTTCACCGACAGACAGTAGATCTCATCGACCCCGAGCGCTTTGAACTCGTCGTAGAGTTCATCGAAACGCGGGGCATGCGTCGACGAACACGTGGGCGTGAAGGCGCCGGGTAGCGCAAACACGATGACCTTTCGGCCCTTGAAGATATCGTCCGTTGTCACATCCTGCCAGCGAAACGGGTTGTCTCCGCCGATGCTCTCGTCGCGTACGCGGGTCTTGAAGGTCACTTGGGGTACGTTATTGGGGTGCATGTCTTGTCCTTGTTTCTTTTCGGAAAACCGGCCTGCCCAGGTACAACACCGTATTTTAAATGAGAATGCGTCGCATTAGCTTTTGTGTTCGATGATACACAGCACGAACGGGCAAATGAAGCGCAGCGCGAGACGTGCGCTTCCCACCGGTTTCGATGTTGTGTTGGGGCCTGCAAGCGACTACGGAGGACGATCTGGTCGGAGTCGCCTTCGTGGCAACCAGTTTCGGTATCAACTACGTGTTTGCGGCGAGGCCCCTTCGTCTGTACCTGATCGATGCGGGCTACATGGTGGCGTTGCTGGCCGTAATGGGTGCTGTCCTCGGTGGATGGCGCTAGCGGCCCGACTCGCGAATGCTCCGCGCCGCCTGCGTTTCTTTATGTTCAATTCCGCCAGGCGAGTGCCCGGCCCCTATTGTGAATGATTCTCATTTGCATCATTTGGTGATAAATTAAGAACGATAATCATTCGCACCAGCTAACCAAGCCGGCGCAGTGTGTACCACCAAGGGGAAAACCATTCATGCAATCCACCATGCGAACAGCGCTTTGCGCTGTCGGTCTGACGATGTCGTCCGCAGGCATCGCTCAGGAGACCGTAGACACAACCACCGACGTAGCGATCGAAGAACTCATCGTCAGCGCGACGAGAACCGGGCAGCCGGCCACCGCAATCGCGGGCACCGTCAATGTCATCGATAGCGAGACGCTTCGCCAACAGGCCGCCATCAGTGACGACCTGGCCAGCGTGCTGTCGAGCACGATTCCAGGATTCGCGCCGAGCTCGCAAAAACTCGCCGGTCGCGGCGAAACGCTGCGCGGTCGAAACCCCCTGTACCTGATCGACGGCGTGCCGCAACACAACGCGCTTCGGGACGGTCAGCGCGACGGTCACTCGCTGGACCTGGACTTCGTCGAGCGCATCGAGGTCATTAACGGCTCCAACGCGATCCAGGGCGTCGGTGCAACCGGAGGGGTCGTCAACACCGTTACGGCATCGCCGGTAGCCGGCGACGAGTGGCAAACGATCACCCGCGCGCGTTTCATGTCAGCAGACGATTTCGAGTCCGATGCATTCGGCTACAAGCTCAGTGTGCTCACGGGACGCGGCAGCGACAGCGTCGATTTTGTTGCAGGCATCTCGCTGCACGAGCGCGGCCTGTTTCTCGACAGCGACGGCAATCCGGTCGGGCTATACCCCACTCAGGGCGACATCATGGATTCGACGGCCCTGAGTCTGTTCGGCAAAGTCGAATGGCGGCCGTTCGATACCGCCTCTCTGACAGTCATGGTCAGTGACTTCGACCTCGAAAGAAACGGGGACTTCCGCAGTGTCGCCGGCGACCGCGATCTCGGCATCCCGACCGGTACGGTTGAAGGCAGCCCGGCCGCCGACGTCGGCGATCCGGCGCGCAACGAAGTCACCACCGTTTCCGTAACCTATCGTCAGGACGAAGTACTCGGCGGAAGCATCGAAGCACAGGTATTCGACAACAGCTTTCGCGCACTCTTCGAGGGTGGCACGTTCGGCGGATTCTTCCGGCTGACGCCCGACGGCGACCCGTTTCTCGATCAGTCGGCGGTCGTTTCCGACAAGAACGGCATCAAGTTCACGTTCAACCGCGACTTCGCGGACGCGGCCGTCAACCTCTCGGCAGGCCTCGACCTCTTTCGCGACGAGTCCGCGCAGGAACTCGCGCAGAGCGGCAGGGAATGGGTCCCCGAGACGAGCTTTGAGACGATCTCGCCGTTTCTGCAGCTTGGCTGGACACCGGTCGACAGCCTGACGCTATCCGGCGGCGTGCGCCACGAAAACGCGACCTTGAAGGTCGATGACTATACGACGATCGCATCGGCCAACAGCACATTCGTTGCGGGCGGCGAGCCGGACTTCACCGAGACGCTGTTCAACGTCGGCGTCATCTGGCGTATCACGGACACCTGGTCGGTATACGCTGCAAGCAGTGAGGGCTTTACGATGCCCGACGTCGGGCGCGTACTCCGCGCCGTGTCCGTGCCGGGAGAGGACGTAGACAGCCTCGTTGCGGTTGAACCGATCGTGACGGACAACGTCGAGTTCGGCGTCGAGTTCGACAACGGTCCGGTGAGAGGCCGGCTGACCTACTACGAGTCCACGGCCGACAACGGCTCGCGATTGTTCAGCAACCCTGAAGGCATTTTCGAAGTTCAGCGTCAGCGTACGGAGGTCGACGGCTTCGAGGCGACCCTCGACTACAGATTCGGCGATGCGCTCGCCGTCGGCGGCAACTACAGCCGAACCGACGGTCAGTTCGACTCGACGGGCGACGACAGCGTCGACAGCGACCTCGATGGCCTCAACATCGGCCCCGACCGCCTGAACCTCTATGCCTACGGAAGCATTGCCGACACGTACCGCTGGCGCGTACAAGTCTCCAATCTCGAGGACCGCAATTTCGACGGCCCCGCCGCACCCACGGACCGCAACTTCGACGGCTACACGAAAGTGGATGTCTTCGGCGGCTGGATGACCTCGTTCGGCGAGTTCTCGATAGCAATCGACAACTTGCTCAACGAAGAGTACTTCACCTACTTCGCGCAAACGGAACCTGCCGCACGCGCCGACACCTTCTTCCGCGGCAACGGTCGCACATTGACGTTTGGGTGGCAAAAGCAGTTCTAGGGAATGCTCGTCCGGCTGCACCAATGGCTCGGCGTTGCGCTTTCGGCCTGGCTGGCCATTGCGTGTCTGTCGGGCATGCTACTGCTCTGGAAAGACGACTACTACGAGGACGGAAGTGAAGCGCTGCTGCACCCGGAGACCGCCGACGTCATTGCTGACTGGACGTACCTGGATGCGCTACCGGCATTTCTCTTCGAGCTGCACGTTCACTTGTTGCTGGGTGATGCCGGCCACACGCTCGTCGGCTGGCTTGGCGTTCTGGCAATGACAAACATCCTGCTTGGCATCGCTCTCTGGGTACGAAAACGGCAGATATTCCGCGCGAGGTTCTTTCTGCCCAGGGCGACAAACAGAGCACGGCTCATGCGGGCGCATGCCGCCCAGGGCAGCGTGCTGGCGACAGCGCTTCTCGTACTCGTCTTCTCAGGCGTCGCTGTCGTCTTCGCAGGTCCCGTGCAGGCCGCCTTCAATGCCGCGCTGGGAGCAAGCGAGGAATTGCGTCCGGCACCGGTCAGGACCGATGGGCATGACGAAAAAATCGACTGGCCCGCAGTCATCGAGACGAGTCGGATTGCCCTGCCCGCCGCGGACCTGAGATTCATTTACCTGCCTGCCGATTCGTCATCCGGGATCGTCCTCAGACTTCGCAACGCGGGCGAACTGCATCCCAACGGACGTAGTTACGTAGTCACCACGCCAACCGGCCACGCCGCTCTGCAGACAATCGACGCAACGCAGACGGATCTGGGGCCGAGCGCATTCGATTCCCTTTATCCCCTCCATGCCGGCAAGACCGGTTGGCCCGGCTATCGATTGGTCGTCTTCGTCGTGGCACTGTCTTTCGCCTACATCGCCGCGAGCGGTGCATACTTGTTCGTAACGAGGCCGTGAGTGTTTTAGAGACGAGTGCCTAACGCAGCTTGCGCCAGGCCGCGTCGTAGTCGACCGGCTGCCCGGGCAGCGTCCTGAGGTACGCCAGCAGATCGTCGAGTTCCTGCTCGGTGAAGTAGGCGAAGCGGTCTCTCGCGACCATCGTCATCAGGCGGAGATCGTCCCGCCCACCCATCGCCTCGCCCTTCGCCATGAGCCTCAGAAAATCCTCGTCCGTGTAGGCCTCCAGTACCGCGAGGTCCGGCATCGTAAGGTCGATATCGACCTGGCCCCTCAGATCGAAGCCATGGCACTCGTTGCAGGTCGTCTTCGCCAGATACTCGCCGCGCGCGAGCGGGTGGCGGGCGTCGAGGATCAACGGCGGCATCGCATCCGCCCAGTCCGCCATGTGCTGCGCTTGTCCACGGAACAGCCGAAAGCGCGCCTGCCAGCCAAGCCGCGGTTTGGGTAAAGCCTTGTCGACGACCGGTGCGGACTTCAGGAATGCGATCACCGCCGATACGTCTTCGTCGGTTAGCAGAGCATAGTTATACGAGGGCATGGACCAGAGCGCGCGGCCGTCGTGGCCTATCCCCTGCCGCACCGCGGCCTCGATCGTCGCGGCGTCGTGGCGCTTCGCGTAGGCCGCGAGATTGGGCGCGACGGCGCGTTCGACCCAATCCCACTCCTCGTCGAACACCTGCCCCTCCAGGTTCTGCCCGTGGCAGCCGAAGCAGCCCCGCGTCCGCGCGATATGTCTGCCGCGCTCGACGAAACCTGCGTCGTCCCGATCGATCGCCACGAAATCCGGGCCGGGAACGACCGATGCGAGGCGGCGCTCGCTCTCGAAGTAGACCATGCCCGCGAACGCGAGACCGGCTATCGGCACCAGCATCAGCAGCGCTGCAAGCGTTTTGTTTATCGTTGTTATTGTTGTTGTCTGCATAATCTTCAGGGAACGGCGTCGAGGAAGTCCCGATAGATCGCCGCGCTATCCGCCGCCCTTTCGAGTATCGGCAGGTGCCCGGTCTCGTCGAGTATTTCGTAGCGGGCGTCCGGCAACAGCGTGCGCATGACGTCCACGGCGCTGACGTCGATGAAGCGATCCTCGCGGCCCCAGAGGACCAGCGTCGGTACCTCGAGGGTCGCGAGTACGGGTTCGAGCGGCGCTTCGCGTCTGTTGCCGCGCCGGCGTATCAGCTCTGCCTTGAAATCCGTGTCGGCAATCGACTCGTCGGCGAGGACGTTGCCGACGGGCCAGGGGATGAACGGCGGTTCGTGGGACGCCCATTCGATGAGCCTTCGGTACTCTTCCCGGCTACGCGGCAGCGTTACGTCGTCACCCGCGGCTCGTCTGCGATCGATATCGCTCTGGACGGGGGTACGGATGCCACTGTTCGTGACGAGCATGAGCGAACGAAGTCTTTCGGCATGCGTGTGCGCGTACCAGCCCGCGATGTGCCCGCCCATCGAGTGCCCGGCGAGGTGCACGGACGCATCGTCGGACACGGCGACGATGAAACGATGCACGCGCCCCGTCTGCGCCGCGACGCCGTAGTCGAGCGACAGATCGCGCGGCGTCTGCCCGAAACCCGGCAGATCGGGCACGAATACCCGGTAGTCGTCCGTCAGGCGCGCCGCGAACCGCAACCAGTTGTCCTTGTCGCCGCCGAAGCCGTGCAGCAGAACGATCGTCTCGGCGCCCTCGGGCCCGCCTTTCAGATAGTGCCAGGTTTCACCGTCGACTGTCCGCGATGCGTAGGTCAGGCCGCTGCGGCCGCGCTCGGTATCGACAAGAAAGCTCGCCACTTCCTGCGGGAAGATCGCCCCGGCCACCGCCGCCAGCAGCAACGTGACCGCGAGGGCGATACCGAGTTTTTTCATTCGTCGTCCCAGGTGTTCGCGGTTGCTTCGAAATGGGCGTTGGTCACCTGGACGACACAGAATCGCTGGCCGGTGGGCGCCTCCATGACGACCCAGGACCGCACGGCACCCAGCCGCTTCGCGCCCAGCGCCTCGAGACGCGACACCTCGGCATCGATATCGTCGGTCTCTATGTCGAGATGGACGCGACTAGCATGTTTCACGGCCTGTACCGCCGCATAGGTTTCCCCGTCCGGGACGTCGAGCGATACGTAGCGGCCGTCCGATTCGGGAGGACCCGCGGGATAGCCAAGGGCCTCCGACCAGAACCGTCCGGCCGCCTCGATATCCTCGGTCTGACAGTCGATGATGATTCCTGCGAAACGGCTGCGGTGCATGTGGGCCCCTAGCTCCTCGGCATCGTTTCCTCGAAGTAGCGATCGAACGCCCGGTGAATCGTCGCCGGCGCGGTGCCAATGGCGTTCAGCGCCATGTTGAAGTGCTCCATTTCGGAGGCTTCCCGGCGCCCGTCAGCGGCGATGACCTTGAGCGCCATGACCGCGATGTCTTCCTTTTCCGCTTCCGCAAGCGTCTGTCCGAGCTTCGCCAGTTCGGGTGCGAGTCCGGCCTCGTCGGCCAACTCGCTCATCGCACGCGTCAGGAGGCTCAGCGATTCCGCACTTTCGATCCGGAAGTGGTTTTGTATCTGCGCGATCATCTGCGCCGATTCCTCAGGCTCGATCCGGCCGCTGCCGCGCGCGACGAAGATCAGGAGCGCGGCGACGAGAAAACGGGAATCGTAGACCCTGACGCCGTCGCGCGTTTCGACGATCAGCTCGTTGCCGTCCAGACGCGATGTTCGGATGGTATCGCTCATGGCACGTCAGTCGGTTTCGTAGCGATACTGGTAGCGGCCGTAGCCGACGATGCTGGCCTCCCAGAGCTTTGCGCGCTTGCCGGTGGCGCGCCGCATCATGGCGCCGATCTTCTTTGCGGCGCGCCGTTTCTCCGGGTCGTCGATACCGGCGAGAAACGTCGCTACGCTGGCCTTGGTCGGCTGGGTTTTATTCTTCGCCATCAAGCCTCCGCGCGCGTCGTGGACGATGCCATGATACGCGGGAAACGCCGCAAAATCAGGGTCGTATCCGTTACGAACTGGTTCCGAAGAGGCGGTCGCCGGCGTCGCCGAGACCGGGCACGATGTACTTGCGCTCATTGAGATGACTGTCGACCGACGCCGTATAGACGACGACGTCCGGGTGAGCCGCTTCGACCGCGGCGAGACCCTCGGGACAGGTGACGATACAGATCACGACGATGTCCGTGGCGCCGTGACGCTTCAGAAGGTCGACGGCCGCGTTCGTGGATCCGCCGGTTGCCAGCATCGGATCGATGATGATGCACGTACCCCCGTTGGTCTGCGGCGGAAAGCGATCGTAATAGCTGATGGGCGTGGCCGTCTCTTCGTCACGGTACAGGCCGACGAAACCGACGCGCGCCGTTGGCAGGAGATCGAGGATACCATCGAGCATGCCGACGCCGGCCCGCAGGATCGGCACGACCACAATGTCCGTGTCGATCTTCCGGCAATTTGCCTCGGCCACCGGCGTCATCACGCTCACCTCCCGCGTGCGCACGTTCTTCAGCGCCTCGTAGCACAGGAACTGGGTGATCTCGGTCGCGAGTTCGCGGAAGCGTTTGTGCCCGGTCTCGCTGTCGCGGATGATCGCCAGCTTATGCTGGACGCAGGGATGTTGAACTTCTTCGTGCATTGCTTCTGCTCCGGGCTCTCGCGTGCGATCCCGCCGCGGCCTGTCAGTGCCCGCTCAGCGCGAGGACCGGCCGTTCGGCTTCCAGCGTGATCCGGCCGAACCGGCCCTCGATTTCGTAAACACCTTCTGCGTAAACGCAGAGATTTGCAAGCTTGCCGGTGCCGAGGGCGGCCAGCCCGTCAGCGGTATCGAGCAGCCCGCGCTCATCGTGCGTGACGGACTCGCAGCGCGGAAACTCCAGTGTCGCTGCCCGTATGCAGACCTTCTCGGAAGGCCTGGGGCGCTCGTAGAACGGATGCTCCGGCAACAACAGGACGTCGAGATCGACGAGCAGCGACCCGCGATCCAGCGCCCAGCCAAGGACGTAGGACCCCGAGAGGTCGACACCGCGGAACTCACGGAGGTCGCGCCACGAAGTCGCGTCCTCGCGCTCCTCGTCGGTCATCGGTCATCCCAGGGCAGGTCTTCGCGATTTTCCGTGCCCTCGCCCGGCGTGATGAACCACATCGACGATGGCACCCGCACCCGCGCCGTGTGCCAGGTACCGCGCGGTACGACCAGGTAGTCGCCGGGTTCAGTCAACCGGCAGGAAGTCTCGCGTTGCGGGGTCGCGAGTACGAGCTCCACGTCACCGGCGACGAGGCAAACGAGTTCGTCGCCGAGCGGGTGCATCTCCCACACCCGCCAGTCTGCGTCGAAACTATGGAACGAGACGAGACTGGCGCCGGCGAAGTTGTCGTACTGCGCGTCGAGATCCTGATAGAGCGTCTCAGTCACTTCGACGGGCTCGGCCCCGAGCGTCGGCGTCAGGACGACGAAGTGATCGGCGAGGTTGCGTTTTCGGATCATCGCATCCGCCATCCGACTACCCGAAGACGTGGCCGACCCAGCGACCGATGAAATGCGACAGCACGACGACGACGCCGGCGATCGCTACGTGTTCGGCAACGACGGGGACGGGATTGACGCCCTGCGCGCGCGCCAGAAGAAAGCTCAACAGGGTGATCACGAGCATTCCCCAGGCGATCGAGGTGCAGACTGCAGGCGTCAGCGGCATCAACAGGAGCGGCACGGCGAAGCTCAGGGCAAAGACGAACTTCGTCGCAAACGTGGACAAAGTTGCCGCCCAGACCTGTGCGCTATCGGTCTCCGGGTCCGCCTCCTCGGCGAGGTGAATCCCGAGGGCATCCGACATCGCGTCGGCGAAGGCGATGACGAGAATGCCGCCGAGCACCGCCGTCAGCGACGCGGTTCCCGCATAGAGCCCCGTAATGAGGCCGAGCGTCGTGATGACCCCCGACGTCGCTCCGAAGTACAGCCCGGTGCGGGCGCCTTCGCTTTGCAGAAACTCCCTCATCGGCCCGGCTCCCGGTCGAGTTCGAAGTCGTACAGAAGGGTATCGCTTCTCTCGTCCATCGAACAGCGCTTCTCGAAACGAAAGCCGAGTTTCTCGACGACGTGTATCGACGCCGCGTTCGCCGGCACGATCAGCGCCTTGACGCGCGGCAGGCCGAATACCAGAGCGGCGATGACCAGTACCTGGCGGGCCGCCTCGCTGGCGTAGCCCTCGCCCCGGAATCCCGGCAGAACCGCGTAACCCAGATCCGGATCGTTGAGGAACGGCCGGCGGAACAAGCCGCAGATCCCGACGGCGGCGCGGTCGCTCTTGCGCACGATCCGATACGGGCCGTAACCGTAGCGGGAGTACATATCGAGCGGTCCTTCGACGATCGCAACGCGCGCCTGGGTTTCGTTGCGGATACCGCGATCGGCGACGAAGCGAACGAAGGCGGGATCGTTCCAGACGGCAAGCAGCAGCGGCGCGTCGTCCGTCGTAATCTTCTCGAGTTCGAGTCGCGGCGTCTGATAGTACTCCGCTGAATTCTGCACGCCCTTCCCCTCGGGTCCCGTCTGCCGGGCTCAGTCTCTCACGAAGCGCGGTACAGCGTAGCCGTCAGCACGAAAAAGACGGCGGCGGGGACAGCAAGCAACAGCCCGGTCAGCAGCAGACGCCGGGCGTAGGCGGCATCGGTATCGAGCAGCGCATAGGGCAGCGCCACGAACGGCCCGAGCAACAGCATCGGCAGCGCCCAGAACCAGCGCCGCTTGCCGAGGGCGACGAGTAAGGCCGCAAGCACGCCGAAGAAAACGACTGCGATCGCCAGAACCGCAAAGCCGAGGGTCAGGGCCGACATCAGCGAGTGCACGCGTGGAACCCCCGCGATCTAGCCGAGCGGGCGGATACCGATGGCCTCGCGAATGTCCGCGAGATACGGCGCCGCAAGCGCGCGTGCGCGCTCGGCGCCACGCTTGAGTTCAGCTTCGACGCGCTCGGGGTTCGCGATCAGGCTCTCGTAAGCCTCGCGCGCCGGCGCGATATGCGTATTGATGTACTCGAACAGGGTCTGCTTCATCTCGCCCCAGGCGATACCGTCCGCATAGGCCTCGCGGATCGCCGCCGTCTCCTCGGCGCTTGCGAACGCCCGGTACATCTCGAACAGCGTGCTGTCGTCGGGATCTTTCGGCTCGCCGGGCTCCAGGCTGTTCGTCTTGATTTTCATGATCAGCTTCCGCAAGCGTTTCTCGGGAGCGAACAGCGGGATCGTGTTGTTGTAGCTCTTCGACATCTTTCGCCCGTCGAGTCCGGCAAGCACCGCGGTCGAGTCGTCGATAACGGCCTCCGGCAGCACCAGGATCTCGCCGTAGTGATGATTGAAACGCTGCGCGACGTCGCGCGCCATCTCGACGTGCTGCTTCTGATCCTTGCCCACCGGCACGCGCGTCGCCTTGAACATCAGGATATCCGCGGCCATCAGGATCGGGTAGCTGTACTGCGCCATCGTGACGCCCCGGTCGGGATCGCGCGAACCGCTGTCGACGTTCGCCTGCACAGAAGCCTTATACGAGTGCGCCCGGTTCATGAGGCCCTTCGCGGTCATGCCGTGCAGAATCCAGGTCAGCTCGGGGATTTCCGGAATGTCCGACTGGCGATAGAAGACCGCGTTGTCCGTGTCGAGGCCGAGCGCAAGCCACGAGGCCGCGATCTCGAGGGTCGACTCCCGAATTCTGTCCGGGTCCTCGTTCTTCGCGAGCGAGTGATAGTCGGCGAGAAAATAGAAGTTCTGCTTGGACGGATCGCGGCTTGCCGCAATGCCGGGCCGGATTGCTCCGACGTAGTTACCGATATGCGGTGTACCGGTCGTCGTGATCCCGGTCAGGTAGATCGCCTGGCTCATGCGAACTCAATAACCGGCCGCCTGGCCGTCCTTGCGTACTTCCGAGGCGCCGTAGTACACGCCGTGTTCAGCGTCGCGGTAGATCGCCTGGTAGCCGCCGAAGCTGCCGTTGCTCTCGCCGATGCGGTGGCCCTTCGCTTCCAGAGCGCGCCGGACCGGCTCGCCGAAACCATTCTCCAGCCTGACGAGGCCGCCGTCGTCCATCCGGCTGCCGTCGGGCTGCGACGAACCCGTGTGGTTGATGCGCGCGGCGTCGCCCGCTTCCTGCAGGTTCATCCCGAAGTCCACCATGTTGACGACGATTTGTGCATGCCCCTGCGGCTGCATCGAGCCGCCCATCAGACCGAAGCTCATCAGCGGCTTGCCGTCCTTCATCACGAAAGCCGGGATGATCGTGTGGAACGGCCGCTTGCCGGGCTCCAGCGCATTCGCATGCCCGCGCGTCAGACTGAAGGAGTTGGCGCGGTCCTGCAGCACGAAGCCGAGGTCGCCGGGCGTCATGCCCGAACCCATGCCGACGTAGTTGCTCTGGATCAGCGACACCATGTTGCCGGCACTGTCAGCGACGGTCAGATAGATGGTGTCCCCTTCCTCCAACAGGCCCTCACCCGCCGCGACGCGCGTGGATGCCCGCTCGGGATCGATCAGCTTGCGGCGCTCCGCGGCGTATTCCTTGCTGATCAGGCGCTCGACGGGCACGTCGACGAAGTCCATGTCCGCATAGAAGCGCGCGCGGTCCTCGAACGCGAGTTTCTTCGCCTCGACGAAGGTGTGTATGTATTCCGCCGAGCCGAAACCCATGCCGGCGATGTCGTAGCCTTCGAGGACGTTGAGAATCTGCAGCGCCGCAATGCCCTGGCCATTGGGCGGCAGCTCGTAGACGTCCCAGCCGCGGTAGTTGCTCGACACGGGCGTGACCCATTCGGACGTGTGCGCCGCGAGATCCTCGTAGCGCAGCAGGCCGCCGTGCTCGGTCATGTAGGCGTCGATCCGCCGGGCGATCTCGCCCTTATAAAAGGCGTCGCGGCCACCCTCGGCGATCATCTCGTAGGTTGCCGCAAGCCGCGGGTTCCGGAACAGCTCGCCTTTCGCGGGTGTTCGCCCGTTCGCCATGTAGGTTTCCTTGAATCCGGGATACTCGCTCATGCGCTCGGCGTTGCGGACGAAGTAATAGGCAATGACCTCGGAGACCGGAAACCCGTTCCGGGCATAGTCGATCGACGGTGCCAGCAGCTCGTCCATCCCCAAGCGCCCGTAACGCTCGTGAAGCTCGAACCAGCCGTCGACGGCTCCCGGCACGCTCACGGGCAGCGGACCGAAGACCGGTACCTCATCGATACCGTTTTCCTCGAAGTACTCGATCGTCATCAGCGCCGGCGCCCTGCCGGAGGCGTTGAGTCCCGTCAATTCCTCTTTGTCGGCGTCCCAGACGATCGCGAACAGATCGCCGCCGATGCCGCAGCCCGTCGGCTCCATCAGGCCGAGCGCGGCATTCGCCGCAATAGCCGCATCGACGGCCGTGCCGCCCGCTTTCAGGATATCGAGTGCAATCTGCGTCGCCAGCGGGTGGCTGGTCGCCGCCATGCCGTTCGGCGCGATGACTTCCGACCGCGAAGCGTGCGGCGCGCCGGTGACCCGATCGAAGCCGGGCAGTCGCTCTGCCATGACGCTGTCTCCGAGCAGCAGGATCGCCAGTCCGATTGTGGCCGCGATTCCGGGGTTTTGCGTTGGTTTCATCAGGAGGTCCGTGAATCGGGACGGGCGCCAATAATGCCTGGATTGGCCCGCAAAGGAAAATACCCCGACGGCTCGCCAGGCCCGACCCCCGGCGCTATCATCGTACCCATGCTACTCGACTACTCCGACTCCAATACGGAACTGGGTGCTCTGTACGCGGCGCACCTCGATACCCTGTTCCGACGTTTCGATCACGCGCTGGAGCGCGTCGGCGCCAGCCATGCCGTGATTTTCTCCGGCAGTCCGCGCTACGCGTTTCTCGACGACAACCACTATCCGTTCCGGCCGAACCCGCACTTCGTCGCATGGCTGCCGCTCGTCGACTTGCCGCTGTCGTACCTCGTCTACACGCCGGGCGAGAAGCCGGTGCTGGTCTATTGTCAGCCGCGCGACTACTGGCACGTCGTGCCCGGGGAGCCTTCGGGCTACTGGTCGAGGTTCTTCGACGTACGGATCGTGCACGACGTCACCGAAACGGGGAAACATCTGCCCGAATCGCGCGGCAAATGCGTCCTGGTCGGCGAAATCGACGATCCCTCACTCGCTTTCGGGATCGAGCGCGTGAATCCCGAGTCGCTGCTGAACATCCTGCACTACGCGCGCGGCGTCAAAACGGACTACGAGCTGGCCTGCATGCGGCTTGCCACCCGGCGGGCGGTTCGCGGCCACCGCGCCGCTGAGCAGGCGTTTCGCGCGGGGTCGAGCGAATTCGACATTCATCAGGCCTACTGCAAGGCCACGGACCTCACGGATAACGAGCTGCCGTACAAAAACATCATCGCGCTCAACCGCAATGCCGCCACGCTTCACTACACGAAGCTCGATCGGGAAGCGCCCGGCGTCGTCCGCTCGTTCCTGATCGACGCCGGCGCGAGCGTGCACGGCTATGCGGCCGATATCACTCGTACCTACTCCTTCGAGGACCCCCACTTCGCGGATCTGATTCACCGCATGGATGCGCTGCAGCGGGAGATCGTCAAGCACGTCCACGCGGGCGCGGACTATCGGCAACTTCACCTCGACACGCACCGCCAGCTCGCCGAGTTCCTCGTCGACATCGAACTCGCCAGCGGCAATTCGGACACGCTCATCGCGACCGGCGTGACGACGGCGTTCTTCCCGCACGGGCTCGGTCACCTGCTCGGCGTGCAGGTACACGATACCGGCGGGCATATGGAGAACGATACGGGCACGACCATAGACCCGCCGAGCGGCCACCCGTATCTGCGGCTCACCCGGCGGCTCGAGGAAAACATGGTGCTGACCGTGGAACCGGGCCTGTACGTGATCGATCTGCTGCTGCGATCGCTCAAAGGCACCGACGCCGAGGGACACGTCAACTGGCCGGAAGTCGACCGCTGGCGTCCGTTCGGCGGTATTCGTATCGAGGACAACGTCCGCGTGCTCGCCAAAGGATCCGAGAATCTGACCCGGGATGCCTTCCGCGAGGTCGCCTGAGCCGCTTCCGCTGCCTCGTTGCTGTGCACTGCGGCAGCCGCATGCACAGTATCTGCGCAGCGGCCCGCGAAGCGCTCCGGCGCGTCTGACGGCCTGAAAAAAAACCGATTGTCAGACAGGGCCTTAGGCGCGGACTACCGTAGCGCCAATCCTGGCACGAATTCTGCTTTATCGTTATCGCACGAGGCTGTCGCCGGTTACGGTTTTCGCCGGCGCCAGCCGCCCACCAGCGGTCCGCTCCGAATCCCCCCCTCGGGGCGGACCGTTTTTTTTCGCGGGATCGAATGGAAGTCGCCCCTCTCCGGGTCAACGGAAGCGTGTCTCCGCCGCCTCGGAACTCAGATCCAGCCAGTCCGATTCACTCGGTCCACCGGATTGTCTTACCCCATCGAGGAAGCGAAGCACGGCGTCGTTCAGTTGAACGATCGCCGTCAGGCTGCGGGCGGACGGATCGCGCAGCCGGCCGAACGATCCATTGAAATAGTGATCCATGCCATCGAAGACGATGGCGTAGTTCCGACCGGCCGGACCGGCTTCGAACGCCGCCAGGTGTGCCTCCCACGTCGGCGCGAATTTCGGCACCACATCGTCGGTACCGGTGACGACGAGCTGCGGAACTTCGAGTTGGAGCCATCCTTCCGCGGACAAGTAGTCGGGCAATGGACCCGGCGGCGAGATGGCCACGACCGCCATCGGCTGACGTTCGGCATCGAACGGCAATTCCCCGAGCCCGTGATCCAGGCGGATGCCCCCGGCCATCTGTGCGATCAACGCACCGTAGGAATGCCCCGCCGCGAAGTATCGGCCGGACAGACTCAAGCCCGGCAGCAATTCGGCAGGTGCGTCCGTGAGTCGATCGACGATGGCCGTGTAATCCTCGAGCCGCGGTTCGAGCGTCTCGTTGCGCTGGCGGTTCGGGTGCTGCTCCGAGTCTACGTGCAGCGGCGCGACGATCAGGTAACCCGCCTTCGCCCATTCGTCGAACAGGACGTCGTATTGATCGAAGCTCAGGTTGTTGCCGTGCGAAAAGACGATCGTATCGCACGGTTCGCAGCTCGCTGCCGGCGGAACGATGCGAACGGCAAGCACCCGACCGTCCGCCAGTCGAATGCTCGTTTCAAGCCTGGCCGGGACTTCGGACTGCTGAGCGCAACCGAACGCCAGGCCGCAGAGCGCGAGCGACAAAGCAACACCCGGCAAAGCGCCGGCGCGTGGCGCACTCACCCGCGTTGGCCGCGGCCGGCCGCCATACCGGCCGCCCTGCCGAGCGCGGTCGCCGTCAGCAGACCGTTGCCCGCCAGATAGCCGCTGCATCCGCTGCCGGAGATACCGCGCGCCGCGCCGCCGCCGGCGAACAGATTGGGCAGCGGAGAGCCATCCTCGCGCAATACGCGCGCCTGTTCGTCGACCTCCAGGCCGCCCTGGGTATGGAACAACGCGCCGGTGACCTTGACCGCACGGTACGGCGCGGCCAGTTCGGACACGCCCGTGAAGTCCCGGCCGAAGGGATCGGCGATCTCGCCGGCGACCATGCGGCGGACCTCCGCCAGGGTCGCAGACAACGCTTCCTGCGGCAGGCCGGTGATTGCGCTGAGCTGTGCTTCCGAGTCGGCGGACAGGACGCAGCGTGCTTCCAGCGCGTCGCGGTAATCGTCGAACTCGAGCATCGCCTGGTGTATGCGCTCGTCGAAAACGCTCCACGCGATTCGATCCGTTTGCGCCAGTATGTCGACCGCCTGCTCCGAATAGCCGCGCGCCTCGTTGGAGAAGCGCCGTGCTTCCGAATTGACCTGAATTCCGCCGAGTACGATATGCGCCCACAGGATCGGCACACCGTGACCCCAGGCAAGTCCGCCGTGACCCTGATAGGCATGCATGTCGGCAAGCCTGGCGCCGAGCGCCGCGCCCCAGCGGATGGCGTCGCCCTTGTTGCCGGGGTGGCCGAAAAAAGTGCCCTCGGCGATCTCGGGGATGTATCGGCGCACCAGATCCGGATCGCCAGCGAATCCGCAGCAAGCCAGAATCAGCGAGTCACAACCCAGGTCCTCTTCCTGACCATCGGGCCGGCGGACGCGCACCCCGTGGACTCTGCCGGCGGCATCAGCAAACAAGCCGGTCGCCTGCGCGGACGGCAGTATGTCGATCTGGCGCCGCTCGATCTCGGCCTGCAGCGCGCCCATCAGTTCCGCACCGGTGCGGTTGGGTGTCCCGTGCATGCGCATCCGCGAGTGCCCCGGGTACAGAAAAGTGTCGACCAACGATAGCGGTACCCGGCAATCGTCGGCCAGCCATTCCACGGTGGGCGCGGACTCCCGGGTCAGGTAGTCGACGACGTGCTCGTCCACTTCGCCCCCGGTCTTGGCGACGATGTCCGCGGCAAAACGCTTAGGCGTGTCGTCGATGCCGCGCTCACGCTGGAAGCGGCTGCCGGCACCGGGAATCAGGCCCGTCGACATCGCGGTCGTGCCCATGGCGGAGTCGTCACGTTCGAGAATCAGCACGTCGGCGCCGCTGTCGTTCGCCGCGAGGGCGGCCGACAGGCCGCAGGCGCCGGCGCCGATCACGACGACCGGGACGCTGCCAATGAAGCTGGCCCCGGCGGGATCGAGGATGCCCGACGCCGTCATCGCAAACGGTCCGCCACGACCGTCACGCCGCGGACCTCAGCCACGTACCCAGCGCGTCGTTGAATGCCGCCGGGCGCTCCACGTTCGCCAGATGCGCCGCGTCCGCGATCGTTGCGAACTGCGAGTCAGGAGTTCGTTCGGACATCGCGCGCATTACTTCGGCCGGTATCGCCTTGTCGCATTCACCGGCCAGAAACAGGGTCGGCACACGTATTTCGCCCAGCCTCTCCAGATAGTCGAGTGTCGTCAGCGCTGTCGCTGCACCGATGTACCCTTCGCGACTGGTTGTCATCAGCATCGCCATTGCCTTGCCGAGCAGGTCGTCGTCGATGTGTCGGGCATCGTCCGCAAACCAACGCTCGAGCGTTGGCGCAATTACGGCGCCGACGCCGTCCCGCTTTACCGAGTCGGCGCGCTGGCGCCAGAACTCCCGGTAAGCCTCGGGCGCGTCGGCACGTGCGCAACAGCACATCAGACTCGTCAGCCGCGCTGGCTGCGACAAAGCGACCCCCAATCCCGTGGCGCCCCCCAACGACAGACCGACAAATGCCGCGGTGTCGATGTCGAGCGCATCCATCAGCGCCACGACATCCGCGACCAGGGTATCCATACTCCAGGTTGTGCCGTGGCCACCAACGGTGCTCCGACCATGACCGCGATGATCGTAGACCAGCACGCGGAAGTCGTTTACCAGAGGGGGTAGCTGCTGACGCCACATACGGTGATCGGCGCCGAGCGAACTCGACATCACCACCCACGGTGATGACGTCGCACCGTACACAGCGTACGCGAAACGCGCATCTCCGATGCTGATCTGATTCACTGCCCGGCTTTCTCCGCCGGTCAAACGGCTTCCGCGGTGCGGCCGCCATCGAGCCGCGGCAGTACCGACTCGGCCAACAGGATCATCGAACGCCGCGCCAGGTCTCTGTCGGCCCAATCCTTGCTGGCGTACAAGAGCGTGCCGAAGTCGCCGATCTCGTCGCGAAATGCGAGCAGGTCGTCCGCCACCTTGTCGGGCGTTCCCCAGATCACGAGCTTCTCCAGCAGTTCGTCGAGTTCCGGGTCCGCATCGCTCGCCGAGGGATCCTCGAGGAACAGGTTCGCCCGGCCGCTCAAGCGCATCTTGGTCACGATCTGATTGTAGTAAAAGCGGTAGGGACTGTCCGGACCGAGGGCGTACTCGCGCGCGACGTTCAGGTCGTCGGCGACGAACACACTTTTCGCCACGCGCCAGTCGGCGGGATCCGCGGTCCGGCCGCCTTGCTCACAGCCCTTCTGGTACTGAGGCCAGTGCGTCGCCACCCACTTCGGCAGCAGGAAGTTGGCCGAGATCACGTCCCAGCCGCGTGCGGCGGCCGCCATGACGCCTTTGGAGTACGGCGCCACCGCGGTAACGACAATCGGCGGGTGGGGTTGCTGCAAGGGCTTCGGGATGATCCCCTGGCCAATATCCGGAATCATCGTCTTGCGGGTCGAGACGTGCCAGTAATCGCCCTCGAGGTCGTACGGGGGTTCCGAGTTCCAGATGTCCAGCACCATGTCGATGGCCTCGACGAACATCTCGGTCCGGTTCTTGTCGAGATTGCCGAAGACTTCCGCATCGGACAACAGACCGCCGGGACTGATGCCGAAGTTCAGACGCCCGTCCAGCATATGATCGAGCATGGCGATCTGGCCCGCGACGGCGGCCGGATGCGTGTTCGGCAGATTGACCGTTCCGGTGCCGAGTCGCATCCGGCGAATTTCGCCGGCGAGCGTCGCGAGAAACAGCGTGCAAGACGTGATGTTCTCGGCCTTATCGGTAACGTGCTCGCCAACGTACGCCTCGGCGAAACCGAGCTCGTCCGCGAGGATGAACGCCTCCCGGTCTTCCGCGAGACACAGCCGCCAGTCCTTGTCCAGCGGATGAATCGGCATCGTAAAAAATCCCAGCTTCACTGCGTTCCCCGAGCGATTCCCATCGCGGGGATGCTAAGAGCGTTACCGGGCCCGATAAAATAATGAGATGAGATGCCAGGGATCAGACTTGCTGATTGCCCGGCAGAGTGCCGGCGGCGGCCGTATCCGGCACCTCGACCCAATCCTCGCAGATCGCCCGGATCTGCTTCACGACGCTGTCGGCAAAGTCCTCCGCGGGCGACGAGACGATGCCGGTTGCCGGCGTAATCAGCGTGTAGTCCACGCTGAGTTCGGGGTGTTCCAGCGGGTGCAGCTTGCGGCGCCGGCCGTCCAGATCGGGATGGCAAAGCGTCGCGGGCAGGATGGCACACCAGTCGCTGTGCTCGATCAGGCTAAGCGTTGCCATCATCGCATCCATCTCGATCATCGACTCGACCCGCGCGCCGACGCTCGCCAGGTAGCGGTCCAACTTATCGCGCCTGGCATTGCCGATTCCCGGGACGATCAGTTTGAGCGGTCCGGCATCGGCAAGTGAGACAGGCTCCAGATGCGGCCTGGCAGTGTTCGGGCCGGTGACCAGGAGTTCCCGGTCGCGCGCCACGTGTTGCGAACGGAGACCGTCTGCGTCCGCGGTCGGCGGCACGATCGCAAAATCCAGTTGTTCACGTCGCACCATCTCCGTCAGCACGGCGCTGTACGCCTCGACGATCCTGAGTTCCACGTGCGGACTGGCGGCAGCGAAGCGCGTGACCGCCGGCGCCAGCGCCGCGCGGGTAAACGTCGGCATCAGCCCGGCGCTGACGGAGCCGGTCACTTCACCGCGGATCGCACGCATCTCCTCGCGCAGGGATTCGACGTCGTGCAGGACCTTGAGTGCATGCGCATAGAGCCGTTGCCCGGCCGCGGTCGGCTCGACGCCCTTCGGCGACCGATCGAACAAGCGGACGCCGATGCGCTCCTCCAGTTCCTTGACCTGCATGCTCAGCCCGGACTGGGTCGCATGGATCCGCTCGGCCGCGGCGGTGAAGGACCGCTCCTGGTAAACGGCGACAAAGGTTAGAATCTGTTGAAACTTCATGACGGCTGTACCTGCGGCGTCTGCGGCTGTCGGCCGCGACGGTTGGCCTGTCAGCATAACACCGGTATTCAAAGGCCCGTGCCCCCGGTCCGGAAATCAGTTTTGTTGATGACGGCGATCAGAACATCCGGTTCTTGAAGCCCGCGGCTTACCGCTATGATCGAGCGGAAAAAGGGGGTCGTATGAGCGCCGATACATCGATAAAGATTGAATCGATCTGGCCTGGACTCGAGGCCGGGGTACCCAAACCGCTAATGCCATACAGTCCGGCGATACGCGCGGGCGACTGGGTATTCGTAGCCGGCCAGATTGCAAGCGACTTCAAGACCGGCCTTGCACCTGAGGTGGTGGCGGCCAATTCGAATCTGTCGGGCGAACTATATCTGCAGTCCAACTACGTGTTGCAAAACCTCCGCAACACGATGCAGGCCGCGGATTGCGACCCGGACAGGGACATGCTGCGACTCTGGCGCTGGCTGGTGTCCGACCATCCGACTGTCGACGAGTTTGCGCGCGGTAACAACTGGCCCGCAATCTCGATACACCCGCATCTGCAAGCGCACGCCGAGGTCTTCGGGCGCGCGTCCGTGCCGACCTCGGCGCTGGGCGTCAAGGAACTGCTGTGCCTCGGCACGCGCGTCGAGGTCGACATGATTTGCCGCACGGACGACCACGAACCGCAACCGATCGAGTTCGCCGGCTCGGACGGCGCCAGCACAGCGGGACTGAAACGCGGCGACTGGATATTTCTGGCCGCCGAAAACGCGGTCGAACCGGCGGCCGGAGACTGGACGGAGACCAGTGTCGAAGCGCAAACGGACGCCATCCTGGAAAAACTCTCGGCCCTCGCCGACGCGGCCGGCTCGAGCCTCCATTCGGCGGTCAAAGCGGAGGTCTATATCGGCGCCCCATCGGACTTCGCCGCGATGGATCGTGCATGGGAAAACTGGTTCCCCGATCGTCCCCCAGCGCGCATCGTCATTCCCTATATGGGCATGGGTCAGCGCGGTTCGAGGATCGAAATCGCGCTGACCCTGTTGGCGTCGGCGAGCGAACTCGAGATCGCCGAGATCGAGGCGCCTGATGCGCCGCCCGGCCTCGGCCACGAGCCGCAAGCGGTAAAGGCCGGGGACCTGTTGTTCTTCAGCACCCAGATGGCCGTCGACCGATCCGGCAATCTGGCCGAAGGCATGATCCGGAACCCGAACTTCCCCTGGTACGGTTCGCCGGGCAAAGCGCAAATGCACTACATGATGGAAAACATCTCCCGCATCTGCGAGGCCGCCGGAACTTCGGTAGAGAACATTACGCGGCGGGTCTGCTTTCATTCGGACTTTCAGTGGTTCGCGGAATCGATCGAGGCCTGGGCCAGCTATTTCCCCGGCAGCAAGCCCGCATCGACGACGATCCGTCTCGAAGACCCGCTGGTCGTGCCGGGCGCCAATACCCTGCTCGACCTGATCGCCTATGCGCCCGATTAAAAGGCCGCGAGCCCGGGCCCGGCCATGAACGTCGCCGTTGTCGGTCTCGGCCGGATGGGCGCGGCGATTGCCGCGCGCCTGCTCGACCGCGGCTTCCCGCTCGCGGTTTGGAACCGCACGGCATCGCGCGCCCAGGCGCTGGAAGCCGAGGGTGCCCGGTTCGCCGCCACCCCGCGCGACGCGCTCGCCGGGACGGACATCGTCATCACGATGCTCAGCGACGACGACGCGGCACGGGCGGTGTACCTCGGCGACGACGGCCTGTGTTCGGCAGCGGCACGCGGACGCCTGTTCATCGAGATGAGCACGCTGAAGCCGGAAACGGTTCGTGCACTGCACGACAGACTGCGCGGGCACGGCGCCTCGATGATCGATGCGCCGGTATCCGGCACGGTAGCACCCGCTCGCGAAGGCCGCCTGCTGGCGCTGGCAGGCGGGGACGAAGCGGATATCCACCGCGCCGAGCCGGTTCTGGCGGCGCTGACCCGGCGGGTCATTCACGCGGGGCCCGCGGGCCAGGGCGCGCTGTTGAAGCTGGCCGTGAATCTGCCACTGGCCGTGTACTGGCAGTCGCTGGCGGAGTCGGTGGCGATCGGCGAGGCCGGCGGCCTCGACCGGAAAACGATCGTCGAAACGCTGGCCGACAGTGCCGCCTCGCTGGCCGTGCTGGACATGAAGATACCCGCCGTACTCGGCGAAACGGCGGAAGTCGCCTTCGATCTGGCGTCCATGCACAAGGATTTGCGGCTGATCGCCGAAACCGCCGAATCACTGGGCGTCGACGTCGACGCCGCCAGCGCCGCTTTCCGCGCCTACGGTGCCGCCGTCGACGCCGGACTGGGGGACGACGATGCGGTAGCCATCGTCAGACATACCGAACTCCGGCAGAGCGAACGCTGACGCACGGCCGATGAAAGCTGCATTCGTCAATGGCAGGACCGAGGACCGTGACGGCATGCGTATCGACTGGGACGTAGCGATCGAAATGGACGACGGAATCGCGCTCCGCGCCGACGTCTTTCGACCGCCGGGCGACGGCCGCTTTCCGGTATTGCTGACCTACGGCCCCTATGCGAAGGGCCTGGCTTTCCAGGATGGCTATCCGAGTGCCTGGCAGCGGATGGCGGAGCAGCATCCCGACGTAACGGCCGGTTCCAGCAACCGCTACCAGAACTGGGAGGTGGTGGATCCCGAGAAATGGGTGCCGGACGGCTATGTCTGCGTACGGGTGGATTCGCGGGGCTGCGGGCGCTCGCCGGGCTATGTGCAGCACTTCTCGCCGCGCGAGACGCAGGACTTCAAGCAATGCATCGAATGGGCCGGCGAGCAGGCCTGGAGCAACGGCCGGGTCGGCCTGAACGGCGTGTCCTATTACGGCATCAATCAATGGCAGGTCGCGGGACTCAAGCCGCGCTATCTGGCCGCGATGTGCATCTGGGAGGGCGCCGCCGACTGGTATCGCGACATGACCCATCACGGCGGTATCCTGAGCACGTTCTGGGCGAACTGGTACGACATGCAGGTCAAGACGGTGCAGCACGGTCTCGGCGACCGGGGCCCCCGGAGCCGCGTAACCGGAGATCTGGTCTGCGGGCCTCCGACCCTGAGCGACGAGCTGCTGGCGGCCAATCGCTGCGATTTCGGCGACGAGATTCGGAACCGGCCGCTGAGCGGCGAATACCACCGCGAGCGCTCGGCCGCCTGGGATCGCATCGACGTACCGCTGCTGTCGGCCGCCAACTGGGGTGGCCAGGGTCTGCATTCCCGCGGTAACTTCGAGGGCTACGTCAGAGCCGCGTCCGCGCAAAAATGGCTGGAAGTGCATGGCCTCGAGCACTGGACCGAGTTCTACACCGACTACGGCGTGGCGCTTCAGAAGCGCTTTTTCGGCCATTTCCTCAAAGGCGAGGACAACGGCTGGCAGGATGAACCGCGCGTTAGGCTCAAAGTTCGTCACCCGGACGGTTTCAGCGAACGTTGCGAGGACGACTGGCCGATTCCGCGCACCGTCTGGAGCCGCTACTTCCTGAGCGCCGACGGCGGTCTGAGCCCGGAGCCGCCGACCGCGGATGCAACGCTGTCGTTCGAGGCAATGGGCGACGGGCTTACCTTCCGCTCCGCGCCGATGAGCGAAGCGACCGAGTTCACCGGACCGTCGGTATTGCGCTTGCGCGTATCGTCGTCGACCGCCGACGCCGATATCTTTGCCGTATTGCGCGTGTTCGATCCGGCGGGTGACGAACTCACGTTTCAGGGAGCGATCGATCCGCACACGCCGATCGCCCAGGGCTGGCTGCGGGCCTCGCACAGAAAACTCGACACGACCTTGTCCAAACCCTGGCGTCCGTACCACACGCACGACGATCCATGGCCGTTGGCGGCGGGCGAGGCGGTGCCGCTCGACATCGAGATCTGGCCCACATCGATCGTGGTACCGAGCGGCTGGATCGTGGCCGTGACGATTCTGGGTCGGGACTACGAGTGCCCGACCGCGAGCGGTGCAAGACTGTCGAACTTCAAGAACGAACTCCGCGGCTGCGGTCCGTTCCTGCACGACGATCCCCGCGACCGGCCGGCGGAAGTCTTCGGCGGTACGACCAGCCTGCACCTGACCAGCGACGATCCGAGCTTCCTGATGCTGCCGCGAATCCCGGTCAGCGAGGCGGTTTGAACGTAGCGGTCACAGGCCGGGGCGCGGGCAAAGGCCGCATTGCGCTCGTCCATGCGCTTACGGAGTCGATGGCACCCATCGCGACGGCCTTCGAGAACCACTGGCCCGACGCACCGCGTTTCGATCTCCTCGACAGCGCCCTGTCCCGCGACCGTGCGACCGGCGATCTGGCACCCGCGATCGCGGCCAGGGTACTCGCGCTCACTCGCTACGCGGTCGACCTCGGCAGCTCGGGCGTGCCAACCGCAGCGATTCTGTTTACCGGCACGGCATTCGGTCCCGCTCTCGCGGCCGCCCGCGACAAGGTCGGGGTGCCGATTCTGTCGCCAAACGGTTCGGCCTTCGACGAAGCCGCGGCCAGCGGACGGCGCGTCGCCTTGCTGGTCACGTTCCCGCCGTCGGAGGCGCCGCTGACCCACGAAATGCAGGCCGCGATCGACGCGGCCGGGGCCGGCACCCGTCTGACCGTCGCAGCGATACCCGACGCGCTCCACGCCCTGCAAAGCGGGGACGCCGCTGCGCACGACGAGCTGATTGCGGATGCAGCGCTCGCGACCGACGCCGACCTCTACCTGCTCGGCCAATTCTCGATGGCCCGAGCAGCAACAGCCGTTGCGGCGCGGGTCGGCAAACCGGTGCTGACCACGCCGGACAGCGCGGTACTGGCGCTGCGACGGCTGCTCGAGGACGGCGGGACATGACGGCGAACGGCACGCCGAACCGTACCCGTGTCGCCGTCATCGGCCTCGGCACGATGGGTGGCACTTTCGCGCGCCACCTCGTGCAGGCCGGCTACCGCGTCAGCGGCTTCGACCCGGATACAGGCCGCGCCGCGGTGGGCCGCGAGCACGGCGTGACGGTCGCCGCCGATTGCGCCGGCGCGCTGCGCGGTGCGGAGCTGGTGTTGCTCAGCCTGCCGAACGACACGGCACTGGACCGGACCGCGGATGCACTGATCGGCGCCCGCGGCAACCGTGACGACGACCTGGTCGTCGTCGAACTCAGTACGCTGGACATCGAATGCAAACGGCGGAATCGCGAGCGTCTCGCGGCGGTAGACATCGTCCTGCTCGACTGCCCGGTCAGCGGCACCGGCGCCCAGGCCGAAGCTGCCGACGTCGTTATCTACGCGAGCGGCCCCGATGCGGCGCTGGCGACCGCCGAGCCGGTGCTGCGCGACTTCAGCCGCGACGTGTTTTCGCTGGGCGCTTTCGGTAACGGCATGCGGATGAAGCTCGTCGCCAATCTGCTGGTTGCCGTGCACAACGTTGCGACCGCGGAAGCGCTGTTGCTGGCAGAGAAATCGGGTATCGACCCCGCGCTGTTTTGCGAGGTCATCGGTGCCGGCGTGGCGCAGTCGCGGATACTCGAGCTTCGGGGACCGCTGATGGGAAATCGCGCTTACACGCCCGCGACGATGCGGCTCGATTTGTGGCAAAAGGACATGGCGCTGATCGACGCTTTCGCCCGCCGCGTCGGCTCGCCGACGCCGCTGTTCGAGTCGACCGCACCGCTTTACGAAGCGGCCGTCGAACAGGGGCTCGGAGAGCTGGACACCGCCGCGGTGTTCGAGATTCTGGCCGCACTCGCGGAGGACGGGGCCGGTGACGCATGACGCCCGGCGCCTCGTCGTCGTTACCGGCGGCGGCTCGGGCATCGGCGCCGCCGCGGCCGCGGCGCTCGCCGACGGCGGGGCTCGTGTCGTGGTTGCCGATATCGACACGGAGGCCGCGGAGGCCGTTGCCCGGCAAATCGGCGGCCGGGCGCATCGCGTCGACGTGCGTCAACGGACGTCGGTCGAAGCGCTGTTCGCGTCCCTGCCGCGGGCGCCGGATGCGCTGCTGACCTCAGCCGGCGGCGCCAGCCGCGCGGCGGCGCTGGACGTGAGCGAGGATCTGTTCCTCGAGACCTTGCAGCTCAACACCGGCGGCTTCTGGCGCTCGGCACAGGAGGCGGCCAGGCTCGCGATCGCCGAACGCCGGACACTCTCTATCGTTCACGTTGCCTCGAGCCTGCATGCGGGTCCGGCGCCGGGACTGTCGCACTTCGCGGCGGCGAAGGGCGCCAGCGTGTCGCTGTTGCGCTGTCTCGCGCAGGAGTGGGCCGAGTACGGGATTCGCGTCAACGGCATCGTCCCCGGGCCCGTCGACACCCCCGCCACGGACGCCTGGCGGGTCGACCGGACGCTGCGGCGCGCGATGGAGAGCAGCCTGCCGCTCGGCCGCATCGGACGTCCCGAAGACCTGCTGCCGGCCATACTCTGGCTTCTGAGCGACAGCGCTGAATGGGTCACCGGCTCGCTGGTGACGATCGACGGCGGCCGGAGCATCGCGCCTTGATTCGCCCGGTTCGCCCCGTCGTCCGCTGGCTCGTCGCCGGCTACGGCCGGGTCGGCCGCTGCCATGTCGCCGCGATCCGGCAGACGCCCGGAGCCCGGCTCGCGGGGATCGTCACGCTCGACGACACCGACCTGCCCGACGTGCCGTGCTTCGACGCGCTGGCGGACGCCGTCGATGCGGCGCGGCCGGACGCCGTCATCGTCGCCGCGCCGCATGACAGCCATCGCGAACTCGCCATCGAGGCGATCGAAGCCGGCATCCCCGTCCTGTGCGAAAAGCCGGTCGGCCGCGACGCTGCCGAGGCGGCCGAGATCCGCGCCGCGGCAGAACGCCGCGGCGTACCCGCGGGCGTCGTGTTGAACCAGCGGGTCTGCCGGCACCCGCGCTGGGTTCGCACGCTGCTCGAAGACGGCGCATTCCGCTGCCGGTCCGTCAGTATCCGCGGCGCGCTGCCGGCGCTCGGCGGCTGGAATGTCGATCCCGGACGTTCGGGCGGCGGTCTGCTGCGCACGGTCGGTATCCACTATCTCGATCTGCTGCGATTCTGGTTCGGTGAAGCCGAACGAATTGCCGGCACGCTGGCGGGCGAGCCGGTCGACGACCTGGCGCAGCTCGTCTTGCGCTATCCCGGAGTCCAGGCGAACGTGGATCTGACCGCCATGTCCCCGCGTGCCAGCGGCCCGGTGTCGATACGGCTGCAGTCCGGAGACGGCCATATTCGCTTGTCCGGGCATTGCGTGGACGACTTCGCGGGCGTGCCGCCGCCGCCTGAACGGGAACCGGTACCCGAAGGTCTGACGTACGGACCCGGCCACCTGTCGATTGTCCGTGAATCGACGCAAGGGCTGCTCGACGGACGCGGCTTTCCACTCCCGTTGGCTGAACACATGCCGCTGTTGAGGCTGCTCGACTCGATCTATACCGAAGCGGCCGCCAATCGGCCGTTCGTTTTCGAGCCGTCTTAATCTGGCGCCGAAGACGCTGCCTGGACGCGCCGGAAACCGTCGAGACTGCCGGGCTTGCCGACAGCGCAGCCGATACCGCGACCGGGGTGATCGGCATACGTGGGATTCGACCAGCCGAAATAGTACAGATAGAGCGCGTCGGGCGTCGCTACCAGCCGCGGATTCGCCACGCCGCCGCAATCCCAGGCGCCCTGCGGACCGACCGTGAAAAACGGCCCTCCGGGCAAACGCCGCCAGGCGACGAGGTCGTCGGAGACCGCCGCGCAAACCGACCGCCGTTCGACCGTTTCGGCACGGCCGTCCCGGGCCGTGTAGACCATGAGCCAGCGTTCCGGCGTGTCGGTCGGGTTGGCGACGATGTCCCGGGTCACGATGCCGGCCGATTCGTGTAGCGGGGGATCGGCGTCGAACTCGAAGTCGGCCGCGTCGGACCAGTGTCTGAGATCGGTGGAAGCCGCCACCCGTGTGCGGTGAAAGCGCCCCTGATTGTCCACCGTCGTGTAGTGCATCAGGAAACCGTCCTCGACGGCCAAAAGGCCGGGAAACGCAACGTAAACGTCGCCGTCCCCGATATCGACGACGGCACCGCCCGGCGCAGCTCCTTCGATCCTGGACCAGCGAACCCCGTCGGCGCTTTCCGCAAGCCCTATGCGCATGCGATACCCGGGCTTCGCATACAGCACCTTGGTGTTCCCGGGCACCTCGCGGTTGCCGCCGAAGTACGCCATCAACCAGCGGTCCCGATGCCATATCACGTCGCTGACCGCCACGTGGGCGCAGTCGAAGGCCCGCGCATCGTCGGAAGGCATCAGCACCGCGCCGCCTTCAAGACCATGGTCTTCGCGCGTCCAGTTCACGGCGTCGTCGGACACCGCGGTCGCGACCGCACCGGTACCGAACGCCGGCGCAACGTCGTCGGGAAAACCGGTAGCGCGGCAGTAGTACCACATGCGCCAGCACGACGCGGCGTCGTCCCACCGCACCACCGGGCCGCCGAGCCGAAAGTCGTCACAGCGCGGCGCCGGGCCGGGCCCCAGACTCAGACCTTTCTCGAACATGCTCCCCTCACCGGTCACGGCTGCCGCCGCTGCACCGGCGGACGCAGTTTAACGTCGATGCCGCGGATGATCGTGTTCGGTAGAAACGCGTTGTCCCACCTCGGTTCCTTCGGCGGCGATCCTCCGGTGCGCAGGATCACCAGATCGTAAGACGGCACGACATAGACGACCTGGTTGCCGTAACCGTCGAACAGAAAGGTGTCGGCGGCGAGATACGGTTCCGAATGCCAGGCGCGGGATCGCTCGATGTCCGGGTGGAAAGAGCCCCGAAACTCCTTGTACGGTCCGGCGACGAACACGCCCATGCCGGCATGCGGGTTGTGCACGGTCGGCGTGCGCATCTCGTGGACGTAACCGGGCGCGAGCAGCCGGCGGCCTTCCCAGACGCCGTCCTGGAGCAACAGCACGCCGAGACGCATCCACGCCTCGGCGGGCAGCAGTATGCAACAGCCGGCATGCGCCACGCCGCCCGGCCGGTTGACCCAGACGCTGCCGCCGGGCGAACCCAGTAGCTCCAGCACCGCCTCGGATACCCAATCGTGATAGCGGCGACCGGTGGCCCGCTCGATCAGCACCGCCACGAGTTCCGAGGTCGCGTTCGAGTACTCGTAACGCGTACCCGGCGGGTGCGTCAGCGGGTAGTGCTGAATCAGGAAGTCTTCGTGATGCGGATGCAGGTAGGTCAGGCTGAAGATGCTCAGCGGATCGTCCGAGAACCCTTGCGGTAAGAGACCGCTGCGCATGTCCAGCAGATGGCGCACCCGTATTTCCGCCTTGTCGCTGTCCGCCCATTCGGTGACGAAGTCGGCAACCGGCTGATCCAGCGACTCGATGTAGCCCTCGGCCAGAGCACGCCCGATCGCGACGGCGGTAATTGGCTTCGCCAGCGATCGCGACACGATGAGCGAACTCCGCCGTACGTCGCCGAAATACGTCTCCTCGACGAGCGCGCCGCGATGCCAAACCATGAAGGCACTGGAATTCACGCTGCGAGCGTAATCCCGCGCCGCCTCGATGGCGCGCGGCGAGATCGTACTGGCCGCCCGGGTCGGCAACGGCTGCGGGTCGGCCGCGCCGGGAACCGGCTCCAGCGTATCGTAACGGGCCAGCCCGCCGCGCACGGTACCCTCGGCCGGCCCGCGGCGATACGCCTCGAGGCGCGCTTCGTAGCGCTCGTAGACCTCGGGCGGATACGGGCCGAACGCCGTTTCGTGACTGACGGTAGGTTGCGAGTCCGCGCCGGCCCAGGCGGTCGAAACCGCTGCGGCGCCGAGCCACGACAGCAGCATCCGGTTTGGACTACGCATCAGGACGACGCATCGTCATCGGCGTCCGCGGACGACCGCAATCCGGACAACCGCCCGCGATAGTACACCAGCGGGTCATGGTCCCAGGCACGAACCGCGCGAACGCGGCCCAGGAAGATTTCGTGGTCCCCGCCCGGGTACCGGCGCCAGGTCGAACAGACGATCTGCGCGACCGCACCGTCGAGCAAAGGCAGACCGTCGTCGTCACGACTGTAGGCGACACCGCGGAACTTGTCGGCTGCCGGCTGAGCAAACTGGCGGCACAGGTGTTCCTGGTCGCTCGGCAGGATATTGACCGCGAACTTTCCTGCCTGGCGAAACGTCGGCAGGCTGGGCGCACTCAGACGCAGCGACCATAGCAGAAGCGGCGGATCGAGAGACACCGAGCTCAGAGAGCTGACCGTCATGCCGACCGGCGTCCCGTCCTGGCCCACCGTGGTGATGACGCTGACACCGGTGGCGAAGCGCCCCATGACATCGCGAAACGCGCGTTCGCTGACGGAGCTCTGCGACGCCTGCCCGGCATCCGCACCCAACTCCGTCCATTCGCTGGTCATCGTCCTCACAGTTGCCGCCGTCATTGACATGGCTGTCATGCTAAGGCGTGGCGGCGCGATGGCCAGTGAGTATTTCTGATACGCGGCATAACACGCGTTGATTCAGGCACAGGCAGCTCACCGCCGTCAGGGGCGTTTGTTTCTGAGCTCCGCGACGGACGCTGCCTGCGGGGCGAAGGGTGCCCCGATCACATTGCCGAAGACGGTGCCGCGCAGCGTTTCGAGCGCTTCAGCAAATTCGCCTGCCGGCACGTAGGCCTCGATATCGCGGCTCCTGACGATGCCGCCTTCATCGAGCAGGTGTTCGAGGATCGCCAGACGGTCACGCATGATCCAGTGTTCGGTCAGAAGCGCGTTGACCATCCGCGCAACGGCTTCGACGTCGCTGCTGTCGAGATAACTCGCGTCGGTTTTGTCCATGTCGCTACTCGCTCGTGCGTCTACCGGGGTTTGGTCGCCCGCGTGATCCACGGGTAACCCTGCTCGCCCAGCGAGTAGTCGTCGACGTCGACGAAGCCGACGTCGCGAAGCTCGGCGGCCCAGTCCGCGGCACAAGCGTCGGTAAAGAACGGCTCGCCGCGGTGCCGCGTTTCCCAGTTCAACACCACGGCCTGGAACGGCGACACGGCCCGGAACGGCGGCGGATCCGAGATCACGAGATCGCCGCCGGGCTCGAGTATCCGATAGGCCTCGCGAAAAGTGTCGCGTACCGCATCGACCGGCATTTCGTGCATCAGGGCGAACATGATCACGGCATCGAAGCTCGCATCGGGTTCGCGGGTATCGCGCGCATCGCGCTGCTTGAACTGCACGGGGACAGCCTGTTTCTCCGCCATGATGTGGCCGACGGTAAGCAGCAACGGCGACAGATCGCTCGCGACCAGCTCCGCATCGGGAAACACCGAATGCACCGCCGCCATCGTCGAGAAGCCGCCACATCCGGGCTCGTAGACTCTGCGGTAACTCCGCTTCGGCAGCTGCCGCGCGACTTCGGCGCGGTGCTCGAGTATGTCGTCGCCGACCTCGACCGCCGCATAACCGCCATGCCTGAACACGTGCGGCCCCACGGCAAACGCGAACAGAGCGCCGTACAGGTCGTAGCCGTCCCAACCGCCGGGCTCGAGGTGCCATTCCACCTTGTCGTAGTACTTCGGCATCGGCACCGACGGATCCAGTTCCAGCGTCCCGACCGTGGGACCGTCGGGCATGCGGAAGAACGCCTCGAACTGCTCGCGACGTTCCTCGACGGCCGGGATGCCGCGACGATAGACCTCCTCCGCGACGTAACGCTGGTGAAAGCGCTCGACCCGATAGGCCGGAGAACGCCCGGCAACGTCGCCGGCACGACCCAGCCAGCGGCGCCATGCGCTTTTGTCGGCAACTCCCGGCGCCTCGTCGCTCAGCGTTCGCGCGTCCGCATCGGCGTCGAATGCCTCCCGGGCAAGCTGACGCACGGAGCTCGCCGAGAACGCCTGCAGGGCGCCCAGCGCCTCCAGCCCCGCGCGTCCGCGCTGCGTCAGGGAAAGGTCTTTGGTCCGCTGTTCGGACGGATCCAGCCTGGTCAGAAAGGTCATCTCGACACCTCTCGGTTGATGACGGCCGCGTTTGCGGCCGGAACGTTTCTTCTACGCCAGGAACGACAATCATGTCAAATTCATATATTTTTATTATCGATGACTTCTAGTCATACCATTGAGAAACCAGACCATGGACATCAAACAGCTCAAACATTTTCTCGCTGTCGCCGACACGCACAGCGTCGCCGGCGCTGCCAAGCGGGTCGGGATCACGCAATCCGGCCTCAGCCGGAGCATTCAGGCTCTGGAGGCGGCCGCGGGCCTGCCGTTGCTCGAGCGCCGCAGCAAGGGTGTGGTGCTCACGGAATTCGGCGAAGAGCTGTTGCCGCGGGCCAAGGCCATCCTCAACGAACGCGAACGCGCTCTGACGGAACTGCAAGCGTTTGCGAGGCTGGAACAGGGCAATCTGGCGATCGGCGTCATGCCGAACTTCGACTACGCGGTGACGCCGAAGCTCATCGGGCGGCTGGTGACCGCGGCCGAGGGCATCAGTATCAGCGTCAGTACCGCGAGCTACGATGAACTGATCGGAAGACTGCTGGGCGCCGAGCTGCATTTCGCGCTGTTGCTGGCAGTCGCGCCCGGTCAGCCCGAGCTATCGTTCCACCAGCTTTGTGCATCGGAATCCGCGGTGTTCGTCGCCAAAAAACACCCGCTGGCGAAAGCCGGGAGGCTGCGGCTGGGAGACCTGCTCGACTACCCATGGGCACTGACGGAAAGCCAGGCGCTAACGCAGGCGTTCGAGGCCTTTTTCCGCGCGCGAGTCGGCACCGTTCCGCCACTTCGCCTAAGTTGTGGGTCGATTGCGTTGTTGGCGCAGAGCATGCAGGAAGCGCCTTTGCTGAGCGTCCTGCCGCGGCCGTTCGGACAAAGCGACCTGCTCCGCGGGCGACTCGTCGCACTGGACGTGGAAGCACCCGCCAATGAAGCCCATGCATGGCTGGCGATCCGGCCGCAGACCGTACCGGGACCGGCCTTTCAAGTCGCACTCCGGATACTCCGGGAGATGTTTCCGGCTGCCGCGCTGCCGGGATACAACCCGGCACACGGCGATGGCGTCAGTCGTCGTCGGTCTCGACGAACCGGGCCGTAAGCTTCTGTGTCAGGGGATTGAACAGGAACGTGAGCGGCAGCGCGAAAACGTAGGCGACACCGAACGCGCGCAGCCAACGCCGCAAGAAGTCGTCGACGAAACCGATGTTGACGACGGTGACGATCAGGGTCATCCAGAACACCATCGTCGTACTCATCAGCACCGAATACACCAGCTGAAACCAGCGGCGGGGCAGCTTCCTGGCGGACGAGCCGTCCCCCGCCGGCCGCTCGCCCGAGACCTGCGCATTCACGTCGACATGGACTCCGCGGTCCCGGTCCATGCAAACGGCTGGAAGTACTCGTCCAGCGGCGTGCGCATCATGTGGTTGGTGTAGTTAGACAAGGTTTTCATCGCGATCGCGGTAACGACTTCCAGCACTTGCGGCTCCTCGAAACCCGCGGCCAGGAAGTCCTCGAGTTGCCCGGGCTCCAGGAAACCGCGCTGCTCGACGATCTGTTCGACGAAGACCCGCAATGCTTCAAGACGCGGCTGCCCGTCGATACGCCGCCCGGCGCGCACCGCCGCGAGTACTTCGTCGTCCAGGCCCGCACCGGCACTGTGCGCGGCCACGCAATAGCCGCAGCGGTTGGCGCGGCTGGCTGTGATGAAAATTACGCCGCGCTCGACGAGCGCGAGGCTCGACTTCGCGAGCAATGCGCTCATGGTCGCGTAGGCATTCAGCGCCGCCGGCGCGTGCGCCATCAAGCCCTGCTGCACCGGCACGAAGCCGAGCCTGCCGGTTACCGCGCGGAGCTGTGCCCGGGACGCTTCCGGCGCCTCCTCGGGACTGAGTGGCTCTAGTTTCAGCATCGCTCGATACTCGCTGTGGAATCGTGCGTCTATCGTAGTGCGCCGCGGACGGCTGGAACCAGCATCTGACATCAGGCTATCTGATACGGCGAATAAAAAACGACAATCGTATTCGTTACGAAATTGCTTTCACCGCGCGGCAACTGGTGCAGTATTCGGACTGGACGGAACAGGCGGGATGCCCGGCGATGGTCAAAGCTTCCTCTTCGACTCGACAGTTGTTCGCAACGCTCCTCGCCGCATCGTTCGCGGCAAGCTTGCCGGCATCGGAGCAGCCGTCCGGGCGCAGTCTCGATCTGGTCCGGGTCGGCGCGGCCGTTACCGCCGATGGCAGCGTCGATTTCGCCGCCTACTCGAAGCTCGCGCCGTGGCCGCGCGCGGACGGCGGCTATCTGTATTCCGGCTGCTACCCCGGCGCACCGCTACTTGCCGACGCCGCCGGCGCCGACCGTTGCTTCATGAGCATCGATCTCGGCGATCCGAGGCGGCCGAGGCGCGTCGCGACGATCCATACCTACGACCTCGAGCGCTCACCGGCGCCGCCGCCAAGGCACGCGGTCTGGTTACCGGACTATCCGTTCGCAGATCTACCGCCGCGGTCACCTTGCAAGGTCGACTGGAACGACCGGGATATCGCCGCCGGCCGTAAGCCGCCGGCCTGCTGGGACCCCGGCTGGAATACGCAATCGCATTTCGTGGCCGCCGTTCCGGGCAAGTTGCTGGCGGTGAATCAGGAACGCTACCGCTACGGCACCGACCGGCAGGCCAATTATCACGGCGTCCGCTTCTACGATCTCTCGGACCCGGCGAAGCCGCGGTTCCTCTCCTACTGGGAAGCACCGGTATCGGACCCGGATCCTGTATCCGGCGTGCGGAGGGACGCCCGCGGCGTGCATCACTTCAACTTTCACGGCCGCTACCTGCTGCTCGGCAGCGAGTACAAGGGCTACGTGGGCCGGGTGCTAGTGATCCTCGACGTTGCCGATCCGCGAACGCCCGTGGAAGTCGGCCGCTGGGCGCTGGCCGGACAGAAAACACCGGAACAGGATGGCGAGCGAAACTGGATACAGCAACGCTTGTTCAGCCGCCCCATCATCGAAACCGACGATGGCAAATGGACGCGCTTCGTGGGAATGCACTACGTCACCGTTCACGAGGATGTCGCTTATCTGGCCTATCACCAGGCCGGCCTCGTGACTCTGGACGTTTCCGACGTCCGGGCGCCGCAACTGCTGTCCCATCTGAACTACCTCACACCCGGTGCAGATCCGACCAACCCGAACATCGCCGCATGCCAGGCGGCCGCCGGGGGACGGCGAGCGGTATGCGGCAACACCCATACGGCACGACGAGTACCGGGCCGCGACCTCTTGATCGTCGAGGACGAGTTCTTCACCTGTCCCTTCGGCCACGTCCGGCTTTTCGACGTAGAGGACCCGTCGCGGCCGGTGCTGTTGTCGCATTTCCTGTTGGACGAGAACCTGGCGTGCGATTCGGAACGGCCCATGCAGACTGCCGACCGCAGACGCTTCCCGATTCGCGGACCGTCTTCGCACATGGGCATCGCCTGGAACCGCGATACCTACCTCACTGCGTGGTACGGGATGGGGCTACAGGCGATCGACATTTCGAATCCGGCCGACCCATTTCCGCTCGGCGCTTATCACTACCGCCTGGCCGACGAGCTTCCCGGCGACAGTCCGGAATATGCCGGCTCCGATACCTACGACGTCGTCATTGGCCCCGAAGGCTATCTGTATGTAGCCGACGCGACCGGCGGGCTGCGGGTATTGAAATTGATCGACGCCGGCGAACCCGTCGGGAAGTAAGCGACGCGCTTCCCTTGCGTCCTATCGCAGAGTTTCGTGCAGAAAACTCACGATCGCGCGCCACGAACGGCGATCGGCATCCGCCTGATACAGGACGCCGCGATCCGGATCGTTGGCATTCGGATTCGTAAACGCGTGCATCGTCGAGCCGTAGCCGTGAATCTGCCAGTCGGCGCCGGCCGCGGTGAGTTCGTCGGCAAGGGCCAGAACCTGCTGAGGCGGCACCATCGGGTCGTCCCAGCCGTGCTGCACCAGTACCTTCGCGGCGATGCGATCGTTGCCCGCCTCCGGCGGCGGATCGAAAAGGCCGTGAACACTGACGACGCCGGCCACCTTTGCGCCAAAGCGGGCCAGATCGAGCGCACACAAACCGCCGAAACAGTAACCGACGGCCGCGACCGCCGCAGCGTCAGCCTCCGGCTCCGCGGATCCCGCCGCCAGCGCAAGCTGCAGCCGCCGCTGCAGGCCGGCACGATCGTCCAGAAAGGGCTGCATCAATGACGTGCTTTCCTCGGGGTCAGTGCTGAGCACGCCTTTACCGTAAAGATCGACAGCGAAACCCGTGAAACCGAGGCGCACGAAGTCTGCCGCGCGCTCGCACTCGAACGTGCCGCGGCCGCCGTAGGCATGCACAACCGCGACCAGCGGCCGCGGACCGTACGCGTTGGGATCGAACGCCAGCAGACCTTCGAGCTCGACGTCGCCGTCGCGGTAAAGTACGGGCCTGGTCTCGATGGCCAAGAGAGTCTCTCCGTATCGGCATGGATCGCCGACCCGGGATTCTACTGCAAGGCGACCGCCCGGCGGCCGTTGCTGCCATCACGGATGTTTATGCATGGCAGTGGCAGTTATGCTGACCTCGGCCGCGAATGACGCGGCAAAGTTATGGTTCTGCGCGCACGGCGCGCGAAAAATTCCGGCAGAGACCAACCGGGCTCCGGACGGGGCAGAACAGACCCGCGCTACGATCCCGGCTGCGAAAGTAAGGAGCCCGCAATGACAGTAGAGTATCTGGACATCGATGGACTGGTGCAGACGGGACGGTTCCGTCACGCCGTCAGGACCAGCGGCAAGCACACGGTATACCTCTCGGGCCAGGTACCACTGGACGAACAGGGCAACTGCGTCGGCGTCGGCGATTTCGACACTCAGGTACATCAGGTTTATCGCAATCTGACGACAATCCTCGATGCGTTGGGTGTCGGCTGGGAGGCCGTTGCGATGATGCACATGTACATCGTCGACTACACACCCGAACGTTATGCGCGCCTGCGCGAGATCCGGGCCGAGTACCTGGGCGACATTCTCCCGGCCGCGACGGTGCTGGGTGTCACGGCCCTCGCGCTGCCGGAGTTCGACGTCGAAGTGGAACTCGTCGTCGACGTGGACGACTGATCGGGGCCGGCGTTTCAGCCGGCAGCGCGCGCGTCCTCGCTCTTGAGATCGGCTTCACCGAGTTTGAAGCGAGTCATGATCAACGCCGCCGAACCGATGCCGATCGCCGGCAGCAGGCTGACGCCCGCATAGATGACCCAGCGGCTCTCGCGGCTCTGCTCGGCAAGCGCGTCCAGGCCGCCGACGTAGCCGGCTGCGCCAAGGAGGATGCCCATCAACGCCGGTCCGAGCGCGAACGACAGTTTCTCGGCGGTGGTGTAAACGCCGGCGAACACACCCTCCCGCCGTATGCCGGTCCGCTGGTAGTCGTATTGCATCGTGTCCGGCAGCAGGGACTGGCCGATCAAAAGCACGCCGCCGGCGCCGAGCCCGGTAAACACGGCGCGCAACAGGATCAGCGTCAGCGGCTCGCCCTGCGAGGCGAATAGCCAGGAAGCCAATGCCGAGACGTAGAAGAACGCCGCAAGATAATAGGCTCTGTTCTTGCCGAAGCGGCGCGTGAAACTCAGCCAGCCGAACTGCGAGAGCAGGATGAACGAGCTCTGTACCAGGAAGTAGAAGCCCATCCAGGACAGCGACGCTCCGAGGATCACGCTGAAGAAAAACGGCATCGACGACAGATAGGTAGCCAGCCCGATCAGGTGCGTGATCTTTACGCCGAGCAGCAGCACGAAAGGCCGGTTTTCGAGTGCGGTACGAAACTGCTGTTTGAGACTAGTGGTTTGCTGCGGCGCATACCTGACGGCCGGCGCATCGCGCGTCATCCACAGGCAAGCCAGGCCGGCTGCGAAGATCGTCAGACCCAACGCGTAGGACATGGCCGCGTGACCGGACACTCCGGCGCCGTAAGTCGAGATGATGAGCGGCCCGACGGCGGTGGCAAGAATGCCGCCGACGGAGACGGCCCCGGCGCGAAACGAAATCAGCTTGGTCCGTTCGTGATAGTTGCTCGTCATCTCGGCCGGCATGGCCAGATACGGAACGTTGAAGATCGTGTAACCGGTTGCGTTCAGCAGCAGGGTAAACGCGACGAGGACAACCATCGTCTGGCTGCCGAGCCCGCTGAACATGCCGAGATTGAAGAGCAGTACGAAAGACGCAGCAGACACGACCGCACCGAGCAGCAGATACGGTCTGCGCCTTCCCCAGCGGCTCTGGGTGCGATCGCTGATCGTGCCCATCAGAGGGTCGGTGACGGCGTCGTAGGCCTTCGCCGCGCCGATCAGCAGACCGGCAAGCCCGGCCGCCACGCCGACGTTGTCGACGAGATACTTCAGCACCAGCAAACTGGTGGACTGGAACATGAGCGACATCGCCACGGTACCGAGTCCCCAACCGAGCTTGATCCTTAGCGAAAGGCCTGCCGCGGGCGTTTCGCCGGGCCGCTCCGCGGCACTCGAAGTAGTGGGAGGTTTCTCAGTCACGATTGTCGATCACGATGGATGTCGCCTGGCCCCGATTGCGCACAGCAAAGGCGGGCGAGTATTGCATCGCGGAATTCTAAATGACAACACCCATGCTTTTGTCGTGGACGGAATCAGGAAAACAGATGCGGGCTATCAGTAAAGATTGCACGGTTTCCGCTCGAGGCCGGCCTCGTTCGACACCGCGCAGCCGTATATTGCCGCACTTGCAAGTCTCGTCTACGAGCGACTCCCGGGAACAGGTTCTTGTCAGACTTCAACAGCGAAACCCGCCGCGGCATGTGCATCGACTGGGATGTGCCGGTCCCGATGGACGACGACATCGTCCTCAGATGCGACGTATTCAGACCGAAAGACGCCGGTCGCTTTCCAGCAATACTCTCTTACGGTCCGTACGGAAAGTGGCTGCACTTCGAAGACGGCTTCCCGCTGCCGTGGTCGCTGGTGAACGACGGTAACCCGCATCTCGGCGACGGCTCGAGCAATACGCTGCAGTGTTTCGAGGTCGTCGATCCCGAGCGTTTCGTCCCGGACGGCTACGCGGTCGTCCGCTTCGACTCCCGCGGTGCCGGGCGGTCGCCCGGCTACCTCGATCCGTGGTCGGCGCGCGAGGCCCGGGATATCTATCTGGCGATCGAATGGTGTGCGGCTCAGAGCTGGTGCAGCGGCAAGGTCGGTCTCAGCGGCACCTCATACCTGGCAATGAATCAATGGCAGGCAGCGGCATTACGACCGCCGCACCTGGCCGCGATCTGCGTCTGGGAAGGAGCCTCGGACATCTATCGGGACATGGTCCGGCACGGAGGTATCCTGTCGACCTTCGGCAAGGTCTGGTACCAGGCGGGCGTCCTGCCCGTACAGCATGGCCGGGGTTCCCGCGGACACCAGAGCCGCATGACCGGGGACTGGGTGTCGGGACCGCAGACGCTGGCTGACGAGGTGCTGGAAGCGAACCGAATCGACTGGCACGAGGACTGCCTGCGGTACACGCTCGCCAGCGACGAATTCTGGACATCGCGGCAGGCCGACCTCGGACAAATCGACGTGCCGGTCCTGTCGACGGCGAACTGGGGTGGTCAGGGACTTCATCTGCGGGGCGCAATCGAAGGTTTCACCGCGGTGGGCTCGACCCGGAAATGGCTGGACGTCCATTGCCACAATCACTGGTTCGAGTACTACACCCGCTACGGCATCGACTTGCAGAAACGCTTTTTCGGGCACTTTCTCAAGGACGAAACCACGGGCTGGGAAAGTCAGCCGCGAGTCCACATACAGGTCCGCCATCCGGGTGAGCGCTATGTCTGGCGCGACGAAACCGACTGGCCCCTTGCGGACACGCGCTGGACCAGGCTGTACCTCGATCCGTCGACCCTCACCCTGTGCGATTCGCCGGTCGACAGCGCCCGTACGGTAAGCTACCGCGGACTCTCGGAGGGCGTGACTTTCCTGACACCGCCGTTGGCCGGGGAAACCGAGATCACGGGCCCGCTGGCGGCTAAGCTGTTCGTGTCCTCGGCGAGCGAAGACGCGGACCTGTTCGTCGTTGTACGGGTGTTCGGCCCGGATCTCGCCGAAGTGACCTTCCCCGGCCATGTCGACCCGCACACACCCATCGCCCAGGGCTGGTTGCGGGCTTCGCATCGCAAGCTCGACCCCGCGCGGTCGCAAGCTTTCCGGCCCTACCACGCGCACGACGAGATTCAGCCGCTGATACCGGGCAAGCGTTACGAACTCGATGTCGAAATCCTGCCGACCTGCGTTGTCGTACCGCCCGGCTATCGCATTGCACTGACGGTGCGTGGAAGAGACTATGTCTACCCGGGTCTTGCACGTTCCCGCGGTGACGTACCGGGAGGATTCACGGGTGTCGGCCAGTTTCGCCACAACGATGGGCGCGATCGACTACCTGCGGTATTCGATTCGGACGTTACACTGCATGCGAGTCCCGATGCCGCGGCCTGTCTGCTGCTGCCGGTCATTCCGAACCGCGGCGATCGCTGAGTCGCAGGGATTCGCCGGACCTGAGCGGCGATACGACGATCTCCCTTTCCTTCAGCAAGAACATAAAGCATCTTGATGATGCGAATAAAAAACAAAGATTGGATATACCGCAGTAATTCTGTCGATTATTGACAACAGCGACCGACCGGGGAGACCAGCGCAAATGCGCGCTGCCGTCGGCCGCCCATCGACTGCCTGCATGAGCCATCAGCCAGGTCGAATCGACATCATACGGAACCACTGGGGGATTACCGCATGGTCAAGTTCAACGGAAGCATTGCGCTTGCGACTACGTTAGGTCTGACACTCACGTCCATGCCGTGCGCCAACGCACAGCAGGATCAGGGTGCGCGCCCCGCACTCGAGGAAGTCATCGTCACCGCGCGAAAACGCGAGGAATCGGTGCAGGACATCCCGCTGTCGGTATCGGCGATCTCTGCCGAAACCATCGAGCGCGCCGGCATTAGCGATCTTGCGAGCGTCGCGGATTTCACGGCAGGGCTGATTTACCAGGACTTCGGCGGGGGCGGCCTCGGATCTCCGGTCATCCGCGGCCAGGCGCAGACGGACATCCGCAGCGTCGAGTCCAATGTCGGCGTTTTCGTCGACGGGGTGTTCATCACCAGCCGCGGCAACCTGGAGTTCGGCCTGATCGACATGGAACGCGTCGAGGTCGTCAAGGGTCCGCAGAGCGCACTGTACGGCAACAACACCTTCGCCGGCGCCATCAACTACGTCAGTAAACGGCCCACGGAAGAGCTGAGCGGCCGGCTGATGACGACCGTTGGCGACGCAGGGCGCTTCGACATATCCGGGGCTCTCTCGGGCGCGCTCATCGACGGTGTACTCCGCGGACGGATCGCCGGCGGCTACAGTGAATTCGACGGTACGATCGACAACTCGATCGGCGGCACCCTGGGCGGTTTCGACGAGAAATACGCCGTCTCGGCGCAGCTGGACTATACGCCCGCGGACAACTTCGAGGCCCGGGCCTACCTGTACTATGGCGAAGGCAGCATGGACCCGACAGCAGGTTTCATTTACCTGAACAACTGCGGTGGTTTCAACAGTCTTCAAAGCGACACGACGACGGGCCGGGGCGGCACGATTTTTCGCTACTTCTGTGGCGACATGTTCGCGCCGGAACAGGTAACCGTCCGCGAAGACCTGACTTTCGGCAACAAGACGACGAGCCTGCTCGCCTACGTGTCGCTGAACTGGGACATCAGCGATACGCTGAGCCTCAGCAGCCTGAGCAGCATTGGCGACTACGAATCGGATGCCGTGGTCGAGTTTTTCTACAACGCGCCGCTGGACATACCGCCGGCCGTGCAGCAGCTCCTGATCCCCGATTTCGGCGGATCCGAGGACTGGAGCCAGGAGCTTCGCCTGGATTTCACCGGTGACAACCGGATCGACTGGACGGCGGGCATCTATCTGAACAGCTTCGACGTCGACAGAAACTTCGGTGTCGGGTTCCCGGCCAATCCGCGGCAGATCGTCAATCGCGACACGCTGACGGAAAGCGAGCTCTGGGCCGTGTTCGCCGGTATCGACTACGCGATTTCCGACACCGTCGACCTGCGCCTCGAAGGGCGTTACCAGTCCGATCAGCGCGACGTGCGGTTGATCAACGCAAACGCGGGGACCGAGACCCCGCTGAGCGAGGAGTTCTCGGACACGACGTTCCGCGCCTCACTCGACTTCGCCGTTGCCGACGACGTCATGCTCTACACCAGCATCGCAAGAGGCACCAAGAGCGGCGGCTTCAACAACACACCGCTGGAAGAGGAGCAGACCTTCGATCCCGAAGAGAACCTCGTCTACGAAGCGGGTATCAAGTCGACGCTGCTGGACGGTGCGCTGCAGATCAACGCAGCGATTTTCTACGCGGAGTGGTCGGATGCGCAGATCACGACACCCTCGCAGGTCCCCGGCAACACGAACGTTACTCGAAACGTCGGCAACGTGACGACGCCGGGCGGTGAAATCGATCTGACCTGGGCCGTAACCGACAACTGGCTCGTTACGGCCGGCTACGGCTATTCGGATCCTACGTTCGACTCGGGCACCATCGATATCCAGCACGGGAGACGTTGCGATACACCTGAAGACTGCGGCCTGACGGCGGGGCCCGGCGGTATCGGTATCGACGTCAGCGGCCAGCGGGTGGACCGCTCGGTACAGCACACGGCCTATCTGTCGTCGACCTATAGCTGGATCGTCAACGACTACGAGTTCTACCTGAGAGCCGACGGCAGCCACACCGGCGACCAGCCGCAGCGATCCTTGAACCTGCAGTTCGTACCGGCGCGGACTCTGGTCAACACCAGAGCCGCGATGATCATGCCAAACGGCTGGGAAATCGCGCTTTGGGCGCGCAACCTGTTCGACGAGGAATACATCTATAGCGCGATCAACCAGCCGGAACGGGTCCCGTCATCGACGTTCAGCACCGGGCACGTTGCCAACGGCCGGACCTTCGGCATAACCGGCACGTTCGATTTCTGAGTTCCGGTCGCGGGAGTAAGCTTGCTAAACCGGGTTTGTCGACGCTATGGAAATACGACGCCTCGAGAGAGTCGAAGATCAGTTTTCACGGATCGTGGTCCATGGGCAGACGGCCTATTTCGCCGGACTGGTTGCGGATTCACCGGAGCAGGGTATCGCCGGCCAGTGCCGGCAAGTCCTGGAGAAGCTGGACGAGCTGCTGCATGCAGTCGGCAGTAGCCGCGACAGGCTGTTGACGCTGACTGTCTATCTGAAAGACTTCGAGGACTATCCGCGCTTCAAGGCGGTGTTCGCGGATTGGGTCGACGCGGACAACCTGCCGGCACGGGCAACGGTTCGCGCCGATCTTCGCGACCCCGGGATGCGCATCGAGATCATGGCAATTGCGGCGCTTGTCCGCGACCGAACGAACAGGAACCTGCAATGAAGAACTGCAGCACGCTGATACGGGGAACCGTATTTACGATGGACGGTGCGCGACGCGTTTACAGCGACGGCTTCGTCGCCGTCGACGAAGACCGCATCGTCGGCGTCGGTCCTGCCGACGAATGCAACTACGCATCGCGGGACGAGATTGGCGGCGACGGTCATCTGATCTTTCCCGGACTGGTCAACGTGCACTCGCACCTCGTCCAGGGCTGCATCCGCGGCATGGCGGAAGGCACGACCTTCATGGAGCGGCTGTTCGGGTTTTACTATCCGATGACCGGCGCCTGCGACGAAGAGCGCTCCTACGATTCAGCCATGCCGCCCTTGCTCGACATGGTCCGGCGCGGCGTGACGACGACCGCGGACGACCACTTCACGCACGTACACAAGCGCTCGATCGACGGCGTGCTCGCGGCCGTCCGCGATTCGGGCATGCGTTGTCGCATGGCCCGCCTGACCCTGAACGACAAGGACGCCGTTCCGGACGGCTTTCGCGAGGACCTCGACACCGGGCTCGCGGAGACGGAACGCGTCAAGTCCGCGTGGGAAGACGACCGCATCACCGTGACGGCCTCCACGATCGGCATCTCCTATTGCGAACCCGAGCAACTGAAAGCTCTGTGGCAGTGGACGATCGACAACGATCGGCAGTTCGACATTCATGCCCCCGCAATCATGGACACCAAGTTTCTCGCACAGCGGCGTGGCTGGGAAGGCGGTTCCTTCGAATGGCTGGACCAGGAAGGCATGCTGGGCCCCAACCTCATTTCCGCGCACTCGCAAAACCTGCGTCCCGGCGAAGCCGAGCTGATCCGCGACCGCGGTGCGGCCATCGCGCTGGTACCGGACATGGAACAGGTGCTGGGACTCGTCAGCTTCGATGCGCGGCAGTTTCTCGACAACGACGTCACCTGCGGCCTCGGTCTGGACGGTCCGGTCGTCGCCTACGGCCACGACCTGTGGACCGCGCTCAGAAGCTTCCTGACGGCGCAGCGGCTCGGCGACGAGCACCGGCGCCGGTCCAGCAACGCCGACATCTCATGGACCGGCGACGAAGTGCTGTACGGCAGCGCCGAGCAGGCGCTGGAACTCGCAACCATCGGCGGCGCGAAGGCACTGATGATGGACGATCGCATCGGTTCACTCGAAGCGGGCAAAGACGCCGACCTGCTGGTCATCGACCGCGGCGGCGAGACCCACCTGTCACCGCCGGCGGCGCTGATACCGAACCTGGTCTACGGCAACGGACCGAACACCGACGCGATCCGCCGCGTCATGATCGGCGGGCAAACCGTCGTCGAGGACGGCGAGCACGTCAGCGTCGACCGCCGTGAGGCCGTGCAGCGATCGGACAGGCTGCAGGACACGCTGCTGGACGAAGTCGACGCCCGGCGTTTTGTCAGGATGCGCAGCCGGTACTCCTGGTTATAGAGCCCGGTATTGACTAACGTCGGCCGACGCCTGCGATCAGGATGTTCGGCAAAGGCGCATCGTCCCACAGAAAGGCACCCGTGGCGGGATCCCTGGCCGGTAACCCGGTCCGCACGATGACCAGCTCATGCGATGGAACCACATAGACGCGCTGCCCGCCGGCGCCGTCGAAGTACACGATGCCATCGGCGGCATAGGGTGCCGAGTGCGGCACGAATGCCGGCACGCCCTTGCCGTAACGTCTTTCCGGCTCGTGGACCGTGCCGAGCCAGACGTGATAGCCATAGTTCGGGTTGAGCGGTGACGGCGCCACGGCATCCCGCATCCAGGCTTCCGGCACTATCTGCTCGTCAGCGACGCGACCGTCGTGCAGAAACAGTAAGCCCAGCCGCAACCAGTTACGCGGCGTCGTCAGCAGTGTGCCCGAGGTCCTTGCGAGGCCGTCCGGCGAATCGAGAAACACCAGCGCATCGCTTTCGGCAACCTTGCTCCACAGCCTGCTCTCGAGATACTCGGCATAGCGCACGCCGGTGGCGCGCTCGAGCAGGATACCCAGCACCTGCGAGTTGATGTTGTTGTACGAAAACACGGTCGCAGGCGGATCTTCCAGCCCATACCGGAAGATGACCGACGCCCAGTCGTTGCCGTGCCGGATTCGCATGTGGTCGGAAAACGGCCCGGTCCGCCGCGGCGGCCGGCTTAGTCCGCTTGCCATCTGCAGCAGCTGGCGAATCGTTATCGACGCGCGATCGTCGTGGCGCCATTCCTCGATGTACGTCGCCGCCGGCTCGTCGACCGAGGCGACGTGGCCGTCGTCGATCGCGATGCCGATCAGGAGTGCCAGCACCGACTTGTGCATCGAGGCCGACTCCATAATGTCGCCGGCATCGCGGCCTTCGCCGTACCACTCCAGTTGCAGCGCGCCTGCGTGCCACACCAGCAACGACAGAGAGTCTGTTTGTCTCGCGAACGCCAACGCCGCATCCAGTGCCGCCTGCGAGATGCTGCGGTTTACCGGACGCGCTTCTGTCAGCCGCGGCACTGTGCCACCCGCGACGGTTTCGACGGGCTCGTACCAGTCGATATCGACGAAGCTTGCCGCGGGATCGAAGGTCAGATAGCGTTTGTAGAAGCGCCAGTCGCCAATTGAGACCGCAGCCAGCGCAAACAGAGCAACGCACGTCAACGTCGTCAGTATGGCCGTGACGCTGCCTGAACCGCGGGTCCTGCCCGCGACCGTCAACTTAACACTCCGCCCGGCATTCAGAGTGCTTCCCCGATTGCGCATGACCGTCCGACCAGTACCTTGCCGGTATCCAGAATACCGTTCTTCACGCCACACTGCCTTACCGATGCGCGCGGCATGAGTCGGTCTGCGCTCAGTAGTCGCGACTACGTCTTCTACCTGGCCGGCAGCACGATTTCACTGCACGGCCTGTGGATCTACCGCGTGGCACTCGGATGGTTTGCCTGGGAGCTTTCCGCATCCGAGTTGTGGGTGGGTATCGTCGCGTTTACGCAGTTCGCGCCGGCCGTCCTGTTGGGCCCGATTTTCGGCGTGTTTGCCGACCGCTTCGACCGACGCGTGACGTCGATACTGATCAACTCACTGAGCGTGATAAACATGCTCGTGCTCGGACTCCTGACGTCCCTCGGTCATATCGACATCGGCCTGCTTGCGCTGCTGTCTCTGATGCAGGGCACGCTCGACGGCGCTCACGCGCCGGTTCGGATGTCCATCGTGCCAAATCTCGTGCAGAGCCATCAATTGCACAGCGCGATCGCACTGACCTCGGTCTCGTTCAACCTTTCTCGATTCGTCGGACCGGCGCTGGCCGGACTCGTCATCGCTCTGGCGGGTGTCGGCGCGGCTTTCATGATCAACGGCGTGAGTTACATCGCGATGGTCGCCGCGATGACCGTCATCGAATCCAATCCGTCGCCCGGTGCAACGAAGGTTCGCAAGCATCCATGGACGGAACTGAAGGACGGCGCGCGGTATGCGCTCTCGCATGCAGGCATCCGCAGTCTGCTGATACTCGCGGCGCTGGGCTCGGTGTTCGGACGCGGCGCCCTGGAGATGCTGCCGGTGTTTGCGGACAAGGTGTTCGGCGGCGGCGCCGGGGCATTGGCGATACTGACGTCCGCCGTCGGCGGCGGCGCTGTCGTCGCCGGTATCGCCTTGTCCCGCGGCACACACTGGTTGACCATGAACGTCGTCAGAGCCGGTGTGGTCGTGGCCGGACTGCTCATCGTACTGCTCGGTGCGATCGACCGGTTCGAAGCGGCGATCGCGGTAGTCGCTCTGCTGGGCGTAACCCTCTCGATTTGCGGTGTCGGGTCCCAGATTCTCCTGCAGACCCGGGTCGACGACCAGGTTCGGGGCCGTGTCAGCAGCTTTTGGGGGATGATCGTGTTCGGCGGCACGTCGCTGGGCAGTCTCTCCGTCGGCGCCGCCGCGAGTATTTGGGGTCTGCAAAACGCCATACTCGCGACGGGCGCACTCTGCGCTCTTGCGACGATAGTATCCGCAAGAGCGGCCTCCTGAGACCCGCCGAACGACCGCTCAGGCGCGCATGTCGAACAGCAGGACTTCTGCGTCATCGCGACCCGCGATGTCCAGCGCGTACGGCGCCGATCCCGGTGCAACGATGGCCGCGCCGTCACCGGCCGCCAGCGCCTGACCGTTGAACTCGACGGCGCCGCGCGCGACCTGCAGCCAGCCGCGGCGGTCCGGTGCAAGCTCATAGCTTGCCGACTCGCCATCCGCAAGCAGCGCGGCATACAGATCGACATCCTGATGAATCGTCACCGAGCCGTCGCGGCCATCGCGCGAGCCCACGAGACGCAGCTGGCCGCGCTTCTCGTCGGCGGCAAACGACTTCTGCTCGTAACCGGGCGCGAGGCCGTTTTTCTCCGGCAGGATCCAGATCTGCAGGAAATGCACGGGGTCCGTCGCCGACGCGTTGTATTCGCTGTGCTCCACGCCCGTCCCCGCGCTCATGCGCTGGACGTCGCCCGGCCGGATGATCGAGCCGGTGCCGATGCTGTCCTTGTGCTCGAGCGCACCGTCGAGGACGTAGGAGATGATTTCCATGTCGCTATGGCCGTGCCTGCCGAAGCCCTGGCCGGGCTTCACGCGGTCCTCGTTGATGACGCGCAGCGGCCCGAAGCCCATGTGCTCCGGATCGTGGTAGTGGCCGAAAGAAAAGCTGTGGCGGCTGTCGAGCCAGCCAAAGCTGGCGCGGCCGCGCTCGTTTGCGGGTCGGATCGTCATCATTTCGGGCCTCCTTTGGCGCTGAGCCATCCTGAGGTCGCAGATATGGGGAGAGCCGCGCCGTTCACAATATTGCAAGCGCGGGACAGCTTGTTGCCAGATTCGCAACAATAGAGCGGGCCGCCGCGCCCGTCAGGACCCGGCGCGTTCGGCCTTGAGGCGCTTTTTCACCCGCGCGCCCTTGCGCTCGAGAAACGGCCGTGCGAATCGGCCGAGCGCCGGCCACAGATAGCTTGCCGTCGTCAGGATGCCGCTCGACTTAGGCATCGAGAGCTCCCGCTGCCGGTTGCCGCAGAGATCGAGAATCGCCTGGGCGACTTCGTCGGCCGTGCTGATCGGCTGCGAGAACGTCAGGTCCGACACCCCGTCGATATCGTCCATGATGAAGCCGGTATCGATCGGCCCGGGCGACAGGACCGCAAACTTGATGTTTGCATCGGCCAGTTCCTCGGCAATCGCGTACGTGAATGAACGGAGCCCGGCTTTGCTGGCGCCGTACGCCGCGCTGCCCGGTACCGGCGTCCGGCCGGCCAGCGAACCGACGTTGACGATCGCGCCGCCGCCGCTCTCACGAAGATACGGCAGCGCAATGCGCGTCAGGAAGATCGGCGCCCGCAGGTTGACGTCGATGATGCGGCCCAGGTCCTCGGCCGCTACCGACTCGACGAGACCGCGCTCGTGGAAGCCGGCGTTGTTGACGAGGACGTCGACGCGGCCGTACTCGAACTGCGCTTTCTTGAACAGGTTGACCGCTGCTTCCTCGTCGCTGACGTCCATCGCGTAGATTTCGACGCGCGTCTTGTCGCGCAGCTCCTCGGCGACCGCCTCGAGCTTCTTCTTCGTCCGGGCGACGAGCATGAGATTCGCGCCGGCCTCGGCAAACAAACCGGCCGCCGCCTTACCGACGCCTTCGGACGCGCCGGTCACGATTGCGGTCTTGTCGTTGAAGATCATCGCGGCATGGTAAGCGAATAGCCGCGTCAGGCGCTACAGTCCGAAGTAGCCCCGAAGCTTGCGCCAGAGCGACGACTCCCAGCCGTAGACCTCGAGCTGTTCGGGGTCGAGCCCGGGCTTCGGTATTTCGGTCGACACCGGCGGCTTCCCGGCCGCCGGAACCGCGTCCGGATCGAGTTCGAACTCGACGTCGCGATCGTTCGCCTCGACGAGCCCGTCCACCTTGAGCGACAGGTGGGGCAGCACGTCGTCGTCGACGATATCGTCGAGAAAAACCGCGTCCGGATCGAACGCTTCGCGGTCTAGCACGACGCAGTCGTCGAAGGCTTTGTCCTTTGCTTTGTTGCCACTCATAAAGCGGCTCCCAAACGACAGGAACGCCCACCATACGGGACCCCGGCGCGAAACCGCTGTGACTGGACTCACAGTTCGCGCGCCGCGCTGTCGACTTTTCGCGAAAAAGTCGATACAAATCAAAGACTCAACACCTCTCGCCGGGCTTTGCCGAAGGACGGAACTTCCGTCCGTACGCCGGTCTGACGAGGGGAGTACAATAACGCGTTCCGCTGCACGGACCCTTCCCGCATGGCATTCAGAATCCGCACCGCCTGCGTCACGATCGCTGCCGCGCTCGCCGTCGCCGGCTGCAGCGAGGAAGCGCCGCGGGAATCCCGGGGCGGCTGGAACTCGGCGCCGATGGTGGTCACCGCGCCAGCCGAGTTCAAACCGCTCGTCGACGAGATCGAGGCGCTCGGGACGGCCATCGCCAACGAGTCGATCAGCGTTCAACCGCGGGTCGCAAGCCTCGTGACGGGCGTGTACTTCGAGGAAGGCGATGTTGTCAACGAGGGCGATCTCCTGCTCGAGCTCGAAAGCAGCGAGATCGAAGCGGGACTCGCGCTCGCAGAAGCCGCGCTGGGCGAGAGCCGTTCGCTGTACAACCGCAGCAAGTCGCTGGAATCGACACAGGCGATTTCCGCGGCGGACCTCGAGCAGCTTCTGGCGCGCGTCAAGGTCGACGAGGCGCAGGTGCAGGCCGCGGCGGCCAGGCTGGCCAACACCCAGGTGCGGGCGCCGTTTACGGGACGCGTCGGGTTGCGCCGCGTCAGTCCGGGCAGCTACGTCGATTCCGCCACCGTCATCACGACGCTCGACGACGTGAGTCGAATCAAGCTCGACTTCACGGTGCCGGAGACTTTCCTGACCGTGATTCGCGAAGGCATGTCGATTGCCGCACAGAGCGTCGTGTATCCCGAGCAGGAGTTCGTGGGCGTCGTGGCAAGCGTCGATACGCGTCTCGACCCGGTGTCGCGCGCCGTGCAGGTACGCGCCGTTCTGCCGAACGACGACGGCCTCCTGAAACCCGGCATGTTCATGACGGTCGACCTGAAGCGCGATCGCGGCGACGTACTCGTCGTGCCCGAACAGTCGATCGTGCCCGAAGGCAACGACCAGTTCGTCTACGTGATCAGCGACGGCGTCGCCGAGAAGCGCTCGGTCCTGCTCGGCCGGCGAATTCCGGGCTTCGTCGTTATCGAAGAGGGCCTGAGCGCCGGCGAAGCCGTCGTGACGGAAGGTACCGGCAAGGTCCAGGACGGCGGCTCCGTCGAAACCCACGAACAGCACACGTCGCTGGGCCGCGTCGGCGGCGAGAGCTAGTGTGCTGATCTCCGACGTCTCCGTCCGCCGGCCGGTCTTCGCCGCGGTCATTTCGCTGATCCTCGTGATCGTGGGTCTGATGTCGGTTCTGTCGATGTCGATCCGGGAGTACCCGGACATCGCCAGACCGATCGTGTCGATCAGCACCGACTACCGGGGCGCGGCATCGGACATCGTCGAGCGCCGCGTGACGCAGATGCTGGAAGACCAGCTTGCAGGTATCTCGGGCGTCACGAAGGTGTCGTCGCGCAGTTTCGACGAACGCTCGGTGATCACGCTCGAATTCAGCCAGGCGACTGATGTCGATGCCGCCGCCAACGACGTGCGCGATCGCGTCGGCCGCGTCGTAGGCAACCTGCCCGACGAGGCAGACCCTCCCGAAGTCTCGAAGCAGGACAACGACTCGCAGTCGACGATGTGGGTCAACATATCGAGCGACTCCCGCTCGATCATGGAAGTATCCGACTTCGCCGAGCGCTATCTCGTCGACGCGCTGTCGGTCGTCGAAGGCGTCGCCTACGTGCGCGCGGGCGGCCTTCGCCGCCCGGCCATGCGGATCTGGGTCGCCCCCCGGCGGCTCGCCGCACGGCAGCTCACAGTCGCCGACATCGAAGACGCCTTGAGGCGCGAGAACGTGCAGATCCCGTCGGGTCGTCTCGAGTCGTCCGCCCGCGAATTCACGCTGCGCACCGACACCGGCTTTCACGGCATCGAGGACTTTCGGAACCTCGTGCTGGCTCAGGGCGAGGACGGATATCTCATTCGCCTGGGCGAAGTAGCCGACATCGAACTCGCGCCGGAAAACGTCCGGAGTTTCTCGCGCACGAACGGCGTCACCGGAATGGCACTCGGCATCGTGCCGCAGTCGGGCGCCAACATGCTCGAGGTCAATTCGAGAGTCGCCAAACGCATCGAGGAGCTGCAGTCGAGCCTGCCGGCCGACATGGACTTCTCGATCAACATGGACTTCTCGATCTTCATCCGGGCATCGCTCGAGGAGGTCGGTAAAGCGCTGGGCCTCGCGCTGTTTCTGGTGCTCGTCGTGATTTACGGCTTCATCGGTACGCTCCGGGCGACGATCATCCCGGCGCTGACGATACCCATCTCGATCATCGCCGCGTTCACCGTCATGGCGGCGATGGGCTTTTCGATCAATACGCTGACGCTGCTCGGTTTCGTGCTGGCGATCGGCCTCGTCGTCGACGACGCCATCGTCGTGCTCGAGAACATCGCGCGCCGCATCGAGGGCGGCGAGCCAACGCTCTTGGCAGCAACCAACGGCGGCCGCGAGATCGGCTTCGCGGTGATCGCGACGACCCTCGTGCTCGTCGCGGTAATCCTGCCGATCTCATTCATGCCGGGCAACATCGGCGCGGTGTTCGGCGAGTTCGGCATTTCGCTGGCCGCCGCGGTCGGCTTCTCGAGCCTGGTCGCGCTAACGCTCGTGCCGATGCTGACCACCAAGCTGTTCCACGACGACCGCCTGCACCGCAGCCGCCTGACGCACTTCGTCGACCGGCTGTTCCGCGGCCTCGCCGACCGCTACGAAAGGCTGCTGCGCCGCGTCGTGCGCTATCCGCTTGCGGTCGTCGGCGCCGCGCTTGCCATATTTGCCGCAGCGCTCTCATTCGTCGGCTCGATCCCCGTGGAGTACATGCCGCGCGAGGACCGCGCGTTCGCGATGATCCGGCTGACGGCTCCCGACGGTGCAAGCCTCGACTACACGCTCAAGTACATCAAGGAAGCCGAGCAGATCGTGAGCACCGACGTCGAGTCGGGCGACGCGCTGCGCGCGCTGGCCCGTTCCGGCAGCTGGGGCGGCGGCGCGGACGTGAACACGGGCATGGTTCTGGTGCCGCTGCAGGTCTGGGAGCAGCGCGAGCGTTCGGCCGCCGAGATCGTCGCCAACTGGAACCGCCAGCTTGCCGGGCTGCCCGGCGTTCAGGCCTTCGCTTTCGCACCAGGCGCCTGGAGTCTGGGGCAGAGCAACCGCCCGCTGCGCATCGTGCTCGGCGGCACGAGTTACGCCGAGCTCGCCGAATGGCGCGACATCGTCATGGCGGAGGCGCGGAAGATCCCGGGACTGGGCAATCTTCAGTCCGACTACCGCGAACGCAAGCCGAAGATCGACGTTGCGGTCGACCGGGACCGGGCCGCCGATCTCGGCGTGTCGCTTGCCAACGTAGGCCAGACGCTCGAAACGATTCTAGGCTCGCGCGTCGTTACGACCTTCATCGACCGGGGCGAGGAATACCGGGTCATCCTGCAGGGTGCCGACGAACGCCGGCAGACCCCCAGCGATCTCGAAACGATCTACGTACGCTCGGAACGTTCCGGCCAGCTTATCCCGCTGTCGAACCTGGTGACGCTGACCGAAACCGCGGGCCCGGTAGATCTCCGGCGCTTCGACCGCATGCGCTCGATCACGATCTCCGGCTCGATCAATCCGGGCTATTCGCTCGGCGAGGCGCTTGCGGACCTCGAGCGTATCGTCGAGGAGAACCTGCCCGACGCGGCCCGCCTCAACTACGACGGCGAGTCGCGCGACTTCAAGAACACGGGCTCCGCGATCTACCTGACCTTCGTACTCGCGCTCGTGATCGCCTATCTCGTGCTTGCCGCGCAGTTCGAGAGCTTCCGGCATCCGCTGATCATCATGACGACGGTGCCGCTTGCGATTACCGGCGCGATTTTCGGCCTCGTCGTGTTCGGCTCGACGATCAACGTATTCAGCCAGATCGGTGCGATCATGCTGATCGGCCTTGCCGCGAAGAACGGCATCCTGATCGTCGAGTTCGCGAACCAGCTTCGGGACCGGGGCGCCGAGTTCCGCGAGGCGGTGATCCAGTCGTCGAAGACGCGCCTGCGCCCGGTCCTGATGACGAGCATGTGCACGGCCTTCGGCTCTATTCCGCTGCTGCTTGCGTCGGGCGCCGGCGCGCTGTCGCGGCAGTCGATCGGCGCCGTCGTGTTCTTCGGCGTGCTGTTCTCGATGGTCCTGACGCTGATCGTCGTGCCGACCGTGTACTCGGTCCTCGCGAAGAACACCCGCTCACCGGAGTACGTGTCGCGGGTGATCGACAAGCTCAGCGGGCGGACGGGCGCCGAGCCCGGGCGCGTCCAGGCCGGCTCCTAAGCTTCCAGACCGTCGAGTAGTTCGCGGGCGCGTTCGCGCCCGAGACGAATCATCGCGGCCGCGCGGTCGAAGTCGAGCAGCTTGCAGGCGTTGCGCGGTATCTCGATCGTGTGGTCGGGCGGATACGCCGCCAGCTTCTGACGCGCGATCGTCCCCTGCATCGCATCGAAGGCCTGGTTGCCAATGTCGTACATGTCCCACTCCGACTTGCTGTCCTGCATCGATTTCGACAGATCCTCGATGAACTCGCTGAGCTTGCGGTTGAAGAAGGACTGCGACTGCTGCTTCCCGGTGTCGGCGTCGGCCAGCAAGGCATCGGGATCGTCGACCGGCGATCCGGACAGGTTCACGGCGACGATCAAATCCGTGTCGTCGTTGAAGGCCGGCGCAATGGGCACCGGGTTGAGCACACCCCCGTCGATCAACAACGCGCCGTCGCTGGAGACAGGCGTGAAGAAGAACGGCAGCGAGATCGAAGCGCGAATCGCGTCGAACAACGATCCGCTGTTGAGCCAGACTTCCTTCTGGCGCTTGATGTCGGTCGCGACCGCGGTAAACGGTATTGCCAGATCCTCGATCCGTTTATCGCCGACGAGCTCCCTGAGCGTCTGGATGACCTTGTCGCCCTTGACGAGGCCGTTCTTCTCCCAGGCGATGTCGAGCAGGTTGACGATGTCGGCCTTGCTGACCGCGGAGATCCAGTCGGTGAAGTCGTCGAGCTTGCCAGCCGCGTGAATCCCGCCGACCAGCGCACCCGCTGACGCGCCGGCTATCGAACCGATCGTGTAGCCGTTGTCCTCGAACTCGCGGATGATCCCGATGTGGGCAAGGCCGCGCGCACCGCCGCTGCCGAGGACTAAGGAAATAGTGTTGTCTTGTTTCGGCATTGGGCTTGATCGGCAACTGAGAGAAATCGGTCGGAAGATGATAGTCGGTCCATGGCCGCCAGGCGACATGCAGGGACCGTTCGTTCTATCGGCTCTGCCGCTGGTCGGCCCGGGCTGTTTCTCGCCCGTTCGGCCGGAAACTCGTAGAGGCATGGTTGGCTCGATGGCCTACCATGGCCAGATGCACTCTGAGTACTTACACAAGTCGATTGAGGGCCAATTCCTAGTTTGACAATCGTCACGTGACACGTTACATTCTGAGCCTTGATTAAGACCTTTGCCGATCAGCGTACCAGGGACCTGTACGAGACCGGCAAAGCAAGCAGGTTTCCAGAGAACGTAGCTCGACGCGCAGCAAGAAAACTCGAATACGTCGATCTGGCCGAGAGGCTCGACGATCTACGTACGCCGCTGGGAAACCGACTCCACACGCTGAGAGGCGATCGACAAGGCCAGTACTCGATATCGATCAACGATCAGTGGCGAATCTGCTTTCGATTCGAAGACGGCGACGCGTTTGACGTCGAAGTCTGCGACTACCATTGACGCTCGGGTGTAGCTGATGGCAATTCACAATTCCGGACTAAGACGGCGCCCGACCCACCCGGGCGAGATGTTGCGCGAAGACTTCATGCCCGACTACGGACTCACGGTGAGCGGCCTGGCGGAAGCCATCGGTGTGTCACGGCAGTCGATCAACGAAATTCTGCGCGAACGCCGTGCCTTAAGCCCGGAGATGGCGTTGCGGTTTTCGCGGCTGTTCGGCAACAGCCCGGAGTTTTGGCTCAACGCGCAAACGGCCGTGGACCTGTGGGATGCGAGCCGAGCTATTCAAAAGGATGTGCGCCGGATTCGCCCTCTGGATGCTGCTTAGCTGATCACTGAATCAATCGGGCACGTTTGTCTGGTGAGCGTATAGGGTAGTTCTGATAATCGGCAGTTCGACTAGTTTCATGCATCGAAGTCATGCGGAGGGTCGCGCAGACTCGCTGCATGAAAGTCCGCGCACTTCTCAGGCTACTGAAAGACGACGGTTGGATTATCGCAAGGACCCGGGGCAGCCACCGCCAACTCAAGCACCCCCAAAAGCCCGGCACGGTGACTGTCTCAGGTAAGCACAGTATCGATGTACCACCCGGGACACTTAACAGCATTCTGAAGCAAGCTCAGCTAGAATAGGATACATGCAGTACCTGGTCGTCATCGAGACAAGTGAGAGCGGTTTTGGCGCATACGTGCCGGACTTGCCCGGCTGTGTCGCAGCAGCAGCCACCCGAGAGGAAGTAGTCGGCCTCATTCAAGAAGCAATCGAATTCCATCTGGAAGGGCTGAAGAGGTCCGGCGAGCAGGTTCCCGAACCGAAGTCTCAAGGCGAAGTTGTCAATGTGCGCGCTGCCTGACACTGCTTCGAGTCGTGTTCGGACGGACTAAAACGATACTCCGCGTCGACTGTTCGTAAAAGCTAACCTCAGCGACGAAGTTTAGGCTGCCGTTATGGATGCGGACTGATCAAGTCGCGCCTCCAATCACCTGCCGCCACCGTACCTGACTCTCGGCGGCAGCGACGCTTACACGATTTCGGCCAAATTCCCTCTGGCGCCCGTATGATAGTTGGCAATTTGCCCGGTTTCAGACGTCGACGCCGTACGGAAATCCAACCACACTCGAAGTACGCTCATCCAGCAAGCGTGCTCAAACCCGTCGGGCCTTGCTTATCGTAGCCACTCACGTACCGCATCTGACCAAGCTGCAAGCGTAGCTGCAGATCCATCGCCAGTTGAGCGTCCTCGTGAGCTTTGGCTCCTCCGAGTCTTTCTGTGTTGAAATATACATATAAAATACATACAATCTGGCAATCAGGTGAACGTTGAGTGGGATGCTGTCAAGGCAGCATTGAACCTCGGCAAGCACGGAGTGAGCTTTGCTGACGTAGAACCTGCGTTCTACGATGAGTTTGCATTGTCGATGCAGGACCCATTTTCATTGGGCGAGGAGAGGTTTCTGCTCGTCGGCGCGGATGCGCTGGGCAGAATCCTGACCGTGTCGTATACCTACAGAGGGAACGCAGTCCGTATCATCTCCGCGCGCCAGGCCACGAAAACCGAAAGCAGCATCTATGAGAAACGAATACGACTTTAGCAAAGCCAGGCGCGGACCCGTCGTTAGAAACAAAGGGAAAACCCGGATCACGATCTATCTGGACGACGATATCATCGCCGCCTATCGCGAGAAGGGTGAGAAGCTGGGGCGGGGCTACCAGACCCTGATCAACGAAGCGCTGCGTGAAACCCTCAAGAGGCCCACCAAGCCGGTTGACGCCCGTACGCTTCGGCGCATTCTGAAAGAGGAGCTGAAAGCCGTGGGTGATTCGCCCTGATCGCGAAAGAAAGATCACAAGATCAAGCGACTGCTGGACTGACTGATATATGAGCCAACCGCGTTTCGTCATTTGCATTGAGAATTCAGGGCACCCCGCTTCTCTGGAGAAGAGAAAGATTTACGAAGCAGTCGACGATGCGCGTGCAGTAGAGCTTGGGTGTATCCGAGTGATCGATGAGTCCGGGGATAGCTACCTCTACCCGCGTGAGCTGTTTGTCGATGCCAATTTCACCGACGATATACAGGCTGCAGTGATAAAGGCAGCCTGATCGGGCCGCGCAATCCAGCGTAGACAAATACCTCTAAGCACCCCACCCCGCTCTATGCTATAAGAAGCGGACCGAAGAGGAGCTGCAACTCCTCAACGGCCCTAACCACAGCCAGCAAAAAGGGTGCTGACGATGGCTCACGGCATGCTATCAGACCGAACCCAGCCGCTCGATCCGGGCGTGCCCGTGTCCCGTGCCCCAAGCTGGCCTCAACCCGAGGACCGGCACTATGATTTATGCTCCTATTGCGTCTACTAAGGTATACGAAAGAAAAGCGCAGCTTTGCGTACTCTATTCCTTCGACACGACCGGCAGACCAATGACAGAACCACCATCCGATCCGGACGACGACGAGAAAGTCCACGAAGTGCGGGAAGACAAGGCCCGCTACGAGGTCCCCGATCTGTTGTCCGATAAGACCTACGATCCCGACCCGACAGCCTACGTTGCATTTTCCGAGCAAGCCGGCGACCTTCACGCTGTGGAAGACCTCCTCGGCGACGCCTGGAATCTCGTGGGCCTGATGCTGACGACGGTCGGCGAAGTGGGCGACGCCCGTGACATGCAGACCGAAGTCGGCCTCAAAGTCATCGAGGAAAAGCTGCGCCAGGCGCATGCCCGAATCGACGTGCACCACTCGCATTACACGAACCTGTTTCTCGCGTACTGCGATCTCAAAGCCAAAACCGGGAAAGATCCGGACTAGGCGGCTGCGCGAAGATGGTTCCGACGCCGCCTTACTGCAGCGTTCTGCTCATCGCACTGCTGTTGCCGGCTACAGTCGGCGGCGCGGAACCCGAGATCCATCGCTGTCCGCAGCCCGACGGAACGGTCGCGTTTCAGGAAACGCCCTGCGCCGAACCCGCGGACGACAGCGAGGCACCACATGACGATCCGGCGGCGGCGTCCACGGACGAGTTCTGGGATTTTCGGAATCCTTTCGATGAAACCGACGATCCGCCGTTGCCCGCGGACCCGGCGCCAGCCGGGCCCGTTTCACAAGACCGCGCCGAATGCGAGCAGACGACGCGCGATGCAATCGACGCGATCGATCTGGAGATGCGGAAGGGTTATTCGAAGGAGCAGGGCGAGCAATACCTCGCAGAACTACTGGAGCTCACGCGGCAGCTACGCGCCTGCAAACAGCTGTAAACTGTCGCCGATTGGCGACGAATCCCCTATTTTGTAAGGCGTCACAAAAAAACGTCGTATCCGCGTGCAATAATGCCGGTGACTGAGCTCGCTTGGGAACGCTGATGCTCGCTAAACGGCTACGAACTACTTCGCAGGCGCTGCGCCTCCTGTGCATGCTGGCGCTCACCTTCACCCTTACCGCCTGCGGCAGCGGGAGCAGTGACCCTGCCGCATCTTCGCCTCCCCCACCGCCGACTCCCTCACCGCCTCCGCCGCCTCCGCCTCCGACCGTCGTGAATCCGACGCTGTCGATCAGCGATGCGATCGTCACGGAGGGCGATACCGGAAACACGGTCCTGCGGTTTGAAGTGCTGGCCAGCTCCTTCGGTTCGACCGGATCGACAATCGCCGATGCCAGCGTCGACTATGCGACTTCGGGCGGTACCGCGACCGAAGGTGTCGACTACCAGGCCGCAAGCGGCACGATTCAGATTCCGGGCGGTACCACCCAGGTTACGATTGAAGTCGACGTCGTCGGCGACACCGACGTAGAGCCGAACGAAACCTTCACCGTGACGCTGTCGTCGCCGGTCAACGCAACGATTTCCCAGGACAGTGCAACCGGCACGATCCGCGACGACGATTCGCCGAGCGGCGCCTCCGGCCTCGACGACCGGCCGGACAACCGCACGTGCATCGCGCCCGACCGGCCGACCGGGAACGCATCGGTCTCGGTGACGGACCCGTATCCGTCGCTGCCGAACTTCATCCAGCCGACGAAGATCCTGCTCGAACCGGGCGCCGGCGGCCGCTGGTTCGTGCTGCAGAAGCCCGGCCAGATCCGAACGTTTGCGACGAGCAGCCCGAGCGGCGTCACCGACTACATGGACCTGACCGACACGCGCTCGATCAATACGGACTCCGAAGGCGGTCTGTTGGGGATGGCCTTCCATCCCAATTACCCCGCCACACCCGAGATCTTCCTGTCGTACACGATCCAGCATTCGGGCCCGGACATGCGCAGCGTGCTGTCCCGCATGGTGCTCGACGACGTGGACAACCCCGGCGCGGGAACAGTCGAACAGGTTATCCTCGAAGTCGACCAGGATTTCGACAACCACAACGGCGGCGATATCGCGTTCGGGCCCGACGGCTATCTGTACTTCGGCCTCGGCGACGGCGGCAGCGGCAACGACCCGCGCCAACGGGCGCAGAACACAACGCGCCTGCTGGGCTCGATGCTGCGTATCGACGTCGCGGGCACCGGCGCCGGTTACAACATACCGCCCGACAACCCGTTCGCGGGCAATGCCCAGTGCGGCCCGGGTTCGAATGCCGACGACTGCCCCGAAATCTACGCCTGGGGCCTGAGAAACCCCTGGCGCTGGAGCTTCGACCCCGACACGGGCGAACTCTGGCTTGCTGACGTCGGCCAGGGTGCGCGCGAAGAGGTCAACCTGATCGAGCTGGACGGCAACTATGGCTGGCGCTGCCGCGAGGGCACGCTCGATACGGTCAACGCCTCAGACTGCGGCGACGGCAGCGGCCTGATCGATCCGGTGACGGAATACGGCCGCGGTGACGGCCGGTCGATAACCGGGGGCTATGTCTACCGCGGCACGGCGATTCCGGAACTGGCAGGCCTCTACATCTTCGCCGACTACAACTCCGGGACCTTCTGGGCCGCGCAGCCGGACGGCCAGGGTGGCTACGACAACGACGAACTAATCGATACCAGCTTCCAACCCACAGCGTTCGGCGTCGGCCCGGACGGCGAGCTCTATTTCGTCGACATCGACGACAGCAACGGTCTCGGCCGGGTGCGGCGCATCGACCCGCCCGGAACTCCGACGCCGGACACGATTCCGGAACGCCTGTCGGACACCGGCTGCGTCGATCCCGGCGACGTTACGCAACCGTATTCGGGCCTCCTGCCGTACGACCTCAACGCGCCGTTCTGGTCTGATGGTGCCGACAAGGATCGCTACATCGGCCTGCCGAACGGAACGACGATCGACATCGACGCCGAAGGCGACTTCGAGTTCCCGACCGGAACGGTGATCGTCAAGAACTTCCGGCTCGGCGGCCGGCTCATCGAGACCCGGCATCTGATGCGGCATCCCGATGGCGTGTGGGCCGGCTACACCTATGAGTGGAACGCGGCCGAAACCGAAGCAACGCGCGTTCGGGGCGGCAAGGTCGTCGACGTCGGCGGGCAGGACTGGATCTATCCGTCTGAGGGCCAGTGCATGCAGTGCCACACCGGGGCCGCCGGCTTCGCGCTCGGACCCGAGATCGCGCAGCTCAACAAAGACATCGTCTACCCGTCGACCGGACGGCTGGCAAACCAGCTCGAGACGATCGAGCACATCATGATGCTCAGCTCGGCCTTGCCGGGTCCCGTCAGCACGCTCGACGCGCTGAGCGATCCAAACGACACGAGCCTGCCGCTACCGCCGCGGGCGCGGGCCTATCTGCACACGAACTGCGCGCAGTGCCACCAGCCCAACGCGCCGACGCCGTCAACCATGGATCTGCGCTACTTTACGGCGCTGAACGCGACGAATGCCTGCGATGCGCCGCCGCTCGGCGTCGATCTCGGCGTACCGAACGCTCGCCTGATCGCACCGGGCAATTCCGCAGCCTCGCTGGTCGTCAACCGAATGGAACGCCGCGACGTCCACGGCATGCCGCCAATCGGATCCAACCTGGTCGATACGTTCAACGTGGCCCGCATCGCCGCGTGGATCGACGGTCTCAGCGGCTGCGACTAGCGACGATCCAATAAAAAGCCGGGCGCGAGGCCCGGCTTCTTCGATGTAGCGGCGGTAGCGCTGCCTACTCGTCAGTTGCAACCGCCTCCGGTGCGGCTTCCGTCAGCATGACGATCGCCATCGGTGCGGCATCGCCCGGCCGCGGACCGGTCTTCAGAATCCGGAGGTAACCGCCAGGGCGATCCTTGAAGCGCGGACCCAGGTCGCTGAACAGCTTGCCGACCACTTCCTTGTCGCGCAGGCGATCGAAGGCCAGGCGCCGGTTGGCGACGCTGTCCTCACGCGCAAGCGTGATCAGCGGCTCGACGACACGCCGGAGCTCCTTGGCCTTCGGCAACGTCGTGCGAATCGTCTCGTGCTTCAGCATCGACGTCGCCATGTTGCGAAACATGGCTTTGCGGTGCGTGCTGTTGCGGCCGAACTTGCGGCCGGATTTTCTGTGGCGCATCTGTCTGTCCTGTCTGGGCCCGCCCTAGAGGCCGAGCTCGTGCTCCGGGCGCAGGCTGGCCGGCGGCCAGTTGTCGAGGCGCATGCCGAGACCGAGGCCGTGACCCTCGAGCACTTCCTTGATCTCGGTTAGCGACTTCTTGCCGAGGTTCGGCGTCCGCAGAAGCTCGACTTCGGTACGCTGGACGAGATCACCGATGTACATGATGTTCTCTGCCTTGAGGCAGTTGGCCGAACGCACCGTCAACTCGAGCTCGTCCACAGGACGCAGCAGGATCGGATCGACCTGACTCTCGGCCTGCGCGGCCGCGCCCTCTTCCTGACCCTGCAGATCGACGAACACCGATAGCTGGTCCTTGAGGATGCTGCCCGCGCGGCGGATAGCTTCTTCCGGATCGATCGTGCCGTTGGTCTCGATCTCGATGATCAGCTTGTCGAGGTCCGTACGCTGTTCGACGCGGGCAGCCTCGACCGTGTAGGTCACGCGCTGCACCGGGCTGAACGTCGCATCGAGCTGCAGGCGGCCGATCGGTCCGGCCTGCTCCTCGAACGCCGGCCGCTGCGTAGCCGGCCGATAACCGCGGCCGCGTTCGACCCGCAGCAGCATGTTGAGTTCGCCGACGCTCGTGAGGTTGGCGATCACGAGATCGGGATTCATGATCTCGACGTCATGATCGAGCTGGATGTCGCCAGCCGTAACCGGACCGGGACCCTTCTTCGAGATCCGGAGCTCGGCAGAGTCGCGCGTGTGCATGGCCACGGCAACCTGCTTGAGGCTCAGGAGAATATCGACGACATCTTCCTGAACGCCTTCGATGCTCGTGTACTCGTGCAGCACGCCTTCGATCTCGGCTTCCGTGATCGCCGCGCCCGGCATGGACGACAGCAGAATGCGGCGCAGGGCATTGCCCAGCGTGTGGCCGAAACCGCGCTCGAACGGTTCGATCGTGACTTTCGCGAGCAAGTCGTTGACCGGCGCCACTTTTACGACGCGCGGCTTCAAAAATTCGTTTACAGATTCCTGCATGGGGGTAAACCCTCCTGACTTACTTGGAGTACAGCTCGACGACGAGGTTTTCGTTGATATCCGGCAGGATGTCTTCCCTGTCCGGCAGAGATTTCAACGTACCCATCATCTTCTTCGCGTCGACTTCCACCCAGTCGGGCAAGCCGACCTGGCCGGCGATTTCAATTGCGCTCTGAATGCGCAGCTGCTTTTTCGCCTTCTCACGAATGCTGACGGCATCGCCGGCACTTACCTGCGCCGACGGGATGTTAACGACCTTGCCGTTAACTTCGATGCTCTTGTGGCTGACCAGCTGCCGTGCTTCTGCCCGCGTGGATGCAAAGCCCATGCGGTACACGACGTTGTCGAGGCGCCCTTCGAGGAGCCTCAGCAGGTTTTCGCCGGTCGAACCCTTGAGCTGTGCGGCACGCTTGTAGTAGTTGCGGAACTGACGCTCCAGCACGCCGTACATGCGGCGCAGCTTTTGCTTCTCCCGGAGCTGCAAACCGTAGTCCGAGAGCCGCGGCCGGCGCTGTGCGGCGCCGCCCGGCGGTACCTCGAGCCGGCACTTCGACTCCAGCGGACGCACGCCGCTCTTCAGAAACAGGTCCGTACCTTCGCGGCGGGACAGCTTGCACTTGGGTCCTAGATATCTTGCCATCTCTTAGCCTCTATACGCGACGCTTCTTGGGCGGGCGACAGCCGTTGTGAGGGATCGGAGTAACGTCCTCAATGTGTTGAATGCGGAAACCGAGCGCGTTCAGCGCACGCACCGCCGACTCACGACCCGGCCCCGGTCCGCGGACCTTGACGTCGAGGTTCTTGACGCCGAAGTCGAGCGCGGTGCGACCGGCCTTTTCGGAGGCCACCTGAGCGGCGAACGGCGTTGACTTCCGCGAGCCGCGGAAACCGCAGCCTCCCGCGGTAGCCCACGACAGCGCGTTGCCCTGACGGTCGGTAATCGTGATGATCGTGTTGTTAAAAGAAGCGTGAATGTGCGCGATCGCGTCGACGACGTGCTTCTTCACCTTCTTTTTTCTGGTTTCAGCCATGTGTGTATCCAGTGTTCGCTACGCTTAGCGTTTGATTGGACGCCGCGGTCCCTTGCGGGTACGGGCGTTCGTTCGGGTGCGCTGGCCGCGCAGCGGCAAGCCTCGGCGATGACGGATGCCCCGGTAGCAACCGAGATCCATCAGCCGCTTGATGTTCATCGACACCTCGCGACGCAGATCGCCCTCCACGGTGAAATTCGCCACCGCGCTACGGATGCGGGCGACCTCGGGCTCTGCGAGATCCTTGACCTGGGTCTCCGGCGCCACGCCGGCTACTTCACAGATCTGCTTCGCGCGGGTGTTGCCGACACCGTAGATCGACGTGAGCGCGATCACGATGTGCTTGTTCAGCGGAACATTGATGCCTGCTATACGTGCCACTTTGTATTCCCTCTATTAGCCCTGACGCTGCTTGTGACGCGCGTCAGTGCAGATCACCCGAACGACGCCGTTGCGGCGGATGATCTTGCAGTTCCTGCAGATTTTCTTTACCGATGCTCTGACTTTCATGAGCTTTCTCCTGGTGTGCTGATACGCCAGCACTACCGTAACTGTCGTGCTTTCGAGACTTACGCCTCGCTGTTGAACACGCACTAACGTAGCTGACCACCCCTACCGTAGTTCCGCAGATTGGCCTTCTGCATCATGCCCTCGTACTGGTGGCTCATGGCGTGCGCCTGTAGCTGCGACATGAAGTCCATCGTGACGACGACGAGAATGAGGAGCGAGGTACCGCCGAGATTGAACGGCATGCTCGGGTAGAACATGCGCGCGATTTCCGGCAGCAGACACACGCCCGCGATGTAAATGGCGCCCCAGAACGTCAGGCGGGTCAGCACGCGATCGATGTAGTCCGCCGTGTGCGCGCCCGGCCGAATTCCGGGGAGAAATGCCCCGGTCCGCTTCAGCTGATCGGCCGTGTCCTTCGAGTTGTACATCAGCGCGGTATAGAAGAAGCAGAAGAAAATGATCAGCGCGGCGTAGAGCAGCACGTACACGGGCTGCCCCGGACCGAGATTCGCGCCGACCGTCTGCAGGGTCCGCTGCACGGGATTGTCGCCCGCCGAACCGAAGAACTGCGCGATCGTGGCCGGGAACATCAGGATGCTCGACGCGAAGATCGGCGGGATGACGCCCGACATATTGATCTTGAACGGCAGATGTGTGCTCTGCGCCGCGAACATCTTGCGGCCCTGCTGACGGCGGGCATAGTTGACCTTGATACGCCGTTGCGCGCGTTCCATGTAGACCACGAAGATAATCGCCGCGATGCCCACGATGAGCATGAAGATCGCCGTGGCCGGCGCCATCTCGCCCGAGCTGACCAGGCGCGACGTCGCCCCGATCGCTGATGGAATACCGGCGACGATACTCGCGAGAATGATCATCGAGATACCGTTGCCGATACCGCGCTCCGTGATCTGCTCCCCGAGCCACATCAGGAATACGGTACCCGTCACCAGCGTTATGCAGGCGGTGATCAGGAAGCTGGGGCCGGGATTGACGACGAGCGTGCCCTGACTCTGCAGCCACGATGCGGCCGCGACCGACTGGAAAGATGCCAGCAGGACGGTGCCGTAGCGCGTGTACTTGATGATCTCGCGCCGGCCCTGTTCGCCTTCTTTCTTCAGCTGCTGCAGGCTCGGGATAATCTGCGCCGCCATCTGCATGATGATGGACGCCGAGATGTAAGGCATGATGCCGAGCGCAAAAATACCGAAGCGCTCGAGCGCACCGCCCGAGAACATGTTGAAGATGTCGAGCAAGCCGCTTGCCTGCTGATCGAAGAAATCGGCCAGAGCGGCAGGATCGACACCCGGAACCGGTATGAAGGTACCGATCCGGTAGACGATCAGCGCACCGATGAGAAACAGGATACGAGCCTTGAGCTCGGCCAGTTTGCTCGCCGATTTCGCCAGATCAGCCGGATTTTGATTGGGCTTCTTTGCCACGTTCCCTTCCGTTCCTGCGTTGTTGCCTTAACGTAAGCCTCAGCTGGGCCTCAGCTAGGCCTCGATCTTGCCGCCCGCTTTTTCGATCGCCGCGCGGGCGCCTTTCGTTACGGCCAGCCCCTTGATGCTGACCGCCTTTTCGAGCTTGCCCGACAGGATGACCTTGACCTTCTGCGTGTGCTCCGGCACCAGCGACAGCCGTTTCAGGACATCGATGTCGATCACATCGGCTTGTGGAATAGCCAGCTCGTGCAGACGCAGTTCCGCGGTCAACCGCGCTTTCCGCGAGTTGAAGCCGACTTTCGGCAGGCGCTGCTGCAGCGGTAGCTGACCGCCCTCGAAGCCCACCTTGTGATAGCCGCCCGAACGCGCATGCTGACCCTTCTGACCGCGACCGGACGTCTTGCCCTGGCCCGCCGAGTGGCCGCGACCGAAGCGCTTGCCGGTTTTTTTCGCGCCCTTGGCGGGCGACAGAGAATTCAAACGCATGTCAGGCTTCCTCTACCGACAGCAGATACGAGACACGGTTGATCATGCCCCGGTTTTCCGGGGTATCGATGACCGTGACCGTGTGATTGATCCTGCGCAGCCCCAATCCGGCAATGCAGGCCTTGTGGCTCTTGAGCCGGCCGTGCTTGCTCTTGACGAGGGTCACTTTCAGTTCCTTGGGCTTCGACATGATCGCGTCTCTCAGCATCGCTATTGCGCGATGATCTCCTTCACTTTCTTGCCGCGCTTTGCCGCGATGGCCTGCGGCGAATGAATCGCCGCCAGCGCCTTGATCGTGGCCCGCACGACGTTAATCGGGTTGCGCGAGCCGTAGCTCTTCGCCAATACGTTGCGCACGCCCGCGGCCTCGAAAACCGCGCGCATCGCACCGCCCGCGATAACGCCCGTACCTTCCGAAGCCGGCTGCATGTACACGCGGGTTGCGCCGTGACGGCCCTTGATCGCGTACTGCAGGGTGTCGTTGTTCAGATTGACGCTCGTCATGTTCTTGCGGGCGCTCTGCATGGCTTTCTGGATCGCGATGGGTACTTCGCGAGCCTTGCCGTAGCCGAAGCCAACCTGCCCCTGCCCGTCGCCGACTACCGTAAGCGCAGTAAAACCGAACTGGCGGCCGCCTTTGACGACCTTGGCCACGCGGTTGACGGTGACGAGCTTCTCGATGAGATCGTCGCCGGACTGTGATTGTTCGTTTCTAGCCATAATCTGATCCTGGCAGCAACGGACTGCCGTCCTGATGCCTCGTTAAAACTTGAGACCCGCTTCGCGAGCCGCGTCGGCCAGCGCCTTGACGCGGCCGTGATAGCGAAAACCCGACCGATCGAAGGCCACGGTATCGATACCCGCTGCTTTCGCCTTCTCGGCGATGCGCGCACCGACGATCGCAGCCGCCTCGAGGTTGCCGCCGAACTTGACGCCTTTGCGCACGTCGGCCTCGAGCGTCGACGCGGACGCCAACACTTTGCCGCCCTCTGCGGCCAGCACCTGCGCATAGATGTGCCGTGGCGTGCGGTGCACGCTCAGGCGGTTGACCTCGAGCTCGCGAATCTTTGCGCGGCCCTTTCGTGCCCGGCGCAGTCGGTTCTGCTTTTTGTCCAGCTTCATGGTGTTTAAGCCCTGCTACTTCTTCTTCGCTTCCTTCAGCACGACACGCTCATCGGCGTAGCGCACGCCCTTACCCTTGTAGGGCTCGGGTGGCCGGTAGCGACGGATCTCCGCGGCGACCTGCCCGACTCTTTGCTTGTCGGCTCCGGTTACGACGATCTCGGTCTGGCTGGGGGTCGTCACGCTGATGCCCTCGGGCACCTCGTAGACGACCGGATGCGAAAAACCGAGCGTAAGGTTCAGTTTGTTGCCCTGGGCCCGCGCGCGATAGCCGACACCGACGAGTTCGAGCTTCCGCTCGAAACCCTCGGATACGCCCCTGGCCATGTTTGCGATCAGCGACCGCATCGTCCCGGCAATAGCCGCCGAGAAACGGGAGCCGGAGCGGGGGCTGATCCGCAGCACGCCGTCCTCCTGGGCGAGTTCGACCTCGGAGTTGAGCTCCATGGACAACGCGCCCTTGCCGCCCTTCAGCGTGACGACGTTGCCGGCCTGGCTGAACTCCACGCCCTTCGGCAACTCGACCGGTGCTTTTGCAACTCTGGACATCTTCTCAATTCCTGTATGAACGAGGATAACGACGCTCTGCTAGCTGACTACGCAGAGCACCTCGCCGCCTATTCCCTTCTCACGCGCCTGAGCGTCGCTCATTACGCCCGCCGACGTGGACACGATCGCAATGCCGAGGCCGCCCAGCACCCGCGGCAGGTCCTCTTTACCCCGGTAGACGCGAAGTCCCGGACGGCTGGACCGCTCGATGCGCTCGATGACCGGCTGGCCTTCGAAGTACTTGAGTTCGACCGTCAGCGTCTGCGCCGCGCCTTCGCCGTCAGTTTCGTAGCCCGTGATGTAACCTTCGTCGCGAAGCACGCGTGCAACAGCCTCTTTGCTCTTCGAAGCCGGCATCGCAACGCTAACCTTGCGGGCCTTTTGACCGTTGCGGATACGCGTCAGCATGTCGGCGATCGGATCTGTCATCGTCATTTTGCTTAATCCCTTACCAGCTGGCCTTCGTGAGACCCGGTATCTCACCGTTCATGGCCGCCTCACGCAGCTTGTTCCGGCCGAGCCCGAACTTGCGGTACACGCCATGCGGCCGCCCGGTTATGGAACAGCGGTTCCTCAGTCTTGACGGGCTGGCATCGCGCGGCATCGCGTTGAGCCTGGCCTGGGCAAGCGCGCGCTCGTCGTCGCTGCTGTTGACGTTGCGGATGATCGCCTTGAGCTCTGCGCGTTTCTTCGCATACCGCGCGACGAGTTTTTCGCGCTTGCGTTCGCGCTGGAGCATTGATTTTTTGGCCATGTCAAATAGTACTCGTTTAGTGTTCGGTCTAATTCGTGTAGATGCGGAGGTTCGCTACCTGATTCGTGTTGAGTCGGAACTCGAACGAACTCTCGTCTAGTGTTCTTCCCTATCGCTTAAACGGAAAGCTAAACGCCTCCAACAGCGCCTTACCTTCCTCCGGATTACGCGCCGTCGTCGTGATCGTGATGTCCATCCCCCGGATCGCATCGATCTCGTCGTAATTGATCTCCGGAAAGATGATCTGCTCGGCCACGCCCATGCTGTAGTTGCCCTGCCGGTCGAAGGACTTGGGGTTCAGCCCGCGAAAGTCGCGGATACGCGGGATGGCGATGTTGACGAGCCGGTCGAGAAACTCGTACATGCGCTCACGCCGCAGCGTCACCTTGCAGCCGATCGGGAAGCCTTCACGAATTTTGAAGCCCGCCACGGACTTGCGTGCAACCCGCGTTACTGGCCGCTGACCGGAGATCTTCTCCATGTCGCCGCGCGCCTGCTCCAGCACCTTCTTGTCGGCCACGGCTTCGCCGACGCCCATGTTGAGCGTGATCTTCGTGATCTTCGGCACCTCCATGGGATTCGAGAGGCCGAGCTTCTTTTGCAGCTCTGCCTTCAGCTCCGCCTTGTACTTTTCCTGTAGTCGCGCCATAGCCCTAAAACCTGAACTAAATGTCTACGCGCTCGCCGCTCTGGCGGAAAACGCGGACCTTATTGCCACTGTCGTCGAAGTCGAAGCCGACGCGCTCGCCCTTCTTCGTCTTCGGGTTAAAAATCATGACGTTCGACACGTCCAGCGGCATTTCCTTGTCGATGATGCCGCCTTGTTCGCCCCGATTCGGGTTGCCCTTCATGTGCTTCTTGGCAACGTTTACGCCCTCGACGACGACCCGGCCGTCGTCCAGCACGCTGATCACGGTGCCGCGCCGGCCCTTGTCCTTGCCGGTACGTACGATGACTTCGTCGCCTTTTCTGATCTTGTTCATAATCCGGTATTCCGTAGCTACGGCGCGCTCAAAGCACCTCTGGTGCCAGTGAAATGATCTTCATGAACTTGCTGGTGCGCAGCTCACGCGTGACCGGGCCGAATATGCGCGTCCCGATAGGCTCGAGACGGGAGTTCAACAGTACGGCCGCGTTGCCGTCGAAGCGAATCAGCGAGCCGTCCTTACGCCGTACCCCTTTGCGCGTACGGACAACGACGGCGTTGTAAACCTCGCCCTTCTTTACCTTGCCGCGCGGGATCGCGTCCTTGACGCTGACCTTGATCACGTCACCAACGCTCGCATAGCGGCGCTTGGACCCGCCCAGCACCTTGATGCACTGCACGCGCCGGGCACCCGAGTTGTCGGCGGCGTCGAGGACTGTCTGCATCTGAATCATGACTACTTCCTGGTTACAGCGATAACAGCGCCTCGACCTAGCGGTCGGCAGCGCGCTCCACGATGTTGACGACCGCCCAGGACTTGTTCCTGGAGATCGGCCGGCACTCCGAAATCGCCACGCGATCGCCCGGACGGCATTCGTTGGCGGCATCGTGGGCCAGAACCTTCGTCGTCCGGCGGATGTACTTGCCGTAAACCGGATGCTTGATGAGACGCTCGATGGCGACCGATACGGTCTTGTCCATCTTGTCGCTTACCACGCGGCCGACAACGCTACGCTGCTTTTTCTGTTCTTCACTCATAATCACTCACCTGACGCGCGCTGCTTCTCGCCCAGCACGGTCTTGACACGGGCTATCGCCCGGCGAACCCGGCCATGTTCCGTATGCTGCGCGAGCTCGCCCGTCGCCTGCTGCATACGCAGATTGAACTGTTCGCGACGCAGCTCTACGAGTTCCTCGTTGAGCTCGTCGATCGATTTGTTGCGGAGTTCGCTCGCTTCCATTACATCACCTGCCGCTTGACGAACGCGGTACTGAACGGCAGCTTCGCGGCCGCGAGGCGGAAGGCCTCACGCGCAACTTCTTCCGAAACGCCTTCCATCTCATAGAGCACGCGGCCGGGCTGGATCTGACAGACCCAGTACTCGACGTTGCCCTTACCCTTGCCCTGCCGAACTTCCAGCGGCTTCTTCGTAATCGGCTTGTCCGGGAATACCCGGATCCAGATCTTGCCGCCGCGCTTGATGTAGCGGGTCATCGCGCGACGCGCGGCTTCGATCTGCCGCGCCGTCATGCGGCCGCGGCCCGTGGCCTTCAAGGCGTACTCGCCGAAGGACACCGAGCTGCCGCGCAGCGCGAGTCCGCGGTTGCGGCCCTTCATCTGCTTGCGGAACTTCGTTCGTTTTGGCTGTAGCATCTTGCTTCCTCAAACCCGGCGGCGCCTAGCTGCGCGCGGCCGCCGCGGCCTCTGCCTCTTGCGTCTGCGCCGGCTCCGGCCGATCGAAGACCTCGCCCTTGAAGATCCATACCTTGACGCCGATGACGCCGTAGGTCGTCCGCGCCTCGGCAAAACCGTAGTCGATATCGGCCCTGAGCGTGTGCAGCGGCACGCGGCCTTCGCGATACCACTCCGAACGCGCGATCTCGGCACCGTTGAGACGACCGCCGACTTTGACCTTGATGCCCTCGGCGCCGACGCGCATCGTGTTCGTAACCGCCCGCTTCATCGCGCGACGGAACATCACGCGCCGCTCGAGCTGCTGCGCGATGCCTTCGGCTACCAGCTGCGCATCGAGCTCCGGCTTACGGACTTCGTTGATGTTGATCCGCACGTCGCTGACGGGCATCCGCACCATCTTCGCGACTTCCATGCGAAGCCGTTCGATATCCTCGCCCTTCTTGCCGATCACGATGCCCGGCCTCGCCGTGTGAATCGTGATGTTGACCTTGCGCGACGGACGCTCGATGGATATGCGGCTGACGGAGGCGTCCTTGAGCTTCTTCTTGATGAAGGTGCGAAGGTCGTAGTCCGTCTTGACGTACTCGGGGAACGTCGCCGAGTCGGCATACCACTTGGACGCCCAGTCCTTGACGATGCCGAGGCGTATGCCGGTTGGATGTACTTTCTGGCCCATAATTCCTACTCGTCCGCGACGCGGATGGTGATGTGGCTGTTCCGCTTGATGATCCGGGCGCCGCGCCCTTTCGCGCGCGCGCGATAGCGGCGGAAGGTCGGCGCCTCGTTCACCTCGATGGTGGATACCTTGAGTTCGTCGATATCCGCGCCGTGATTGTGCTCGGCGTTGGCGATCGCGGACTCCAGCACCTTCTTTACGATCCGCGCGCTTTTCTTCGGCGTGAACGTCAGGGTGCGGAGCGCGTCGTCGACCGACTTGCCGCGGATCGTATCCGCCACGAGCCGGCATTTCTGCGGGCTGACGCGGGCGTATCGAAGCGTTGCAGCTACTTGCATGTCCATCGGCTCCTTACAACTACTTCGTCTTGCGGTCGCCGGAGTGACCGCGGAACGTGCGCGTCATGGCAAACTCGCCGAGCTTGTGCCCGACCATGTTTTCGGAGATCAGAATCGGCACGTGCTGACGGCCGTTGTGGACGGCAATCGTCAGCCCAACCATGTCGGGCAGCACCATCGAGCGCCGTGACCAGGTCCTGATCGGCCGGCGATCGTTGTTCTTCTGAGCCTCGGCCACTTTCTTCGCCAGATGCGTATCGACGAACGGACCTTTTCTCACACTACGTGGCATATCTTCGTTCCCTCAAATCCGAGTGTCCTGTCGCGCGAACAAATTGCATTTTCGCTGCGCCTTTTCGCGCCTGGCGGCGTTGCAACTCCTCGCCATAGGCCCGCTATGACTCGTCGTCGCGCCTTGCCAGCCACGAAAACTCGCAACCGAAAATGCAATTTGTTCGCGCGACACGACACTAGCGACGCTTGTTGCGACGGCGCACGATCATGCCGTCGGTGCGCTTGTTCTTGCGCGTCTTGGCGCCCTTGGTCGGCGTGCCCCACGGGCTGACCGGATGCCGGCCTCCCGACGTGCGGCCCTCGCCACCGCCGTGCGGATGGTCGACCGGGTTCATGGCCACGCCGCGAACCGTCGGCCGGACACCGCGCCAGCGCTTGGCGCCCGCCTTGCCGAGTTTGCGGAGGTTGTGCTCGCCGTGACCGACTTCGCCAACCGTGGCGCGGCAGTCGATGTGAATCTTGCGCATTTCGCCCGAACGCAGGCGCAGCGTCGCGTAGACGCCTTCGCGTGCGGCGAGCTGAGCGGCACCGCCCGCGGAGCGCACGAGCTGACCGCCCTTACCGGGCTTCATCTCGATGTTGTGCACGACCGTACCGACCGGAATCGCACGCAACGGCAGCGCGTTCCCCGGCTTGATCGGCGCGTCCTCGCCGCTCACGATCGGCGTGCCGGCCGCGACGCCCTTGGGCGCGAGGATGTAGCGACGATCGCCGTCCGCGTACTTGATCAGCGCCAGGTGAGCACTGCGGTTCGGATCGTATTCGAGCCGCTCGACGACACCGGGCACACCGTCCTTGTCGCGCTTGAAGTCGATGATGCGATAACGCTGTTTGTGGCCGCCGCCCTGGTGCCTAACGGTAATCCGGCCGTTGTTGTTGCGGCCGCCTTTCGACGATTTCTTGTCGAGCAGCGCCGCGTGCGGCTTACCTTTGTGCAGACCGGGTGTCTTGACCGTTACGACGAAGCGTCGACCGGCGGAGGTAGGTTTGGCTTTATGCAGTGACATGAACTCTATCCCTCCGCGCCCATGAATTCGATCTGGCTGCCTTCAGCCAGCCGGACGTACGCCTTTTTCCAGTCCGAGCGGCGGCCCATCGTGCGGCCGAAGCGCTTCTGCTTACCTTTGACGTTGACGACGGACACGCCCTCGACCTTTACTTCGAACAGCAGCTCCACGGCCTGGCGGATCTCGGCTTTGGACGCATCGGCGCGCACTTTGAAGACCACCTGGTTGCCGCTCTCCGCGACGATCGAGGCCTTCTCCGAGAAGTGCGGCCCTTTGATGACCGTCATGAGGCGTTCCTGATGCAGTGCCTGACTCATGACAGACGCTCCTCGATCAGTTTGAGCGCCGGCAGCGTAACCAACACTTTCTCGAACCGGATCAGTACGACCGGATCCATCGACGCGACGTCGCACACACCAACGTGAGGCAGGTTGCGTGCCGCGAGAAACAGCTTCTCGTCGAAAGCCTCGTTGAGGATCAGGACGTCGCTCAGTTCCATGCCCTTGAGCTTCTCGGCCAGCAGGCGCGTCTTCGGCGCTTCGAGCGTAAGCTCCTCGACAATTACGAGACGCTCCTGACGAACCAGCTCCGAGAACACCGAGCGCAATGCCGCCCGGTACATCTTCTTGTTGACCTTCTGGCGGAAGTCACGGGGTTGTGCTGCGAACGTACGTCCACCGCCGACCCAGATCGGACTGCGAATCGTGCCGGCACGTGCCCGCCCGGTCCCCTTCTGCCGCCAGGGCTTGGCGCCGCCGCCGCGGACCGCCGAGCGGTTCTTCTGGGCCTTGGTCCCGGCGCGCGCGCCGGCCAGGTAAGCCGTAACGACCTGATGCACGAGCGCTTCGTTGAAATCGACGCCGAACGCGGTTTCGGCGACGTCCACGGAGCCGCTGCCGGCAAGCTTGAGCTTCATCGCCATGCTGCTAACTCCTCGCCTTGATCGCCGGACGGACGATCACGCGGCCACCCTTGTGGCCGGGGACGGCGCCCTTGACGAGAATAAGATTGCGGTCGGCATCGACGCGAACCACTTCGAGATTCTGCGCGGTGCGGCGCACGTTGCCCATTTGGCCCGCCATCTTCTTACCCTTGAAGACGCGGCCCGGCGTCTGGTTCTGACCGATCGAGCCCGGCGCGCGATGCGAGAGCGAGTTGCCGTGGGTAGCGTCCTGGGTGCGGAAATTGTGGCGCTTCACCGTGCCGGCGAAACCCTTACCGATCGACGTACCGATGACGTCGACCTTCTGACCGGCCTCGAACAGGTCGACCTTGAGCTCGGCACCGACTTCGACGTCCGCCGCCTCATCGTCGGCAACACGGAATTCGGTCAGCGTATCGCCGGCCTCGACCTTCGCCTTGGCGAAATGGCCGGCCCGCGGCCGCGAAACGCGCGACGCCTTGACGGCACCCGCCGTCACCTGCAGCGCGCGGTAACCGTCGGTCTCGACGGTCTTCACCTGAGTGACCCGGTTCGGCTCCGCCTCGATCACGGTAACGGGGATCGACACCCCGTCTTCCGTGAAGACACGCGTCATGCCGCATTTGCGGCCAACAAGACCCATCGTCATCTTCACACTCCGCACCAGCTTCGATTGGCTGGCGCCTCAAACAAACATTTACTGCGGTACCACTTCGGTTGGCGGTACCTGAATCATTCTTGCGTGCTTTCTTCAGACACGCGAAAGGGCCAGCCGGCTCAGGGGTTTACCCTTGGTGAGCTCTGTGGCTGACCCTGCTTCCGGAACGAGCAGTCCATCTCATACCGGCAGGTCCGGGATTTGCCGTGTCGCCCACGGTTGCCTGGCGACCGAAAAATAAACGCCACGTAGCCTGAGCCTCGTGACGCGGTGCCGAACGGTGGCCGACTCCCGGCCCGGCCACATCCAGCGAGCCCGCAATTATAGCGCCTCGGACGCACCCTGCAAGCGTTTGCGAAGGTTTTTTTACAGGCCTCGAAAGACTACAGAAACGCCAAGGAAATCAACCGCTTCGCGCAAAGCCTCGACCGTCAGCCGACAGCACTCCAAGCCGTTGGCGCCCACGCCTGAGGCGCCGGGGGCTTAAGCGCGGGAAAATCCCTAGTTCAGCTTGATCTGGACGTCGACGCCGGCCGGCAACTCCAGCTTCATCAACGCATCGACCGTCTTGTCGGTCGGATCGACGATGTCCATGAGCCGCTTGTGGGTCCGGATCTCATACTGATCACGCGCGTCCTTGTTGACGTGCGGTGAAATCAGGACCGTATAGCGCTCCTTCTTCATCGGCAGCGGAATCGGCCCCTTGACGGTAGCGCCGGTCCGCTTCGCCGTATCGACGATCTCCCGCGCCGAGTTGTCGATCAAGCGATGATCGAACGCCTTCAGGCGAATACGAATATTTTGGTTAGTAGTCACAATAGTTCCTAGTTCCTATTGGCGCCGTACCACTCATCCAGCACGATGCGCCCTCTTCAGTAGCTAATCGCTAAGGTGTGCGGCCCCGCCGCTCCTCAGCCTTCAGTGCCCGGCCCGGCAAAACCGGACTCCGACTATGTTTCTTCCAGGCGTCTCGACGATCCTGCCGCCGCTCTGCCCACCACCGCGGCGCCGCTAAACGCTACGGGTCCCGGTGATCGGGCATTCGTTACCGGAAATAAAGCGCAGCTTGCGAGCCATTCCGGTAACGAATGCCCGGTCGCCGGGACCGGGGCCGGCTATTGCCGTGTTGCTTACTCGATGATCTTCGAGACCACCCCGGCACCCACGGTCCGGCCACCTTCACGAATCGCGAACCTGAGTCCGTCCTCCATCGCAATCGGCGCAATCAGCTCAACCACCATCTGCACGTTGTCGCCCGGCATCACCATCTCCGTGCCCTCCGGCAACTCGACAGCACCCGTCACGTCCGTCGTGCGGAAGTAA
>JANQGQ010000035.1 GCA_028277185.1 Woeseiaceae bacterium
GGTAAGAGAAGGCAGGGGTTTCTATATACCCGAAGTCATTACCGAGGAGGCATATCGGTCCAACCCGGATCTGTTCTCGGCGGCCTTCGGGCATGCGGAAAACCTGAGCGACGTGCAGCGTCTGTTGGGCGAGGCGCTGGATCTCATCCGGGCGCTATCGGAAGTGCCTTTCGATGATTGCCACGCTCAGGAAAAGCAATACGAAGCTACCCGGCTGAAGATCGAAAAGAAGCTACGGAAAGCGTCCACCCGACTCGTGAAGCACGGCTGCCGGCACACGAATCTCTTCCTCTTGTACTTCGATCTCAGACGGCGGATAGACGCCGCCAAGGATTCGTCAGCTCCGGCCTACGAGAACGTGCAGCGGGATCTGGAGTCCGTCGTGTAGCCGCCGAATCATCTCGATCGACAACCCCCGACGGCGGTTCAGGACCTCAGAAACACGATGTCGCGATCCGAGGAACGGTTCCAGATCCTTCCGCTCCAGTCCCAGTTGCTCCATACGAAACAGGATCGCCTCGACCGGATCGGCCGGGTCGATGGGAAAGTGCTCTCGTTCGTAGGCGTCGATCAATGTGGCGAGAACGTCCAGTTCATCGCCCTCGGGTGTGCCGGGCTCGGCCGACATCAGTTCCTCCGCGCGAGCGAGGGCTCTGGCGTGGCCCGCATCCGTCCTGATGGGGTAGATATCCACTACACTGTCTCCGGATCGATCCAATCTTGAACTCGCAGTCTATCGTGCACGGGCGCAGCGTGCCGGCAAATCCCGACTATCGAACTCGCGCGCATCGCAACCCCAGGCGAGACTGCCGTCGCTCTGCACGTCCGGGATCAGCGTCAGTTGTTTGCCCCGAAGCCGCGGGTGCGCGTCATTGCGGAATGCGATCACGACGAAGCCGCGATCGATCGTGACCGAGCCGACGTAGTCGCCGCTAAAGCTATGCGCGGCGTCCAGCCCTGCCGCGACGTTGTCGGCAGGGTAGGCCTGCCGGGATCTTACATAATCAGCTACTGCCTGCTGCAAAGGGGTTGCCAGATGCAGTCCCTCGCTTACCTGAGACTCCGCTCCGACGTCCCGGTCACCGGTGCTCAGCATCAGCGCATAGGCAAGGAGACCGGCTCCCAGCAGCAATCCCAGCAATATCACGCGCTGCCGGCGCTCCCGGAGCCGCCGTTCCCGGAACTCGCGTCGCGTTTCGGTTTCCATTCCCGCATTGGTGCACGAGACCCGCGCGCACGCAAGACTTAATAGGGACATGTCCCGATAGGGCCGGTCGATGCGCTTTGTGAGAATCGACCGGTTACATGTGCGGACGGGGAGGGTCGGCCAGTGTCATCGAATACGGAAAAAGCCAACGGCAAGTCAGGGGAGATGCGCCCATCGGCTCAGCACCTTCTCGGGGAGTTGCGCCACAGTCCGGAGCAGATACGCCAGCTGTTCCGTACCGGCAAGTATCCCTACCGCAACAAGATCCGCCGTGAGCTTTACGAACAGCACAAGGAAGAGCTGCAGGTCGAACTGCTCAAGGTCCAGAACTGGGTGAAGCAGACAGGGCAGCGGATGGTCGCGATCTTCGAAGGACGCGACGCAGCCGGCAAGGGCGGGACGATCAAGCGCTTCATGGAACACCTGAACCCGCGCGCGGCCCGTGTCGTCGCACTAGAGAAACCGACCGACCGGGAGCGGGGGCAGTGGTATTTCCAGCGTTACATCGAGCACCTGCCGAGCCGCGGCGAGATGGTGTTCTTCGACCGCTCCTGGTACAACCGGGCCGGTGTCGAGCGCGTCATGAATTTCTGCAGTTCGACGGAGTATCTCGAATTCATGCGTCAGGTACCCGATCTCGAACGCATGCTGGTCCGGTCGGGTATCCGTCTGTACAAGTATTGGTTTTCGGTCACCGACGAAGAGCAGGCGCGGCGCTTCGCGGCGCGGAAGAAGGACCCGCTGAAACAGTGGAAGCTGAGCCCGGTCGACGAACAGTCACAGCACAAATGGCAGGAGTACACCGAGGCGAAAGAAGCCATGTTCTTCTACACGGATACCGCGGATGCTCCGTGGACCGTCATCAAGTCGGACGACAAGAAGCGGGCCCGGCTGAACTGCATGCAGCACTTCCTGTCGCTCCTCGACTATCCGGGCAAGGATCGCCACGTGGTTCACGGCGCCGATCCGCTGATCGTCGGCCAGCCGTCGCAGGTCATCGAGATGGAGTCGCATCTCTGGGCCGACTGAGCTGCCGTTGTAACGGACTTCCGGAGACCGCATAATCTCCGCCGGTCCGCGCCGGCTGCCCCGCGACGGCCAGCCGTGAACTCCGTCAGGCCCGGAAGGGAGCAGCGGTAGCGGTCATGCCGGGTGCCGGGGAGAGGCTGGCGCGGGCCACTTTTGCGTTACACTGCCACGATGAGCTACCTCGTTCTCGCCCGCAAATGGCGGCCGAAGACCTTTGCCGATACCGTCGGGCAGGATCACGTCCTGACCGCGCTCGTCAACGCCCTCGAGTCGGGCCGGCTGCACCACGCCTATCTGTTCTCCGGCACGCGCGGCGTCGGCAAGACCACGATTGCCCGGATACTCGCAAAGGCCCTGAACTGCGAGACGGGCGTGACGTCCGAACCCTGCGGTGTGTGCAGCGCCTGCAGAGAGATAGACGAAGGCCGCTTCGTCGACCTGATAGAAGTCGACGCCGCGTCGAAGACCAAGGTCGACGATACGCGCGAGCTGCTCGACAACGTGCAGTACGCGCCGTCGCGCGGGCGCTACAAGGTGTATCTCATCGACGAGGTCCACATGCTTTCCAGGAGTTCGTTCAACGCGCTCCTCAAGACACTCGAAGAGCCGCCGCCGCACGTCAAGTTTCTGCTTGCGACAACAGACCCGCAGAAGCTGCCCGTGACCGTGCTGTCGCGCTGTCTGCAGTTCAACCTCAAGCGCATGACGCCGAAGCTGATCGCCGACCGGCTGAGCTACATCTGCGGCGAAGAGGGTGTCGAGGCCAGCCCCGAAGCGCTGATGATGCTGGCGCGTGCGGCTGACGGCAGCATGCGCGATTCCCTGAGCCTGCTCGATCAGGCGATCGCGTATTGCGGTGGCGCGCTGAGCGAAGAGCCGCTGGCGCGGATGCTGGGCACGATCGACCGCAACTACGTCGAACGGCTTGCTCTCGCGCTGGCCGACCAGGATGCGGAAGCGGTACTGGCGACCGTGGCCGATATCGACGAGCAGTTTCCGGACTACGGCCGGCTCCTCGACGACATGGCGGCGCTGTTGACGCGGGTCGCGATACTGCAGGTCGTCGGCGGGGACGGCGCCGACGCGATCGACGGCGTCCCCGAGCCACGGGAACTCGCCGAGCGTCTGCAGCCCGCCGACGTACAGCTCTACTATCAGATAGCGATTACGGGCCGTCGGGATCTGCACCTCGCGCCCGACCCGCGTAGCGGAGTCGAAATGACCCTGCTCCGCATGCTGGCATTTCGCCCCGCCGGTAATGACACCGCGGCGCCTGCGGTCGCGCCGGCGGCGGGCAGGAAAGCGGCGCCGCGGGCCGCCGCTTCCGCCTCGGCGGGCGCGAAGCAGACTGCCTCCGCCCCGGCGACCGCGAAGGCGCCCGCCGCGGCCCCGCGCTCGAAAGCGGAAGCGGGCTGGCGGGATCCCGACTGGACGGCGTTGCTGCCGGCACTGTCGCTCGGCGGCGCGGTGCGGCTACTTGCCGGGAACTGCGCGTATCTCAAGCGCGAGGGCGACACGCTCCGTTTTTCGCTCGACGGCAAGTTCGAAGCCATGCTGACGGGACCGCGCAAGGAGGCTCTGGCCGAAGCCCTGTCCAAATACTACGGCGAGCCGCTCAAAGTCGCGATCGAAGTCAGCTCAGAGGGCCCGGAGACGCCGCATCAGGCCGAGTCGCGGCTTGCGGACGAATCGCTCGAGGCCGCGCGGCAGACGCTGGAGAACGATCCGAACGTCAAGACGCTCAAGTCGCTGTTCGGCGCGGAGCTCAAGCCGGAGTCCATCGAAGTCGTTTCGCGGCAGCGTCAGGAATGACGCCAACATCCCTCAAGTCCTACGCTTAAGGAGCGTCTATGAAAGGCGGAATCGGCCAGCTGATGAAGCAGGCCCAGGAAATGCAGGAAAACATGAAGAAGGCCCAGGAGGAGATGGGCGCAATGACGGTCGTCGGGGAGTCGGGCGCCGGGATGGTTCGCATCGAGATGACCTGCAAGCACCAGGTGAACTCCGTCACGATCGACGACAGCCTGATCGGCGACGACAAGGACATGCTCGAGGACCTGATTGCCGCGGCTTACAATGACGCTCACCGTCGCGTCGAGGCGAAGGTCCAGGAAACCTTCTCCGGAATGACGGCGGGTCTGAACCTGCCGGCGGGTTTCAAGCTGCCGTTCTGAGAGTCGGTTCCGATGGCGTTTTCGGCAAGGCTTACGGGCCTGATTGATGCACTGAAGTGCATGCCTGGAGTCGGTCAGAAGTCGGCGCAGCGGATCGCTTTTCATCTGCTGGAGCGTGACCGCGACGGGGCACGAGCGCTTGCCGAGGCCCTCACGGTCGCGGCCGACACGATCGGGCATTGCCGGCGCTGCCGGATGCTGACCGAACACGAGCTCTGCGCGATTTGCGAGGCACCCGGCCGCGATGCCGAACTCGTGTGTGTCGTCGAGAGTCCGGCGGACGTGATGGCCGTGGAGGATGCGACCGGGTATCGGGGACATTACTTCGTCCTGATGGGGCACCTGTCACCGCTCGACGGGATCGGACCGGCCGAGCTTGGGCTCGATGTGCTGGACAAACGTCTCAAAGACGGCAGCGTGCGCGAGCTTATCATTGCGACGAACCCGACCGTCGAGGGCGATGCCACGGCGCACTATCTCGGGGAGCTTGCCGCGCGTCATGGGGTAGCGGCCAGCCGAATCGCGCACGGCGTGCCGCTGGGCGGCGAGTTGGAGTACGTCGACGGCGGGACCTTGTCGCATGCGTTCTACGGCCGCCGGCGGGTCAATGAGGGAGGCGTTAGTGGAGCCTGATTGTCTGTTTTGCAAGATCGTCGCCGGCGAGATTCCCGCCGATATCGTTTACGAAACGGACGACACGCTGGCGTTTCGGGACATCAATCCGCAGGCGCCGACGCACATCCTGATCATTCCGCGGCTGCACATCGCGCGGATCAACGACATCGAAGAGGAGCACCGGCATCTCGTGGGCGGCTTGTACACCGCGGCACGGGACATCGCCGTCGCCGAGGGGCTTGCCGACGATGGCTATCGCGTCGTGATGAACTGCAACGAGGCGGCCGGGCAGACCGTGTTTCACATTCACCTGCATCTGTTGGGTGGCCGCCGGCTTCGCTGGCCGCCCGGCTAGTACCCTGTCCAGGTAGCAGCGCGTCAGGACAGTTTTCGCGCGAGGTTCAGCAGCCGCCGGTAGGAAGCATAGCGCCGTTCGCTCACCGCCTCTCCGACACCGGCCCGAACGGCGCAGTCCGGCTCCCGCAAGTGCCGGCAGTCCTTGAAGCGGCAGTGATGGCTGAGCCGCTTGATCTCCGGGAAGCCCTCGGCCACGTCTCCGGGTGCGGCAATGGCCGGCGCATAGTCGCGCACGCCAGGCGAATCGATGACCCGCCCGCCGGAGCGGAGCGTCAGCATGACCGAGTTCACCGTCGTATGCCGGCCTTCGCGGTGTTTCGTCGAGAGCGCCGCCGTCTTCTGGACCGTATCCTCGAGCAGCCGGTTGACGAGGCTCGATTTACCTACGCCTGACTGGCCGACAAGAATGCTGGTACCCGATTCCAGTTCGCGCCCGAGTTCGTCTATGCCCTGCAGCGACTCTGCGCTCGTGAACAACACGGGGTAACCGATGCGCCGATAGTCGGCGACGATGGCGTCGATTTCGGTCCGATCCGCGTCGGCCCCGAGCAGATCGGCCTTGTTGTAGACGATCATGGCGTCCACCGACATCAGCTCTGCCGCACAGAGATAGCGATCGACGATGAACCAGTCCGCCACCGGTGTCCCCGCGGCGACGACGACGAGCCGGTCGAGATTTGCCGCGAGTACTTCGGTATCGCCGCGCCGGTTCGGTCGGGTCAGCGCATTGCGTCGGTCTTCCAAACCGACGATCAGCCAGTCGCTCTCGCCGGAGATCGGCTCGAGGGCGACGAAGTCGCCGCAGACCGGGCGCAGCCGCTTGCCTCTGATGCGGGCCTCGATCGTTTCGCCGCTGTCGAGGCGTACGCGCATGCGGCGACTGAACGTTGCGATGACCTGTCCGCGCACGAGCTGTCCACGTCTTCGGGTTTCGCAGTATGCCGTTTCCCGGACAGCGGTGCAGCGGCGCATTCGGTACACTGGTGAAATACCTCAAGGATGCGCAAACCGATGGCGACAACGGCGGACACGGATCGGAGCAACAACCTGATCTGGATCGATCTCGAGATGACGGGGCTGGACACCTCGACGGATACGATCATCGAGATCGCGACGATTGTCACGGATAAATGGCTCAACGAGCTGGCTGTCGGTCCCGTGCTCGCGGTCGCGAAGGAGACGGCAATCCTCGAGGCCATGGATGAGTGGAACACCCGCCAGCATCGCGGGTCGGGTCTGTGGGGCCGCGTGCTGGAAAGCGACGTCACGACGGCCGAGGCCGAGGCGCGGACGCTCGGGTTTCTCGAAAGCTGGGTCGATGCCGGCGCCTCGCCGATGTGCGGCAACAGCATCTGTCAGGACCGGCGCTTCCTTGCCCGGGAAATGCCGGCGCTCGAGCGCTACTTCCACTACCGCAACCTGGACGTCAGTACGCTCAAGATACTCGCGCAGCTCTGGGCGCCCGACGTTGCGGCCGGGTTCGTGAAGGAATCGGAACACCTGGCGCTGGCGGATATCCGCGATTCGATTGCCGAACTCGACTGGTATCGTCGGTCGTTTCTGGACGCCGGCGTACTCGGGGAGCAGGGTCATACTGCCTGAGCCGCCTTCAGCGCCGGCGGCGGAGCGGAATTTCCAGCCGCTCCTCGGTGTGTTGCGCCGCGAGTTTGCCGATCGTCGCCAGGTGCTGGAATTCGGCTCCGGCACCGGTCAGCACGCGGCGGGCTTCGCGCGCGCGATGCCGTGGCTGTCGTGGCAGCCGAGCGATCTGGCTGTGCGTCTCGACGGCATCCGGGCCTGGGTGGCGCGAGCCGGACTCGCGAACCTTCGTTCGCCGCTGGCAATCGACCTCCGGACGGCGCAGTTGCCGGCCGGCTCTTGCGATGCGGCGTTCACCGCGAATACGCTGCATATCATGGCCGAAGCGGCGGGAGAGCGGTTGTTCGGGCAGCTTGGGAATGCGCTCGGGCCGGGCGGGCGCTTCTGCGTCTACGGGCCTTTCGCAGAGGATGGCGAGTTCAGTACGGTAAGCAATGCGCGTTTCGACGCTCAGCTCCGGCAGGGCAATCCGGCGATGGGCATTCGGGATATCCGCTGGGTAGCGGCGTGCGCGAGACGCGGCGGTCTCGAACTCCGGCGGCGCTACGCGATGCCCGCCAACAATTTGCTGCTGGTTTTCGACGCTACGGTAGAGGGGAGATGAACGACATGGTCACATACAAGGGCGGCTGCCACTGCGGGGCGATACGCTTCGAGGTCGATGCGCCATCGAGCCTCAGCGTGCAGCGCCGCGACTGCAGCATCTGCAAGATGACCGGCTATCTGCACCTGATCGTGCCGCGCGAAAACTTCCGCCTGACGCATGGGGAGCACGCGTACAATACCTTCAATACCGGCGCCGCGAAGCATCATTTCTGTCGCCGCTGTGGCGTAAAGTCGTTCTACGAACCGAGCTCCCATCCCGACAGCATCAGCGTCAACGTCAACTGCATCGACGCGGATACGCTCGGCGAGATGAGCATAGAGCCGTTCGACGGCCAGACCTGTGAGCAGAACGTCGCTGAATTGTCGGGATTAAGCGACTGATTTCGAAGGAGATAGTTGGCGCAGTCGCGCGCTATCGACTATAGTGTCGCCGGATTTTTCACGATGCACCAACCATGACCGCAAGACATCTGTTTTTCGTCCTGCTGCTGTCGCCGTCCCTGCTGCATGCGCAGTCGGCCTGGGTGAGCGACGAATTCGAAATCACTCTCCGGACAGGCCCGAGCACGGGCAACGCGATCGAGCTGATGCTGTCGAGCGGTACTCAGCTCACGGTGCTCGAGCGGGATGCCGCAAGCGGGTACACGCGGGTGCGGACCGGTGGCGGCACCGAGGGTTGGGTGTTGAGCCGCTATCTGATGAGCGAGCCGAGCGCCCGCGAGCAACTGGAGAGACTGAGTTCGCAGCTCGTGAGCGCCACGGAGGAGGGCAGCTCGCTCAACGAGCAGCTCGACGGTATCCGGGCCGAGTACGCGTCGGCGAATCAGCAGATCGAGGCGCTGACTCGCGAGAAGGAGCAGCTCGAGGGCCAGCTGGCAACCATTCGCCGCACCGCGGCCGACGTGCTGTCGATCAACGAGCAAAATACGGATTTGCGCGAGGAGCTTGCGGCCGCCGGTGTCCGCATCGGGTCGCTCGAGCAGGAGAACCGGGAACTGTCTGGCGAATCGACCCGCTTCTGGTTCGTCACCGGGGCTGCCGTTCTGGTCGTCGGGATACTGCTCGGGATCTGGCTGCCGCGCATTCGCTGGCAGCGCCGTTCGCGCTACGATCGCTTCTGAACTCAGCCGGGTCTTGCCGCGTCAGACGCTTTCGCCGGCGAGGAACAACCAGGTTTCGATGACGCTATCCGGGTTGAGCGACATGCTCTCGATGCCCTGATCCAGCAGCCAGCGCGCCAGATCGGGATGGTCTGACGGGCCCTGGCCGCAGATCCCGACGTACTTGCCGCGTTCCCTGCAGGCCTGGATCGTCATGGCCAGCATGCGCTTCACCGCCTCATCGCGTTCGTCGAAGACGTCGGCGATTAGCGCCGAGTCGCGGTCGAGTCCGAGAGTAAGCTGCGTCATGTCGTTCGAGCCGATCGACATGCCGTCGAAATGCTCGAGGTACTGATCGGCGAGGAGCGCGTTGGTCGGTAGCTCGGACATCATCACGATCTTGAGGCCGTCCTTGCCGCGCTCGAGTCCGTTTTCCTTGAGTATGTCGATGACCGCCTTGCCCTGCGCCACGGTGCGGACGAACGGGATCATTACCTGTACGTTGGTGAGGCCCATGTCGTCGCGAACCTTATGGATGGCGCGGCATTCGAGATCGAAGCACGGCCGGAAGCTGTCAGCGACGTAGCGGGCGGCGCCCCGGAATCCGAGCATTGGATTCTCTTCGTCCGGCTCGTAGAGGTCGCCGCCGATCAGATTCGCGTACTCGTTGGACTTGAAGTCCGACATGCGCACGATGACCGGTTCCGGTGCGAATGCCGCGGCAATCGTGGCTACGCCTTCGGCAAGCTTATCGATGAAGAACTGCACCGGATCGTCGTAGCCTGCTTTCTGTTCGTCGATCGCGGCGCGTGTGTCCGCGTCGATTTGATCGTACTCAAGCAGCGCCTGAGGGTGCACGCCGATCATCCGGTTGATGATGAACTCGAGGCGGGCCAGTCCCACGCCGTGATTCGGAATGCTCGCGAAATCGAATGCGCGGTCCGGGTTGCCGACGTTCATCATGATCTTGACGGGGATGTCGGGCAGCGAGTCGAGTTCGATCCGCTTTTTGTCGAACTCGAGTTCGCCGTCGTATACGAAGCCTTCGTCGCCTTCGGCGCAGCTCACGGTTACCGTCTTGCCGTCTTCGATGGTGTTCGTTGCGTCTCCGCAGCCGACCACGGCCGGTATTCCCAGCTCGCGGGCGATGATCGCGGCGTGGCAGGTTCGTCCGCCGCGATTGGTGACAATCGCTGCCGCGCGCTTCATCACGGGCTCCCAGTCGGGATCCGTCATGTCGGATACGAGCACGTCGCCGGCCTGCACCCGGGACATCTCGTCGACGCTGCGGATGATCTTGGCCGTTCCGGTGCCAATTTTCTGTCCGATGCTGCGTCCCTTACTCAGGACGTCCGACCGTGTCTTCAGCGTGAAGCGCTGTATCGAGCGGCCGCTTCGGCTCTGCACCGTTTCCGGCCGCGCCTGAAGAATGTAGAGCTTGCCGTCGTTGCCGTCCTTGCCCCATTCGATATCCATAGGGCGGCCGTAATGATCCTCGATAGTCACAGCCATCCGGGCAAGGGAGACGACGTCTTCGTCCGAGAGCGAAAAGCGCGTGCTTTCGGTCTCGTCGACGTCGACGGTTGCAACGGTCTTGCCGGGCCGTGAATCATCGCTGTAGACCATCTTGATGGCCTTGCCGCCAAGATTCTTGCGCAGAATCGGGTGCTTGCCGCTACGTAGAGCGGGCTTGTACACGTAGAACTCGTCCGGGTTCACAGCGCCCTGAACGACGGTTTCGCCGAGACCGTAGGACGACGTAATGAACACGGCATCGCGGAATCCTGATTCGGTGTCGAGCGTGAAAATGACGCCGCTTGCGCCGACGTCGCTGCGGACCATCTGCTGGATGCCCGCGGACAGGGCGACCTGACTGTGCTCGAAGCCGTTGTGCACGCGATAGGCAATCGCCCGATCGTTGAACAGCGACGCGAAGACCTGATGCATCGACGAGACGAGATTGTCGAAGCCGCGGACGTTGAGAAAGGTCTCCTGCTGACCCGCGAAGGATGCGTCCGGCAGATCCTCGGCCGTAGCGCTGGAGCGGACCGCGACGGCCATCTCGCCGTTCGCCGCCAGCTGTTTCCAGTGCGTTTCCAGTTGGTCGGTAAGAACCCGCGGCAGGGGCGCTTCGAGAATCCACCCGCGGATGCTGCGGCCAGCGGTGGTGAGCGCGTCGATATCGTCGATATCGAGCTTGTCCAGCGTGGCGTTGATGCGGTCGGCGAGACCGTCATTCGCGAGAAAGTCGCGGTACGCCTGAGCCGTGGTGGCGAATCCGCCCGGCACCGTTACGCCGAGTCCGTTGAGATTGGCGATCATCTCGCCGAGAGAAGCGTTCTTGCCGCCGACACGTTCGACATCCTGCATGCCGAGCTCGTCAAGCCGGATAACGTACGGCTCCATTCAGGCTCCCTTGTGTTCGCGCTTGAGACGTGGACAATCGGTGCGATCAGACGGTGCAGCGGCGCTCACGTCTGCTGCATTGGGAACTACTGGAAATGGCAGAACGCACCGTCTTTTTTCTATCCGATCAAACCGGAGTCACCGCCGAAACCCTGGGCCACAGCCTGCTGACACAGTTCAGCGGTCAGGAATTTCGGCACGTGACTTTGCCATTTATAGATAGCGTTGACAAGGCGAGGGAGGCCGCCGCGCGGATTGACGGAGTCAGCGCGTCGGACGCGGCGCGGCCGATCATCTTTTCGACGCTCGTCCAGGACCAGTTCCGGGACATCATCCGTGAGGCCAGCGGCCTGCACCTCGATATCTTCGATGCATTTCTCGGCCCGCTCGAACACGAGCTGGACGCCAAACCTACTCAGGAGCCCGGCCGGGCTCACGGCATGAGCAACATTGGGGCCTACATGAATCGGATCGAGGCGACCAACTTTGCGCTTGCCAACGATGACGGCGGCATTACCCGCAACTACGAGGTCGCCGATGTCGTCCTCCTTGGCGTTTCGCGGTCCGGCAAAACCCCGACGTGCCTGTATCTGGCCCTGCAGTACGGCGTCTACGCCGCCAACTATCCGTTGACCGACGAGGAGTTCGAGGCCGGTAAGCTGCCCGACCTGTTGCTCAAGCAGCGGCGGAAACTATTCGGCCTGACCATTCGTCCCGAACGATTGCGTCAGATTCGCCGGGAGCGGCGCTCCGTCGGACGCTACTCATCGGTGCAGCAGGTTCGTTACGAGCTGCGGGAAGCAGAGAAACTCTTCAAGCGATACAACATTCCGCACGTCGACACGACGGAGTTCTCGATCGAAGAGATCGCCAGTCGAATCCTCGATTCTACCGGCGTAGAACGGCGCGTTCGAACGTAATTTTCGAAGCTCTTTTGCCGGTTTCGGAACGGTATTTGCGTCGCTATTTCCGCGGGCGGCCTGTGCTATATTCGCGCCATGTTGCTCGACTCGAGAATCGTTCCGCAGGCAGCCGCCAAGCCGAAGACCTTCGTCGGCTTGATGGCATTGTACGAGAGCAACTACCTGCGCTTGCTGCATCTGATACCCGATCTTGCGACGATCGACGGCTGCTACCGGTCGCGTGTCGCCGGTGACTGCGATCTGCACGTCGATGTGATCGAGCGGTGCCGCTATACCGTCACTTTATCGCTTACCTACTATTTCGAGACGCCCGCCGGGCGCGTGGCCGATCCCGATATGCGCGTCCGCGCCTACCTGGACGGGCAGCTTGCGGAAGCGATGCGTGCATCCGGTCCGCATCAGCACGCCGAGCTCAGGCGTTTGTTCGCGGCGCATAGCCGCGAACTCAACGAACGCTGGCGGCGCAATACCGTGCTCAACAAATGGCTCGAGTACCTCAGCGATCAGGGCCACCTCATTCTCGACCGCTAGGAGCGGCCGCGAACTCACTAAAGACCGTTTCTGGTTGTACGCTGCCGTCCTGGCCGCGAAAGCCACGGCGCCGAACGCCATGGTGGGGCGATGACAAAGTGTCGATCTCGTCCGGAATTTTCGCCAGATACTTGCCATGATCCGGTCGCGGCCTGCGGAATCGGCCGCTCAGGGATTATGTGAAACGGATCCGACGTGCCAGCTAAAAGCGCTCTGAAATCGATGCCTGCGGATACTGCCGGCGGCGACAAGCTGCACGAGTTGTATTGGAATCGCGCCGAGCTCAAGCAGGCGTACGCGAAGCAGGCCGACGAAATCCATCGCCTGACGAAGCTCATCCGTGAGCAGGAGGGGTCGACCGCGCGTGTCCGGCAGAAGCTCGACCACCTCGAAAACCTGCTGCTCGATCCTGAGTGGGTTCACAACGTCGTCGTGTTCTACCAGCTCCGAAGTCTGAACGCGCGTTGCTGTCGGCGGCTTGCGAAGTTCGCGGAGCAACTCAAGCAGCAGCGCGAGCAGCGCATCCACCAGGGGCATCTGGTGGACTGGAACGAGAAACGCAAACGGGAAGCGGGCGTCGTCGAAGCGCGAATCGGCGAGTTACGCGGTTCGCTGCAGACGCTCGAGGACGCGCTCGTTGCGGAGCGCCAGCGCCTCGAGGACATGAACGGCATCAGCAGGATGTTCCGGGGCAGGCAGGCGTCTCGCGATCTCGAAGCGCTCGAGGGGGAGATCGTCTCCACGCAGGCCGATGAGCAGAACCTGCTCGCGGAACTCGAGACCATCCGCCGCCGGAAACCGCCTGAAGTGCCTGGCCTCGACGTGGCAGCGAAGCGATCGATCAACCTGATGGTTCTCGCGTTTGCCCAGGATCTCTACCTGCGTTTCGAGGACCGGAATCTGGCCGCCATGGTCAAGGAGGCCAGCGAGAAGAGCGTCGGTGCGATCAACTACGGAAGTCCCGAGGATTGCGACCGTCTGCTCAGGCGCCTCGTCACGCAGACGGAACGGCTGGAACAGCCCCCGGAGCTTGCTGACGTGTTAAAACGCCGCGTCGCGAAGATTGCGGAGCACGCCGACTTCGGTTCGACAGAGGAGTCGGTTCCGCGGGCCGAAACCGTGGCCACGGTATTCGCGTTCGACAGCGCGGGTAAGGTCCGGAGCTCCGACGGGAATCTGCTGGGCGAGGACTATTGGAAGCTCAGCCAGGTGCTGAGCCGCTGAGCGTGCGGAAGGAGGTAGCCGTCAGATGTCGGTACGGAACATCTCGCGGCGAAAAACCAACGCTTCTTCCTCGGTGACTCCGGGGATGTCGGCTTCGACCCTCGGTCCCTGCGTTGCCGTTCGCTCGTTTCCGCCAAGAGCGCTGCGTTGCTGCTGCCGGCGTTCCAGAGCGTCCGCGAGGGCTGCGGATCGAAGTTCGCGACTCGAGGTGGCGGACGTGCCGATCGTGCGGGGCAGAAGATTGCCGAGGTCGCTGGCGCTGGCCGTGTGCGACGTCACGGTGTCGGCCTGACGCAGCCGCAGCGGTTCAGGCGGCGCCGTCCGTTTGATGGTCGCGGTTTCTGACATGGCGCTGGCCGCTTCGTCCGTAGCCGAATCGCATTCGGATCCGATTCCGGTGGCCGCCATCGCAGGGACGGCCGAACCGATCAGTAGCGCCAGCAGCGCTTGGTGCCGATAGCGGGCAGAACGACCGTTCTTTGCAATATGTACCGGCACGGCCTCTCCAGACGGCGTCGTGTCGACGGTGTTATAGCCGAGTATAACACCCCGAAGCCTCGGTGCAAGGCACGCCCGGGGGCTGCCGCGCCAGGGCCTCTAGTGGTTGACCTGTGCGGTCTTCGCCGGCGGCGCCGGGTTCTCCCTCATCATGGCCAGGTCCGAGGCGATTTGCGCCGCCTGGTCGAGGAGGATGTCCGGTCGCTCGTCCTCGTCGATGTCTTCGAGGCTAAGGTAGGGCTCGAGGCCGAGCGCGGCACGACGCTCGTTTTCCCGGGCCAGTGCGCGGGTCCGCTCGGCTTCCCGCTCCTCGAGGCGCTGGTCGACGTTGAGTGAAATGGTATCGCGTTCGCGGGCCTCCTCGATCTCCTGGATGCCCTCGATGAGATAGCGGTAGTTCGGATCGTCCTTCGCACGTTCGGAGTGACTCGACGTCAGCGACTGAATGGTGTCGTCGAGCGGCCCTCCGGGGCTGAACCGGGCCGTGCGGACCGTATCCCAGGGGAGCGCGCTGTCGCGAACGCTCTCGCCGAACTGCTCGACGTCGATCGACGAGGGCAGGGCGATATCGGGGTCGACGCCGCGGTGCTGGGTGCTCTTGCCGGTCACCCGATAATACTTGCCGATCGTCATCGTGAGCTGGCCGTAGCCTTTGTCGCCCTCGGGCTTGATGTACTGATCGAGCGAGTAGAGATTCTGCACGGTACCCTTGCCGAAGGTTTGCTGACCCACGATCACGCCGCGGCGGTAGTCCTGAATGGCCGCGGCGAAGATCTCGGAGGCCGACGCGGAGAAGCGATCGACGAGTACCGCCAGCGGACCTTCGTAGGCGACGCGGGCGACCGGATCGGGATCGTCGAGCCGGCTGACGCGACCGTTCGAATTGCGCAACTGCACGACGGGTCCGTTGTCGATGAACAGCCCGGAAAGAGCCGTGGCTTCCGTGAGGTGACCGCCGCCGTTGCCCCGCAGGTCCATGACGAGGCCGTCGATGCCTTCGGCCTCGAGCTCGCTGATCAGGCGCCGGACGTCTTTCGTCGTGCTCGTATAGTCCTTGTCGCCGTTCGACAGAGCGCGGTAGTCGCGGTAGAAGCTGGGTACTTCGATGACGCCGATGCGCCAGTTGCGGCCGTCGCGGGGCACTTCGATGATCGAGCGTTTCGCGGCTTGCTCCTCGAGCTTCACCTGACCGCGGGACAGAACGATTTCCTTCTCACCGCTGCCGGGCAGCGCGCCGGCCGGTATGATCTGGAGCCGTACCACGGTACCCTTCGGTCCGCGAATCAGGTCCACGACCTCGTCGAGGCGCCAGCCCACGACGTCGACCATATCGCCGTCGTTACCCTGAGCCACGCCCGTGATGCGGTCCTTGGGCTTCAACGAGCCGTCGATCGCGGCGGGTCCGCCCGGGATGATGTTGACGATTTCGACGTAGTCGTCCTCCGTCACGAGCGACGCGCCGATCCCGAAATAGGACAGACTCATCTGAATGCGGTACTCCTCGGAGTTCCGCGGCGAGAGATAGCTCGAATGCGGATCCAGCGTATGCGCGAACGCATTCATGAAGGTCTCGAACACGTCGTCCGTCTTGACCTGGTCGAGGCGCCGGAGGACGCGCTTGTAGCGGTTGCTCAGGATGTCCTGAGCCTCTTCCCAGCTCTTCTCGGCAAGCACGAGACGCAGCGCGTCGCTCTTCACGCGCTTGCGCCAGATCTCGTCGAGTTCGGCTTCCGTGGTCGCCCAGGGTGCCTCGGTCCGGTCGAACTGATAGGTTTCGTCGATCGAGAAATCGGGCTCGGTGTCCAGGAGCTCCAGCGCATAGCCGAGGCGATCCCGCGCGCGGCTGCGGTAGACCTTGAACATATCGTATACAGGATCCAGCGGTCGCGACTTGATGAGATCGTCGAGGCTGTAGCGATAGTTCTCGAAGAATTCGACGTCGGAAGCCAGAAGATAGCTGCGGTTGCCGTCGAGCGCTTCCAGATAGCCGTCGAGCACACGCGACGAGAGTTCGTCGTCGACGGCGACCTGGTTGTAGTGCTGTTTCTGGATGAACTGTGTGACCAGCTCGCCGATGCGCTCGTGGCGGACTTCAGGTACGAGTTCCTCGTCGCTGGTGATCGTCGGAGCGGCAACCGCAATGGTTGCGGCAATGCATCCCGTGAGGAGGGCGGCGGCCCGGCCGGTGCTCCTGATCAAACGTGTCCTCAAAGCTCTCTCCATAGATTACAACGGGATGTGAATCCGACGGCGATGTCGGCTAGGCTAGATGCCCTTCGCCCTGCGATCAAGGGCGCAGTCCGCACAAAAGCTGCGCCTCGGGGTAATCTTTAAGCACTTGGTAAATAAATCGATGCGGCCGCTAACCGTTTTGACCGGATTCGTCATGGGCACCTGTGTGTCAATCGCCGTCAGCCTGCTGTTCGTCCTGATTGTCTTCACGATCATCGGCGGCGACTTTCCCAGGGTCCAGTACGAGTTCGAACCACTGATCAAGAGCTTCGCCATCTTTACCGCTATGACCGCCGTTTCGGCCGGGAGTTTCTACACGCAGCTAATCCGGCACCCGGCCCGACATGCCGCTCAGGTCGGTTTGTGGCTCGGTCTCTTCGGCACCGGCTGGTACTACTGGCCGTGATCGCGAAGCTGCTTAGTCGCGCATGAGGTCTGCGCCGCCCTTGCGCCGCCGCCGGTGCATCTGCGACTGCAGCGCCTCGCGGCGACCGTCCAGCCAGTCGCTGCGGCTGACCGCCACAGGTTTGCCTGCCGCTTCGCGCTCCGCGTCGCGGAAACCGCAAAAGTCCTCGTAAGCATCCACCTCGGGCTTGAGTTCCTGCATGACGAGTTCGATCATGATCGCGTCGTCGAGAAAGCCGATGCCGGGAATATGGTCGGGTATCAGATCTTCGGGCTCGGCAAAGTAGGCGAGGGCGTTCAGCACGCGTCGGGCGTCCTCGTGAGGCAGCCGCCACTCGAGATCGGAAAGCATGGCGATGAGCCGCCTGAGCTTCCCGACGCGTTCGCGGACGAAGCCCGGGGCCGCGGCCCGGTCAATATCGTCCAGCACTTCTTCCGCTGCTGCGACGATGTCCTCGGGAGCGAGCACGGCCGCGGCCTTGCGCGCCTCGCGCATGATGAGACGAAAGTGCTCGAGGTCCTCGTCCTCGAGGTCGATGCTGATCCGTAGCCCCATTGCTGTCGTTCGCTGTCTGCCGGTCGGCGCACAGCGTAGCACGGCGGATGTGCCGCCGCCCTCAGTCTCGAAAACGCCGTTCCCAGTTTTTGGAGCGATCGAAGTCGCCGGTGTTGTAGGGGTCGAAACCGGGTTCTTCGCCCGAGTCGATCATCGAGTCGTCGAGGATAGTCAGAGTTTCGTGCGTGCCCGTGTCCTCGCGGACGTAGCGGTTGCGAATTAGCGGCGGCGAGTCGGCGGCAGGCTCTCTGGATTCTTCCTTCGGCGCTTTCGGAGGGTGAGCGCGATCCTGCCGAATGGCTTTGCGCACACCGGACTCGCGCCGCGAATCGTCGCCGCGTTCGTCACGGCGGATTCCGAGAAAGCTGAGTAGTCGATCGATCATTGGAGCGCTTTGCTGAGCCTCACTGCTTCGCGTGTCTGTATTTGACTACATTGTCGCCGTTTCGTGCTCCCTAGCCTACGGCTGTCGTAAAAACTGTGACCGGCGTCACGAAAGCAGTCTGTGACGCAGTGACCAAATGGCTCAGGATTCCGGCGCTCTGCCGGTCAGCTTCCATGCCAGACCCAGCATGCGGAAGAGCTGCACGACGAGATACGGCGACAGCACCAGAAACCACGCGAAGCCATCGCCGCCGGCCAGCCTCGACAGGATCGCCTCGAAAAACTGGCCGTAGCCGTCGCCGCCGTAGTCGCCGAAGACGATATCGCCCACCAGAAAGATCGCCACCGGCAACAGCAGTAGCCCGGCAAGCAACAGCACGACGAAGAGGATCGCTTCGCGAACCAACGAATTAGCTGGACAGGACACTAGGTCTCCCGGCGAAGCCGCTCCTCGTAGCGAAACTCGGCATTACCGATCATGACTTTGTCGCCGCTCTTGAGAAAACGCTCGGTTACGCGCTCGGAATTGACGTAGACCCCGTTTTTGCTGCCCCAGTCGATGACCCGCGTGACGTCACCCTCCGTCGACAGCACGGCGTGCCGGCGGCTGATGTAGGGCACGTTGAGCTGGATATCGTTCTCCTGCGTCCGGCCGATCGTGAGACGCTTCTTGAACAAGGGGAAGCGCAGCTCCTGATTGTCGATGCGGCCGACGAGCAGACGGTTTACGCGCTCGCGGTCTGCTGTCGGGGCAAAGCCCGCTGCCTCGGCGACGTCCGGGTCGGCGTCAGTCCGTTCCGGCGCGGAGTTGCCATCTGCGGTCCGGCGGCGCTTCTCGGTGAGTTCCGTCAGCAGGCACTCGATCGCTGCATTTTTGGTCGTGAGGGTGTTTTCGTGCGCCTCGTTGCAGGCTTCCAGATACTCGATGCGCTGTCGCAACTCCGTGACCGTGGCATCGTGTTCCCGATTCGTCCGGGTCAGCATCCGCTCGATCTCTTCGCGATAGACCTGCGATTGATCGAGCTCGGCAGCAACTTTCGTTTTCTGCCGTTCGCTTTCCTGCAATGCGTCTTTGTGCCGCGCGAGTTCGGCCTCGAAGGCTGCCGCATCGTCGTTCTGCCGCAGCTGCATTCGTGCGATCTGTTCGCCGAGCGCCTTATTGTCGGCTGCAGCCAGCGCCAGCCGCTCAGCCATTGCCGAGTTTTCCAGAGCGAGTTCGTCGCGCTCCGCTTCGAGATGTGCCCGTGCCTTTTCCACCGCCTCGGTGGCTGCGACCTGATCCTCGACCAGCCGTCGCAAGTCGTCTGCATAGCCTTCGGTGCGTGTGAGGCTCTCCCGTGCTTCGCGGCGTTCCGCTTGCGCGGCGGCAAGCGCGCCGGTCGCCGCCGTCAACTCGCGTTCGGTCCGCGTCGCAGTGTCCTCCCGCGCGCCCGGCTCGGCGCGGCGCTGTCGTTCGGGTTCCGTGGCGCGTGCCTCGGTCCGTGTGCGGGATTCTTCGAGCGCTTCGATTTCGGTTCGGCGCTCGGCAAGTTCCTCCTCCAGCCGGGTACTCCGGTCGAGCAGTTCATCGCGTTCACGGACGAGGTCTCTGTGGCCGGCCGCGGCTTCGTCTGCCATAGCGTGGCGTTCGCGGATCTCGGCCTTGAGACGACTGATCTCCTTGTCGCGCTCGCGCAGGCGGCGGGACTTGCTCGCCATCGCGTCCGTGAGATCGCTGACCTGATCCTGCAGATCCCGGGTAACGGTTTCCCGGGCCTGAATCTCAGCCTGCAATCCCTGAAACCGCGCCCGGATCTGTTCGACGTCGAACTGCAGCCGGCTGATCGTATCGGCCCGCGCTTCCAGACTGGCGCGCAGCACCGCGACGTCGTCGTTGGAGCGCCGGCGTTTGACGCGGTCGAGGTCGAAGGTTGCCGTGTCGTCGTCGGCCGACTCACCGTCGAAGTCGCCGGCCCGCGTCAGGACTTGCTGCAGCGTGAGCTCCTGTAGCTCGGCGGTCACGTCTTCGTCGGCGGCGACTAACTCGTTGGTGTTTTTGTTCTCATTAGCCATCCTTCGATGATAGCACGCTGGCGGCAACCCGCCGGTGTCGGGGTATAGCGCCAGAGCTTACGTAAAATAGCGGATCGGCCGGTTTTTCGCGGGTTTCAGTCTGCGGGGACCGTCCGCTGTGCCGCCCATTGCCGCAGGCTGGCGATGCGCTCCGCCATCACGACGGAAAGGGGGCGCGTCTGACCGATTTCCGCGAGGATGAACTCGGTGGAGAGATTGCTGCCGCCGGCGTGGGCCGCATACAGAGCGGCGACGATGGATTGCTCGATCTCCGCGCCCGAGAAGCCGCGTGTCGCTTCCGCAAGCGTATCGACATCGAAGTGCGCAAGCGCCAGACCGCGCTTGCTCAGGTGGATTGCGAAAATCGCGGCGCGGACGCTCATGCGCGGGAGATCGACGAAGAAGATCTCGTCGAACCGGCCCTTGCGCACGAGTTCCGGCGGCAGTACGTCGATCTCGTTCGCGGTTGCGACCACGAAGACTTCGCTTTTCTTCTCGGCCAGCCAGGTGAGAAACGTCCCGAGCACCCGCTGGGTCGTTCCGGTTTCGCCGCCGCGGCCGGCGAGACCTTTTTCGATTTCGTCGATCCAGAGTACGCAGGGCGCCATGACTTCGCCGGTGTTCAGTGCCTCGCGCAGCTTGCGTTCGGTCTCGCCGTGATACTTGTCGTAGAGGCTGGCGATGTCGAGCCGCAGGAGCGGCGCACCGAACACGCCGGCCGTGGCTTTGGCGGCGAGGCTCTTGCCGCAGCCCTGCACGCCGATCAGCAACACGCCCTTCGGAACGTCCAGGTGTACGGCGGATTCATCGCGACGAAACGCCGCGCGGCGCTGCGAAAGCCAGTTCTTGAGGCGCGTCAGTCCGCCGACGTCGCTGAAGCGTGCAGTGTCGTACTCGAACTGCACGGCGCCGCTTGCGTTCAGTAGCTGATACTTTGCCTGCATCACGTCGGGCAGATCGCTGCGGGTGATGGCACCGTCGACGAAGACGGCGTTGCGGGCGAGCCGGGTCGTGTCGTTGTAAGTGAGTCCCGAAAGGTTCTGGACGAGCAGAGTCCGTGCCTTGGCGTCGATCTCGACGTCCCGGCCCGGGTTCGCTTCGCGGTACTCGTCGACCACTTTGTCGATGATCCGGCAACGTTCGTCGTCCGTCGGGAGCGTCATTTCCACGCGTGCGGCGAACGATTCGAGTTCGCTGGGCAGCTTGAGCGCGTGGCTGATCAGCACGATCTGCCGCGGGGTTTCTGCGTAGCGAAGGCAAATGTCTTTCAGCAGACGGACGTGAACGGGGTCCTCGAGGAACGGATGGAAGTCGAGGAGAACGTAGATGCCGGGTTTCGTGACGGCGCGGATGTGCTTCAGGACGTCGGTCGGCTCGGAGTTCAGAGTTTGCGGCTCGAGCTCTATATCGAGACGCTGCAGGCCGTCGGTAATGGTCCAGCGAAACAGCGGATTGTATTCGGCGGCGGCCGAGGCCAGCGTCAGCGACTTGAGCATCCTGAGGACGCGCGACTCGTCGCTGCTCTCGATCACCACGAGCGGCGTGCGCGACCGCAGGACGAGCTCGAGATCGTGGCGCTGATCGGTCATCCGGCCGCGGCGGCTCTGGCTTCCGGGCAGCCGGGCAGGGCAGGCGCTGCAATGCTCTCGGCCGGCGTGCCCAACAGATCGGCGGTGGCGCGGTGCAGCGCATCGAGATTGACGTTGGCCGGGCGCTCGTCGAGGAGGCGCGCCAGTACGTCATCGAGCGAACGTTCGCCGTCCGATGCCTCGCGAATCTCGCGATCCAGCGTGGCGAAGACCGTGACGGCCATCGCCGTGCGCGGGCCGGTCGAAGGGTCGGCGCACAGGACGTCAGCGTCGGCAGCCCACGAGGCCTGTGCCTCCAGTGCTCTTGCGTGTCGTTCGGGGGACAGTCCGCCGGCGCGTGCCAGCGTGTCGATTCCGTAGTACTCGGCGAGGCCTTCGATAATCCAGTCGTAGCCCGGGTCCGCCTGCAGGCCAAGCACAACGTGCATCACCTCGTGCAGGAGCGTACTGCTGCCGTTTTCGCTGACGAGAGGACGATCGGCGTGGACGTAGAACGAGTCGCTTGCCGAGAGACCGCCGCGCCACATCGGATCGTCGGCACTGACTATCGTCAGCCTCGGGGGCAGAGGGCCGGCAAAGCGGGCGACTTCCGGCAGCGTCCAGTTGAGGAACGCGAGCATGTCGAGCCGGCGGACGGCGTTCTCGACGGGCGCTGCGACGACGACCCGCGTACCGGCAATGCGGTCCATGCGGACGCCGAGTTGCCCCATGACCAGCCATCCCGACGGTTCGTCGTAGCGCCGCGCCGGATTGTCGACAACGAAGCGTCCGTCGGTCTCCCGGTACTGCGATACGACGGACCAGCCGTCGGGCAGCGCAAAGCGCATCGTCGTTCGGCTGAACGACCCTTTCAGCGCGCGCGTGACGGCGCGGGGAATCAGACGCTCCACGCGCAGCAGGCCGAAATCGGGCCCCAGCCAGGCGTCGTAGCCGCCGTTGCCGCGCTGTATGCGCGCTGCGACGCGCCATGAGAGGGTGCCGCCCGATTCGGGTACGAACCAGCGGAGCGTGCCGCCGTCGACGTTCAGCACGCCGTCGCCGTCGAAGGCTTCGAAGCGTTCGGTATCGAATGCGAAGCGAACCTCGCGGAGCCGATGGGTCCGCTGGCCAACGGTCATCGTGACGTCTACGGCCGCGGCGTCGGGATCGGGCTCCAACCGAAAGTCCAGCGCGTAGCTTGCGGGATCGGTGTCGGCGGCGGAGTCCTCGGCGGGCACGCTGCACGCCGCCGCGATGGTCAGAGCCGGGAGCAGCCAGAAACCGCGGAGCCGCTGCCCGCCGCGCGGCCGCCGGGGTGCCAACCAGTTCATACCGAATTCAGCGCGATTCAAGTAGGGTAGTGCCTGATCTGCCCGATAGAGGGCCGCAATGATAGCCCATCGAACGCTCCGGAATACCCTTGCCTGCCTCGCGCTTCCGGCTCTGGCGGCCTGTTCGTGGCAGGAAGAAACCGCGCTGCCCCCGGCCCCGGAGTCGCAGGTCGTCATCCAGGGTTATGCGGACGACGTCGGCGTAGAGGCCGCGCGTATCGCTTACGCCCAGGTCGGCATCCCGTACCGATACGGCGGTGCAAACCCGGAGGGCTTCGACTGCAGCGGGCTCGTCCACTACGCTTACGACCGGGCAGGCAAGGCGGTTCCGCGCACTACGTCGGCGCTGAAGCAGGCCACGCGACGGGTCGATGAGCGCGCCTTACTGCCGGGCGACATCCTGTTCTTCAATGTGGCCGGCAAGCTCGGCCACGTCGGCATCTACCTCGACGACGGGCGTTTCGTCCACGCGCCGCAGACGGGACGAACGGTCTCGGTCGAGTCGCTGGATTCGCCGTTCTATCGCCAGGCGTTCGCGCGGGCAGGCCGTTTCGACTGACGGCCGTCTGTGCCGGGCGCTTCAGGCGCCGGCGTCGGCAACGATGAATTGCCGCAGCTGGTCGGCGAGGCCCTTGCAGGCGGCGGTTTGGGTGCGGGCGATCAGCGGGATCGGCACGACGAGCGCGGGGAGGAACGAGGTACCGCTGACATCGGCGGAGATGGTCCCCGCGGATTCGAGCCCCTTGAGATCCCAGATCGACGCGTTGTAGTCGGCGTCGTTCTGCCACCACGCAAAGCCGAAGCAGCCGCCGCCGCCGGGGCCCGCCGCGCAGGACAGGCTGCCGCCGCTGGCAACGCGCTCGGTGTCTCCGTCGAGCCAGATGATGTAGCGCACGCCCTTTTCCGCAAGTCGCTCGGCGACACCGGGGCGCTGCATCAGCTTCGTGAGGCCCTTGGTTTCGGCGGGAGCGGTTCGCGGTTCGAACCACGGAAACAGCGAGTCCACGAACTGCTGGTGCGGAATGACGTTGAGTCCGGCACTGCCGCGCGCAAGCGCATCCTCGACGCAGGTCAGGTAGCTGCGCTCGGTGTGGTTTCCGAGGTGGTAGCTCTTTGCCATGATGACGACCGACTCGCCTTCCGCGATGCCGGTCACGCCCTCGCGGGCATTCTCGAGCCGCGACGTAACGCAGCCCGTCATCAGCGTCAGTATGGCCCCGCCTGCGACCGCGCGGCTGAGCAGTATCGATAGTCTAGCCTGCATCATCGGTAAACTCCCCGGCCCGCAGGGGCAGGAACTCTTTTGCGGAAGCTGGCAGCGGCCGGTTGTCGATGTCGGCCGGCGACGCGGCGGCCTGGCTTTGCGAGGCCCGCGCGGACCCGACGCCGGTTTCCCGATCCAGTTTGTCGATCATGAGCGCGGCGGCGTCACGCATCGCCAGCACCGCGGCACGCTGCAGCGCCGCCGAACCGCCCATCGCGCTTGCCTGACTCTTTCCATAGGCGGCCAGCGGCCAGTTCGCGATCTGTTCGCCTTCGCTGTTGAACACCTTGATCCGATAGCGGATCCAGACGGCAAAGAAGTCGGTCTTGGTCTGGCTCGGTACCGAGAACTCGAAGGCGTCTATGCTGGGCTCGATGTACGCGTCGATGTCGAGCGCGTAGGGATCGTCGTCCGGCCCGAGGACAATGACGTTCTCGAACATGTAACCGAACAGCTGGGTGAACAGCACTTCGTTGGAGCGGCCGAGGTCGATCGACCAGTCCTCCGCACCGACGGTTTCCTCTTCGTGGCTGAAGGCGCGGAAATTCTCGGGGAAGCGGACGCCGACGCTGACTTCCATCGGCTCGAGCAGCGGCTCTGGAATCGTGGGCGGATCCATCGTTACCGACGACCCGCAGCCGCTGAGGGCGATCGCCACGACCGGCGCAAGCCACAACGCCCGCTCCTTACCTGACCTGCCAAGTACTAAAGCCATGTCCGCCGTCTTGCCGCCGCCCGCCACGCTAAAACTTATTGAGGTTTACCGACGGAAAGAGTTCCGCCGGGTCGAAACGCTTGCATCGACTTTAACTCGGTTTCATTGCCGATTGCACGGTATTGAGCCCGAATGCGGAGCGCCTGCCGGCGTTGCGAAGCGGCAGCAAGCCGGTATACGGTCAGAGCCCCGTTCCGGTCAAGCCGTGCGATTAAGCCGATGCCACGTCCGAAAATACTGGTTTTTCAACATGTTCCATACGAACCTTTAGGTACTCTCGACCCTTTGCTGAAGGCGGCCGGGTTCCGCATCCGCTATGTAAACTTCGCCCGCAATCGGGATGAGCGGCCCGATCTTTCGCGCTACGCCGCCGTGGTCGTGCTCGGCGGACCGATGAACGTCGACGACACGGCGCGGTATCCCAACCTCGCCACCGAAGTCGATGTGCTGCGGAAGGCGTTGGATCAGGATATGTCGGTGCTCGGGATCTGCCTCGGTGCGCAGCTTCTGGCACGCGCGTTGGGAGGCGCCGTACGCCCCGGCACCCGGCGTGAGATCGGCTGGCACGACGTCGAGCTTACGCGCTCCGGTACGACGGACCCCGTGCTGGCGTCGTTCGCGAACGAGCAGCGGGTCTTCCAGTGGCACGAGGACAATATCGAGCTGCCGTCGGGCTGCGAACGGCTTGCGGGCTCCGCGGCGTGTCCGGTACAGGCGTTCCGTCACGGCGAGCACGCGTACGGTTTCCAGTTTCATCTCGAAGTCGACCGGTTTCTCGTGGAGCGCTGGCTGACGGTGCCTGCGAACCAGCCGATCCTCGAAGCGGAGCAGGGCCGCGTGGACCCCGATGCGATTCGCCGCCAGACCCGGGAGGAGATCGCCGCGCTGGAGGCGCTGAGCCATGCGACGTTCGGGCGCTGGATCGACCGCTTCGAGCTGGGTCCGCGGCGCCGGGCGCTGCCGTCGCGCTAACGATACTCCCGCCAGGCCAGCGGCGGTTCCTGCAGGAGCGCGATCTGCTCGCGCAGCGCCAGCACGTGCTCGTCCCAGTAACGGCGGGCGGCGAACCAGGGGAACGCAATCTGAAAGGCCGGATCGTCCCAGCGGCGGGCCAGCCACGCCGCGTAGTGGATGATGCGCAGGCTGCGCAGCGCTTCGACCAGACAGAGCTCATTCGCCGGGAAATCGCGGAAGGCCGTGTAGCCCGACAGCAGCGCGCCGAGCTGCGGCTCCATTTCATCTCGCCCTCCGGAAAGGAACATCCACAGGTCCTGAACGGCAGGGCCGCTGCGTGCGTCGTCCAGATCCACGAGGTGAAAACGGTCTTCGTCGACCAGTACGTTGCCGGGATGAAAGTCGCCGTGAAGCCGGAGCCGGGTCGTCGCTCCGGCACGCTCGAATGCGGCCTCGACCTCGTCGAGTACGGCATCGGCGACGGATTCGTAGGCCTGCTCCAGCTCGGGTGGAATGAAGCCGGCGTCGAGGAGGTAGTTCATTGCCTCACTGCCGAAGGACTCGATGTCGATTGCCGGCCGCGCCTGAAACGGTTCGACGGCACCGACGTTGTGGATCTGACCGACCAGCCGCCCGAGTTGCTCGAGCTGATCGAGCCGGTCCAGGTCGGGCGGGCGGCCGCCGCGGTTCGGGAACGCGGCGAGACGGAAGTGGCCGGAGTGGTGCAGTGTCGCGCCGCCGATGCGAAGCGGTGCGACGACCGGCAGCTCGGCGTCGGCGAGCTCAGCCGCGAATCGATGCTCTTCGAGAATGGCGTCGTCGGCCCAGCGCTCAGGCCGGTAGAACTTGACGATCACGTTGTCCCTGTGGCCGACGCCGATCCGGTAGACGCGGTTCTCGTAACTGTTCAGCGCGAGCAGACGGCCGTTGACGTCGAAGCCCAGCGACTCGCAGGCCTTTAGGATGTCGTCGGGTTCCAGAGACTGAAATGCGACCGTGGCATGCGTTGGCTCGTTCATGGGCGCGGCATTATATGGGCGGGTACGCGGTTTGCCGAGCCGGCCGTCTACAGGCACCATGGCGGCCACGATGACGCCTGAAGAATCGAAGCCCTGGATGCAACGAGCGGTCTGGTCGGCGCTGCTGCTGGTCGCGGCCGGTTGCGGCAACGCAGAGTTCGATGCCGCGGAATACGAAGCCGCCGTGCTGGAATGGCGCGAAGAACGCCTTGCGAACCTCCGCGGCGAAAACGGCTACCTGAATCTCGCCGGTCTGTTCTGGCTCACTCCGGGCGAGACGACCTTCGGCGGCGGCAGCGACAACGACCTGCGTTTCCCGGGTGTGGATACCCCGCGGATCGGCCGTTTCATTCTCGGCGAGTCGGGCGTGCGCATGGTGCCGGAGCCCGGCGTGGACGTGCGGTACGAGGGGATACCGGTGCGTGCCCTGAGTCTCTCCGACGATACGACCGAGACGCCCGTGACGATCACGCACGGCCGCTTCGCGTGGGGTGTGATCCGCCGCCAGGACCGCTACGGGATCCGGCTGCGCGACTACGAGCACCCGGCGATCTTCGGCCTGCCGCCGCTCGGGTATTTCCCGATCGACAGCCGTTACCGCGTCATCGGGCGCCTCGAACGCTATCCGGAGCCGCGGGTGCTCGCGGTCGATACGGTTGTCGAAGGCCTCGGCTGGAACCCGGTGTCGCCCGGCGTCGTCGAGTTCAGTCTGCTCGGCGAGTCGTATGCGCTGGAGGCCTACGCGTCGGGCGACCGTCTGTTCTTCGTGTTCGGGGACCGGAGCAACGGTCGCGACACCTATCCGGCCGGGCGCTTCCTGTATGCGCTCATGCCCGGTGAGGACGGACGTACGGTTCTCGACTTCAACCTCGCCTACAGTCCGCCCTGTGCCTTCAGCGATTTCTCGACCTGCCCGATCCCGGCTCCGCGAAACCGTCTGCCGATCGCCGTCGAGGCCGGCGAGCTTTACGACCCCGGCCCGTGAAGCCCGCGGTTGGCAATCATTTGGAACGACGCCTATACTGTGATTTGACGGCTTTACTATTACACGACACGCCGTCATCCTCCGCTACCTTACTCGCCAGTACCATCAACGGTTACGACCGTCGATGGCTGTTCCATCGCGCGTCAAGGAGGCGTCGATCATGATTCATCAAACGCTACGGCGGGCCGGCCTGCTGCTGTCGCTGAGTGCCGTGCTCATCCTGGCCGGCTGCGGCAAAAAAGCCGACGACGCTACGGGCGCCCTGTCGAGCGCCGACAGCGTGCTTGCGTTCGTGCCGGCAGACACACCGTATGTCATCGCTAACGTCGAACCTATCGACGACGAGCTCGTGCGCCGCCTGGCGGGCGAGAGCAGCGCGATCTTTTCCGCCTACGAAATGGTCATCGACGACATGCTGCTTGCCGATGTCGCCGACTACGAAGAGGGCTCGGAAGAGCGCGAGGCTGCCGAGCGTACGGCCGAGACCCTGAAGGGCGTCATGGAGCTGTTCTCGTTCGACGGTATGCGCGAGGCTGGCTTCGCGATCAACGATGCGTTCGCTCTGTACGGCAACGGACTCCTGCCGGTCATGCGCGCCCGGCTCCTCGACGCGGATCGCTTCGAGGCGGCAATCGGCGAGATCGAGTCGCAGGCCGGCGAAGCGATGCCGACCGCGGAACTCCGCGGTCAGTCTTACCGGTATCTCGAAGACGAGGATGAGGGGATACGCGTGCTCATCGGCGCGTTCGGCGACTGGGTCGTTCTGACCGTCGCGCCGGCGTCGTTCGACGACGATCAGCTGGCGGAACTCGTCGGCCTCGACGCGCCGGCCCGGAATCTGGCGGAAGCGGGCACCCTGGCCGAGATCTCCCGGGAATACGGCTACGGCAGCCACTACATCGGTTTTGCCGACACCCGGCGGATCGTCGGCACATTCGTGGACGAACCGACCGGACTCGACGCCGTGCTGCTTGCAGAGGCTGAGTCCGATATCGCGGAGATCACCGACGTCTGCCGGGCCGAGTTCCGCGAACTTGCCGAAGTCGTGCCGCGGGCGGTATTCGGTTACCGCAAGATCGCCAGCGATGGGGTCGACGGTTCCGCGGTGATCGAGCTGCGGTCCGACCTTGCCGCGGGTCTCGCGGGCATTGCCACGACCGTGCCCGGACTGGGCGCCGATCTCGGCAAGCTCATGTCGGTCGGCATGGGCTTCGATCCGATGGCCCTGCGCGAGTTTTACAGTGCCCGGCTGGATGCCATCGAGGCTGATCCGTACGAATGCGAGGAACTCGCGGAGCTCAATGCCAGCGTCGTTCAGGGCCGTGAGCTGCTGAACCGCCCGGTATTCCCGAAGCTTTACGATTTCCGCGGCTTTCTCGCGGTCATTGACGAACTCGATTACAACGCGATGGCGTCCGGTGTGCCGCCAATGGATGCCGAGGCCACCGTCATGATCGCGATCGAGGATGCGCCGGCGCTGTTGATGACGGGCGCTATGTTCAGCCCGGAGCTTGCGGCGCTGGACATCCAGCCGGATGGCGTACCGGTTGCCGTGGAGGTCCCGCAGACGGCGTTCATGCCGGCTGCGCCGTACGCCGCGATGACGGACGCAACGCTTGCCGTGTCGACCGGGCCCGCCGCCGAGACGCGGATCAAGGCCGTGATGGATGCAGAGCCGGTCTCGCCCGTTCCGGTTTTCAGCGTCGCCGGCGATGCCGGCCGCTACTATCAGATGATCGGGCATTCGATGACGCTGCCGCGCGGGGATGACGACGCGATGACGCCGGAGACCCGCGAAGCGCTGCGCGATGCGATGGTGGCCCTTGCCGGCGTGTACGATCGCATTCAGGCCGATGTCTACTTAACGGAGAACGGCGTCGAGATCGTTTCGCGCGCCAGCTTCAAGGACTGATCGGCGGCCCGCGACAGACTGCCTATGAGGATAACGCGATGAAGATGTGGATTATCGGGACAGCCCTGCTGCTGGCGGCGCTTGCCGCCGTCGCGGGAGAAAATGCACCCGCTCTCGTCAAGACCGATCTGGCGACCATCGAGACGGCCGCGGGCGACGTATCGGCCGGCCAACCGAGTGAGGAAGACCTCGCGGCTCTGGCCGACAAGGGCTTCGTCGCCGTGATCGACCTGCGCGGCGAAGACGAAGAACGAGGTTTCGACGAAGCGGCCGCAGCCGCGGCGAACGGTCTCGAATACGTGCCGCTGCCGATCGAGGGCCGCGACGCGATCAATGCCGAAAACGCACTTACGCTCGGTGCGCTGCTCGACGCTTACGACGGCCCCGTGCTCGTACACTGCGGCAGCGCAAACCGCGTCGGCGCGCTCGTCGCGCTGCTCGAAGCGGAGCGCGGCGCGGCGTCGGACGCGGCGCTCGAGGCGGGCAGGGCGGCCGGCCTGACCGAGCGCCTCGAAGGCGTCGTGCGCGAGCGCCTCGACGCCGGGTCGGACGCAGAGACTCTCTAAGGAGCCGGAACATGCGCGCGATGCTGCTCGAGCGGCTCGCGAACCTCGACCGTGAGCGTCACCCGCTGCGCCTCGCCGACATTCGCCGTCCCGAGCCTGCGGCCGGCGAAGTCCTGATCGCCGTCAGCGCCTGCGGCGTATGCCATACCGAACTCGACGAGATCGAAGCGCGAACGCCGCCGCCGTCGCTGCCGGTCGTGCCGGGGCACGAAGTCGTCGGCCGCGTTGCGGCGCTCGGCGCCGGGGTCACGACGCTGAGCGAAGGCGATCGTGTCGGCGTCGGCTGGATTCATTCGTCCGACGGGAGTGAGCGCGAGAACCTTAGCGATGACTTCGTTGCGACAGGTCGCGACGTGAACGGTGGTTACGCGGAGTTCATGACGGTCCCCGCCGACTATGCCTACCCGATTCCCGATGCTTTCACCGATCGCGAGGCGGCACCGTTACTCTGCGCGGGCAGCGTGGGTTACCGCGCACTAAGGCTGACGGAACTCGAAAACGGCGAAGTGCTCGGCCTGATGGGCTTCGGCGGCTCCGGCCATCTCGTACTGCAGCTTGCAAAGCATATGTTCCCCGACAGTTCGGTATTTGTGTTTGCGAGAAACCCGGAGGAGCGCGCCTTCGCGCTCGAACTCGGCGCCGACTGGGCGGGCGACATCGGCGAGCGGCCGCCGGTCGCACCGATGGCCATCATCGACACGACGCCGGTCTGGCGGCCCCTGATCGCATCGCTGTGGTGTCTCGCGCCGGGCGGCCGTCTCGTCGTCAACGCGATTCGCAAGGAAGACGCCGATGTCGGGATGATGGCGGGTATTCGTTATGAAACGCACTTGTGGCACGAGAAGTCGCTCAAGACCGTGGCGAACGTCACGCGCCGCGACATCGCCGAGTTCCTGCCGCTGGCGGCAGAGGCAGGGTTGTCGGTAGCGACGCAGACGTATGCGCTGGAGGATGCAAATCGCGCGTTGCTCGATCTGAAGTACGGGGCGGTTCGCGGGGCGAAGGTGCTAGTGACTTGAGTAAGGCACGAGATATCAGTTCGCGGCCACGCCGAACTTCAACCGTCGTGCCTCAACCCGATACCCGTAAACGCCTCGAGCCGATCCAGATGCGGCGCCAGATCCAGGCCTTCTGCTTCGATCCAAGCCGGATCGTAGTAACTGCCGAGATACCGCTCCCCGCCATCGCAGATCAGCGTCGCCACGCTGCCTTTCCTCCCGGCGGCCTGCATCTCCGCCATCAGCGTCAGCGCGCCGTAGACGTTCGTGCCGGTTGAGCCGCCGCACTTGCGGTCCAGTACGGCTTCGAGCCAGTGGATCGTCGCGATGGAGGCGGCGTCGGGCACGTTGATCATCCGGTCGATCACTTCCGGCAGGAATGACTTTTCGACGCGCGGCCGGCCGATGCCCTCGATGCGGGAAGAGCCCTCGATCTTCAGCTCGGTGTCCCGGGTCACGTAGCTGTCGTAGAACACGGAGTTTTCCGGATCGACGACGCAAATTTGAGTCTTCTCCAGCAGCTCGGGCCGATATCGCACATAGCGGCCGAGCGTCGCGGAGGTTCCGCCGGTGCCCGCGCTCATCACGACCCAGTCGGGCACGGGGTGCTCCTCTTTCGCCAGCTGGCAAAACAGGCTGTCGGCGATGTTGTTGTTGCCCCGCCAGTCGGTTGCGCGCTCGGCATAGATGAACTGATCCATGTAGTGCCCGTTGAGTTCGGCCGCGAGAGCGTGCGCCCGCTGATGCACCTGGGAGAACTCCGCCTCTTCGATAGTCCCGCCGAAGAAGCGAATCTGATGCAGCTTTTGCGGCGCCGTGCCGACGGGCACGACGGCGATGAACTGAAGCCCGAGCAATTTGGCAAAGTAGGCTTCGGACACGGCGGTCGAACCGGACGACACCTCGATGATCGGCGTCTCCGGACCGATCCGCCCGTTGCAAAGCCCGTAGAGAAACAGCGAACGAGCCAGACGGTGCTTGAGGCTGCCGGAAGGGTGGGTGGACTCGTCCTTGAGGTACAGCGGTATGTCGGGGAGTTTCGGCAGTACGACCTTGATCAGGTGCGTGTCGGCGGAGCGGTTGAAGTCCGCCATGATCTGCTCCATGGCCCAGCGTACCCAGGCGCGGTTCCGGTCATCTGCATCTGAGCGGCGGAATGAGTTCTGCTGGTTGGCGTGTGCGGTGCTTATTGTTGTGTCCTCCGGCGTCGGACGATACCACGCGAGGCTTCGCTGTCCAGGCCGTCTATTGAGCCGATGGGTCGCATCCCGGCTGCCCTGCGAGCAGCCGACGGACTTCATCGGATATGCGTCGTTCAGCAGCCGCCTCGCCGTCCGACCTGACCGCGGCGACGTAGGCCGAGAACAGAGCGGGATCCGTCATTATCAGCGGGCCCGTTTCGGGCCGGCTATTTGCGACCAGGTCGAACCGTTCCCGGGCACGTTCCTCTGCTCGTCGCTTCACGTCGGTGGCCTTTTCGACCTCGCCAAGCTTCTCCAGGGTAAGCGCCTGTATCGCGCGGGCTGCGAGAACGGCCGTTTCGGTTTTGCCCTGACGCTCGAGGAGTTCTCCGTAAGCCAGACACGCGTAAGCCCAGTCCACGTTCGCGGCGGATCGTTCCTCGCACATCGCGAGGTAAACGTTGTAGGACGGCAGATTCCTGGCTGCGAGAGCAAACGCCGCACTCGCTCTTTCGGGAAACGGGAAGTCGCTTCCGGCGGCGAATCCCCTTTGGACCATTTCGACGGTCTCGGGCCAGTAAGCTCTGGATTCAGCAGCCGTGCCAGCACGGCGTATTGCGACAAGCGCGGCATCGTTGTCGCCGGCGGCGTGTCGATTCGCGGCAATGCGGATCCACGTTTCGCTGTTTTGGCCGTCGACCTCGATCAGTTGCCGTTCCCACGCGCGTAGCGGACAGGCTCCACCGTCGCCCGACTCGGAGCAGATTTTCACGGCGCCCCAGATCAGGAACGGATCCGAAGGGGTTAGTGAGATCGCGCGGGCAAGTAGCTCAGCTCGCAACACCGGGTCGTCTTCCAGCATTGCCGCCAGGTGCAGGTGTTCGGCTGAGGACGATACTGACAGGTTTTGCCGTAGCTGAGGATACGGATAGATTGGGGGCGACGTGTCCCCCTGTGTTGATGAGCCGTCCGCGGGAGCGGCAGCATCGTCTGAGCAGACGGCGGCCAGAGCCGCGCGCAGGTTGGCAATCGGGAGCTCATGTCGCGGGTCGGGCGGTGAGTTGCCTGGTTGAGCTTCTGTCGTAGTCGAGGCGGGTGGCGGGAGGCCGCTGTCCGTTCTTTTCTCGCGGAATCCGAACACGGCGAACAACAGCGCCGATATGACTATCGCTGCGATAACGGCGAACGAACGGGTGGCCGGGCTCACTGTAAATTCTCCAAAAAACTGTTTTCGAATAGTCTATGGGTTCAGAGGGGTTCCGCGTAGGGTTGGAGACATCTGCTTGAGAGCCCGAACCAATTCGTACAGCTTGTCGTAAGACTGCGGGGCCGATGATCCGGCCCGGAGACGCCAGCCGGCGTCGCCGAGGAGCTCCAGCGACGGATATGCTTCGTGATCGCCCGCACGGTCGAGCGGACGAAATCCGTTGCGCTCGAGTGCGCGTATCGTCCAGGCCCTCTGCACGGGGTCTCCGCCGCTGACTTCGATGCCGGCGCGCGCAGCCTTGCCGAGGCTGAAGCTCCCGTGGAGTGGATCGAACTCGATACCTTCATCGGCGAACACTTTGCCGAAAGACCCGTCGAGCACGAGATCCTCCGGCGCACCGGTGTCCAGGGTCCCGTCGGCGCGCAGCAGCCAGATTCGATCGGCGGTGCGTAGCGCAAGATCGAGATCGTGAGTCGAGATCAGAATGCTGCGTTTCGCGTCGCTGGCGAGCTTGCCAAGAAGCCTCACGATTTCGATCCGTCGCGGTAGATCCAGAAACGCCGTGATCTCGTCGAGGATCATTAGTCGTGGTTCCTGTGCCAAAGCTCTCGCGACCATCACGCGCTGTCGCTCGCCGTCGCTGAGTTCGGCCACCAGGCGATCGCTGAACGGCCCGGCGCCGGCAAGCTCGATGGCGTTGTGGACCGCCTCCCGATCCTCGGCGGTCAGATTCCCGAACCACCCGGTATGCGGGAACCGGCCGAGGCAGACCATGGCATAGCCCGTCAGCAGTCCGGCAGTTGCGCGTTCCGTCAGAACCACGCTCAACCTGGTGGCCCGCTGATTGGGGGTGAGCGTTCGTATGTCGACGCCGTCGAGCACTACCGAGCCCCCGAGCGGCGGCTGGATGCCCGCGATCGTTCGCATTAACGTCGATTTTCCCGCGCCGTTCGGGCCGAGGAGACAGACAAACTCGCCGGCTTCGAGTCTCAGGTTGAGGTTCCTGGCAATCGTCGTCGTGCCCCGGCGCGAGCGGTAGCCGATGTCGAGTTTCTCGGCCGTCAGCATCAGAATTCCATTGCCCGCATGTTCCGATTGCGTAGGAGGAGGGCGATCACAAAAGGCGCGCCGACGACTGCGTTCACCGCGTTCAGGTGAAGTACGTGTCGTTCCCAGGGTAAATGGACGACGAGATCGGCGGCCAGCGTAACGGCCGCCCCGAGCAGCATCGTCGCGGGCATGAGCAGCCGGTGGTCGGACGTGTTGAGCAATCCGCGAGCCATGTGCGGTGCGATGATGCCGATGAAGAGAATCGGGCCGCAGTAGGCGGTCACGGGCGCGGCAAGGATTACGGCGCCCAGCAGAGTTAGCAGGCGCGCGCGCTCGACCGGCAGGCCGAGCGATGCCGCATAGCGCTCGCCCAGCAGCAGCGCGTTGAGCGGCTTGACCATCAGGAGCGCCACCGTCAGCCCCACGAACAGAGTCGGCAGGAGGACTGGGAAGTCCTCCCACTGTACTCCGCCAAAGCTGCCATCGCTCCAGGAGGCAAACACCTTGCCCTGGATCTCGGTCGTGAAGTGCATGATGACGCTGACCAATCCCTCGGCAAGATAGCCGAGCATCAAGCCGACGATCAGCAGCGTCATCGTACTGACGCGCCGGGCCACGGCCGCGACAATCGCGGCGACCGCGGCGGCGCCGAGCATCGCACTGGCCACGACTCCGAGGCCGCTCAAAAAGCCGAACTGCGCGAGAAACGCCGATCCCACGATCGTGCCGGCGGCGATCGTGACCGCGGCACCTAGTTCCGCGCCCCCGGTCAGCCCGAGCGCCCAGGGGCCGGCGAGAGGATTTCTGAACAGCGTTTGGAGCTGGAGACCCGCTGCGCCGAGCGCGGCGCCGCAGACCAGAGCGGCTATCGCCCGCGGCAAGCGCAGGTCCCAAAGGATCGTATTCCATACCTCGTTGCCGGACTCGGCGCCGAGCAGGAAACGCACGACGTCGCCGACGGGAATCGGGATCGACCCGATGGCCAGTTCGAGGACGAACAGTGTGGCGACGAGCGCTGCCAGAGCGGGAAACAGGAAAGGGACGAGTCGGCCGCGGCCAGCAGAGGATCGGGAAGCGTCGGCCGCGTCCGGCGGCGGATCGACAGCCTCGCCTTCGAGGGACTTCGTCACGGCTCGTTCGGCTGGTGCGCGCCGGTCTCGGGTTCGCGGGCAGGGCGCAGGTGTCGAAACGCATGGTCGGGCAGCAGTTCCGGGTGCAGCAAGGCGACGAAATCCTCCAGCACGCGGTCGACCTCGACGACCGCGCTCTCGTACCAGTCGTAAGCATTGTGCACCGGCCGCGATCGTCGGTGCACGTCGTACAGGCGTCCCTCGCGGATCGCTCTGACGGATTCGAGAGCGCCCGCCGATCCCGGTTCGTTCAGGGCGGCTGTGGTTGTGATGAACGCCGCGGCGCCGATACCGGCCGAGATGATTTGTTCCGTCGTGACGATCCGGGATGGCGCGCCCCCGGAGTCCGCCCAGGGCGTCCGGCCGCCGGCATCGTCGATCAGCTCGGCGATCCAGCTGTTCTCGGGCACCCGCCATTGATCCCGCTGCTCCGCGGAGTCGAGCCAGACCACCGTCGGCCGCTCCGGACGTGCGCGGGCGCGGGCAGACAGGTCCTGATACCGCTTCTTGATGGCGCCCAGCACTTCGTTGGCCTTTGCTTCGGCGTTGAAGAATACCGCAACCTGGTAGATCCATTCGGCCTGTCCGAGCACGGATGGCTCGATCCACGACATCGTGGGTACGGCCGGTAACCCCAGGGCGCGCGCGCGACTGATCGACTCCGCGCGGTCGAGCGAGGCCGTAGACAGAAAGACGACGTCGGGCGCGGCCGTCAGAAGCTTTTCGTAGTTCGGTTGGCCGTGGAAGGATTCTCCGATCGCTACGGCGGCTCCCGTTACCCAGCGTTCCCGGAGCTCCGTTGAGTAAAGGCCGTCGCCGCCCATGGCAACCACGCGGTCGACGAAGCCGAGTACCCGGGTACGATTGAGCGAAAGGTCCTCATTGGCACCAAGCGTACGCACCGGCACGATAATGACGGGGGCCGCCGCCAGCTCTCCTTCCAGCGAAGGAGCGGGCGCGCCGCACTGCAGAAGCACCACGGCATCGCGCGCACCGCCCCGGTCGGGGCGAGTGACCGTCAGGACCTTGTAGTGGCCGTGGTAGCTGACGCTGAGGCCGCGGGCGTGTTCGATTTCCGCCTTGGCGGGAAAGTAGTCGGTCCCGGAATCGAAGTCGCTTATGCAGTCGCGACGCTCACCGGGTTCCGCCGAACCCGAGGCCGGCGTCGCCGACGCGATAGCGCAGCAGATCGCGAGCATCCACGACGGCGTCGCGGGCATCGACATCAGGGGCGTAGTGCGAACGTCACCAGTATCCGGCGTTCGTTGCCCGGAACGACGCTGTTGCCGCCAAAAGCGCCGCGGACGAAGTAGTCTTCGTCGGTCAGATTGTCCACCTTGACGTCGACGACGTACGGGCCGCGGCGCAGAAAGGCCCCGAACTCGAAGACGTCGTAGCTGGGTATCTCCAGATCGTTGCCGATGCCGATGGACGCCGAGGAGTTGTAGGTCCAGCCACCCGTCAGCCCGCCGATCCAGTCACCGCCGAGTTCCCGGGCGTAGCGCGCCCAGAGCCGCCCCGAGTGCTCCGGCACGTTTGCGAGCGGGGTTCCGCTCTCGATGTCGTTGTCCCTGGTCACTTCCGCGTCGGTATAGGTGTAGTTCGCGATCAACGCGAAGTTGTCGGTCGGCTGCCACGTATTGATGAGTTCGATCCCGCGTGAGCGCTGTTCCCCTGTGGGTATACGGAGGAATGGATCCGCCGGATCCTCGGTCAGCACGTTAGATCGTTCGAGGTTGAAGACGGCGAACGTGGAGGTCAGGCCTGCGATCGAGTCGAGCTTAACGCCGAGTTCCCACTGACTGCCCGTCTGCGGAGCGAAAGGTGTGCCGTCCGGTGAGCGCACGAAGCCGAAGTTCGGATTGGCCTCGATGTTTTCGCCGTAGGAGACGTATGGGACCACGCCGGGGGCCACTTCCCACGACAGGCCGAAACGCGGCGCTACCTCGGTGTCCGTCGACGACCCGCTCGTTCCGTTGCGAAGGCTCTCCGTCCTGTTCTCCAGCCGGTCGATGCGAGCCCCCAGCAAAAGCATGACATCGTCGTTCAGGTCGATCACGGCCTGCAGATAGCCGCCGAGCTGTTCGAAACGGTCTTGAGAGCTTGCAAGCAGGAAGATGCCGTCGACCGTCGCGCCGTAGACCGGATCGAGCAGATCCAGTGGATCGACCGCCCCGCGGAAGAAGTCGGAATCGTAGGTCCATTCCGCGTAGTCGAAGCCCGCCGAGACGATCGGCTTCAGATCGCCGAAGCCGATCTCGCGGACGAACTGGGCCCCGACGATGAGCTCTTCCTGCGCTTCGTCGAAGCGGTTGAAACGCCGGTTCAGCGTCCGTAGGTCATCCTCCACGCTGGCAGGGGCCACGGACGGCTGGTCGTATTCCGTGTCGGTGTAGCGGACGTAGAAGCGATCCAGCCTGGGGCCGTCGGTACTCCGTTCGATGACGAAGGTCTGTACCAGGGCTTCCGAGACCGTATCGCCTTGCCCGGGTTCCCCGGTGAACAGGGAGTTCGGCACGGTGAGCGTGTCGAGGTTGGTCAGCGTGCCCTCCACGGGCAGCGAGATGTAGCGCAAGCCCTCGCGTTCGCGGTAGTCGGCCTGATAGCGCAGCACGAGGCCCGACGAGGGTTCCCATTCGATGCCCGGACTGATCTGGAAGCGCTCCACGCTAACGAAATCGATGAAGCTGTCACGCTCTTCATAGGCGCCGACGACCCGAGCGCGCAGTCTGCCGTCGCCCGACAGCGGACCGGTCAGGTCGACCATGGCCTCCCGGTGATCGAAGTTTCCAAGCCTGAGCTCGGCTTCGATGCGCTGCGTCGTCAGGGGTTTCTTGCTTACGATGTTGACTACGCCACCCGGTGAGCTGACTCCGTAGAGTGCGCCCCCGGGTCCGCGGAGTACTTCGACCTGCTCGTAGCTGGCAAGGCCTTCGGCCTGAATGTTCAGCGAGTTCGTGTTCCGGATGCCGTCGACGAACGTCTGGCTCACGGTGAAGCCGCGCAGCTTGAACGAGCTGAACGGTTCGACACTGTTGCGGGTGCTGCTCGTCCCGCCGGCAACGCTGACGATGTCGGACAATGTGGTCGGCTTGAGGTCGTCGATGAGCCGGCGCGTTACGACCTGGATGCTCTGCGGGACTCGCGCCGTATCGCCGGCGAAGCCGAGACCGACTTCCGACTGCTTCGCGAGGTAGCCCGATTGCAGGCTCTCGCCCGTTACGACGATTTCCTCGACCTCTTCGGTCGCTGTCTGGGCTGCAGCGACATGCGCGCAAAAGACGAGCGGCGCCACGGCGAGACCCGTGAGCGTGCGAAACCCCTGCAATTTCGTGTTCATTCCTTCTTCTCTTTCGGTGGAGCGGTAAACATGGGATCCAGCGACACGAGCAGCCGCTCGCCGGGGTAGTGCGGCGATCGATGGACGACGCCGTGGAAGCGCTCGTCCCAGGCGCCGCCCTTCAGCAGCGACCACGAGCCTGTCGCGAGTTGTTTCGTGGTTCGCCCGGCCCGCACGGGAACGTAGTCGCTGCGGCGATCGCGGAGCTGAGCGGTATCGACATCATCGTGGGCGATCCACTCCGTGCCCGGCCCGCGAAACGTGATCAGCATTCGGCAGGGCACCTGGTCGACGTGAAAACGCGGGCACATCGGACGGCGGAGCGTCGTGATGCGGATGCCGACCTCCGAGCAGCCCAGCAGGTCTCCGAGTACCTCGGTGGCGGCGGCAATGTCCGCGCTCAGCGCCGGCAGCGTCTTCGCGTCAAACGAAGCGGACAGCCTGTCAGTTGCCTCATCGTCGCCGGGGCGCTGGGTCCAGTGGTCACTGACGTCGCGGTGCGCGGGTACCAGCTGGACGACGTTGCCCGGATGCGCCCTGGGCGCCGGCCGCGCGACGCTGATCAGCTCCACGTCGTCGTCGTAGATGGCGCTGAAGTCGCCGATGGAGTCCGTGAGCAAGTGACGCATCATGGCCTCGTTTCCTGTACTTCGCGGTGGTTCGGGACGTGGTCGGGCAGCGTGGTTCGGCCGACGTCGGGAAAGCCGGATTGGACGGCCACGGGTAGGCGGGTTTGCAAGACGGGACTCCGTCCGAAGGGAGCGGGGAGACGTTATAACATATCTATTTTGTGGCAAGGAGTTCTGTTTTCGGTGGAGCTCCGTAGTTTGGCTTTGTCGGGACTGTGGCTGCCGTTGAGTCGTGCGCGCGGGCTGGCTGGCGGCGGGTATCGGTTGGGCGGGGAGTGCTCGCCCTTTGGGCGAGGTTGAATGGGCCGCCTTTCGGCGGCCCATATTTGCTGTTGGTGGAGGTGGCGAGAATCGAACTCGCGTCCGCAAGCCCTCCGCCCCGAGGTCTACATGCTTATTCCGTCTTTAGTCTTACTGCGGGCTACCCGACGGGCAGGGAAAACCTACAGCCAGTTCAGTGAGATTTGACCGCCGCAACCCTGAACCCGCTGCGACGGCGGTCCTGTGAGATCGACCCCCGGGACCCGGATGCACAGGCACAGTCCGGCCGGAGGGCGCTAGGCGGGTGTTTAGGCCGCTAGTGCGTAGTTGTCGTCGTTGGCAACTATGAGTTGTACAGCTGGATTTACGAGGTGATCTGTCCCTCGGCATGCACCCGGAGTTTCGCGACCCACGTCGAAGCCATGTCACCCCCGGTAGAGTCCATAGTGTAGGGGCGAATGCCGGGAAAACAACGGCTTAGTGCCCGAAAACGATCGCTCAGATAGTACTAATCAACTTTAATTAATACTTATAAAACTATGTTTTATCTATCTTTTTAGTATTCTTGCCTTCTGCCGTTCCCAGTCCCGCTCCTTCGTCGCGGCCCGCTTGTCGTGCTGTTTCTTGCCTTTCGCGAGGCCTACGTTGAGCTTCGCGCGCCCACGGGTCCAGTGCAGATCGAGCGGCACGAGCGTGTAGCCCTTGCGTTCGACGCTGCCGACCAGGCGGTCCAACTCCCCCCGGTGGAGCAGGAGTTTCCGGCTCCTCGTCGGGTTCGTGCGAACGTGCGTCGATGCCTGAGTCAGCGGCGAGAAGTGCGCCCCCATGAGGAATGCTTCGCCCCGGTGGATTTGCACGTAGGCTTCGGTGAGCTGAGCCCGCCCGTCGCGCAGCGACTTGACCTCCCAACCTTCCAGCGCCAGTCCCGCTTCGATCGTGTCCTCGATGAAGTAATCGTGACGGGCCCGCCGATTGACCGCAATCGTAGGGTTGGGCGCCTTGTCTTTGGACTTTGCGGCGGATTTCCTGGTCATGGCCGGGGGCGGAGCCTGGGCGAAAAGGGCCGCGATTATACGCGCACCCATTTGTCAGGTGGCAGACTTTGTATAAGAATCGCGGCTTTCGCTCGTAGCGGACGGGATACTCATGCTCAGCAACACAGCGGTCGCCGACGGCGGCAAGCGCAAATCCCTGCACGGGCACTGGTCGTCAAAGATGGCCTTCATCCTCGCCGTGACGGGCTCGGCCGTCGGTCTCGGCAACGTCTGGAAGTTCCCGTACGTGGCGGGCGAAAACGGCGGCGGCGCCTTCGTCCTCGTCTATCTCGCGTGCGTCATTCTCATCGGGCTGCCGGTCATGATGTCCGAGATCCTGCTCGGCCGCCGCGGACGCCGCAATCCGGTGGCGACGATGGCGCTTCTCGGCGAAGAGGAGGGCAGCTCGCGCCAGTGGCGCTGGCTTGGGGTCCTCGGCGTCGTCGCCGGGATACTCATACTCTCTTACTACAGCGTCATCGCGGGCTGGACGCTCTACTACATCGTTCAAAGCGCTGGCGGTGCGTTCCAGAACGCGACGGCCGCCGACGTAGGCGCGGTGTTCGACAATTTCGTCGGTAGCTGGCAGGCGGTGCTTCTGTGTCACACGCTGTTCATGGCGTTGACGGTATTCGTGGTCGCCCGCGGCGTCGAGCGCGGCCTGGAGCAGGCGGTACGTTTCATGGTGCCGGCGCTGCTGACGCTAATGGTCGTGCTGCTGGGCTACGCGATTACCTCGGGTTCGTTTGCCGAGGGGCTGGCCTTCATGTTCACGCCGGATTTCAGCAAGCTGACCTGGGACAGCGTCCTCGCGGCCATGGGGCAGGCGTTTTTCACGCTTTCCATCGGCATGGGCGCGATCATGGCTTATGGCGCGTATCTCCCCGAGGAGACTTCGATCACGGGCGCGTCGGGCGCGGTGGTGACGGCCGATACGTCGATCGCAATTCTGGCCGGACTCGTGATCTTCCCGCTCGTGTTTGCGAACGGCCTGAACCCGGGAGAAGGGCCGGGTCTCGTCTTTCAGACGCTGCCGTTGGCGCTCGGGCAGATGCCCGCGGGCGCGTTCTTCTCGACGCTGTTTTTCGTCCTGCTGTCGTTTGCGGCCTGGACTTCAGCGCTCGGCCTGATGGAGCCGGCCGTGGCGTGGCTCGTCGAACACCACGAGCGTACCCGTGCCCAGGCAGCCGTCATCATCGGCGGACTGATCTGGTTTCTGGGTATCGGCAGCGTGCTCTCGTTCAACGCGCTGTCGGACTTCACGTTCCTGAACGGCACGATCTTCGACAACGTCGACTTCCTGACGTCGAACGTCATGCTGCCGCTCGGCGGACTCATCATCGCGGTGTTTGCCGGGTGGATCATGTGCCGCAACTCGTCCGCGGACGAACTCGGGGGCGCCGGCAGCCTGTACAAGCTCTGGCGGGTGCTTACGCGTTACGTGGCGCCGGTCGGCATCCTGTTCGTGCTGCTCAAGGCCGTCGGTCTCCTGCCGGATCTGAGCTGATCGTCGGAGCACGGGCGCCGTGCGCAGGGCAAAACGCTCGGCTCTCGTGCCGCACACGCCGCTCGAGATGTACCGGCTCGTGGACGAGGTCGAACGCTATCCGGAGTTTCTGCCGTGGTGCCGGCGCACGGCGCTCCACTTCCGCGACGAGACGCGCACCGAGGCGTCGATCGAGGTCCAGCGCGGCGGTATCCGCAAGACCTTCAGTACGCGGAATGCCAATGTCCCCGGCGAGTCGATTCACCTGAAGCTGCTGGACGGGCCGTTTCGCGAGCTCAGCGGCGACTGGACGTTCGAAGCTGTCGGCGATCACGGCTGCCGCGTCTCGCTCGACATCGGTTTCGAGTTCGAGAACCGCGTTCTCGATGTGCTTCTCGGCCGGTTCTTCGAGGACACCCTGAACTCGCTGGTCGATGCATTCACGGCCCGCGCACAGGTGGTATACGGCGCGCCGGGCGACGCAGATCGGTCGTGACGCTGCTACGCGTCGAGGTGGTCTTTGCGCTGCCCGAAAATCAGTTCCTCGAAGCGGTGCGCGTGCCGGACGGCGCTTCCGTGCAGGATGCGATCGACGCTGCGGCGCTGTCCGGCCGTTTCCCTGAGGAGAACTTCGCGGTCATGCCGGTCGGAATCTGGGGGCAGGTCGTAGCGCGCGACCGGCGCGTCTGCGACGGTGACCGCGTCGAACTGTACCGTCCGCTGGAGCGCGATCCGAAGGAAGCGCGCCGGCAGCTGGCTCTGGAAGGCAGGACCATGGCGGACGCGCCGCGCCGGCGAGACTAGATGTCCGGCGCCAGTTCCTGATCCTTTCTGATCTCGGCCACCACGCCGTCTTCGAACTCGATGGAGACCCAGCGCTTGAAGCCGGCGTCTTTGCGGCCGATCTTCAGGTAGTAGACGTAGTCCCAGCGATCGCGGCTAAAGGGGTCGTCGATCATTGGCGTGCCGAGCAGAAAGCGGACCTGACTCTGCGTCATGCCAATGGCGACCTGCTCGACGTCCTCCTCCTCGAGCAGATTTCCCTGGGAGATGTTGGCGCGGTAGACGCAGGCCGAGCTGGTGAGGAGCACGGCTGCAACGAGCAATATCAGGTTCAATCTGTGCATAGCGCTAGCGATTTTAAGCCCGGGTTGGCGCAAACGCGCCAGCGGCGCATAATACCCGCTTGCCTCACGAGGCGATAGCCAGCCCGACAACGGAACCCGCGTACATGGAGCAACGCCAGGAACTGCGTAAAGCAGGACTCAAGATAACCCTCCCACGCCTCAAGATTCTCGAAATCCTCGAGAGCTCGAAGCAGCGCCACCTGAGCGCGGAAGACATCTACAAGGACCTGCTCGATTCGGGCGAGGAAATCGGCCTCGCGACCGTGTATCGCGTGCTCACGCAGTTCGAAGGAGCCGGTCTCGTCACGCGGCACAACTTCGAAGGCGGCAGCTCGGTATTCGAGTTCGACGACGGCGAGCACCACGATCACATGGTCTGCGTCGAGACCGGCGACGTCATCGAGTTCGTCAACGACGACATCGAGCGTCTGCAGCACGAGATCGCCGAGGAGTCCGGCTACGAGATCGTCGATCACAATCTCGTGCTGTACGTCCGCCCGATCGGCAAGAAGAAGAAATAGAGCCGGGTTCCGGCCAGAGACTCAGGCCGGAAATAAGGTGTCAGACACGTTAAAACGTGTCAGGCAGGCGTTCTCAGGCCCGTTTCCGCCCGGACCGGGCGAGCATCTCCGCCGCGTGCTCGCGGGTCGTTGCCGTGATGTCGACACCGCCGAGCATCCGCGCGACCTCATCGATGCGCTCGTCGTGACTCAGTTCGGCCGCGGTCGTGCGGGTGGCCTTGCCGTCGGTGACCTTTGCGATCCGGAAGTGCCGGTCCGCGAGGGCGGCGACCTGCGGCAAGTGCGTGACGCACAGCACCTGCCGTGACTGGCCAAGGTCGGCGAGGCGCCGGCCCACCATTTCGGCGACGCCGCCGCCCACGCCGGAATCGACTTCGTCGAAGATCATTGTCGGAATCCGGCTGCCGTCGCTTGCGATCACCTGTATCGCGAGGCTCATCCGCGACAGCTCGCCGCCCGAAGCCACCTTCGACAGCGGAGCCGTCGGCTGTCCGGGGTTCGCGCTGATCAGGAACTCGATGTCGTCGAGCCCCGAGGCTCGCGCCTGCTCCGGTGCCAGCGCAGCGACCCGGATCTCGAAACGGCCGCCGGTCATTCCGAGTCCCTGCATGGCGTCGCTGACGTCGGCGCCGAACCTCGCCGCGGCCTTCTGCCGCTTCGCCGACAGCTTCTTCGCCGCTTCTACATACGCGTCGCGCGCAGCGTCCAGCATTGCCTCCAGTTCCCGGCCGCGCTCGGCTGCGTTGCCGAGTTCGTCGAGCTCCCGTGCGAGTTGCTCGAGGACGTCCGGCAGCGCCTCGGGCTCGGTACGGTGCTTGCGCGCCGCGGCCTTGAGGTCGGCAAGGCGGTCCTCGACCCACGCCTGGCGTCCGGGGTCGGCATCCAGCGAGCCGACGTAGCGCGCCAGCCCGGCGCCGGCTTCGTCGAGCTGTATACCGGCCGCGTCGAGATAGCCGGCGATCTCGCCGAGCGATTCGTCGAGTTCCGCCATCGCTTCGACGGCTTTTTGTGCTTCCGCGACCAGGGCGATCGCGTTGCCCGCGTCGTTTTCGCTCACGGCCGCCATCGCGCGGCGCGCCCCGTCGGCGAGTCGCCCGCTGTTGCGCAGGCGCTGCTGCTCGGACCCGAGTTCGGCGAACTCGCCGGCGTCCGGCGCAAGCTGCCGAAGCTCGTCGAGCTGGAAGGTCAGGAGGTCGATGCGCGATGCGCGGTCCGCCTCCCTCGAGGCGGCTGATTCCAGCTCGTCCGCCAGCTGGCGGTAGCAGGCGTGGCGCTCCCGGCACTCGCCGACCTCAGCCGCCAGCCCGCCGAAATGATCGAGCAGTTCCCGCTGTACGTCGCGGCGCGTCAGCGACTGGTGGAAGTGCTGGCCGTGGATGTCGACGAGAAAGTCGCCGAGGGTCTTGAGCTGCTGCATCGTGACGGCATTGCCGTTGATGAAAGCGCGCGACCGGCCGTCCGCGCCGATTACCCGGCGTATCAGACAGCCGCCGTCGGCATCGAGCTCGTTGTCCTCGAGCCAGGCGCGGGCTTCCGCAAGCCGCGAGACGTCGAATTCGGCGCTGAATTCGGCGCGCCGGGCATCGGGGCGGACGGCCTTGCTGCCGCCACGTTCGCCGAGGGCCAGCGCAAGCGCGTCGATCAGGATCGACTTGCCGGCGCCGGTCTCGCCCGTGAGCACCGTCATGCCGCTCCCGAATTCGACCTCGATGCGATCGACGATCGCGAAGTCGCGTACGTTGAGCGCAATCAGCACGTACCCGGACCGCTGCCGCGCGTTCGCATGTCGCGGCCCCAGTAGAGTTTCGAGCGCAGGATTTCGTAGTAGTCGTAACCGGGCGGGTGGATCAGTGTGACCGGCCTCGCCGACTCGGCGATGCGCAGGCGGTCGTCAGGCCGGATTTCGCCGATGGCATGGCCGTCTGCCGTGACTTCGGCCTTGGTGTCGTCCCGTTCGAGCATCCGGACATCGATCGGCTCGTCGGACGGAATCACGATCGGCCGGTCGGTGAGCGTATGTGGGCAAATCGGCACGACTACGACGGCGCGCAGGCCCGGTTCGATGATCGGGCCGCCGCAGCTCAGCGAGTAAGCGGTCGAACCGGTCGGGGTTGCAACGATCAGGCCGTCGCCCGCATGGGTGTTGACATAGCCGCCGGCGACGCGCGTCTCGAAGTCGACCATCCGGCCCGTTTCGCGACGCTGCAGCACGATGTCGTTCAGCGCCTCCGCTTCGATTCGGGTCCCGTCGGGCCGGGTCAGGACCGCGGTCAGGGTCAGTCGCTCTTCGCGTGAGTATTCGCCCGCGAGGACGTGATCCACGCTGGCGAGCATCTCGTCGGGCGTGATGTCGGCGAGAAAACCGAGCCGGCCGCGATTGACGCCGAGCAGGGGTACGTCGTGGCCGCGCGCGACGCCGGCTGCGTAGAGCATCGTGCCGTCGCCGCCGATCGCGATGATCAGGTCGACATTGGCGGCCAGTTCCGCCTCCGGAATCCGCTCGACCGGCAGATCGACCCCGTCCGGCGCCACGATATGGACGTTCGCGTGCGAGAGGTGCCCGGCCAGCGCGTTCATCGGTTCCGTCACGCGGGGGTCGTCATGGCGGCCCAACAGACCGATCCGCTTGAAGTGCTGCTGCATGCGGGAATTGTTGCAGACCCTTGACCGGCCGCCAAGCCGTTGCTAGAACCAGATCGATGTCGGGAGAAGGATCCAGCAAGCAGCCCAACGAGCGCGCGCAGCACCTGCTGCGCGCCCTGATCCAGCGCTACATCCGCGACGGTCAGCCGATCGGTTCGCGCACGCTGTCCAGGGACTCCGGACTCGATCTGAGCCCGGCAACGATCCGCAACGTCATGAGCGATCTGGAGGACCTCGGACTCGTGGCGGCGCCGCACACGTCCGCGGGCCGCGTACCGACACCGAAGGGCTACCGGCTTTTCGTCGACACGCTGGTGCGTTACCGGGCGCCGCAGGACGGTGAGCTGGAGCGGCTGCAGTCGAGGCTCAACGAGGAGTCGGAGAGCCCCGATGCCTTACTCGGCTCGGTGTCGCGCATGCTGTCCGAGATAACGAGCCTGGCCGGCGTCGTCGGCCTGCCGAGGGAGCAGCACTCGACGTTGCGGCAGATCGAGTTTCTGCCGCTGTCCGACAGCCGGATACTCGTCATCCTCGTCATCAACGATCGCGAGGTGCAAAACCGCATTCTGCATGTGGACCGGTGCTTCGAGGAGGGCGAGCTCGTGCAGGCGGCCAACTTCATCAATGAGCACTATGCGGGTGCCGATCTTGCCAGCATCCGCGGCCGGCTCGTCGAGGACCTGGAGGGTCTGCGCACGTCGATGAATCAGGCGATGGTCGACATCATCGCCGTCGCTCAGGCGGCCTTCAAACCGGAAGCCGGAGCCGACGTGAAAGTATCCGGCCAGACGAACCTGATGACCTTCGCCGAGTTGTCCGATATCGAGACGCTCAAGCGTCTGTTCGACGCGTTTTCGCGAAAACGCATGATGCTCGATCTTCTCGATCGCAGTTTGAGCGCCGATGGCGTGCAGGTGTTCATCGGCGAGGAATCCGGGTTCAGGATTCTCGACGATCTCAGCGTCGTGACGGCACCGTATCGCAGCGACGACGGCACGATCGGCGTGCTCGGGGTCATCGGGCCGACGCGCATGGCCTACGACCGCGTCGTTCCGGTCGTCGACATCACAGCCCGGCTGCTCGGACGTGCACTGAACCAGCGCGGCTGAGACCGCGCCGCGCCGGTTGCGCGGACGCAAGGCCCCGGTGGCTCTTGATATTTGCGGCCGAATCCCCACACTCCGCCCATCAGCGGCCTGGCCGCCAACCTGACAAAGCCTGCGAGGACCCTATGAACGACACGGCCCGGGAGCCTGAGGCCGCCGAGGACGCGGCGGACACCGACGCTACCGAAGATCGGGATGCAAGCGAGGCCGATAGCGGCGGGAGCAGCGAACTCGAAGCCGCGCTGGCGAAAGCCGAGGAAAACTGGGAACGCTATCTGCGTGCGGCGGCGGAGCTGGACAACGTTCGCAAGCGCGCGTCGCGTGACGTCGAGAAGGCGCGCAAGTTCGCGCTGGAGAGTTTTGGCCGCGATTTGTTGGATGTGCGCGACAGCCTGGAGATGGGTCTCGCCGCAGCGGAGACCGCCGACGCAGACAGCCTCCGCGAGGGCAGCGCCGCCACGCTGAAGCTGCTCGAGACCGTCATGGAGCGCTTCGGAGTCGAGCAGCTCGACCCCGCCGGTGAGCCCTTCGATCCGGAGCTGCACGAAGCGATGACGATGCAGCCGTCCGCCGATGCCGAGCCGAACTCGGTCCTCACCGTGATTCAGAAAGGCTATACGCTGAACGGCCGGCTGCTCAGGCCCGCGCGGGTAATCGTCGCCGCACCGCCGCCGATCGAAGACCAGGACGACCGCCAGGCCCCGCCAAAGCCTTGAATCCCGGGCTCATGGCCCCACCTCGAACGCAATTGAAAATGCCCTCTGGAGCGAAAAGATGGGAAAAGTGATTGGTATTGACCTCGGGACGACGAACTCCTGCGTCGCCGTGATGGAGGGCGACCAGCCGAAGGTCATCGAAAACAGCGAAGGCGATCGCACGACGCCGTCAATCGTCGCGTTCAGCAAAGACGATCAGGTACTGGTCGGGCAATCCGCCAAACGGCAGGCCGTGACCAACCCGGGCAACACGCTGTTCGCCGTGAAGCGCCTGATCGGACGCCGCTTCGAAGACGACGTCGTGCAGCGGGATATCGACATGGTGCCGTACAGCATCGTCAAGGCCGACAACGGTGACGCCTGGGTCGAGGCAAACGGCAAGAAGCTGGCGCCGCCGGAAATCTCGGCGCGCGTGCTCATGAAGATGAAGAAGACCGCGGAGGATTATCTCGGCCACGAGGTAACCGAAGCCGTGGTCACGGTGCCGGCCTATTTCAACGACTCGCAGCGTCAGGCAACCAAGGATGCCGGCAAGATCGCGGGTCTCGAAGTCAAGCGCATCATCAACGAGCCGACGGCCGCAGCGCTGGCCTATGGCATGGACAAGAAGCGTGGCGACGCCAGGATCGCCGTGTTCGACCTCGGCGGCGGTACTTTCGACGTGTCGATCATCGAGATCGCCGAAGTCGACGGCGAGCACCAGTTCGAGGTTCTCGCGACCAACGGCGATACGTTCCTGGGCGGCGAGGACTTCGACCTCAGGATCATCGAGTACCTGACGGCGGAGTTCGAGCGCGAGAGCGGTGTGGATATCTCCAAAGATCCGCTCGCGATGCAGCGCCTCAAGGAAGCCGCCGAAAAAGCGAAGATCGAACTCAGCTCGCAGCAGCAGACCGAGGTGAACCTGCCGTACATCACGGCCGATGCAAGCGGTCCGAAGCACCTCAACATCAAGCTCACGCGTGCGAAGCTCGAAGCGCTCGTCGATTCCCTGATCGAACGGACGATCGAGCCCTGCAAGATCGCGCTCAAGGACGCGGGCCTCAAGGTCAACGAGATCGACGACGTAATCCTCGTGGGTGGTCAGACTCGTATGCCCAAGGTTCAGGAGGCCGTGCAGAACTTCTTCGGTAAGGAACCGAAGCGCGACGTCAATCCCGACGAAGCCGTAGCGCTTGGCGCGGCGATCCAGGGCGGCGTGCTCTCCGGCGACGTCAAGGACGTTTTGCTGCTCGACGTCACGCCGCTGTCGCTCGGTATCGAAACGCTGGGCGGCGTCATGACCAAGCTGATCGAAAAGAACACGACGATTCCGGCGAACGCCGAGCAGGTGTTCTCGACGGCGGACGACAATCAGACGGCCGTGACGATTCACGTGCTGCAGGGTGAGCGCGAACGCGCGGCCGACAACAAGTCGCTCGGGCGCTTCGACCTCGCCGATATTCCGCCCGCGCCGCGCGGCCTGCCGCAGATCGAGGTGACCTTCGACATCGATGCGAACGGTATCCTCAACGTGTCGGCCAGGGACAAGGCGACGGGTAAGAGCCAGAACATCGTCATCAAGGCATCGAGCGGTCTGTCGGAAGACGAGATCGAGAAGATGGTCGCGGATGCCGAGAGCCACGCCGAGGAAGACCGGAAGTTCCGGGAACTCGTCGACGTTCGCAATCAGGCCGACGGCCTGATCCATGCGGCCGAGAAGACGCTTGCCGATCTCGGCGAGAAAGCGACGAGCGAGGAGCGGCATGCGGTAGAGTCTGCCATCGCGGACCTCAAGCAGGCGCTCGAAGGCGACGACAAGGCAGCCATCGAGACGAAGACCGCGGCGCTGACCGAGGCGTCGGGCGGGCTGGCGCAGAAGCTCTATGCGGAACAGGCCGCGTCGGCGTCCGGGGACGCGGATGCGGCGGATGCGGGCGCCGAGTCGGCCAGCGGCGACGACGTCGTCGATGCTGAGTTCGAGGAAGTCGACAAGGACGACGCCGACAAGAAGGCGTCCTGAGGGCGCGAAGCCCGATGAGTGAACAACGGGGTGCCGCTTGCCGGCACCCCGCTTGTGTGGATTGAGACATGGCGAAACGCGATTACTACGAAGTGCTTGGCGTCTCGAAAACCGCATCGGCGGACGAGATGAAGAAGGCCTATCGCCGCCTCGCCATGAAGTATCACCCCGACCGCAACAAGGACGACGCGGACTCCGAGCAGAAGTTCAAGGAGGCGAAGGAAGCCTGGGAAGTGCTTTCCGACGCCGAGAAGCGCGCGGCTTACGACCGCTTCGGCCACGCGGGCGTCAATGCCAGCGCCGGAGGCGGTCCGGGTCCCGGCGGATTCGGTGCCGAGGGCTTCGGTGACATCTTCGGCGACGTGTTCGGCGATATCTTCGGCGGCGGTCGGCGCGGCGGCAGCCAGGTGTTTCGCGGTGCCGATCTCGCCTACGAGTTGCGCCTCGATCTGGAGAAGGCCGTCTCGGGCGATAACGTTACGATCGACGTATCGACCCAGGTGACCTGCGACACGTGCGGCGGGAGCGGCGCGAAGAAGGGCACGCAGCCGACGACCTGCACCACCTGCGGCGGCGTCGGCCAGGTGCGCATGCAGCAGGGGTTCTTTTCGATCCAGCAGACTTGTCCGACCTGCAAGGGCACCGGCAAGATCATTACGGATCCCTGCGAAACCTGCCATGGCGCCGGACGGGTCCGCAAAACGAAGACGCTCTCGGTCAAGGTACCGGCAGGCGTCGACGACGGCGATCGTATCCGGCTGACGGGCGAGGGCGAAGCCGGCCGCAACGGCGGCCCCGCCGGTGACCTGTATGTCGAGATCCGCGTCAATCCGCACAAGCTCTTCGACCGCGATGGCGCCGATCTGGCGTGCGAAGTGCCCGTAAGCTTCGCGACGGCGACGCTTGGCGGCGAAGTCGAACTGCCGACGCTCGACGGCCACGTGTCGCTGAAGATTCCGGCGGGTACCCAGTCCGGCAAGACCTTCCGCCTGCGAGGCAAGGGCGTCGTAACCGTTCGCGACCCACGGAAAGGGGATCTGTTCGCCAGGGTGCTGGTCGAAACTCCCGTCAATCTCACCGCGGAACAGAAGAGCCAGCTGGAGAAGTTCGACAAATCGCTGCGGGCGGGCGGCGACAAGCACAACCCGCGCGCCGGGGGCTGGCTGGACAGCGTCAAGCGCTTCTTCGAGAACATCGGCTGAGCCGCCGGCATGAGCCCCGTACGGACAGGCCTGGCGGGTGCGGGGCGGATGGCTCAGGCGATAGCGGCTCTGGCCGCCGAAGACCCCGGCTTTTCCGTCGCGGGCGTATGGGCCCGGGATCCGGACGCGGTCCGGGAGGCCTTTCCCGCGGGGACACCGCTAAGCGACGACCTCGCGGCGGTGGTCCGCGACTCCGAGGTGCTCATCGATTTCAGCCTGCCGGGCGCCGTCGCGGCGGTCGCGTCCGCGGCAGCCGGGGGCGGCACCCCGCTGGTCTGTGGCGTCAGCGGTCTCGGCTCTTCCGAACTCGCCGCACTCCGGGACGCCGCTGCTTCGGTGCCGGTCGTCTACGACCGCAACATGAGCCAGGGTATCGCCGTTCTGAGCGCGCTGGTCGAGTCCGCGGCGCGGTCCCTCGACGCCGTGTTCAAGGTCCGTATCGACGAAACGCACCACGTTGCCAAGAAGGACGCGCCGTCCGGCACGGCGCTCAAACTCGGTGAGGTCGTCGCCGGCGCCCGCGGCCGGGATTTCGCGGCCGTTCGCTGGTATGAGCCCGATGCCGACCCGGATAGCGCACCGGACGATGCGGTTCGCTTCGTCGTGGAGCGGCGCGGCGAGGTTCCGGGGGACCATGACGTCGTGTTCGCGTCGTCGTCGGAGCGCGTCACGTTGAGCCACAGCGTCACGACGCGCGACGTGTTCGCACAAGGCGCGCTGCGCGCCGCGCGCTGGGTCGTGCGTCAGCCGCCGGGGCTGTACGACATGCGGGACGTGCTCGGATTGTCCTGAGGAATTCAGCCGCCCGGACTGCTGGCGCCTCAAAGCGGCCTTCTGTAAACTACGCCGGATCGCTGAGCGGTCAGCGAAGTCATGAGCGGAAGCCGTCCAGCGCTTCCGCTTTTGTACATCTCGGGCCGGCGGTTCGGCCGCCCACTGTCGTACGATGCCTGGCGCTGACCCCACACAGGGTCATTGGTTTTGACCTTTGCGGTCGATCGTTTCTATGCCAGGGGATACCGCTTGACCAAACCCGCTGTACTGGCTCTGGAGGACGGCACCGTCTTCCACGGCACGTCCGTCGGCGCCGACGGAAAAACCATCGGCGAAGTCGTCTTCAACACGGCCATGACGGGCTATCAGGAGATTCTGACCGACCCGTCCTACTGCCGGCAGATCGTCACCCTGACCTATCCGCACATCGGCAACACGGGAACGACGAGTGAGGACATGGAGTCCGGGAAAGTCCACGCGTCGGGCCTGATCGTCCGGGACAGCTCGATGGTGACGAGCAACTGGCGCTCCGAACGGACGTTCGCCGAGTTTCTTCGCCAGGGCGACACGGTCGCGATCGCCGACATCGACACCCGTAAGCTCACGCGGCTGATTCGGGAAAAGGGGGCCCAGTCGGGCTGCATCATGAGCGGTGAGGTCGATCCGAACACGGCGGTGGCGCATGCGCGCAAGTTTCCGGGAATTGCCGGGATGGATCTCGCCAAGTTCGTCACGACGCGCGACGCCTATCAGTGGTGCCACGGTACGACGTTCGGGCGCAAGCCGCGGCTGATGAGCCGGCGCGTAGCGCCGTATCACGTTGTGGCATACGACTTCGGCGTCAAGCGCAACATCCTGAGGATATTGTCGGATCTGGATTGCCGGATGACCGTCGTACCCGCGACGACGCCGGCCAAAGATGCGCTGGCGATTGGCGCGGATGGCATCTTCCTGTCCAACGGTCCGGGCGACCCCGAACCCTGCCGCTACGCGATCGATGCAATCGCCGAGTTCCTCGAACTCGGTATACCGGTGTTCGGCATCTGTCTGGGCCATCAACTCCTGGGCCTGGCCGCGGGTGCGAAGACCGTGAAGATGAAGTTCGGGCATCACGGCGCGAATCATCCGGTCAAGGATCTCGGGACCGGACAGGTCATGATCACGAGCCAGAACCACGGTTTCGCGATCGACGAAGACTCGCTGCCGGAGACGCTCAGGCCGACGCATCGCTCGCTCTTCGACGGCAGCCTGCAGGGCGTAGCGCATACTCAGGCGCCGGCGTTCGGCTTCCAGGGGCACCCGGAGGCGAGTCCGGGACCGCACGACATCAAGCCGCTGTTCGAGCGTTTCATCGCCGCGATGGACGATGCCCGGCGGGCTTCTTCGACCGCGGCGATCTCGCAATCGTGAAGCGGCGCTCCGCGCCGTCGCAAACCATGGTCGGGAGACCGTAGGCCGGGACCCAACGAATGCCAAAGCGAAACGACATAGAGTCCATCTTGATTATCGGCGCCGGTCCGATAGTGATCGGTCAGGCCTGCGAGTTCGACTACTCGGGCGCGCAGGCCTGTAAGGCGCTCAAGGAGGAGGGCTACAGAGTCATCCTCGTCAACTCGAACCCCGCGACGATCATGACCGATCCCGACACGGCCGACGCCGTGTACATCGAGCCTGTCCACTGGAAGGCCGTGGCGCGAATCATCGCCAAGGAACGGCCGCACGCGCTGTTGCCGACGATGGGCGGGCAGACCGGCCTCAATTGCGCGCTCGATCTGGCGCGGGAGGGCGTCCTCGAGGAGTATGGCGTCGAGATGATCGCGGCGTCGCGCGAAGCCATCGACATGGCCGAGGACCGCGATCTGTTCCGCAAGGCGATGACGGACATCGGCCTCGAGGTGCCGCGTGCCGATATTGCCCATTCGCTGGACGAGGCGATCGACAAGCAGCAGGCGATCGGCTTCCCCACGATCATCCGGCCGTCGTTCACGCTCGGGGGCAGCGGCGGCGGCATCGCCTACAACCGCGAGGAGTTCGAGCGGATCGTGACGCACGGCCTCGAGATGTCGCCGACGACCGAAGTGCTGCTCGAGGAGTCCGTGCTCGGTTGGAAAGAGTTCGAGATGGAGGTCGTGCGCGACCGCAACGACAACTGCATCATCGTCTGCTCGATCGAGAACGTCGATGCGATGGGCGTCCATACGGGCGACTCGATCACGGTGGCGCCGGCGCAGACGCTGACCGACAAGGAGTACCAGCGGCTGCGGAACGCTTCGATCGAAGTCCTGCGCAAGATCGGGGTAGAGACCGGCGGCTCCAACGTGCAGTTCGCGGTCGATCCGGCGGACGGGCGGGTTCTGGTCATCGAGATGAATCCGCGCGTGTCGCGGTCCTCGGCACTCGCGTCGAAGGCGACCGGCTTCCCGATCGCGAAAGTCGCGGCGAAGCTTGCGGTCGGTTACACGCTCGACGAGCTTAAGAACGACATTACCGGCGGCGCGACGCCGGCATCGTTCGAGCCGACGATCGACTATGTCGTAACGAAGATCCCGCGCTTCACGTTCGAGAAGTTCGCCGGCGCGAACGACCGCCTGACGACGCAAATGAAGTCGGTAGGCGAGGTCATGGCGATTGGCCGCACGTTTCAGGAGTCGCTGCAGAAGGCGTTGCGCGGGCTCGAGACCGGCATCGCCGGACTCGACGAGATCGTGAGTCTGCCGCTCAGCGAGACCGACCGCGATGCGCTGCGGCAGGAGCTCCGGATGCCCGGCGCGGATCGCCTGCGCTACGTGGCCGACGCGCTCCGGGCGGACTTCTCCTCCGAGGACGTCGCCCGGCTCTCCGGCATCGATCCCTGGTTTGTGGCGCAAATTGCCGATCTCGTGGCCGCCGAGCAGCGCGTTCGCGAAACGGATTTGACGGCCCTCGATGCGGCGGCGCTGCGCGGACTCAAGCGCAAGGGGTTCTCGGACGCACGGCTGGCCGCGCTGCTCGGCGTCGAAGAGTCGGCGGTCCGCGAACGGAGACTCGCCGAGGGGGTCCGGCCGGTATTCAAGCGGGTGGATACCTGCGCGGCGGAGTTTGCGACGGCGACGGCCTACATGTATTCGACTTATGAGGACGAGTGCGAGGCGGATCCCGGAGAGCGGCCGAAAATCATGATCCTCGGCGGCGGTCCGAACCGCATCGGCCAGGGGATCGAGTTCGACTATTGCTGCGTGCACGCGGCACTCGCGCTCAAGGAGATCGGTTACGAAACCATCATGGTCAACTGCAATCCGGAGACGGTGTCGACGGATTACGATACGTCGGACCGTCTCTACTTCGAGTCGCTGACGTTCGAAGACGTCATGGAGATTATCGACAGGGAGCAACCCAAGGGCGTCATCGTGCAGTACGGCGGACAGACGCCGCTCAAGCTGGCACGGGATCTCGAGGCCGCCGGTGCGCCGATCGTGGGCACGTCGCCGGACTCGATCGATCTCGCCGAGGACCGGGAGCGGTTTCAGCAGCTGGTCGAGAAGCTCGGGCTGCGGCAGCCCCCGAATTCGACAGCCCGGAGCAAGGAGCAGGCCATCGAGATGGGCGCCGACGTTGGCTATCCGCTCGTCGTCCGCCCCTCCTACGTACTCGGCGGCCGCGCCATGGAGATCGTTCACAGTGACGAGGACCTCGCCGCCTACATGGACGCGGCGATTGGGGTCAGCAACGACAGCCCCGTCCTGCTCGACCGGTTCCTCGACCTTGCGACCGAAGTTGACGTCGACTGCATCAGCGACGGCGAGAACGTGCTGGTCGGCGGCATCATGGAGCACATCGAGCAGGCAGGCGTGCACTCCGGCGATTCCGGCTGCTCGCTGCCGCCGTTCAGTCTGTCCGCGGAGCTGCAGGACGAACTCGTCGAGCAGGTCGGTAAACTCGCCCGCGGCCTCAACGTCGTCGGTCTGATGAATACGCAGTTCGCGATCCAGAACAACGTGGTGTACCTGCTCGAGGTGAATCCGCGTGCGTCGCGGACGGTGCCGTTCGTATCCAAGGCGATCGGTGCGCCGCTGGCCAAGATCGCGGCGCGGGTGATGGTGGGCGACACGCTGGCCAAACAAGGTTATGTCAAACCGCGGACGCCGGGCTTCTACTCCGTCAAGGAAGCCGTGTTCCCGTTCATCAAGTTTCCCGGTTCGGATCCGATACTCGGGCCCGAGATGAAATCGACGGGTGAGGTCATGGGCGTCGGGCGGAGCTTCGGCGAAGCCTACGCGAAGGCCCAACTGGCGTCGGGCGTGGTGCTGCCGCGCCAGGGCGTTGCGCTCCTGAGCGTGCGGGATCGCGACAAGGAGGGCGCCGTCGAGCTGGCGAAAATTCTGACGGAGCGCGGTTTCGACGTCGTGGCTACCCACGGCACCGCCACGGCGCTTGCGAAGGCTGGTGTATCATGTCGGCGCGCGAACAAGGTTCGCGAAGGACGGCCGCACATTGTCGACATGATCAAGAACGGTGAGATTGACCTGATCGTCAACACCACCGAAGGTAAGCAGGCCATACTCGAGTCGTTGTCCATACGGGCGGAAGCGGTACGCAAGGGCGTTACCTACTACACGACGCTGGGCGCCGCGATCGCGACGTGCAAGGCAATCGAGCACCTGGACGACGGCGACGTCAATCGCCTGCAGGATCTTCACCAGGAGGTAGTGGCATGAACAAGGTGCCGGTGACCGTGCGCGGTCACGAACTGCTCCAGACGGAGCTCAAACAGCTCAAGTCCGTCGACCGGCCGCAGGTCATTCAGGCGATCGCGGAGGCGCGTGAGCACGGCGATCTCAAGGAGAACGCCGAGTACCACGCCGCCAAGGAGCAGCAAGGTTTCATCGAGGGCCGCATCAAGGAACTCGAAGGCAAGTTGTCGAACCTCCAGGTCATCGACGTGACGACGCTCAATCCGGCCGGCAAGATCGTCTTCGGGGCGACCGTGGATTTGCTCGAGGAGGAATCGGGTAAAGAGACGACCTATCGAATCGTCGGCGAAGACGAAGCCGACATCAAGACGGGCCTCATCTCGTTCACGTCGCCCATTGCGCGGGCGTTGATCGGCAGGAGCGAAGGCGACGAGGTGACGTTCTCCGCACCGGGCGGAGAGAAGCACTACGAAGTGATCGAGGTACGTTACGTCTAGGAGCGGTACTAAGGGGTACTAAGGTGTCAGGCACCTTTCGGTTTCCGAAAGGTGCCTGACACCTTAGTACCCCTTAGTACCGGACACCTTACGGTTCGGTGCTAGCGTTTCGGCAGCAGAACCTTGTTCTGTTCCGGATTGTGACGAAACAAGAGCGCCATGTTGCCGATACGCTGCACGAGTTCCGCGCTGCCCGTTTTGCACAGGCTCTGAATGATACGGTCGCGCTCGCCGCGGTCGCCCGTGCGTACCTTGATCTTGATGAGTTCGTGGTGGTCGAGCGTTTGCTCGAACTCGGCGAGCACAGCCTCGGACAAGCCGGCTTCGCCGATCATGAGGACGGGCTTCAATTTATGACCGAGACCGCGGAGGTGTTTTTTTTGGTGTTCCGTCAGCACGCGTCCAAGTGTAGCCGAAGGCTTGCGCCGGGCAAATCGTATTCGGTTCGCGTGTCGCCGTGAGCGGCACGCGCGGCAAATCCTCCAGCTGGCGTGCGCGGCAGGAGAAGGATCCCTGGGTGCAGCGCGCCCGCCGTGAGGGCTGGCGTTCGAGAGCCGTTTTCAAGCTCGAGCAGATCGATAAGAAGGAGAGGCTGCTCAAGCCGGGGATGCTGTGCATCGATCTGGGGAGCGCTCCAGGCGGTTGGTCCCAGTACGTGACCGAGGCGCTGAAGGGTCGTGCGCGGATCGTGGCGGTGGACGTGTTACAAATGGATACACTGCCGGACGTCCAGTTCATCGAGGGCGACTTCCGTGAGGAAGCGACGCTGCAGGCGATCCTCGAGGCTCTGGGCGGCAAGCGGGCGGACCTTGTAATGAGCGATATGGCCCCCAACCTCAGCGGAACCAGGGCCGTAGACCAGCCGCGATCCATGTACCTCGTTGAATTGGCGGTGGAACTCTGCCGCGACGCGCTGAAGCCGGGTGGCGACCTCGTTGCCAAGCTGTTTCAGGGCGCCGGCGCCGACGCGCTGATCGCCGACGTTCGCCGTCAATTCGGCAAGGTTCGCATCATGAAACCGGATGCATCGCGGCCGGGGAGCCGTGAGGTGTACCTGGTAGCGAGAAACTACCGGATGGTGTAGGGTCTAAGCCTTGGAACGGTTCTAAGTATTTGTTATTTCGGCGCTCTGGCGCGCCGTGGGTGAATTCTCAATCGTGAATGATCTGACCAAGAACATCCTCGTCTTCATCGTCATCATCGTCGTGCTGCTGTCGGTCGTACAGGGGCTGAACGGCGTAGGCACGGGCTCGCCGCAGAAGCGGGCGTACTCGGAGTTCCTCGCCGACGTCGAGGCGGGGCAGGTGGAGACCGTGCTGTTTTCGGACAACAACACGCGAATCCGCTACGGCAAGTCCGACTCGATGAGCTACTACACCATCAGCCCCGAGACCGACACGAGCCACCTGATCGGTCTGCTCGAGGAGGAGGGCGTCAAGTTCGACGCGGAAGAGCCGAAATCGCAAAACGTCATCACCCAGCTTCTGATCAGCTCGTTTCCGATTCTGCTGTTGATCGGCGTATGGATCTATTTCATGCGGCAAATGCAGGGCGGCGGCGGCGGCCGGGGTGCGATGTCGTTCGGCAAGAGCAAGGCACGTCTGCTCGGTGAGGATCAGGTCGGCGTCACCTTCGCCGACGTCGCCGGCGTGGACGAAGCGAAGGAAGAAGTCGGCGAGATCGTCGAGTTCCTCAAAGACCCCAGCAAGTTCCAGCGTCTCGGCGGCAAGATTCCCAAAGGCGTGCTCATGGTCGGTCCGCCGGGCACGGGTAAAACCCTGCTCGCGAAGGCAATCGCGGGCGAAGCGAAAGTGCCGTTCTTTACCATTTCAGGTTCGGACTTCGTCGAGATGTTCGTCGGCGTCGGCGCTTCCCGCGTCCGTGACATGTTCGATCAGGCCAAGAAGCAGGCGCCCTGCATCATCTTTATAGACGAACTCGACGCGGTCGGCCGCCATCGCGGCGCCGGTCTCGGCGGCGGTCACGACGAGCGCGAGCAGACGCTCAACCAGATGCTCGTCGAGATGGACGGTTTCGAGGGCAGCGAAGGCATTATCGTCATCGCCGCGACCAACCGCCCGGACGTACTCGACCCCGCGCTGCTGCGCCCGGGCCGTTTCGACCGGCAGGTCGTCGTGCCGCTGCCGGACGTGCGCGGCCGCGAGCTGATTCTCAAAGTACACATGCGCAAGGTGCCGCTGGACGACGACGTCCGACCCGGCGTCATCGCGCGCGGGACGCCCGGTTTCTCCGGTGCCGATCTCGCCAACCTCGTCAACGAGGCAGCCCTGTTCGCGGCTCGCGCCAACAGGCGTGTCGTGAGCATGGAGCAGTTCGACCTCGCCAAGGACAAGATCATGATGGGCGCCGAGCGGCGCTCGATGGTCATGAGCGAGACCGAGAAGCTGAACACGGCTTACCATGAGGCCGGCCATGCGATCGTCGGTTATCTCGTGCCTGAGCATGATCCGGTATACAAAGTCTCGATCATCCCGCGCGGCAGGGCGCTGGGCGTGACGATGTACCTGCCGGAGGAAGACCGGTATTCGATGTCGAAGCAGCGTCTCGAATCGAGCATCTCCAGTCTGTTCGGCGGGCGCATTGCCGAGGAAATGATCAACGGCGTCGACGGTGTCACGACGGGCGCCTCCAACGACATCGAGCGGGCGACCGAGATCGCCCGCAACATGGTGACCAAGTGGGGCTTGTCCGATCGCCTCGGTCCGTTGACTTATAGCGAGGACGACGGCGAGGTCTTCCTCGGCCGGTCGGTAACCCAGCACAAGCAGGTGTCCGACGACACCGCGCACGCGATCGACGAAGAGGTGCGGCGGATTATCGACGGCAACTACCAACGCGCCCAGAAGATTCTCGACGACAACATCGACAAACTGCATGTGATGGCCAAAGCGCTCGTCAAGTACGAAACGATCGACGAGACGCAGATCAAGGACATCATGGAGGGCCGTGAGCCGCGTCCGCCCGAGGACTGGGAGGAGCCCACCGGCCGTAAGCCTTCAGGCGGTGCGCCGAGCACCGACGACGGCGCGGCCAAGCCGGCCATCGGCGGTCCGGCGTCGGAGCACTAGCTACCCGCCCTATCCGTGGATGGCGGCGGTCGCCACCCGCCAGTGAGTAACGGAAGCTCAGCTCGGTTCATGCTGGGGGCGCTCGAATTCGAGCGCCCCGTCGTCATGGGCATCCTCAACGTAACGCCCGATTCGTTCTCGGACGGCGGCCGTTTCATCGATCCGGCGCGGGCACTGGCCGAGGCCGCCGCGATGGTCGAAGCCGGCGCCGGTATTGTCGACATCGGCGGCGAGTCCACGCGGCCCGGCGCCGGGGCCGTAGACGAGAGCGCCGAGATCGATCGTGTGCTGCCCGTCGTCGAGGCGGTCTCCTCCCAGCTCGACGTCGCAATTTCCGTCGATACGAGTAAGCCCGACGTCATGCGGGCGGCCGTGGCGGCGGGTGCGGCGATGATCAACGACGTCCGGGCGCTGCGGGAGCCCGGGGCGCTGGACGCGGCTGCCGGTCTCGGCGTACCCGTATGTCTCATGCATATGCAGGGCGAACCGCGCACGATGCAGGCGGACCCGCAGTACGAGGACGTGGTCCTCGACGTCATGGCGTTTCTCGAAGAGCGGGTGGCGGCCTGCGAGGCGGCCGGCATTCCGCGCACTTCGATCGCGCTGGATCCGGGTTTCGGCTTCGGCAAGACCGTGGCGCACAATGTCGCGCTGCTCAAAAATCTGCGACAATTCACGACTTTAGGGATGCCGGTGCTCGCCGGACTGTCGCGCAAGTCCACTCTTGGGGCACTGACGGGCCGTCCGGTCGACGAGCGACTTGCGGCAAGCGTAGCCGCGGCCGCCGTGGCGGTCATGAATGGGGCGAGCATTCTCCGGGTCCACGACGTGGCGGCAAGCGTCGATGCGGTCCGCATAGCCGGCGCCGTCGCCTGAACGAACGGGAAAAGTCATGAAAAAGCAGTATTTCGGAACCGATGGCATCCGCGGCACGGTGGGTGCCGATCCGATGACGGCGGATTTTGCGATCCGGCTCGCGAGTGCGGTCGCACAGGTCCTGGTGCCGGCCGGCGGCACCGTGCTGATCGGCAAGGACACGCGCCTGTCCGGCTACATGTTCGAGTCGGCGCTGGAAGCCGGTTTCACGGCCGCGGGCGCCAACGTCCTGCTGCTCGGTCCCTTGCCGACGCCGGGGATCGCTACGCTGACGCAGGAGCTCGGCGCCGATCTCGGCGTCGTGATCAGCGCCTCGCACAACGCCTACTACGACAACGGCATCAAGTTTTTCGATGCCGACGGGTCCAAACTGACCGACGACGTCGAAATCGAGATCGAGAAGCACCTCGCGATGCCGGCGATCACGCTGGAGTCGCGGTCGCTCGGCAAGGCGAAGCGCATCGACGACGCACGGATCCGCTACCAGCAGTTCTGTGCCGCTACGATGCCCGATGGCGTGGATCTCGACGGCCTGACGGTCGTATTCGACGGCTCCAACGGCGCCGGTTACAAGGTCGGGCCGCGTGCATTGGCCGATCTCGGGGCGGAGGTCATTACGATTGGCTGCTCGCCCAATGGCCGCAACATCAACGATCGCTGCGGTTCGACCCATCCGGAGCTCTTGTGCACGACGGTCGCCGCCGTCGGTGCCGACGTTGGCATCGCGCTCGACGGGGACGGCGACCGGCTCGTGATGACCGACGAGAGCGGCGCGCTGATCGATGGCGACGAGCTCCTGTACATACTCGCGACGTCGCGGAAGGAGAACGGTGCGCTCGAAGGGCCGGTGGTCGGAACGGTGATGAGCAATCTTGGCCTCGAGCATGCATTGTCCGATCTCGACATCCCGTTCGAGCGGGCCAAGGTCGGTGACCGTTACGTACTCGAAACACTGAGGCGAACGGGCGGCATGCTCGGTGGGGAGACGTCGGGCCACATGATAGTGCTGGATCGGACGACGACCGGCGACGGGCTGGTGTGCGCGCTGCAGGTCCTGGCGATCCTCAAGCAAAGCGGCCGGAAGCTGTCCGAGCTGGCGGCAGGCATGGTCAAGTATCCGCAGACCATGCTCAACGTGAAGACGCCTGCCCGAATGGACCCGATGGAGTGCCCGGACGTCGTCAAGGCCGTTCGCGAGGTGGAGGCCGAACTGGCCGACTCGGGTCGCGTCGTACTCAGGGCCTCCGGCACGGAACCGGTCATTCGGGTCATGGTCGAAGGCCGGGACGGTGGGCACGTACGCGCTCTGGCCGAGCGTTTGGCCGGCGTCGTCGCCGACTCGGCGGGGCGTTCAGCAGCGGGTTGATTCTCACGGAAAGCCCGCAAAACCCCCGTTGATTTGCGGGTTTAGCCCCGGTACCATGCTGCGCCGCTTCCCCGGTCGCCAGTTTCGCGGCCGGACGACTGTTGCTCCTGATTTGATTACCCTTTGAGACTGGCATGCGTAGAATTCTTGTCGCCGGCAACTGGAAAATGAACGGCGACGAGGCCGCTAACGCGGCGCTGGTCGATGGAATCGTCGCCGGGGTCCCCGAGGGCGGGCAGGCAGACCTCCTGGTCTGTCCGCCGTTCCCGTATCTGTCGTCGGTCGCCGTGCGGCTCTCCGGCTCGGCTGTCATGCTGGGAGCGCAAACGGTGTCGGAGCACCCGAAGGGGGCCTTTACCGGCGAAGTATCGGCGGCGATGCTCGGGGAGTTGGGCTGCCGCTATGTCATCGTCGGCCACTCGGAGCGCCGGGCGCTGTTCGGCGAGACGAGCGCGACGGTCGCGAGCAAGTTTTCGGCTGCACTCGATGCAGATCTCACGCCGATTCTCTGTGTGGGCGAAACGCTCGACGATCGCGAGGCGGGGCGAACCGAGGCAGTGATCGACGAGCAGCTCGACGCGGTGCTGGGCCAGTCCGGAGCCGATGGCATCAGGCGGGCGGTGATCGCGTACGAACCTGTATGGGCTATCGGGACCGGGAAGACGGCAACGCCGGAGCAGGCGCAGGATGTGCACCGTCACATCCGCAGCCGGATTGCGGCGCACGACGCCGGGATAGCGGCCGGGGTTCAGATCCTGTACGGCGGGAGCGTGAAAGGCGACAACGCGGAGGGCTTGTTCGGCATGCCGGACATCGATGGGGGCCTGATAGGCGGCGCCTCTCTGAATGCGGACGATTTCCTGGCGATTGCCGGCGCGGCAACCCGGGTTTGAGGTAAAGATGACTACTATACAAACGGTCGCGCTCGGCGCGCACACGGTCGTCGCGATTCTGGTAATCGTGCTCGTGCTGCTGCAGCGCGGGAAGGGCGCCGACGCGGGCGCGGCTTTCGGAGCCGGTGCGTCGGGCACCGTGTTTGGTGCCCGTGGATCGGCCAGCTTCTTCTCGCGGGCTACCGCCGTGCTGGCGACGCTGTTCTTCGCCAGCAGCCTTGGCCTGGCGTACCTGTCGAGCCAGCGGGCGACCGGGCCTGAGAGCCTCCTGGACGCGATGCCCGCAACGAGTGTCGAAGAGCCCGGCGAAATGCCCGACGAGGCCGCCGATGCAGCTCAGTCGGTGGACGAGATCCCGAGCCTCGAGGCCCTGCCGGAACCGGCGGAAAGCGATACAATTGAAGATCTTCCTGTCGTCGAGGAAGAGCCCCCGTCGGAAGAGCAGCAGTAACGCTCGAAGACGACGGGGCGGCCCGCCGTTTGTCTGCGGCGGCCCGTATTGACTGTGCCGGGAGCGTACGCTCTGGTGGTGGAATTGGTAGACACGCTGTCTTGAGGGGGCAGTGGCGCGAGCCGTGCGAGTTCGAGTCTCGCCCAGAGCACCAACCCGGTTATCGAAGATAAAGCTGTCACCGGCGATTGACACGCTGATACAATAGCGTTGCTGTCGGGCGCGGACGCGCGTAATTGAATATCTGTTCAGGCTGGCATGCTTACAGAATACCTTCCCGTACTCATTTTCCTCGGCGTCGCAACCGGGATCGGCCTGCTGCTGCTGGGGCTGGGTTTCCTGATCGGCAGCGGAGGCAAAGACGCCGAAAAGCTCTCGCCGTATGAGTGCGGATTCGAGGCGTTCGACGACTCGAGGATGAAGTTCGACGTTCGCTACTACCTCGTCGCCATCCTCTTCATCATCTTCGATCTCGAAATCGCGTTTCTGTTTCCGTGGGCGGTGTCGCTCGACGTGGTCGGCACGTTCGGACTCGTGGCCATGGGCATTTTCCTCGGACTGCTCGTCGTCGGATTCATCTACGAATGGAAGAAAGGGGCGCTCGAATGGGATTGAGCGACGTCGCCGATGCGGGCGCGGTTCCCGCGGCACGGGGGTCGCAGGAAGCCGGCGAGAGTCTTCAGGAGAAGGGTTTCGTCGTCACTAGCGTCGATGCCGTAATGAACTGGGCGCGCACCGGCTCGCTGTGGCCGATGACCTTCGGCCTTGCCTGCTGCGCGGTAGAGATGATGCAGGCCGGTGCGTCGCGCTACGATCTCGACCGTTTTGGGATCATCTTCCGGCCCAGCCCCCGGCAGTCCGACTGCATGATCGTGGCCGGTACGCTGACGAACAAGATGGCGCCGGCTTTGCGCAAGGTCTATGACCAGATGCCGGAGCCGCGCTGGGTCGTGTCGATGGGGTCCTGCGCCAACGGCGGCGGTTACTACCACTATTCGTACTCGGTAGTCCGGGGCTGCGATCGAATCGTGCCGGTGGACGTCTACGTACCCGGGTGTCCTCCGACGGCCGAGGCCCTGATCTACGGGCTCATCCAGCTGCAGAACAAGATTCGGCGCACGAGCACGATAGCCCGCTGATCCCTCCACAATGACTGAATCGAACGAGACACTGGCGGCTCGGATAAAGGAGCGTTTCGACACCCGGATGACAAGGGTCGATTCGCGTTGCGGCGAGCTGACCTACGAACTCGACCGGGAGGACCTGAGCGAGATTGCTGCCGCTCTCAAGGAGGACCCCGACTTCGCCTTCGACACGCTCATGGACGTCTGCGGATTGGACTATCTGACCTACGGCGCCGACGAGTGGAACACCGAGGGCGCGACCGATACCGGGTTCAGCCGGGGCGTCGAGCGGAAGCCCGTCATCCTCGACGAGGCGGAGGCGTTCGATCCACGGCGCTTCGCCGTCGTCTACCATCTTCTGTCGGTGGCAAAAAATGCGCGGCTCAGGCTCCGCGTGTTTGCGGGTGCGGACAATCCGCCAATCGTCGACTCGGTCGTCCCCATTTGGAGCTCCGCAAACTGGTTCGAGCGCGAGGCTTTCGATCTGTTCGGCATTCTGTTCGAAGGTCACCCGGACCTGCGGCGGATACTCACGGACTACGGGTTTATCGGCCATCCGTTCCGCAAGGATTTTCCGCTCACCGGCAACGTCGAAGTCGCCTACGATCCGGAGCAGGGGCGTGTTGCGTATCAGCCGGTCAGCATCGAACCGCGAACGCTGGTCCCGAAGGTGATCCGCGACGACAATCGTTACTCGGCCGATCTCAAGGATGGCAGCAATGCCTGAGATCCAAAGCTATACGCTGAACTTCGGCCCCCAGCACCCGGCGGCGCACGGTGTGCTGAGACTCGTGCTCGAGATGGAGGGCGAAGTCATCCAGCGCGCCGATCCGCACATCGGCCTCCTGCACCGGGCTACCGAGAAGCTTGCCGAGTCGAAGCCCTTCAACCAGAGCATCGGTTACATGGACCGGCTCGACTACGTCTCCATGATGGCGAACGAGCACGGTTACGTGCTGGCGATCGAGAAGCTCCTGGGCGTCGAGGTGCCGATAAGGGCGCAGTACATCCGCGTCATGTTCGACGAGATCACGCGCATCCTGAATCATCTCATGTGGCTCGGCGCGCACGGGCTCGACATCGGCGCGATGACGATGTTCCTGTATTGCTTCCGCGAGCGCGAGGATCTGATGGACTGCTACGAAGCGGTGTCGGGTACGCGCATGCACGCAACCTACTACCGGCCGGGTGGCGTATACCGCGACCTGCCGGAGACCATGCCGAAGTACCAGGAGTCGAAGTTCCGCTCGAAGAAGGAGATCGATCGGCTCAACGCGTCACGGGAGGGTTCGCTGCTCGACTTCATCGAAGCTTTTACCGACAAGTTCCCGGCCTGCGTCGACGAATACGAGACGCTGCTGACGGACAACCGGATCTGGAAGCAGCGAACGGTGAACATCGCGGTCGTGTCACCTGAGCGTGCGCTGCAGCTCGGCTTCTCGGGTCCGATGCTGCGCGGCTCCGGTATTGAATGGGATCTGCGCAAGAAACAGCCGTACGAGGTTTACGACCGGGTCGACTTCGACATTCCCGTGGGCGTCAACGGCGACTGCTACGACCGCTATCTGGTGCGTGTCGAGGAGTTGCGCCAGTCGAACCGCATCATTCGGCAATGCATCGAGTGGCTGCGTGAGAACCCCGGTCCCGTCATCGCGGACGACCACAAGATCGTTCCGCCGGACCGCGTCGAAATGAAGGACGACATGGAATCGCTGATTCACCATTTCAAGCTGTTCACCGAGGGCTACAGCGTGCCCGCGGGCGAGGCGTATGCAGCGGTCGAGCATCCGAAAGGCGAGTTCGGCGTCTACATCGTTTCGGACGGCGCCAACAAGCCATACCGCGTGAAGGTGCGGGCTCCGGGCTTCGCGCATCTGTCGGCGATGTCGGAGATGGTCGAAGGCCACATGCTCGCCGACGTCGTGGCCGTCATCGGCACGCAGGACATCGTGTTCGGGGAGGTGGACCGATGAGTTCGCCCGCCGAGCTGTCGGATCACGTCCGTGAGGAAATCGATCGCTGGAAGGCGCGGTTTCCGGAGGACCGGCAGCGGTCGGCGGTCATCGCGGCACTGCACGCGGCTCAGCACGAGAACCAGGGCTTCCTGACCCAGGAACTGATGGACGGCGTGGCCGGCTATCTGGGCCTGCAGCCGATTCAGGTATACGAGGTTGCGACCTTCTATTCGATGTTCCAGACGCGCCCGGTCGGCCGCAACGACGTCGCGATCTGCACGAACGTATCCTGCATGCTGCGCGGCGCGGACGATATCGTCGCGCACGTCGAGAAGAAGCTCGGCATCAAGCTCGGTGAGAGCACCGAGGATGGCCGGATATTCCTCAAGCAGGAGGAAGAGTGCCTGGCGGCGTGCTGCGGCGCGCCGATGATGATGGTCAATCACGTTTATCACGAGAACCTGACGCCCGAGCGGGTGGACGAGATTCTCGACGGGCTCGAGTAATGGCATACGAACAGAATCTGGTTTGCTTCAATACCTTCGGCGCCGACGAACCGTGGACGCTCGAAACTTATGAGGCGCACGACGGTTACAAGGCGTGGCGCCGGATACTCGAGGGTGGAATGACGCCGGAGGCCGTCGTCGAAGAGGTCAAAGCCTCGGGTCTGCGCGGGCGCGGCGGCGCCGGGTTCCCGACCGGGCTCAAATGGAGCTTCATGCCTCGCAATGCGCCCGGGCAAAAGTATCTGGTATGCAACTCCGACGAGTCGGAGCCTGGCACCTGCCACGACCGTGAGGTTCTGCGTTACAACCCGCACGCGCTGGTCGAAGGCATGGCGATTGCGGCCTACTCGATGGGTGCCACGGTCGGCTACAACTACATTCGCGGCGAGTTCATCGAGGAACCCGTACCGCGGTTCGAGGCGGCCGTTAAGGAAGCTTACGACGCCGGTTTGCTGGGCAAAGACATTCAGGGCAGCGGGATCGACTTCGATCTGCATACGTTCGTCGGAGCGGGCGCGTACATCTGCGGCGAAGAGACGGCGCTGCTCGAGTCGCTGGAAGGTAAGCAGGGCAAGCCTCGCTTCAAGCCGCCGTTTCCGGCCAACTTCGGTCTGTACGGCAAGCCGACGACGATCAACAACACGCAAAGCCTGGCAAGCGTGCCCGCGATCATCCGCAACGGCGCGCAGTGGTTCGCCGATCTCGGTCCGGAGAACTCGGGCGGTACGGCCCTGTATTCGGTATCGGGGCACATCGAGAAACCCGGCAACTACGAACTGCCGATGGGCATTCCGTTCAAGGATCTGCTGGAGATCGCCGGGGGCATGCTCGGCGGGCGCAAGCTCAAGGCCGTGATCCCGGGCGGGTCGTCGGTGCCGGTGCTGCCTGGCGACAAGATAATGAAGTGCACGATGGACTACGACTCGCTGCAGCAGGCCGGTTCGTCCTTCGGCACGGGCGCAGTAATGGTCATGGATGAGACGACCTGCATGGTCAAGGTGCTCAGGCGGATCTCGCGTTTCTACATGGCGGAATCCTGCGGCCAGTGCACGCCGTGCCGCGAGGGCACGGGCTGGCTGTACCGCATGCTCACCCGGATGGTGGAGGGCCGCGGTCAGGAGGAGGATATCGACAAGCTGGTTGCCGTGGCGAACAAGATCGAAGGCCATACGATCTGTGCTCTCGGCGACGCCGCGGCCTGGCCAGTGCAGAGCTTCGTCAAACACTATCGGCACGAGTTCGAGTACATGGTCCGCAACAAGGGGCGCAGCATCGTCGACGCGACAACGGAGGCCGCCGCGTAAACGCGATGAGCGACGAGACGATTACAATCGAAGTCGACGGAAAACCCGTCGAGGCGAAGCAGGGCGAGATGGTCATCGAGGTGACGGATCGGATCGCCGCCTACGTCCCCCGGTTCTGCTATCACCCGAAGCTTTCGGTCGCGGCGAACTGCCGTATGTGCCTCGTCGAGGTCGAGAAGGCGCCCAAGCCTCTGCCGGCTTGCGCGACGCCCGTTGCCGACGGCATGAAGGTTTTCACACGTTCGCCGTATGCGATTGCCGCGCAGAAAGCGACGATGGAGTTCCTGCTGATCAACCACCCGCTCGACTGCCCGATCTGCGATCAGGGCGGCGAGTGCGAGCTGCAGGATCTGGCCATGGGCTACGGGCGCGACATATCGCGTTTCACGGAGCGTAAACGGGTCGTCAAGGACAAGGACATCGGTCCGCTCGTGTCCACCGACATGACGCGCTGCATCCACTGCACGCGCTGCGTGCGCTTCGGCGAGGAAGTCACGGGGCAGCAGCAGCTTGGAACGACCGAGCGCGGCGAGGACATGAAAATCGGTACCTTCGTCGAGACCGCGGTCGATCACGAACTATCGGCGAACATCATCGATCTGTGTCCCGTCGGCGCGCTGAACAACAAGCCCTATCGGTACAGCGCCCGTGCGTGGGAGATGACGCAGCGGGCGACCGTCTCACCGCACGACTGCGCCGGCTCGAACATGTACGCGCACGTGTTGCGCGGTACCGTCAAGCGCATCGTGCCGCGTGAGAACGAGAGCATCAACGAGACCTGGATCGCCGATCGCGACCGCTTCAGCTACGAGGCAATCTATTCGGGCGACCGGCTCGCCGGGCCGCAGATCAAGGAGGGCGGTGACTGGCGCAGCGCGAGCTGGGACGAAGCGCTCGGCAAGGCGGCGGAGATCCTGTCGGCTGCGGGCAGCAACAGCGGTTTTCTGCTCTCGCCCAGCGCGACGGTCGAAGAGGGGCATCTGACGGTTCGTCTTGCCGAACACCTGGGTTCGGCGAACGTCGACCATCGCGTGCGCCGGCGGGATTTCTCGGATCAGGACAACGACCCGCCGTTCCCGTACCTCGGCACTGCCATCGCGGACATCGAGGCACAGGACGCGATCCTGCTCGTCGGCAGCAGCATCCGCCGCGAGGTGCCCATACTTGCACATCGCGTGCGCAAAGCGGCGCTTGCCGGAGCCGAAGTGAGCATCGCAGCCGCGTCTCCGGAAGAGTACTTCTTCGACGTTGCGAACGAGCTGTCGGGCAGCGGGCTGGTCGGGTTGTTGTCGGGTGCCGTCGTCGCGGCGGCGAAGGGTCGCGAGTTGCCGCCTTCCGTCGCGGATTTGTGCGAAGGGGTAGAGCCGACGGCCGCGCAAAGCGCTGTGGCCGAATCGCTCGGGCAAGCCGAACGCGGACTCGTCCTGCTGGGCAATGTGGCGGGCCGCCACGGTGCGTATTCCGCCGTGCGGGCACTGTCGGCCGCGCTTGCCGAACTCACCGGCGTTGCGCTCGGAACCCTGTCCGAAGGCGCAAACAGCGCCGGCCTGTCGCTGGTCGGCGCCTTGCCGCATCGCGATAAAGGCGGCGGTCGGCGCGAAGCCGCGGGGCTCGACGCGGCCGCTCAACTCGAGTCGCGGCTCGACGCAAGCGTCCTGCTCAACGTCGAGCCGGAAGCCGATTTGTCCGCGACCGGGGACGCTGGCGGCAAACTCGCCGGCCACGGGTTTGTGATCGCGTTGACGCCATTCGATTCCGAGGCGCTACGCGAGTCAGCGGACCTAATGTTGCCGGTCGGGACCTTTGCGGAGACCTCGGGCACGTTCGTCAACGTGGCGGGCACCGTGCAGCGGTTCGAGGGCATAGCGAACCCGGTCGGGGAGGCGCGGCCGGCCTGGAAAGTGTTGCGCGTGCTCGGCAATCTGGTCGACGCGCCGGATTTCGATTACGTCACGAGCGACGACGTTTATGCCGAAGTTGCGGCTGTCCTGGAGGACGCTCCGGCCGACAACTCGTATGGAGGACAGGCGGCTGTCGCCAGGCCGAATGGCGAAGATGCACCAGCCGCCGAGATCGACGTAGCGCTGTACTCGGTCGACAGCGTCGTCCGCCGCGCGCGGGCACTGCAGCTCACGCCGGAAGCGCGCCGGGTAGCGGGAGATACCGGGAAGTGATGGATTTCTTCCTCGCGAGCTGGGAGTCGCTGCCGCCCAACGTCCAGTACCTGACCACGGTCATGTTCAAGATCGTGATCGTTACGATCGGCGTGATCCTGACGGTCGCGTTCTCGACGTATTTCGAACGCAAGGTCATCGGCGGCATGCAGTCGCGCGTGGGACCGAACCGGGTGGGGCCGCTCGGGCTCGGGCAGCCTTTCGCGGACGTGATCAAGCTACTGATCAAGGAAATTGTAGTCCCTTCGGCATCGAACCGGTTTTTGTTCATCATTGCGCCGATCCTGACTCTCGTTCCGGCCCTCGCGGCATGGGCCGTGATTCCGCTGAACGATTCCTTCGTAATCGCCGACATCAACGCCGGGTTGCTCTACGTGCTGGCGTTGACCTCGGTCGGCGTATACGGCGTCATCCTCGCCGGTTGGGCGACGAACTCGAAGTACGCGTTCCTCGGGGCCATGCGGTCCGCCGCGCAGATCGTGGCGTATGAGATCGCGATGGGCTTTGCACTCGTGGGCGTACTGATGGCCTCGGGCAGTTTGAATATTGGCGAGATCGTCCGCGCTCAGGAAGGCGGCGTGGCGAACTGGTTCATCGTCTGGCTGTTCCCGCTGTTTCTGGTCTACTGGATATCGGGCGTCGCGGAGACCAACCGCGCACCGTTCGACGTTGCCGAAGGGGAGTCGGAGATCGTCGCGGGCTTCCATGTCGAGTACTCCGGCGTGGCGTTCGCGCTGTTCTTCCTCGCCGAGTACGCCAACATGGTCCTGATATCGGCGCTGACCGCGATCTTCTTCCTCGGCGGCTGGGCCTCGCCGTTCGAAGGCTGGACCTTCCTGGCCGGGACTCCGCTCGAGTTCCTGATGGCCGGCAGCTTCTTTTGGCTGGCCGCGAAGATCTGTCTGTTCATGTACACGTTCTTCTGGATGCGGGCGACTTTTCCACGCTATCGCTACGACCAGATCATGCGGCTCGGCTGGAAAGTGTTCATCCCGGTCACGATTGTCTGGATCGCGGTCGAGGCTGTCTTCGCCTGGCTGAAGATTGGGCCGTGGTCAGGACTTGGGGGATGAGGAAGCAGGGATGAGTCGAGTCGCCAGCATCGTCAAAACCTTCGCGCTTTGGGAACTGTTGCGCGGCCTGAACGTGACGTTCCGCAATTTCTTCCGCAAGAGCGTGACGATCGAGTACCCAGAGGAGAAGACGCCGCAGTCGCACCGTTTCCGGGGGCTGCACGCGCTGCGCCGCTATCCGAACGGTGAGGAACGCTGCATCGCGTGTAAGCTGTGCGAAGCCGTTTGCCCGGCGCTGGCGATAACGATCGAATCCGATGTCGGCGACGACGGCACGCGGCGCACGACGCGCTATGACATCGACCTGTTCAAATGCATTTATTGCGGCTTTTGCGAGGAGGCCTGTCCGGTCGACGCAATTGTCGAAACACGAATCCATGAGTATCACATGGAGAAGCCGGGGGAAAACATAATGACCAAGGACAAGCTCCTGGCCATTGGGGATAAGTACGACGCGATGATTTCGGCCGACAAGGCCGCCGATGCGCCGTATAAGTAACAAGACAACGACAACATGATTTTTCAGTCCGTGCTGTTCTACCTGTTCTCAGGTGTGCTGCTCCTTGCTGCGCTCGGCGTCGTGTTCTTTCGCAATCCCGTGCACTCGATCATGTGTCTGGTACTCGCGTTCTTCCAGAGCGCGATGCTCTGGATGCTGATCGAAGCGGAGTTCCTCGCGATCGTGCTCGTGCTCGTCTACGTAGGCGCGGTGATGGTGCTGTTCCTGTTCGTCGTGATGATGCTGGACGTCAATCTCGAGATCGCGCGTCGCGGTCTGGTCCGCTACGCACCGCTGGCGGCGATCATCGCGGTTCTCATGGCTGCCCAGCTCGTTCAGGTCATCTGGCTCAAGGGTCAGGAGTCCGGTCTCGACGGAGCCTTTACGCCGTATCCCGAGGGTTACAACAACACCGAGGCGCTCGGCGCCGTGCTGTATACGGAATACGTTTACGCGTTCGAGATTGCCGCCGTCGTGCTGCTGCTTGCGATCGTCGCGGCAATCTCGCTGACGATGCGTAAACGGCCGGGCCTGAAAGTGCAGAACATCGCGAAGCAGGTAGCGGTTCGGGCAAAGGACCGGGTTCGGATCGTCAAGATGGACGCGGAGAAGCGCTCGTGATCGGGCTGCAGCATTATCTGACGCTGTCCGCGATGCTGTTCGTGCTGAGTATCGTCGGCATGGTGGTCAATCGCCGCAACCTGATCCTGCTCCTGATGTGCATCGAACTGATGTTGTTGGCCGTCAACTTCAACTTCATCGCGTTTTCGCGGTTTCTCGGCGACGACGCGGGGCAGGTCTTCGTGTTCTTCGTCCTCACCGTCGCCGCGGCGGAGGCGGCTATCGGGCTCGCGATCCTCGTCGTGCTGTTCCGCAACCGCCGGTCGATCGACGTCGACGATCTCAACGCGATGAAAGGCTGACGCCGTGCTCGACTACTATCTGATCATCGTGCTGAGTCCGCTGCTGGCGGCGATCATCGCGGGCCTGTTCGGTAAGCAGATCGGCCGCGCGGGTGCGCATACGGTGACGATTCTCGGGGTCGGCGTCGCCTGCGCGCTTTCCTTCGTCGTCCTGTACCAGATGTACTGGGGCGGGGCGCCCGCCGAGAACATCAGCGTCTACACCTGGGCCGTGACCGACGGCCTGCGCATGGAAATCGGCTTTCTCGTCGACCGGCTGACGGCTCTGATGATGGTCGTCGTGACCTTCGTGTCGCTGATGGTGCACGTGTACACGATCGGGTACATGCACGACGACCCGGGGTATCAACGATTCTTCAGCTACATCTCGCTATTCACCTTCGCGATGCTGATGCTGGTCATGGCGAACAATTTCCTGCAGCTGTTCTTCGGCTGGGAAGCGGTCGGTCTGGTCTCCTATCTGTTGATCGGCTTCTGGTACAAGCGGGAGACGGCGATCTTCGCCAACCTGAAGGCGTTCCTCGTCAATCGGGTTGGGGACTTCGGTTTTCTGCTCGGGATCGCGGCCGTAGTGCTTTTCACCAACAGCCTCGACTACGCCGAGGTATTCCGTCAGGCGGGCAGCATCTCGCAGCAGACGATCGAGGTCATTCCCGGGCAGCCCTGGAACGCGATGACCGTCATCTGCATCCTTCTGTTCATCGGCGCCATGGGTAAGTCCGCTCAGGCCCCGCTGCACGTCTGGCTGCCGGACTCGATGGAAGGTCCGACACCGATCTCGGCGCTGATCCACGCCGCGACGATGGTCACGGCAGGAATCTTCATGGTCGCGCGGATGTCGCCGCTGTACGAGCTGAGCGTAACCGCGCTTGGTGTAGTGATCGTCATAGGCGCGATCACTGCGTTCTTCATGGGGCTCCTCGGGCTGATACAGAACGACATCAAGCGCGTCGTCGCTTACTCGACGCTCTCGCAGCTCGGCTACATGACCGTCGCGCTCGGCGCGTCGGCGTACGGGGCCGCGATCTTCCACCTGATGACGCACGCGTTTTTCAAGGCGCTGCTGTTCCTCGCCGCGGGTTCCGTGATCATTGCGATGCATCACGAACAGGACATCCGGAAGATGGGCGGCATCCG
>JANQGQ010000039.1 GCA_028277185.1 Woeseiaceae bacterium
GATTGCCGCCCTCCCGCAAGCATGCACGAACGCGGACACGGTCGGGGCGTAGCGCAGCCTGGTAGCGCACCACAATGGGGTTGTGGGGGTCGGAGGTTCAAATCCTCTCGCCCCGACCAACTATATCCAAGGCGATGGAGTATCAGTTCAGCACCGGTGTTTCGCAGGAAGACACCCAAGGCGATGGGGTATCAGTGCGGACTGACAATCTCAGGCCCTAGGCCGCATCGGTCTGTTGATCCGTGTTCGCCAGACGCTCCCGGCAATGCGCCAGCCCGCGGGCCAGATACTTCTTTACCATGCCGCGCGAAAGCTCCATTGCCTCGGCGATCTCGTCGACCCGATATCCCTTGCGCCAGCGGAGGTACAGCGCCTCACGGCATTTCGGGGGAAGCTCCGCCACAGCATCGTTAATCCATTCGCGGCGAAACGCATCGGCGGCCTGTGTTTCGACCGCGGCGGCCTGGTCGACGAGACCTCCACAGTCAGACAGAGGCACCTGCATTCCGCGTCCGCGATGGGCATAGTGGTGATACAGCAGATGATGTGCAATCCGGAACAAATACGCTCGCGGATTCCGGATCGGCTTGTTGGCACGCTGCGCCTGCAGGAACTTCGCGCAGGCCTCCTGAGCCAGGTCGTCTGCGTCGGCCGGACAGCCGAGCCTCGTTCGGAGCTGGTTTCTTAGCGTGGGCGCCCAATCGGCGACCAGCTGCCCCGTGACAATACGGGCTGGTACGGCTGCCAATGTCGTCTTCCCCTTCGTTGCGACTTACGCTTCATTAGGTAAGACGCACGCGAGAGAAAAATCTGGGTAAATCCGGGCGTTTTGTCGTGGACCCGGGACATGAGGACCGTGGACGGAGGGTCAACGAAGGGTCAACCCGTCAGGCGTGCTGGCGCGCCTCGGGGAGCTTTCGGTCCTCAATGCCGAGCAGGATCGGCTGCGCGGCGTCCCGGTAAATGTTGACTTTCGCGTTGTATGCGACGCGCTCCAGACCGTGTTTGTCCTTGATGTGAAGACGCCGGATGTTGAACTGACCGCCGCCCAGGCTCTCTCCGGTCAGGTAGCACTTGATCGCGGACACGCGTTCGCCGGACAGTTCGAGTCCCGCCAGCTTCGCCAGATTGCCCTGAGCCCGCTTCAGAAACGTCGTTGCATCCAGTTGCGCCTGGGTTTCTTCGTGGCCCTTGGGTTCGCCCGTCAGATCAGCCAGAAAATCCCCGACGAGGATCTGGCCCGGCAAAGCCGCATCGATCATGCGGGCCAGCTCTATCGTAACGTCGCCCACGATGTAGTCATGGATAGTCGGGTTCAGACCTTCCGCCTGATGGAACTCGTAACAACTGCCGACGTGAAAACAGGCCCGAAGTCGCGGCACGGCCCTGGTCGAAGCCGCCTTGCTGCTGGCGATCGCATTGTCCGCGAGGACGATGTGCATGAAGTGATAGAGATTGACGTTCGCTTCCAGTCCCTCATCCCGGTTCCAGACGTAGAAGCCGTCTCCGCTCGAGGAGCGGGCAAAATTGACTCCGACGTCCTTCTCCAGCATTTTGGCGTGGGCCGAATTGAGCGAGTACGCGAGACTGTTGAGCTGAGTCATCTGCTCGAAAGGCGTGAGCAGGCTGAAACCCACCACGTCGAACAGCGTCACCGCGCGGCTGGCGATGAAGTTGATCCCGTAGCGCCGGATCATGCGCTCGATGATCTCGTCCTCCCGCTGGTTGCCCGTCAGCGGCTCACGCAGGGGAATGTAGACGGGCTGAACCTCGAGCAGGCGGGCGACCTTCTGCATCTGTGTGAAGTTGAGCTTGCGGTTTCCCGAGATCAGTTCCGTAACGAAGCTCGGCGAGACTTTGGGGGGCAGTCCGTTCGGTTGCGGCGACGTGTACTCCGCAATGGCATAGTGCGGCACGACGAGTGCGAGGATGCCTTCGTCGAGGGCCGACCAGCTCAGTATGCTGTTCTGCCCCAGCGACCAGTGCTCGTGGAGTGCGCGCTCGAGCTGCACGAGGTTACTGCGCTGTCGCAGCCCCATCTCCTGAGCGAGACCGGCAAGCTGCTCCAGGTAAGGCGAATAGCCGGCTATTCGGCGTATGCCAGACTGAGACAGGTCGTCAAGATTCATCCGAGTGCCCAAAGCGGCTTTCGTGCGACTGGCTTATCTGCCACAGTTCGCGCTCGAAGGCCGAACCCGTGGACCCGAAGCAGTTACAGACATCAGTCGGACCACGTCAGGCGACGGTAAAGCACTAATTCGACTGGCGCAAGTGATCGATCGCTCCGGCAGGGCCCGTCGACCCGAACGGCAGACTGTCCGAGCGAATTAACATAAGGAAACCCGATGACAGCCGACCCGCCGACACTGGCCGACATCCGAAAGCTTGCCGCCGACCTGGGCAAGCGGGTTGCGGTGACCCCGGTCGTGGAGTGTCCGGACCTCGCGGACGAACTGGAGTCCGGCACCCGCGTCTTCGGCAAGCTTGAATTCCTGCAGTACACCGGAACCTTCAAAGCGCGCGCGGCGCTCGCGACGATTGCCGGGCTGTCCGCGGATCAGCGCGCCGCCGGCGTTACCGCGGTAAGCGCCGGAAACCACGCCATTGCGACCGCCTATGCGGCGCAGTCCTTCGGTGTGTCCGCGAGACTGGTGATGACGGCGTCGGCAAACCCGGCGAGGATCGCGGCATGCCGCCGTTACGGAGCGGAAATAGTCACGGCAGCCGACGTGCACGAGGCGTTTCGGGTGGCGGAACGCATTCAGGCGGAGGAGGGGCGGTACCTGGTGCACCCTTTCGAGGGCCGGCAGGTCGCACTCGGAACCGGCCTCGTGGGTCTGGAAATCGTGGAACAGGTAGCCGGGTTCGACGCCCTGGTCGTGCCGGTTGGGGGCGGGGGGCTGATCGGAGGCATCAGCAATGCCGTGCGTCAGGCGAGGCCCGACGTCCGGATCTACGGGGTCGAACCAACCGGAGCGGACTCGATGAGCCGAAGCCTGGCTGCCGGCAAGCCGCAGTCGCTCGAGGCGGTCAACACGATCGCGGACAGTCTCGGCGCACCCTTCGCTATGCCGTATTCCTTCGCTCTGGTCCGGGACAACGTGGATAGGCTCTGCACCGTAACGGACGACGAACTCAGAGAGGCGATGCAACTGTTGTTCTCGCGCATGCGTCTGGCGGTCGAACCCGCTTGTGCCGCCACGACAGCGGCAGCCTGCGGCCCCCTGCGAAGCGAACTGGCAGGCAAACGGGTCGTTCTGGTTTTCTGCGGCAGCAATATCGACTGGGACACCTGGACGGCAGACACGGCGCCCGGTACACGCGATGCTGCTTGAAGAACTCGAGAAAATCGTGGGCCCGCGCGCAATCAAAACGACGGCCGACGCCGTTCATCCGCACGTTACCGAGTGGCGCGGGCAGGTAGAGGGCAAGGCCGCCGCCGTCGTGCAGCCGGCCTCGACCGCGGAAGTCGTCGCGGTGATGCGACACTGCTTGGCGCATTCGGTGGGCGTCGTCCCGCAGGGCGGGAACACGGGCCTTTGCGCGGGAGGTATCCCGGACGAGAGCGGCACGCAGATCGTCCTGTCGCTGACACGTCTGAATCGCATCCGGGCGATCGACGCGGATGACTTCTCGTTAGTCGCGGAGGCGGGCTGCGTCCTGAGCGATATTCAGGATTCAGCGCAGCGGGCCGGGCGGCTGTTTCCGTTGAGCCTCGGCGCGGAAGGGACTTGTCAGATCGGCGGGAATCTGGCCACGAACGCCGGCGGCATCAACGTACTTCGCTACGGTACGGCGCGCAGTCAGGTCCTTGGACTCGAGGTGGTGCTGGCCGACGGCACGCTATGGAGCGACCTCAGAACGCTGCGCAAAAACACGGCCGGTTACGATCTCAAGCAGCTGTTCGTCGGCAGCGAGGGCACGCTCGGCATCATCACGGCTGCCAGTCTGAAACTGTATCCGCGTCCGGCCGCCGCGCAAACCGCGTTCGTCGCGATCGACGATGCCAAGGACGCCGTGCCGCTGCTCGCGAACTTACGTGGCGCGCTGGACGATCAGGTACAGGCGTTCGAACTCATCTCGGAGGTGGCTTTCGATTTCGTGCTCCGGCACGTCGACGGCGCCCGCAGCCCCTTCGATTCCCGGTCGCCCTGGTATGTCCTGATCGAGACGACAGCAGCGACGACGGATGCGCTGGAAGCGTCGCTGATGGAGGCATTGCGGACCGGATTGGCACGGGACGCCACCATTGCGAAGAGCGGCGCCGAGGCCGCGGAGCTATGGCGCCTGCGGCATTCGATCTCCGAGGCCGAGAAGCACGAGGCGCCGATCCTCAAGCACGATATCTCGGTACCGGTCGGCCGAATGGCCGAGTTCCTCGATCGGTCGCGCGCCGAACTCCGCGCGAACTGGCCGGAGGCAACGCTCGTTGCGTTCGGCCATGTCGGTGACGGCAATCTCCACTACAATGTAGCGTTACCAAAGACTTGGGACGACGCGCAGCGGACCGCGGAGGGCGCGAGGATCACGCAGTCCGTCTACGCGCTGACGGGCACGTGCGGCGGAAGCTTCAGCGCCGAGCATGGCGTAGGGCGGACGAAACGCGACCTGCTCCGAACCTTGGGCGACCCGACTGGTCTGGACATGATGCGCGCCGTGAAGTCGGCGCTCGATCCGCGGGGGATTCTGAACCCCGGAAAGGTAATTTGAGGCGCAGTTCCCGGTATCGAGTTGACGTAATCGCTAGACTGTTTCGAGGGGTTTTCCGCAGTGTGAACGCGGGTCACGGTTTTCCGGCGCAATGAACGCAGAATCGAACGATATTCGCCAACGGCTGGCCACGGAGCTTGCCAGTTTCGACGACCAGCTCGGGAAGAGCGGCGACGACGTCGAGATGCTGTCGTCTGTGCAGGACGGGATCGCGCGCCTGCTGGAAGCCAGCGGTGGCAGGGAGTCCGGCATTCGGCGTGTTTTGCGGGAGCAGTACGAGTCCGGTGCTCTGCGGAAAGAGACGTTCCAGCTCGTCGAGTCCGTCCTCGACCGGTTTGTGACCGAGCAGATACCGACGACGCCGGTTGCAGGCGGCGCCCCCGTGGTCGAGGACGATGCCTACTCGAGCACCACGGTCATCGACCAGTCGGATTTGCCCGACGCGACGCCAACCGAACCGGTTCAGGTCGGTTCCGTTCTGCGCGACCGGTTCATGCTGCAGAAGCGCATATCCGGCGGCAGCATGGGCGTCGTCTACAAAGCGCTCGATCGCCGTCGCGCCGAGGCGGGCGAGAGCAATCAATGGGTGGCTATCAAGGTGCTGTCGCCGCAGCTTGCGCGGAACGGGCTGGCACTTCGGGCGCTGCAGCAGGAAGCGGCGAAGGGGCGTAATCTCAGCCATCCGAATATCGTCCGCTTCATCGATTTCGATCGTGATGACGATCTCTACTTCATCGTCATGGAGTGGCTGGAAGGCCGCTCTCTGGCGGAAATTCTCGATGCACCCGGGACCAAGAAGCTCGATATCGACGAAGCGCTCGATATCGTCCGTCAGGTAGGCAGCGCCCTGGAGCACGCGCATCGCTGCGGCATCGTGCACGCGGACGTGAAACCCGGCAACGTAATGGTGTTGCAGGACGGCACCGCGAAACTGTTCGATTTCGGGGTCGCGCGAGTGTGGCAAAAGGCCGATGCGGCCGACGAAGACATCGATCCCACAGGAATCGGCGCGATGACCCCGGCGTATTCGAGCATGCAGGTCATCACCGGGGAGATTCCCACCCCCGCAGACGACGTATTCTCGCTGGCTTGCCTGTTGTATCGCCTCGTTGCCGGCTACCGCGTATTCGGGCCGCGCAACGCCGCGGAAGCCTGTGAGGAAGGCATGAAACCACAGCCGCTGCCCGGCCTGAGCAGGCAGCAATGGGAGGCGGTCCGCAAGGCACTGGCCTACTCGCGGGTCGCACGCTTCGAGTCGACCGCGGGATTCCTGGATGCCCTCAATGCACGCTCGAGCGAAAAGATCGCAGCGGAACCGCGCGACAACGTGCGCCCGGAGGAACCCTGGGATATCGGGCGCTGGGCCATCGGGATAGCGGCTCTGGCGGCCATCGCCGGATTCGCTGCCTATGAACTCGGCCATCTCGATCGCTGGTTCGGGGATGCCGGTACTTCGGCCCCATTATCCGGGGACGCATCGCCCCTTGCCGACGACGAAGGCATCGTCGAGCTGCCGGCGGAGCCGGCAGCACCGCCGGTCGCTGCAGTCGATGAGCCCGCCGAAGCGACCGTTCCGGGCGTCGATGCCGACAGCAATATCGCGGCTACAGACGATACGACTACCAGCGTCCCCGAAATGACGATCCCGGAGTCAATACTGCAGCCGGCCGTGGTGGTCGACGCGCCGGGGCAGGGCGACGCAATCGATGCGCGGCCGACACCCGCCGAACCGCTGCCGGCTGCCGAAATAGAGGTGCCGCTCGATCGCTCCGGACCGGACCGGGCGATAGGCATAACGCTGCGCGAGGATCAGGGTCCGGTGAGTCTTGACCTCGTTCGTCTGGGCCGCCTTGACACGTCGCTGGCGCTGCGGTTCGAAGAAGTGGACTACAGCGGGAATCGTTCGCCGCTGCGAACCGGTCAATACGCTATCGACGCCGGCCCCGTCGTACGCTTCGCGCCCGGCGATCTCAAAGCGCGCGTCGAACTGACGATGGCGTCGGATTCACTCCGCGAAGCAGACCAGAACTCGTTGCTCAAGATCCGCGCGCTGGAGGGCGATTCCTCGGGGCTGGCGTACATCGATCTCGAGCTGGAGGATGACGATCAGCGCCGCTTCGAAGCGAACCTCGCGGCGGATACGGTAGGTTTTGCCGTCAGCCAGATGTCAGTCGGCGAACAGGACCCGGCTGTGCAGATCGACGTGGTTCGCTACAACCCCGGCGACGAGCCTTTGACGGTCGGCTTCGCGGTCAACGACATTACCGCCAACGACGGCGAGGATTACTTCGCACCCGGAGGGAACGAAATCGCGTTCGCCCCGGGACAGCGCTCGGCCCGCCTCCTGGTACCTCTGGTACAGGATTCCGTGTACGAAGGCGACGAGGCGTTCGTCGTTACGATCGACCTTCCCCCGGAGGGAGTCGCTGACGACGTCAATCGCCGGATTGCGGTCATGATTCGCGACGACGACCAGCCACCGCCTTCTCCGGCATCATCCGACTGACAGGGAACGCTATACTAGCGACGCGGTGAGTCCGTGCGCGGCGGCTTCCGCGGCGCGCCGACGAACGGCGGGCCGGAAAGCGCGCGAAGGAGAAACCGGATGAATGCGAATACTGCGATGTGGCTGGATCACATCCTCGTTGCAGCGCTCGCGGCCGTGTTGCCGGCGCTGGGCTGGATGAGTATTCGCAAGATTCGCGCAGCGATTGCGAACGGTATTCCCTATACGGCGCGCGTGCGAGACTACCGGAACAACATGCTGGTCCTCTGGTCCGTGACGGGCGTGATGTTCGCTGTTTGGTTCGGCGCGGGTCGGGACGCCGCCGGCCTGGGCCTCGCAGTCCCCAGCGCCCCGGCGCCGGGACAGATTGTCGCCGTCGCTTTGTTCACGCTGATCGTCGCTTACAGCATCGGTCTGCTCAGGAAGGTGCACAGGTCCGCGGCGACGGCAGACATGATCATTCAGGCTACGCGCGACTTTTCGTTTGCGATGCCGCACACCCGGCGGGACCTGCGCTGGTTCTATGGCCTCTCCGCGACCGCCGGTATCACGGAGGAACTGCTCTACCGGGGATTCCTGCTGGCGTATCTGACGCTGTTCTTCCCGACGTGGTTCGCCGTTCTGCTGTCGGCCGTTATCTTCGGCGCAGCGCATGCGTATCAGGGGCCGAAAGGAATGCTGCAGGTCACGTTCCTCGGAGCGGCGTTCGCGATTATGTATGTGGCCTCCGGCTCCTTGCTGTTGCCGATCGTTGCCCATATCGCCGTCGACGTGCTGAACGGAACAGCGATGCAGTATGCCTACAGCGGCCGCGACGATGACGCGACGGTGGCGGAGGTCAGCTGCTAAACTTACCGTCCTGCCCCGCTGATTCGCTGAATGTCGCCGCGCCTTGCCGGCGGCAAAGATCCGCTGCCGGGTTGTTCAGCGAATCGGCGGGGCAGGACACTGGGTCGGATTCACGAGAGAGCACGATGAGCGATGACGGGATGCGGCGCTATTCAAGCGTCGTGGTTGATGGAGACGAGCAGGCGCCGAGCAGAGCAATGCTTCGCGCCGTCGGGTTCACGGACGAAGACTTCGGGCGACCGCAGATCGGCATTGCGTCGACGTGGAGCATGGTTACCCCGTGCAACATGCATATCGGCGAACTCGCGGACGAAGCCGCGCGCGGGGCCGACGAGGCCGGCGGTAAAGGTGTCGTATTCAACACGATCAGCGTCTCGGACGGGATTTCGATGGGCACCCCCGGCATGCGGTATTCGCTGGTATCGCGGGAGATCATCGCGGACTCGATCGAGGCCGTAGTGGGCGCGGAGGGCTTCGACGGCTTCGTGGCGATTGGCGGCTGCGACAAGAACATGCCGGGCTGCATGATGGCGATTGCCAGACTGAACCGGCCTGCCGTGTTCGTATACGGCGGTACGATTCAACCGGGCGCAGGGCGTCGCGACATCGTATCGGTGTTCGAGGCCGTCGGCGCGCGCTCCAGCGGAAAGATCTCGGCCGAGGAACTGCTGGAGGTGGAGAAGACGGCAATCCCGGGGCCGGGTGCCTGTGGCGGCATGTATACGGCGAACACGATGGCCTCGGCGATCGAGGCACTCGGGCTCAGTCTCGCCAACAGCTCCGCCCAGGAAGCCGTGTCCGGACAGAAACGCGACGATTGCCGGCGCGCTGCCGCGGCCGTCGTAGACCTCATACGCCGGGATATCAAGCCCAGCGATATCCTGAGCCGCGAGGCGTTCGAGAACGCCGTGGCGGTCGTAATTGCGCTCGGTGGCTCGACGAACGCCGTGCTGCACCTGCTCGCGATCGCCCGCGAAGCCGGTATTCCGCTGGAGCTCGACGACTTCACGGCAATCGGTAAGCGGGTGCCCGTCCTCGCCGATCTCAAGCCCAGCGGCCGCTACCTGATGTCGGAGCTCATCGCCATTGGCGGTATCCAGCCGCTGATGAAGCGCATGCTCGATGCCGGTCTGCTTCACGGTGACTGCCTCACCGTCACCGGGCAGACGCTGGCCGAGAATCTCCGGGACGTCGAAGACTACCCGCAAGGGCAGGACATCGTTCGCGACTTCGACAATCCGATCAAACCCGACAGCCATTTGGCGGTTCTGTACGGCAACCTCGCGCCCGAAGGCTCGGTCGCGAAGATCACCGGGAAGGAGGGCCTGCGGTTCCGCGGCCGGGCGAAGGTCTACGGCGGTCAGGAGGCCGCGCTAAAGGCGATCCTCGCCGATGAGGTCGGCAAGGGCGACGTCGTCGTCATACGTTACGAAGGTCCGAAAGGGGCGCCCGGGATGCGCGAGATGCTCAGCCCGACCGGGGCTATCATGGGCAAGGGGCTCGGCGCCGACGTGGCGCTGCTGACCGACGGCCGCTTCTCGGGCGGCAGTCATGGTTTCGTGGTCGGGCATATCTCACCCGAAGCTGCCGTCGGCGGTCCGATAGCGCTCCTCGAGGACGGGGATACGATCGAGATCGACGCGGAAGCCCGAAGCGTTCAGGTCGATCTCAGTCCGGCGGAACTCGACGCGCGACGTGCCGCCTGGCAGCGGCCCCCGTCGCCGGTGCGGCAAGGAGTGCTGGCGAAGTACCGGGCAGCCGTCTCTTCAGCCTCCGAGGGCGCCGTTACGATACCCGATGAGTGGGGCTAGGGAGTCGTTGCCCGGGCTGGTTGACCCCGTTTGGCACTTGACGTTTCGCGTGAGGTCCGCTCTACTCGACACATGCGAGTTTTCGACGCCCTCGTAAAGTGCCTGCGCATCGATTCCAGCGATGTGAAAAAACAGCTAAAACACACGGCGCGCCAGAGGTGCGTGGGCGTCAATGACGGGTGTCCGGCCTAGACGAAGAACAATCCCGGATCCGTCGACAAGCCCGCAGGAACCTCCTCGCGGGTTTTTTTTTGCCTGACCTGAAAGGGGTTCCGTCCCTCCCAATACCATGAACGAAGCACGATTCGATGACAGCAGCGCCCTTGGCGTACCGCCGAACATCGCCCGCTCCGAGTGGGTGGTTCTGAAGTTCGGCGGAACCAGCATCTCCAGCGCGGAAAACTGGGAGCGGATCGCCGCACTGCTCGACCGCCGCCTGAAAGCGAACCTGCGACCGGTGGTCGTCCACTCGGCGCTTGCCGGTGTTTCCGACGATCTGGAGGCATTGCTCGGGAGTGCGGTCCGCAACGAGGACAGCAGCACGCTGAGCGAGCTCAGAGAGCGGCACGTGGAGCTTGCGACCGCACTCGGGCTCGGCGCCGAATCTACGCTCGACGATCTTTTCGACGAACTCGCGCAACTGGTCGCCGGTATTCGGCTGATCCGGGAAGTCAGCGTCCGGGTGCGGGTCCGGGTCATGGCGCTCGGCGAGCTGATGGCAAGCCGGATCGCCGTAGCCTTCCTCGCCGCGCGCGGTCTTCCGGTTACGGCAGTCGACGCGCGGGAACTGCTGACCAGCCGGACCGAGGGCCACGCGAATCGCGAGCGAAACTTTCTCGCGGCGGTTTGCGACTATGCGTATGACGCGGACACGCAGCGGCGTCTCGAGGCGCTATCGCCGGTGATCGTCACCCAGGGTTTCATCGCCCGGAACGAACAGGGCGAAACGGTCCTGCTCGGACGCGGCGGATCGGATACGTCTGCCGCCTACCTGGCCGCCCGGCTCGGCGCGCGACGTCTGGAGATCTGGAGCGACGTGCCGGGCATGTTCACCGCTAACCCGCGGCGGATTCCGTCCGCCCGGCTGCTGGCCTCGCTCCGCTACGACGAGGCGCAGGAACTGGCTTCCGCGGGCAGCAGCGTTCTGCATCCGCGCTGCCTCTCTCCACTTAGAAACAACGGTATTCCGCTGTTCGTGCGCTGCACGGAAACCCCGGACCTGCCCGGCACCGTCATCTCGGCCGCGACCGAAGAGACGGAGCCCCAGGTCAAGGGCATATGCCTGCGCTCCGGGCTGACGCTGGTCTCCATGACCAGCGTGGGCATGTGGCACGAAGCGGGCTTTCTCGCCAGGGTATTCGCCGTGTTTGGGGAGCTCGGTGTATCCGTGGATCTCGTTTCGACATCCGAGACCAACGTCACCGTGTCGATCGATCCGGCAGACGGCGGACTGGACGGACCCACGCGCGATGCGCTGATCGACGATCTGAAGAGCATTTGCCGCGTGGAAGTGATCGAGAACTGCGCCGCGGTCAGTCTCGTCGGCGGAAAGATTCGCACGATCATGCCGCGGCTTGCGCCTGCGCTCGAGGTCTTCGAGGAAGAGCGCGTGCACCTGATGTCGCAGGCGGCGAACGACCTGAACCTGACCTTCGTCGTCGATGCCGAACAGGGACCGCGGCTCGTCGGCAAGCTTCACAGCTCCATCATTCCGGCGGCCGGCGGGAGCGCCGCGTTCGGACCGAGCTGGGAGTCGCTGCGTGCCGGGGATGAAGCCGCGGCGCCGCGCAGCGAGACCTGGTGGAGTCGGCGGCGTGCCGAACTGCTCGAGTTGGCCCTCGGGCAGCCGAACGCCTACGTATACGACCGGGCCACGGTTCAGGCGGCTGCGCGCGGCCTCAAGAACCTCGCCAGCGTCGACCGGGTTCTGTACGCCGTCAAGGCGAACTTCAATTCGGCGCTGTTGAGCATTCTGGACGGGGAGGGGGTCGACTTCGAGTGCGTTTCGCCCGGGGAGGTGCGCTGGCTCGAAGAAAAACTGCCGGACTTCGATACCTCGCGAATCCTGTTCACGCCGAACTTCGCGCCGCGCGAGGAGTATGCCTGGGGACTGGCGAAGGGCCTGCTCGTTACGCTGGACAACCTGTTTCCGCTCGAAGCGTGGCCCGAGCTGTTCGAGGGCCGGCGCATCGCCGTAAGGGTCGACCCGGGCCAGGGACGCGGGCATCACGAGCACGTCAAGACGGCTGGCGTCCACTCGAAATTCGGCATCCCGCGCTTCGAACTGGCAGCGCTGAAACGCCTCGTAGCGCGCGCGGGTGCGACGGTCGTGGGCATCCACGCGCACAGCGGCAGCGGCATCCTCGATCCGATGAACTGGCACAAGGTGGCGGCTGAACTCGTCCAGGTGGCAGACGAATTCCCCGAAGTCGAGTTCATCGATCTCGGCGGAGGACTCGGCATCCCGGAGAAGCCCGGCGACAAACCGTTCGATCTCGCGAGGCTCGATGAACTGCTGGCGGAGTTTCGCGCCGAACATCCGAAGTACCGGCTCTGGCTGGAGCCCGGACGGTATCTGGTCGCGCAGTCCGGGGTCCTGCTCACGCACGTTACCCAAACGAAAGGCAAGGGCGACATGCGCTATGTGGGGGTCGGGACCGGGATGAACTCGCTGATCAGACCGGCGCTCTACGGTGCGTATCATGAAATCGTCAATCTCACGCGCTACGAGGAGCCGGCCACGTTGCCGGCCACCGTCGTCGGCCCGATCTGCGAGACCGGCGACCGCCTCGGCAGCGACCGGCTCCTTCCCGACTGCAGGGAAGGCGACGTCATCCTGGTCGCCAACACCGGCGCCTACGGCTACGCGATGAGTTCCCGCTACAATCTGCGGGAAGCGGCGGACGAAATCGTCATCTGACGGCGGACCGGACCCGTTCCGGCAGAGCCCGGTGGAGGGCAAGCCCATGAAACTGTATTGGTCAACGAAAAGCCGCGCGCGGGCCGTACCTGTTCTGGACGATGTACACACCGGCCGTCGTCGAGCCCGCGCTGGCCGAGAAGTTCAGCGGCGCCGAGACCAATCCCCGCAGCCACGCCTGGGGCGACTTCGGCCTGATGCTCGACACGCTGGAGGAGGGCATCGGCGATAAGCCGTGGGTGCTCGGTGAGGAGTTCACGGCTGCGGACGTCATGCTCGGCTCGAGCGTGATCTTCATGCAGCTCTTCGGCGTGCTTCCCGCCGCCTCCCGGCTGGCCGCCTATGCGGACCGCTGCATGGCGCGGCCGGCTTACCGGAAGGCCGCCGCGCTCGACGAGGACTGAGCGCTCGCGGCACGCCTCGCTTCGGCGCTATCCCGCATTGTCACGATGCCGCTCCTCGAGCACCGTGAGAACGTCGCCAAGGCTCATGTCGCGATCGCGCAAGAGAACGAGCAGGTGATAGAGCAGGTCGGCGGCCTCGTCGGCAATCGCGGTCTTGTCTTCGCCGAGCGCGGCAAGCGCGACCTCGACCCCTTCTTCGCCCACCTTTTGCGCGACGCGCCGCGTACCGGCCGCGAGGAGCCGCGCCGTGTAGCTGGAGTCCGGATCGGCGCCGGCGCGTTCTGCGATGATGCTCTCGAGTTCGAGCAGAAAACTCATCGACCGGGCGTTCACGCCGACTCACCTCCAGGACGCATCTCGATACCATCCCGGAGTAGCGCCTCCTTGAGCGCGGGGATCGCGATCTCACCGCTGTGGAATACGCTGGCGGCAAGCGCGGCATCGACTCGTGCCTGCCTGAAGACGGCGCTGAAGTGCCCGATTGCGCCGGCGCCGCCCGAGGCAACCAGCGGTACCGTCGACACCCGGCGGACGGCTGCCAGCTGCGCGACGTCGTAGCCCTTGCGCACGCCGTCCTGGTTCATGCAGTTCAGCACGATCTCACCGGCGCCGCGATCCTGAGCTTCGCGGACCCACTCGAGCGTGCCGCGTTTCGCGGGAGCGGTTTTGTCCGGATCGCCCGTGTACTGGTACACCAGGTAGTCATCGTCCTCCTGCCGGCTGTCCACGCCGAGTACGACACACTGAGTACCGAATCGGCCGGCGAGTTCGTCGATCAGCGCGGGCCGCTCCAGTGCCGGTGTGTTGACGGAAATCTTGTCCGCGCCCTTGTTCAGTACTTCCTCGGCATCCGCCAGCGAGCGGATGCCGCCCGCGACGCAAAACGGGATATCGAGAATTCGGGCAACCGTCGACACCCAGCTGCGATCGACGCTGCGGCCGTCCGGACTCGCGGTGATATCGTAGAACACCAACTCGTCGGCGCCTTCCTCGCAGTAGCGCCGGGCGAGGTCGACGATGTCGCCGACAACGCGGTGATTGCGGAACTGAACGCCCTTGACGACCTTGCCGTCACGGACGTCGAGGCAGGGGATTATGCGTTTTGCGGGAATGTGGCCACCTCGTCGGGAGTGATCGCACCGTCCAGCAGCGCACGACCCGTAATCGCGGCTGGAAGGCCCGTCGCCGCAAGCGTGCGCAGGTCTTCGACGTCGCGAACGCCCCCGGAAGCCTGCAGCAGGAGTTCCGGGAAGCGGCTGAGGATTTCGCGGTAGAGTGCCGTGTTCGGGCCGGCCATTGCGCCGTCGCGGCTGACGTCGGTACAGAGAACGTGCGCCAGGCCATGCTCCTTGAAGTAGGCGATGCAGTCCCACAGGCTGGTTTCGCTCGAACGCGTCCAGCCGTGGGTTGCAAGCCACGGCACGCCGTCCTCGCCGATCCGAACGTCGAGCGCGAGCACCACCCGGTCGCTGCCGAAGGCGGTCAGCCACTCCGCCACGTCGTCCGGGCGGCTGACGGCGAGGCTGCCGATCACGCAGCGCGAGACGCCGGCATCGAACCAGCGCGACAGCGCCTCGCGGCTGCGGAGACCGCCCCCGAGCTGGACGCGTATCGGCGCGCGCTCCGCGATCCCTTCGACGATGGAGCGATTGCGCTGCGTTCCCGACTGCGCGCCGTCGAGATCGACCACGTGCAGCGTTTCGACGTCGAGCTCGGCGAAGGCAAGCGCCATCCCCACGGGATCGTCCGAGTATTCGGTCTGGCGGTCGAAGTCGCCCTTGAACAGGCGCACGCACTTGCCGTCCTTGAGATCGATCGCGGGAATGATCTTCATACGCCCGGCGCCGCGAAGTTCCGCAGAAGCGTTGCTCCTGCCGCGGACGAACGCTCCGGATGGAACTGGGCCGCGACGAAGTTGCCGCTGCGAACGATCGCCGAGAACTCGGCGCCGTGGGTGGCGGTCGCAAGCGTATAGTCGCCGACCGGCAGAGCGTAGCTGTGCAGATAGTAGTACCAGCTCTCGTCCGCGATACCGTCCAGCAGCGGATCCCTGCTGACGTGCCGCGTCATGCACCAGCCCATGTTCGGTACCGGAAGGTCGTTTCGCGCCTCGAGTCGCCTGGCCAGGCCGGGGAGTACGCCGAGACAGTCCACGTCGTCTTCCTCCGACGCCTCGGCGAGAAGCTGCATCCCCAGACAGATACCGAGCACGGGTTGCTCGAGACCGCGGATCACGTCGACGAGGCCGTGTTCCCTCAGTCTTGCCATCGAGTCGCGCGCGGCGCCGACTCCGGGCAGCAGCACGCGTTCCGCTCTGCGTATCGTTTCCGCATCGACGGTCAGTTCCGCGGCAACGCCGAGCCGCGCGAGGGCAAACTCGAGCGATGCAATGTTGGCGCCGCCACTGTCGACGATCGCGATCCGGGCGCTCATGCCAGCAGGCCTTTCGTCGACGGCAGATCCGAGTCTTCGCGGCGGATCGCCTGCCGCAATGCCCGGCCGACACACTTGAAGCAGCTCTCGACCATGTGGTGATTGTTGGCGCCGCGCACTTCCAGATGCAGCGCCGCGCCCAGCGACTCCGCCAGCGAGCGGAAGAAGTGCTCGACCATCTCGGTCGAGAGCGCGCCGACACGGTCGCGGGTGAACGCGCCGTTGAACACGAAGGCGCCGCGTCCCGACAGATCGAGCGAGCAGCGTGCCTCGCTCTCGTCCATCGGGACCGTGAATCCGTAGCGCCCGATACCTCGCTTGTCACCGAGCGCCTCGCGAAGCGCCGCGCCGAGACAGATTGCGGTGTCCTCGACCGTATGGTGTTCGTCCACCTCCAGATCGCCGCGAACGGCGAGTTCGAGCCCAAAGCCGCCGTGCTTCGCTACCTGTTCGAGCATGTGATCGAAGAACCCGATCCCGGTGTCGATCCGCGTCGCCTGCGCATCGTCGAGGTTCACCGAGACGTCGATCGCGGTCTCGCGGGTTTGCCGGGTTACCGTCGCGCGGCGGTCGCCACCGCACAGCGCCCGTGCGATCGCGCGCCAGTCCTGGCCATCCGCTCCCCCGACGCGGATGCCCGCGATGCCGATGTTTCGGGCCAGCTCGAGATCGGTGTCCCGGTCGCCGATGACGGCGCTCTGCTCCAGATCGAGGTCGGTCCGCGCGAGAAAACGCGTTAGCAGCCCGGTGCGCGGCTTGCGGCACGCGCAATCGTCTTCGGGCATGTGCGGACAGATGAACTCCTCGCGGAAGCGGATGCCCTGCGACTCGAACAGGGCGATCACGTGGCGGTGGCAGCGTTCGAAGTCGGCCATCGGGAAGGCGTCGGTTCCAAGACCGTCCTGGTTGCTGACCAGAACGAACTCGAAACCGGCGGCGGCGAGGTCCAGCATTGCGGGGATTACCCCGGGCAGCAGGCGGATCTTGTCGAGCCTGTCGACCTGCTCATCATCCGGCTCTTCGATCAGGGTGCCGTCGCGGTCGACGAAAAGAACTTTGCGTTTGGCCATGGTGGTCAGTCTTTCGATCGCTGGCAGAGTCCGCCGAGGGCGGATAGCAGCGCCTCGTTCTCCTCGGGCGAGCCAATCGAGATCCGGACACAGTCGGCCAGATCGTCTCCGAAGTAGCGGAGCAATATCCCGGCTTGGCGCGTCGCGTCCATGACCGACCGGACGTCGGCGAACCGGACGAGCAGAAAGTTGGCGTCGCTTGGCCAGACTCGCTGAACCAGCGGCAGACACCCGAGGGCTTCCCGGACCCGTTCGCGCTCTGCCACGATCTCTGCCACCCGGTTCGCGGCTTCTCCGAGCCATCTTTCCGAAAGTGCGTCCTCGACGCGTTCGACGACCGGCGTCGACATCGCGTAGGGCGCCTGAATGGCGTCGAGCATGTCGACCACCGGCCGGCGTGCGAGCACGGCGCCGCAGCGGGCGCCCGCAAACGCCAGCGCTTTCGACAGCGTTCGCAGGACGATCAGATTGTCGAAATCGTCGAGCATCCCCACGACGCTTTCGCGCGCGGAAAACTCGATGTAGGCCTCATCGACGACGACCGCCGAGCGGCCCCGGCGCGCCTCGAGCACCAGGCGAATGAAATCGGCCGTGAGGCTCGTGCCGGTCGGATTGTTCGGCGAGCAGAGAAACACCAGTCGGGTATTGTCGTCGCAGGCGTCGATGAGCCGGTCGATATCCGGGATGAAGTCCGCGTCGGGACTGCTGGCCACCGACCGGACGGCAGCGCCCTGGATCGCGGCGTAGTGGCGATACATCGAGAAGCCCGGGGAGACCGTCACGATCGAGTCGACGCCGGCCCGGCAAAACGCGCGGATCAGCATGTCGATCGCTTCGCTGCTGCCGCGCGTAACCAGCAGTCGCCGTGACGGCACGCCAAATCGTTCCGCAAGCGCCGCGCGCAGACGCCCCGGTCGGATCTCCGGATAACGATTGAGCGGCCGGCGGTGCGGGTCGGCGCCACTGGTCCACGGCGCCTCGTTCGCGTTCAGGCGAATCGTATCCTCGACCTGCACGGCCGCGGCGTAGGGCCGCAGCGCGAGAATCTCCGGGCGCGCCCGTGCCGTGATGCTCATTGGACGCGCCTGAGCCGCCGCGTCACGGCCTCCGCATGCGCGTCCAGACCCTCGAGTCCGGCCAGCGTGACGACCGCGTCGCCGAGCCCGCGGAGTCCGTCCACGGTGAGTTCCTGCACCGTCATGCTGCGCAGAAACTGATCCAGCCCCAGGCCGCTGTGGTTTCTGGCGAAGCCATACGTCGGCAGTACGTGGTTCGTGCCACTGCAGTAGTCGCCGACCGATTCGGGGGTCCAGGGACCGAGAAACACGGACCCGGCATTGCGCAGGCTGTCGAGCAGGCGCCGCGGCTCGCGGGTCTGCACGATCAGATGCTCGGGTGCGTAAGCGTTGCTGATCTCAGCGGCTTCGTCGAGGTCGCCGACGACGATTACCCGCGAGTGCCCAAGCGCCGCGGCCGCAATGTGCGATCGGCTAAGCGTTTCAAGCTGCGCCGCGGTCTCGCGCACGACGGCCTCGGCGAACCCGCCGCTCGTCGTGAGCAACAGGACCTGCGAGTCGGTCCCATGCTCTGCTTGCGACAGGAGGTCAGCTGCCACGAACTCGGCCGAGGCGCTGTCGTCGGCTATCACGAGGACCTCGGACGGACCGGCCGGCATGTCGATCGCGGCGCCGGCCGCATCCGCGCCAACGAGCGTCTTGGCGCTGGTCACCCAGGCGTTGCCGGGGCCGAACAACTTGCTGACCTTCGGTACCGTCTCCGTCCCGTACGCCATTGCCGCGATCGCCTGCGCGCCGCCGACTTTGAAGATCTCCCGAACGCCGGCGCGGACGGCGGCTGCAACAACGCCCGGATCGGCGAGGCCGTCAGAGCGAGGCGGCGTGCACAGGACCCGCACCGGGCAGCCCGCGAGGCTTGCCGGTACGGCCAGCATTACGGCTGCCGACGGCAGCGGCGCCGTCCCCGCCGGAACGTACAGCCCGACGGCGTCGATCGCGTGGTAGCGGCGCTCGCAGGCAACGCCGGGCATCGTCGCGACGCGCAGATCGCGCGGGGTCTGGGCTTCGTGAAACCGTCGAACGTTGTCGATTGCCAGGTCGATGGCCCGCAGTGCATCGCTGCCGAGCGCCGCCTCTGCAGCGACGACTTCCTCATCCGGGACCCGGAACTCGTCGAGCGTGACGCCGTCGAGTTCTGCCGTGAGTGCCCGCAATGCTGCATCGCCGCTTTTGCGAACGCGGCCGATGATCGCCGCAGCGCCTTCGCGAACCGTTTCGTCCGCGGCGACGGCGGGGCGTTCGAGCGCCGTACGCCGTGCGGCCGCGTCCAGCTTGCTCCAGTCGAGTACGCGCAACATCTCAGGCCAGCATCTTCTCGATCGGCAGGACCAGGAGCGACGTCGCACCGGCGGCCTTCAGGTTTTCGAGGGTTTCCCAGAACACGTTTTCCCGGCAGACCGCGTGAACGGCGACGCGGTCGTCCGAGCCGTCCAGCGGCACGACGGTCGGGGCCTCGCTGCCCGGCAGCAATGCGCTGATCTCGTCGAGCGCGGCCTTCGGCGCATTGAGCATGATGTACTTACTCTCGCGCACCTGCAGCACGCCGTCGAGACGCTTCAGGATCTTGTCGACCAGGGCCTGCTTGCCCGCCGCAAGCGGCTTCAGCGTCTGAATGATCACGGCCTCGCTGTCGAGAAGCGTTTCGACCTCGCGCAGCGAGTTGGCCGTCAGCGTACCCCCGGTCGACACGAGGTCGCAGATGAAATCGGCCTTACCGAGTTTTGGCGCGATTTCGACGGCACCGGAGAAGTAAACGATCTCGGCATTGACGCGCTGCGTGTCAAGGTAGTTTCTTAATAAGTTCGTATAACTCGTTGCAATTCTTCGGTTATTTAGGTCTTCCGCTCCTCGATACTCGACGCCTTCGGGGGCGGCAAGCGATAGCCGGCAGTGCCCGAAATCGACCTCGAAGACCTGTTTATAGAGGGCCTCCTTGCCGGCATAGCCGAGTTCCAGGCGCTTCTCCGCCACGACGTTCAGACCCACGATTCCGAGGTCGCAGACATCGTCGTGCACGAGTCCGGGTATGTCGTCGTCGCGGACCAGGAGGATGTCGATCGGCATGTTCTCGCCGTAGCAGAACAGCTGGTCCTTGCTCTGGCGGAATCGCAAGCCGCAGCGTTCGAGCAGGTCGAGGGAGTGCTCGGTCAGACGGCCGTTCTTCTGCACCGCAATCTTAATGCGTTGCTCAGGGATATCCATGCGGGATTCAGTTCCGGTGAGTGGAGGAGGGTGCGCGCTCGATCGCGGTCTGGTAGCCGCCGAAGCCTTCGTTGAGGAACCGCGCCACGCGGCCGATCGTCGTCACGCTAACGCCCGTGAGGTCGTGGATCCGGCGGTACGGCAGCTCGTCCTGCAGCAGTTCCACGACCTGCCAGCGATCGACCAGCGCCTGCAGTTCGGCCGGCGTGCACAGGTCTTTGAGGAAGCAGCGGTACTCGTCGACGCCCGACAGGCTCATGAACGCGCGGCAGAGCGCGTCCTCGGCTTCAGCCCGGTCGGCAGGGGTGTCGTCGCGGTTCGGTTTCACGGCGGCGTTTCAATGTATTAACGTGCTAGTACGTTATTACACCAGGACGCACATTGCAATCGGTTTTCGTGCATCCCTCGCTTGACGACTACGGAGCGCGACCCCTACACTCCGTCAGACTCATCGAGACCGGCTGAGGGAAAGGCCCAAAGAAGCCGGGGCAACCAGCAGAGCTAACCACTCTGAAAAGGTGCCAACTCCTGCGGAACGGCCTGGCCGGTTCGAAAGATGAGGGGGTAGTGCAGCACGCGCCACGGCGCTGAAGGGCACACCACTCCCGCCTTGCGGCTTCGCGGGGTTTCGATGAGACGGACTTAAGAGATCCGGACGATCGACAACCAGCGGAGACGACACGATGACCTCCAACCTGTGCACGGCGACCAAAGCCGTACGCGCCGCAATCGAATCCGACAGTCAGCATGGCGCCGTGGTGCCGCCGCTGCATCTGTCGTCCAACTTCGCGTTCCGGGGCTTCGGCGAGAAACGCGACTACGACTACACGCGCTCGGGCAATCCGACCCGCGATGCGCTGGCCGCTGCGCTCACCGAACTGGAAGGCGGCGCGGGAGCGGTGGTGACCTCCTCGGGGATGGCAGCGCTGACGCTGATTACACAGCTTCTGAAACCCGGCGATCTGCTGATCGCGCCGCACGATTGCTACGGCGGCACGTATCGTCTGTTCGACGCTCTGGCGCGCAAAGGCCATTTCGAACTCCGCTTCGTCGATCAGACCGACCTCGCGGCGCTCGAGGAGGCCTGCACCGCCGGGCCGGCGCTGATCCTGACCGAGACGCCGTCGAATCCCTTGCTCAGAATCGTCGATATCGAAGCCGTCGCGCGCCTGGCGCGAGCGTCGGGCGCGGTATTCGCCGTCGACAACACGTTCCTTTCGCCCGCATTGCAGCAGCCCATCGCACTCGGCGCGGACCTGGTCGTTCACAGTACGACCAAGTACATCAACGGCCACAGCGACGTCGTCGGCGGTGCGGTCGTTGCCGCGTCCGAATCGCTGGCGGAGGAAATGTGCTGGTGGGCGAACTGCCTCGGTCTGACCGGAGCGCCGTTCGACGCCTTCATGACGCTGCGCGGTTTGCGCACCCTGGATGTACGCATCCGGGAGCACGAGGCCAACGCGACGCTCCTCGCGAACGTGCTTGCCGACCACGCAGCGGTCAAACGCGTCTACTATCCGGGCCTCGGCGATCATCCGGGGCACGCCATCGCCAGGCGTCAGCAGCAGGGTTTCGGCGGCATGCTGTCGTTCGAACTCAAGGGCGACGAGGCGGCGGTGCGCGCCTTCGTCGAGCATCTGACGCTGTTCTCGCTGGCGGAGTCGCTCGGCGGTGTCGAGAGCCTCGTTTGCCATCCGCCGTCAATGACACACGCTGCCGTGGCCCCGGACACGCTCGAGGCGGCGGGCGTCATGCCGAACCTCGTACGGCTGTCGGTTGGACTGGAGAAAGTCGAGGATCTCGTGACGGACGTACTCAGCGCGCTCGACGCCGCCACGGCGGCAGGCGGCAACCTGACCCCGGTTGCCGCCGCGTAAAGCCGCTCAGCCGAGGTTCCGGACAACCTCCGCCGTGAACTCCCTGGTGCCGATCGCGGCGCTGTCGGACCCGGCTATGTCCGCGGTGCGATGCCCGGCGGCAATCGCCGCGTCGATTGCCGACTCGACGGCGTGGGCGGCATCTTCGAGTTTCAGGCTGTGACGCAGGAGCATCGCGGCGCTTGCGATCGTGCCGCAGGGATTGGCGATGTTTTTGCCGGCTATGTCGGGCGCGGAACCGTGAATCGGTTCGTACAGCCCCGAGGTACCGTCGCCCAGGGAGGCAGACGGGAGCAGGCCGAGCGATCCGGCAAGCATCGACGCCTCGTCCGTGAGGATGTCCCCGAACATGTTTTCGGTAACGATCACGTCGAAGTCCGCCGGACGGCTCAGGAGATGCATCGCGGCCGCGTCGACCAGCAGGGTCTCGGCCTCGACCGCCGGAAACTCGCTGGCCAGAAGCCCGTCCGTGACCGACCGCCACAGCCGCGAGGTTTCGAGCACGTTGGCTTTGTCGACTGAGCACAGCTTGCCGCGCCGGCTGAGCGCGAGCCGGGCCGCGACGCGAACGATGCGTTCTATCTCGGCCGTCGTGTACGTACAAAGATCGCTGGCGGAAGTGCCGCTTCGGCTCTTGTCGCCAAAGTAGATTCCGCCGGTCAGTTCGCGGACGACGAGCAGGTCGACGCCGTCGATGATTTCGGGCCTGAGCGGCGACGCGCCGGCAAGCCGCGGGTTCACCCGGACCGGCCGCAGGTTGGCGAACACCCCGAGCGTTTCGCGCAGATCGAGCAGGCCCTGCTCCGGACGCACGGCGGCCGCCGGGTCCGACCATTTCGGACCGCCGACGGCGCCCAGCAGCACGGCGTCGGCTTCCTTCACACTTGCGATCGTGTCGTCGGGCAGGGGACTGCCGGTCGCGTCGATGGCCGCGCCGCCGATATCGCGCACGTCGAATGCGAAGCGGTACTCACCGAGGGCCGCGACCCGCTCGAGGACGTCGCGGGCAGCGTCGATCACCTCGGGCCCGATCCCGTCGCCCGGCAGCAGCGTGATGTGGGCGTTCAGGATCGCGCTTCCTCGTAGTTTTCGATCGCGTCGAGATTCTTGAGCAGAAAACCGAGCTGATCGATGCCCTCGACGAGGCAGTAGCGCGCGAAGGCGTCGATCGGGTAGGCGACCGCGGTGCCGTCCGGCAGGGTCAGCGTCGACGCGACGACGTCGATTTCGACTTCCGCGCCGGGATTGGCAAGGAGCCAGGCGTGCGTGTCGCTGTCCACGACGATCGGCAACAAGCCGTTCTTGAGGCTGTTGCTGCGGAAGATGTCCGCGATCTCGGTCGAAATCACCGCCCGGATTCCATAGTCGAGCAACGCCCAGGGAGCGTGTTCGCGCGACGAACCGCAGCCGAAGTTATTGCCCGCAACCAGAATCTCGCAACCCTGTGCCTCAGGACGGTTCAACACGAAATCCGCGACCGGTTCGTCGTCGGCCGCGAATCTCAGATCGCGAAACAGCGCATCCCCAAGACCTTCGCGCGACGTCGTCGTCAGAAAGCGCGCCGGAATGATCTGGTCGGTGTCCACGTCCTTGACCGGCAACACGGCCGTGCGGGATCGAATCGTGCGTAGTGCCTGCATGTCGCCGCCCTCGGTGTCCTTAGTCCTGTTCGCCGAATTCGCGGGGATCTGCGATGCGGCCGCGTACCGCGGAAGCCGCCGCGGTTGCCGGGCTGGCGAGCACCGTGCGGGCGCCGACGCCCTGACGCCCCTCGAAATTTCGATTGCTCGTCGAAACCGTGAGGTGCCCGCGCGCCGCCGTGTCGCCGTTCATGCCGAGACACATCGAACAGCCCGATTCGCGCCACTCGGCGCCGGCCGCCCGAAACACGCGGTCGAGGCCTTTTGCTTCGGCCTCTTTCTTGACCTGCTGCGAGCCGGGAACGACGAGCATGCGCACGCCGTCGGCAACCTGCCGCCCGGCGAGGATCGTCGCCGCCTGCTCCAGGTCGGACAGCCTCGAGTTGGTGCAGCTGCCGACGAAGACGACGTCGACGCGTTGTCCGGTCATCGGCTGGCCCGACTCCACCTGCATGTAGTCGAGCGCCTTGCGAAAGCTGGGGTCACCGGCGCGCTCGGGCACGGGCTGGTCGATTCCGACAACCATCCCCGGATTGGTGCCATAAGTCACCATCGGGGTCAGCTTGCCCGCATCTATCGTGACGCTGGCGTCGAACGCCGCGTCGTCGTCGCTGCCGAGATCCCGCCAGCGTTTCACCGCCGCGTCCCACTCGGCACCGGAGGGCGCCTGCTCGCGTCCTTTCAGGTACTCGAATGTGACGTCGTCGGGCGCGATCATGCCCGCCCGCGCGCCGGCTTCGATGGACATATTGCAGACCGTCATGCGGGCGTCCATGCCGAGGCCGCGAATGGCTTCGCCGCGATACTCGATGACGTGCCCGGTACCCCCGTCGACGCCGATCTCGCCAATGATGGCGAGAATCAGATCCTTCGCGCCGACCCCCTTGGGAAGCGCGCCCTCGACGTTGATCGCCAGCGTTCTCGGCCGGCGCTGCAGCAGGCACTGCGTCGCAAGCACGTGACCCACCTCGGTGGTACCGATCCCGAAGGCGAGGGCACCGAACGCACCGTGCGTGCTCGTGTGGCTGTCACCGCAGACGATCGTCTTGCCGGGCTGCGTGGCCCCGAGCTCGGGCCCGATGACGTGGACGATACCGCGGCGGTCGCTGTCGAAGCCGAGCAGATCGATGCCGAAATCCCGGCAGTTCGTTTCCATCTGGACGATCTGGTTCGCGGCGCTCTCGCCGACGACCGCGAGGTCCTTGAAGCTCGAAACCGGGGTAGTCGGCGTGGAGTGGTCCATGGTCGCAAGCGTCCGGTCCGGCCGCCGAACGGCGATGCCGCGCTCGCGAAGGAGGGAGAACGCCTGCGGCGACGTGACTTCGTGTATCAGGTGCAGATCGATGTACAGGACGGCCGGCGTGTCGGCCGTTTCCGGGACGACGACGTGCTGCTCCCAGACCTTCTCGAACAGGGTTTGCGGCATGGTGACAGGCCCCGGTGTCAGATGGTTGCGCGGGTTGGGTCGGACGGCGGTGCGGAAAGGCCGCTGGTCCGCCGGCGGAGAATCCGGTTGATCACTTCGAGACAGGCGCGGCAGCCCGCCTCGACGATGTCGACGCTGGTGCCGTTGCCGCGATAGCTGCTGCCGTCGTGCTCGACCGTGACCGTGACTTCACCCTGAGCGTCCTCGCCGACCGACGCGCTGTGCAGTTCGAAGTTCCGGAGTTCGACCGCAACGCCGGTAACGGCTTCCAGAGCCTTCACCGCGGCGGCGATCGGTCCGTCGCCTTCGGCGCTCGCCGACTGCTCCTGACCGTCTTCGCCGATCAGCGTGACCGTCGTCAGCGCGTCCCGATCGGTCGCGGTCCGTACCTCGAGCGACTTGAGCGTATAGGGGCCGCTCGTGGCGCCGTCCGCGCTCATGATGATCGCTTCGATATCGCCGTCGTAGACGTCTTTCTTGCGATCCGCGAGTTTCTTGAACTCCTGAAACGCGCGGTTGGTCTCGAACTCGTCCAGTTCGAAACCGAGTTCACGCACGCGGTCCCGGAACGCATGGCGCCCGGAGTGCTTGCCGAGCACGAGGTTGGAACGCGCGATGCCGACGTCTTCCGGCCGCATGATCTCGTAGGTAGAGGCGTGCTGCAGCATGCCGTGCTGATGAATGCCGGCTTCATGGGCAAACGCATTGTCGCCCACGATGGCCTTGTTCCGGGGCGGGTGCATCCCGGTAATGCTCGAAACGAGGCGGGAAGTCGGATAGAGGCGCCGGGTATCGACGTCGGTATGCAGTCCGAAGAACTCTTCCCGCGTCTTGAGGGCCATGACGACTTCCTCGAGGCTGCAGTTCCCGGCGCGTTCGCCGATGCCGTTTATCGTGCACTCGATCTGGCGCGCACCCGCGTTCGCGGCGGCAAGGCTGTTCGCCACGGCCATGCCGAGATCGTTGTGACAGTGGACGGACAGCGTCACCCCGTCGATTCCCTCGACGTGCTCCTTCAAATAGCGGAACAGGCGGTCGAACTCGCCCGGGACCGTGTAGCCGACCGTGTCCGGGATGTTGACGGTCGAAGCACCGGCCTCAATCGCCGCGCTGACCACTTCGGCGAGGTAGCCGAGCTCCGTTCGGGACGCGTCTTCCGGCGAGAACTCGACGTCGTCCGCGAGTTCGCGCGCCATCCGGACCGCGCCGACGGCGCTCCGGATGATCTCCTCCTTGGCCATCTTGAGCTTGTGCTCGCGATGAATCGCGCTGGTCGCGACGAAGACGTGGATCCGGTGCCGGCGCGCGCCGTTCACGGCCTGATGGACTTTTTCGATGTCCTCGGGATTACACCGCGCGAGGCCGCAGATGACCGGACCGTAGTCGGCGTCGGCAATGGCTTTGACCGCTTCGAAATCGCCCGGCGAGGCAGCCGGGAAGCCGGCCTCGATGATGTCGACGTTGAGGTCGGCGAGCGCCCTTGCCACGCGGAGCTTTTCCTCAAGCGTCATGCTGCAGCCCGGGGCCTGCTCGCCGTCGCGCAGCGTCGTATCGAATATGCGTATCTTGTCCGTTGCCATTGGAGCTACTCCGTCAGCCAGTCCATTCGGGAGCGAAGACCGGCACCGACCTTCTCGATGGGATGGTCCAGATCCGCGTCCAGCATCCGGCGAAACTCCGGCATCCCGGCTTCGTTCTCGGCGATCCAGTTGCGCGCGAAGGTGCCGTCCCGAATCTCGCTCAGCACTTCTTTCATTTGCCCGCGCGCGTGTTCGTCCACGACGCGGGGGCCGCTCACCATGTCGCCGTATGCCGCGGTGTCGCTGATGAACTTGTACATCTTCCTGAGACCGCCCTCGTGGAGCAGGTCGACGATCAGCTTCAGTTCGTGCATCACTTCGTAGTACGCGACTTCCGGCTGATACCCTGCTTCGACCAGCGTCTCGAAGCCCGCGACGATCAACTCCGTCGCACCGCCGCACAGCACCGCCTGCTCGCCGAACAGATCGGTCTCCGTTTCCTCGGCGAAGGTCGTTTCGATGACGCCTGCCCGCGCGCCCCCGATACCCGCCGCGTAAGCCAGCGCGAGTTCCAGGGCATTACCGGCCGGGTCCTGGTGGACGGCGACCAGACAGGGAACGCCGTGGCCTTCCTCGTACTGCCGCCGGACCAGCCCTCCGGGCCCTTTCGGCGCGATCAGAACCACGTTCAGGTCCTCGCGCGGGTCGATCTGTCCGTAGTGGATAGCGAAACCGTGCGCGAAAAGCAGCGTTGCGCCCTGGTCGATGTGGTCGACGACACCTGCATAAAGACTCTTCTGAACCATATCCGGGGTCAGGAAGACGACGATCTTCGCGCCTTTGACGGCCTCGGCCGGTTCGGCAACGCGCAGACCGTCGGCCTCGGCCTTGTCCCAACTGGCGCCGCTTCGGCGTAAGCCCACGACGACGTCGAGCCCGCTGTCGCGCAGATTCAACGCGTGAGCGCGTCCCTGACTACCGTAGCCGAGGACCGCGATTCGTTCGTCGCCGAGCAAAGCCGGATCGACGTCCGTCTGTGTGTACATTTTCATTGCCGTTTCCTGATCCCTAAGTTCGATGTATCCGCATACGAAAAACCCCGCAATCCGTGAAGGAGCTTGCGGGGTTGTGCGTCTGGTGGTCTGTGTGTCCTGGTGGCGCTACCCGCAATGCCTCCTCGTAAGCACAAGCACGCGTAGCAGAAGTCGGTTTGCAGCCGACAACAACAGTTCGCCGTTCGATGACATAAGCATGCGCCGATAATGTTGCAAGGCCGTGTCCATGTCAACGCTCGAAAATTCAGTTACTTGTGATACTAATACGCCGCTGAGGCCCGGCCGGCAAGCGTTCCGGGACGGGTAAATCTTGGGCTGGCGCCATGGATCGCGTGTGTTATTCTTGAGCGCGGTGCTTCGGGACCTGAGCAAAAATAAAGGAATAAAAGGCGGGGAAGCCGGAGGCAGTTCCGGGCGTCTGACACGTACACGAGAGCAGGACCGAGAATTTCATCGCCGCGGCGAGCAGGAGAGGGCCGCGAGCGCTACCGGAACACGTTTCCGTGGTTCCGTTTTCATTTGGAAATCCCAATGCCCGCGGGCGTTGACCCCTCTCCATGAAAAAGCAAATTAACAGCAAACTCGACGTCGAGAAGAAGGAGCGTTCATGAAACGGTGCATAAGCAGCAGTCGGAGCTTAGCCGTAGCGGTCGTAGCCGCCACGTGTCTTTTTGCTACCGGCAGCGTTGTCGCACAGACGGTTGACCAGGTATTGCAGGCGGGCCAGCAACGGCTCACCCTCGCGCAGCAATCGCAGGAGCGGATCAACGGTATCGTCGAGGGCACGCGATCACTGGAAGACCAGTATCGTGCAATCAATAAGGAAATCGACGGACTGCGCGTCTACAACCGCCTGATGGAGGCACAGACTCAGGGGCAGTCTGCCGTACTGGAAGATATCGCGCTGTCGATCGACCAGGTCGACGTCATCAACAGGCAGATTTTCCCTCTGATGGAACGCATGATCGACGGTCTCGAGTCCTTCGTTTCTCTCGACGTACCGTTCCTCATGACGGAACGCAGAGGCCGCGTCGCCGACCTGCAGAGCATCATGGAGCGCTCGGATGTGAGCGTAGCGGAGAAGTTCCGCAAGGTCATCGAGGCCTACCAGATCGAGAACGAGTACGGCTCGTCGTCCGAATGGTATGAGGAAACCTTCGATATCGGCGACGGCGTGCCGCGCCAGTACAACGTCCTGCGGATCGGTCGTGTCGGCCTGTACGCGCAGTCCGACGACGGCAGCGTGACCGCGCGCTGGGACATGAACGAGAAGCGGTGGGTCGAAGATTCTTCGGCGCGCAGCGACATTCGCAAAGGCGTGCGCATGGCGCGTCAGCTCATCGCCCCGGAGATCATCGTCATTCCGGTTACGAACCCTCAGGAGGCGTCGTAAATGAAGCGTCTTATTACACTTGTCGTTGCCGGCGTCTTCGTATGGGGGCCGGCACCGGCCATAGCGCAGGACAGCGGCGAAGCCACCAGCATTCCCGAACTCATGCGTCTGATCGAGCAGGGCAGAGCGCGTGACTCGCAGGAAGCGCGGCAGCGCGAGGCACGCTTCGCTCAGCAGCGTAACGAACAGCAAAACCTGCTGAATCAGGCGCGGGCCGAGCGCACGCGGCAGGAGAACGAGTCCGCTCGCCTCGAGCAACTCTTCGAAGATCAGCAGACCCAGATCGTCGCCGCCCGCGCCGCGCTCGACGAGCGTCTCGGCGCACTCAAGGAACTGTTCGGCGTGTTGCAGACTGCCACCGGCGACGCCCAGGGCCGCTTCAGCACGTCGCTGACCAACCTGCAGTTCTCCGACCGTGAGCAGTTCCTGGTCGCACTCGGCAGCAAGATGGCCACGGCCACGGAACTGGCGCAGATCGCGGACATCGAGCGTTTCTGGTTCGAATTGGCCCGCGAGATGGAAGAGTCGGGTAAGGTCGTCACCTTCCCGTATACGGTGATCACCTCGAGCGGCGAGCAGGAAGAGGTCATGCTCACCCGTGTCGGCACTTTCAATCTCGTCGGACCGGCCGGCTACTACCAGAAGTCGCAGGACCGCACGGTTGCCGAACTTCCGCGACAACCGGACGGACGCTTCCTCGGGTCGGCACGCGACCTGGCATCGTCGACCGGCGACGACGGCACGACCAACTTCGGGCTGGACGTAACGCGCGGCGGTATTCTGGGCCTGCTCGTCGAGACGCCCACGCTTACCGACAAGGTCAATCAGGGCGGCTTCGTGGGCTACGCCATCCTGGCGCTCGGCGCGATCGGGCTGCTCGTAGCAGTCTGGCGCCTCATCAGCCTGTCGGCGGACAGCCGTAAGGTATCGGCTCAGCTCAAGCGGGATTCCGCCAGCACGGACAATCCGCTGGGCCGCGTGCTTGCAGCCTACGAAAGCAATCGCAATGCCGACACCGAGACGATCGAACTGAAGCTCAGCGAGGCGGCGCTCAAAGAGATGCCGGGCATCACGAAGGGGCTCCTGTTCATCAAGGTAGTTGGCGTCGTGGCTCCGCTGATGGGCCTCCTCGGCACGGTGACGGGCATGATCCAGACCTTCCAGGTGATCACGCTCTACGGCGCCGGCGATCCGAAGATGATGGCTGGCGGTATCTCCCAGGCGCTGGTGACCACCGTACTCGGTCTGGTCGTGGCGATCCCGATGGTACTCCTGCACACGATCGTCAACGGTCAGAGCAAGAAGATCATCAACGTACTGCAGTCGCAGAGTGCGGGTCTCGTCGCCCAGCATTCCGAAAAGCATGGTTGAGTACGGATTCTTCGGAGAGTTGCGATGATCTTTTTTGCAGACGCCTTCGAATCGATCCGGGATTTCATGGCGCTGGGCGGTCCGGTGCTGAAGATTATTGCGCTGACGATATTCGTCATGTGGGTCCTCATCGTCGAGCGGCTGCTTTACTTCCGCACGTCGATGCGGGGCCTCGCCAAAGAGATCTTCAATACCTGGGAATCCCGAACCGAGCGGCGCTCGTGGAATGCGCATCAGATCCGGGAGATGCTGATCGCGCAGTTCAGTCTGGCAACCAACAAGGGCATCGCGATGATTCAGACCTTCGTCGCACTGTGCCCGCTGCTGGGACTCCTCGGTACCGTGACCGGCATGATTACGGTGTTCGAGGTCATGGCCGTATCCGGTTCAGGTAACGTCCGGGCGATGGCGGCCGGCGTGTCCCAGGCGACGGTACCGACAATGGCGGGAATGGTCGGCGCGCTGTCCGGGGTGTTGTTTGTGACCCTGCTCTCGCGGCGCGCTGCTCGTGAGACCGAGTTCCTCGAGGACTCGCTCACGATGGATCACTAGGAGATCGCTATGCGCAGACACCTTCCGCAACTCGGCGGAGACGACGAGGAAAACGAGATCAACCTGACGCCCATGCTGGACGTCGTGTTCATCATGCTGATTTTCTTCATCGTCACCGCCTCGTTCATCAAAGAGGTCGGCCTCGATGTGAATCGCCCTGACGCGCCTACCACAGAGGTCAAGCCGGAGGACGCCAACATCCTCGTCGTGATCGACGCCAATGACGATATCTTCATCGACCGACGCCTCATCGATCCGCGGGCCGTGCGGGCCAATATCGAGCGGCTGCATGCCGAGAACCCGCAGGGCTCGGTCGTGATACAGGCCAACAAGCGCTCGACGAACAAGATGCTCGTTACGGTTATGGACGCGTCACGCCAGGCCGGGGTGTACAGCATCTCGATCGCGGACAGCACGGGCTAGGGCGCGACTTAGCGGCCTTTTGCAGCACAGGAATTCGGAATGCGAAACAAACAGGCAGCCGCCGACGAAGAAGAGAATGAGATCAACCTGACGCCCATGCTGGACGTCGTGTTCATCATGTTGATTTTTTTCATCGTGACCGCAACGTTTATCAAGGAACCGGGCGTCGACGTCGATCGACCCGACGCCTTCACGGCGGAGAAGCAGTTCGACGCTGCGATCCTGATCGCGATCAGCAACAACGACGAGATCTGGATCGATCGGAAGCCGGTGGAACCCCGCGGGGTTCGCGACGTCATCGAGCGTCTGCATCTCGAGAATCCGCGCGGCGGCATCGTAATTCAGGCGGACGAAGAGTCGACCCACGAGCAGCTGGTGGTGGTGATGGAGGCCGCCAAGCAGGTGGGCGTAACCAACGTCGCGATTGCCAGCACCGATAATTAGCGAGGAACCTGGGGACGGGCGCTGCTGTCACACTCTAAAGCCCCGTTGCGTAAACCGGACGCCCGAGGCGTCCGTGAGGAGAGCAAGACATGATCGGCCGATACGCGTTTTCAGTGGCTGTAGGCGTCGTCGTCACACTGACGCTGCTGTTTGTAATGAATATCCTGATCGTCACCGGCAAGCAGGCGCTGACCAAGCCTCGTGACCGGGCGCAACTCGAGTTTGTCCGCGTCAGACGCAACGAGACGCTGAACGTCGAGGACTTCACGCCGGAGAAGCCGCCCAAGCCGCCGGAAACGCCGCCCGAAACGCCGCCGCAGGACATGGACATGATCGATCCGAATGCACCGACGATCAACATCGCGGCTCCGACGGTCAACGCCGACACGGCCATCGGCGGACCGGGCGGCATGAACATCGCGGAGGGCGACTACCTGCCGATCGTCCGCGTCGCACCGGTCTACCCGGCGCGTGCGCTGTCGCGCGGTCTGGAAGGCTATGTCGATCTGGCGTTTACCGTGACGACGACCGGTACGGTCAGGGACCCGGTCGTGCTTCAGTCCACGAGCAGCCTGTTTGAGCGGGCGGCCATTCGCGCCGTGCTGAAGTTCAAGTACAAGCCGCGGGTCGTCGACGGCGTACCGGTCGACGTACCCAACGTGAAGACGCGAATCACCTTCAAGATCGAAGGCTGAAGAGCGCATGGCCAATGCACTACATCCTGGCGGGGATAACGAGTGACACGAGGATCTTTCCGATGAAGCAGTTTCGTGAACTGACAGTGACTCTTGCGGCCGTCGCCGCGGCATCGCTGTTTTTGGCGTCCACCGCGGCGCTGGCTCAGGATGACCAGCAGGACACTACGAAGACGAAGCAGGCGCAGGCAGTCAGCAAGGAAGTCTACGACCAGATTCAGAAGGCTCAGGAAGCCGTAGACGCGAAGAATTACACTGAGGCATTGCGGATGCTCAACCGGCTCTACGATCCGGACAAGCTGACCGAGTACGAGCAGGCCAACGTTCTGAACTACCTCGGCTTCGTCTACTACAACATGGAAGACGTGCCAAAAGCGATCAACGCCTACGAGCGCATGGTCGCCATCCCCAGCCTCGAGCCGCAGCTTCTGAAGTCGACCACGTACACGCTGGCGCAGCTCTACACGATGGAGGAGCAATACTCGAAAGCGCTGGTGACGCTCGACAAATGGTTCGTCATGGAAACGAACCCGGCGCCCGAACCGTTCATCCTCAAGGCCCAGAATCTCTATCAGGTAGAGCGCTACGCAGACATGATCGAACCGATCGAGAATGCGATGCGCGTCGCGGAAGCCCGCAACAAGGCTATCAAGGAAGACTGGTACGTCCTCCTGAACTTTGCTTACTTCCAGCAGGAGAACTACCGCAAGGTGCGGGATATCCAGAAGATTCTCCTCGAGAACTGGCCCAAGAAGCGCTACTGGTTCTCCCTGGCCGGCGCCTACACCGAGCTGGGAGAGGACGACAACCTGATCGCTGCGTACGATGCGGCGCATACCCAGGGACTGCTCGAAAAGGAATCGGAATTCGTCACGATGGCGCAGCTCTACCTGCAGCGCGAGGTTCCCTACAAAGCGGCCATGCTGCTGGAAGAGGAAATGGAATCCGGCCGGGTCGGCAGCGAAGCGAGTAACTACCGCTTGTTGTCGCAGGCGTGGATGCTGGCCCAGGAAGACGCGAAGGCGATTCCGGCTCTGGAGCAGGCGGCGCGCCTGAGTTCCGACGGAGAACTCGACGTTCGACTCGGCAACGCTTACCTGAACCTCACCGAATATCGTGACTGCGCCAACGCCGTCCGCTCGGGCCTTCGCAAAGGTGGCCTCAAGAATCCCGACAACGCGCAGATCTCGCTGGGAATGTGCCTGTACAACCTCAGAGAGTACGAACAGGCGCGGAACGCGTTCCGGGAAGCCGCCAGATTCGACAAGTCGCGTCGGGTTTCCAACCAATGGATCTCGGTCATCGACGCCGAAGTGGAGCGGAATCGCGCCATTGAGCAGGCACGCGCGGCCGCCGAGAAGAAGCGTCAGGAAGTCGAGGCACGTCGCGCCCGTTCCGACCGGGCCTGAGCTACGCAGACAAGCACCCACAGCCAGCCCCGCCTCCGGGGCTGGCGCCTTGGGGGCGTTGACCCGCGCGGCCTTCGCACCTACTATCCTCCCGCTTTCGCAACCGGGAATCCACGCATGCCAAAAATTGTCTATGTGACCAGCGACGGCGAGCGCAACGAAGTCGAGGTCGAGAACGGCTATTCCGTCATGGAAGGCGCAGTAAACAACAACATCGACGGAATCATCGCCGAATGCGGCGGGGCGTGCGCCTGCGCGACCTGTCACAGCTACATAGACGAAGCCTGGCTCGACAAGCTCCCGCCGATGGACGACATGGAAGACTCCATGCTCGACGCCGCGTTCGAACGCAAACCCAACAGCCGCCTGACGTGTCAGATCGAGGTCAACGACAGCCTCGACGGCCTCGTCGTGCACGTCGGCGAAAACGAATACTAGTGCGGTTTTTTTAAATCAGGAGACAAGTATGGCGATTCAAGCTGGAGAGAAGATGCCCGCTGGCGCGTTCGGCGTAATGACGGAGAACGGACCGGGCGCCATCACTACGGACGAACTGTTCGCGGGAAAGAAGGTAGTGATCTTCTCGGTGCCCGGCGCCTTTACGCCGACCTGCTCAAACAACCATCTGCCGGGTTTCGTCGAGCACGCGGATGCCATTCTTGCGAAGGGTGTAGACACGATTGCCTGCACGGCGGTCAACGACGTGTTCGTAATGGACGCCTGGGGCAAAGATCGCGGTGTTGGCGACAAGGTCACCATGCTGGCGGACGGCAACGGTGAGTACGCACGGGCGCTGGGGCTCGAGCTCGATGCCTCCGGATTCGGCATGGGGACGCGGGGAGAACGCTTCGCCATAGTCGTCGACGACGGTGTCGCAACCCACGTTGCTGTCGAGGCGCCTGGCGCTTTCGAAGTCAGCAAGGCCGAAGCGATCATCGACAAGCTTTGAAGCACGGCCAGTAAGCCGGGCCTGTCAGAAAAAAAGACGCCCCGTTACCGTAAGGCGGAACGGGGCGTTGCCGTTTCTGCGGTGGAGCGGCTTCAGAAGCCGAAGCTCACTCCGACGGAAAACATATCGATCTGCTCGATGTTGTCGACATCGTAACGCTCCCACTCGCCACGGATACTTAAGCCGCCAAGGTTGAATCGTGCACCGATACCGTAGCCCAGATCGGTTCCGGAATCGTCTTCGCCAATAGAGCCTAAATCGCTCACATTGGCGACAGCATCAATGTCCCAGGCGATCGCTCCCAGCTTGCCGAAAACGTCGATCAGACCCAGATCCAGCGCTGCGACACCCCAGAGGTTGAAACCCGTCAGGTCCACGCCGAAGTCTATAGGCACGTCTGCGACGGTGAAGCTTTCCGACGGACTGCCGAGGTCCACGTAACCACCCTCGACACCCAGGTCAATCGGTCCGAGGCCGAGGTTATAACCACCGAAGACCTTCCAGGCGAAGTCGTCCTCATCGAAATCGGGAATATCGAAGTCGACGTCTCCATCGAGTTCGATCGAGCCCTGGCCGATCGAACCGCCGATGTAGAAGCCGGTATCCGCCGCCCGCACCGCGTCGAGCGGCATTGCGGCCAGTCCGGCTGCCGTGCCAGCGAGAATTGCACCTGTTGCTCTCTTCATTAGCTTTGCCCTTTGCTGAAGTGTTGAAACGGCCGGGGTACCCGGCTGCCGATGCCGCGGCGAACGCTGCCGCCGAGCGGCGACACGAGTGTGACACAGCAATGCTCTGCCGGCATGCGACCAGCCGGTTTTTCGCGTCAGGAGAGCAGCCCAGCCGGTATGGGGCCGGCTGAGCGCCGTTCGACTCAGGAAAGCGCTTGCGTGAGCTCCGGGACGACCGCAAACAGATCGCCAACGAGGCCGATATCCGCCACCTCGAAGATCGGTGCTTCTTCGTCCTTGTTGATGGCTACGATCGTTCCGGCGTCCTTGATTCCGGTCAGGTGCTGGATTGCGCCCGAGATTCCGATTGCGATGTAAAGATCCGGCGCGATGATCTTACCCGTCTGGCCGACCTGCATCTCGTTCGGCACATAGCCCGCGTCGACCGCGGCACGTGACGCTCCAACGCCCGCTCCGATCGTATCCGCCAGCTTGAAAATGAGCTCGAAGTTCTCCGCGCTCGCCAGCGCCCTGCCGCCGGACACGACGGTCGCGGCCGTCTGCAGGTCGGGGCGGTCCGAAGCACCGGTCTTGATTCCGACGAAACGGGTATGGGTCGGCAGTTCGGCGGCGGGGGTGACGTCCTCGATGGCTGCCGTACCCCCGGTCCCGACGGCGCGATACGACGCCGTGCGCACTGTCGCCACGACCTTGCTGCCCTCGGGAACGCTGACGGAGACGATTGCGTTGCCCGCATAGATCGGACGCTTGAAACTTCGCGGGCCGTCGACGCTCATGATGTCGCTGACCTGGTTGACTCCCAGCAATGCCGCAACACGCGGCATCAGATCCTTGCCGAAGGTCGTCGACGGACCGAAAACGTAGTCGTAGGCCTCCGCCAGCTCGACGACCTGCGGCGCAACGGTCGCCGCCAGCGGTTGCGCGTGTACCGCGTCAGTGACGCAGAGCACTTTCGCCACGCCTTCCAGCGCGGCGGCCTCGGGTGCAAGCGCCGAGGCATCGGCGGCGAACACCGCAACATCGATTTCTGCGCCATCGAGATCGCGCGCGCAGCCAAGCGTCTTGGCCGTGCTGGGATTGATAGAAGAGCCGTCGTGTTCGGCAATGACGAGTATCCTGGCCATCAGAGCAGTCCTTTATCCTTGAGCGCACCGACCAGTCCGGCGACATCGTCGACCATAATGCCTTTCTGACGTTCGGCCGGCGGCGCAAACCCGACCTCGTCGATGGCGGGCGCCGCTTCGATGCCGAGTTCATCGATCGCGATCGTGTCCAGAGGCTTCTTTTTCGCCTTCATGATGTCCGGAAGCTTGACGTATCGCGGTTCGTTCAGACGCAGGTCCGCCGTGATCACCGCCGGCAGGTCGATTTCGATGGTCTCGAGACCGGCATCGACTTCCCGGGTGACCGTTGCGCTGCCGTCCCGGAACTCGATGGCGGAGGCAAACGTCGCCTGCGGCCGACCCCAGAGCGCGGCAAGCATTTGCCCCGTCTGATTGTTGTCGTCATCGATAGCCTGCTTGCCGAGCAACACGAGGTCGGGCGATTCGCGCTCGACGACCTTGAGAAACGCGCGGGCCCGCGACAACGGATCGATGCCCTGCGGTGCATCCACCAGAATGGCCCGGTCGGCGCCCATTGCGAGTCCCGTACGGAGCTGCTGCTGCGCATCCGCGGTCCCCATCGAGATCACGATGACTTCCGCCGCCTCGCCGCGCTCGCGGATTCTGAGCGCCTCCTCGAGCGCAATCTCGTCAAACGGATTGATACTCATTTTTACGCCGTCCGTTTCGACGCCGCTCCCGTCACTCCTGACGCGCACGCGCACGTTGTAATCGACGACACGCTTGAGGCCGACAAGGATTTTGTTCACAGAAAACCGACTCCAGACAATTCACGAACAGCTATGGCGGGGTGAGTACCCCGCGGCGGGGCCGCTATTGTCTCCGACCAACTGGCGCGGTACAAGGGCACCCGGAGGGCAGCGATGACATCCTACACGAGCTTCATTCCGGCCGCGGCGCTGCACGCAATTCTCGACGACGAACACACCGTCGTATTCGACTGCCGCTTCAATCTGAAGGCGCCGGAGGAGGGCGCGGCGGCCTGGCGCAAAGCGCACATCCCCGGAGCCTGGTACGCCCATCTCGACAATGATCTGGCCGGCCCCGTCACGGGTGACAGCGGGCGCCATCCGCTGCCGGAGCCGGAGGTCTTTGCCGCGTGGCTTGCGAAGCGCGGCGTCCACACCGGTACCCAGGTCGTTGCCTATGACGACGCCGGCGGCGCGATCGCCGCCCGGCTCTGGTGGCTCGTGCGCTGGCTCGGGCACGCGGACGTCGCCGTGCTCGACGGCGGTATCGGTGCATGGCTTGCGGCCGCTTATCCTCTCGACGACCGTAAGCCCCGGCAACGCTCCGGAGGACTGCCGCTGCCCGCTGTCCCGCGCATGGAGCAGACGCAGACGACGGCCGAGGTATTGGCACTGGGCGCGGACAGATGCCGGCTCGTCGACGCCAGGGACCCGGCGCGTTTTCGCGGCGAAGTCGAGCCCATCGACCCGGTGGCCGGCCACGTGTCGGGAGCGCGCAACCTGCCGTTCGGCGAGCTGCTCGGCGAGGGCGGCAGGATTCTCGATCGGGAGATCCTGAAGCGTCGTCTCCTGGCTGTGCTGGACGGCGACTCAGAGACGCCCTGGAGCGTCATGTGCGGCTCCGGTGTCACGGCCTGCCATATCGCGCTTGCGGCGGAACACGCCGGTCTGAGCGCCCCGAAACTGTACGTAGACTCGTTCAGCGGCTGGATTCGGGAGCCGTCCAGGCCGGTCGGGACCGGAGCAGTTTGAGCGATCGGGAAAATATCGGGCATTCTGCGGAACCTCCGTCAACTTAATGCGCCAAACACTTTGTAACGCTGCTCGACTACGCATGAAGTCCGCTCAGTTCGGGCGCCAGACGCAGGCGCCGGCTGGTAGAAAAAAGTGCCTTTAAAACAACTAGTCACATACGGTTTATCATCTGGTTTGTTAGCATGTGCGGCAGCGGATCCCGTCACGTTCAGTGAGGCTTCGCGGGATGCACCGAGTGCCAGCGATTGCATCTCGGCAGCCAGTGTCCGAGACTATCGAGTACTGGACGAATCTACCCTTTTGGTCGATGTCGTGCATCAACGACACTACCAGCTCATGCTGGTGAAGCCGTCAGCAGGACTCCGATTCGCCGATCAACTGGGCTTTGTCGGTCGGGGCGGACGTATCTGCAGCGGAATGGGTGAGATCGTCGTTCGCGACGGACATCGCACCGAATCGATACGCGTCGATACGGTGTTCCGAATTCCAGAGTCGCGCGTGGCGGCCATCGGCGGCCGCAGCACAACGGCCACGAAAGGGCCGGCTATCGAACAGGGTTCGCCGCCGAACACCGTCGGCGCCGAACTGGAAGAGCTCGACCGGGCGCCGTAGTTCTCGGCGTCCGGTCCGCAATCCGCAATCTCCGTGCGGACCCACCCGACCGGTCGCAAGGCCGGTCGGGTTTTTACTGACTGCTGCGACATGAGCCCGACCGGGTCTTTTGCGGCGACTTTAGGGTATTCTCCGCCGGCATCGGGTCCTTCACCCGGATCGAGCGGACATGGAAACACCGATACGAACGAGCAGAGCGCTGACCGACGTCAAGTACGAGATTCGCGGCCAGCTCGCAAGCCGTGCTCACGAACTCGAGAAACGCGGCTACGAAATCGTCTCGTTGAACATCGGGAATCCCGGCCTGTTCGGTTTCCGCACGCCGGAAACCATGCGCCTCGCAATGATCGAAAACCTCGGGCAGGCGGAACCCTACAGCCACCAGCAGGGCATCTTTCCGGCGCGCGAAGCCGTGGTCATGCAGCAGCAGAATCGTGGCGTGCTGGGGATCAGCGTCGACGAGGTCTTTATTGGCAACGGCGTCAGCGAACTCATCGACTTGGCCCTGCGCGCGCTGCTTAACCCCGGCGAGGAAGTGCTGGTGCCGAGCCCGGACTACCCTTTGTGGTCGGCCGCGGTGACGCTGAACGGCGGGACGGCGCGCTACTACCCGTGTCCCCCGGAGGCCGATTTCCAGCCGGACCTCGACGCGATCGCGGCCGCCATCAACGAACGTACCCGGGCGATCGTCGTCATCAACCCGAACAATCCCAGCGGAGCCGTGTACCCGAAGGAGACGCTTCGCGACATCGTGGCGCTTGCACGGCGCCACAATCTCGTGGTCATGGCCGACGAAATCTACGATCAGATGACCTACGACGGCGCCGAATTCGTCCCTATGGCGACGCTGGCAGACGGCGCCGCATGCCTCACGTTTTCGGGTCTCTCCAAGGTCTATCGCGCGTGCGGGTACCGGGTCGGCTGGTGCGTTTTCACGGGCGATCTGGATCGAATCAGGGACTATCAGCACGCGATGGAGCTGCTGGCCGCGCTGAGGCTGTGCAGCAACGTGCCGGGGCAGTGGGCCGTGCAGACGGCGCTCGGCGGCTTTCAGAGCATCGGACAACTCGTCGAGCCTTCGGGGCGGCTGTATCAGTCACGGCAAACGGTACTCGAACGCGTGGCCGCCAGCCGGCATCTGTCGGTCGTAGCGCCGATGGGAGCGATGTACGCATTCATTCGCCTTCACGACCGCTTCGCGGACCGCTTGAACGATCGCGACTTCGCGCTCGAACTGCTCGAAAGCCGGCACGTTCTCGTCGCGCCCGGCAGCAGTTTCAACACGCCCTACACGAACCACTTTCGAGTGACGACGCTGCCGGACCCGGACACGCTCAATGACGTGTTCGACCGGATCGACGATTTGCTCGACCAGCACGCTTAAGAGCAGTGCCGGACTGGCTCGTTCCCGCCATCGACGAGGGCGCGTCGGTTGTGACCGCCAATCGGCGCCTCGCCCGCGCACTCGACGTCGAATACGCCAGGCGGAAGATCGACGCCGGCCATGCAGCATGGGCCAGTCCACCGATTGCGCACTACACGGGTTGGCTGCGGAGCCTGCTCGATAACGCCCCGCCCGGGCAGGCGCGGCTGCACGTCGGCGCGCACGCAGGCCGCATACTCTGGGAATCCTGCCTGGCTTCGGAGCTCGGAGAACGTCCGGCGGATATCGGCGGCCTCGCGCAGAGCGCTCAGGAGGCATGGCGGCAGGCGAGGGCGTTCGAGCTGAGCCCGGATACTCTCGAGGAAGCCGCCCGGAATCGCGACCAGGGCGTGTTTGCGCGCGCGGCAAGGCGCTACCTGGCGCGGCTCGATGAGCAACGCTGGGTAGACGACGCCGGACTGGACCATCACGTCCGCCGTCTGCTCGCCGACGGTCTGCCCGGCCTGCCGGAACGGATTCTCATGGTCGGCTTCGATCGGGTCGTGCCGGCGCTGCGCGGCCTTTGTGCGCGCATCGAGGAACGCGGTACCACGATCGACTGGCCCGGCCCGAAGACGGCCGGCTCGATTCCCACCGGCGCTTATCGCGATCGCGACGCGGAGCTTCGCGCCGCCGGCGCGTGGGCGAGGGGGGAACTCGACAGGAGCCCGGGCGCGACTGTTGGCATCGTCGTCACGGAACTCGAACGCGACCCGGCGCGGGTCGGACGGCTCGTTCGGGAGGGTTTTGTCCCGGGCTGGCAAACCGGGCCCCAGGAGCAGCAGGTCAACGTCTCGCTGGGGAGCAGCCTGGACAGCTATCCGCTCATCGCCATCGCGCTGTTGGTCATGCGCTGGCTTTTCGGCCCGCTGACGAGCCGGCAGGTCGGAGTGCTGTTGCGGTCGGACGTCGTCGGAGTCTCCTTAAGCGACGCGCGTTCGCGCCTGGAGCTCAGACTACGCAGAATGCCCGCGCGGGACTGGACGCCCGCCCGGGTGCAGCGGGCGCTGGAGCGATACTGCAGCCAGCCTGACACGATCGACTTCATCGCCCGGATTCAGGCTCTGGACGAAATCGCCGTTCAGATCAGCGGCCGCGAAGCACCGGCCGCATGGGCCGAGTGCGTGGACCGCGCGCTCGAGCGAATGGGCTGGCCCGGCAAGACGCCGCTCGGCAGCGCAGAGCAGCAGCTCGTGAACCGCTGGCGCAACCTGCTCAACGAATTCGCGGCGCTGGAGCCGTTTACCGGTCCGTTGTCCGGCCGTGCCGCCGCGCAAAGAATCCGACAAATGGCCCGCGAGACGGTGTTCCAGCCACAGGATGTCGGGGCACGCGTGACCGTACTCGGCTCTCTGGAAGCCGCCGGTCTCGAGTTCGACGCGCTGCGGGTGACCGGGCTCGACGGCTCCCGCTGGCCGCCGCCGCGACGACCCAATGCGCTCATCGGGCCCGAGCTTCGGATTGCCGCGGGGCTGCCGGACGCCACTCCCGCGGACGCGCTCGAGTTCACGGAGCGGCTACTGAGGCGGCTGGCAGGCAGCGGCAAGCTCGTCTGCGGCAGCTACTCGGCATTCGATGGCGATCGGGAGCAAAGCCTGACGACGCTGGCACCGGTCGTGCCGGCCGCGGCTGGGCCGGAGGACCCGGGCTGGCATGCAGTCCACTGCCGCGTGCTGGCGGTGACGGAAAGTGCGGCCGATCCGGTGCCGCCGCTGCGTCCGGGCGACGTCGTGCGCGGCGGCGCCGCAACGATCGACCGGCAGATCGCCGAACCGTTCGCGGCGTTCGCCCATGCGCGGCTGGGCATCGATTCGCTCGACCGCTTCGCCGAAGGTCTCACCCCGCTCATGCGCGGCACACTCATCCATGACGCGCTCCGAAACCTCTATCGCGACTGTCCGACTCAGGCCGCCATTCGGCAGTGGGACTCGACCGAACGGGAGCGACGGATCGAGCTGGCCGTCCGCGAAGCGGTGGCGCGTCATCGCGTGGCTGCCGGATTGACGCTCGAGCGGCTGCTCGACTACGAGGAGGCGAGGGTACGCCGACTGCTCGATCGCGTCGTCGGTTTGGATCTGTCGCGCCCGTCGTTTGCAGTCGCAAGTGTTGAAGACAAACTGGAAGCAAGCGTCGGCGGAATGACGTTATCGCTGCGGCACGATCGTATCGACACGGCCGAGGCCGGTGGTCTGATCGTGCTGGACTATAAAACCGGGCGTGAAAAGCGGTTTCTGTACAAGGGCGAACCGGCATCTTACCAACTCGTGCTATACGCGATGGCAGCGAAAGCCGAAGTCGAAGCGCTTGGACTCTACAACGTCGACAGCCTCAAAGTCGGAATCGACGGCTACGGCGAATCCATCGACGGCAGCGAGGACCTCGCCGACAGACTCACCGAGTGGGCGGCGACGGTGCGCTATGCGGCCAGCGCGTTCGTCAAGGGTGACGTGCGACTGAACCTCGTGCAGGGCAGCCGCGACGCGCGACCGCTGGCGCTCCTCTCGCGCTACGAGGAACGAATACGTGAATCCGGCTGACGCGCTCTATGCCCGCGATTCCGCGGCGCGCGATAGCGCCCTCGATACCGCGCATTCGTTCATCGTGCAGGCGCCCGCCGGCTCCGGCAAGACCGAGCTTCTGATTCAGCGTTACCTGAAGCTTCTGGCGACGGTCGAACAGCCGGAGGAGGTTCTCGCGATCACGTTCACGAACAAAGCGGCCGCCGAGATGCTCAACCGGGTGCTGGCCGCTTTGGCGGCGGCGAGCGAGCCGGACGCGGGACGCGCGCCGCACGAGCAGATCACCGCGGCGGCGGCCCGCGCGGTACTCGCACGCGATGCCGAGCGAGGCTGGCGGCTCAGGCAACACACACGGCGGCTGCGAATAGTCACGCTCGACAGCCTCAACGCGACGATAGCCCGAATGCAGCCGCTGACGAGCGCCGGAACGGGCGCCGCAGTCGCCGATGAGGCGCAGACGGCGGCACTCTACCGCGAAGCGGCCACCGCAACGCTCGAGTGGTTGCACGACGGCGGTGAACACAGCGAAGCGATCGAGACGGTGCTCGGGCATCTCGACAACCACACGGGCAGCTATACCGACTATCTCGCAAGCATGCTCGGCATTCGGGACCAGTGGCTGCCGTTCGTCGGCAGCGGCCGCCTCGACGATGCGGAACTCGACACGCTCAGAGAGATGCTCGAAGCCGGCCTCGAGAGCGTGATCGACGAGCACCTGCAAACACTTCTGCAAACGTTCGACCGTGGCGACCGTGCGGTGCTGGACGGCTTGCTCGACTTTGCGTCCCGGAACCTCCGTGCCGCCGGTAAAGCGGAGCATCCGATATTGATGTACGAAGCCGACAGCGAGGCTTCCGGCTACTGGCTTGCCGCGGCGGAATGCCTGCTGACGAAACAGGGCGGGTTCCGCAAGAGCGTCAACGTCGGTAACGGCTTTCCGCGCGACGCGAAAACCGAAAAGCAGTCGCTGCTCGATCTGATCGCGAAACTCACCCCGCAGACGGGGCTGCGTGAACGGCTGCACGCCGTGCGATCGCTGCCGCCGCCGGCATACAGCGATTCTCAGTGGCGGATGCTGATTGCGTTGATCCGCCTGCTGCCTCTCGCGGTCGCCGAACTGAGAACGCTGTTCGTGCGGCGCGGTCTGACGGACTTCGTGGAGGTCGCGCACTCGGCGGAGAACGCGCTGGGCAGCGACACGGCGCCCACCGACATCGCCCTCTTGCTGGACTACCGGCTGCGACACGTGCTCGTCGACGAAATGCAGGACACGTCGCTCGCGCAGTACCACATGCTTGAGGCTCTGACGCGCGGCTGGACCGAGGGGGACGGCCGCACGCTGTTTTGCGTCGGCGATCCGATGCAGTCGATCTACCGCTTCCGCAATGCCGAGGTCGGCAGGTTTCTCGCCGCGCGGCAGGTCGGCATCGGCGACGTCCGTCTTGGCGAACTCGTCTTGCGGCGCAACTTCCGCTCCGGCGAATACCTCGTCGACTGGTTCAATCGCGTGTTTCCTGCCGTGCTTCCGGAACGGGACGACCCGGCCGCAAGCGCGGTATCGTACGCCAGAGCGGTAGCCGCCGAGTCGCTCCACGGATTCGGCGAGGTTGTCGTGCATCCGAGCCTGGGGACGAGCAGGAAGGCCGAAGCGGGTACGGGCCTCGGCGTTCTGCAGAGACTCATCGACGCAAATCCGGATGACAGCATCGCGGTCCTGGTACGAGGCCGGACGGTGCTGCCCGAATTGTTGTCGGCGCTGCGCTCCGCCGGTTTGAGCTACGCGGCGATCGATATCGACCGGCTGACCGATCTGCCGGAGGTCATCGAAGTCCTCGCCCTGACTCGTGCGGCGGTGCATCCCTGCGACCGGCAGGCATGGCTTGCCGTGCTGCGCGCACCGTGGATCGGTCTGAGCTGGGCCGATCTGCACGCGCTGACGGCCAACGACGCCAACGCCAGCGTCATGGAACTGCTTGATGACGCAGGCCGGCTGGCAGCCCTAAGCGATGATGGACGTGCCGCCCTCGAGCGGGCGCGGCCGGCCCTGGACGCGCTGCACGAATCGCGCCGCAGCGGCAAACTCCGCGACGTTGTCGAGCGCGCATGGCTCTGCCTCGGCGGGCCGGCCATCCACCGCTCAGCGGACGCGATCGACAGTGTCTATCGGCTGCTCGATGTGATCGACCGCATCGAGCAGGCAGGTACGCTCGATGACGTTGCCTCGCTCGAAGCCGAGCTCGACCTCGAACGCGTCCCGGGCGCGGAGCCGGGCCGCCTGACGATTATGACGATGCACAAGGCCAAGGGTCTGCAGTTCGACCACGTCGTTCTCTTCGGCCTGGGCCGACACGCCGGCAGTTCGTCGTCCGAGGTACTGAGCTGGGTCGAACTGCCGCCGGTCGACGGCAGAGAACGCCGCATTCTGAGCCCGATTGCACCGCGCGCAGACGCGGACCGGGATCCGGTGCATCGCTATATCACGACGCTGAGCAGCGATCGCGACCGCTTCGAAACCGGGCGTCTGCTCTACGTCGCCTGTACGCGGGCAAGAAAGAGCCTGCATCTCGTCGCCCATGCAAGGGTAGAGACTACCGACGACGGTCCGCTGCTGAAGCCGCCCGACCCGCGCAGCCTGCTGGCGTTGCTCTGGACCGAGGTCGAGCCTCAATTCAGGCAGCGTGTGGACGAGGGCGGAACGCCGGACGACGAGGAGGCCGAAGTATGGGGTCTGCCGACCCTGCGGCGTTTCCGGACCCCGTACGTCCCGCCCCGGGTCGAGGCGCCGGCCGCTCTGCCGCGGCCCGGCGCGGCGATCAACCGGGATCGGGTCGAGTACGCCTGGGTCGGTTCCGCCGCCAGACTCGCCGGCACTCTGGTGCACCGCTGGCTGAAGGATGTCGCTGACGGGAGGGCCGGGCTCGACGCCCTGGTCGGTGAACCGGCCGACCGGGGCGCCATCGAAAAGCTCACGCGCTGGCTGGACGAACTGGGAGCGGAGCGCTCTCTGCGGCCGGCTATCGTCGAGCGCGTGCGGCAGGCCGTCGAGCGCATGGCCGGAGACGAACGCGGACGTTGGCTGGCGACCGGCCCGGGGGCCGCCGAACTCTCTCTGACCGGAATCATCGACGGTGCGCTCGTCACCGGCGTTATCGACAGGGTCCGGATCGACGGCGACCGGCACTGGATCGTCGACTACAAAACCGGAAGCCACGAGGGGGGCGATCTCGCCACTTTCCTCGCCGCGGAGACCGAGCGCTATCGCGAACAACTCAGAAGATACCGGCAGCTTTACGAAGCGTATTCCGGCGAGGCCGCACGGTCGGCGCTGTACTTTCCCTTGCTAGCTCGCTTCGTGGAGATAGATGTTTCCTAGCAACCTTGTAACTGGCCGCTAGTGTGGTGTGGCGGCAGTCGGCGAAGGCATGTTCGTGGCATTTGCGGCAGTGTTTCGGGATAGCGGGTTTCTACAACTGCCCCTCGAGACGCAACTCGTACTGACCGCGTTCGTCCGGATTGCCGAGAAACCGGAGCCGGTTTCGCAAACCCTCGTCGATCCCGGGTTTCGGCGCCAGCCTCGCGACGAACGCGTAGTTGCGATCCGGGCTGAGCGTCAGGCTGCCCGCGAGGTCGAGCACGCCGTCGGTGTCCTCGACACTGGCGGCGATCCCGTCCTCACGCGTGAAGAACTCCGCCTGGTAGCCGCCGATCGGAGCGGCCGCGTATATCGCGGGCGCGAAGAGACTGTCGACCGCCAACCGGCCCGTAGCGGCGACGGGCAGGCCGTCACGGATCTCCAGCCGCTCGATCTGAAGATTGGCGCCACCCGAGAGGCCCGGCTGACTCAGCGCGCCTGCGAGGGATGCCAGCGATACCGACGCGGTCGCGGCCGTCACCGTGACACGCCCGCCGGCGCCGATCCCTACCGTGGCTTCGAAAAAGCCCGCCGCCGGCTCACCGGACAGTTGTGCCTTCGCCTGGCCGAGTGCAAGCGCCCATGGCCGGGCACGCCACTCCAGATTGCTCACGTACCAGCCGTTCACGCTGGCATGCGCCGCGCGGCCGCGCCACACGGTCCCGGAAATGCCGGCGAGACGCAGTTCGTCGGGACCTACCCACTGGTAGACGACGCGCGCCGGCAGTAGTGTGAAAACACCGATGAGAAACGCCAGTACGCCGGCGCCTGCGAACCACCGTGCGGACATCAGCGCTGCTGTTCCAGCGTCAGCGTGGCATTCACCCGACCGGGTTCGGCACGGGGAGGCACCGACAGGCTGCCGGCCTGGACGTCCATCCGATAGCTGCGGCTCAGATCGCCGAGCCAGAGCACCAGCGAATCGAACGCAACGTTTTCGAACTCGACGCGAATCCCGGTGCTCGTCGTCGGCTGACTGCGGCGCAACGCGCCGGACAGGCCTCGCGTACGCAGCGTCGTGTCGACGATGACCACCGGAGTCCGTCCGCGGCTCTGATCCGGCTGCGTCCGATCGGGCGGGCCGCCGCTCCCATAGGTTGCCGCGAGGCGCTCGAGCTGAGTCAGGCCGGCCTGCCAGTCGTCGACACTCGCTCTGAGGGCATCGTGGCGATTGTCGACCGGCATCCAGACGAGCAGCCACAGCAGCGAAGCGGCGACGACGAGCGCGCAAACGCCGACCATGATGCGTTCGCGCGGGGCCAATCCGTCAAACCAGTCCTTCACGCGCCCGAGTCCCGTATCTGTATGCGACTGTTCACCCTGCCGTCCTCACCCTGGGTCGTACCCTGAATCGACGCCGTGTAGCGACCCGAATCGCCAACCAGCTTCTGAATACGATCGAGCGTCGCGACATCCGGCGCCGTCAGCCGCAGGTCGATGACGCCCGCCCGATAGCTCAGTGCTTCGATCTCGGTATTACCGTTTTCGTTGATCGCCTTCGCGAGTTCGAGGATTGACGGCAAAAAGATCTGCGTCGGGCCGCTGCCGGTACCGTATTGGCGGCTCAACGACTGCGCCGCGCCGATCGGATCGCCCGGAACCCTGGCATCGCCGGTCAGCGACTGGTAGAGCGCGGTGTACTGCTCGGTCAGAGCCGCTTCCTGGCGGCTGAGACTCAGGAAGTCGACTCCCTTGCCGACGAGCGCTACGACGAACACCGCCAGCAGCAGCCCGGCTGCCGCCCGCCACGGTCTGAACAGACCGCCGAACTCGCTCTTGCGCGCATAGTTGCCCTGCAGCAGATCGACCCCCGCGCCTGCCGCGACCGTTGCCGCAAGGCGGGGCAGCGCCCCGTCCGCCATGACGCTGACGTCGACACTCGCCAGCTCGCCGCGCAGGGCGTTGAACTCATGCTCGTACCGTGCCGCCGCCGTGGCGTCGCACCAGGCCACGAGGTGCCGCGACGGTACTTCGTCTGCATCCTCGGGTTCGGGTGCAGCGCTGCCTTCCGGCAGCAAACCGGCCAGAGCCAGCGCATCGGTCGGGCCGACGCCCTCGAATGCGAGTTCGATCGACGCGCCGTCGTTGAGCATCACGCTGTCCCGCTCCGCGATCAGCGTGATGGTGTTCGGCATTCTCTGAACGCCGTGATAAGCCGGCACGATACGTTGCGGCTCGATACCGGCGCCGGCCAGCGCCTCGAGCCAGCCCTCGAGCAGCGAGGTCCCGACGACCGCAACCGGCCGGGCGCCGCCCTCGGCCGCGGAACCGTGCGCGAAGTGCAACTCGTCGATGTCGGTCGCGAACTGCTCTTCCAGGGCATACGGGATTGCCGCGCGGAGTTTGGCTCCCGACTTGATCGGCAGGTCGATCGCGGTAGTTACGACGTCGACAGCCGGTACCAGAACGATGACCGGAAGATCGGCCGCGGCCTCGCGTGCTTCAGCCAGCGTTCCGCGACCGATGTCGCTCTTTCGATTGCCTTCGCCGTCGACGATCAGCCACTCGGCGGCGTCGGGCTCGGCGGGGATGGCGATAACGAGGAAGTCGGCCATGACTCAGGCGGTACTCAGGCTACGCAGGATGGGCACGACGTCCCCCTGCTGGGTTCGCTGCAGAATACTGAAGAAAGTGATGCGAACGGTAGCAATCTGCACGACCACCTTCAATTGAAAATAGCCGGTACTCTCGCTGAGTTCTGCAAGAAGCTCGTCGCCGACCAGGGTCGAGAACGTGGCCTGAATGTCCGCAAACCCGCCGGCTTCACGTTCTTCCATGAGTCTCTCTACGTCGCTCGGCGACAGGTTCTCGCCGAGAGAAGCCAGCACGGCAAACGTCGCCGTGTTGACGTTGACCGGCGTTCGTCCGGGGAGCGCCGTGATGTGCGGCTCCAGCCTGCGAAAGCTATCGTTGTCCATACCCTCGAGCGCCGCAAGCTCGGAGGCATTCGCGAGCGCCTGGTTGGCAGGGCGATAGGGCGGCGTCAAAGCCGTGTAGATACCGTCCTCACCGCCGTCGGGGAACGAGGCCTCCTGATCGGGATCGATCCAGTCGGCCGTGAGGCCCGCGAACCGGGGATCGATCTCGAGCGTCGTGAGCAGGCGCCGGAACTGCTCCAGGTAGAGTTCGTCGATTTCGCCGTCACCGTTGACGAGGTTGTTGACATTGAACCGCCCCTGCAAGTCGGTGATTTCGCCGCTGACCGTGCCGCCGTCGATCGGCAGCCCGGGAAGCTCGCTGGCCCAGATCTCGCCGAGGTGATCCGTGTCGGAATTCGCCAGGTCCTCGGCGAGGATCGCGGCGATCCAGCTCTCCGCACCAAGCGCGACCTGCACGGCCTGATCGCGCAACAGGAGGCTCTGAGCGCGCCGCGCATCCATCTGCGATTCGAAGGCAAGCGAGTACGTCATGACCGCGACGAGGGCGACGATCAGCATTGCCGTTATGATCGCGACGCCCGTCTGGCGACCGGGCAACGACCTCCGACGTCTCACGGCGCCAGCTCCACGATGCGCGTTAGTTCTCCCTCATCGGTCAGGACCAGCACGATTTCGACGGCGCGCGGCCGGTTGCGCGGATCGACCGCGTCGACCGACCCGAGCGGCGGCCACTGATCGGTCCACTCGCCGTTCGTCAAAAGATAGCGAAACCCGATCGCGTCCACGTCGTCGAGCAATACGGTCTGCACCGGCTGATTCGAGAACGTCCTGTCGAGCACCGTCCAGTGATAGCGCGACAGCTCGCCGTCGATGAGCTGATAGGCTAGACGCTGCTGCGTCGACCGCGGCAGTCCCGCCGGATTGCTCCAGCCGCCTCGGGTGAGTTCGAGGGCAAACTGCGACGTCGCCGAGGTCTGGATCGAACCGACCAGGCTCTCACCGAGCTCGTCGCGGACGGGCCGGGGGGCTACCTGCAGCAAATCCGACTCCAGAAAGCGCATCGTCGTCTGAATGGCCTGCATGCGCGCCATGTGGTTCTCGAGAAACTCGGCATGGTTCAGCAGCCGCCCGATGGCGCCATAGGCCAGTGTCGCCATGATCGCAAAGACGAATACGGCCACCAGCAGCTCGATGAGCGTCAGACCGCGGCAGCGCTTCATTCCGTTGCACCCCGACGGCGGCTGTTGCTGCTCCATGCCCGGTTCGCCTGCCCGGGGATCACCGGCGCCCCGACGAAACCCGTGACGGTGCGCACGAAATCCGCGTTGTCCGGATAGCCTACGGAAACGTCGATTCTCAGCAGGTTCTCGACACCGGTCTCACTGACCGTTGCCTCCCAGGACCAGTCGACACCAGCGTAGACCACTTCGCCCGAGCTGCGGCCGGTTTCCGGAAGCTCGTTCGCGAGACGAAATTCCGCAAGCTGGTTTTGTGCAATCCAGTTCGCGTACATTCTGTCGCGCATGCTGCCGGCGGTACTGACGACCTGGCCGATGGCGACCATCGCTGCCGTCAGGACGAGCGATACTATAACCAGCGACACCAGCACCTCGATCAGCGTCAGGCCCCGCTCTGAACCGTTACAGGCCACTAGCTTGCCTCGTCGTCGAGAAACTCCACGTTGCCGAGCAGATCGACGCTGAGCGCGACACGGCTGTCGTCGCCGAAGCGGACGATGTGGAGTTCGAAGGCCGAGACGTCGCCGCTCGAGAACAGATAAGCGTGCGGCGAATACTGTTCGACGTCGCGGGCAGAGCGATCCTCATCGTCCTCGGCCGGATCGAATCGCGCCGGCGTGTCGGCAAGCCTGACGCGCCCCCCGTCAACGTACAGCTCGAGCTCCATGCCTTCCGGCAGCGTATGGGCGCCGAGCAGGTCGTCGAGCGGTACGTCCGCCCAGCGTTGGCCGTCCGGGTCGTACTCGACGAACCGGTAACCGGTACGCATGAACTCTATGCCGAAATCGCGGCCCTGCAGGATCGCGTCGTCCAACGCCAGTTCGAGCAGCGCAACCGCCCGATCCGCCTCGCGGTCGAGTTCCCGGTCGTCACGCAGCACGCCCGTGGAGATGAGAGCCGTGCTCGCGATGATCGCGATGATGAACACGACGACGAGGATCTCGAACAGCGTGAACCCGTTCTGTCGGCGCTCTCTCTGCATTGCGGTCCACCAGACCTGCCTGGGATCAGTTGAGATCCCAGTTGCCGATATCCGCGTCGTTTTCCTGGCCGCCGGGTCGCCCGTCGGCGCCGAAGGAATACACGTCGATCTCGCCGTTGTTGCCGGGGTTCAGGTATTGGTACTGGTTGCCCCACGGATCGAGCGGGATGCTGTCGCGCTCCATATAGCCGCGCGGGTTCCAGTTGCGGATGTTCGGATCGTTGGGCCGCACGACCAGCGCTTCGAGCCCTTGCTCGGAGGTCGGGTATTGAAAGTTGTCGAGACGATAGAGTTTGAGGGCCGACTCGAGCGCCCGAATCTCCGTCTTGGCCTTCGTGATGTTGGCCCTGTCGACGTTACCGATGACGTTCGGCGCGACGATCGCCGCCAGAATCCCGATAATGATCACGACGACCATTATCTCGATCAGGGTGAAGCCCCGCTGACGCCATCCCGGGCGCCGCCGCTGGTGATTCCTGGTCACTAGGTATTCTCCGTGTCTCGGTCCGGCGGAGCGCCGGAATTGACGTGATGCTGAGATAAACGCGAGTATAGCAAACATGGGGTTAATGCCGGGTTTGCGTGCCGGGCTCAGGGCTTTGCCCGGAGGCTGGGCCGTGCTGCTACTCGGCGCCGCGATCCTCGCGTTCGCCGTTCCCGGCGACGGCCTGACGGGCGGGCTGCGATTCGAGCGCGAGGCGATTGCCGGCGGTCAGCTATGGCGCCTCGCGTCAGCTCATTTCGTCCACCTCGGGATGTCGCACGCCGTTCTGAACGTCGTCGGCCTGCTGCTCATCGCCTGGCTCGTCGGTAAGGAGTACACGGTCCGTCAGTGGCTCTTCGTTTCGGCCATCACCATCGCGACCATCGATGCCGGCCTCTGGTGGCTGTTGCCGGAGCTCGAGTGGTACGTCGGGCTGTCGGGCGTGCTCCACGGCTGGCTGGCCGCCGGTGTCGTGGTTCAGGTCGGACGCCGTCGTCCCGATGGTCTCCTGCTTGCGGGCCTGCTGACCGGCAAGCTCGTCTTCGAGGCTCTGTTCGGCGCGCTGCCGGGCTCGGCCGAAACCGCGGGCGGCCCGGTGGTTACCGAAGCGCATCTGTACGGCGCCGTGGGAGGATTGCTGGCCGGGCTCTTGCTGAGTCGTTTTGTGCGTAGCAGGCGTCTATAATCCGCCGCCACCTACAGGCCGCGCAGCCAAAAAGAGCAATACAGGGGGGGCAAGATGGCCGACGCAATGGTTTTTCCCGGACAGGGTTCGCAATCTGTCGGCATGCAGTCCGACCTTGCCGGCAGCCGCGAGGTCGCCGATACGTGGGCCGAAGCGGGCGAAGTGCTCGGCTACGATATCTGGGGGCTGGTCCAGTCGGGCCCCGCGGAAGAACTCGCCAGAACGACGATTACCCAACCCGCGATGCTCGCGGCCGGCGTCGCCGCGTTTCGCGCATGGCGCCAGGCGGACGGCGCTATGCCGGCGGCGGTCGCCGGCCACAGTCTCGGCGAGTACACGGCGCTGGTTGCCGCCGGCGCACTTGATTTCACCGATGCAATGCGCGTCGTCAAGCGCCGTTCCGAACTGATGCGCGACGCCGGCGCGGCGGAACCCGGCAAGATGGCGGCGATCATCGGTCTCGATGACGCCGCGCTCGTCGCCGTATGCAAGCGCGTCGCCGACGGCGATATCGTCGAGGCCGTGAACTTCAACGCGCCCGGACAGGTGGTCATAGCGGGACACGCCGCCGCCGTCGACCGGGCGATCGACGCGGCAAAGTCGGCTGGCGCGAAGCGCGCGCTGCCGCTTCCGGTAACGGTCGCCGCGCACTCGTCGCTCATGCGCCCCGCGGGCGATGGGCTGGCTGCCGCGCTGGCCGAGGTCACGGTGAGCACTCCGACCATCACCGTAGTCGCCGCGTCGGATGCGACTCCCTACCTCGACGCAGAGGATATCCGGCGCCGGCTGGCTTGCCAGGTCTACAGCCCGGTGCAGTGGGTACGGACGACCGAAGCCCTCGTGGGTCTCGGCGCGGAACGGATCGTCGAGTGCGGGCCCGGGAAGGTTCTGGCGGGACTGATGCGCCGTATCGACAGAAGCGTCCCCGTCGTCACGCTGGATAATGCGCAGGGTCTGTCCGCTGCGCTGGCCGCTTAAGCACAGACAAGAATTGGATGGCATGATGACAGCAGTTTTCGACAGCAAGATTCTGAGCGGACAAATCGCTCTGGTTACGGGCGCATCGCGCGGGATCGGCAAGGCAATCGCAAACGCTCTTGCCGCGGCGGGCGCAACCGTGGTCGGCACGGCCACGAGCGAGAGCGGGGCGGCCGGCATAAGCGCTGCGCTCGGGGCAGCCGGCCGCGGTGTCGTTCTCGACATTGCCGACGACGGGTCGGTAGCCGCCGCGCTCAAAGACATTCAACAGACGGAAGGCGCGCCAACGATACTCGTCAACAACGCGGGAATCACCCGGGACAATCTGCTGATGCGTATGAAGGCCGACGAATGGAACGACGTCATCGGCACGAACCTGTCTGGCGTCTACCGGCTCAGCAAGAGTTGCCTGCGCGGGATGATGAAGGCGAAGACGGGCCGGATCATCAACATCGCATCGGTCATCGCCATCGTTGGCAACCCAGGGCAGTCGAACTACGCCGCGGCAAAGGCCGGCATGATCGGTTTCTCCAAGTCCCTGGCACGCGAAATTGCTTCACGAAACATTACGGTCAACGTCGTAGCACCCGGCTTCATCGATACGGACATGACCAGCGTGCTGCCGGACGAGCAGCGCGAGCATATGCTGAATCAGGTGCCGCTGGGACGGCTCGGCAGCGGCGACGATATAGCGGCCGCGGTCGTGTTTCTGGCCTCACCGGCGGCAGGCTACATCACGGGAGAAACCCTGCATGTCAACGGCGGCATGCTGATGGACTGAGCGCGTGGCCACGTGTGTAGATTGACCCCGAGGTTTCACATACAATACCGACCACGATTAGGAAGGATCGTGTAATTTCAATCACTTAGGAGCCTATGCGGGGAATCGAGGCGGTTCCGGCGCGCGCCCTGAGTATGCGTTTTCCGTTCGGTGACACAAGGTTGGAGTCCCGAACCAATCCGGACGCATTCGGATTTTTATGCCTTCCCAGGAGAAGCGAACACATGAGCAGTATTGAAGAACAGGTCAAGAGCATCGTCGCCGAGCAACTCGGCGTAAAGGAAGACGAAGTAACCAACGATGCTTCCTTCGTCGATGATCTGGGCGCGGACTCGCTGGACACTGTTGAGTTGGTCATGGCTCTCGAAGAGGAATTCGAAACCGAAATTCCGGACGAAGAGGCCGAGAAGATCACAACTGTCCAGCAGGCGATCGACTTCGTTACCGCGCGCTCCGCAGAGAGCTGACCCTCGGTTCAGGCGACGCGACAGTCCTGTCGCGTCGCTATCCGATGCATACCTGCATCGTTCTACCCGCTAAATCGGAACATTCTTGAAACTTCGCCGCGTCGTCGTTACCGGAATCGGTATCGTGTCTCCGGTCGGTAGCCGTATGGAGACCGCCTGGCAGAACGTGCGCGACGGTGTTTCAGGCATTACGGCGATCGCGGATTTCGATGCGTCGACGTTCCCTACGCAGATCGCCGGGCAGGTGCGCGATTTCGATGCTGACGCCTATCTCTCCGCGAAGGATCGACGCAAGAACGACCCGTTCATTCACTACGGTGTCGCTGCCGCGTTTGACGCGCTGGACGCGTCCGGCATCGAGGTCACCGAGGAGAGCGGCAGCCGCATAGGCGTCGCAATGGGCGCCGGGATCGGCGGCATCAAGTACATCGAAGACAATCACGAACGATTCCTCGCCGGTGGCGTTCGCAAGGTGTCGCCGTTTTTCATCCCCGGCTCGATCATCAACATGACGTCCGGGCAGGTGAGCATTCTGCGTAAGCTCACGGGGCCGAACGTATCCATCGTCTCGGCCTGTGCGACGTCGACACACTGTATTGGCTTCGCCGGCCGAAGCGTGGCTCACGGCGACGCCGACGTCATGCTTGCCGGCGGCTCCGAGTACGCAACGACGCCGCTCGCCATGGCGGGCTTTTGCGCAGCCAGAGCGATGTCCACACGCAATGACGACCCTGCCGCGGCGAGTCGCCCCTTCGACGTCGACCGTGACGGCTTCGTGCTGAGCAACGGCGCCGGGTGCCTGGTCCTCGAGGAACTCGAGCATGCGAAGGCACGCGGCGCTACCGTATACGGAGAGCTCATCGGCTTCGGCATGAGCGGCGACGCTTTCCATATAACCGCGCCGCCGGAGGACGGCGAGGGCGCGCGAAAGTGCATGACCGCTGCACTCAACGACGCCGGCATCCCGGCCAACGAGGTCGACTATCTCAACGCGCACGGGACGTCGACGCCGGTCGGCGACATCGGCGAGACGGTCGGCATACGCCGCAGCTTCGGGGCCGCTGCCGACGGCCTGCTGGTGAGTTCCACGAAGTCGGTCACGGGTCATCTGCTCGGAGCCGCTGGCGTCGTCGAGGCGATATTCTCGCTGCTCGCGATGCGCGACCAGGTCGTTCCGCCAACGATGAACCTCGACAACCAGGACCCCGCCTGCGATCTCGACTATGTCGCCAACGAAGCGCGCGACGCCGCCGTCAAGACCGTCATGTCGAACTCGTTCGGCTTTGGCGGCACCAACGCAAGCCTGATTTTTCGCGCGCTCGACTGACGCGGCCGGAGACACTCCGCTGCGCCTGCGTCGTCTGAAAGCTCCGGTCGAGTTCGCCGCGCTGCATGCGCTGAATCCGGAGCGCTACCCGTTTCTTCTGCAAAGCACGACCAGACAGGGCGCCCTCGGTCGTTTCGACATTCTGTTCGCGTTTCCGACCGACGAAATCGTTGCAAGCGCGACTGCAACCGACACGCGCGCATTCCTGGACCGGCTCGATGCCGCATTCAGCCGGGAACGGCTCGAGCGCTGCGATCCGAAACTACCGTTCTCCGGCGGCTGGTTTCTGTATCTCGGCTACGAGTTGGCTGCCGAGATCGAACCTGCGCTCGCGCCGGGGGTAGACCCGCTGCTGCCGCGCGCCTTTGCCGTCCGCTGCCCCGCAGCCCTCGTACGCGAGCTCGCGACAAATCGCGTGTGGCTCTTGTCCGAGGACGACAATCAGGCCAGGGAGCGAGCGGTCGAGGCCGACATCCGCGCACTGAGCTCGCTCGACGACCGGCTGAGTCTTCCGGCCATACAGTCAATCGTCGAGGCACCTGCGCACGAGTTCACGAACGCCGTGACGGCCGCGAAGCGCTACATCGCCGGGGGGCACATCTATCAGGCGAACCTGTCCCGCGAGTGGTCGGTAAGAGGCGACGGACCGTTCGATCCGGTGACGCTCTTCCGGCGTCTGTCGGCCAGCAATCCCGCACCGTTTGCGGGCCTTCTGCGCTGGCGGGACGTTGCGGTCGTCTCGTCCTCGCCGGAACGGCTCGTGGAGGTCCGCGGCAATCGCGTCAGCACACGTCCGATAGCCGGCACACGACCGCGGTCGGAGGATGCGGCCCTCGACCGGGCCCTGCTTGCCGAACTCATCGCACACCCGAAGGAACGCGCCGAGCACGTGATGCTCATCGATCTCGAGCGCAACGACCTCGGCCGGATCAGCCTCCCCGGGACCGTCCGGGTCGATGAGATGATGGTCCTCGAAACCTATGCGCACGTTCACCATATCGTCTCCAACGTATCCGGCACGCTCCGGCCCGGCACCCTGCCGGGCGACGTCATCGCCGCAACCTTTCCAGGGGGAACGATTACCGGCTGCCCCAAGGTAAGATGCATGCAGATCATCCAGGAACTCGAGGCGGGGCCCCGAGGTGCTTACACCGGTTCGGTCGGCTACCTCAATCGTGACGGCAGCATGGACGTCAACATCCTGATCCGCACCCTCGTCGCCCATCGCGACTCGGTCTGGTTCAGGGCAGGGTCCGGTATCGTTGCCGACTCGGACCCGGATCATGAGCTCGACGAGACCCGCGCCAAGGCGAAAGGACTGCTGAAGGCGTTTACCGCCTGAGCGAAAGATGAAGACTGTGTCCACAGACCCGAAATGGTTCGCCGACGGACGCGACGTGTCGTCGGTAGACGTTGCCGACCGGAGCTGGCAGTACGGCGACGGATTGTTCGAGACCATTGCCATCCGCAGCGGCAAGGCCCGCTTGCTCGATTGGCACGTAGAACGATTGCAAATCGGGTGCCGCCGTCTGGGTATCGGGCCCGTCCCCGACAGCTACCTTTACGACGTCGTCGCCGGCGCGCTGCGGCAGGAACCGTCGCGGAGCCAGTTCGCTACGCTCAAGCTGGTGGTTACTGCCGGATCCAGTCCACGCGGCTACCGCCGGTCATCGGAGTCGGAGCCCCGCGTATTCGTCGGCCTGTTTCCGTCGCAACCGATTCCGGCCGCGTGCTACCGCGACGGCGTGGCGGTACGACGCCTGGCAACGCGCCTCGCCGAGCAGCCGGCCCTCGCCGGTATCAAGTCCCTGAATCGTCTCGAACAGGTGCTGGCGAGACGGGAGTGGGACGGCGACGACCTCTTCGAGGGACTGACCCTCGATACGAGCGGCCGGCTCATCTGCGGTACGATGAGCAACGTCTTCCTCTTTGACGGTGATCGCCTGTTGACACCCGACCTGTCACGCGCCGGTGTAAACGGCATCATGCGGCGTAAGGTTTTAGAAACGCTCTCGACGATGGGCCGGGACGTGGACGTCGCCGATATCGATGCCGGCGCCGCGGACCGTTGTACCGAGATGTTTCTTACCAATAGCCAGTACGGCATCGTGCCAGTCACCGAACTCGACGGCCGTCCGCTGCGACCGGGCGTAACGACACGCTCGGTGATGCAGCTTCTCGGCGACGCGGAGTTTCCGGAGATAGCGGCATGAAAGCGCTCTCATGGGCGGCGGCGCTCCTTGCGATCCTGATTGCGGGTGCCGGTCTCGCGTTTGGCCTTTCCTACAGAGCCTATCTCGAGTCGCCGTTGGCGGTCCCCGACAGCGGTCTGGTTCTGGTGGTCGAGAAGGGGCAGAGCTTCTCAGGCGTCGCGCGCGAACTCGCCGCCAGCGGTGCGCTCGCGCGTCCGCGCTGGCTCGAACTGCACGCACGGTTTACCGGGGCTGCCGAGCGAATCCAGGCGGGTGAGTACCGAATCCCAATGGGCACGACGCCGGAGAGTCTGTTAGAACAGCTCGTCTCGGGCGAGGTCATTCTGCACGCTTTCACGCTCGTCGAAGGCTGGAATCGCTGGGAGCTGATGCGGGCGCTTGCCGACGCGCCGGAACTCAGGCACACCCTGACCGAGGACGACTGGCCGGCGTTTCTTGCGGAACTCGGCGCCGCCGCGTCGTCTCCCGAGGGCCTGTTTCTCCCCGAAACCTACCGATTCCCGGCGAACACTTCCGATCGGGAGATCCTGACTCAGGCGTTCGAACTCATGAACGAAACGCTGGAAGCCGCGTGGGAGAATCGTGCCGTGGGCTTGCCGCTGACCTCGTCGTACGAGGCTCTTACGCTTGCGTCCATCATCGAGAAGGAGACGGCAAAGGCTGACGAACGCGCCGAGATAGCCGGCGTCTTCGTGCGGCGTCTCAATAAGGGCATGCGCCTCCAGACGGATCCGACGGTGATCTACGGCATCGGTCCCGACTTCAACGGCAACCTGACGCGCAAGGACCTGCGGACGGATACGCCCTACAACACCTATCGCCGCCACGGCTTGCCGCCAACTCCGATAGCCATGCCGGGACGCGACGCCATCGTGGCTGCTTTGAACCCGGCTGACGGCGAAACGCTGTTCTTTGTCGCAACCGGTCTCGGCGACGGCAGCCACAGCTTCTCGGTGACGAAAGAGGAGCACGATGCGGCCGTTGAGCGCTACCTCGAAAGACTGCGCGAGCGGAGGCGCTCACAATGACTCCGGCAGCCCCGGCGCGCGGCCGTTTCATAACGCTCGAAGGGATCGAAGGCGTCGGCAAGACGACGCAGCTCAAGCGCATTGTCAGTGCGCTCGAAGCGCGTGGCGTCGACGTGTTGGTTACGCGCGAGCCGGGTGGGACGCCAACGGCCGAGCGGATTCGTGGCCTCATCCTCGAGCACGGCGATGAGCCCATGCCGGCCAGCGCCGAGGTGTTGCTCGTCTTCGCCGCACGCGCGCTGCACGTGGACAACCTGATCCGGCCGGCGCTGGAGGCGGGCCGTTGGGTCGTTTCCGATCGCTTTGTCGATGCCAGTCACGCCTATCAGGGTGGCGGCCGCGGTGTCCCGCGGGCCATGATCGAGGCGCTCGCCGGTTTGGCGCTGAACGGCCTTGTCCCCGACGCTACCGTGCTTCTGGACGCGCCGGTCGACGTGGGACTCGCGCGGGCCGACGGTCGTGGCGACCGGGACCGGATCGAAAGCGAAACCGCGGATTTCTTCGAGCGCGTCCGGGCGCGCTATCTCGAACTGGCGCGTGACGAACCGGATCGCTTTGTCGTTATTGATGCGGCCCAATCGGCAGAGGCGGTCGGTGTCGCCGTCGAGAGCGCCGTTCATGACCTGCTAGATCGCTTCAATAAAACCTCATAAGTAACTAGTAAATATGGAATTAAACTGGCTAAACAGCTTCGTCGACGACTGGCGGAAGCGCGTCACCGCTGGCCGCGTGCCACACGCCGTCATGCTTGCGGGCCCGCGTGGGACCGGGAAGCGCAGCGCCGCGGCCTGGATAGCCGCAACCCGCGTCGGGCGCGCCGAACGCGACTCGCTACCCGTATTTCCGCCGGCGATACCGGAACACGCCGACGTACTCTGGGTCAGCAAGGCTGACGACCGGCAGAGCATACTGATCGACCAGGTACGAGCGCTGACCGCGGATCTCGCTTTGACGAGTTACGAGGGAAAAGGGCAGACGGCCGTGATCGAACCCGCCGACACGATGAACGCGGCCGCCGCGAACAGTCTGCTCAAAACGCTCGAAGAGCCATCCGGCGACGCACTGCTGGTGCTCGTCGTCGACCGCATGGGCAAACTGCCGGCGACGGTCGTGAGCCGCTGCCAGCGCATCGACTTTGCGGCGCCCGGAGAACGGGAAGCACTCGCGTGGCTGGCAGAGGCCGAGCCCGGCCGCGACTGGCGCGCCGCGCTGCAAAACGCCGGGGGCGCGCCCCTGGCAGCGCTGCTGGCGGCCGGGCGGGAGACGCTGCGCGAGGCTCTGCAAGCCGACTTCCACGCCGTGGCCCGGCAAACCAGCTCGCCGGTAGAAGTGGCGGCGCGATGGGCGAAAGAAGATGCCGGGCTGGTGCTCGAATGGCTTTCGCGCAGCCTGACCCGGGCGGTCAGGGACCGCTTCGGCGCTCAGACAGAGGACCCCGATCAGGAGATCGACCGGAGTGTGCTGCAGCGCATGGACACCCGAAACCTGTTCTGCTATCTAGACATAATCAACCGCTTGCGGGCGAAGCCCGCCGGTGCCTTCAACCCGCAGAGCGCGTTCGAAGGCTTGTTGATCGACTGGTCGGCCGGCCTTCGTTCGGTCGACGAATCCAGCGGACTCGAGCCTATGTACAAGGCGGACCCGCAACGGCGTTGAGTTAGGGTAGGGCAATGAGCAAACCGGGGCTTCTCACACTGACAATTAAGGACAAGAGTGCGCTGTACCTCGCGTATATGCCTTACGTCGTCAACGGCGGCCTGTTCATCCCGACGAACAGTTCGTACCGGTTAGGCGACGAGGTATTCATGCTGCTGAACCTGATGGGGGAAGCGGAGAAGATCCCGGTTGCCGGCACTGTGATCTGGATGACTCCTAAGGGAGCTCAAGGTAAGCGAACGGCGGGTATCGGCGTTCAGTTCAGCGATCAGGACCAGGGGAATACCCAGAAGAAGATCGAGAACTATCTGGCTGGCGCGCTCGGCGGCGATAAGCCCACCCATACGATGTGACGACGCCAGTCGACTCAGGGTGAATCCGCGTTGATCCCGCCATTCAGCACGAAGGCGTTGAATCCCCGCTCGCTCAGGATGTACGCGCCCGCGGAACTCCGGCGCCCGGTGTCGCAACAGACGACGTACTGCCTGTTCCGGTCCAGCGTATTGATCTTGAGACGGATGAAGTACAGCGGGATGTTGACGGCGCCGTCGAGGTGCTGATTCTCGAACTCGCTCGGCAGCCGGACGTCCAGCCACTGACCGCCCCCGGAGACGATCTGTTCTGCCTGTTCGCGGCTGACCCAGTCGAGCATCGGTTCGTTCAGGAGCTTCTTGAAATCATCCTTGCCGAGGCGCATGACCGAACCGTCGGTTTGCATGGTGACGGTCGCATTGCGCTTGGCGTCGGAGATCAGTGCCTCTTCGCCGAAGGTATCGCCGACGGATAACTCGGCCAGCTTGATGCCGTCTTTGCTAAGCGGCGTCTCCCGGGTGACGAGCGCCCGGCCGCGCGTCAACACGTAGAAGTAGTCGCCCTCGGCACCCTGCTTGAGCACGACGTCACCTGACTTGTAGTTGATTTGCTGCATCCGCATGAAGATCGCCTGGATGTTCGCCGGCGGAATCTTGTGAAACGCCTTGGCCTGCAGCAGCATCGTCATCCAGTCGTCGTTGCTCTCTTCCTGGGTGCCCTGGAGTTCGGACACCTCGTAGGTACCCGTCTGGTCCCACGTCAGCATGACATCCAGCAGATCCGAATCGATCGATATGAACTGCACGCGATCGCGCGCCTTGGCCGTCACGCGCCGCGGAAACACGGGCGCAATCGGGTTGCGCGCAAGCTGGCTGCCGCCTTCCACGGTTCCGACCGTCTTGCCGCCGTCGACGAGGTCCAGCGTGCCGGTCACAACGTAGAACGTGCGCTTCTCCGTATCGCCTTCCTTGAACAGAAGCTGCCCCGGAGAGAGCTCACGAATCTGAACCTTGCGGGCCAGAGCCAGCAGGTTGTCGCGTTTCAGGCCGTCGAGCGGGGAAAAGCGCTTGAGCAGTTCGGTGAGTTTCTGCTCTTCTGTCATGCAATCGTCCGTATTGTGCGGTTCACGTCGCCATCCAGGGCCTCTGCGGGTTTCACATAAACCCGCCAGAGCGGCGGTATTCTACCCTCAATTCAAGAACTTCCGCGATAGCGGGAGAGCCCGGGCGTGATGCGCCGCACACTTTGCCCGCGCCGCGGCGCCGCCCATGCACGCTACAGGTCCGTGAAGCCTGAATGCGGTCGAAACCGCTCGCCATGCGCTGCTGCGAGACGCGTCAACGCCGCCGTAACGTCGTCGACACCACGTTCCCGGGCGTAGTGGAGCGGGCCGCCGCGAAAGGGCGCAAATCCCGTACCGAAGATCACCCCCGCGTCCAGCATGTCGGCCGACGTAACCACGCCGTCGGCCAGACACGCGACGGCTTCGTTGACCATCGACAGAATCAGACGGTCGGCGGCGTCCGGCGGCGCGGTGACGCCCGCGGCATCCGGTTTGACCGCCTTACCGTCCTCCCAGCGATAGAAGCCCTGGCCTGTTTTACGGCCCAGCGTCCCGGCATCGACCATGCTCACGAGCCGCTCCGGAATCGGTCGGTTCATCGCCGCGCTGAGCACCCTGGAAACGCCAAGCGCCACGTCCAACCCAACGCTGTCCATGAGTTCGACCGGCCCCATCGGCATGCCGAAATCCTCTGCCACGCGGTCGACAACGGGCAACGGCACGCCTTCGTCGATCAGCGTCATCGCCTCGGCCATGTAGGGCGCAAGAATCCGGTTCACGACGAAGCCCGGGGCGCTGCGGCATTCCAGCGGCAGCTTCGAGATCTTCCGTGTGAACGCGAAACCGACATCGAGAGCCGCAGCATCGGTGTCGTCGCAGCGAATGACTTCGACCAGCGGCAGCATGGCGACGGGATTGAAGAAATGCAGCCCAATCAAACGCGTCGGCGCGTCGAGAACAGTGCGAAGCTCCTCGAGCGGGATGCTCGACGTGTTGGTCGCCAACAGCGCGCCTGGCTTCATCTTCGCCTGCAAATCCCGATACAGCGACTGCTTGGCTTCGAGGTTCTCGAATATCGCCTCGATGACGAGATCGGCATCCCGGGCCCCGTCTCCCGGGACATCGGCGCAGAGGCGCGCCTCGGTCGCCGCACGATCCTCCGGATCGCGAACGCGTTTGGCGAACAGCTTCTTCGCCCGTTCGAGCGCCGGATCGATGTACTGCTGCTCGCGATCCTGCAAGGTCACCTCGAGGCCGCGCAGCGCACACCATGCCGCGATATCGCCGCCCATTACGCCCGCACCGACAACGTGAACTCGTTCTGGCGGGTCGACGGACTTGTCGCCCTGCGCCTTGAGTCCGTCCTGGAGAAAGAACACCCTGACGAGGTTCCTCGAAGTGGGCGAGACGACGAGCTTCGCCATCGAGCGCGCCTCGGCCGCATAGCCCGTGCGCGGCGATGCGCCCTCGCGCGCCCAGAGATCGATCATGGCATACGGTGCAGGGTAGTGCGCCTTGCGCGCTTTACGGGCGACCTGCTTCAGCAGCACGTTGCGAATGAAGGGCCGGGCAAGCGATGTGTTGAGAAGCCGTTCCACGAGCGCCGGGCTCTGTGTCGGCGGACGCCGCCCGAGCAAAGCCACTGCGTCGCTGCGCCAGCTTGCCGCATCGGTCAGCCCGTCCAGGAGCCCTATCCGGCGCGCCTTGTCCGGACGTATCGGCGCCCCGGTCAGCATCAGCTCCATGCCCGGCCGCACGCCCGCGAGCCGGACGGCCCGCACCGTGCCCCCGAAACCGGGGTGAATGCCCAGCTGCACCTCGGGAAGTCCGATGATCTTCTTCTTGCCGTTGAACGCCAGACGATAATCGCAGGCCATCGCGAGCTCGAGGCCGCCGCCCAGACAGAAGCCATTGATTACCGCGACGGTGGGGCAGGTCAGCGCCTCCATACGATCCATGACTCCCTGTCCCTGGCGGATCAGCCGATAGGCTTCATCCTCGGATTCGATCCTGACGAACTCGTTGATGTCCGCCCCCATGACGAAGCCGGACTCTTTACCGGAATACAGCACAACGCCTTTCGGCAGATCCTGTTCCAGCTCCCTGATGGCTGCGTCGAACTCCGTCAGCACGTCCGCCGACAGCGTATTGGCGCTGCCTCCGGGTTTGTCGATGCCCAGCCAGGCAATCCCGTTTTCGTCTCTCTCGATCGTCCAGTTCGTGTAGCTCATTCGGGCCTTCCAGTACCTCGTTGACGGATCCCGGTCTTAGTCGCGGTTCGTGACTGCCTAACGTACTTCAAAGTCGCAGACGAGGGGCAGGTGATCGGACAGCCGACAGTCCGGTATCGAAAAGTCCGTCACGTCTATGCCGTCCTGATACAGGATGAAGTCCAGTTGGCGGCGCGGCGACCGGCTCGGAAAGGTCGGTCGGTTGTGCGTGTTCGCCGACCGGAGGCCGGCGGCCTTCATGAACAGATAGATCTCGTTCTCGCCCCAGAACGTGTTGAAATCGCCGGCGACGATCACCGGTTTCTCGGTTGCCGCGATGAGATCGTAAAGGTGGCGAAGCTGCAGGTGCCGATGGCGGTACTTGAGCGACAGGTGCACGAGAAACACGGCAAAGTCGGCCATCTCGAGCTCGATGATCAGGCGCTTGATACCCGTGTCGAAGTAGTGAAAGCGCTCGCCGTGAACGCGCTCGGCGGCCATGAACGCATTACCCTGCTTACGGACGATCGGCAGCACCTGATTGATCGAGTTCTCTCCGTACTTGACCTCATAGGAGGTATTCATGCCGAGATCTGCCGCCAGCTTCTCGGCCTGATTGACCATGCGGCTGCGGATCGACCCGGTATCGACTTCCACGAGTCCGACGATGTCCGGGTCGACCCCACGGATGAACGCTACGAGTTCCGGCAGCACGCTCTGGTTGCCGAGCACGTAGTTCGCGGCGGGCAGCGGCGTCCGGAAGCTGGCGCCATCGCCGACCGCGTACTTGATGTTATACAGCAGGAGTCGCATCGAGCGATCAACGATACCGCACCGCACAAAGCTTGCAAGTACCCGAACCCGAGGCGCCGGCCGACCGCCACGGGCCACGGAAGCGTCCGGACTCGTATAGACTTGAAGGCAGGCGGGGCACGACCGGGGACAGGCAGATGTCAGAAAACAATCCGATCAGGGTCTTCGTGACCCACTCTTTTGGGGAGTCCGAGAGCTACCTGAGGGTTTTCGAGTTTCTCGAGTCTGTGGACCGCTTTTACTACGTGAACGTAAGTCGCCCGGACGCCTCACCGAACGGCGGTATGGATGCGGTGAAGGACGAACTCATCGCGCAGATCAAGCTGGCGGAGGCCGTGTTCGTAATGCCCGATCTCTACGATAGGCAGCCGGATCTCGTGAACTTCATGATGGACGTCGCCGACGCCAACAAGATACCGATGATCGTCATTCGGCCGTTCGGGCAGGTGAGCGAAACAGCGCCAGAGCTGATCGCGCGCTGCAAGGAGCACATCGAGTGGAATTCGCGCGAGTTCGTCGACGCGCTCAAGCGCCAGGCGCGCAACGAGGATACGGCCCGGTGGGAAACCATCGATTTCCCAGGGTGGGATGAAACCGGGAAAATAGATATTAACAAACAGTAGGTTATGTTTTTCTATTTAAAGTGAAATCGAGACACCGTTCACTAGTCATCGCTCATCGGGGCGCAAGCGGCTACCTGCCGGAACACACGCTTGCAGCCAAAGCGATGGCCTACGGCATGGGCGCGGATTACCTGGAGCAGGATCTGGTCGCGACGCGCGACGACGAGGTCATCGTCAGCCACGACATCCATCTCGATCGGGTTACCGACGTCGCCGCCCGGTATCCCGGCCGCGCGCGGGACGACGGCCGCTACTATGCCCGCGACTTCGACCTGGCCGAAATCCGCGAACTGATCGTGACCGAACGCGTCGGAGCTGACGGCAAAGCGGTCTTCCCGGGCCGGTTCCCGTCCGGCACCGGGCGTCTAAGGGTCAACACGCTGGCCGAAGAGCTGGAACTGGTAGCCGGGATGAATACCGCCACTGGCCGGTCGGTTGGCGTTTATCCCGAGGTCAAGGCGCCGGCCTGGCATCACGAGGAGGGCGTCGATCTCGCCGCGCGGACGCTCGACGTTCTCGCGCGCTTCGGCTACCGCGATCGCGACGCGCCGTGCTTCGTTCAGTGCTTCGACTGGAAGGAGACGCGCCGTCTCCGTGAGACGCTCGGTACCGACCTCAAGCTCGTGCAGCTGCTGGCAGATCCCTCATGGGGCGAGTCGGACACGGACTATGCAGCGCTCCTGAGCGATGACGGCATCGCCGGGATGGCGGGCGTAGTCGACGGCGTCGGCCCCTGGCTCCGCCAGCTCTATGAAATCGAGCCGATCGACGGGTGCCCGATCTCGACCGGTTTCGTCGCTTCGGCGCACGCAGCCGGTCTGCAGGTTCATCCATATACCTTCCGGAAAGACGCTCTACCGCCCGGTTTTGGCGATTTCGATGCGCTGCTCGGCTTTTTCATCGACGATCTGGCCGTGGACGGCCTGTTCACCGATTTTCCGGATATCGCCGCAAGATTTGCCGCGTGACACGCCATCGCCGTCCCTGCAAACTGTGAACGCGGTCGTGTAATCAACTGTTTTCTCTCTCAAAATGTCTGCTTGCGGATTGACATAGCGGAGTTCGGCGGCCACAGTGGGCAGCGTCCCGTCTGCGCCAAATGAGAACTCCGCCCTGTACGGATCGACATCGCGACCTATCCTTGATCTGATGTTTTTCGACATACCGTACAACCTGATCACGTTCACGCTGGGGGCTTTCCTGCTTGGCTGGCTTCTCTCGTCGGTCAGTGCCCGGTTGGGGGATCGTCACCGCGCCCGCCGGCGCGATCCGCGCGACGACCGGATCCGTTCGCTCGAAGCCGAGCTGCGCGTGGCGCAGTCCGACGCCGAGCAGACGCGCGAAAAGCTCGAACGGGTCGAAGGCGAACTCGATGACGCCAACGACGGCATCGAAAAACGCGACAACGTCATCAGCCATCAACAGTCGCGTGTCGACGAACTCAAGAAAGACCTTCGCGAGTCGGTCGCGAAAACGCGTGAACTGCGCGAAGAGCTGACCGACCGCGCGACCGAAAACGTGAAGTCGGAAGCCAAACTGAGAGAGGTCGAGACCGAGCTGTCCGTAGCCAGGGCCTCGACCGACATGATCGCCACGGGCGTCCTCGACTATTCGCACGGGCCGGACGCAGAGGGCGCCAACGAGGAGGCGGTAGTCCCCGACGAAGCCGGCAAAGAAGCCGGTGCCACCAAGACCTGACGACGGGCCGTCCGCGTCGCCATACGCCGGCAGAGAAGCGGCGCTCGCGACGATGCACGGCAAGGAGCAGGCGATCGCGCCGCCCCTCGAAGCAGAACTGGGGCTGCGCATCATCGTCCCGACCGACCTCGATACCGACGCACTCGGCACGTTTACAGGCGAGATCGAGCGGCCGGCCGGCATTCTGGAAACCGCTGTTCGTAAAGCGAAACTGGGTATGGAGGCCGCCGGACTCGAACTCGGCATCGCCAGCGAAGGGAGCTACGGCCCGCACCCCGTCGTGCCGTTTCTGCCGCTCGGCCGCGAACTCATCGTACTCTTCGACGCCGAACGCGGCATCACGGTTCACGAACGGCTCCTCGCGGAGAGCACCAATTTCGCTCACACGACCGCCGGCTCGGCGGGCGGGGTCGGAGACTTTCTCGATCGGGTCGGCTTTCCCGATCACGCCCTGATCGTCAGGCCGAATGCGACGTCCGTGGAGAACCTGCATTTGCACAAGGGCATTCGCTCGCAGACAGATCTCGAGGAAGCAATCGGCTTGTGCAGCCGCGCGTCGCCTGACGGTAAAGCCAGACTCGAGACCGATATGCGCGCCCACATGAATCCGACGCGGATGCTGGCGATAGAAAAGCTGACTGGCAAACTGGCCGGGCGGCTGGCGACACCTTGCCCGAGCTGCGGGTCCCCGGGATTCGGTCAGGTAGACGCAAAACCCGGCTTGCCCTGCGCGGCCTGCGGCGCTCCGACCGAGCTGATCGCGATCGAGGTGTTCGGCTGTCCGGCCTGCGACTACATGGAACGACGCCCACGAACGGACGGCATCGTATCGGCAGATCCGGGGCAGTGCCCCTTCTGCAATCCCTGATTGCCCATGGACTCACGCGTTCGCGGCGGTATCGAGGACAGTCGCGAGGACGGCCGGCTGAAATCGACGCTTCGCCGTTATTGCGTAGAAGTTCTCGAAGACGTCCGGAAGCTCGCCGTAGTTCCGGAGCAGGCCCGAACGCACTTCGTCCTGGACGACGACCTCCGGCACGACCGCGACGGCGCCCGAATCGCGGGCAAGAAGTCGCAGCATCGCCATATCGTCGACCTCGGCACGGATTAACGGCGTGACGCCGTGCTCGGCGCAGTACAGCTCGAACTCGCTGCGAATGTCGCTGCTGTGACCGGGAACGATCAACTCCATTCCGTCGAGACTATCGGGTAGCCGCAAAGCGCCGCTGGGGCGGGGCACCGGTCCGACGAGGCAGACCGACTGCCGGGCGATCCGGCGACATTCGACCGACCTGTCCGCGCCGGGAACCGTCGGCCGGTTACTGAGCACGAGATCGAGTTTGTGGACCCTCAGGCGATCGAGCAGTTCGTCGAGGCTGGCCGTTTCGAGAACCAGCTGAACGTCCTCCCCGGCTCCGGGAGTGAGCAGCGGCTTCAGAAGGTTCTGCTGGAAGTTCCTCGACAGCGTGGCCACGGCACCGACCCGCAGCAGGTCCGGCCTGCCGCTTTCCCGGCCGCGCACCGTCGCGAGCAGTTCGGCGCCAAGGTCGAAGATGCTCTCGGCGTAGCCGAGCACGATGCTGCCCGCTTCGGTGAGCCGCAGCGTGCGGCCCTCGCGCTCGAACAGATCGTGCCCCAAGGCGGTTTCGAGTTGCCTGAGCTGGGTCGACACGGCCGACTGAGAAACGTGCAGGCGCTCGGCGGCGCGCGTCAGATGGGACTCCTTGGCGACGATCCAGAAGTAATGCAGATGCCGAAAATTGAGTCCGCGAAGATCTTCAGTTCTCATAAACAGAACGAATAGTTATAAATTATCTATTTTACTAAGATTATTCTCTACGGCAAGCTGCGCGCCGGTTTCACGATGGAGAACGATCATCGACGCGCTTGCCGACTTCCTGCTCCGGTTTCTGACGCAGTTTCAGTCCCCCGCGCTGGCGTTCCTGATCGGCGGCATGCTGCTGGCCGCGGCCGGAAGCAAGCTGCAGATCCCCGATGCCGTGTACCGCTTCTGCGTCTTCATGTTGCTGATGCGGATCGGCCTCGAAGGCGGGATGGAGATCCGCGGGGGGGACCTGAGCGCGATGCTGATGCCCGCTCTCATCGCCGCGGGCATCGGCTGCCTGATCGTCTACGGCGGCCGCCTCGTGCTGGCAGCGCTTCCCGGCGTGCGGACGGACGATGCGATCGCGACTGCGGGGCTCTTCGGAGCGGTCAGCGCTTCGACGCTGGCTGTTGCGATGGTTCTGCTCGAAGAGCAGGGCGAGTATTTCGAAGCGTGGGTCCCGGCGCTGTATCCGTTCATGGACATCCCGGCACTGATTCTCGCTATCGTGCTCGCGAACGTACACCTCGCGAGGCGTAAGGGTACGGAGCGGGAGCGTGTCGAGATATGGCCTATCGTGCGCGACAGTCTGCGCGGGTCGGCGTTGTCCGCACTGCTGCTCGGGCTGGCACTGGGCTTATTGGCCAGGCCCGAGACCGTCTTCGAGGGCTTCTACGATCCGTTGTTCAAGGGCTTTCTGAGCGTCCTGATGCTGACGATGGGACTGGAGGCGTACGCGAGACTCCATGAGCTCCGTAAGGTCGCACAATGGTATGCCGTGTATGCGGCCGTGGCGCCGCTGGTACACGGGTTACTCGCCTTCGGTCTCGGCTATGTCGCGCACCTGCTCACCGGCTTCAGCCCAGGCGGCGTAATCCTGCTGGCGGTCATGGCCGGATCCAGTTCGGATATCTCTGGGCCGCCGACCCTGCGCGCCGGGATTCCGAGCGCCAATCCGTCGGCTTACATCGGATCTTCAACCAGCATCGGCACACCCGTTGCGATCGTCATCGGCATCCCGTTGTACATTGGACTGGCGAACATCCTGTTCGATTCGTGAGGAGAAACGCATGAGCTACGCCGCCAGCAAGGTCGTCATCATCACCGAGAAGCTGCTGCTCGAGAAGGTCACTGCACTGATCGAAGCCTGCGGCGCCAGCGGCTACACGGTCGTCGCCGCGGGAGGGAAGGGGAGCCGCGGAATTCGGTCCACGGGCAGGGCAGCCATCGTCGACGAGTTCAGTAACATCAAGATCGAAGTCATCACAGCGGAACGCGAAACCGCTGAGCGCATCGCGGACGAGGTCGCGGCGCAGTTCTTCGACAACTATTCCGGCATTACCTACTTCGAGCCCGTCGAGATTATCCGGCCGCACAAATTCTGAGCCGTCACTGCCAGTGGTAGGTCATGGAAAGACGCAGCGCGCGGGGCTCGAGGGGATGAAAGTGAATATCCTCGATACCGTCCGCGGGTTCGCCATCGAGACGCGACGCATAGTAGTAGGCGATATCGTCGTCGCTCGAGTCGAGCAGATTGAATGCGTCCAGCCTGAGCTCTGCATCGCCGAAACGGTACCCGAGGCTCATGTTGAGCAACAGGGAATCGTCGGACTGCCCGGAACCGTCCTCAATCAGCGGCGCTTCGCCGAGGTAGCGCGCCCGGACACTGGCGAACAGCCGATTGCGCCAGGCCGCGTTCAGGCCCAGTGAAAACGTCGAATCCACGGCGCCCGGAATCTCGCGGCTGTCGGCCGGTACGTTCTCGAACTCCGCGTCGACCAGCGTGTACGCGAGGTTGGCCGCCAGCCAGTCGGTCGCTCGCCAAAAGCCGGCAAACTCGACACCGTATCGCCTGCTACCGTCGTTCGGTTCGGTCGCGCCGCCGTCGCCGACAAACACGAGTTCCGAGTCGAGCTCGAGCCAGAACCCCGTAACCGTGGCGTTGAAGGTGCCGCCCGCTCCAATTCTCAGGCCGATCTCGGCACCTTCGGAGGCAACCAGAGCCTCAACCTGGTCGACCGGTTCACCGCTCACCGGGTCGGTCGCTATCGTTACGCCGCGGACGTCGTTCGAGTGAAAGCCGCGGCCCCAGTTAGCGTAGATTTCTGCCGCCGGACTGACCGTGTAGGCGACGCTGAGTTTCGGGCTGAGGATCGTGTCATCGCCGGAACCGCTGTTTTCTGCCTCGCGCGCATCGACGTCAAAGCGGAGATAGTCGACACGCGCGCCAAGCGACGCGCGTAGCCGTTCCCGGAACGCAAAGCCCAGGTCGGCATAAAGGCCGGCCGATGACTCGTTGACCGAATCCTGGCGGACCACGCCCGTGCGCCGCGTTTCGCGGGTCGGGAAGAGTCCGACTTCACCGATATCGTCGTGACGAACATCGGCACCCCAGTTCAGCCTCACTATGTTCTCGTCGTCGAGGTGCCGGTGGCCTTTCAGCGTCGCGCCGTAGATACGCCGGCGATCGGTCTGTTCGAATTGATCGCCGTTTTCGGGGTCCTCGAGACGGTAAGTGAAGTTGGACAGGAGCTGAAAGTCGTAGTCGATCGCATATAGCGTCGCCGACCACTTGTCGAATTCGGCCGACGCCGTAACCGCATAGCGATCCGTCTGCCCGCCGAGGTCCGGGTCGATGAAGCCGAGCGAATCGATCAGGCCGGACTGCACTGCGCGCCGCGGTATCTGATCCGTGGAGTTCCAGTCGCTCGAGTAGGCCATGAACGAGACTCTTGTAGTCGCTTTACCGAGCGCACGAGTGTAGGCCGCATAGGCGCGCAGCTGCTCCAGATCTTCGTCGAGTTGCCACGGACCCGAGTAGCCCGTGACGTCGACGGCAACCGTAGTTGTGCCGTCGCCCGCGTCGAAGCTGCCCGCGGCGACACCGCGGAAATGCTCGTAGTCGCCGACGGTCAGGCCGATGACGTTCTCTGCCAGTTCATCGTAGTAGCGAAACTGCACGCTACCGGCGGACGAGAAGTCGCCGGCATCGGCGTGATGAACGCCCTTGCGGTAGCGGACGGTCTCGATGAGCTCGGGTATGAGGAAGTTCAGGTCCAGATACCCCTGGCCGTGACCGTGAGTGCGCATGTTGATCGGCACACCGTCGAGGCTGGCTGAAAAATCCGTGCCATGATCGAGATTGAAGCCCCGGAGGAAGTACTGGTTCGCCTTACCGGTACCCGAATGCTGAGTGGCGACCATGCCAGGAACGGCCTCGACCAGTTCACCCACCCGTAACAGCGGCTGCAGTTCCAGATCGGAGTAGCCGACCAGGCCCTCCGAAGCGGACAGTGCGGTACCGATCAGCGCTTTCGCGCGGCCGTAGACGACGACCTCGTCAAGCATTTCCGCTTCGCCCTCATGAGCAAGAGCGGGGGGTAGCGGCGATGCTATCAGCGTCGCCGCCAATACGAACGTTGTTAGATTTTTGGGTAGCACGGTATCAACCTGTTCTCGGTAAGCCAGGGCAATAATTGAGTCACCAGAATCGGACCGGATCAATCAGATAGCAAGCCTTCCACAGAATCCATCTCTTGATCATCGCGAACACTGCCATTGCAGGGAGCAGGGGGGGTACTCATACAGAAAAGGCTGCAGATTTAGCAGGAACACCCCGGAAAGCACTTTCTCAGAGGCGTCAAGTGTCTTTCGTAGTTTCGTCATTGGTTAAACACATATACTACACAACTCAAATCGCGGCGGGGAGCAGGCTATCGTGCTGCTTGTTTCGCTGTATCTAATGCTCACCTGAGTGCGGACAAGATGCTCTTACCTAAGAAATTATGGGCTTTACCGTTGCTATGCGTTGGATTTTCCGGCTACGCGGACACGCAAGTCCAGGAGAGCAATCAGGCCCAACAGAATAGCGGAGAGCTACCGTTTTCGGTCTCGCGGAAGTGCTTCGCCCGAATCTTTGCAGACTATGATAAGTGGCAGGCGACAATGCTGGAGAGGGGAGTTAGCCTAGCAGACTTTTCTAACCGATTTCCTCGGACAGAGTACGAAGAGTATCGGGAAAACCTCGAGTGTCACTTCTTCAATTATCCGGTAGATGGGCTGTCCGTAGAAGGGTTCCTGATCCAGCCAAAGGAGCCGGGCGACGGCGAACTTCCCGTCCTTATACTGAATCGGGGTGGCAATGGTTCGAGCGGTCGAGTGAATACTGGTCCGCTGTTTCACACCGGACTTCCCCTGGCGAATCAGGGATTCATCGTTATTGGTAGTCAGTACAGAGGTAGCCGCCGAAGGCAACAGCAAGATGGACTGGATGGTTCCGACGAATTCGGAGGTCGTGATGTCGAAGATGTCATGGCGCTTTTCGACATCATCGACGCGATTCCCGGCGCCGATTCGACGCGTATCGGGATGCTCGGATGGAGTCGCGGCGGTTTCATGACTTTCATTGCTGCTACTCGGACCGATCGCCTCTCGGCCATCGCGGTAGGAGGCACCCCGTCGGATCTCCTGGCTGAGCTTGAGCATCGGCCTGACATGGAGCGAGTATATCGAGCCCGAATACCGGACTACGATGAAAACAAAGTAGCGGCACTGAAGTTACGGTCACCAATCTACCTGGTGGACGACATCGACCCTGAGTTGCCCGTTCTAATCCTGCACGGTCAATTCGACCAACGAGTGTCCCTCGGCAACGCATTAAACCTTACAGCTCGCCTCAACGACCGGGGTCAACAGGTTCGTTTGGTTGTTTACGACAAAGATGGCCACGGACTATGGCGCCACCGGTCGCAGTTTCAGAACGAGATCGCGATGTGGTTCAAATCGAAACTGGGCTCGGAGGCACGGGATTAGGGCGATCGTTCTTTAGCAAATCATCCTGCTCGACCATCGTCGCGAAGTGTCAATCGGGAACGCTGCGGTGCTCTGGGGGCGCACGTTATCGCCGTTTCGAACTACAAAAACGGTAGGTGTGGGGCGTGGCGATTTTTAGTACAAGACGCAGTACTGCCGGGGGTGAAGAGCAGAAATAACACCAAATTTCGTTTAACGATCGAGTCTGATGAGGAACGCCAACGGCGTGACTTTAGGAGCTTTGCCAAGGACAAGAGGCGAGTGCTTGTCTATGTCCATGGATACAACACCAGCTACGCAACGGCGTCTTTGATTTACGACATGCTTGATCAGAAGATTGGGTTGCGTGAAGGAGACGCCGTCGTCCGATTTTTCTGGGATGGTCTGGTTAGCCCTAACAAACCAGGTAGTGGGAAGATCTGGTTCAATGCTGCCGGATACAGTCAGATGTCCGGCTCGCGCGGTCTCCGCCGAATATTAGGCCAGATTCGCGATACCGAGATCTATATCGTCGGCCACAGTCGTGGCGCGTCTGTAATCCTAAGCGCCTTATCCAACCCAGTGTACGATCCCGATTTCCTCGCTGCGACTGAAGCTGTCGCCGAAAGATGGGGTAGCGCATACAAGAACATAACCCGCCCAGCGCCCCTGATGGATAACCAAAATCAAATTCACATCTTGGTGATGGCGCCAGCTGTCGATCGCATAGACTTCTGCGACGCCAGTCAGCAGCCTGAGGAAGGCGGTCGCTACGAGTGCCCGGTACTGAAGGATTTAGGGAGTCAAGTAAAGACGTTTCGCTATACGGTGAATCCACTCGACCCGACGCTCGATAAGTTGGTGGGTCTATCTGGCTCTTTCAATCCAACCGGACTAGGCGTTGACGATTGCGTTGGCCTTCGGCTGCAGTCGGAGAAGTATTCTTTCATGACCGCGTACCACCTGGACGGTGACACCGAATTTCATCGCTGGGAGGACTATATTGCTCATGAGACTTTCTCATCGATGTTGCGCGATTCTGGCTTGGAATAGCGGGGCTCTATCGTGCCAGCTGTGCGTGAGATCGGCGTGCCAGCAGAAACTCGACAAACTCGCTCTGCGGCAGCGGTCTTGCGAAATAGTAACCCTGCAGCACATCACATCCCAGTTCCTGCAGCTTGCGCGCAACCACTTCGCTTTCGACGCCTTCGGCGACCACTGTCAGCCCGAAGCTATGGGCCAGATCGATAATCGTTCGCACCAGACGAGTGCTGGACTCACTCTGATGCATATCGATGACGAACGACTTGTCGATCTTCAGCTCGTCGGCCGGAATGTTCTTGAAGTAGGCGAGTGACGAGTTGCCCGTGCCGAAATCATCGATGGAGACGCGCACGCCCACATCGCGAAGCGCCTCCAGCGCCGACAGCGCATTACCGCCGGCGGCGACGACGCCGTTTTCGGTAATCTCGACCGTGAAACGGTTCATCTCCATGCCCCAGATGGCCGCCGCGCTTTCGAGTTCGTGCGCAATGCTGCCGGACTCGAGCGTGCTCGGCGTCAGGTTGACCGCAACCGTCAGGTCGGTGCCGGGCCACGCAGTCGCAGCCTGTGCGGCGCCGTGCAGTACGAACCGCGACAACTCGTCGATCTGCTCTGTCCCATCCGCCACATCGATGAAACGTTGCGGCGGCACCGGGCCAAGGCGCGGGTTGTTCCAGCGGAGCAGTGTTTCCGCCCCGGTCGGTTCGAGCGTACTCGCCGTCACCTTCGGTTGAAAACGGAGTTCGAACTCGCCGTCCTCGAGCCCCGCGGCAATTTCCGTCGACAGATCCCACTCGTCGGTGAGCGACTGCGAGTCTTCCGGCGTATAAATGGCAAACATGGCCTGACGCTTCGCAGCGGTCTCCAGAGCAAGATCGGCACTTCTGAGCAGCCGCTCCGGCGTCGCTCCGTGCTCCGGATACATTGCCAGGCCGACGCGCACTTCCAGTTCGAGTCCGTTCCCATTCGGTATGGGCGTACCGGATGCAATTCGCGCTATTCGGTTCGCCGCCAGCGTCAGGTGGCCGGTGTTGTGGACTGGATTGAGCACGACGCCTACGCGGTCGTCGCCAATGACGCACATCCAGTCGTCGGACCGAAGCATATCTTCCACGCGCCGCGCGAAGGCGACGCTTGCGCGGTGGCCGTTACCGTATCCGGCGGTGGTGTTGATTTGGCTCAGATTGGCAAGCTGGGCAACGATGATGCCGGTAGCGCCACTCGGCACCGCACTGCGCCCGAGGCACTCTTGAAGCCGACGCAGGAAGCCGAGAGACCCTCCGTCCAGTTCCGACGCCGCAGAGCCAATGCTCATGCCGTTCATCACAGGAAGAACTCGGACGGATCGATGCCGAAGGAGCCAGGTTCCAGCCCTTTGTCGATGTACAGCTCTTCGTTCGTGTAGCGGCTCTTGACCTGCATTTGAAGATCGATCAGGGGAAAGTCCCGGCGCCGGTTGTGTTCCGGATCCAGCACCAGAATGATCTCGGGCTTGAGCCGGTGGCGTCGGTTCTGTGCAACGACGACCGCGACGGACCGATCGTTGAGCTGCACGAGAGTGCCAGGCGGGAAGAAACCGATCGACTGAATGAATTGCTCCACCATCGCTGCTTGATAAGCGTTCCCAGCCATCTTGTTTAGCGAGCGCAGACAGTCATAGGAGGACACGGCGTCGGCGTAGGGACGCTTGGAAGTGACGGCATCGTAGTAGTCGACGATGCCGGCGATGCGGCCAAGGATAGGGATATCCTGCCCGGCGAGGCCCTGCGGATAGCCGGACCCGTCGTGCCGCTCGTGGTGGGTACGCACCATGGCGACTACCTGCGGATCGACGCCGCCCGACTCTTCGAGGATTTCGACGCTGTACTCGACGTGGGTTCTCGCAATCGCCATCTCCGCGTCCGTCAATGGGCCGGGCTTGTCGAGAATCTGCGATGGCAGGCGGGTCTTGCCGATATCCAGCAGCATCGCGCCGAGGCCGGCAGCCTCGATGGTCTCTTTGGGCAAACCGATATGGCGCGCAAAAACCGTCGCCCAGATCGCTGAGGAGACCGAGTGATTGTAAAGATAGTCGCTCGTCTGACGCATGCGGACAAGCCAGGCCATGGCGGACTGGTTGCGCATTACGCTCTTGACGATCGGTTGTGCGGCTGCCTGCGCAGCTTTGACGTCCAGTTTTCCGCCGGACGTCAGGTTATCCATGATCTCTTTGACGAGAACGGAGGCCTTTTCGTGCTTCTGCCTGGCGCGCGCGATCTCGTGGCGAACCTGGCCGATGTCGGCATAGACGGCGCCCTTGTCCGGCACCTTGTCCCGGCTCGCCGAGCGCGCTCTTACGTCCTGGTTCTTATTAGGTTTCGGGCGTGCAGGGCGGTAGGCCGGTAGCGACAGCGTGCTCTCACCCTCGTTTTTCGCCTTCCCCGTCCGCTGCCTTAAAGTCTCGAGATCGACGGCGCCATCGGTTTGCGCAACATCGACGAACACATGCCGGCAGTGCCGCTGGAGCTGCAGGATGTCTTCCTGCTCCTGAATAGGGAAGCCCTGAAAGAGAAAGGGTGTTTCCAGCCACGGTCGATCGAGTCTCGATACGTACATACCGATCTCGAGATCCTTGACGGCAACTTGCAGCTCCTCCCTACTCATCGACAATCGCGCGATCGAACAAAAATATCAATAAGAAATAGAGGGTTGAAGCAACAATGTGCAGTAGATCAGAAGATAAGCCTGCTGTCGCGGACCGAGTTCACATAAAACGTGCCGATGAGCCGCATGTCTCGACGATCAGGTCGCGGGGTCCGCAGACTTCACGAACACACTGCAGAACTTGTACTGATAGTCGTCGATTTCGGCGTATTCCGGCAGGCTCCAGTCGGCATAGATTCCCGGACGGTGCTCGGCGACCGGAGCATTGACGCGGCGATCCGTCCAACCATCGTGAATCGACTTCAACTCCCGATTGACGGGCCGGTAGCCGTTACGCACCAGATCCGCCTTGATGCTGTCCGAATGGAAACCCGTCGTCACCAGGAAACGGCTGTTGTAGGAGCCTATCCGGTCCAGTAGCCGGGCTTGCTGCTCGGCGGGGACATAGATCAGCGCGTTGAGTAGAACGACCACGTCATACTCTCGTCGAGCCCGAAACTGCATGAAGTCGGCGGCATCCATGAAGTTCGTGTGCTGCCGTACGCTCTCGGCCACGCGAGCGGTATCGCAATCCCGCACAAAACAGGATTGCTCACTGCCATCCAGGCCGTCGAGGATCTCAGCGGGGTAGCGGCCGTTCCTGGCGTACTCGACGAAGCCAGGCTCCAAGTCGGTGGCATCCACGGTCAGCGAAAAATCCTCGGAATAGTCCTTAACCAGGTAGTGAATGACGAATGAGTAGACTTCCGCGCCGATCGAGCTGGCGTGAAACAGAACCGAGTAGTGCGGTTGTCCGCATTTCCTCAGTTCATCGAACAACACGTTCAATAGGGCGCGGTTACGAAAGAACGCCGTGGTACCAATAGAACGCTCTGTGACCGGTCTCAGCCGGGTAATCTTGCCTGGGTAGCTGCTCACTGCACCGTCAAAGCCCGAGGGTGTGATGCAAGTGTGCAATTTCTTCCAACGCTCCCGCAACCACTTCTACAACGGCCTCCTTATCGAGATTCAGGGCCGGAATAGAAGGGCGCAAAGTCGTCTGGCACGGCGGTTGGTGGCCTGAAGCCTATGCGGGAAAGATAGTAATCGTGCCGGATGACGAGTTGGTCTTCGTAGCCTTGGGTAACACCGATGGTGTCCATTGGGGAAATCCGCTCAACGCCGCAGATGTAGACTGAACTCTAGGTGGGATCTGGAGCCGTCCGGCGTTCGAACATAGCTGCCGTCTGCTTCCCAGGTTCTTTCTCGGCGTGGTCGCGGTCCCGGCAAAGTAAGGTGCGGCAAACCAGTGTCACACGTTTAGATAGAAACGGGAAACGGAGTGATCCACGTATCCCGAGTTTTCCAGTCGCTGTCTCGACTATTGCAGCCGAGACATCTCTGGTTTTGCGGGGTACAACGCGAAATCGCATGGATCTCCGAACAGCGACTCAAACGTGGCCGTCTATTATTTAACATAATATACATTATGCGCATTTACTGCCACACCGAATTGCGGCGATTGTCCTATCGCACTAGCCGCGGCGACTTAGCTTCTGTGCCGATGAACATGGCATTTCTCGCCATGGTTCGTGACGTTTCGACAGCGGGTACCGGCCCTCGTTTTCGCAGTGCATCTGGTAGGCGACGTTGGGGGTGGCCCGTTCGCTGGAGTTGCGAGTATCGACAACCACTCCATAGCTAGAAATGCCTCCAGGATCGCGGAAACGCCGGCACCAAAGACTGTAGACAACGCTATGGTTAGCGCTTCACCTTGCCGACGGAGACCAGGATTGGCCAACACTACATCTACCCTGTCGTTTATGTAGAGATCGTTCCAAGATAAATGGGCGGTGCCGCTCTGGGCGGTCATCGTGCTTGGCGCGGGTACGCTCGAGATCTGCCAGCGACTTGGTGCGGACAAATTCAAAACGTATGTGTCTGCCGGGCTTTCCGTACTGCTAGCTCTACCAAAAAGGTGTGTTCCTGGCCTAACGTGTAATGAAAGGCCGCGTTCTGAGAACGACTCTCGAAGGTTCAGGGAGCCGACTTCTAACTGGACCCAAAACTGTTTAGATTCGTCAAACAACGTGCGCCCTGGTACTCCCGTGAACCCGATATCCGATACGTCATCTTGTGAAAACGCATTTGAATGTGGCTGCACTGGCCATTGCTCCGATACGAGCTCAAGGGGAAACTGCGCAGCACGGAGTTTAGTCACGTGGTACCCGCCGGAAATAGTTGAACTAAGAGCGTGCTGCCCGAAGCGGCCGGCGGTGACTTTTCTTGGAGATTTGTTCGTCCGAATAATCATTGCGCCGCACTCAAGAGCGGAACTCTCTTCCGGAGCACCTGGCCGGAGATTCGCCAATAGTCTAATCGAGTAGTCATCGTCTCCTTGATCGTAGAAAACAATGCGCCAATCGATCGGCCAAACGGTCTTGCCAGACAAATCAACGTCAGGGGAGGCACAAATCATGGTTACTTCGACCTCCACCTTATCGGAGGCTGTAAACGGGGCGATTCCCAAGACCCACAGGATTCCCGCCACGCTAATAAGCGACAACAAGGAGCCAATAATCAGAGTAGTTTTGGCTCGAATCGCTGGCTTCTTCCTCGGTAAATCCATCGACAACTTGCCCCAGCCGACTTCTCTTAGAATCGTGGCTACATTAGGATTGTCGGTCAAGGGTCTAAGGAGTACACGATTCCGATCGTCTGCAGTGATGTATGATCACAAAGGTCTACTCGACTGAACCACGCCTCCTCCTGAGAGCTGTCAAAGTGAGGATTCCCTACCCAAGCCAATCGTCTTCATTCACAGCCGTGGTGCTTCTTCCACATCTCTGAATCATGTCCCTCGGGTACCGCATCGCATGGACCGCCTGCTCCCCCGCTATACCCGCGCAGTTCCGCATAACGCTCGATTTGCTCATCGCTGAGTACAGGCACCGTCTTAAGGTGTGCAGACAGGTGGACCAGTCTCAGGTCCGATCTCGCCTTGCCGGCCTTCTCGACCAACTCAGCGAGACGAGCCTGATCGAGGTCGCCACGGACGAAAGCGTCTTCCAATGCCCTCTCCGCCGAAATGAAGTCCTCTCCCCTGCTAAGCGCCGCGCGCCGCATTTCCTCGAAAATCTCGGTGATCTTTATCACCTGGTCATCACTCAATGCCAGTGGCTCCGCCAGGTCAAGAACATGCCTTGGCCCCGGGGCATCATTCACTTCCGCAGGGAGCGCAAGCCCCCAGCCCGTTCCTTTGCGAATAGCGGCAATGGTTCGGTCGGACAGCGAAGCAATCTCTCGGTCTTGCGCGCCGGCATGCGGTGACATGCCGCTATGTTCGGCGGTGGCAATGCCAGCAACCAAGAGGCTGAGTATCGCAATGAGTGATGAACTTCCTTTCATCGTTCTTCCTCTGATCAAACACCTGAAGTATGAAGTGGGTTTCAGAACCGTGCCTGTACGCCCAGCGTGACTGCTGCTGGCTCTCCTGGTGCAAAGGTCGGATTGTCTTGCCCGTTTACATTGTTTCGCGCGCCGATGACGCTCGAAACGAAGCGCTCATCGGTGAGATTGCGCCCTTCGACAAAGACGAGGAACTGTCCCGTATCGTAGCTCACGCGCCCGCCAATTGTTACAAAGCCATCCGCGCGCAAGGTGTTGGCGTAATCCACATAGCCACCATCGGGCACGAACGTCCCGAACAGTTCCGCCGATATGCGATTCGAGCGATAGGACACGCGCGTGCCAAAGCGATGCTCGACAACAATCGGGAGGACATTGTTGCCAAAGATCGGATCGTCTTCGAAATGTGCGTCTGTCCAGGTCCAGTCTGCGGCAATGTCGATGCTGTCGCCGTCGCTGAACACGTCTTCAGCAACTATTGCTCCCACCGAGCTTTCGATTCCCCACCGGCGAGTGTCGTCCGCATTCCCGACCGATGTCACGTTCTGCGTGACCGCATTCGTGGTGGAGACGATCTCATTCTCGATCCACGCCCGGTAGAGCGTGAAGTCCAGTCGAAACGCACCGACCCGCCCTCGTACACCGGCTTCGGCAGTGATCGCGGTCTGTTCGTCAAGCTCGCGCACGACAGGGCGCCGGGGATCAGTGCCGTTCAGCAGCGCGTTCATCGGTCCGGGCGTTCCCGCTGCATTGATCAGTAGCACATCGTAAGTCGGCGGCTCGATGACGTGGCTAAGGCCTGCAAACACCGTCAGAGCCGGTGTAGCGTCGAACGACAGCAGCGCAAGTCCATTGAAGCCGTCGTAGCTGTCGTCGAGTTCAGCAGGCGGCCGACTATCCCTGATGCCTGTGAAGTTGTCGCTGATGGCGCGATCGTGCCAGTCCCAGCCGGCAGTAAAGTCCAGACGGATTCTGTCCGTTGGCCTTACGTGCCCCTTGAACTGCGCCGTTAAGCGATCCGCTGACAGATCGTTGTCCGCCCACTGATCGCCGCGCGCTCCGGAAAACGTCGGAGGCGTTCCGCCGCCGTTGAAGAATTGCTGCTGGCGCCGATCGTTGCGCTGATAGATGAGAGTCGCACCCCATCCAACAGCGGCATCATGCTGGCCGCGCAGGCGGGCAGCGAGAACGAAATCGTCGTTGTCTTCGACCTGAACGTCGCGCCGCCGGAACTCCACGTCAGTGATCATGTAGGCTGCGTCCAGATCAAGCCTGGAGCCTCCCAGATCGACACCGATGCCAGAGGTAAAACGATACTGATCGGTAACCCGCCGCCAGTCGCCCGCGATGTTGTTCGGCTGGGACGCAGTGGACCCCGCGTCAATTTGCGCAAGTGTCTGCGGGCCCGGAAGTTCAAGCTCCGAATCATTCGCAGACCCTGAAAACCGCAGCGTCAGGCTGTCAGAAACATTTTGGCTGTAACGCCCATAAGCCCGAAGCGCATCCTGCGCACCGTATTCCCGGAAGCCATCCTGCGAGAACCAGCTGACGGACGCAAAGCCCTCACCGTTCTCGCTCAATCCGGCATACGCCGCCTGACTTCGCAAGTAGTCAAAGCTTCCAATCTCACCACGAGCGGTAAATCCTCGGTCCACGGCGCCGCTGCGTCCACGAAAATCGACAATGCCGCCCAGTGCCGAACCGCCCTCAAGCGCGCCTCGTCCTCCACGGAGAATGCCGACTTCACCGAAGAACAGAGGCTCGAGGAACTCGACGAAATCGAAGCTGGTGTCGGCGTAAGTGATGGGAAGCCCGTCCAGACGCAGCTCAATACCGCGTCCTGCGGGCTGCGTGCCACGCTGCAGACCAGAACCGCGAATCGAGAATCGCGGATGATCGATCCCGCCGAAAACGGGCTCGATTTGAACGCCCGGCGTATCGCGGAGCAAGTCCTCGAGGGTAGACAGACGCCCTTCGAGCACCGGTTTGGTCACGTCCTCACTCTGCCTGGACCGGGGCAACTTGCCGACAACGATGATGGTTTCGATGGCCGTTGCGTGAGACTGCGCATCACCGGAATCGGGCGCTACGGCATTCTCCCCGGATGCAGGCAGGCAAGCCACCAGCACCACTACGCTCACGGAGAGCCGGGAGAAAAAATCGGTTTTCATGATGGCCTCTCGGGAGATTTGAAGAGTCGCTGCCGGAAAGAGCCAGAAAGGCGCTCCGGTCTTGTAGAGTTCTTCCTGTCGTCAAACAGTGGGGGGCTGGGCGTGCGGACGGCACAAATCAAGGCCCGGTCGTGCGATGAGGCGGCACTCTCTACTCCACGAATCCCTGATCATCGTTCGCCAGTCCCTGGCCTGTCCTGTGGCGCCGGCTCCAAACCGCTAAGCACCACGCACCGCCTGAACGCGGCTGATCGTATCCCCGCGATGAGGCGTAATCAACCTCACCGGCTGATTCCGGATGGGTCGGGCGCCTGGACAGAATCATGGCATTTGCGGCGCTCCGCAGCAGCCATTGCACCCTTCAACGAAACCTGTCCGTAACACGCCCTGGCTAATCCGGGAAGGAGACCCAGGTCAGGCGAAAAACGGCCTAACCGTTGATTTGTATAGACGAACGGCATCCAATAGTACGTGGCGCAGTCAGGCACCCAACAACGGTAGCTTTTTGACGCGGTGATATCGGAGCGCCAGTTCTACACAGTGCCTCAATGCGTCAGTGTCAATACGACTACCGAGCGCGAAAACGATCGCTCTGTTACCTTCAAACTCAAAAGTTTTCGGATAGATCTCCCTAAAGGTATCGACGAGCTTAGTATTGCAATTGAAATACATCGCGAAACGTTCCGGCGAAGAACTCGGCATGCCAAGTCGAATCGTGCTACCGCCTTTCACAAGATAGCTCGGCTCGCCCCACTTCAGCATCTCTTCCACGCGGCCAATCGCCTCGTGCGAGTCGGCCACATCAACTATGAGCTGGCGAAGTCGTAGCAGCTGTCGCCGGACATCGCTCGGATAAGCGTCGAACGCCGCAGCAACAAGTGGATTCTCGATCTTCGCCATTGAGTGTCGGGGTGCTTCAGTTAACGGGTCACTGCGATGTAGCAGGCTGTCAACCAATCGCCGCGGCGAACACTGCATGATCGCTCCATGACCAAGTGTCGCACTTGTCAGTTTGTCGGTCCATCTGGACAACGCACTTCGCGTCATCACTTTGATTCCTACGCCGACCTGCGCTCTAATCACGGGGCACACAAACGCTCGACGGATCGCTTCCCTTTGAGTTTGATGAACATGGCGGGCTGGACGCACCGTTTACACGGTCGGGTATAGGTAGTGCAATCGATCATTATTCGCGACGCCAACCACTCCGATCGCAACGGTATCGTGGCGATTGACGAGATAGCCCAGCGCGAACCGGAGCGCAGAGACTTCATCGACAAGGCTCTGGATTCGGCAACTTGCCTTGTCGCCGATGGCAATGGAACCGTAGTCGCATATGGCGTACTGGAGTATTCCTTCTTCGGTAATGGATTCGTTTCGATGCTATACGTTGCCGAATCGGCAAGGCGACGCGGTGTTGGGCGACGCCTTATGCAAGCTCTGGCCAAACAATGCGAAACGTCGAAGCTATTTACATCTACCAATGAATCAAACTCGGCGATGCGGGCGCTGCTCGCAACCCTCGGTTACGTCCCCAGCGGAGTCATTGAAAATCTCGACCCGGATGACCCGGAGCTTGTATTTTTTCTAAACCTCAATCGTCGAGGGTACTAAGCTTCAGAAAACACCGCTGCCGGAAATTCGCCCAGCGTCACTCCCGCTTGCTGACGGTCGATACATCGATCAGCGGGTTCGCCGCGATCATGCCGTCAGCCGTAAGCTCGGGATAGGGTTTCCCCTGGCTACGGCACCGTTCGGCGATGTCGGGATACGACCACTCGAATAGCGTACGAGCACGCTCGTCGGGCGTCAGACGCGACTGGTCGTAAAGCCCTGCCGCGCGCCGCTGTCGCTCGGCCTCGAACAGAATGATGCCGACGACGACCGACACGGTCAGCGACGATCCGTGACCATGCATTGGAATGGCTATGTGCTCATCGGCCTCGGCGCGCGCGGCGTCGCTCAGGCCAACGTGCTCGCCCCCTACCATGATCGCCACCTTCTGTGTGTAGTCCACATCGCGATAGTCGCGCGATTTCTCGCCACTGTACGCCGCTACGAGTCGCCAACCATCGGCACGTAGCGCGGTGAGCGCGACGCGGGTCGAACGGTGCGTCGACACGGCGACTCAGTGCTTTGCGCCACCCAGGCTGGCGTGGTTACGACGCACGAACTCGCCTGTTGAGGTTGTGTGCACTTGCTGAATTCCGACGGCGTCGGCCGTGCGGATGATCGCAGAGACGTTGTGTGGTTTGGTCACGGCGTCCATCAACACCGTAAGGTCCGGCTGTCGGGCGTCGAGGGCGCGCTGGTGGTTTGCGGATCGATCGCGTGTCATCGGTGTTCCTTACCGCAGATGTGCGGACATCGTAGCAGCGGGATACGCACACGAGTCGGTACGGCTTCACAATTGCTTGCTGGTGCGTCGCGCCGATGCCCCAGCTTATGTTGCGTAGTGACAGCGCCTAAGGTGCACGTGCCGCGCAGTCAAGAGGCTCGATTTTTCCGCTCTGCGTGACGTCGCCTCCGCACCAGATTATCCGCGACGCCGTTTGACGCTTGTCCTCCCTGGCGTGTGTGTCTGGCGGCCATGCAAACGAGAACAGCCAGACGGGAGCGTTGCGGTTGCTTACCTCAACCACGTCAAAAGCTTCTTCTGCAGATTCGGTCAGATGCAGGCCCGCCTTGTACCCGAGAAGGTCATTCGGATCGTGGAATGCGACTATTGTAAGCCGCTCGCCAGCGCGCGCGAGTGTGACGAAACCCGCTAAATCCTGCTGTTGGACTTGCTGCGCGATCACGCCGCCCTGAACCTGAAAGACGGACGTTCTGCACTCTGTGTCGGGCCGATTCAGCACAAACTGACAGTAGGCAAAGTCCCGTCGTCTTTGTTGCTGCAGTGAATTGACTTGTATTTGGCCGAGCCCCAGGAGAGGGAGCTGATTTGCCAGCATGAATACATTGGAAGCCGATTGCAGCAGGCTGCGTTTTACATTGATTGCCCGTATCGCCTTCTCGATGCCGTCCGATGAAGGGTCTGTCGAAAACCCGTCCCCCTGCTCTACGACGGCACCTTGAATTGCCGTTACCTGATCCAGTGGAGAAAGCGCATCGAAGAGATATCGGCTTCCAAGACTCTTGGCGGCGAATCCGACGCTAAGGCTGGAGATTGTCTCCAGGTCGTCCGGGTTTGCGAGCGTGCTCAGTTCGCAGGGCTCAGTGCCATTCGGCATGGAGGTGTCCTTCGCGCGGCCGATTGCGTCAGACAGCATCAGACAAATGGCACTTTCAAGGCCCTGTCGCATCGCGGCTCCGAAGGGACCAAGATAAAGCGCCGCGTCGGAAAAACCGTAGTTGACTACATGGTCCTTGACTAGTGCATTGAGCCAGACAGGCCCGTCAGCGATTTTGGTGTCGGTAACTTTGTATTGCTTTTGCAACTTGCCTGCGACGGCATTCCAGAAGTATGTATAAAAGAAAACCCGGCGATTTCCGCCGGACACCTCGTATACCCGGAGTTCGCCGAAATCTTTCAGCTTACAGTCATCCTGTACCGTGCAGTCTAACCCCTCTCCACGGAGGTGAACCTCCTCTGGAAGTCGTACGTAGCGGCAGTAGTCACTCACTGCACAATCGGGAACGGATGCCAGCGAAGGCGAGACTGTCGCGCCTAAAATACTCTCAGCCTTGGATAACAGCTCAGCGTGAAAGTCTTCAGGGGTATTTCCCATGCCGTGCACATAGAGAACATACGAATCGCCGGTCCTACTTCCAACCAGACCGGGCACTTCGTCAACTGGGTTGTTTGCGAAGTCATAGACGCGTGCGCCGCCGACAAAGCTGGTGCAACCAGAAACCAACAAGGCGACGACCAGGCTGGACTTGACTATCAGTGTTCTGCGAATGATTGATTGCTTCATTGGGTCTCCAGTTCCCTCTACCCTGCTCCGCCGGAACCCTCTGCCGATGCTCTCCGCCGTTAGCCTGGCCGGGCAACGACGCGTGCTCCTACGGCGGCTGCAGCAAGCCAGACAGTGTCTCCGCCAGTTCATTCTCCCAGACGAGGTAGTCCCCGACTACTTTGTACTCAAAGTCACCAGCATCGAAGCTGCTCGTTGAGGCAGCACCTTTCTGCTTGAGAACGACGGCGTTTACGAGCGGCGACGGTACGATGAGGCTTGCCAGCTCTACTTTCGGAATCATGAACTTGACGCCATCCGGAGTCGAGGCAAGCCGATTCGAACTCAGTCGGGTTCGCACCAGCTCGAGGCATGGAGTGGCTAACTGCTGACGCAGCAAGTCTCTGTCTATGGCCTCGAAGGGTCCCGATGTCTCCAGGATGTGCACTTCGACCCCGAGAACCGGGTTCCCCGATGCATCACGCACCACGCCGAGCATCAGCTCCGGCAGACCGTGTTCATCCCCCTCCAGGTCGATCCATTCCCTGTCGCTGTAACCGAACAACAGGCGGCCGGTCACTTCGACGCGAGCTTGCAGGAATGTATGCAGCACGACGGTGTCTGTACCGCTCCTCCACTCGCATTGCGGTTCTTCACAGAAGATCAGACCAAATCCATCTGGTATCGGGATTTCCGGGATCCCGGGTATCTCCGGGATTTCCGGCCCGGAAGGATCTGGTGTGAACCCAATCCACTGGTTGGCCGACGACCAATCGAGGCTCTCCAATGGCGCCATCGTCAGTCGCCCGTTGACGTCGCCTATTCTCGTCGTGCCGAAATCGTAGCTGACTGCGTGCCTGAGTACCGTCGGCGACTTCAGTTCGCCCACGTCGAGGCCGAGTTGCCCGACTCTGCGACCAAGCTTCATTGCCGTATCGAGTTGCAACGGTCGACGAGGAATACCCGGGAGACCTCCAATGTCGAAGCATCGAGGCGGGCGAAGTCCGGCGAACCGCGCGAATGGTCGGTCTTCGACTGCATCGAACGTAACGTCGCAGGTAAACGTAAATACCCCGGCGTCGCTCCGCGGGGTTTCTCCGTCAAACTCGACGTAAGGAGCATAGTTCGTAGAGCGCGTACGATACCGTCTGGATGGAGGATCGACATCCGGCGGTCGACAGCTGTCGGGGATCGCATTGTCGAGCAGCTGGTCGGCGAATGGGTCTGGGCTTGTCGTCGGCGGCTCCGGGTCTGGAAGCGATTCCAGATCGGGCAACTCTATTCCCAGCTGATCTTCCCAGTCGAGTGACGTTTCACTAGCCGGAAGCGACGCAAGCAGCCTGTTTAACCATGCGGCCAGGTACCTTGCCGAAGTTGCGTAAGCCACAGTCTCCGCGGCTGAACCATCAAGATCGCCTCCCGCTGCACCTCCACCGGGGATCGATTCGCGACGAAGGCCGGCCCAAAGCAAACCGCTATCAAGGTCTGCCGGTAAGGCACGCAGGTCGGGGCCACGCCACGCGCGCCAGATCTCCGGCCATGGGAATGACGGGGGATTTAGGAATGCATTCAGGCGGTCGGCGATCAGCTCGAGGAACGTACTCTGCTGGTTGTCGATCCAGACGGCGATGAAATCGAGCACGTTCTGGTCAATCCTGCCGAAGATATTGGTGATGACCGGAATCGACGATTGAGCCGGATCGCTGTCGAATTCCGCGTCGAGTCGCAGTTCTCCAGAATCAATCGACGACGAGATCAGAAAGGAAAGCCTGGCCTCTGCGGTGACTATTTCGACGGGTACGTGCGCCGCTCGCGTCAAACTACCGAAGATACCGAGAGTGAGGATATCGATGATCGTATCGCCGACGTCGCGCCTGGGCCTTGGGTTGACGGTCATCGATATTGAGGCCTGCGGAACCAGCAAAGTCATGCGGATGCGGCCATTCTCGTACTCAAGCGCTTCGACCAGCTCTCTGTTGTCGATGACAAGCGACAGGGAGATTCCGCCGAGACTGATCAGCAGACCTCCATCGACTACCTCGAGTTCGTGCTGCCCAACAGGAAATTCCGCCTTGAGAGGCTGACCGACATCGACCCAAAACTGAGCCTCTTCCAGTTCCTCGATTCTCGAATCGTCAGTGCCTACTGCTGAGTACGACCCGCCGATGGAGAACACGCTGGAAATCGACGAATGAGCGGCCGTCATCAGGTACCGGCAAAGCCCCTTATCGCCGCTGACGAGCGGGCTCTCCAGACAGTCCTCAATCTGCCGACCGACCGTGTCCTCGTCATCGATGCCCGTCGCCCAGGGCGGTGGCGGCGGTGAGGTTGACGGAACTTCCCAGGCACCGTTCGCGGTCTGATAGGCGCTGTCGATAGCGTCTCGAACTCGCTGATAGTTGGCCGCTTCGGCTTGACTCAGTCCACCCTCGCGATCCTCCTGCATCACCAGGTCGTCTCCCTGGTAGATCCGAAGGAAGAGTGCCAGCCTCGGGATCCAATCGACCACCGAAGAGTCGTTGCCGGCAATTCGCGGCCGTAGTTGTTGCCACCAGTCGAACAAAAGGTTCAGCGGTGCCCGGGACGAAGAGCTATACTCGGTTTCGAAGCCGCTAAGCGATCTGGTGATTGAGTTCGCTATGTCGCGAACCTGGTCGAGGAAGTTCTGATTGGCAATCCAGGCGATGAACCCCGCGCCGGGGCCGGGGACAGGATCGAACGTTGCGCCCTCCTGGCGCGTCTGACGCGTTTGGAGCGTTTGGCATTTCCCTGACCCGTGCGCCGGCCTGGTCGGACGCTTGATTATCGTCGGCTCGAGCTTAGTGTCTTTTGTTATCTGCGCATTAATCGCGGCAATCCACGGTTCATCAGATCCCTCCGTCTTCGCAAGCTCAGATAGCTCCATGCTCAGCTTCGAGCCATCTCGATATCGGTCGTCGGTTACCGTGAACAACACGGGTAAGCCCTTGGGCTTTGTCGCAATGCCGGGCAACAAGAGCTCCCAGATCAGCGCCAATGCCCGGCGATCGATCTGGGGATGCGGCGAGACCCAGAACGTACCGCGAACCCAGTCAAGGTCCATGTGGACCGCTTCGCAGCGCAAAATGCGGTCACCGACCGCTTTCTCCTCGACGATTCCTGAATACCGGATTTCGGGAGTCCTCGATCGCGCTGGTGCCTCGCTCAGTTCGTCCGTGGAGAACATCGTCGAGCATTCCTCGTCCCGAACGAGAGCCAAACGTCGCCGCAGATCGTAGATCCCCTCAATGCCAGTGTTCGCCGTCACCCTTAGCACCCGCGAGGTGGCCTGGACCTTAAGTGAGCTCGGGATGGAACGACGTGCCCAGCTATCTGGTGGCAGCCCCTTTTGGAGACGTGATTTGAGTTTTCGCGGGATCGAAGTTTCGTATCTGAGGCTGATCACCTGGTCATTCATGGGAGCCTCCCAACCACTGCTTATTGTTTTTAGACCGCTTCTCTAGGTATAGCCGTTCCTGCGAGAAGCGCCACTATGGGCCCGGCGCAGCGCCCTCTCCCCGATTCAAGGCCCGAATACGCCGCTTGCAGGCTCGGGTTCGCTGTCGACATCATGTGTCATGGCAATGTCGGATGAAGCGATTTCGGCAGGAAAGCCGCGGCGAATCTTAAAACTCGTCTCTGCATTTCGTAGGTTTATTAGAAGCTTAGCGCCATAAATAAAGGTCAAGTCACAGGCTGTACCAATGCTGTGATCCAACCAAAGATCGCTCAAAAGAAATGGACCATATATAACATTTATTGGGAGAATAGATCATTAGCAACTAAATTTGATCTGTTTTTCTCATTTATAGTACGGTCCAGCCTCGTCTGTCATTAGAGGGGAAGAGAATGAAAACAACACGCCGGCGCCAACTACTGGCCGCCACGTCCGTGGGAATACTCACAATCGGAGCCGCCACCTGGTTCGTGCAGAGCGAGGACAGCGGCTCCGAAACACCTCAACCCGGCACGGCCGTCAGCGTGCCGGACCGCTCAGAGGAAGGGCAGGAAACCAAAGAGTGGATAGAAGAGATTCAAACGCTGCCCAGCCTGCCAAAGGACATCGCGGACTATCTCGCGGCCGTCGATGCCGAGCTGGAGCGCGAACCCGGGTCGCTGGGTTACACGCTCGTTGAGGCGCGCTATCAGCGCGAAAACTGTCGGGAGGTTGGCGGACAGAACCTTGCCGGAAAGACCTACACCACCGAAGAGTGCGACGTCGTACTGAGACTCGAGGAACCCTACGGCTCGCTGCCCATGGAAGCGCTCAAATCGCTCGCGGCGAAGGACGCCCGTGCCGCCTTCGCCGTTGGTCTCCTCCTTACCCGGTCCCACGCGCCGCAGCCGGCTGCAGTGCATCGCCAGGGATCCGCCTACCTGATGCAGGCACTGGCGCTGAGCGAGCACAAGGACGCATTTCACGCGCTCCTCGTGGCTGGCGGGTCGGCATCACTGACCTACACGCAGGGCAAGCTCGATGTCGGGCCGGCCCGAAACGGACTTGCGCTAATGATCGCCTTCGAGCCGCTGGGTGTCGTGTCCCGCGAGCCGATAGAGCAATACATCGAAGCGCTGGAGGAAGCCGGAGAGTCTCTGGAAGAGGTCTATGAGCTGTCGGAGCGTGCCGTCGCAACCTTCAACAATCGCCGCCGTTCGGCCGGAATGGAGGAACTGCTATGAGAGCAACGTTTCTCCTGATGCTGACCGCGGTCAGCTCTGTCGCCTTCGGCCAGGTCTGCCCGCCGGACATGGGCGGGATTACTACGTCGAACAATACCGTACTCAGAGCCGCCGGCCACGCTGACCGTGGTTATCGCGGCGGCCGTCTGGGGGATCCGAATACAGCCAGCGACAACTGGCTAAACGGTATTTACAACAACTTCCTGACACCGCAAGCGGAAGGCCACTTCTTCTATGAGCACACAATCAACCCGCCTTCGGTTCCGTTCATGGGCAATGACAGTGAATGGGACTTCGGTATGTGCAGCAGTCAGGGCCAGTGCGTGCAAGCCTCGATCCAGGTAGAGTTCGATCAATTGTTCATACCTGCGTACGTCCGGCAGGTGCTGCGTCGGCAGGGCTACTTCATCCCCGCCGGAGTTTCCTTGAATACCATACCGAGGCAAGTCAACGTTCGGTACACCGCGCCGAATGGCAACCAGTTCAGCAAGTCTGTCCAGCCAAACACCAACGGCACGTTACCCAGTTCGCTGCCTACGCAAAACAGGACGTCCGGGAACGGCGGCTGTCTGAACAATGAGGGCCGCCGCTCGTCGACCCATAACGACAACGACGGGGACGACTACAGCGAGGACGAGGAAGAGAACGAAAACCACGACGAGTACGAAGAAGACTACGAAGCTCACGATCCTCCCGACGACCCCGACTGGGAAACGGGCATCGAGGATCCGGACGAAGACGGCGAGTTTCCCGACTGGCACGAAGAGCTGTAAGACACGGAACGTGCGAGGGACCGGCTCGCCGATCTGGCCGCCGTTACCAAGCCCTCTCCGTACTGCCCGATGGGCGGCAGAGCTGACGCTGTGCCGCTCATTGGGCCTCCTTCGTTCTCCGTGACATCGCGCAAACTCAGCTCTGGCGACTTCCCATGCGAGTCGCAAATGGAGAATCAGCTGGCCTCTCTATAGAGCTTGACCTGATTGCGCCCCCTTTCTTTGGCCTCGTAAAGCACCTTATCCGCCCGGGCCAGCAGGTCGGCAAGCGATTCGTTGCGGACCGGACCGGTGGCAACGCCAAAGCTGGCAGTGATCGAAACCCTCGCTTCTCGTAGTTCAATCGTCAGGCCTTCAAGGCTCCTGCGCGCTCGCTCTGCAATCGCCATACCCGTTTCGACCGATGTGGCGGGGAGAAGCATGACGAACTCCTCGCCGCCCCAGCGGCCGACGATATCCTTGTCGCGCAGGACATCCTTGAACACCGATGCCGCCGCCTCGAGTACACGGTCGCCGGCATCGTGACCATAGGTGTCGTTGATCTTCTTGAAGTGATCCAGATCAATGATGATGATACAAAGCGTGCCGCCGTCGCGTCGCAATTGGTCGTAGCATCGTTGAATGAAGGTGCGGTTCGGCAAGCCGGTGAGCACGTCGACTTCGGTCTTCTTCTCGAGGTGTTGCTTGTACAAAAGCATCAGATAGAAGATCGTCAATGCAAGGAGCAGCACGCTGACCACGGCAGTGACCACGCTGATCACGAAGGATCGGGTGGTTTGCGCCTGGCGGGCTTCGAGCGGGATGAGCAACAACAGGCGCCAGCCCAGTTCCTCGATGCCAAACTCCGAGATCAGGAAGTCTTCTTCGCTGACCTGGATGATTTCACTGTCATGACTGCTTTCCGGTGAATGGCCGTGGTCAAACCACTCGAGCGATTCCAGCTTCGGAATGTGAGCATCGGTCACCACCAACTCGGGCAATGACGACAGCAGGATTTCGTTCCGATCGTTGACGAACAGGAATTCGTAACCATAGCGAGCTTTGTATTGATCGAACGTATCGACGAATTGCCGAAGGGGTCTGCCCACTCCGACATAACCCAGGAATTCCTGGTCCCTGCTGTACATTCGGACGTCGAAGTACAGATGCACGTCACCTACCTGACCCAGATCCGCCATGAAGTCCTTGTCGTGCGCCTGGGCTTCGAAGTACCACGACACCTCGCCTTCGACGAGATTCAGCGTCGTTCCATCAGAGAAATACTGCTTCCGGGTTCGCTCGCTGGCAACGAAGAACGTCAGGCCAAGATCCTGCTCCATGTCCTGCAAGCGACGGAGCAGTAAAGCTTCGTCGAAATCACTGGAATCCATCGACGCCGTAAAGTCGACGGAGCTTGCAAACGTTTCCGCAATGTACAGAGGCCGGAGCAGTTCTTCCCGAACCAGCTCGTAGACCGGAGATACGGCCTCCTGCTGCAGTCGGCTCTGCTCTGCGACGATGTTGTCAATGGCGTTATACGTCGCATAGAAGAACGCCCCGCCGAGCGAGAGGATCAACAGTATGGCGAGTCGCCGTGTAATGATGGAGGAATTCATTTCCCGGAACGACCGACGAAGGACCGTGTGCAACGAAAACTATGACAAATCCGGTGCCGAGGATAGGACACAGCTATCACTCCTGGAAACGGACCCGACTGGTAACAATCCACAGAAGCTGTGAAACACAGTGTTGAGAGCGGCCACCACAATGGACGATGGCAGCTCTTGTGTCTACGGCGATGGAAGTACTTTCAGCTCCGCCAGCACTTCGTCAACGACTTCGTAACCCATACCCCATCCGCCGCTCATGTTGTCCTTCATCCTCGCAAAACAGGCAATCTCGGCGTCTGTGGCATCCAGCGGAACCTGAGAAAGGCGAACGTTGGTTTTATCGCCCCTGTCCTCGAAGTTTACCGTTGTAAGCAATACTCGCGGCCAATCCGGCATCATCGGATTGGCCGCGACATTCCAGGCGTCATCGGCGGAGCAATGATGCCAAACCAGCCTCTCCGGCTCGACGACTTCCTTAAAGATGATTTTCTGGAAGTTAGACCCCCCGCTCATCTTCATCTCATTGAGCCATACGCCTTCGGGCTCCAGATCGAACTTGTGAATGACCGTTTCGACCCCGGGGCCGTACCAACGCTGCAGAAATTCAGGGTCAGTCCACGCCCGCCAGACCAGCTTGCGCGGCGCGTCGAATTCCCGGTCCAGTACGAATTCCGGTAAGTCAGTCATCGCTTGCCTTCCTCATTATTGTTTTAGTTTTGTTTCATTTGAACAAGGAGGTCGTCCAGCCGGCTAAAGCTCGTCCCCCACATTGGCCGAAACTCGACGAGCCAGTCGACAGCCGCCAGCATTCGCTCAGCCTTCAACCTCGCCGGCCGGCGCTGTCGGTCAATATTTCTCTCGATCAGCCCTGCTCGTTCGAGCACCTTCAGATGTCTCGATATTGCGGGCTGGCTGATCTCGAACGGTTCGGCGATCTCCTTGACCGACGCCTCACCGTCCGCCAGCCGCGACAGAATGGCCCGGCGCGTCTCATCTGCCAGTGCATGAAAGACGGCGTCCAGACTGGCATGGCTCTGCATATAATCGTTTGGTTCCATAACTCTATGGTTATATAAACAACGAAACCATGTCAAGTCGCCTTGATGCGCCCCGAATCGGCCGCACTCCGGAGATTCAGCGTAGTAATTCAGTGGCGCGTGCCCGGGAGCAACTATCCGCCTCGCCCTCCGCTTGCAGCAAGCGAAAGCGAACGACGACAAAAGCACGTCACCTCTGGCGCTCAATCGCCGCATTGTCACGGTGGTCATCACGCCAGATTCGCTCCCAGGTCTCCGTCAGAGCCCGGTCGTCGATGGACACCGGCAGCAGCTCGGCGGGGATCTCTGTCCAGTGTGGATTGCCGCGCGCGGCGACCGCGTGGCTGAAGACGTAGATCGGTTCCTGCCCCATGCGCAAGTCGCCGACGACCAGCCTGTCATCCACAACGCGGGCTCTGACGAAACCGCGCGCGAACCAGCGCAGGCGTTCCACCGCCCAGATATCGCGTGACTCCTCGAGCAAGCGCTCACCCAACGGGAAGCTCGTGAAACGCATCGTACCCTCGTCGACCAGCAGCGAATCGAAGCCTTCGAGATAGTTGCCTTCGGCAACAACGACGGCGCGCCACAGCAGAGTGTTGAACGGCGTCGGCGTCAGGAACACCTGCGCGTCCTGTACCTGCATCGATACCAGCGCTTCCTCGACGTGTCGCGTGACCATAGTCTGCGCAAGCCACGACCATCCGACGTACAGCGTGCTGACGGCCAGACCAACGTGCAGCGCTATGCCGCCCACCCGGCGCCGAAAGGCTGCCACGGCCGCTACGACGACGCCCAACAACAACGGCAGCGTATACAGTGGATCGATGATGAATAGCGTTGCCCATGAGATCGGCGGCATATCGAGTGGCCAGAATAGCTGCGTACCGTACGCCGTGTGCGCGTCGAGTAGCGGGTGCGTGAGAAGCGCAAGGCTCACTGCCGCCAGCCATCGAACCGGTCGGTTGCGGACCGGCGCCCACCAACGCCGCAGCGCGAGCCAGATTAGTACCGCCAGAGGTGCCAATACCAGGAGGGAATGACTGAAGCCCCGGTGGTAGGTGAAGTTCTCCACGGCGCCGCCGAAGTCGATGAACACGTCGAGATCGGGCAGCGTACCGAGCGCCGCCCCGAGCAGCATTGCTTTCCCACGATCGTCAGGCGGGGCGCACACACCGGCAACGGTGGCCCCAAGCACGGCTTGCGACAGGGAATCCATCCAGGGATTCTATCGTGAGTCGCCCCGGGATTTGTTTACTGCCCGGAGTCCAGTAGTTCCGTGGTGTCAGGATCGCCGAGCATTTCCTCTGGCTCGGCAGCTTCGGGTTCGTCAACTACGTCTTCATCGGCAGCTGTATCGTTCCCCGGCCCACACTCCCAGCCCCAGCCCTCGAGCTTTGCGACGAACTCCGTCGCCTTGCTCCGGCAGTAGCCCGGATCGCGATCCGCTGACCAAAGCACCTGCTGCTCGCCGGGCATCTCGGTGTCCTTGAAGTAATGCACGCTGCAAGGCACTTCAACGCCTGGTTCGCTCGATATCTCGACACGGCGCTGCATATCGCCGTATGAACAAAGGTACTTATCCGTTTCTTGCGCTGCCGCAAAAGACGGCGCCAGCATTGTCGTCAGGACGACAACGGTTCGTAGCTTCATGATCGGCTCCCGACTGTCCGATTGGCCAGCTATGAATTATAGCCACTCCGCCGGGAATCGGCGGCCAGGAGGCGCTGTGCGATCGCCCGGACGCCCGGGCATTCAACTCTGATCCTCGCTCTGCGCCACAACCGCCCTTCCGATCACGAGATACTCGCGCAACGCGTTGACGAGCAACCAACCGGTATCGGCATTCGTGAACACAGCGAAGCCCATCTGGTGGTCCGGGTAGAGTTCGAACTGGCACGTGAAGTTGCCGTTGTTGCCGCCGTGACCGTAGGCGAGGCCGAACGGCGACTTCATCATGTGAAAGCCCAGACCAAAGCGGCCGAGCCACTGAGGCTCATCGTCCGGCTCGAGCGGCGTCGCGACCTGAGGTTCGAGCATCTTCTCGTAGCCTTCTGCCGATAGCCCCTCCTGCGCGAGCAATCCCAGCATGAAGTTCGAGAACGTCCGCGCCTCGGTATACATGCTGTGCGCAACGCCGATTTCGTCCGGGAAGTCATGCGGCCCCGCCATACCGGCCCAGTGACCTCGGGCGGCCTGCCCGGAGACCTCCGGACCCTCTGCGAAAAAGGTATTCTCCTCGAAATCCATGACGGCAAGCGCTTCGCGGCGCACGACGGTCTCCAGCGGCTCGCCGGCGATGTGCGCCACGACGCGCCCGAGGTACTCGAAGCCTTCCCCGGAGTAGCCGTATTGAATCCCCGGGTAGAACTTGATGTCGATCTTTCCGTCTGGATTCATCCGGCGCCAGTTTGGGAAGCCCGTCTGGTGCGACAGCACATGCCGGGCCGTGATTTTTTCGTAGCGCCTGTCGTGGGCGATCTCTTCGAACGGCAGGTAGGTGTGTAACGGCCGGTCCATGTCTATCTCGCCCCGCTCCGCCATGCGATTCACGACGAAGGCGAACACCGCCTTGGTGATCGATGCCGCCTCGAACAGCGTATCGTCATCGACGGGTTCGCCGTTGCCCGCGTTCCGGGTGCCGTAGGTGTTGTGATGCACGAGCGCACCATCGCTGACCAAAGCAATCGAAGCGCCGGGTACCTGGAAATGCTCCATCAGCGTCACGACGACCTCGTCGAAGGCCTCCTGATCGTCGGGTTCGAACCCGAACAGCGCACCGCGTACCGGCAGATCGATCGGCATCGGTACTGGCTCCAGCCGCAGAGTCGGAGCAACCGTTGAGGCGCCCTGCCCGACCACCACCGATACAGGCGTCGCGGGCGCCAGAATCTGGGTCACTTCCTCCACCCGCGTCACGCGATCCACGCTGGTCAGCTCGTAGCGACCTGGCGGCAGATCGATCGCAAAGGCACCCGCCCGGTCGGCCAACGCCTGCACCCACAGGGCCGGGTTTTCCGTCGATCTTGCGCGAACCCGCAGCCGGCTCGCTTCGGTCCCGGCGCCTGCCAGCTCGATTCGGCCGGTGAGACGTCCCGGCAAAGACCCGGCGTCGACGAGTAGCAGATCACCCGTGCGGCCGCCGGCCTGACTCTTGCCGAAACCCGGCCCCCACGATAACAAGGTCGCAGGACTGTCCTCGCCGGGCGCATCCTGATCCGCAACGAGGAAATCGATTCCCAATACCGAATTCGGCCGGATCGGCTTCGGGCTCGTAAAGCGCCACTCGTAAACGGTTGTAGTGCCCCGTCTCGCGACGGCCGCTTCCGCGGTTTCCCAGCTTGCTGCCGCTACATCGGCGTCCCAGCTCGATTCATCGCTAAGCATGAATCGGTGATCTCCCATCACGAGGTACAGTGCGGATCCGGACCCCGTAACGGTGTGCTTGAAATCGACATAGGCGATCACGCTGTCAAAACGCTGCCAATCGTCGGGCCCGGCTTCGTCCGGGACGACGTGCACGTCATCGACCACCTCGAGCGCGATGTACACGGCGTTCTCATCCGTGTCGTAGCCGGCGCGGAAGCTGGCGGCGAAACTGTCGCTCCGTTCGACAACCTCGCTCTCCCCGTTCATCCTAACGGCGTGGCGACGCAGATCGGCCGGCCAATCGGTCAGGTCACCGTCAATGACTATCTCGTCCAATGGCGCAGCACGCGCGATTTCGCCGTTGTCGGCCTGGCTATCGATGACCCATAGCAAGGCTATAACCAGACAAAGGCACCGTCGGAACATGTAAATCTCCCCGTATCGTGGATGGCATCATCCACGCTTGGATGCCGTGCGGCCGCCGGAGGTTTAGGCGGCACGAAGTGCACTCCCGGCATACCCGCTGCCGGAAGTATGTGCTCGATGAGCGTATCGATGCCGTCAAAGGCGATCCAACTGCTGAGCTCACCTCCCGCGTTCCGTCCCGAGACTGATGCTGGCAGCCATTCCGACCCGGCAAGAGGGTAGACTTGCCAGCAGACGAAACGTTCGAGCTCTGCCTCGAACGTACCGTTGCAGAAACACGGTGGTGAGCGGAAGGCTATCGTCACACAACAGTCGGGACGCTCGATGCATTGCAGATTCCGAATCAGAAGGAGAACACGAAATGAGTTACATAGACGGTTTCGTCATGGCGGTCCCAACCGCGAACAAGCAGAAGTTCATCGACCATGCCGAACGGTGTGACAGTGTATTCATCGAATTCGGTGCGACGAGAGTCATCGAATGTTGGGGCGACGACGTACCGAACGGGCAGCAGACCGATTTCCGCAAGGCCGTCGGCGCGACGGACGACGAAACGGTCGTCTTTTCCTGGATCGAATGGCCGGACAAAGCCACTCGCGATGCCGGCATGAGCAAAATGATGTCAGAAGACTTCAATGACGAGCGCATCGACCCGAAGAAGAATCCCATGCCGTTCGACGCGAAACGACTCATCTACGGCGGCTTTGCGCCCATCGTCGAGTTTTGACACCGCTTGCAGCGACGGGGCCAGTGCGTGGATCGTTCCGATCGATTCCTTATCGGCCGGGAACTCCTTCCGAACGTTGAAGCCCTGCTTCACCTCAGCCCGGGTCGCAAGGCGGAACACCCGATCCGCCTGCCGCCAGCGCCGTGCCGATCGTGGCGTACGTCGAGCGCGGCGCGACCCGACGGACAACGGCGTGGCCTCGAGACCCCGGGCGTCGCAATTCGGCGACACTTGTCCGCATTATGACAGCGTGTTAACAAATCCCTCCAAACCATTGATGGAGAGCGATATGTTTGATCGTGGCAGGAAAGACGACGACACCATCGAAGCGCGGGAAGCAAACCGCGCCAGTTCCGGCACAAACTACGAATCCGCGAGACCCAAAGCCGCAAGCCGCGGCGGCGACGCCGCGGTCATCGGCCGCTCCATCCAGATCAACGGCGACCTGCGCGGAGACGAGGATCTGCGTATCGAGGGCGACGTCAGCGGTACCGTCGAACTGCGGAACAGCGCGCTGACGATCGGCAAGGAAGGCAAGGTCAAGGCCGGGGTGTACGCGAAGTCGATTGCGGTGGACGGCGAGACTAAAGGCGATCTGTACGCGACCGAGCGGGTCGCCATACACGTCAACGCCCGTGTTCAGGGCAACATCACCGCACCCCGGGTTAGCATCGAGGAAGGCGCGCATTTCAAAGGCTCGATCGAGATGGACTCGGCCGCCATAGAGAAGGCGCTGGGCAAGGCGACGGGCGCCGGCTCCGCCAAGCCGCCCGCCCCGAGCAAATCCCGCAACACCGCGAACGCCAAGGCCGTGACCAAAGACGCTGCGACGGACACGGGTTCGAATGTGAGCGCGTCGGCCAAGACCGCGTAAGGAACGTGACGGCCTCACTGCGCCGGACGCGCCCGCGGAAGCAGCCGGGCGCGCCGGCGGTGCTTCACGCGCCTCTGTTTCGCGAGCTCGTCGCCAGGCTGGATGAGACAGAACGGCATATCGTTCTGGATCTCGGTGCCGCCTCGACGCCAATGCTGGCTCTGCTGAGCCGCGCTCGCAGCCGCGTGGAAGTCACGGACTTCGTGCATTTCGGGGGCATTGACCGCCTGAACACGACAGAGCCAGGTCCGGAGCTCGTCAAGGCAGCGGAATCTCTGCTACCTGGCCGTCTGCCGGAGGAAGACGTCGATCTCATACTGTGCTGGGATCTGCCCAACTATCTGACGCTCGACGCCCTGTCGGCACTGATGAATGCGATCGGCCATCGCGCCCGCCCAGGCGCCCTCGCCCATGCCCTCATCTTCTATGCCGAGCCCGATATGCAGGAGAGCCCCGGCCGCTTCATTCCGACTGCGGACGGCGAGCTGATGGACTGCAGCCCGGAGAGCAAAATGATCGCGGCGCCGCGCTATTCGCCCGAAGCCCTGAGCAAGAACTCAGGACGATTTGTGATCGACCGGGCACGGCTACTGAGCAACGGCATGCAGGAATTCCTGTTTCGGTTGGATTCGTGAGAGCGGGACTCCTGAGAGTATCGCTTCCCATAGCTGCGCTGACGGCTTTGACGCCGTACGCCATTCTGCGTGCTGCCGAGGCGGAACTCGCTGACAGACTGAACTCGGCAATCGTCGAGTACGGCGGTATCGAAACCGAGGTTGGGACGTTCGTCACACGGTCGGACGCTGCGTGGGGAGAAGCCGGCGCCTCGCGCATCGTCCGGCTCGACCCTGACTCCGGCGAAGAGCATACCCCCAGCTTTGCCGCGCCGGAGTTCAGCGATTCGGACCCGTTCTACGACGGCGTACGGCGCCGACTCTGTTTTGTGTCGACCCGGCCGGTAAACGACCGCAACGAGGAAAACGAGCCCGGCGATATCTGGTGTAGCGAACGGTCGGAGGGCGAATGGGCGACGCCCCAACGCCTGCCTTTCCCGGTCAACTCACCGGCGAGAGAATACAGCCCTGTTTTCGATCTTTCCGGGACGCTGTATTTCGCATCCGACCGCGAGGGTGGTCTCGGTCAGGGCGACATCTACGTATCCAGGCAGTCAGCCAGCGGGGATTGGCGCACAGAGAACATGGGGCCGGCGATCAACACGGCTCACGGCGAATGGAATGTCGGCGTGAATCCGGCCGGGACGACAATGGTCGTCGAGGCATCCTCCCGTCCCGAAAACCGGACGATCCCCGGGGACCTCTACTTCAGCGAGCTCGTTGACGGCCGCTGGACTGATGTCGTCCCGCTGTCTGCCCTGAACAGCGACTACAGCGACCTGATGACCCGCTGGATCGACGACGAACACATCGTGTTTGCAAGCGCACGCGCAGGAAGGGGCGATGTCGATCACTTCGTGTCGCACGAAAGCGAGTGGCGGCCTGTCGCTCCCACGCTGAGCATCGTCTCCCGCTCCCGCGGCGAAGTCGTTCTTCTGGACCCGGACACTCTGACAGAGCGCCGGCGAATAGCGCTTGGCGCCGGTCCGCACGAACTCGCGGTTTCACTGGATGGACGCGTCGCAGTCGCACCGCTTCTTGGGATCTTTCCCGAGCCCCACGAGGAACCGGCATCCGCACGTCCGCCCTTCATCGAGCAGCCCAGCGACGGGATTACCGTGGTCGATCTCGCAAGCGGCGCCGCGAAAACGGCGCCGCTGCACGATTGTCTCCGGCCGCACGGGGCCGCGACCGACGCTCAGGGCACGCGCTTTTGGGTGACCTGTGAATCGGAAGGCGCCATCGTCGAGCTCGACTCCGCCGCCTGGCGCGAAACGAGACGTTTTCCGGTATCGATCGGCGTTCATAAAGTGCACTTCGATCAGGCCCGAAAAGCACTGTTCGCCTCAAACCCGGAGACCGGCACCTTCCACAAGATCGATCTCGATGCCGGAGAGCTGAGCACCGTGCATACGGGGCCGGGTGCCGAAGGCTTCGTTGTGAGCGACGACGGACAAACCGCATGGGTGGGCAACAGTCAGGCGCCATCCGTCTGCAAGATCGATACAGGCCGAATGGAGACGCTCTGGTGCACAGACACCGGCGGCAGCTTCCCGATCGCCGTCGCGCTCGCGGCCGGACAAGAGGAGTTGTGGGTATCACGCCTGTTCAGTTCGGACATCGCCGTATTGTCGGCCGACTCCGGCAGGCATATCGGCGACATCAGTCTGCCAACCGGCGCTCTCGACCTCGAGCCCGATGCCCACGGGAAGCTGATGTACGCTGCCCTTCCTCGCCACAATGCCGTTGTCGCCATTGATGTCGACACGCGATCTGTCGTCGCTACCTTCGAAGACGCAATGGAAGGCGATGACCTCGACTTGATCCGATAATGCCCGCTCACGGTCAGCGGCCTTCGCGCCGCGACTTCTGCCATGCAGAAAAACCCGGTCTGCTCTGACCGCCGGCAGTCGTCATGCCAGGCCGACCAACGACGCGCGAAGCGCCGCCGACCGTAGCATCGATATCAAGAAAGCATTAGGCTCCGGAAACCGGTCGTTGCGGTAGACCGTTTGCGTGAGGATCTCCCGTGTGAGCAGTCGAGTGTGCGTGGTGTTGACGACAGTCGCCAACGACGATGACGCGCGGGCCATGGCGGAGACCTTACTCGAGCGCCGCCTCGCGGCGTGCACGCAACACCTGTCGATAGCCAGTCGCTTTCGCTGGGACGGTGCGGTCCAAACCGAGAACGAGGTCCTCATGCTCATCAAGACCGCATCGGACCGAGTCGGTGAAACCGTCGCTGCCATTCGCGAGAACCACAAGTACGATGTGCCCGAGATCGTCTCAATGCCCGTCGACAGCGGTTTACCCGCGTACCTCGACTGGGTCGTCGCTGAAACACGGCCCGAATAACGCCGGGTGGCCACGGCCGACACCGGTCAGAGATCCAGAGTCATGTGGTAGCTGACGAGTTCGAGCCCGTCATCGAATCGCAGGCGGACGGCTCGCGACCGCGCGAACCCGAAGCGCCGACACGGCCCTTTCGCGGCTGCTGATGCCAACGCCTCCATTCGGCGAAAACCGGCTTTCGCGGCGTCGCTCTTGCAGCGCCGGAACAACGATCTCGCAACGCCTCGTCCGGCGTGAGCGGGTTCGACGAACAGCGATCGCAACACCGCCGAGCCCGGCTCCGCGGTCAGATCTTCCTCGACGAGGCCAGCTCGGGCGGGCAACAAGCTGCCGCCCGGGGTCCAGCCGATACATCCGACGATCGTATCGCCCAGCTCCGCGACATAGAGACTACCGTCCGCAATCAAGCGCGAGTCAACGCTGGCCATCCGATTCACCGCTCTGACGATTTGCCGCCTGGAATAGAAAGCTCTGCCGATCTCCGCGACCGCCCTCTGCGCCAACGCATCGAGCGTCGCAATGTCCGACGCACGTGCCCTGCGGATCCCGACCCTCATCGCAACAGTCCGTTCAGCATTACGGCCGCAACCGCCAGCGGCGCGATGAAGCGCAACGCCAGGCGCCACAGACGGTGCACCCACGGCGAGCGAATTCCGAGTTCGCCGGAAGTGTGGCTCGACGGCAGCATCCAGCCAACGAACAGCGCAATGAGGATTCCACCCAACGGCAACAAGATATTGGACGCGAGTGCGTCAGACAGCTCGAACAGGTTCTGGCCGAGCAGTCCAAGCTCCGACCAGCTGCTAAACGACAGAGCCTGAGCGACCCCGAGTGACCATACCGCCGCGACGACGGCGGCGGTCGCCGCTTTGCGGCCGCAAGCGGCGCGCTCCCTGACGAAATCGACCATCGGCTCGAGCATCGACGGAGCGGACGTCAGCGCCGCAACGGCGAGCAGGGCGAAGAAACTCAGTGCGACCATCCGGCCGTAGGGCATGCCGTCGAACGCGATCGGCAGCGTGACGAAAACCATGCCGGGACCGACCCCGGGCTCGAGGCCGCTTGCGAACAGGATCGGGAATATCGCCAGCCCGGCAAGTATCGCCACCGCGGTGTCCAGAACCGCAACGGTTACGCCGGCTCTGCCGAGCCCGACGTCAGCCGGGAGATAGGAGCCGAAGGTCAGCATTGCGCCGACCCCCACGCTCATAGTGAAAAACGCGTGACCGACCGCAGCCAAAGCGCCGCCCGGCGTCAGCCGTTCAAACTGAGGCTCGAAGAGGAACCGAAGCGTTCGGCCGAACTCGTCGGTCGCGACGGCGCCGTGAACTGCCAGAAGCAACAGCAGCATCAGAAGAAGCGGCATGAGCCACCGGCACAGCCGCTCGATGCCGCGCTGGACGCCTGAAGCGACGACTATCGCCGTCAGAACGATGAACGCCGTCTGCCAGGCAATCGCACTACCGGGATTGCCGGTCACCGCCGTGAACCGGCGCGCGGTGGATTCCGTATCCGCCGCGGCCGCCGAAACGAAACCGTCAGCGAACGTCATAGCCAGATAGGCAAGCGTCCATCCGCCCACGACGCTGTACAACGACAGCACGACAAAAACGGCCAGCAGCCCGATCCAGGCCAGTATCGACCAGCGGCCATCGTGCCCACTCGCGCGCGCCACCCGCCGAATGCTGTCGACGACGTTGCGGTTCCCCAGCCGGCCGAGCAACAATTCCGCGCCGAAGATTGGCAATGCGACGAACGCAATGGCCAGAAGATACACCGCCATGAAGGCGCCGCCGCCGTTCTCGCCGACGATGTAGGGGAACTTCCAGATGTTGCCCAGTCCTGCGGCTGCGCCCGTGGCGACTAAGATGAAGCCCCAGCGCGACGACCACCGTTCCCTGCCGTTTCCGGTATCCATGGGCGCCGCATTGTTACAAAGTGCCGGCGCTCAATAGTTGCTAAATTGACCCGACTTTGGGAGATTCCCGCAATATCTACTAAGTGTCAGGGGCAATTGGGGCAGATCATGTCGGACCCGAACCTCGATCGCACGGACGAGCGAATCCTGCAGATCCTCAGAAGCGACGGTCGGATTACCAACCTCGAGATGGCGGAGCGGATCGCGCTGTCGCCGTCGCCATGCCTGCGACGGGTCAGGCGGCTCGAATCCGAAGGCGTCATTGACGGCTACAGCGCCCGGCTGGACGCGAAGAAGATGGGCTGGGGGATTACCGCGTTCATTCATCTGAACATCGAGCGACACCGGAAGTCGGACTCCGAATACTTCACCGCGGAACTTGCCGGCATCGAGCAGGTCGTTTGGTGCCAGGCGCTTGCCGGGCCCTGGGACATGCTCCTGCTGGTCGTTGCGCGCGACCTGGACGACTATTTCGAGCTGGCGCAGACTCTGGGCGGTCTGGAGTCCGTCAAAGACATACAGAGCACCATCGTCGTCGGGGAAATCAAGCGCGATCTGGGCGTGCCGGTTCCGCACTTCAAGTGAACCCGGACACCGTTTAGCCGCCTGCCGTTTCCGCCCTGCCCTGAACCGTCAGCCAGGCCAGAGCCGACGCCAGAAAAGCAGAGGCTGCACAGACGAGCATGAGGACCCGGAACACCGATACGTAGCTGTCATCGATCGCCCGAACGACTGCCTCGGCATCTGCGATGCCGGTCGGCGGAACCAGCGCGGCCAGCGCGTGTGCATTGGCCAGCAGCGAATCGGTCACCGCCGTCGGGAGCGGCAAGCCGGCAAGCGACTCCGCGAGGTCGCGCTCGAACAGGCCGATCGCAAACGTCGTCATCGCCGCAACCGCCATGAGCCCGGCGAAGCGGGCCGCCGTGTTGTTGACCCCCGACGCGACCCCGGACTGCGAATCGTCGACCGACGCCATGACCACCGTCGTCAGCGGCGCGACGCAGATGGTCATGCCGAAACCGATGACGACAATGCCGGGAAGCCAGTGTGCGACATACGTGGACGTAGCCCCGGGTATCGTCAGCAGCAGAAAACCCAGCGCAACGATGGCGGACCCGGCCGTCAGCATCGCGCGCGGCGAGAAGCGCTTGAGCTGCTCTCCCGCGAAAGCGGACCCGAAACCGAGCATCAGTGTAAGCGGCAAAAAGGCGGCGCCGGCCTGCACAGCCGAGTAGCCCTGCACCTGGATCAAGTTGAACGGAATGAAATACAGCGCAGCGGTCAGCGCGAAATACAGGACGATGGTCATCGCGTTGGCCCCGCTGAACGTCCGCTCTGCGAACAGCGTCAACGGCAACATCGGCGACTTGACCCTGGCCTCGAAACCAAGAAACGCCAGGAACATCAGGAAACCGCCTGGCAGCGCCCAGCCTGCGCCGGCGCTGCCCTCTACCAGTCCGTACGTCAGCAAACCGAGCGAAACGGCGAGCATGGATGCACCCACCGTGTCGAGCGAGCGCTCCGGGTCGCCCTGATCGGCCGGCACGCGCCAGACCGCAACGAGGCATGCGACCGCCGCCAGCGGCGCGATGAAGAGGAAGACCGCGCGCCAGCCATAAGCGTCGACCAGTACGCCGCCCAGCAACGGCCCAAGCGCCGTCGTCAGTGCCGACGCGCCCGCCCAGATACCGATCGCTTTTGCCCGCTCCCCGGGCTCGAAGTACACGTTGATCAACGCGAGGCTGGTCGGCACCAGAAACGCCGCGCCGATGCCCTGCAGTGCCCGCCACAGCGTCAGAGACTCTATCGAGCTGACCGCACCGCAGGCCGCCGACGCGACCCCGAACAACACCAGCCCCAGCACGTAGACGCGGCGCAGCCCGAACCGGTCTCCCGATGCACCCCCCACCAGCAGAAACGCCGACAACGTAAGCAGATACGCATTCACGACCCATTGCAGACTTGCTGAGTCGAGCTTCAGGTCATCCTGCAGCGACGGCAACGCGAGGTTGACGATCGAACCCTCGATGAACGCAAGGCTCGACCCCAGCACGGCCACCGCGAGGACCCACGCCCGGTCCCGGGCGCGACAAGGCGCGCTGCCACGGGCCCCACTCTGATCGTCGCAGGGTTGCCGGATGCCGAAAGAGAGCGCCATGCTGCTCCTCGCGACGGGCTCAGGATGCCGCCGGCGACGATCTCAGGTGCTGGTTGACGCAGACGACGACCATGCCATTGATGTTGCCGGCCTCGGTCGGGTACGGACACACGAGCAGATACTCTACATCGATCAGCGCTTCGAGCTTGTACTTGGCTGTGTAGAGCCGTGCTTCCAACGAGTCGAGCTGGCAGATTCCGTCTCTGAACAGAAACTCCCGCACGAGACACTCGCCGATCCAGTTGCCTGCCTTGTCGGGCCAGTAGTCCGCGGCGTGCCCCTGATAGCTGATGACGAAAGACCGCGTCTGCTCGAGCCGGAACGCGCTCGCCGCCGGCTCTGTCGCAACAGTCCGCTGACGCCAGGCTTTGAGCGTGTCGAGCACCTGATCGTTGCACAGTTCCGCCGGCTCATGCTCCGTAGCGCCCTGAAACACGAGATCCGCGAGGTTGAAGTCTGAATCGGAGAAGTCGATCAAGCGGTAACCCTTTCGCCAGATGCTGGCGGCGGCAAGACGTACGACATGCCCCCTCAACGTTACCGATTTGTCGCCGCGCATGCCAGAGCTCCGCGCGCGCCCCCGTCGCCACCGGATCAGCGTTCCCGCCGGTCGTCAACTGACGGCAGCCCTCAGCCGTGAAAGATCCAGGTAGCGGCTCGGTATGTCGTCCCGGTCGGCGGCAGAGCGCAGATCCCGGAGTTTTTCGAGGGAGCTCAGCATCACGTGCAGAGGCGGACCGCTGGCCGTGATGTTCGTGAGGTTCTCCTCCGGTAACGAGTCGGACGGTCTGCTGATGAAACGTTCGACGAGCTGATCGTGATGCTGCTTCGCGGCTTCGCCGTGAGCTTCGCAGAGTGTGAGAAAGGTCGTCGCGACACGCCGGAACCAGGGCTCGGACTTCGAGCGCTCCAACTCGTCGAGCAGCTGATCCAGAAGGCTGCGCCGCCGCATGCAGTCGCGCAGCCGCTGCTGATCTTCGGGCATCATGAAGAGAAACTTCTCGACTAGGAGTTGCGAATACGACAGGTTCTCCGGCTGACACAGACCTAGCAGGACGTCGATCTCGTTGATGCCGGCGAAATCCCCGGCATTCGCACCCCGGTACTCGTGCAGCCCGACCCGGTAGGGCTTGTAGTAAGGCCGGACGCAGTAGAAGAAGCGATCGATATCGAGCACGTCGAACAGAGCGGCGTTGTTGCGAATGACGTCGTCGAGTGCCTGTTTCGCCGTCGTCAGAAGGTCGCAGGCAACCGGATGAGAGACGCCCATTGGCAGCACGCGCACAATGGCGTCGGCGGCACGCTTGTACGCGAGGATCGCGCGCGTGTTGTACTCGAGAAAGAGGGCCTCTGCCTCGAGCGACGTGAACATCCGGTAGCTGCCGCGAACTGCCCGATTGTGCGTCGTGAGATGACTCGTCGCGAACCGCGGCGCGACGCCAAGTGATGCGCCGAGCTGCAGTGCGAGCGCCGACGTGTCCCGCAGCGGTTCGGCGGCCCCACTCGATGACTCCGTCACTTCATGTCGACGGCAGGCTCCCATGAACAGCCCGACGTTGCCCAGGAGATCGAAGCCCGCATCGAAACCCTCGTCGGTATTGCCCTCTTCCAGCAGGGCGCGAATGTACTCCCAACCTTCCGCGACGAGCTGAGCTTTGACTTCGTCGCCAACTCCCGCGACGTTCGCGCGGTTCTCCTGATCGAAGTACAGGTCTTCCAGCGCCGTGTTCAGCGCGACGAAGCCGGAACGAACCCAGTCGTCGAAGGCCTCTGTGTTGCTCTGTGCTTTCTGCGCATGCTGCATGCCGGTTACAACCTCGTGGCGCTCTCGCGCGTGTGCCGCGGATTAAAGCCTAAACGTCCGCTCGATTCCATCACGTAGCCGAGACCAGATCCGGACCACCCGTAAATCCCTGATATTGCCGATCCGAAAACGCCCGACATCGACTATTCAACGCTGACTGCAACGCTCGTTTACACGCTCGGGGCCCACGCTCACGGCCCTCTGAACGGCACAGCAAATTGCGAGGCACCCATGCAGCCACGAAACGAAACACTCCCCGGAAGACTCCGTCCGTCGATGTCAGGCTTACTGGCGGCGGCTCTCTGCTCCATAGCCGCGCTGCCGCTGAGCGCCCTGGAAATCGTCGACGTCGAAGTATCGAAGGCTGGAGGAACGTACATCGCCAGCGCCGAATTCGTCGTCGACGCGCATCGGGACGCCGTCTTCTCGGCTTTTACGGACTTCGACAATCTTTCTGCCGTCAATCCGGCGATCGTTGCCAGCGCCTCCGAGCAGCAGCCGAACGGCGACACGCGCGTGACGACTGAGATTCGCGACTGCATAGGCCTCTTCTGTCGGTCGTTCAAGCTGGTAGAGGACCTGCAGATCAGAAATGGCCACTGGATCTCCGCCGCGATCGTCCCCGGCGCCAGCGACTTTGCGGGCGGCCGCTCGAGCTGGAAGTTCGTCTCCAGAGGATCGCAAACCCGGGTGCTCTATCAGAGCGCGATGAAACCGGACTTCTGGACGCCGCCGCTACTTGGCGCCAACGCTGTCAAGCGAACTCTGCTAAGGCAGATCCGCCACACTGCGGTCAGCATCGAGAACCGGCCGACCGATGGCGCGACTATGCCCTGAGCACGAGATCAGGCGGCGGTCGGCAGCACGGGCAGCCGCCGAACGCGTTTGCCCGTAGCGCTGAACATCGCGTTCACCAGTGCCGGCGCGACCGGCGGGATGCCGGGTTCGCCAACGCCGCCCAGGGGTGCCCCGGTGTTGACGATGGCCACCTCGATGTCGGGCACCTCATCGATACGTAGTGGAGTGTAGTCGTGGAAGTTGCTGCGTTGAGCCCGGCCGTCCGCTATCGGCACCTCGTGCCTCAGCGCCGCACCGAGTCCCTCGATCACCGACCCTTTCATCTGCGCTTCGACGGAATCGGGATTGATCGCTCGTCCACAGTCGATCGCCACGTATACCTTTGCGACCACCGGACGCTCCCCGTCCATGCGCAGAGTGACGACCTGCCCGACGACGCTTCCGTAGCTGGCAACTACAGCGACACCCCGGTGCAGACCATCCGGAGCCGGGGTATCCCATCCGGCCATGTCCGCGACACGGTCGAGTACGGCCCGATGGCGCGGGTGCTCCGCGTAGTGCGCGCGTCGGAAGGCCACGGGGTCCTCGCCAGCGGCGGTCGCCAGTTCGTCGAGAAAGGCCTCGAGAAAATAGCCGTTCTGCGAACTCGAGACGGCCCGCCAGGGTGACAGAGGCATCGGCACGTCCAGGTGCCGATGGTCGAGCGCGAAATGCTCCGTGTAGGGCTGGTCGATCAGACTCGCCACGGAGAAGAAGTCCCGGTTGTCCTCCACCGTGACGTGCTCGAAGGTCCGGCCCATCTGCGGGCCGGACAACCTGGCGTGCATTGCCGCAATACGTCCATCCTCGCTCAGCCCCGCGGAGAGGCCGGCCATCATGATCGGCCGGTAGTAACCTTGCTGCAGGTCGTCCTCACGCGCCCACATGACTTTGACGGGGCGGCCGACGGCCTTGCTTGCAAGCATGGCTTGTTCCGCAAGCTCGCCATGCGTCTTCCGTCCGAATCCGCCGCCGAGGTACGTCGTATGCAGCGTCATCTGCTCGTTGCCGAAACCCAGCACGCGCTCGACCGTCATACGGATGATGTCGTGGCCCTGCGTTGGCATCCACAGCTCGACGTGATCGTCACGCGTGTGCGCCGTGCAGACGATTGGCTCCATGCATACGTGTGCCAGGAACGGCACTTCGTAGGTCGCCTCGACCGTCTGCTCCGCGGACCGAAGCCGCGGGGCGACGTCGCGGTTCTGCACGACAGGCGGCAGATTGCCTTCGAGGCCCTCGCGCATGGCCGCGCTCAGCTTCGCGGAGCTCAAGGTATCGTCTGGCGTCTCCGTAAACCGGATGTCGAGCGCAGCGGCCGCGCGCTTCGCGCGCCACCAGCTGTCGGCGACAACCACCACGCCGTTCGGAACCGGCACGACGCCTTCGACGCCCGGGTAGTCGGCAATGCTCCCGGCATCGACGGCGGCCACGTCGGCGCCGTACACCGGACTCATACGCACCGCGCCGTGCAGCATTCCGGGGAGATCGACGTCAGTTCCGTAGACGGCCGATCCGTCCACCTTGGCAGGCGTATCGACGCGGCGCATAGCGCGGCCGGTAATGCTCTTCCTGGATTCAGGGCGCAGCGGCGGGTCATCCGGCAACGGCTCGCGCGCCGCTGCCGTCACGAATTCCCCGAACGCGGCGCGGCGACCCGAACGCTCGTGCAGGACCCGGCCATCAGCGGTATCCAGTTCCGCAACGGGAGCATTCCAGCGCTTGCTTGCGGCGGCCAGCAAGACCGATCGCGCCTGTGCGGCGGCTTTGCGGAGAGGCTCGTACCAGGCGCGAATGCCATACGAACCGACGCTGCGCATCTGACCGAAGAACAGGCGATACGGATCGGTCGGCCGGAGCGGCATCTCGACCGTGATCGCCGACGGAGCGATTCCGACCTCCTCGCCGATGATCATCAGCTGCCCGGTGTGCGTGCCCTGCCCCATCTCGCTGGTGGGCAGGATCGCCGTCACGCGGCTGTCCGCATCGATACGCAAGTAGGCGTTGCCGGCCTCGGACGACGCGGCCATCGCCGTTCTCCACGGGCCGGGGATCGCCACCGTCAGTGCGACCGCCCCGCCGGACTGCAGGAACCCGCGTCGGGACAGCCCGCTCACGTCTCCTGCTCCGAGCGGCCGCGAGCCGCGGCATCCTTGATCGCGAGCCGTATCCGATCGTAAGTTCCGCAGCGGCAGACGTTACCGCGCATGGCGGCATCGATTTGCGCGTCGCTGGGGTCCGGGTTCGTCGCCAACAGCGCCGCCGCGCTCATGATCTGACCGGACTGGCAGTAGCCGCACTGCGGCACGTCCGCGGCAATCCAGGCGGTCTGCAGAGGATGCGGTCCACCGTCGGCCAGCCCCTCGATGGTCGTCACCTCTCGTCCCGCGACTGCTTCGACCGGCAGTACGCATGATCGGACGGGCGCGCCGTCGACGTGAACGGTACACGCACCGCACAAGGCCTGGCCGCAACCGTACTTAGTGCCGTATTGCTTGAGCGTATCGCGCAGCACCCACAAAAGCGGCGTATCGGCCTCGATGTCGACGTCGACGGTACTCCGGTTCAGAGTGAAACTGATCATCGGCAATCCTCCACGCTCCTGGCTTATCGACCCGGCGGCTCGCCGATCGTTCCTCGGCTCTCTTGCCGAATAAGGCAATCATATCCAGAGGAGCGCGACGGGATTTTCGAGTATGCCAAAAGCTTCGTTCCAGCCGCCAACCTGCCGGGGTAGGATTTCGTCAATGATCGGCAAACCTCCTTCGCTCTCACAGGTCCCGCGCGTCGCTCTCTGGCTCGGGGGCATCGCGGCTGTAACGTCAGCGGCGACCACGTTCCTGCTATTGACAACGTTCCTCATCGGAACGCTGTCTTACGGCATCGCTCTCGCCTCCGGCGGAACGCCGGAACGGCTCCTGGCGCTGCTCTTCCTCCTCGCAGCGCCACTCACGGTGATCATCATGCTGGACGGCTACTTCGGGGCGTCGCTGTCGGGTTGGATCGCCTGGTCGTACCCGCTGCTGCAGCCGCTGAGCCGCGCGTTGACGGGTGCCTGGCTGATTTGGCTGGCTACCAGTCGATACTCTAAGGGTCGATACTCTGCGGGTCGATCCTCACCGGCGGCTCGATCACCGGGCTCATGATGCCGTAGTCGGCCGGCACCTCGAACAGCGACGAGTCCGGTTCCTCCGTACTCAACACATCCACGGTGTAACTTATCGTCCCGAAGCGCGGATCGCGCTCTTCCGAGCGAACGACCATGCCGAGATCCGGCGCATACCAGGTCTCTTTCGTGACCACGATCGGAAGCTCGTTACCCAACAGACCAACCGGATAAGTCGTCGTTTGCCGTTCTCCAGTGGCAAGAACGCCGCTTACCTCCGCCTCACCAAGCGATTCCAGCGTCACCTCGGGCCCGGGCAGGCCATCCACCGCCGCCGCGGACAGCGTCGACGGCTGATTGAAACGACCGACGAAGAAAGTCGTGGGAAGTGTGGTCGTACTCACGCCGGAGGAAGTCATACTCACAGCCCCCGCGGTGCCGGCCGGCTGTCCGGATATCACGGCGACGGCCTGGTCACCCGGCGCAGCCGCCGGTGCCTGCACGAGCTCATCCGTGGGCTGATCCTGCGCCTCGCCATCGAGGCGGATCGTGAAGGTCGACGTATAGCGACTGGCGCCGGCCAGCCGAAACGCCCGGCGATTCCCGGGATCGAGCGTCAGGACTTCGCCGGCAACCGGATCGGAGATCGTAATCGTGCTCCGGGCCGGGGAGAAACCGGGAATCGCCGACTCGCGACGAAGTCGGCCCGCCGAATCGCGGGACAGCATGACCACCGACTCGTTTACGAGGCGGTTACCGTCATGGAGTTCCTGAACGGTTCGCGTCGTGATGCGCGCCGACAGCGGGGCGTCGATGACGGCTTCGTCGCCGAGAAACTGCGAGAAGACCGGCGCACCCACGCTGACCGCATGCGTTCGTGGTTGAGCGCCGGCTTCGTTCCCTATTCCCCACGCCAGAAGAGCCGGGGAAACGGCGAGGATGGCGAAGAACTGTCGTGTCATGGATTACTCCTCCGTTATCGAGCCGACAAAAACGACCCGGGTATTGCCCTGGCGATCACGCACGATCTGCGCGTCGAGGTAATGCAACTCGGGACCGCGCGTCGCGGAATGTACGGCAACCGGTACGAGCACCGGCGCAGCGAGATAGTCGCCCTGCGTGTGGACGGTGAGCGACGCCGGCAAAGGCTCCAACGTCGGCTCGCCCGAGGACCACGGGCGCGTAAACGCCAGCACGGCGAGCAGGAACGACGCCGCCGCGACCAGGGTCACCGGCACCGCCAGACGGCGCTTTCGCCGAACCGGGTGGCGGATCTGCGCCTGTGCCTGCGCGGTCGATTTCGCGCTTGCCGTCGTGACATTCAGCGGCGGCGCAGGTACGCGCTCCAACGTCGACTTCAACGCCGCGAGTCGTTCGTCGACAGCCGGGCGTTCATCGGGCTTCATAGCTGAACTCCTCCACGGACGTTTCGCTTTCGTCGAGCAGCGCACGTAGCCTCGCACGGGCGCGCGACAGGCGCGAACGGACGGTCCCTACCGGAACCTTCAGTGCCTCGGCGGCGGTTGTGTAGTCGACTTCCTGCAATCCGCACATGACCAGCACCTCACGCTGCTCCTCCGGCAAACTGCCGACAGCCCGAGCCGTCTCCGCGATGAGCGCGGACCATTGGTAGGCGCGCTCCGGCGAATCCGGAGACAGCGCCTGGTCGGTCCCACTCCCCGTCACCTCCCGCGCCTTCTGCGCCCGCCGCAGCTTGTTGCGCGCTATGCCATAGAGCCAGGCGACCGAGTTCCGGCTTCTTCGACGATCGTACGCACGGGCATTCTCCAGTACGTATACGAAGAGTTCCTGGGTGACGTCCTGAGCTACGACGACTGAACCGGACATCATCAATGCATAGCGATAGATGCGATCAGCGTAGCGCTCGTAGAACGCGGCGAGACCCGGTTCGAGCCCATTGGCCGCGTTGGCGAGCAGCGTTTCGTCGTCCGGCATGCTTTGATCGGTTAACGCCCGCAGGCACCTATAATAGTATGTCTACGAGATCGCCCTGAGTTCCCGGCAGCTGGAAACTGGCGGGGAACATAAACGGGAAGCAACCGGCCAGGCTACGGTTCGATACTGCTCCAGCGAGCGCGCAGCTCTTCGACTCTGGCCGGGTCCCAGCGGACGACCGCTGCGGCGGCTTGACCACGTGCCTCGAGAACGTCATTCAGCAGCCGGACCTCATCGTCGCTTGCTGACGAGGCGACGATCACGGCTCCAACCTGCAGGGCTTCGGCCCGCGGAAGCGAGTCGGCCGACGTGCTGATCTTGACGCACTGGAACTCACTGATCTCGAGGACGGACTGCCAGATTCGCTCGTCAGACTCGAGAGGCTCGACCACCCAGATAGCCGGCTTTTCCGCCGAATAGTCGTTGCTGCCGGGTGTCATATCGGTTTCCTCACGTTCCGCGAACTCCTCTCGCTCAGACCAGTCCGCACGAGGAATCGTCGGCGGCAAAGGCCGGTCCGCGGACACTCCGTGCGTAAATACCCTGAGTTCCGCACGAGACCATATGGCTACCACAGAATCTACCTCACGGCACGTCAATAGCCGGGTAATTGCAGGAGACGCAACGAGAACTCAGAGAAAATGCATCGCCCGGCGCCGCTACTCGAAACGATAGTCGACGCCCAGAGTGAATTGGTGCGACTCGAGATCGGAGAAACGAACGAAGTCGCCCTCCTGGTTCAGGCCGGTCGCGGCCTCGCCCCGATTCAGAAAACTGTATTCGAACCGCAATGCGAAGTGCTCGGCAATTGCTTTCTTGAAGCCTGCCGCCACTGTCCATGCGAACTCGACATCGTAGTCCGCACCCGCGAACGGTTCATCGCTCAGCGACGCTCCGTCCAGTGCCGTACCGGTCCAGATGAGGGAGTTGTATTCGACCGACAGCGTGCCGTCGACGTCCGTGTCGGCCAGGCCGATTCCACCGCGCAGGTAGGGCGTGGCCCACCAGTCGAGATAGTTGAAGTCGTAGCCCAGATTGGCCATCAATACGATGCTATCGACGTCCGCCCGAAGCTCGAACACATCGTCCACGCGCGGGCCCACACCCGCGACCGGAGCGGAGCGGGTTTGCGACGTTATGAGACCGAGCTCCAGCTCCAGCCGCCAGTCAGAGAACACTTCACGGCCGACGGCAAGAATGATCTGCGCGCCGTCATCCATGGCGATCAGAGGCGTTCCACCGTATATCGTTTCCGTTGGACCGACGAACCGCCCTTCGCTGCCGATATCCGCAAGAACGCCGGCACGCATGCTGGCATACCAGGCGCCTTCTCCGAAAAGATCGTACATGTCGGCAGTCGCCGTCAGCGGCGTCAGAAACAACGGCAATACGGCGATACGTTTGCGATACCTGAGCACGGCTTCACCTCCAAAGAACGCTTCACAGAGCAAAGATCGAGTGAAGCGACGGTATAAGGAAGCCGCGTATACGTGTGTAAAGAATGGTGCCGTAGCGTCAGACGCGCAACGGCAGAACGATCGTGACGCGCAAGCCCCCGCCCGTGGCGTTCTCGACGGCAATCGACCCCTCGTGCATCGCGACGGCCTTGTGCACGATCGCGAGGCCGATACCGTATCCGCCGAACTGCGGCGCGCGCGCGACGTCGGTCTGATAAAACGGCTTGAACAGGTGTTCGAGTTCACTCTCGCCCACGCCCGGGCCGTGATCTCTGATGGTGAGCGCACAGGACTCGTCTTTCCGCCGCAGCCGAATCTCGACGGGCCGGGCCTTGGGCGTGTGATGCAGCGCATTGCGCAGCACGTTCTCTATGCAACTCGTCAGAAGCTGCGGATCGCCGGTTACGATACAAGGCACGTCGATGTGCTGGGAGATCCGGCGCTCTTCGGCTGCCGGCTCTATCCTCGAACGCTCGACCACGTCCGCCAGCAGCTGATCGAGCCGGACCTCCTCTTTACAGAGACGGGCCTCGCCGGATTCGAGTTGAGCGTAGGTCAGAAGCCGCCGGATCATCCCGTTGAGAAGATCGACTTCGCGCTCGATGCGGTCGAACTCTTCGGTGGCGACGTTCCCTGCGGCCTTACGAGCCAGTGAGGCCGCCGCGAGCACGCGCGACAGCGGAGTTCGCAGTTCATGCGACACGTCCCTCAGCAAGCGTTGATGCGCTTCGACGAGGCCTTCGATCTTCCCTGCCATGTGGTCGAAGTTCGAGGCAAACGCCGCAATTTCGTCGCCCCGATTCCCCAGTTCCGGGGCGACCCTGACCCGCAAGTCGCCCCCTGCAAGCTTTGCGCCCGCGCGCTCGAACGAACGGAGGGGCGATACCAGATAGCGTGCGATCAGTACGCTGAGACCGAGGCTGAGCGGAATAGCGGTCAGCAGCAGAATCCACAGCAGCTGCGGCTGAAAGGCAGCTCGGGCAAGCGAACGCTGGACAGGCGTGGCGGGCCCGAACCGGTCCGAAAAGACCGGCACGAAGCTTACCTCGTAGTCCCCCTCGGCGCGTGTGATTGTGATGGCCGGCATACGTGAGGTAACAGGTGTCGCATTGTCCGCGCCGCCTGCCGTCGACTCGAAGATCACTTCACCGCCGCTTCGCGCGACCTTCAGATTCAGATACCGGCTGATGAGCGGGTTAACACGCAGCCACTCAATAAATGCGGCTTCCCCCTGCCCTTCTGTCTCTCCGCTGCCCGCTTCGATGATACCCGCAAGCGTGGCAACCGGACCGGACGGCCTCATCGCCGCCTCCGGCAGCAGGCCCGGCCCGAAACGCAGGACGGCGATCGCGACCAATGCCGAAAGGATCATCACCCCCCAGATCGCAATCGCAATCTTGATGTAGAGCTTCTGCACCTGAGTCCGGCTATACGATTCTTACAAGCGCTCGCTGGCCACGAGCCAGTACCCGCCGCCCCGCAGCGTCCTGATCTGCACGTCGGCGGCCTTTTGCGCCGTTAGCTTCTTGCGAATGTTCGCGACGTGCATGTCGATACTGCGGTCGGTCGGGTGGTACCGGCGACCGAGCGCCGCTTTGGTCAGAGTCGCCTTCGTAACGGGCTTCCCGGCGGCTTGCGCAAGACAAAGCAGCACCGCGTACTCCGAACCCGTGAGGTTGAGGGGCCTCGACCGGTAAGTAGCGCTGCGCTGCGCGAGGTCGAGATCGAGCCCGCCCGCGGACATAAGCCGGCCCGAGCGGGAGGCTTCGGGGGGCGCCGAGGTCCGCCGCAGGACGGCCCGAATCCTCGCGGAAAGCTCCCTCAAGCTGCACGGCTTGGCGATGTAGTCGTCGGCACCGGTTTCGAGTCCGATGACCCGATCGACTTCCTCTCCGCGCGCCGTGAGCATTACGATCGGCAGGGCCTGATTCGGCGAAGGTGTCGTCCGCAGATGCCGGAGCAACTCCTGCCCGCCCATCTCGGGCATCATGGCATCCAGCACCACGAGATCGTATGACCTCGCGCCGATTGCCTGCAGCCCGTCACTTCCGTCGTGAACCGCCGCTGCGCGGAAGCCGTCTTCCCGCAGATAGCGTATTACCATCTCGCAGAAATCACGGTCATCGTCGATCATCAGAATCGAAGGCATACTCATCAACGCACAACCCCGGACTTGCGTTGACACGATCGGACGCGAAAGATTCAGTTTGAGCGCTCACGCAGCCTGTGGCGCATGTGGTACCGCATGCTATCCATCTTCTCTTTCAGCACGTCGAACTCGGTTTCGTTCAGCATACCGTCGCCGTCGGCATCGGCGCTTCCGTAGAGCTGCAGCATGCGGTCGGCAGGACCTTCCCGCCCGCCGCCAAAGCGCGCGCGCATTGCGTCACGCAGCCTTTCGGTGAAGTCGTCAAACTCTTGCGGGTCTACGTACATATCGCCGTTGGTGTCCAGCGCAACGAACTCGAAGCGAGCCGGGGGTTCGCTCTCTTCCGCGTTTGCCAGGAAAGCTGCCACGCACAGCGCGGCCGCCGCAATCATCGTGATTGAAATCTGCACTGCTTCGTCTCCTGTCACTGCCGTCGGGAGCCGACGGCCTCGGGCTCGATCATAGGCGGACCGACAGTCTCGATCTGTAAGCAAGGGTCAAGACTGGAAACACCCGGAAACTCGCGAACCCGGTAAACCCCGGGAGCGCCCGCCACGCTCCCTTTCACTCGTTTACACACGTTTACGCAGGCGCTCACTACGATTCCTGACCTACACGATCAGTCCGCCCGGTCGCACGCTCATCAGGAGGCAACGCAATGAGCCACAAACACCTTACGATCGCCCTGCTTGCAATCTCACTCCTCGCGGGCGGTTGCTCCGACAGCGACCGCGGAGACACCGTGACCGGAGAGGGTTCGATTCGCGCTCTGCACGCCATTCCGAATCTCGGTCCCGTCGACTTCCTCATCGAGGAAACTCTCCTCGGATCGGTGGAGTTCCAGCGCGCCACCGGCATCTCCGAATACGACGATCTGGAGTACACGTTCAGTTTCGAGATCCTGTTGCCGGAGGACGACATCGATGAACCAACCGAGCTGGTGAGCCGAACGATCAACGTCGTAAGCGATCAGGAGTACACCTTCGTACTCAGCGGGTCGCTCGACAGTCCCCAGCTATTCCTGTGGCAGCAATTCGGCCGTAACTGGGACGAGGAGATCGAGGAGGCGGAAGACAACGACACCGAGATCACGGTAATGGAGGTATCGTTCGGCCACATATCCACGGTACTCGACGCGGTAGACATCTACCTCGAGAAGCCGGGCACGACTCCATCCTCGACGACACCGCGGGCCAGCCTGAGCTTTTCCGAGTTCAATCCGGCGATCGAGTTGTCGGCCGACGATTATCAGCTGGTCGTCACCCCGGTCGGCGACCCGGACACTCTGCTGTTCGCGTCGGAACCGTTTACCTTATCGGCCGCAACCAGCGCGCTGGTCACGCTGATCGACGACGGCGGATTCACGACGGCCGATTTCTCGGTCAATCTGCTCGGATCGAACGCCGGCAGCAGTCTGACGGATATCGAGGCGTCGGCCGCCATCAGCGCCATGCACGCTGCGCTCGGAACGGGTCCGCTGGACGTGTTCGACTCCGGTGACTTCTCGAGCCCGCTCATCGAAGACCTGAGCTTCGGCGTGGTCTCACCTGAGATCGACTTCGGAGAGGACACGCTCGAGCTGGTCGTGACGCCGGCTGACAATCTCGGGGTGTTCCTTACGCAGAACAGTCTGAACGTCTTCGAAGGGACCTACAACCGCCTCTTCTTCGTGGGCCTCCCGGGCGACGTGCAGGCCGTCGCACGACGCTACGATCGATCGACCGTGGCAACGCACGCGCGGATTCAACTTTTCCACGGCGCCGTTCGCTTCCCGACCGTCGACGTCTACGTCGTTGACTTAGACACTGACATCCAGCTCATCGGCCCCACTTATACGAGTGTTCTGTACGGCTCCGGTTTCGACTACCGGCGTCGGGAGGCCGACTCCTACAACATCTTCGTGACGGAACCGGGAACGAACAATGTCATCGCGGGCCCGCTCCGGGTCGATATGGAGAAGAGCGAAAACTACTCGCTGGTCATCGTCGATTCGCCGAACCTGTCGGCCGTGGATCTGCTGTTTTTCCATGACTCGGCGGCCCCGCCGTAACGTACTCTGTCGCTGCTATGGGCGATACCGAATTGTTATTGCGGGTCATAACGGGACGTGGTAATAACGATCTACGATGCCGCTCGTCCGCCAAGTACAGCAACCGACGAGGACCGCCGCGTTGCGGCTGTTCCTCGTCCTGCTTGCGTGGGCGCAGGTGTCGCACGCCGCACATCAGTTCGAGCACTCGCTCGACGAGGCCGGAGAGACCTGTTCCGTCTGCCTGCTGTTCGAACGCTACGACGACGCCATCGCCGCAGCCGAGCGCGAAGATCCGGCTCCGGGCACTTCGCCACTCGTTGCGGTTCGGCCGCAAACGGACTTTCGCAGCCGTGCGTTCACGCCCTACCTTTCCCGCGCCTCGCCGTAAATCCCGGTAAGTCCTGAATTGACGGCGTTTCGCGCCGTACAGCCGCGGCACTTCGTGCCGCCGTGTTACGTGTTTTCAGGTCAAGGAAATATGACAGCTTCACTCGTGAGGGCTGCCGCCGTGACGGCCGCAGCCTGCGCATACTTATCTGTGCCCGGCGCCGCGTCGGCACAAACACCGGCGGTCGACTCCGCCGAAATCCTCGACGAGATCGTCGTCACGGCGACGCGCCGCGGCAAGCCGCTGCTCGAAGTTCCCGCATCGGTCACGGTCCAGGATGTCGAGGTACTCAGAGCCAAGGGCTTCGTCTACGGAACGGACGAGTTCCGAGGCGTGCCGGGCGTGTTCTTTCGGCGCGGCGAAGGCGACGGCGAGGAGTTCCCGTTCATCACGATTCGCGGGGTCACGGGCAACCACGGCAACGATACCTTCCTCGCCCTGATCGACGGCATACCTTACGTCGGACCCGACGAAGAGGTGCTGCTGTACCAGGTGCCCTACGCAGTCGTCGACAAGGTCGAGATCGTCCGCGGACCGGTTTCCGCACTCTACGGACGCGGCGCCATTGCCGGCGCGGTCAATTATCGGACACGGGCGTTCAGCGAAGACTCGACCACGGTGTCGGTCGGCGCCGGCAGCGAAGGCTTTTTCAACCTGCAGGGTCAGGTAGAGCGCAGCTTCGACGGCGGCGGCGGCTTTCTCCTGAGCGCCGTCTACGAGGAATTCGAGGGCTGGCGCGACAACAGCCAACGCGAGCTAACGAGCGTGTTCGCGAAAGCCTCGTTGCCGGTCGGCGACCGCGGGACCTTGAGCGGCTGGCTGACCTACTATGACCGCGACGGAGAGGTTGCCAGCGTGATACCGACGCTCGGCGACGGCACGATCGTCGACGTCTTCGGCGGCAGCGAGAGTTTCCTGGGCTATGACCCCTCGCGAAACGAAAACCAGGGCGTAATCGCAGCGGTGCGCTACGATCATGCGATATCCGATAGCGTCGAACTCCAGCTCACGGGCCAGGCGCGATCGTTCGACGAGGAAGTAGGCCTCAACTTCTACGATTTCTTCGAGTTCGATCCCGCAAACACCATTATGGGGGTCAACGGCTTCGCCTCAGAAAGCACGGCCGAGGTCTACTTCGCCGAGGCGGTCCTGAACTGGAGCACCGGACGCCACTCCATCGTGGCCGGCCTCAGTGGCGAACGCGCAACGCTCGACGAGGAAGACCGTTGGAGCGGCGAATTCGATCCCTTCTTCTCGCCCGCATGCGGTTTCCGTTTCTACGCCATTCTCATCGACTACTCGACCGGTCAGGTGATCAACGACAGCCCCGACAATGAGTGCTTCGTTCGCGATCAGCTCCGGACGGTGGCAGACACGACGAACAGCTTCTACGGCGCATTCGTTCAGGACGAAATCGCACTGACCGACCGGCTGACGCTGACACTCGGTCTGCGCTACGACACTTTCGAGCGCGATATCGACTTCGATGTCATCGGAACGCAACCGGTGGACCAGCAGGCAAGCGGCGACGCCGATGCGTTCTCACCGAAGACCTCTCTTGCCTATGACTACGGCGGCGGAATGGTGTACGCGAGCTACGGCCGCGGCTTCAACTCCAATTTCGGCCCGGTGTTTCAGTGGGAACCGGACCGCTATGCGCGGGTCGAGGAGCCGACGACCATCGACAGCTACGAGATCGGCTGGAAGGGACGCGCCGCCGACGGCATGGTCGAGTGGGAGACGGCGATCTTCTATCTGGAACAGCAGGATCGGCGGATTTTCGTCTCGAATCCCGATCCCGACGGGCCGCCTACGCTCGCCACGACCGGTCAGGAGTATTCCAGCCGTGGTCTCGAAGCTTCGCTGAGGCTGAGGCCCACCGACCGAACGACCGCGATACTGAACTACACCTACCTCGATCCCGAGTGGGACGAGCTGATCATCGCCGGTTCGTTCGGCGCGCCGGATGACGACTTCTCGGGGCGCACGCCGCAGGGCGTGCCGGAGCACATCGTCTACGTCGAAGTCGCGCAGAGCTTCACCGACTGGCTGACGGGGCGGCTCACGTACGAGTGGTACGACGACTACTACGTCGACTTATCGAACAGCGTCCGCGCGGGCGGTTACGACCTGCTGGGCGTCTCGGTATCGATGACCCTGCCGGGCAACGATGCGCTGTCGCTGGATGCATCGATTACCAATCTGTTGGACGAAGAGTACTTCTTCTATTTCGCGGGCTCGCGGACGATGGCTACGAACGTCTCGCCCGGCGTCCCAAGGCTCGCGCGAGTCACGTTTCGCTGGCAGTTCTGACGTCGCGAGCACAAATCAGGAGGACAAACTATGCAGCCCACGCGAAACCTGCTGGAGGCAAAGGGACTCGGCAAGCGCTTTGGAGCAACGATCGCAATCGACGGCCTCGATCTCGCGGTAGCCGAGGGGGAAGTCGTCTGTCTGCTGGGTGCGAACGGCGCCGGCAAGACGACGACGATCAACCTGTTCCTGGGCTTTCTCACACCCGATACCGGCTCGGCCATCGTCGACGGGATCGATGTGGCCGAATCGCCCGTCGAAGCGCGCAAGCGTCTCGCGTACCTGCCGGAGTCCGTCGCGCTGTACCCCAAGCTGACCGGGCTTGAAAACATCGCCTTCTTCGATAGGTTAGCTGGCGCTCAACGAAGCGACGCGGAGCTCGCCGCTCTGCTTCGGGAGGCCGGGCTGCCGGACGAAGCTCACAACCGGCGTACTGCCACCTATTCCAAGGGCATGCGGCAAAAAGTCGGCATCGCGATCGCCATGGCGAGACGGGCGCGTGCCCTGCTCCTCGATGAGCCTCTGTCGGGTCTCGACCCCTCCGCCGCGAACGGGCTCGGCGAACTGATCCGCGGGCTTCGCGACGACGGCTGCGCGATCCTGATGGCAACGCACGACATATTCCGCGCCAAGGAAATCGGCAACCGGATCGGCATCATGATGCGGGGCAAGCTCGTCAATGTGCTGGACGCCGACTCGCTGGACGCGCGCGAGATCGAGCAGGTCTACCTCACGCACCTTCAGAAGGCCGGCGACGGACAGGCCAAAGGTCAGGCGGCGTGAACGCGATCGTCCGGAAAGACATCCTCGTTCTCCGGCGGGAGACCCTGCTCACCGTCCTCCTGGCAACAACGGTCGTTCTGGTCCTCGTTAGTCTGCTGGCCGGCCTGCAGCGGGAGCAGGTCTTCGCCAAAGAAAAGGCAGCCGCGGAACAAACGGACAAGGCGGTCTGGATGGATCAGGGCGACCGAAACCCACACTCCGCCGCGCACTTCTCCCGCTACGCTTTCCGCCCCGCATCGCCCCTTGCACTGCTGGACCCGGGAACCAGCGATTTCGCCGGGATGGCCGTCTGGATGGAGGCGCACTACCAGGACCCCGCGGTGTTCCGGCGCGCCGAGGACGGCGGTGAGTTGAGCCGTTACGCGCTGCTGTCCCCGGCCTTCCTGTTGCTGACGGCGGCGCCGCTGCTGATCTTCGTGATGCTCCACGCGAGCGTCGCCGGGGAACGCGAAGACGGGACGCTGCGGCAGCTGTTGGCGACCGGAGTCGGCGCCCGACAGTTCTTCTCGGGCAAGCTCGGCGCCGGCTGGGGAATAACGATGCTGGTGTATACCGCCGTGTTTCTGCTGATCGCAGGTTTCGCCGCGCTGACGACACCCGCAGCGCTCAGCGGAGATACCGCGCTGCGGCTGGCGACGATGTACTTCGTCTATGCAGCATATCTCTCGATTTATGTCGCCGTGGCCTTCGCCGTGTCGGCACTGTTTCGAACGCGCCAGGCGGCTTTCCTGGCGCTTGCCGGCGTGTGGACGCTCATGGTCGTGCTCGCCCCGCGTCTCGGGTCCGACGCCGGAGTCGCCGTGAGCTCGCAACCCGACGCACGCGCCGTGGCGCAGGAACTTCGTGCCGCGTCCGACATCTGGTTCGCCGACAAGGAACGACAGCAGCGGATCCAGGACGAGCTGCTCGAGCAACACGGCGTGAGCGAGGTAGCGGATTTGCCGATCAACTACAGCGCCTACACTCTGCAAGTCAGCGAAGACTTCTCCGTCCCCGAGTTCGAACGGGTTTACGACGGGCTCGACGATCGCTACCGGGCACAGGAGTCGGTCATGCGCGGGTTCTCGTTGCTGTCGCCGGCAATTGCGGCGGGCAGCCTGTCGCGCGGTGCTGCCGGGACGGACCGCGCGCACCAAAAAGCCTTCACGGTCGCCGCGGAGCTTCACCGCCGCGAAATGATCCGGATGCTGAACGAAGACTACATGTACAACGCCGGGGATGCCGGCTCCGCGTATACGGCCGATGCCGCGCTTTGGGCGCAGTTCGAGGATCTCGACCATGACTTGCCCGCGCTCGCCGCCATTGGCGGACGCTACGCCTCGGATGCCGTACTGCTCCTGCTCTGGCTCGCCGCCTCGATGCTCGCCGCATACGCCTCGGTACAGCGCGCCATCCGACACGAGGTACCCACGGCATGACCGGAGCCATTCTGTATCAGGAGCGACTGAGCTTCGTCACCCGCGGTCCGGCACTGATCGCGGTCATACTCATCGCCGCAACGCTGATTTATGCCGGCTTCAGCGGCGACCAGTGGCGCGACGCCCGGTTGCAGAGTCTGGAATCCTTCGAGGCGGAGCAACTCCAGTCGCTGGCCGAGTGGCGCGACACGCTGGCCGATATCGAAGCCGGGACCGTCGAGCCGTCGCCTTTCGACGGCAACCCGATGAGCATCTCTTTTCCGGCCGTCCTGCTCCCGTCGGGGCTTGGCGATTTTGCGATCGGCCATGCCGATCTGCACCCGGCCAGCGCCACGATCTCGCCCTGGCGTAATCTGTCGAGCGTTTTCGGACGCTATCAGTTCGACAACCCAACGACGCTGGCGTCCAGCCGTTTCGACGTCGCACTGGTCATCGTGCTGCTCATGCCCGTACTGATGATCGCCGTGTCGTTCGACGTCCTGGCCGCCGATCGCAGCCGCGGGTCGCTGTCGATGCTCATGTCGTTTCCGATTCGCCTGCCGCGCCTCGCGTGGACCCGCCTTCTGTTTCGCAACGGGCTCCTGTGGGCCACGGCCATCGCCGTCATGCTGCTGTTGCTCTTCATGAACGATGCGGGCGGCGGCGATCGTTATGCCCGCTTCGGCCTGTGGCTTGCCGTTTGCCTGGCATACGCCGCCTTCTGGACGACACTCATCGCCTTCTGCGTCGCCTCGGTTCGCACCGCGACCAACGCTGCTGCCGCGTTGATAGCGGCATGGATGCTGATCACGCTCGCGATTCCAGCGACGGTGGCCACGGTATCGGAGGCGGCGTACCCGACGCCGTCGCGGCTCGCGTTTCTCTCGGAGATACGCCTGGCACAAGGCGAGACCAACCGGGAGCTCGCGGACGTCACGGCAGGGTTCCTGCTCGATCATCCCGAGCTTTCCGTTGGCGACGAGTCCCTGCCGTCCTATTTCCGGGCTGCGTACCTGTCGAATGAGGCCGCACGCGGTAACACGCGGCCGATTCTCGAAGCCTACGAAGCTGCGCGCGCCGGAAGGGCGAGAACCCTGGGATGGGCGCAATATCTGTCGCCGTCCATCATCGCGCAACGACTGTTCAACATCGCTGCCGGCGCCGACCTCGAGCGCCAGCATCGTTTTCAGGCCCAAACGCGCGATGCGCTTCAGGCACTCTCCGCCGTCGTCGGCCCGGCTGTCGTATCGAGAAACCGGCTGTCTGTCGCCGAGTTCGACACGCTGTCACCGTTTCGCTTCGAGGAGCGCGCGCTGAGCGGAATGGTGTCGGCAGCCGTCCTGCCGATGGCGTTTCTCCTTCTCGCGAGCATCGTGTTCGGGTGGCTCGCCCAGCGGCGATTGGCGTCCGTGCGCCTCCATGAATAGGCGCGATCGCAGGAAAGTCCACGCAGCCACCGGGGCCGCGGTGTGTGCCGCCTTCTCGCCGCTGGTCGTTGTCGAGGTGTGGGCGCAGGAGCTGTTCGAACCACCGTCGATACCCGCGCAGTACCGCGCGGTCGAAACGCGCGAGCCGATCTTCCTCGACGGGCGGCTGGACGAAGCAGTCTGGCAGCGCGCCGAAGCGATTACCGGTTTCGTGCAAAAGGAACCCGTTCAGGGGCAGAGCGTTTCCCACCCGACCATCGTGCGCATTGTCTATGACGACGAGGCCCTGTACATCGGCGCGATCTGTTACCAGCCGCGGGACGCGACGCGGGTACAGAACCTACAACGCGATTTCTCCTTCGACGAGAACGACCTGTTCGGGATCGCGATCGACGGATTTCTCGACCGCCGTAACGCGGTGGCTTTCCAGACGACACCCTACGGCAGCCAGCGTGACATCGAGGTAATCGACAGCACGGACATCAACGCCGATTGGGACGTGCGCTGGAACGTCAAGACGCATATCGAAGACGACCACTGGTCCGCCGAGATCGCAATACCGTGGCGCAACCTGCGTTATCCCGACGGCGCCGACCGGCTCGGGGTCATATTGTCGCGCAACATACGCAGCCTGAACGAAGTGACGTCCGCGCCCGCGGTGCCGCGCGCCTTCAGCGTCTACCGAATGGCGTATCAGGCTGAACTCGTCGACATCGAAACGCCGGCGCCATCGACCAACGTGCAGGTGAATCCCTACGCGTTGGTGCAACGCCTCGACGGCGGCGACACGCCGTCCACCACCGATCAGGAGATCGGCGGGGAGATCAAGTGGGCGTTTTCCCAGAACAGCGTGCTCGACCTGACCGTCAACACCGATTTCGCACAGGCCGACGTCGACCGACAGGCCGTCAATCTCGAGCGCTTCAGCGTCTTTTTCCCTGAACGTCGACAGTTTTTTCTCGAGAACGCCAACATCTTCAATACGAGCGTCACGAACTGGATTCGACCGTTTTTCAGCCGGCGTATCGGGCTGGACGACGCCGGTAATCCGATACCGCTCGACGGCGGGCTGCGGCTGACCAGCCGCTCGTCGGCGCAGGAGCTTGGCTTCCTCGCGATGCAGCAGCAGCAGCTCGGCACGAGCCCGGAGTCGCTGTTCGGCGTGCTGCGCTATTCACGCAACGTCGCCGGCCAGAGCCGCGTCGGCGGTATGCTTACCTACCGTCACGACGACGCGCTGACCGCGGACGGCGTCAGTCTCGCGGAAAACCGAAACACGACGGTCACGGTCGACACGCTGTGGCGACCGGAACAATCCTGGGGAGTACAGGCGATGCTGTCGGCATCGCACGACGACCTGACGGGCGACGGGATCGGCAGTCAGTTCTGGGCGTTCTACGAGAACAATCTCGTCTACATCGGCCTGCTCGAGTACTTCAACCATGACTACAACCCGGGTATCGGCCTCGAAATACTCGACACCAACTACGTCATGCACAGCCCGGCGATCAGTCTGGATCTGCGCTCAGAGCGTCTGCCCGACTCGATCCGCAGCTACAACCCGGGCGTCGAGGCTTACATCTTTCAAAGCTCGGACAACGGCGATCTGCTGTTCGGCTACGCGCCGATCCGTCCCCTTCGCCTTCACTTCCACAACGGCGCGGAAGTCCGGGCCGTCATCGAACCCAACTGGCAGCGTCTTACCGAGCCGTTCTCCCCCGCCGGCATCGAGATCGCGCCCGGCGACTACGACTACACCCGCTATCGCTTCATGGCCGAGACCGATCAGTCGGCGGCCCTGGCCGCGGGCGTCGAAATCGAGACGGGTGACTACTTCGACGGTGAGCTGACGACATACACGCTGTCCGGCCGCTACGCGCCGATGCCCCACATCGAACTGTCCGCCGACGTCGAGATCAACCGCATTCGCGGCCTCGGCGTCTCGCAGGAAGACGAAAACACGCGTCTCTACAGCGCCAACCTCCGGCTGGCACCGAATCCCCGTTTGCAGTTGAATGCCTTCTACGAATGGAACAGCCTCGCCGGGCGCGGTGTCTGGAATCTGCGCCTGGCCTGGGAGTACCAGCCGCTCTCCTACCTGTATCTCGTGTACAACCGCAGCGAGACAGATGCCCGCATGGCGTCGCCCGAGCGAGCGGATACCCGGTTGATTGCCAAGTTCACTTATCTGTTCGAAGCCTGACCCGCGCCTGCCCCGGCTACCCCGGAGCCATACCGACGATGCCTCCGCCGCCAGCACGGACGTCAAGAGCTACCATTATTTCTATTTTATACAATTGCTTACGAGATTCTCTTCAGGATGTAGTCGAGGCAGTTGCGCCGTTACCCTATCCGGACAGCGGTGAATCCCGAAACAAGCTGAACACAACGATCTGAGCTTGCGGGTGTTCCGGATATCCATCGCCAGGTCTCCGTGAATAATGGACGCTCCGGACTTCGCCGCCGCCTCCGGAGTTTCCGAGCGATGCACCACATGAGAGCACAGGGACCCGATATCGCGCCGATCTTCGAGGCGCGGTCGATTGCCGTGGTCGGCGCAAGCGAGCGGCCCGGCTCGCTGGGCACCGTCGTTTTTCAGAACCTCATCGAAGCCGGCTTCGAGGGGTCGATTCACCCGGTAAATCCGAAGTATCAATCCGTTCAGGGGCATAACTGTGTCGGTTCCATTGGCCAGCTCGGCAAACCGGTCGATCTGGCGGTTATCGTCACACCCGCCGTCGCCGTTCCGAAAGTGCTCGAGGACTGCGGCGCCGGCGGCGTACCCGGTGCGGTGATCCTCTCTGCGGGATTCCGGGAGACGGGCCCGGCCGGCAAGGCTCTCGAAGCGACGGTGCTCGAAGCCGCACAGCGGCACTCGATCCGCTTTATCGGGCCCAACTGTCTGGGCGTCATGCGCCCGGACATCGCCCTGAACGCCACTTTCAGTCAGAGCATGGCGAAACCGGGTCCGATCGCCCTCGTCTCACAATCCGGAGCGATGTGCACGGCCATGCTCGACTGGGCCGCCCCGCGCAACATAGGCTTCTCCTGTGTGATCTCGAGCGGAATCGCGGCCGACGTCGACTTCGGCGAGATCCTCGACTACCTGGTCATGGACCCGGACACCAAGGCCATCATGCTGTACGTCGAGGGCGTGAACGACCCGCGCCGTTTCATGAGCGCTCTTAGGGCCGCATCCCGCGTCAAACCCGTGATCGTCATGAAGGCCGGCCGGTACGCCGAGGGGCGGAAGGCCGCCGTCTCGCACACCGGCGCACTGGTCGGCTCCGACGACGTCTTCGACGCGGCGCTGAAACGCGCGGGCGTCGTCCGGGTTCACAACTACGTCAACTTCTTCGCCATCGCCGAAACGCTACACACCGGTGTCAGAACACGCGGACCGCGGCTCGTGATCGTCACGAACGGGGGTGGACCGGGCGTGATGGCCGCCGATTTCCTGATCGACCGGAAGCTGCCGCTGGCTTCCCTCTCCGCGGAGACGACGGCTGCATTGGACGAGCTTCTGCCGTCGGCCTGGTCGGGCGGGAACCCGGTCGACGTTCTGGGCGATGCAAGCGCGGAGCAATACGCGGGCGCCGTTGCCGCCTGCCTGAGGGACCCGGCGGTAGACGCAGTGCTCGCCATTGTCATACCCCAGGCGATGACCGACATGACGTCGATCGCCGAGGCGGTCGTGGAAACCGCCGGAGACGCCCGTAAGCCGGTATTCACGTGCTGGATGGGCGACGCGTCGACCAGGGAAAGCCGCCGCCTGTTTCGCGAGCGCGGCATTCCGACCTACGGTACACCGCAAGCCGCCGTCGACGCGTTCGCGGCCACCGCAGCGCACCGTGCGAATCAGGAAATGCTCCTGCAGGTGCCTGAACCGTTCAGTCCCCGTGCACAGCCGGATCGCGAAGGCGCGACACTACTGATTCAGAGCGCTCTGTCGCAGGGGCGTCGGGTCCTCGACCTCGTCGAATCGAAAGCACTGCTGTCCGCTTTCGGCATTCCAATCGTGCGCAGCATCCCGGCGCACGACCCCGTGGAAGCGCTCGCCATTGCGGAGAGCATTGGTTTTCCGCTGGCGATGAAAATCCACTCCCCGGCCGTTACCCACAAGACCGACGTGGATGGCGTGCGATTGGGAATCGCCGGCGGCCGTGACGTCCAGACGACGTATCGGGAACTGGTCGACGGCGTCGCAGAAATGCTGCCCAACGCGGAAATCCACGGCGTCCTGCTCGAACCCATGTGGCACTCCGCCAACGGTCGCGAGCTGATGCTCGGGGTCGTCAACGACGAGCTGTTCGGCGCCGTAATCAGCGTCGGTCTCGGCGGCACGATGGTCGAGGTCATTCATGACCGGGCTATCGGTTTGCCCCCACTCAACCGCATGCTGGCCCGCCGCATGATCGACGACACGCGCGCGGCCCGATTCCTCGACGAATTCAGGGGCAAGGCCGCTGCGAATCGCCGCGCACTCGAGGACGTCATCCTGCGTCTCTCTGAGATGGTGTGTGAGCTGCCGTGGATCGAGGAACTCGACATCAATCCGCTCGTCGTCGACGATCAGGGTGCGATCGCACTGGATGCGCGAGTCGTGGTCCGAACCGTGAGTGCGGCGGCGCGCGAGTACTCACACCTCGCAATACACCCGTATCCGAGCCAGCTTGCCGCCGGGCATCAGCTGCCGGACGGCACCCGGCTGACGATCCGTCCGATTCGCCCCGAAGACGCGTCGCTGGAGCGCGAGTTCGTCGACGGGCTGTCCGATCGGTCCCGCTATCTCCGCTTCATGTACGCGATGAAGCAGATCACACCGCAAATGCTCTCCCGCTTCACGCAGATCGACTATGACCGCGAGATGGCGCTGATCGCCGTGACCGGCAGCGACGACGGTGAGAGGCAGATCGCGGTAGCCCGCTACGTCACGAACCCGGACGGGCGAAGCGCGGAATTCGCGATCGTCGTCGCCGATGACTGGCACGGCCGCGGCATTGCGACCGAGTTATTGCGGCGCCTCATAGACGTCGCCCGGGACCAACGGCTGGAGACGCTTGACGGGGTCGTGCTGAAGGAAAACAAGGGCATGCTGGTGCTTGCCAGGGAACTCGGCTTCAAAGAGCAAGCGTCGGCAGACGACCCGCGAACGGTCCTGATAAGCTTGCGTCTCTGAAGAATGTACGTATACCGACGACGGATGAGCTAAGGTCTTTAGAAAAACAAACGTTTGGTCTGACCAAGGGTACGCCGACCCGCGACGCCGCGGAATACGCAGTTTCATCCTCGGGTCCTGTTCCCTGCCCCCACCTGACTCGAAGAGTGGCGAGGATGCTCAATAGCGTTATGGGTGTTCGCCACAGGGGGGGTGCTCAACACAGAGGCGGCGTTCAGCACGCGGCTGATACTGGGTTGGCGCCGTACCGAACCACCGCCGGAACGCCTTGGCGAACGCGCTGGAGTCGGAGAATCCGAGCATGTAGGCGATTTCCCGCTGGCTTAGGTTGTCCGCGAGATACTCCAGCGCCAATTCGCCGCGAGCTTCGTCCAGCACTTGCTGATAACTCGTACCCTCCCTGGCGAGTTTCCGCTGAAGAGCCCTCGCGCTCATGCCCAGGCGGCTGGCGATTGCGCGTTGATCACCGCCCCCGAGTTGCAGATCCTCGACGATCTCCCGGCGGACGCGCAGCGCCAGCTGGGCAGACTCCAGGCGCACGAGACGTTCGAGGGCCAGTCTTTCGTTGGCCCGGACGAGATCGGCATTGGCCGTTGGAAGCAGCCGGGTCACGTCCGACTCCTTCAGCACAATGGCATTGCGATCCGCTGAGTAACCGATGCTTTCGCCGAATACTCGTCGATAGGGGTCGGGATCAACCGGCTTCGATCGGGCCAATTGCACGCTAAGCGGCTGAATCGGTCCACCGAAAGTCACGCGGCAGAGTTTTAGCAGCGTCGCGGCGAGCGCGTCGATCTCCGCGTCGACGGGTTCCGGCCGGCGCGTGTCGTAGTCGAACGAGAACTCCGCCTGGCCAGGCTCTGCGGTGAGGGCAAATCGCAGATCGGTGGACAACAGGTGTCCATACTTTGTCGCACCCTCCATTGCCGCTCGCAGCGACTCGCTGGCCATCCACGAATAACCCACGGCGTGTAGTGCGGTTGGATGCCAGTGCCGGGTAACCTTGAGACCCAGGCTCGGGTTTGCGGTGGCATGTACCGCCAGCTTCCAGAGTCGTCGCAGACCATCGACCGGGTAGCGGGCATTCGGCATACGAAGCTTGTCGGTAGTCAGGCCTGCTTTGGTGAACAGCCTGTCAACGTCGACATTGGACGCGGCCAATGTAGCGTGAATCATCCGTACCCAGGATGACAGCGTAGTGAAGATCATCAATTGATCTCAAAATACTGTATCGCGCCCATTAGTACTACTTTAACACCGGGTACGAATCACTCAGGGCTAACCGCAACCAATAGTAACAGGCCATAGTATACGAAGCGCTCGCCGCGCGTACTGCAGCTGCTCGATGCGGAACGTCTTACTCAGAATTCGTATCGCTTTTCTGCGGGCTGGCCATCTTGCCGCCGCGCCGGTGATGCCGGACATGGGATCGGCATCACCGGGTGGCGCGGCAACAAGTGGTTCGATGCGTTTCTCAGAACGACTCCCACTCCTCGTCGACGGCGGCCGCCGCGTCGGAGCCGGATGCCATTGCGGCCTTTCTGCCGTTCATAGCGGTCTCCGCTGTTTTTGCGGCTTTGGGTTTCGACCAAGGCCTGTTACCGGATCGGCGCTCGACGGGAGGTGAGTCGGCCGCTGGTTGCGCTACGACACCGTCCTCGACCGTGAAAAAGTCCATGAGATTGCTCAGGCCCTCCGCCTGCTCGCCCATCGACTCGCTCGCTGCGGCGATCTGCTCGACGAGCGCCGCATTCTGCTGCGTCAGCTCGTCCATCTGCAAGACGGCCTTGTTGATCTCGTCGATGCCGGCGGACTGTTCCTGGCTGGATGCAGCAATCTCGCCGACGATATCGGTGACCTTTTTCGATCCGTTGACAATCCTCTCCAGCGCCTCACCCGACTGATTGACGAGTTTCGACCCGTCATCGACTTTCGCGAGGCTTTCAACAATGAGGCCTTTGATCTCCTTCGCCGCGCTTGCACTGCGCCCCGCCAGACTACGTACCTCACCGGCAACGACCGCGAAGCCCCTGCCCTGGTCGCCGGCCCGCGCTGCTTCGACCGCGGCGTTGAGCGCCAGCAGATTGGTCTGAAACGCAATCTCGTCGATGACGCTGATGATGTCGGCAATCTTCTTGCTGGCGTCGTTGATCTCCTGCATGGCGTTTACGGCTTGCTCGACAACGGCGCCGCCCTGCTCCGCCTCTTTTCGCGCCTCTTTGGCCAGCTGATCGGCGTGCGCGGCGTTTTCGGCGCTCTCGCGCACGGCGCTGGTCATCTGTTCCATCGAAGACGACGTTTCTTCGAGGCTGGACGCCTGCTCCTCGGTGCGCTGGCTCAGGTCGGTGTTACCCTCGGCAATCTCCCCGGCGCCTGCTCTGACGTTGTCCGACGCCTGCTGGATTTCGCGGACCACGCCGGTCAGCTTCACCATGAGTTCGTTGACGCTATTGCCCAGGTTCTCGAAGAAGCCGGTCTTGTCCTCGGTCGGAATACGCCTGGTCAGGTCGCCTTCGACGGCTCCGCCGACGACCGTTTCGACCTCGCCCTCGATGGCCAGCTCCTGGGTGCGGTCGGCCCACTCGACAACCGTTCCCAAACGCTCGCCTTCGTCGTCGAATACCGGGCTGGCAATGACGCGCATGGTACGTTCCCCGATCTTCAGCTCGGCGGTGTGTGTTGCGGTCAGCCCCCCTAGCATGCTGCGTTGATGCGCCGGGTTCTTGTGAAACAAGTCGATACAGGTCCCCATCAGGTTGTTTGCGTCGAAGGCGGGCAGCTGCTTGCGAATGTCCGATTCGGCTTCGCGGAACAGTTTGCTCACCGCGTCGTTCATGTAGACGATGTTCAGATCGTTGTCGCCGATCATGACGTTCGTCGTCACCCCGTCCAGAGCCTGTTTGATGCGGCCGTTTTCGGCAGCGATCAAACGCTCAGCCTCGACGCGCTTACGATCTTCCTCTTCGCGCGCCAGCTGCTCCGTCAGATCCTGCCATTCAACGACCGTGCCGATGCGCTCGCCGTCGTCAGCGATGATCGGGTTGGCGATGATACTGAGGGTTCTGCCACCTAGTTTGAGCTGCGATTCGAAAGTGCCGCTCAGGTCTTCGAGCAGGCGCCTCTGATGTGCCGGATTCTTGTGGAAGTCGTCGATGTTCGTGCCCATCAGGCTTCTGACGTCGAAGCCCGGCAAGTCTTTGCGAATATCCGACTCGGCGGCCTGGAACATCTCCCGGACCGTGTCGTTCATGTAGATGATGTCCAGGTTTGCGTCGGCCACCATCACGTTTGCCGTGACGCTGTCCAATGCCTGTTTGATGCGACTGTTCTCGGCCGCTGTCGATTCCTTGCTCATTTCAACTCCCTCTTTCGGTTCGGTGTCTTTCCCGGGGTGGTTCTGGTATTCGTTCAGCATGACGTCGGCGATCAGACCCAGCGCGTCGCTCCAGGCGCTTCGAGTTTGCGGAGTCCAGGCGGGTCCGGCGATCTCGCCCATTACGTCGAGCAGCGTCTCGGCTACCGCGACGTAGTGCGCGGAAGTCGCTCCGTAGTCTTCGTGTCGCCGTCCGAGCTCACGCAGGACCGGCAGCAGCTCTTCGGAATTGCGGAGGTTTTCGATGACGAGCTTCAGTGCAGCCAGCAACTTGCCTTGCTGCACGCGCATATCGGTGTCGGCGAACAGCGGCTCGACGGCCGGGTGTCGGCAGAACAGTTCGGAGTAAAAGCGGGCGACGAGCTCCTCGGCCTTCGGCTTTATGAGCGCGAAGGAAGTTTCGAGGGTCTCGATATCCAGGTCGGCGTACTGCGGCTTCGATCCGTTACTCATGCTGCACCATTTAGTGAATGCAGCCACTGGCCGGTATACGCCGCGTCGCTTCGCCCGCCAGCACCGACGCATCGACCAGACTGTCGACGTCGAGCGCAAAGACCTGCCGTCGGCCCACCCTGGCCGTTCCGCGTACGAATTCGCGGCTCACGGGAAAGTGCCGATCGGAGCCGGGCTCGTGAAGGAGCTCCTGCGCACCGATCGAGGAGTCCACAGTGAACCCTACCGGCAGGAATACACCGTTGCAGGTGAAGCTCAGAACGACCACCAGCGTCCTGCGCGTGGGTGCAGCGCGATCCAGCTTAAGGCGTGCGCGAAGGTCGACGACAATCAGCTTCGGGCGCTGGTGATCGGTTTTGCCGAGAACATAATCCGGCGCACCGGGAACGGGTGTCACGTCTTCCCAGCTTTGGATCTGCAGGAGGCGTGGAACCTCGACCGCGAACTGCTTGCCCGACAAAGTGAATACCAGGTATTGTCCGGTAACGGCCGGGGCCGGTTCCGTCGCGGTTTCAGGTGTTGCTGTCAGGGTCGCCATGTTGCGGGCTCTGCTTCATTTTGCATAAGCAGGTAATCGTCCGCTGCGGCTTTCCAACGTTGTCCGGAGGCGACAGAATTCCGTCTTTAAGCGACAAATTCAGGGAAAACCGCTAATCGGCACTAGCGGCGCGATTCCCGGCGCTCTCTTGTTTAGGTGGGGCAGGGAGCAGGACCCGACCCGGTTCGAACGAAAGCTCCGGGTCTTCGTTTCACGCTATGCCCCATTGATCTGCCTGCCAGCAAGCCGCCTGCATCGAACATCAGGCAAATTGGCAATTCTGCAGAACGCGGCCACCACGATTGTGGGTGCGTTTCATTGATAGACTCGGACGACCCTATTCGTAGAGCGGTCCCGACGAAAAAGCCGCGTAGTCAGCGATTTCGCAAGCGGGAGTATGCCAGGGATCGCCAAACGTTTGCTTTCCCATGCGCTTTACTTTGTATCGTTTCGTATCAGGAACGAGGGTCGACTTGACGCGAGACGGCAACATTAGTTTGCCGGGCCCGGCAGAACAAACCCGGCCTCTTTGCCTCATAGTCAGCTCGGCCGTATCTGGCCTGGGGAATCGGCTTATCCGGCTCGGGCCATTGCATAGCTCCGATATGGTCGGAAAAGTCAGACCGTTCGATGAGATCGAAGAAATGGACCGTACGCGACTGCGGTCGCACTCGGCTCCCGAGCCCGGGGCAGCCGTGCTTGCTATGCGACGATGGCGCCGCGAATGGCGAACAAGCGGCTCAGCCGCCCGCTGGCTTATCCAGAAAGCTCTCGCAACGCTCTCGCCCGACCTCGCCTGCCGGGATCGCGGCGCAGACCGTTCCGATTCGCGCTCTCACACGCGTGAGCACCGCCGCTCTTTCCGGCGTATCAGCCCACGCAAGCAGCGCCTCGCTCAGCCGCGAGGCACGCGCCTGCGTCCCGCCGAACAGTGCCCCCGCCGGATCCTCGAACTCCTCGAACAGGCCGGCGGTTGTGTTCTCGATATCGTCGAGCGAATCCGGCGAGAGACGGAGCAGCGCCGAGATGTAACCGTAGCCCCAGCGAAATCGGGTACTGCCGCCCGTGGCCGTATCGTACGCGCGCTTGCGCCACAGAAGTGCCGCCGCCGTGTCGCCCTCGCGTTCGGCGTAGCCGGCGATGCCCGACATCAGGTAGTAGGGTTGCTTCGAATTCGCGAGCTCCGCCTCGAGCAGACCGGACGCTTCACCCGGAAGTTCGGCCGCACGCAGCAGGCTTGCCGCGTTCGTCACCACGGCATGCCGCTCGGTGGGATCGGTCGTGGCATCGAGCGAGCGGGCAACGCGGTCCCGGATCGCGGACTGAACGGCCGCCGGGACCGATGCCGCAGGATCGTCCAGCTTCAAAAAAGCGATCGGTGCGTAACTCGCGTAGAACTGTTCTACGGTCGACAGCCTTGGGTCGTCCGCCAGCTCCAGCATTACGGCCTCCCAATGTGCACTCAGGGCATCCCGTTCCGGCGTTCCCGGCTCGGTCACGGCGCCGACGAATTTGCTGCCCGCATGCAGCACCGTGTCGAGATTGGCGACGATCGTATTGCCATCGGCGAGCAGAGCCGTGAGATCGTCCATCGCTGCCGCGCGCGTCCCGGGGTCGAGCCCTTCGTCGCCGGCCTCGTCAATCACGGCGCCGAGCGATTTCATTGCAAGCCGCAGGCACGCGGTGCCGGCGCTTTCCGGACAGGCTGTCGCAAGTGAATTGAAAGTATCGCTCGCGCTCCGCTTGCCGAGCGCACGCTGGTTATCCTGTCCCCAGGAGTAGACTGCCAGCTGCTGCCACTCCCCGGCACTCAGTCCCTCCCCCGCCAACGCCGCCGTGACGAGATCCGCGACCGGGCGCATCGCGTTCATCGCGAGATCGAAAACCTCGGCGTACGCCTCCAGGTTCAGGGCGTTCGGAATGCGGGTGATCTCGGCCCCGTCCGGCCGAAACACGATCATCGTCGGGTAGCCCCTGACGCCGAAGCGCTCGCCCGCGCGTTGCGCGGAGCGTGCATCGCCGTCGAGTTCCACGGCAATGAACTGCCGGGTCTGATCGATGACATCGCGGCGCGTGAAGATCGTGGCCTGCACCTGCTTGCAGTAAGGGCACCACGTTGCACCCCAGTACAGGAACAGCGGTTTGTTCGCATCGCGCGCCGCGGCGAAAGCCGCTTCGACGTCGCCGTCGAACCAATCGATGCCGAGCGTCTCCGGCACATCGACGGCAGTCGTCTCCTGCTCCTCCGGCGGCGACGACTCATCATTCGGGTTGCAGCCGGGCAAGAGCACGCAGCCCAGAAGCGCGATAGCGGCCCCGATAACGGTTCGCCAGCCGGCCACAACAGTTGCCGCCACCTTCATACCCCCCCCAATCCAGCACACGAAAAGAGGCTGGCAGCGGAATACCGGCCGCTACCAGCCTCCTGCAACGTCCCTGCTGATTTTATTGCGCGCCCGCTGTCGACGTCCGTACGGCGCGTACACAAGGGTCTTTCGATATGCCATGAGTATCTGGCTCGCGGAATCGGCTACCCTAAAATTGATAACACCAATTGATAACACCGGTCGGAACGTCAGAACTGGTTATCGCTCTCATCCTCTCGTTGACGGAGCGCCGCATACCAGTCGCGGGATAGCCTGGCGATCGCCGTGCGATCGACTGCAGTCAGATTATAGTCGGCAGTTACCAGCATCTCCGCAACAGAACTCCGCGCCTCGCCAAGCTGCAACCTGCCCGCCCGGGTCAGCGTCGCGGTCTTGCGGCGCTGATCTCTCGCGTCGAGATGGCAACGCACGAAGCTGGCGGCTTCGAGGCGCGCAACCCAGCGGGACAGCGACCCTTTCTGCATCGCGAGGTCCTCGGCGAGTTCGCTCATGATGCGGGGCCGTGCATCGAGCGCTTCCAGAATCAACCAGGATTCGGGCGTCATCCGAACCTGTCGCAGCGCCCGCATCGTCGCAAGCTGAAGAGCCCTGCCGGCCAACAAGCAATGCAACACGTCCTGGGCGTTCCAGCGTTCGTCGTCGCTCGTCTGAGCGAATTGGACCTCCCCCATCAGCTGCCCCCCTGAAACGAGGACGGCCGGCTGCGATTCGCGAGCACCGGGCTGCCGTACTTGACGACGGTGAGCTTTCCCCTCATTGGCATTCATCCTTCTTGTGACCGAGCCAGCGCCTTCGATGTGGCACCGACCATCGTTATATGAGTCCCGGAGAAGAGATTTCGGCCACCGGGCCACCCCAGATTCGCGCCGCGGGCGGCGTTCAGGGCATCGCGGTCTCCGCAGATCGCCGACCGATTGCCTTATGCATGAGCAGCCCCCGCATTGCGAGACCGGGACCGACGGCGTACTCGATCGGCTTGCCCGGCGCGTAGCCGTTCGCGCGGTAGAGCCGTTCTCCGCCAGCCGTTGCCGCCAGCTCGAACGACCGAAATCCCGCGATGCGCGCCGCATTCTCGCAGCAGGTGAGCATCAGCGTCCCCAGACCGCGGCGGACGAAGCACGGATGTACAAAGAACGCGCGGATTCTTGCGGAGTCGACGGCGGGATCGAGGACCTCCGGATGACGCGATCCCCGACCGTCCGCTCCGTACAGCGTGCGTCGGAAGCTCCAGCCGCCGCAGGCGGCGAGCACGGTATCGACGAATATCAGGTAGAAGGTGGCATCGCGAATGAGTCGGGTGTCGAGCCCCAATACGCCACTCTCGAGCGCAGACTCGACGACGTCGTTCGGATAGTCGTTCCCGCCCAGCTCCCGTGCGGATATCGCCATGAGTGCACCGACGGCCGGCACGTCGTCGAGGGTTGCCGGTCGAATCGACAGAATCGGGGTCTTCATACTTTGCTCCTGTTACGCATCCGGTCGAGCATCGGCCGGATGCGTGGGAGCGAGCGTGGTCGGCCGCGTGGTATTCCACAAGGCTGTCGCGTGGCGAGGCCGGCACCGCGGTATACTACGGATCGCGCTGGCACGCTCACCGCACGCTTTCACGATCTGACACCCGATGACCCGGATTTCCCTCAAGACCCTGGGCGAACTCGGCGTCCGGCACGACGACCGGGACGCGACGCTGCCGGCATCGAAACGCACCCGCGCACTCCTCGCCTACCTCGCGCTCACCGCCAGACCGCACCGGCGAGACCGCCTTTGCGAAGTGTTCTGGGCAATCCCCGACGACCCGCGGGGCGCGCTCCGATGGTCGCTCAGCAAGCTGCGCCCCCTGGTCAACGACGCTGCCGTCGAACGCCTCGCGGCCGACCGCGAGCGCGTCACGCTGCTCACGGCCGATATCGACATCGACATTCGGTCGATCGCCGAAGAGGTCCGGGGAACCGATCCGTCACCCGATCGGCTCCAGACTCTGGCGCATCTGCTGCAGCAGCCGCTACTCGAGGGGATCGACCTGCCCGAGCAGTCGTTGTTCCAGGAATGGCTGACCGCCGAACGCGAGGAAGCGAGGCAGCAGCAGCTGATCGTACTCCGGAAGCTGTCCTGTCACGAGACCCTTGCCCCGGACAGGTCGCTGTCCTGGGTTCGGGCGTGGGTCGAACACGATCCGTTCAACCCCGAAGCCGCGACGCTCCTCCTCACCCGCCTCGAACAACTCGGCATGGAACGGGAGCTTGCCGCCGTATCCGGGGAGATGTCATCGCGATTCGGCAAAGCCGGCGTCGCCTGGTCCCCGGACGCGCGAGTCGCCAGATGCAGCGATTCGGCGACGAGCGAGGATTCACAGACTCTCCCGCATCTCATCCTCGCGCGGCAGAAGGTGCAGTTCTGCACGGCCCCCGACGGCATTCGTATCGCTCACGCGTCGGTCGGCGACGGACCTGTGATCGTCAAGGCGGCCAATTGGCTCAGCCATCTCGAACTCGACTGGAACGCGCCGATCTGGAGCCCTTTGTACCGGGCTCTGGCGCGGGATCATCGAATCATCCGCTACGACGAGCGCGGTAACGGCCTGTCCGACTGGGATGTCGACGATATTTCTTTCGCGGCGTTCGTGAACGATCTCGAGACCGTGGTGGATGCCAACGAACTCTCCCGATTCGCGCTGCTCGGAATCTCTCAGGGGGCCGCGGTATCTATCGAGTACGCGGTTCGTCATCCTGAACGCGTCACGCATCTGATCCTTTTCGGCGGCTACGCGGCCGGCTGGCGCATCGACGCCAGCGACGAGACGATCCGCGAGCGCGAAGCCGTGATGACGCTGACCGGGACCGGCTGGGGCCAGGACAATCCCGCGTACCGGCAGATCTTCTCGTCGACCTTCATGCCTGGCGCCACGGCCGAGGAGCTGAGCTGGTTCAACGAATTCCAGCGCCGCACCACGTCGCCGGAGAACGCCGTGCGCTTCCTTTCCGCATTCGGAGACATCGACGTACGCACCCGCCTCGCGGAGGTCAGCGTTCCGACCCTCGTGATTCACTCGCTCGGCGATCGGCGCATTCCGGCAGCCACCGGACGCAATATTGCGGCAAGCGTCCCGAACGCCGAGTTTCTCGGCCTCGAAAGCGACGGCCACCTCCTGCTCGGCCGCGAACCGGCGTCACAGGTCTTCGTCGAAGCCGTTCGGGCATTCGTCGCCCGCGAGTCGTAGAAGCGGCTCCACAATTTCCACGCGGGCGACCACACCCGTTTCCACGATAGGCACCCAGACTCCCGCGCGCTTCACGGGAGACTCTACATGATGACGATGCGAGCCCAGCTGCCGCAAAGCAACCGGCGGCTGTTCCTCACCGACGCGGGTCTGGAGACAGACCTGATATTCAATCAGCGCATCCCGCTTCGCGAGTTCGCAGCGCATACACTGCTCACGGGTTCAGCCGGCCGGGCCGCCCTGACCCGCTATTACCGCGGTTTCCTGGAACTCGCCAGGCGTTACGGCACCGGCTTCGTGCTCGACAGCCCGACCTGGCGGGCTCAGCGCCATTGGGCCGATGCACTCGGTGCGACCATCGAGGAGATGGCCGCGATAAACCGCGAGGCCGTCGAGTTCGTCGCCGTGCTGCGCGACGAATTCTCAGCCGGCCGCAACCCGATTCTTCTGAACGGGGTCATCGGCCCGCGGGGCGACGCGTATGCACCGGACGCGCGTATCTCAGCCGCCGACGCCGAGCGTTACCACGCCGAGCAGATCGGCTGGCTTGCTCAGACCGACGTGGACATGATCAGCGCGATGACGTTCGCGCAATCGGCCGAGGCGATCGGCGTCGTGCGCGCGGCGCGAACCGTCGGGCTGCCCGCGGTCGTATCGTTCACCGTGGAAACAGACGGCGCGCTACCGAGCGGTCAGCCGCTGGGCGAAGCCATCGCCGAAGTCGACGCGGCGACCGACCGCTCGGCCGCATACTTCATGATCAATTGTGCGCACCCGGACCACTTCAGAAGTGCGCTCAGCGTCGTCGAAGAGATCGAACGCATTCGCGGACTGCGCTGCAATGCCTCGCGCTGCAGCCACGCCGAACTCGATGCGGCGGAGACCCTCGACGACGGCGACCCGCTCGAACTCGCTGAGTGCTATGCCGAACTCGCCGGGGCAATGCCCTGGATGAACGTCTTCGGCGGCTGCTGCGGAACGGACTTACGGCACGTCGCAGCCATTGCCGACGCCCTGAGCGGTCAAGGGAACGCCGACCGACGGGTGGCATCGTGAGCGCCCGCGTCGACGCCCTGCCCACCGGCGCCTCGGCTGCAAGCCCGCGCTCCGCTCCTGGTTGGTCATCGCGAATGGCCTTCATCCTCGCGGCAGCCGGGTCCGCGGTCGGGCTGGGCAATGTGTGGAAGTTCCCGTACATCGCCGGCGAGCACGGCGGGGGCGCGTTCGTCCTCGTCTACCTCGCTTGTGTAGCCGGGATCGGCCTGCCCGTACTGGCCGCTGAGATCCTGCTTGGACGCCGCGGCGGCGGCAGCCCGATCCACAGCTTTGCCACCCTCGCCGCCCGCGAGGGACACTCGCCGCGCTGGAGCGCCATCGGTTGGCTTGGAGTCCTCTGCGCCTTCCTGATTCTGTCGTTCTACAGCGTGGTTGCCGGTTGGGCGCTCTCGTATTTGTGGTACGCCGTCAGCGGGCAGATCGCCGCGCCAGGGGACGGCTCGCTGGACGTCGCCGAGGCCATGAGCGGACTGTTTGCCGGTCTGCTGGCAAGCCCGGCCGCTCTGATCGCCGGCCACACCCTGGTCATGGCGCTCACGATGGCGATCGTCGCGAAAGGCATTCGCGGCGGTCTCGAACGCGCCTTGCGCTGGATGGTGCCGGGCCTCTTCGTACTGCTGATCGCCCTCGTCGTCTACGCGGCGGCCACGACGGGCACGTTCCTGGCAGCAGCACGCTTCCTGTTCCAGCCGGATTTCGCTGCATTGAGCTGGGAAGCCGTACTCGTGGCGCTCGGTCATGCGTTTTTCACCCTGAGCGTCGGCATGACCGCAATGATGGCCTACGGTTCGTTCCTGAGCCGCGACGTCCCCATCGCCCGGGCCTCCGTGACGATCGCCGGCCTGGATACGCTCGTGGCGCTGCTTGCAGGCCTCGCGATCTTTCCCATTGTCTTCGCTCAGGGCCTCGAGCCCGGCGCCGGCCCGGGGCTGATCTTCGTCACGCTGCCGATCTCTTTCGCCCAGATCCCGGGCGGCGCGGCAGTCGCGGTGCTGTTCTTCCTGTTCCTCGCGATCGCCGCTCTTTCCTCGACGATGTCGATCCTCGAGCCGGTCGTCGAATACCTCGAACAGCGCGGCGGCTGGACGCGACGCCGCGCGACGGTACTTCTCGGGAGCGCGATCTGGACGCTCGGACTCGGCTGCGCTCTCGCCTTCAACGTCGGCGCCGACTTCACGCTCTTCGGGATGAATCTCTTCGACGCCTTCGACTACCTGACGTCGAACATCATGTTGCCACTCGGAGGCATGCTGATAGCATTGTACGCGGGTCATGTCCTGTCGCGTGACGCGCTTGCGGAAGAACTCGGACCGCTACCGGCCTACGTCTTTCGCTCATTTCGGTTCCTGCTGCGCTACGTCGCACCGATCGGCATCGGCGTCGTCCTGATCTACAGTCTCATGTTCTAGGCGATGAAGGCACCTTCCGAAATCCAGACCGAACGTCTGCTGCTCCGCAAGCCGCGTCCGGAAGACGCGGCAGCGATTTTCGCGAACTATGCCGGCGACAAATCGCTCGGCCGCTATCTGGCGTGGCCGATTCACGGCTCGATCGGGGACACGGACGCATTCCTGAAGCTTGCCGAGGTGGAATGGCGGCGCTGGCCCGCCGGCCCCTACCTGGTCTGCCTCGGCCCGGACGAGCGCATCATCGGCAGCACCGGCCTCAGCTTCGAATCGACGCATTGCGCTTCGACGGGATACGTCGTCGCCCGTGAATTCCAGAACCAGGGCTACGCGACCGAGGCCGTCCGGGCGATGACGCAACTCGCCCGGGATCTGGACTGCACTAGTCTCCTGGCTTGGTGCCACCCCGATCACGCGGCCTCTCAGCGCGTACTGGAAAAGGCCGGTTTTATCCGCGACGGGCTGGTGAGCGATTTCTGCGAATTCCCGAATCTCGCCGCTGGCGTGCGACAGAGCGTCGTGCGCTACGTCTGGGGTCAACGCAGCGCTACGCGCTGATCCCGTCCAGCACCGTATCCAGATGGTCGCGGAGCAGAGCGTCGAGATCGAGCGGGCGAAGATCGTCGAACAGTATGCGCCAGACGGCCGCCATGATCGCCGTGCCGGCGAAGACCTGCGGATGCAGCTGGCCGGTACCGGGCCGGAATTCGCCACTTGCCTCGCCGTCAGCCAGACAGCGGCCGATCGCCTGCATTCCCGGATTCACGATCTCGCGAAAATAGAAGCGGCGCAATTCGTCGTACTTCGGGCCTTCCGCAATCATCAACCGCAAAATGACGTTCATCTGCCCCTCCCCGAGGCGCTTGCCGATCACCCCGATCTGACGCCTGAGGCGATCGGCCGCCGACATATCGGTGTCCGCGGCGGCTTCCTCCACGGCCGCCACGGCCGGTTTGACGACACCGTGAATCACGCCTTCGAGTAACGCCTCCTTGTTCTTGAAATAGAGGTAGACGGTCCCTTTCGCCACCGCGGCTTCCGCGGCCACGTCGTCAATGCGCGCGCCTTCGAACCCATCCCTGTCGAAGACCTCGAGCGCCGCGCGGACAATGTCCTCCCGGCGCCGCTCCTGAGATCGCGTCATCGTTTTCTCATTCATATCGATACCTCACTTTCGTCACCCGGCCTGCGGACCCACGCCAAAAAATCTCAGGCTACGCATGCAAGCCCACGGCACGACAAATCCTGATCGTTACCGCAACTATTGCAATGACTGACCAACCAGTCATATACTGACCGCTCAGTCATTTTACACCCTGAGCCCGCTCGGCACAGCCCCTGAAACACTTCGATCATCGACCGGCGGCAGGCCACATACAGGTGAATACGCTATGAGACCACGCGATATCAAAGGCGCCCGGGTGTTGGTCGTCTTGCTGATCGGCGGCGGGCTGGCCGCCTGCTCGGGGAAAGAGGCTCCGCCGACCCCGGAGCCCCGCACGGTGGTCGCGGAACGCGTCGGGCACGCGGATCGATCCCGGGTGTGGTACAGCGGCACCGTGCGAGCTGCGGACCGCTCCGAGCTGGCATTCGAGGCCGGCGGACAAATCGCCGGCATCTTCGTTGAACTGGGCGACCGCTTCGCCCGCGGCGATCTCCTCGCCGAACTCGATGCAAGCACCCTGCGGCTCGAACTGGCGGGTCGGCGCGCCGATCTCGCGAACGCCGAAGCGGTCCTCGTCGACTCACGACTCGACTACGAGCGACGCGCTGGCCTCGCCGGCACCGGCGCCGTCTCTCAGTCGGCAATCGACCAGGCTCGATCGCGCTTCGATAGCGCGACCGCACAAGTATCGGCCCTCGGCGCAGCGGTAGCGCAGGCTGAGGAAGCCCTCGCCGACGCACACCTGCGCGCCCCGTTCGACGGGGAAGTCACGGCGCGGCTTGCCGAACCATCGGAGGTGGTTGCCGGCGGGGAAGCCGTTCTGAGCGTCATCGGCATGCAGGCCAGCCTCGAGACCGTGATTCAGGTGCCCGGCTCGGTCCGCCCCACGCTGAGGGTCGGAACTCTTGCCCGCATCGGTGCGGGCGGAGAACCGGTGCAGGGACGCATTACGGAAATTGGCGCTCAGGCCAACACCGCAGGCCTGTTTCCGGTCACGCTTGCGGTTGACGAGGCGCCGGGCTGGCTGCGTCCGGGTGAGTCCATCGAAGCTCAATTCGACCGGGACGGCCATCCCCGAACGCTGGTCGTACCGCTGACGGCGTTCATTCCGGGCGAAGATCGCGCGGCAACGGTCTATGTCGTCGATACGGCGGCTCAGCAGGCCGCAGCGCGCGCGCGGCGTGTACGGCTCGGGGAGCTGCGGGACGACGGCGTCGAAATCCTCGATGGTCTCCGTCCCGGCGAGCTCGTGGTCGTCAGGGGCGTCGAATTGCTGACCGACGGTCAGGCAATCAGGGTCGCGGGCATCGGCCTCGCGCGGTACAACCGTTAGGGCGCTCACCGTGAATCTCACCGAAATCGCGTTCCGCTATCGCCCCGTCGTGATCCTCGCGACGCTGACCATGATGATTGCCGGCGCATTCGCCTACTTCACGCTGCCCGCGAGAGAGGACCCGAAGATCACGATCCGGGAAGCTTTGGTCTCGACGGCGTATCCGGGCCTGCCGGCGGAGCGCGTCGAGCTTCTGGTCACGAAACCACTCGAGGAAGCTATCCTGACGGTCAACGGCGTGGAAGAGATCCGCTCGATCTCGTCCGACGGACAGTCGATCGTCTACGCCAAGGCCTATGACTGGGTAGACGACCTGGACCACGTCTGGGACGAACTCGAGGAGGCGGTGCGGGAAGCGCAACCGCGCCTGCCCGACGAGGCCGGCACGCCGCGCGTCAACGACAACTTCGGCGATGTCGCGATCATCACGCTTGCACTGAGCGGCGACGACTTCGATCTCGCGGAACTGTACGACTTCGCGCAGCATTCGCGCGAACATCTGCACGTCGTTCCGGGGACTCGCCGCGTCGAGATCATAGGGCAGGTCGAGGAGCGGATATTCGTCGAGCTCGAGAACGCCCGACTGGCCGAACTCGGGATTGCCCCCGATGCCATAGCCGCGACCCTGCGGGCGCGTAACTCGATCATTCCCGGCGGTGAAATCGATACCGGCGATCGCGCGTTCGCGCTCGTGCCATCCGGCGACTTCGACTCGGTCGAGGACGTCGGGAACCTGCTGATTCCGGCCCCCGCCGACGGTTCGCCCGAGGATTCACTGATAGCGCTTCGCGATCTCGCCAGCGTATCGCGCGGTTTCGCCGACCCGGCGCCCCGACGCGTGTACTTCAACGGCGCCGAGGCGATCGTGCTCGCGATCGTGATGCAGCCCGACGAGAGCGTGCTCAACTACTCGGAACGAGCGGGCCATGCGATCGACGAGCTGCGTCAGACGTTGCCCCTAGGCGTCAACCTCGACGTGATTACGTGGCAGGCCGATCAGGTCGCAAACGCTGTCTACGGCGTGTCCGCCAACGTACTGCAGACGCTGGCTATCGTGCTCGGCGTCGTCATCTTGTTTCTGGGCGTGCGCACCGGTTTGATCGTCGGCTCGATCGTGCCCACAGTCATGCTGGCGACGCTTGCGATCATGGGCATCTTCGACATGAACCTCGAGCGCATGAGCCTTGCCACGCTCGTCATTGCCCTCGGGCTGCTCGTCGACAACGGCGTCGTCATTGCCGAACACTTCAAGCGGCTGCTCGGAGAGCACGGCGACCGCCGGCGCGCCCTCGGCGAGACGGGCCGCGAACTGGCCCTGCCGCTTCTGTCGTCCTCGGCGACGACAATTCTCGTGTTCCTGCCGCTGATGCTCGCCGAGCATTCCTCCGGCGAGTACACGCGCAATATCTCGCTCGTCATCCTGATTACGCTGTCGGCCTCGTGGCTCCTCGCGATGACCGTGACGCCCACCCTCTGCTATCTGTTTCTCAAAGCGCCTGCGGCGGGGGCTCTCGCAGGGGGCAACCGGTCGCCGGGTTTCTTCGGCGTCGTCGAGAAACACTATGAGGCGACGTTGAGACACGTCCTCGCCCATCGCCTGCTCTTCGTCATCGCGATGTTCGCACTCCTCCCCGTCGGCGCGCTGCTGGTCAAGAGCGCGCCGGCGAAGTTCTTTCCGGATAGCGACAGGGCTCAAATCCTGATCTACGTCAATCTGCCGTCGGGCGTGAGCACCCGTAGCACCGAAGCGCGGATGCACGACATCATGGCGATCATCGGGGATGACGAGCGCTATCCTGAGGTCGGCGATTTCGCCGCCTATGTCGGGTTCGGCGGCCCGCGTTTCGTACTGTCGCTCGCGCCGATCGATCCGGCGCCGCACGTCGGCTTCATCGTCATCAACGCCGCCGGCCGCGACGCGGTCGCCGCTACCATACCGCGTCTTCGCGAGGACCTGCTCGCGACGCTGCCGGACGTCGAGGCTCGCGTCTCGGGCATGTTCCTCGGGCCTTCGGATCCGAACGTGATTCAGCTGCAGGTCAAGGGGCCCGACACGGAGTATGTCTACCAGCAGGCTCTCGCCGTCGAGCGCATGCTCCGGGACGTGCCGGGCACGATCGACGTCTGGTCGAACTGGTACAACCCGGTAACGCGCCTCGACATCGACGTCGATCAGCAGCGCGCACAGCGCGCCGGCGTGTCGTCGGCGGACGTCGCCCGCTCGCTGTCGAGCTACGTCAGCGGGAGACCGGCCTCGGAGTTCCGCGACGGCGACGAGGTGTTTCCTATCGTGTCACGTGCGGTGGCCGGGGAGCGCGCTGAGCTGGGACGCCTGGAGACAGTCGCCATCTTTCCCGAGCATTCGGCAGAGTCAGTACCACTCGGTCAGATAGCGACCGTGGCGGCGCGACGCGGCTTCAACGTCATTCACCGCGAGGATCTGATTCGTACCGTAACGGTCGAGGCGCGTAACCTTGCGCTCTCGCCCGAAGACATGGAACCGCTGCTCGAGCCGGCCGTTACCGCCATGAACGCCGGGCTGGCGCCGGGTCATCGCGTCGAGTTCGACGGGATCGTCAAAGACTCGAAGATCGGCAAGGCTGCTCTGGCCGCGGGTATCCCGATGTGCATCGGACTCTCCGTGCTGCTTCTCGTCGCTCAGTTCAACGGCTACCGCCGACCTCTGATTGTCTTCCTGACCATCCCGCTCGTCGTCATCGGCGTTGGCGTCGGCCTGCATGCCATGCGCGCAGACTTCGGCTTCCTCGTGATTCTCGGCCTTCTGGCACTGGCCGGCATCATCGTCAACAACGCGATCGTCCTCATCGACCGTATCGACATCGAGCGCCGCCGGGACGGCGTGAGCGACATCGAGGCCGTTGTGCGCGCCTGCACCCGCCGGCTGCGGCCCATTCTGATGACAACGATTACGACGATCGTCGGCCTGCTGCCATTGATCGTGGGTGCCGACGTCCTGTTCTACGGCATGGCATCGGTCATGGCGTTCGGTCTGACGATCGGAACCGTTCTGACGTTGGGTGTCGTCCCGGCGCTCTACTGTCTCTTCTTCGGGATTCGCCCGAAGACCGGTACCGACGCATCCGGGGCGCAGGCTTCCCTCACGCGAGCGGAGGTTCCGGCATGACGCGCCTGAATTCGCTTGCGCTGGCCCTGTTGGCTGCCGTTGCCGCAGGCTGCGTCGTCGGCCCCGACTATGAGCCGCCGGATTTCGGGAAGGAAGCGGAGTTCTCGGACATTGTGCGTAGCGACGGCGTCGCTGTCGCCGACGAGGCGGTAGCAAACGATGCGTGGTGGGAAAGCTTCGGCGACCCGGTGCTGACGGCGCTCGTCGATCAGGCCATCGCGAACAGTCCCGACATCCGCGCCGCAACGGCGCGCCTCGACGAGGCTCAGGCGTTACGGCAACTGGCGCTCGGCGGCACCCGCCCCGCGCTCGACGCGAACGCAGCCGCTTCGCGCAGCCGGCAGAGCGAGGTTGCGAATCTCCCGCCCGCCGCGCCGACGTTGTTTTCGCTCTTCGAGTCGGGATTGTCAGCGGCTTGGGAGCCGGATTTGTTCGGGCGTCTTCGCCGCGACGTCGAGGCATCGTCGGCGTTGCTCGGCGCAAGCGTGGAAGACCGGCGCTCGGTGCTGCTCGTCACTTTGTCCGAGCTGGCGCTGAACTACGCCGATCTCCGCAGCGCGCAGCGGCAGCGGAACGTTGCTGTCGACAACACCGCCATCGCGCGGAAGACGCTTGAACTGACGGTGCTGCTTCACGGCCAGGAACTCGCCTCAGAACTCGACCTCGTCCAGGCCCGGGCCGATCTGACCGAGTCAGAGGCGGCACAGGCCGAGTTCAGCGCTGCCGAGCACGGCGCGGCGGCGCGGATTGCCGTCCTCCTCGGCGAAGAACCGAGCAGCGTCGTCCCGCGTCTCGCCGCCGCGTCGGAGCACGAGCTTCGGGCGCCCCGTATTCCGGTCGGCCTCGCCAGCGAACTGCTCGAACGGCGGCCGGACATTCGCGCCGCCGAGCGCCGCCTCGCGGCGGCGTCCGCGGAGATCGGCGTCGAGACCGCGGCGCGGTTCCCGCGGTTCGATCTCACGGGCACGCTGGGCTCGGGTGCCGTTGACCTCGCAGACCTGTTTTCGAGCCCGAGCGAGGCGTGGTCGATTGCCGGCGCCTTGCGCTGGCCGCTGTTCGACGGCGGCCGCCGTCGCGCCGCGGTCGACGCGGCCAGCGCCCGCTTCAACGCAAGGCTCTCGGAGTACGAAGTTGCCGTATTGCGCGCCTTCGGCGACGCCGAGGCCGCGTTCGCAAGCTACGTGTTCGCTACGAAGGAGCGCCGGCTGCTGGCGCGCGCACGCGCCGATCGGCAGCGGGCGCTGGAACTCAGCCGGCTGCGCTTCGAGACCGAGCTCGACGACCTGTTTCCGGTACTCGACGCGCAGCGGCAACTGTTGTCTCTCGACTCGCAGACCGCGCTCGCCGAGCGCGCCGAACTCATCGCCGCAGTCAACGTTTACCGCGCCCTTGGCGGAGGTTGGCGCTCTGCGGAAGCCCAGCTGCTGACGGCGGAGTCGCCATGAACGCGGCGCGGCGCTTCCGGTATCTGCGCGGCGCCGTCAGCTACCTGAGCCTTGGCCTGCGCGTCGGCGTCGGCATCCCCATGAGGCTCAGGCCTCGCCACCTGCGCCTGGTCGGCGTTATCGACCTCGTGTTCGCCGTCGTCGTCGTTGTCTGGCGCGCCTGCGTGCCTGTAGCTGCGTGTCTGGGCGCCTCGGCCGCGCTGAGTTCGCCGCTTCATGCCCGCGACGAGCCCACCTTCGAGGAGCAGCTCCCGGCGACCCCGTTTGTCTCCGACGGCGGCACGACATACTTCACGCTGGCCGTCGAGAACGACTCGCTCGGCAGCGGTAGCGACCAGCACTATACGAGCGGGGTACGCGCGACCTGGCTATCGCCCGGTAAGGAACCGACGAGCTTCGCAACGAAGCTGATGAATCTCTTCGGCAGCGACGGCTCGCCTACACCCAGCGCGAGCTATTTGTCGCTGGGACAGAATCTCTATACGCCCGAGGACATCGGCGCCCAGGCGCCCAATCCTAACGACCGGCCCTACGCCGCGTTTCTCTATGCTTCGCGCGGCTACACGCGGGTGCTGGGCGACCGCATCGACAACATCGAGCTGACGGTGGGTATCGTCGGGCCACTCGCGCTCGGGGAGCAGACTCAAAAGGCGGTTCACCAACTCCTCGACGCCACAGACCCAAAAGGCTGGGACGAACAACTCGACAACGAAATCGGCGTCAATGTCGCCTGGGAGCGGCGGTGGCCCGGCGCTTCCGTCCTGCGAAGCGGCGGCGTCGTAAACCGGCTGATGCCGCACGTGGGCGTTGCCGTCGGCAATGTGTACACCCACGCAGCGGCCGGAGTGACCTGGCAGATGCTGCCCGACTCGCACCACTGGCAATCCCCTCCGCTCCGGGTCAGGCCGGCCATACCCGGAAGCGGCTTTTTTTACTCCGACAACTCCGGGCCGGGCTGGTCGGCATTCGCCGGCGTCGAGCTGCGCGCGGTCGCCCGCAACATCTTTCTCGACGGGAATACGTTCGAGTCCAGCCCTTCCGTCGACAAGAAGCCGTTCGTCGTCGACGCCAACGCAGGTCTGACGCTGTCCTTCGAGCGGCTGCGGTTCGCCTATACGCTCAACTGGCGCTCCCGGGAGTTCGACGGCCAACAGAACGCCCACGTATTCGGCGCCCTGTCCGTGAGCCGACGTTTCTAGAGATCTGCCACGACCAAAACCTAAGCGTCGCTTCGCTGTCGAACAGGCATGTTGCCATGCCGCCCTGGAGGACACCGATGAGAACGTTTGCCGGTAGAGTTATCGGACGAAGCGCAGGAACAGCCGCTACCCTGCTTGCACTGACCGCGTGTCAGGACGTACACACACCGGATCCCGGTACCGCCAGCGACGCGCCGGCCGCTTACGCGAGCGAGGTCGTAAGCGGCCTGCGGCACCCTTGGGATATCGCTTTCCTGTCGGCTGACGAGGCCATTGTCACCGAAAAGGACGGCAACCTCATGCACGTTTCTCTCGTCACTGGCGAGAAGACCGTAGTGCGCGGCTTTCCGGACGATCTGGACAATCAGCGTCGTGACGACCCCCGCGATAACTCCGGTCTGTTCGGCGTCGTGCCGGACCCGGACTTTGCGGCGAACCGTCACGTGTACGTTGCCTATTCCGCGGGCGACGAGAACGGCACGGCTACCCGGGTAATCCGCGGCCGGCTGTCAGGCCCCGCCGAGCTTACCGACGTCGAACAAGTCTTCCTTGCAACGCCGCTGTCGACCGAGCGCTTTCACTACGGCGGCGGACTCGCGTTCGGTCACGACGGAGCGCTATACGTCACGATCGGCGAACGCTATTTCAACGAGATCGATCAGCCCGAGTTGCCCGTATCGCAGGATCCGACGGACGCGCGCGGCAAGATTTACCGCCTGAACCCAGACGGGTCGATCCCGGCCGACAATCCGGACTTCGGCCTGGACGCCGTGCCCGGTCTGTACGCACTCGGAATACGCGCGGCGCAAGGCCTTACGGTCGAACCGACGTCCGGCGACATCTGGTTCTCCGAGCACGGCCCGACGAGGGGCGACGAAATCAATCTCCTTGAGGCGGGGGGCAACTACGGTTGGCCGCTACGAACGAGCGGCGACTATCGCAATACCGGCTACGAGCCGCCAGTGCTCGACGACAGGAAGCTCGTCGAGCCCCGTTTCGCGTGGCAGGAAACGGTGGCACCGACGGGACTCGCGTTTTACTCCGGCAGTGAGTTTCCCGATTGGCGCGGCGACCTGTTCGTCGCCGGTCTTTCAGCCGGGAGCCTGTGGAAGCTCGATATCGAGGGCCGAACCGTCAGGTCCGCCGAGCGGCTGTTTCCCGAGACACCGATACGACTACGCACCGTCAAGCAGTCGCCGGATGGCCGGCTCTATTTGTTGACCGACGAACCCGATGGCCGAATCCTGAGGATCGAAGCGCGGTGACATTTCGCCGCACATGCCGGTCATCTCCAACAATGCAGCGTGCGAACGCTTCGCACGCCGCGACAGCAAGCGCGTTCAGCGGCGGTGGTTGCAGGACGTGCCGGGGTACGTGGCGCAGGCCGACGCGCAATGGACGGCCAGGCACGCGCTGGCGGCGGCCGACCGGCGCGCCGATTAGTGGGCGACGGTATCCGCGGCGCTAACCTGACTGGCCGCGAGACGGACGGCGCCAAGACTCTGCCAGAGGGCGGCCTTGAACTGTTCGGCCGCGGCCTCGACAGCTTCCGTGGACTGTCCCTGGGTCACGGCCTGCCGGAACGCGCCCGCGGCCTGCCACATATCGGGGTACATCGCAGGCGCTTTTACCTCGATCACGGAGTGAATTGCGACCTCTTCCCAATGATGAATCAGCTCTTCGACCTGGGCGACGCCGGCCTCGCGAGTCGCATAGCCTGAGACGATCGCCTCGGCTTCGGCGATCAACTCATCGACCTCGTCCCGGAAGTCGTCCATGTGATTCTGAAAATCGGCGAGCAGTTCCTCGTCGACTTCACCGTGGGCCATGACCGGCTGGAAAGCACCCAGCGCGAAACAGGCCAGACCGGTGATCGTGACGATCTTCAAAGATTGCTGCATGAGTTACCCGTCCTTCGAGACCTTGTGCGCGACTTCAGAGCGGGCATGTTAATTGCAAATCGTTCTCATTTTCAATAAAACTATCTGATCGATGATGCGTCCGAAACTCGTGCAGCACTCATTCGCGAGGCGGCTCCGGTCGCGATGCCACAAAGACGGCGCTCGCCAGCAGCACCGGCGCCTGAACGGCGAGGACGAAGGCTGGCGCGTCGAGGAGCACGGACAGCGCGAACACACCGGCCATCGATGCGACGCCGATCACCTTCGTCGGCCGACGTATCGCGCCGTAGCGGTGCCAGTCCGCGATCAGCGGCCCGAACACGCGATGCGCGATCAACCACGCATGCAGCCGCCGTGACGACCGCGCGAACGCGAACGCGGCGACCAGCAGAAACGGCGTCGTAGGCAGCAGCGGCAGCACGACGCCGAGTCCGGCCAGCGCGACCGCCAGGCACCCGACGACGAACCAGACCAGACGCGCGCCAGGATGCCGGGAGCGCGTCACCGCGGCGGCCTGACGATCACCAGACCGGAAACCGCACAACCCGCGTCAGATCAGCGGATGCGCGAGTAGAAATTGATCAGCTTCCGCGTCGTCGGATTGCGCAGCACGAGACTGCCGTCGGGCTCGAAACCGTAAGCGAAGTACGATCTCTCACCCGAATCCCAGAGGATCGTCAGGAACCCGCCTTTCGCACTCCAGCGGCCGCTCTGGACGCTGCCGGCCGTATTGCCCGTCGCGGTCCATTTGAGGTTGCCCTCATAGTCCCGCTCCGACGAGCTGAAGTGCGACTGCGCGCCGTAGTGGAGCGTGCCGTCCGCGTTTAGCACGTAGACGAGCTGAGTGTTCATGTAGACACCCATGTCGGCGCCGCCCGCCAGCGCTTCGCCGCCGAACATGCCGACCAGCCGCGGGTCGTCGCCGGTTGGGGTGCTGCCGCCCGACGCTGCCGGTGCCGATGCAACCGGTGCGGCTCCGAGTTTCATGCTGCCAAAGATGCGCTCGAGCGTCGGGGTCCGCGCTCTCATAGTGTCCGGCGGCGCCAACGCCGACAGACTGAGGGCGACCCCGTTCTCGATGGTCACGTAAACGTCGTAGGCAACGTTTGTTCCGTCGGGCAGTGAGCCCGCATAGCGATACAGCGCCCCCTGCGCTTTGGCAGCCTCCACCCGCTGCGGCCCGCCGGTACGCTTGAGGCCCGGCAGCATCTGCCACAGCGAGGCATCGAGATATGCACCTACGTCGGGCGCGGCAGGGTCGGTCGTGCCGTTCGTCGGCACGCCGGTCACCAGGATCATCTCGGCTGCGCCCGCGTCGGGCGGCTGTATCAGCACCCCCTCCGGCCGCTCCTCGGACCGCCAGTTCGAAGGGTGTGACAGCGTAGCGCCCGACGAGTGACGAAACTCCTGCCAGTCCTGCGGCGCTTTGACCACCGCGGCGCGTTCCGACAGCGCAGGAGCGCCGCCGGCCCCCGCGCCGATCTGCGCATTCGAACTGATCGTGACGTTCTGGGTGCCGGTGATCGTCACCGGCGTGCCGTTCTGGTCGACGACGCCGTCTACTGCGATCGACCCGGAAAGTCGCGACGACAGCGGCAGGCCGGTCTGCAAATCCATGATGATCGGCCCGCTCATCCTGCCGTTCATGCCCATCCCCTGCTGGGTACCGCTCAGCGTGCCATCCGCGTCCAGTCTCGCGATTCGACGGCCACCCTGTTCCCCGAAACCCGCCACCTGCATGTTCAACCTCGGCGTGAGCGGCCGGTCTTCGCGCGCGAAGTCGGCAAGCCACTCGTCCCCTGCCTGGACCGGCCGACCCGGCAGCATCGCCTGCTCAGCGACGGCAAGTTCGGTAACGACGCCGCGCGTCTCTTCGTCGAGCATGACGTCGCGGCCGTTCGCATCGACGATCGACACGACCTGCTCGTTCTCGACGGCCACCTCGACGGTCTGACCGGCCAAAGCGAACGGCGACTCTTCCGTCGCGCCATTGCTGGTCATCGTGGAACCGCTCGATGGATCGAAACGTATCCGTACGCGCGCCGGGATACCGCCCGACGACTCCAGTACCTCGACGGAGCCGCGAATCCGCTGCTTCATCTCCTGCTCGACGCTCATGCGCTGGCCGTCCGCCGAAACGTCGAGCACGGACGTCGAATCCGTGACGTTGTCGAACGTGTAGGTGAACCCGGCCGGGATACGAAACTCGATGCGCTCTGCCGCCACTGCAGAGGCAGCAAGACCGACCGCAACAAACACGAAACCGAATAGCCTCAGCATTCGAACCGCCTCCTTCGTCAGGGATGCTCAGGGACAAGCCGTTTGCGGATACTAGCAGTCCCTTCTGACGATTCGTGTCGAAACTTGTACGCAACAGGCCCCGCAGGCGGCCTACCAGTTCGCGTCAAAACGCAGCGCGACCACGCGCGGGTCGCCGAGGCGCGCAAAGTTGGTTGCCGTGCCGCGCTGAACGACGACGAACTCGTCGAACAGATTGCGCGCATAGGCCGTAACGCTGTAGCGATCGTTCCACGCGTACCCCAATCGCAAATTTACCAGCGTGGCCGAATCGGATTTGTCTTCCGGGATGTTGTCCTGAGTCGAGTAGACCGCCCCCTGATAGTTGACATCGATCCCGCCGAATAGTCCGTTCGGGTGGTTGAAATCCAAACCGAGGTTTCCGCTCCACTCGGGTGCAAACGGAAACTCATTGCCGGCGAGGTTGTCCGGGCGTCCCGGCAACGGCAGCGGGTTAGGAAAGTCATTGAACTCGGTTTTCACGTAGCCGACGCTACCGTAGATGCTAATCACGTCCGAGACGAGCCAGTCGACATCGGTCTCGAAGCCGTAGAGCTCGGACTCACCCGCGTTGACCGTACGCAGGAAATTCGGGATCTCTTCAGAGATAGGCACCCCGACTTGCTGGTCTTCCCAGTCCGAGAAGAACAGGTTTGCATTCCACCGCAATCGCCCATCCAGGTGCGTCGCACGATAGGACAACTCGTAGTTCCAGAGAAACTCGGGATCGAATTCCTCGACGCTGCCGTCCAGGAAGTTGATCTCCGCACCACCTGCGCGGTAGCCCTGCTGTACGACGAACGCGACGTTGCTCCGATCCGACAACCACCGTCGAATACCCAGCTTCGGCAGGAACGCATCAAAACTCGCTTCAGTCGTCGTTGCTTCGGTGCCCTCGAAATCCTCCAGGAACTCGAAGCCCGGCGGGATCGGCGTTACGAACTCCAGCGTTGTCGCCTGAAAGTTGTCCTGTTCTTCGTAGTCGTAGCGACCGCCGAACAGCAGTTCGACGGTCTCGGTCAGCGCGTAGACTCCGTCGAAAAAGAAGGCATAATTATCTGAATTATCGTTAGTTCTGGAGTCCCTCTGGGCGACGAGGGTCGGCGGGATCGCCGGATTCAGTATGCTGGCCGGGACCGTGAGCGTGTCCAGAAAGCCGGTTTCGGTCGTGACGAAGTAGAGACCCGCAACGCCCGACAGGCGCTCGCCGTCGAATCGGAGTCTTAGTTCCTGCGCCAGGGATTCGTCGCTTCCCGTGCGGTCGAGCGCTCCGACCGGAGCCGCCGTGCCGTCGATGTCCTCAATACGTACGTAGTCGGTGTCCTGGAACGCCGTGATCGCCTGGAACTCGAGCGCGTCGCTGATCGTCCAGATGGCGTTGATCGACTGGATGAACGACTCGGTGCCCTCGCGGCCCGCCGTGTCGTAGGTGACTTCCCGGCTCTCCGCGTCATCCAGAGGCACGACATCCTCGCCCGCGAAGTTCTCCGTATAGCTGCTCGTCGTCACGATCCTGAGCGAATCGGTCGGCTCGAACAGCAGCTTGCCGCGGAGGTTACTGAGTTCCGTTGCATCGGCGGGTGCGTCCAGCAGCGTATTCGTCAGGAAGCCGTCACTCTCGCGATACTCACCGGCCAGCCGAAAGGCCACGCGGTCCTCGACGAGCGTACCACCGCCCGCGGCCGCAACGTGCCACATATCGAAGTCGCCGGCCTCCGCGCGCAGCTTCAGGTCCGGCTCGAAGCTCGGATCCCGCGTCCGGATGTAGATGGCGCCTGCCAGGGCGTTGCGCCCGAAGTTCGTCGACTGCGGACCGCGAAAGACCTCTACGCTGCCAAGGTCCCATGACCCCGTCGGGCCGAAGAAAGTCGTGAAATTGCCCAGCGGTGAATCGTCGACGAACACCGTTAGCGTTTGCCCGCTGCCCGATCCGATACCGCGCTGATCGACGCCGCGGATCGCGAATCCGAGACCGCCAAACGACGAGGTGACGTTTGGAATACGGTCGACGATGTCGTAAAGATCGGCCAGGGGCTCGCGCTCGATCGTCTCGCCCGTGACCACCGCCACGCTCACGGGGATTTCCGCAAGCGACAGGTTGGACTTGGTACCGGTGACGATGATCGTATCGATCTCGACGGAGTCTTCCTCAGCCTCTCCGACAGACTCCCCGGTCTGGGCAACCACTATCGTGCAAGCGAACGAAAGCAAAGCGGCGATAACCGCCTGACGGAACTGGTCCACGTATAAGGCTCCCCGGGTACCGGCGGGTACCACTATCGATGCGAATAGTAATGATTATCATTTCTGTCTACAATCGCATCTATAGCGGTTTCTACGAACACCATGCTGCTCACCCTTTCCAGCACCGGTTTGCTCTATGCGGCGTGCGTTGCGCTCTACCACGCGCACCCCGGGCGCTCGCGCCTCGAGAGTGTGCGTAACGCCCCCGCCGGACCGTTGATGCTCCGCACCGCTGCCGCAGCGACGATGGCCGCCGCGCTCTTCCTGCTGGCGTCGCAGATCGGTTGGGAGCGCGCCGTACCGGTCACGCTCGCGGTACTCGCCGGCGGCGGAATACTCTGCGTTCTCGCTGCCGTGTTCGTTCCGAAAACACATTTGGCAAGCGGGGTCGCACTATTCGTGATCGGTACGCTGGCTGGCGTCGCCGTCGTCGCCTTTCGCTGAGATCTGGCGGAACGTGTTAACCCGTATTGACGTAGCGAAGGGCAAACCGGATAGTCGTTGTCACATGCAAACGGTTCTCATTAACAACTCGACGGGCACATCAAGACCGTGATGGCGTGGACACTCGGGGCCGGAGCATTGCTCGGCCTGCTCTGGTCGTCATGGCGTAAGCCGCGCCTCACGACGAGCATTGTCTGGTCGACGACGGCGACGATCTTCGGAACTGCAGCGCTCGCATTGCTGTTGCCGTCGGGCCTGAAGCCGACTCTGCTGTGGATATCCGTCGCGACGCCGCTGATCTGGGTCGGCTTTCTGTTCTGGTGTCACTGGGACGCAAGGCCTTACCGTCCGGTCATCGGCATGATTGCCGTAACGCTTGCGGGCATAGCCGCCGTCGTGGCCGTGCCGCCCCCTGCCTAGAACTCAGAGGACCGACGCCGTGGACAGAGACCGACGAGTCAGACTCTACGACGCGCACTCGTGGACCGGAATCAGCCTCGGCCTGTTTCTATTCGTGGTTTGCTTTACGGGCTCGCTCGCGATGTTCTACCACGAGATCAAGAGTTGGGAGGATCCCGCGCGCCGGCTCGCGATCGCCGAAGCGCCGGTGCCGGTGCAGCCGCTGGTCGACGCGTGGTTGGCCGACATCCCCAGCGACGAAATCGGTTTCGTCGGTGTCGACTTCCCGAACGCTTATGAGCCTTACTACTACGGCCGCTTCAATCACGTCCCGGACGACGGCCCGTCAGAGTTCCACGAGCGGCGCTGGAACACCGTAACCGGCGAGGTCCTGCCGGACCGCGGCGACGGTCTCGCGACGTGGCTGCTCGACTTTCATCGGGATCTCATGTGGCCGGAGTTCCTCGGCGGCCGCCAGATCGGGCGCGGCATCGTCGGGATCGCCGGGATCGTGATGCTGCTGTCGATCGTTACGGGCATCCTGACCCACCGCAAGATCCTCAAGGAGGTCTTCACGTTCCGCCGGCAGAGGTCGGTGAGAGTCAAGTGGAAGGACGCGCATAACTTCCTCGGCATCTGGAGCCTGCCCTTCTCGATCATGATCGCGTTCACGGGCGCGTGGCTCGGAATCGTCGCACTGCTGTTGCCGATCACCGGGCTGCTCGTGTTCAAAGGAGACAGCGACTCCGTCATCCACCTTTTGACCGGCGGCGAAACGCCGCGGGCTCAGGTTGAGGCGCCGATGCTGTCGCTCGACGAGGTAAAGGCCCGACCGCACTCCGACAGCGGGGCCCTGCCGGTTGGGGTTTTCGCCATCAACTGGGGCGACGAGAACGCGGAGTACACGCTCAACTACGCGCCCGATACCGAACTCTACTACTACGAAGTCGAGCGCATCAGCGGCACGACCGGCGACGCTCTTCCACCGACGGGCCTGCTCGAACCGGCTGCGTCCACCCGGGTCATCGCCGCGATCTCGCCGTTGCACTACGGCACGTACGGCGGCATCGCGCTCAAGTTCCTGTATTTCGCACTCGGCCTCGGCCTTAGCGCCATGGTCGCGCTCGGCAACATGGTCTGGATCGAGCGGCGCGCGCACAGCGCCGAAGGCAGCCGCAGTCCGCGCTTCTACGATCGCCTGTCCCGACTGACCGCGGGCGTCTGTATGGGCGTCGTTCTCGCATCGGTGGCGATCTTCTACGTCGATGCGTTCTACGCCGGCAGTGAAGACGATCGCATCTTCCGGATCGGGATCAGCTATTTCGCGGTCTGGTTCGCGGCGCTGGCGTTCGCATTCATGACCGGCAACAGCTACCGCGCGACGCGCCGTTTGCTTGCCGCGACCGGAGCAGGTCTGGTCGGGCTGCCTGTCGTCAGCGCAGCCACCGCAGGCATCGCACCGTGGTCGCTCGTCGCGGCCGGCCATCTGGCGGCGCCAGCCGTCGATCTGACGCTGCTACTGCTTGGCATCGTCTGCCTGTGGGTTGCAAGCCGGTTGCCGTCGCGGCGCGGCGGCGCCAAAGCCGGCAGCAAGCACCCGACGGCAACGGAGCCGGGAGCGCTGGCTCCCCCGAACCCCGCCGCTTAGACCCTATCTAAAGGCCGGTTCCGGACGCTGCAGCCCGGATTACGTCGAATGGCATCGGCTGACCTGGTTGCCAACGCTCGTCCCGGTCGCCATAGTACGCCGCAGCCTGGCGGCGATTGGCGTCACCGCCCGGCAGCTTCCTATCGCTTGGGAGAAAACTCATGAAACAACTGCTGGTTATCGCCGGCCTCGTTACAGGCATGTTCGCCGTGTCGACGGCCAACGCTCAGGCACCGAACCAACCCGCGCTCAACTACAATTACGCGGAGCTTCGCTTCGTCGACGTTGACGTTGCCGGCGGCGACGGTTTCCGCCTCGGCGGCTCCTACGAGCTCAACAACAACTGGCTGATCGTCGGCTCGCTGACGACGCTGGACTTCAACAATGACGTCGACACGTTCACGATCGACATCGGAGCGGGCTTCGTCTGGCCCTGGCAGAAAGACTGGGATCTCGTAGGCACGGTTCGATTCCTGAACACGGACGTCGATACGCCCTTCGGCAGCGACGACGACAGCGGCGTCGGACTGTCCGGCGGCGTGCGCGGCCTGATCACGCCCGAGTTCGAGGTGCGCGGCGCCGTCAATCACGTCACGGTCGGCGACAACGATACGTTCATCGAGCTGGCCGGCGACTATTACTTCACGCCGCAGTTCGCGGCCGGACTGAGCGTGGACGTGGCCGGCGACGCGGATACCTTCACGATCGGCGCCCGCTGGTTCTTCCGCTAGGCGCCCTTTCCCGGAGCGTTCACGGCGCCCGACACCGAGCCCGGTGTCGGGCTGCCCCTGAGTTCCGCGCAAAAGCCGTCGGCGAAACGGCTGAGCGAGGTCCAGTCGGTAAACTCCCGATCCGTCGTCAGGTCGGGCCAGCCGTCCTTACGCAGCTCTTTGCCAAAGATCTTTTGCGCTCCACGCATAATCCACTGCCATGGGCGGGAAAACGTCGAGTAGCGGACAGCGCCGGCAATCGTCTGCGCTGCATCCGGACGCCAACCGGTCGCGTCGAGGAACCATTTCATCTGCTCATCGGCGCGGTCGCGCCCGCCCTCTTCTGACGAAGCGGCATAGAGGCTTACTGACAGGAAAGCGCTGCGCTTCGCCGCCAACTGATCGAGATGATCGCGCACGAACCGCGCGGCGCTGTCCTGGTGTTTCCCCGCATGCACCGACGCGGCGACGATCACGGCGTCAACCGCACTCAGATTGAGATCCGGGTTCTCGTCCGCAAGGTCGATGACCCGAACGCGCGCACCGCTCTCGCCGATGCGCCCGGCGAGCGTCTCTGCGACTTTCGCCGTCTGCCCTTCGTTCGTCGCGAACGCGATCAGTACTCTTGCCATCGGCTGCTCCTAAGACAACACGTCGTCGACGGGGCGCCGCAGCGACCGCGGCAATTCCGGCCCGTAGCCGAAACGCACGAGCAGATTGGGCCGTCTGTCGCCGATACCAAGGTAGTCGGCGAACTGCGGTCGCACCTCGGGCACTTCGATGGGCTGATTGACGAACGCGTGGCGCAGGCCGAGCGCCGTGGCCTCGAGCGCGAAGCGCTGATAGCTGCGCCCGGCGTCAACCCATCCCTGCTCGTCGTTGCGGTCGGCAACGAATGCAATCAGGCCTGCCGAACTGCGGATGTGGTCCCGGTATTTGTCGTTCTCGGCGCCTTCCCTGAAGAACACCCCGAACGCGATCTTACCGATCCAGGTCGGCATGGTCGGGTTCCCCGTCGTCGCGGAGAAGAGGCCGTCGCGATGTTCGACGGCCGCCGACTCATTGAATCGCAGCCAATACTTCAGCTCCGCGACGAACGCCTCATCGCGCATCTGCGCGGTATTGCCGGCGACGACGTACTCGAGGATTCGCTCCTTGTCGCCTTCGCTCGTAAACAGCTGGGCCGCCACGCCATAGTCCGTGGCGGCGCGTTCGAGCGATGCCAGATCGGCAGCAGCGACCGGCTTGCCGTCATACGCCGCGCGGGTGCACTGGCGCTCGGTTATCGCCCGAAACGCCGGGGAGTCGGCCGCGGGCGCCTGTTCGAAATCGATTCGGATCGCGCTGCCGCCCGCGCTGTCGACGGATATCGATGCCCTCAGCCCGTGCGCCGCTGCCGCAAGCGCGATGTTCTCCGCGGCGCAGCCGAGGCTCGCAAACAGATGATGATCGTCGGGATCGACGGCCGGGCAGCGCCGGCTGAAGTCGGGCCGCACGACGATTCGATTCGTTTCGATCCGGAAGCGCCAGGGCTGGCTGTTGTGGCTGTTGGCAGCCAGCGTGCCATAGCGCACCAGTTCTTTGAGCAGAGCCCGACCCTGAGTTTCATGGCGCTCGGCGTGACGCCAGGTCGTGGCAACGAGTTCCCCATAGCCACCCGCGGGATCGTCGCCTGAACATCCGGCCGGCACTGCGGCACTCAAGACGACCGCCGCCGCCCCCTTGTTGAAAACACGCCGCGTCATCCCGGTCTCGGTTTCCATTGTTCCTTCCTTACTTACCTAAACGTAGCGGCTACTTAGCCTTTGACTGAAAGCGACGAGTGCGACCGAACGGGCCGGCGACGTGACGATGCCGCCGGCCCGGCCCACAATTGAAGCGTCCGCGATCAGGCCGCGGTCGAAACCGCAATCTCCCGCGGCTCGAGGGCCTCGCCCTTAGCTACTTTCGGCGCGGTTATCGTCAGCATCCCGTGCTTGAACTCGGCGCCCACGTTGTCGACGTCGATCTCGCCCGGAAGACCGATGCGGCGGTACACGTTCTCGTAGTGGAAGTCCGACCAGTGCACGGTCTCCGCTTCCGGCGCGGCAGCCTCGGCCTTCTCGGGCCCGCTCCCCTCGCGACGCTGCTCGCCCTTGACGATGATCTCGTCGGGCGTAGCCGTCACGGTCAGGTCGTCGGCATCGAAGCCGGCGAGCGCGATGCTGCATTGGTACTCGTCCTCAGACTCACGAAGCTCGGCGCTCGGCCAGCAGACTTCGCGCTCCGCGGCGAGCCAGTCGTCGAGATCCCCGCCGTCGTACAGACCGTGGGCCCGGAACAGCTCGTAGGCGCGCTGCCGAATACGTTTAGTGATCCCATCAATCTCGGCGAAGATAGGTAGTGTGCGGTCGTCGCGGGATGCAACCCGCTCCAGTTTTGGCTTGGACATTGGCTCTCTCCGAATTTTCATTGGCAATTCGCTCCTCCGCCGGCGGCGCCGCGTCGATACACGCGCCTGAGCCAGCTCGCCGGAACACCGGCGCCGGGACGGATTTGCTACTCGGGAGGTCTTGAGCTTGTTGTTGTCGTTGATCAGCCTCTCAAAGACAAGATGCTGTAGGCAGCTCGATCCGGCAATACGTAGTTCTACGGTTATCACGTATTGCAAATTGACTACGGCTGTGAATAGAGGCGACGGCAATGTCGCGAATCAGTACGGGAGACAGCCGCAACAGCGCCGCCCGGAACGGTCCCGATAGCGGCTATTGGGCTGGGCGGCGCCCGCCTACGCGGCAGAAACGGGGCTGACGAATCCGTCCGGTTTCACGGCGAGCACCGAGCATTCGACCTGTTCGAGAATGTCCTCGGCCGTGTTGCCGATGAAGAACCCCGGTATGCCGACCCGGCCGACGGTACCCATGACGACGATGTCGATCCCGATGTCTTCCACGAGCGCCGGGATTTCGACACGGGGATCGCCCCTGGAGAGATGCTTGATGCTGGCGCTCGGCGCGGGTGCGTTCCCGGCACTGACGGCGGCCCAGCCCAGTACTTCGCGAAGCCAGACCTGACGCTCCCGATGCTCCTCGTCGACGAGGCGATCGACGGTAGCGGGGTCCAGACCGGAGCGCGGGGAGCGAAAAAAGCCCTCGTGGGGAAGCCGCCAGGCATGCGCCAGATGCAGGGTCGCGTCGTTGCCGGCGGCAAGGGCGTACGCCAGTTCCACGATGGATCGGTTCAGCGAGTCGACGAGTTCGGCTGACGGATCGTAATCCACGGCGGCCAGCACGTGGCGGAAGCGGGTTCGCGCGACCGGTTTCACCATCCAGACCGGGCACGGACACTTGCGAAGCAGATGCATGTCCGAGCTGCTGAACAGCCTGTCGAACACGGCCGACCGGCCTGCCGCCGATTTGATCACGAGATCGTGCCCGTCGCGTATGACCCGGCGTATCACTTCGAGGAACTCGCGCCCGGTCAGGACCTCCGTTTCGGTCCGGTGGGCGCCTACCGAGCGAGCGTGATCGGCCAGCGTCTCTACGGCCGCGGCGGCTTCGTCGACAACGGTCTCGAGCAGTTCGGACGGCGTGACCGCCACGACGCCGAACTGGAGTTCCTGCGGGATGCTCTCGACGACGCGGACGATACTCAGGTTCGCATCGTTCTCGACGGCAAGCGCCGCCGCGCGCTCGATGCCCGCAACTCCGTTGCCGTTCGAGTCCGCAACGAACAGCACGTTTTTGAATCGCCGCAAGGTAATGCTCTCCCACTCATGCCGCGAACGAAGCGCGCAAAGTACCAGCGCGCCGCTTTTTCGGGCTATCAGAAAATGCCGGCGCTGGCCTCGGGAGAGTCGCATGATTCGGGTGGCGGCGGAGCGTTCCTGCTATCCTCGATTGCCTTTGGAGCCACGCCGCCGGCCGGCGTACATGCCCATGAGAAGCTGCGTACTCGTTCTCCTTTCACTCTGCGCGCTTGCCGCGTCGAACGCCGCCCTCGGCGATACCGTGTCCGGCGCCGACGGCGTGGACATCGCATATCGCGAGCACGGCAAAGGCGATATCACCCTGATCTTCGTTCACGGCTGGAGCTGCGACCGCGGTTACTGGCGGGAGCAGCCGGACTTCTTCGCCGCAGGCGGCGATTCGGGCTACCGGGTCGTTCTGCTCGATCTCGGCGGTCACGGCGAGTCCGGCAGCGACCGCGATGACTGGAGCATGGCGGCCTTCGGTGCCGACGTCGCGGCGGTTGCCGACGCGGTCGGCGGCGATCGACTCGTCCTGATCGGTCACTCGATGGGCGGTCCGGTCGTCATCGAAGCGGCGAAAATCCTTCGCGAACGCGTGGAGTTGATCGTCGCCGTGGACACCCTGCAGGAGCCGGGAGCGACCGGCTACGGCGAGGAGGAATCTCGGCAGCTCTGGGCGCCGTTCGCGGCCGACTACGCGACATCCATCGACGGCTTCGTACGCTCGAACTTCTTCCTGCCGGACGCGTCGCCCGAACTCGTCGACCGCGTAGCCAGCGACATGGCGTCCGCCGACGCCGCGATTGCGCTGGAAGCCGGCCACGAGCTGACGACGTGGTCGCCGAGGGACGGCATCGGCAGCGTTCGCGACATACCGTTCGTTCTGCTGAACGCGGACTATCGGCCGACGGACCGCGAGGCTCTGCTGCAAGTGCATCCTCAAGCCCGGCTCGAAACGATGAGCGGCGCAGGCCATTTCCCGATGCTCGAGATGCCCCGTGTCTTCAACGAGCGCCTCGCCGATATCCTCGACAGCACGCTCGAGTAAACACGGGCGGGCCGGCAAAAGGGCTGGATCTAGTGGCCTGCAACCGCCGAATCGACGTCCCGCCCCCAGGCAGAGTTTGCTTCCGGCCCGACGCGCGGGCTGGCCGTTCCGACGACCAGTTTCTCCGCCAGATCGGCAATCGCCATCCAGCGATCCCATAGCAGCAAACGGCCGAGGCCGAGATCCCGGATTGTTCGCCGGTGGTCGAGCATGACGACGACACCCGCAGCGGTCATGACGAGACGCCATACCACGACGAACAGCCGCCGCCGCCACGGCGACGTAATCTGCGACCTCAGAAACGCGCTGTGAAACTCGAGGTGCGCACGCTCGTCGTCGACGATCTGCGAGAGCCACTGCCGGAGCGGGCTTGGGGGCAGTTTGGCGGCGATCGCCATGTAATAGCAGATTCCGACGACCTCGGCGGCCAGCAGGACGAGCACCTTCAGCCGCAACCCCATGAGCCTCCGCCCGAACACGAACAAGCCGGCGGTCCAGTTGCGGCGGAGCAGATCGCCGCCGAGCATTCGCACACACATCGCCAGCAGATCGGCATGCCGGTGCTCCTCGGCAACGAACCGCTCCAGGCAGTCCGCGTAGATCGCCGGCTCGTCGACGTGGCGGCTCTGCCTCGCCTGCGCGACGACCGTCCCGCCGCCGGACTCTCCGAGCTGAAACACGGCAAGCGAACGCGCCAGCGAAGCCGGCACCGCCGAGTAATCCGTCGTCGTGTCGAGACGCGGCATCGGCCTCTTCGCGCGCTCGTCGAAAAACGCAAACCACCGATTCCAGTTAGTGCTGTTCCGGGCCACCGCAGATCCTCCTGCCTCGATAGACAGGTTTGTTCTACGGACCCGGAGTGTCGCCCGGCGGGACGAAACATGGCGAATTGTGCGGCGGCGAGCCGGGGCGGGCCCGGCGCTAACTTTCGTCCGGATCGCAGGGATAGTGTTTGCGCAGCGAGTTATAGACGAAGATCTGCGCCGCTCTGCCTTCGGGTATCTCGGCTCCCGTCAGTTCCTCGACCACGTGCTCGACGACTTCCGCTATAGGCACCGGATTGCCGACGCAGAAGCCCGCGTAGACGGTCGGTCCGCGGTCGCGCATCCGTCTGACCATGCGCGTTCTGAGAGCCCGTTCGGTAAAGGACCCTTCCTCGAACTCGTCGGCTACGTTCTCGGCGACGCGTTCGTCCGTCGCCACGGCGCCGTCCAGAAAACCCGTGATGTAGGCGATGCACAGCGCCTCGTTATCGCCGCGGTTACCGCCGCTCTCCGGCACGCAATAGCCCTTGAGCTGCTCAGCCAGCAGCGGTTCAACCGCGAACACTCCCGGCGCGACAGCCAGCAGCGTGGCGGCCAGGACAGAGGCTGCTCTTCGCTTCAGCATCGATCACTCCGCGACGTGAAAAACCAGCGCGGAGCGTAGCACGCGACGGGCCGGAGCGACCACAGCCCGGGAGCGTCGCGTTTAAACCTTTTGCGGACAGCCGTCCGGGTGTCCGCCGGGAGCGGCGGGCGGACACATCGGACACCTGTTCCGAACGCTGGACCTAAGTAAATTCAATCACTTAAGAGACTGCTCAGACTTGGCACGCTTCCTGCTGGATACAGAACGAAGCCAAACGCGAGACACGACAATGGAATGCCTTACTGATCAATTTTGCCTCTTGACGTCCGTCCACGACGGCCTGACCCAGGCGAGTCTGTTCGTGGACCAGATCGGATTCGGAATCCTCGGCAGCGAATGGCAAGCGCTCACGCCTCGGCTCGAGGAGCATGCCGACACGCTCTTGCGGTTCATCGGCCGGGTCGTCCCTGCCGTGCAGCCGGGAAGCTGTGACGCGGACGCGTCGGGAGCGATCCATGTCTGAGCCGGCATCCGTGCGGGAACTCGGGTCCGGGCGCCGATCCGCTGGCATTCGGGACACCTCGGATCAGGACGTCAAAATCGAAACGAGCCCACTCAAAAAGTACCGTCCCGCCCTGGTTGGCGCACTGATCGCGATCGTAGCGCTCATCGTTGCCGTACCGCCTGCGCTGACCTGGTTCGGCGCCGATCGCAGCGCTCAGCGCTCCCAGCTACGGTTCTCGGAGGTCACTCGCGAGACCTTCGTCCGCGACATCTCGGCACAGGGTGTCGTCGTCGCCGCTGTCGCGCCGAGCCTGTTCGCATCGACGGGCGGCACGGTGACGGTCGTCGTGAACCCCGGCGACAGTGTCGGTCAGGGCGACCCGATCGCCACGATCGACTCGCCCGAACTCACGAACGAGCTGGAGCGCGAGCAGGCCACGCTCGACAGTCTCGAGACGAACCTGAAGCGCCAGGAAATCGAGAACCGCAAGGAAATCCTACGCGCTCGCCAGGTCGTGGACCTGGCTGACGTCGAGCTGACGGCGGCCGAACGCGAACTCCGGCGCGCTGAGCAATCCTGGGACTTTCAGGTCATCAGTCTCCAGGATCTCGAGCAAGCCCAGGACGAAGTGGAGCGGGCCAGAATTGCCCGGCGCCACGCCAGCGACGAAGCCGAGCTCAATGTCGAGAGCCTGCGCTTCGACCTCGAGACCCTCCGCCTCGAACGCGACCGGCAGCGTCTGACCGTTACCAACCTGGAACGCCGCGTGGCCGAACTCGAACTGCGCGCGCCCGTCGCCGGCATCGTCGGCACGCTGGCCGTCGACCGCCGCCAGGTCGTCGCAGCCGGGGCCGAGATCGCGACCGTCGTCGATCTTTCGGCGCTCGAAGTCGAGCTGTCGATCGCCGACAGCTATGCCGACGACCTCACGCTCGGATCTCCGGTGAGCGTCAAGTTCGGCGGCGCCGAGCATACCGGGGTGCTGGTGTCGGTATCGCCTGAAGTCGTCAACAGCACCGTCAGCGCCCGCGTCCGCTTCGAAGAGGCACAGCCGGCCGGACTCCGGCAGAACCAGCGCGTATCGGCGCGCATCGTGCTCGAGTCGAAGGAGAACGCCCTCCTCGTCGACCGCGGACCGTTCTTCGACACCGGCGCCGGACGCCTGATCTACCGGGTAGACGGGGACATCGCCGAACGCGTGCGTATCGAGACCGGCTCGACGAGCGTATCGAAGATCGAAATCCTGGACGGCCTCGCCGAGGGCGATCTGGTCATCATCTCCGAAGTCGACCGCTTCAGAGGTTCGGAGCGCGTGCTCCTCCGCAACTGAACAACCACACCATCGAGGAATTCACATGTTGGATATGCAAGACATCAGCCGCGTCTATCGAACCGATCTGGTCGAGACGCACGCTCTCCGGGGCCTCAACCTATCGGTCGACGCCGGCGAGTTCGTTGCCGTCACGGGTCCGTCCGGTTCCGGCAAGACGACCTTCCTGAACATTGCCGGACTCCTCGAAAGCGCCACGGACGGCCGCTATCTTCTCGATGGCGTGGACGTCAACACGCTGAATGACAATCAGCGCTCGCGGATCCGCAACGAGAAGATCGGTTTTATCTTTCAGAGCTTCAACCTGATTCCGGATCTCAACATCTTCGACAACGTGGACGTGCCGCTGCGTTACCGCGGATTCGGGGGCAAAGAGCGCCGGCAACGGATCGAAAAGGCCCTCGAACAAGTCGGCCTCGCGGCCCGAATGAAGCACCTGCCGTCGCAGCTCTCGGGAGGTCAGCAGCAGCGCGCTGCGATTGCCCGCGCGCTGGCCGGGAACCCCGGGTTTCTTCTCGCGGACGAACCGACCGGCAACCTCGACTCTCTGATGGCGCGCCAGGTCATGGATCTGCTCGAGGAGATCAACGCGAACGGAACGACCATCGTCATGGTCACGCACGACCCGGAGCTTGCACGGCGCGCCCATCGCAACGTGCAACTGCTCGACGGCCAGCTGGCGAGTCCCGATCTGTTCGCCCGGCCCGCCGCGGCCGACGACGTCGATCTCCAACCCGTAGCGTGAGAGGAAAGAGCCGTGTTCTTCTATAACCTTCGACTCGCCCGCATGAGCCTCATGAAGCAGCCGGGCCTTACGGCACTCATGGTCGCCGCCATCGGTATCGGCGTCGGTGCCTGCATGACGATAGTCACCTACGTGTACGCCCTTTCCAGCGATCCGATTCCGGACAAGAGCGAAGAGCTCTTTGCCGTTCGGCTCGACAGCTGGAACCCGGACGAGCCCTACTGGGACAACAAGCCCGAGGAAGCGCCGGAGCAGCTGACGCACCGGGATGCCATGGCGCTGCTCGAGTCCACGATCCCGACCCGCCACGCCGCCATGCGCAAGGCCGTCTACACGGTGGTGCCCGACAGCGAGGACGTCGCACCCTTTCTGAACATCGCGCGCATGACGGGCCGGGACTTCTTCGAGATGTTCCAGGTGCCGTTTCTCTACGGCGGCAGTTGGGATGAGTCGGCCGACGCCAACGCCGAGAGCGTCGTGGTATTGGGACGGGAGACCAACGAGAAGCTGTTCGGCGACACGAACAGCGTCGGCGAAACCGTCCTGCTCGGCACCGAGCGGTTCACGGTCGTCGGGGTTATCGATGCGTGGCAGCCCGCCGTTCTGTTTTACGACATGAACAACGGCGAGACCAATCCGGTCGAGGACATTTTCGTGCCGTTCACGATCAGCGACCGGCGCGAGATCGCCGGTGCCGGCAACACCAACTGTTGGAAAGACGAGCAGATCGACACTTACTGGGACCTGCTGCAGAGCGAATGCGTGATCGTTCAATTCTGGGCTGAACTCGAGACACCGCAGCAGAAGGCCGAGTACCAGGCCTGGCTAGACAACTACACCGAGGGGCAAAAAGCCCTCGGCCGCTTCGAGCGACCGACGAACAACCGGCTCAGCACCGTGACAGAATGGATGAAGGTCAACGATGTCGCATCGAACGAAGTACTCGTCGTCATGTGGGTCGGGTTCCTGTTCCTCGCGGCCTGCCTGGTCAACACGATCGGCCTGATACTCGCGCGCTTCATTGCCAAAGCTCCGGTCATCGGACTGCGGCGGGCGCTGGGTGCGAGTAAGGGCGCGATCTTCCGCCAGCACCTGCTCGAAGTCGCGCTCGTCGGCGTGGTCGGCGGCGCGCTCGGCCTCGTGCTTTCACGCCTCGGCGTAATGGGCGTCCGGCGGATGCTCAGCGACGCCGACCGGCTGACCGGAATGAACCTGGATCTGCTTTTCATGACCTTCGGCATCGCGGTGCTGTCCGCGATCCTCGCGGGGCTGTATCCAACCTGGCGCGTGTGCCAGATGGCGCCCGCCGGTTATCTCAAGACGCAATAGGAGCGTGACCATGGAACTCAGACCCATCCTCAGCGCCATGTGGCGCAACCGAACCGGATCGGTGCTCGTCGCCATGCAGATCGCGCTGACGCTGGCGATCGTCGTCAACTGCATGTTCATGACCAAAGAGCGCGTCGATTTCGTCAACCGGCCGTCAGGCATGGACATCGAAAACATCGTCGTCGCGGACAGCGTCGGCTTCGGCAGCGACTACGAGCACGACCGCACGATCGACGAAGACCTGAGGCTACTGCGCGAACTGCCCGGCGTCATCGCTGTCAGCCCGACGAGGAGCATCCCGATGAGCGGCTCGGGCAGCGCGAACGGTTTCGCCGGCAGTCGGGACGACGATGCACCACGGCATACGGCGAACTACTATTTCGTCAATGAAGACATCCTCGATGCGCTCGGCGTCAAACTCGAGTCGGGACGCGCCTTCCGCGATACGGAAGTCCGCCGGGCGGACGATCCGGACCTCGACCGCCTGTCGCCGCAGGTGATCATCACGAGGGCGCTCGCGGACAAGTTGTTCGACGGCGAGCCGGCCGTCGGCCGGCTGATGTACGACGGCCTCGGCGAGAGCTCGGAAGTCGTCGGCGTCATCGAGCACATGTTCGGTGCCTGGGTCAGCTGGTCGGACTTCGATCAGGTCGCGATGTTTCCGCGGCGCACGGGAGGAACGCAAACGCGCTACCTCATCCGCGCCGAGCCGGGACGGCGGGACGCGCTCGTGCCGCTGGTCGAAACCACGCTTTCCGAGGCCAACCGCACGCGACTCGTGCGCAACGTCAGGACCATGGAGGAAGTCGTCTCGAACAGCTACGAGGGCGACCGCGCGATCGCGACGACGCTGTCGGTAGCTGTAGTTCTGCTTCTGTCCGTGACAGGCCTCGGCATCGTCGGGCTCGCGAGCTTCACCGTGCGCCAGCGCACGAAACAGATCGGCACGCGGCGTGCGATCGGGGCGCGTAAACGGGATATCATTCGCTACTTCCTGCTCGAAAACTGGCTAATGACGACTATCGGCATCGTGATCGGCACGGCGCTCACGATCGGCATCAACTACGGACTGGCATCGGCTTTCGAAGTCGAACAGCTCGACTACGTCTTCCTCGTGATCGGGATGTTCCTGCTGTGGCTGCTCGGCTTCTTGGCCGTCGTCGCTCCGGCCCGACGCGCCGCGAAGGTATCGCCGGCTATCGCCACGCGGACGGTATGAGCGATCGCGTTCTCGTCATCGACGACAACGAAGGCGTCTGCACGGCGCTGTCGATCCTGTTTTCGGTGCACGATCTGCCCTGCCTGACCGCGAACACGGTCGAGCAGGGCCTCGAACTGCTCGAGCGGGAGCCGGTCGGGCTGGTCGTTCAGGACATGAACTTCAGCGAAGACACGACCTCGGGCAAGGAAGGCATCGCGCTGTTCCACGAAATACGCGCGCGCCAGCCCGACATGCCCGTTATCCTGCTCACGGCATGGACGCATCTCGAGCAGGCCGTGGAACTGGTGCGCGCCGGCGCCGCCGACTACCTGGCGAAGCCATGGGACGACGACAAGCTCATCGCCACGGCCCGCAACCTTCTGGAACTCGCCGAGGTAACCCGCAGCGGACGCCAGGCCGCGGAGTCGCGGCGCTCCGATCGGGAGCGGCTCGAATCGCAGCACGAGCTGTGCGGCACGATCTTCGAAAGCCCGGCGATGCGGGATCTCGTCGGTGTAGCGGTACGGGTTGCGCCGTCCGATGTGCCGGTGCTCATTACGGGACCGAACGGCGCGGGCAAGGAGAAGTTCGCGGAGATCGTCCACGCCAACTCCAGTGTCGCTTCCGGGCCGCTGGTCCGGGTGAACGTAGGCGCCCTGCCCCGGGACCTCATCGAGGCCGAGCTGTTCGGTGCCGAGGCCGGCGCCTATACCGGAGCGAACAAACAGCGGACCGGGCGTTTCGAAGCAGCCGACGGCGGCACACTTTTCCTCGACGAGATCGGCAACCTCAGCCTCGAAGGGCAGGCCAAGCTGCTCAGAGTTTTGCAGACCGGAGAGTATGAACGCCTGGGCAGCAGCGAGACCCGGCAAGCCAACGCCCGGGTGGTCAGCGCGACCAACGCCGATCTTCGGGCAGCCGTTAGCGACGGCCATTTTCGGGAAGACCTCTACTATCGGCTCAACGTCATCGAGATCGCGGTCCCGCCGCTTGCCGACCGGCCCGACGACGTCGTCCCGCTGGCCTGGCACTTCCTCGGCGCCGGCAAGACGTTTGACGCCGATGCGGAGTCGGCGCTGCTTGCCCACGACTGGCCCGGCAACGTGCGCGAACTCGAGAACAGCATTCGCCGCGCCTCGCTGCTCACTACCAACAGCACGATTTCGGCCGCCGACCTCGGTCTCAGGAAAGCCGCTGACGAGCCTCTGCCTCTGCATGCCCGCGCACCCGAACCCGACTCCGACGCGATCATGGCGGCGCTCAGGCGTGCCAACGGTACGGTGGCCCAGGCGGCGCGGGAACTCGGCATGAGCCGGCAGGCGCTGTATCGTCGAATGGAGAAATTCGGTATTCAGAAGTAAGCCGCGCCGCTACACTGTCGGCCGATGACCCGCTTTTCGCTGCCTGGCAGAATCGCATTCTGGAACTCACTGGTGCTCGTCGCCGTGACCGCCGCGGGCGCACTCCTGAGCCGCGCGCTCGAGCCCTGGTGGCTTGCGTGGGTGATCGCACTACTCGTTGCGCTGCCGCTGCTTTGGATCGCAATCCATCGACTGACCTCGCCGCGTCTGCAGCTCATCCGCGCCCTGACCGACGGCATCGACAGCCTCAAGGACAACGACTTCAGCGTCAGCGTGGCCGGGAGCGCCGCGGACGAGTTCGGCGAACTCGTCCGGGCGCACAACGATCTCGGCTCGGTTCTGCGCACCGAGCGGCAAACGCTCTATCAGCGCGAACTCCTGCTGGACACCGTCATCCAGACGACGGACATAGCGCTCGTACTGACCAACCGCAACGACACCATCGTTTACTCGAACGCCGCCGCGCGGCAGCTGTTCAACAACGGCAAGCCCATCAACGGCTTCGAGTTTACGGAGCTGCTCGATCCGCTGCCCCAGGCCTTTCGGGAAGCCGTCGCGGGCGAACGCGGCGGACTGTTCACGCTCGAAAGCGACGAACCGGAAACCTGGCACCTGTCGCAGGAGGCGTTCACGCTGAATGCCCAGCCTCACCGGCTCTATCTGTTCAAACAGCTGACCCAGGAACTGGGCCGGCAGGAGGTTGCGACGTGGAAGAAGGTGATCCGCGTCATCAGCCACGAACTCAACAACTCGCTGGCGCCGATTTCGTCGCTGGCCCATTCCGGCCGCACGGTCCTGTCGCGCGGCGGCGGCAACGAGCAGTTGCTCACGATCTTCACGACCATCGAAGAGCGCTCCGGACACCTCAAGAACTTCATCGAGAGCTACGCCCGTTTCGCACGTCTGCCAGCACCGAGGCCGGAATCGATCGACTGGCCGGCCTACCTCGAGATGCTGCGCAACACAGTCGAGTATCGGCTCGTCGGCACGATCCCGGACATTCGCTGCGAAGTCGACCCGGTTCAGTTCGAACAGGTCCTGATCAATCTGTTGAAGAACGCGCACGAATCCGGCTCCCCGCGCGACCGGGTCACGCTCGCTATCGAGCAGCAGCCGACGACGACCGTGTTCGTGATTGCGGACGCCGGCGGCGGGATGAGCGAGGCAGTGCTCCAGAGCGCGCTGCTGCCGTTCTACTCCACCAAGAAGTCGGGGACCGGTCTTGGACTGCCGCTGTGCCGGGAGATCGTCGAAGCGCACGGCGGCCGCCTGTCGCTCGCGAACCTTCCGGGGCGCGGTCTGGAAGTCCGGATCGGTCTGCCGGTCGGCCGGGCCTGAACATGTTGTTCCGCAAGACCATGAAAGCGCTGCACACGCTCGGAGCGATCGGCATGGCGGGCGGGATCGCGGCGATGATGCTCATGATGAACGCCGCGCCGGAGCCGGCAGCCTCGGCGGATTATCTTGCCGTGCGCGTCGCCGTCTACGACGTCTCGAGAACTCTGATCCTGCCCTCCATGGCGCTGGTGTTCCTCTCGGGTCTGCTCTCGATGGCGGCCTACTTCCCTTTCCAGAACGCGCTGTGGGTCTGGCTGAAACTGGGGGCGGGGTTTCTGATTTTCGAGTCGATGCTGGCGACGATCGACGCACCGGCGCGCAAGGCCGTCGACGCCGTCAACGCCGCGATGGCGGGCGACATTGCTTCGGCCGACCTCCCCACGCGTATCCAGGATGCCTGGGGAGCATGGTGGGCCCTCCTGACGCTGGCCGCGCTGAACGTCGTTCTGGCCGTGTGGCGGCCCCGGTTCAAGAGCAAGAATTAACTTGAGAAAGCTTCTTTTAGTATCTGTTTTTTTTTTTTTTCGCTTTCTCTTTCCAGAACCGAGATCGTCAGCGCCGGCAGCATCGTCACCGAAACAACCGCGGCACCGAGTATCCCGAACAGCACGATGACGCCGACGCCGCGGTACAGCTCGGTGCCGGCACCCGGTATGAAGACCAGCGGGGACAGACCGCAAAGCGTCGTCAGCGTCGACATCGCGATCGGTCTGAGCCGCGCCGCGATCGCTTCCCGGACCGCTTCGGTGGCGCTCACCGCACCTTCCCGCATGCGCTGCATGGCGCGATCCACGATCAGAATCGGATTGTTGACCACGGTTCCCATCAGGATCAGGAAGCCAAGCATGGAGATCATATCGAAGGCCTGATGCACGCCGCCGAGGCCCAGCAGCGTGAGTGCGCCGCCCGCCAGATTCAACAGCGCAAGCCCGACGATACCGCCCGCGATGCCGAGCGGAATCGTGGTCATGATCAGGAGCGGATACCCCCAGTGCCGGAAGATCGCGACCAACAGCAGATAGACGATGATCAGCGCAACCGGGTAGTTGGCCGTCAGCGCCGCCTTCGTCGCGTCGAGCTGATCGCTGGCGCCCGAGATGTCGATGTTGACCGCAACCGGCAGGACCCCGGTTGCGCGTAAATGGGCGACAACCTCCTCGCGCACCGTTTCGACGCCGGCCTCCAGCGGCACGTCGCCCGGCGGAATGACGCTCAGCGTCACCGTCCGCTGCCCGTTGATCCGGCGAATCGAGTTGGTGTCCACGGTTTCCCGGATGGTAGCGATCGCCTCGAGGGGCAGAACGGCCCCCTGTGGGGTGTAAACGGGCAGGCTGCCCAAGCCGTCGAGCGAGGCACGTACACCCGCCGAGCTGTACAGGTACATGTCGATCTTGTCGTCGTCCTGGAAGTACTCGTCGACGAACGCGCCGTCCGTCAATGCCGCTACCGTGTAGCCGAGTTCGCCGGCGTCCATGCCCAACTCCGCCGCGCGCGCCCAGTCCGGCCGGATCTCGATCAACGGCTGTGACAGCGACAGCGAGGACGGCGTCGACTGGATACGCGGGTTGTCGAACACCTCCTCGGCGCGCCGATAGGCCGCGAGCGCCGCCTCGTAGATCACGCCGAGACCCGGTCCGGAGATGTCGAGGTTGATGCTCCGGGTACCGCCGTCGTTGCTCGAGATAATCGAGCCACGGGCCGCGAACGCCCGCATGCCGGGATAGGTCTCGAAGTGGTCGGAAAACGCGCTCATCAGACGGTCGATGTCGCCGCGCCGGATCGGCTCGGCAATGATTCGCATGCTTTCCGACGAAATGCCGACGCTGAGATACTTGATCGCCGGCACGTCGGCACCCGTTCGGTCGAGCGTTGCGGGATCGGCACCGACGAATTCGAGGAAGTGGTTTTGCGCCGTAACGCCGATGTCCGCCATGGTTTCGAGGTTGTAGCCGGGCGGCGCGCTCATGAAAGCGAAGATCTTCGGTTCCTCTCCTTCCGGCAGGTACTCGGCGGGCGGCGTCAGCAGCGCGATCACGAGCACGCTGGCGATGACCGTGGCGACAACCGTCGTCATGCGCCTGGCCGGCGTCAGCAGCAGCCCGTCGATGAGCGCGAGAACGCGCTGCTGTAGGGCACCATGCGACGCCGGGCGGCTCTCCGTGCCGAACGACAGGCGCGCACTCGCGGCCGGTATCAGCGTGATTGCAACGAGCATCGACGCCAGTATCGACGCGGAAATGGCAACGGCGACATCCGAGTAGAGCTGGCCGGCTTCCTGCTCGATGAACAGCACCGGCAGAAACACGAGTATCGTCGTCAACGTCGACGCCAGCACGGCTGGCCACACGCTGCGAACGCCTTCGACGGCGGCGCGGAAACGATCGAGCCCCTGCCGCCGCTTCATCTCGATGCTCTCTATGACGACGATACTGTTGTCGAGCGTCATACCGATTGCGAAGGCGACGCCTGCAAGCGAAATCACATTGATCGTCCTGCCCGCCAGCAGCAGACCGATGAACGCCGCAATCGTGCAGACCGGAATGCCGATTGCGCCGACCGCCGTTGCCCGGACCGAACGGAGGAACAGGAACATGACGGCAATCGCGAAGACGGCGCCAAGACTGAGATTGATCCACACGTTGCGCACGGATGCCTCGACGTAACCGGCATCCTCGCCCATCAGCGTCATCGTCATCCCGGCCGGCTGGAGAACGTCGCGCTTGACCTGCTCCACGGCGTCCAGCATGGCGTATTTGATGTCGATGACGTTCGAACCGGCTTCACGGCTCACTGACAGCGAAATGATCGGATCGCCGTTCAGGAACGCCAGACGTCTCACTTCGAAATGGTCGAGTTCCACGGTCGCGACGTCACCGAGACGGATCAGCGTATCGCCCCGCCTTTCGACGATGAGACTTTCGAGCGCTTCAACCGACTCGAAGCGGCCGACGGTGCGCAGCAGGAAGCTGCGCTTGCCGCTCTCGATCTCGCCGCCCGATACGTCCCGATTGCGCGCCCGGATCGCGTCCCGGACATTCATGATCGTCAGCTCGCGATCGACGAGACGTTCGGGGTCGACCAGAATACGGACTTGCCGGTCGGCGCCTCCGCGAATGTTGATCGCCGACACGCCCGGCACCCCCGCCAGCCGCGTCCGGATGTTGTCGTCGACGAAATCGCGCATCATATCCATGTCGAGGCCGCGCGGGTTCCCCGGCAGCGGCGAGATCGCGAAGTACATGAACGCGTTGGCGGAAAACGAACTCGCAAAGACCCGCGGTTCGTCCACGTTTTCCGGGTACGCCGGGACCTGATTGAGCGCGTTGTTGACGCGAATCAGCGTCTGCGTCATGTCCGTGCCGAACGGGAAGTCGAGCTCGATGACCGCGCTGCCCCTGCTGGCGGTCGACTCGAGTCGCTGCAGATTCGGCAGACCGCGCAGATACTCCTCCTGTTCGACGAGAATCTCCTTCTCGACGTCCTGCGGCGTCGCGCCGGCCCAGCGGGTTTCGACGGAGACCGTACGAACCTCGAGGTCCGGGATCATCTGGACGGGAACGCGCAGCGCTGCGAGCACGCCCACGACGCACACGATCAGCGCGGCTACGGTGGTCAGAATGCCGTTCCTGACGACTGCGTCGAACATCACTTACTCCGCTTCGAATCTGCTACCCGCTGCCCCCGACGATGCGTACCGTCTGACCTTCCCGGAGCGTTTCGTTGCCGCGTATCACGACACGCACGCCGCTTGCCAGGCCATCCACGATCTCCACCTCGTTGCCGAATTCGACCCCGGTCCTGACGATGCGTTCGCGGACGACCGGCAGTTCTCCGGAATCGTCGAGGATCCATACCGTGGTTCGGCCGTCGGGGAATCGCAGGATCGCGTCGCGCGACACGGTCACCGCAACGCGGCCGGTCCCGATGCTCAACGTTCCCGACGCCGACATGCCCGGAGTGACGCCGCGCTCGGCCTCCCCGGACACCAGCGCCCGAACGAGAAAGGTCCGGCCGCCCGGGCTGCTGACCGGTACGATCGCCGCTATCCGCCCGTCCAGCACGACTCCGGGTACGGCATCGAGCGAGATGTCCATACGCTCGCCGGGCTCGAGCGCGGCGAAATACTCCTGCGCCACGCGAAAATCGAACTGCAGCCCCTCGGTCGCGACGAGTTCCACGAGCCCGTCGCCGGGATTCACCCATTCGCCCGCTTCAGCCAGGCGCTGGCTGATCACGCCGGCAAACGGCGCCCGTACGACGTGGCGCTCCAACAGCGCCTCCTGCTCGCGGACCGTGGCGACGGCGGCGGACAGTGCCGCGGTATCGCTCTCCACCTCGGCGCGCAGCGACTCGATCTCGGTCCTCGCGATTCCGCGTCCCGTGCCGACCGTCTCGGCATCGTTCAGCCGCCGTCTGGCGTCGGCAAGGCCGGTCTCGGCCTGCGCGCGCTCGGCCCGAACCCGTTCGAGCGACAGCGCGATGAGTTCGGGATCCAGCTCGATGACTGCATCGCCGGCGGCGACGCGTACGCCCTCGTCGAGCACTACGCGATCGACGAGTCCCGCCACCGACGTGGACAACACGGCCCGGCGCGGGGACGTCACGGTGCCGGCGAAACTGACCTGCTGCAATACGGCCTGATCGTCGGCGCGGGCCACCTCGACGGGCGCCTGAGCGGCTACGTAGCCCGGCAGGCACAGGACCCCGAGCAACGCCGCTCGGCGGAGACAATGAATCATGCGGCCGGACTACCTCGGCGGCTCAAAGAAGGGCGGATCGAATGGTAACAATACCCGCGGAACGTAACAGCTTGTAACGCCGGCGGCGCCGGCGGCAGCGATCCTGCCGGCAGACTACCGAAAATATCGCAGATTCAGTCGCTTAAATCGATCCTTTCCGCGCTTGAAAAGGCCGCTTCGGCCCCCTATTTTGTCCGCCTGTAGAGCAAATTCCGGAGACCCTTCATGGCCAAACGTATTGGCTTGTTTCTCGCCACCAATATCGCGGTTCTCGTCGTACTGAGCGTTGCGGTCCAGCTCCTGGGCCTCGAAGACGTTCTGCGCGGAACGGCCGGCGGCGGACTCGACCTGACCGGGCTGTTGATCATCTCCGCCATCATCGGCTTCGCGGGTTCGTTCATCTCGCTTCTGATGTCGAAGTTTGCGGCGAAGATGACGACCGGCGCGAAGGTGATCGAGAACCCGACGTCAGCCACCGAATCCTGGCTCGTCGGCACGGTACAGCGCCAGGCGCAGCAGGCCGGCATCGGCATGCCCGAGGTGGCGGTCTACGACTCACCCGAACCGAATGCGTTCGCGACCGGCTGGAACCGAAACAACTCACTCGTCGCGGTCAGCACCGGCCTTCTGCGCAGCATGACCAAAGAGGAGGTCGAAGCTGTGCTCGGGCACGAAGTGTCGCACGTCGCCAACGGCGACATGGTCACGTTGACGCTCATTCAGGGCGTCGTGAATACCTTCGTAATCTTCCTGTCGCGAATCGTGGGCCATATCGTCGACAAGGCGGTCTTCCGTTCCGAAGGCTACGGTCCGGGTTACTTCATCACGACGATCGTCGCGCAAATCGTGTTCGGCATTCTCGCCAGCACCATCGTCATGTGGTTCTCGCGCCAGCGCGAGTTCCGTGCAGACGCGGGCGGCGCAAGCCTGGCGGGCCGCCAGCACATGATAGACGCGCTCGCGCGTCTCGAAAGCATGCAGCACGGCAAGAACCAGCTGCCGCAGCAGATGTCGGCGATGGGCATCTCCGGAGGCGTCGGTCAGGGCCTGAAGCGTCTGTTCATGTCGCATCCGCCGATCAGCGAGCGCATCGCCGCCCTGCAGCGCATAGCCTGAACGCACGATAACGCGTAATCTTGGCGCACGTCGGGCCTGACCCCGCACCGGGGTCAGGCCTTTTTATTGCGGCTTCAATATCGTGAAACAGATCGTCGAGTCACGGTGGTTCAGCACGGCGGTAACCATCGTCATCATCATCAATGCCGTAACCCTGGGGCTGGAAACCTGGCCGCTGGCAATGGAGCGGGCCGGCGGCCTCCTTCGCATTCTCGACACCGCGGCGCTGACGGTCTTCGTCATCGAGATCGGGATGAAACTGTGGGTCTACCGGCTCGCCTTCTTCCGCAACGGCTGGAACGTGTTCGATTTCGTGATCGTAAGCATCGCGCTCGTGCCTTCGGCCGGCCCGCTGTCGGTGCTTCGGGCGATGCGTATCCTGAGGGTATTGCGTCTGGTGTCGGTCGTTCCACAGATGCGCACCGTGGTGGGAGCGCTGTTCGGTGCGCTGCCGGGCATGGGATCGATCGTGGCCGTGCTGTTGCTCGTGTTTTACGTTGCGGCCGTCATGGCCACGAAACTGTTTGGAGCCAGCTTCCCACAGTGGTTCGGGACCATCGGCGAGTCCATGTACAGCCTGTTCCAGATCATGACTCTGGAGAGCTGGTCGATGGGTATCGTCCGCCCGGTGATGGAAACCCACCCGTACGCCTGGGTGTTCTTCGTACCCTTCGTCATCGTGACGAGCTTCGCCGTCCTCAATCTGTTCATCGCCCTGATCGTCAACTCCATGAACAGCGTACACGCCGAAGAACGTGAGAGCGCGGTGCGCGCCGAACACGTCGCTCATGACGAGCGCGAGCAGTTGTTGCAGGAAGTACTCGCGTTGCGCGAGGAAGTCCGCTCACTTGGCCAACAGCTTGCGGACCAGCGCCCGGAGAGCGACGGCCGGTAGCAGCCAAGGCCGGGGCGTCACCTTCAGACCCGGAACGGGAGTTCCCGCAACCTGATTCCTTCGCTAGACGGGAGCGGTGCGGAACGGAAGTTCCCGCAATCTGATGCCGGTCGCGGCAAAGTACGCATTGGCGATCGCGGGCGCGACCGGCGGAACGCCGGGCTCGCCGACACCGCCCGGCGGTGCATCCACGTCCATGATATGGGCATGAATCGCGTCCGGCGCCTCGTCTATTCTCAGTACGGGATAGGTATCGAAATTGCCCTGGACGATCCGGCCGCGCTCCGCGGAGATCTCGCCGTGGAGCGCCAGACTCAGGCCGAACACCGCGGCGCCCTCCATTTGCGCAATGACCCGGTCCGGATTGATCACGCGACCCGCGTCGATGACCAGCCACATCTCCCGGACCCGCATTTCGCCAGCGTCGTCGACGGCGACCTCGGCCGCCACGCCGACCGTACTCAGGAAGGAGCGATGGACCGCGATACCGAGGCCCTGCCCTGCCGGCAGCGTCCTTCCCCAATCCGCGAGTTCGGCGGTCTTCTCGACTACGGCGCGAATTCGGCCGGTGTCGATCGGATGCTCGTCGAGGCTCTGCCCGTAGTTGCCGTAGTTGGCGCCGTCATCCGCGGGATCGATACGCCGCGGCGGCCCGATCAACTCGAGCAGGTAGTCTTTCGGCTCCCGGCCCGCCACGTGTGCAAGCTCGTCGGCGAAACTCGACACGGCGAAGGCGTGATAGATATTGCAGACCGAGCGCAACCAGCCTATCCGGACGTGTGCCTTGGCATCGCCGGTTTCGAGGCGCAGATTCGCGATGTCGAAAGGGTTGTCGACGAAGCCCAGATCCAGCTCGAAGCCGCCCGGACCGCTGGCTTCCGCATTGAACGTCGATCCGATTGACGGGAACACCGTCCGGTGCCGCCAGGCCGTCGCCTTGCCCGCGTCGTCGAGCGCCGCCGTCATGTGTTGGGCACTTACCGAGTGCAGATAGCCCTGGCGGATGTCGTCTTCACGCGTCCATGTCACCTTCACGGGACGTTTAGTCAGCTTCGCAAGCCACGCCGCCTCGGCAGCGAAGTCCGCTTTCGATTTCCGCCCGAAGCCGCCGCCCAGCAGCGTGACGTGCGCACGCACGCGGTTCTTGTCGATGCCCAGCAGACCCGCGACGGTCTGCTGGACCGACTGCGGATTTTGGGTACACGACCAGACGTCGCAGCTGCCGTCGTCGTTGAGTCTCGCGGTCGCCGCCGGCGGCTCCATCGGCGCCTGCGACAGATGGGGCGCGTAGTACTCCGCTTCGTGCACGGTGGTCGCCGCCCCGAGCGCCGTCGCAACGTCGCCGCGGTTCATTATCGTCTTGCCCTCGCGGCGGCTGGTTTCGACGAGCTGTTCGCGATAGGTCGCCGAATCGTAAACGGCGTTCTCGCCGTCGTCCCAGTCGATCACCAGCGCCTCGCGCCCTTTCTGGGCCGCCCAGGTATTCGTTGCCAGCACCGCGACGCCGCCGAGCGGATTGAACACGGGCGGCGAGCTCGGCTCCGGCATGCGCACGACGTCGACAACGCCTTTGACCGCGCGCGCCGCGGCGTCGTCGAGCGAGCGGATCGCACCGCCGTAGACCGGCGGCCGTTCGACGGATGCGTACAGCATGCCGGGCAGAACGGTGTCGATTCCGTAGTTCGCCTGCCCCGTCGTCATCTCATAGCCGTCGATGAGGTCCATCGACTTGCCGATGTAGCGGTAGTCGGCAGGCGCCTTGAATTCGACGACATCGGGAACGGGTTGCGCGGCCGCATCCGCAGCGAGTTCGCCGTAGCTCAGCGAACGTCCGCTGGCGCGGTGCTGTACGGCGTGATCGCCGGTGGTGAGCTCGGCCTTGTCGACCTGCCAGCGCGCCGCCGCCGCGCCCAGCAGCATGTCCCGCGCGGAAGCCCCCGCGTTGCGCAGCAGATCGAACTGCCTTCTGATGCTCGTCGATCCGTCAGTGTTCTGGTCGCCGTACTTCTCGTCGCCGAGCGCCTGGACGACGCGAATCCGGTCCCAGTCGGCGTCCATTTCGTCGGCGATGACCTGCGGCAGGCAGGTTCGAATGCCCTGCCCCATCTCCGAGCGGTGGCAGTAGATTTCGACCGTGCCGTCCTCGGCAAGACTCACGTAAACGTTGGGCACGAAGTTCGCGCCCGCCGCCACGTCGGTATCGACGGACCTTCTGCCGCAGCCGACGAACGACAGCGCGAGCACGAGCCCCCCCGTCGCGCTGCCCGTGCGCTTAAGGAAGTCCCGCCGTGACAGCTTCTCTATGCCCTTCACGAGTCACCTCCCGCGGCGCGTTCGATCGCCGCACGTATGCGCGTGTAGGTTCCGCAGCGACAGATGTTGCCGCTCATCGCCGCATCGATCTCGGCACGGGTGGGTGCCGGGTTGCGCTCGAGGAGCGCCGCTGCCGTCATGATCTGGCCGGACTGGCAATAGCCGCATTGCGGCACGTTCAGCGCCCGCCAGGCGACCTGAACCGGATGGTCGCCGTCCGCGGACAGCCCCTCGATCGTCGTGACGTTTCGCCCTGCGGCGGCCGAGACCGGGTACGAGCAGGAACGCACCGGCTGGCCGTCCACGTGCACAGTGCAGGCGCCGCAGAGCGCCTTGCCGCAGCCGAATTTGGTGCCGGTCAGGCCGGCGACGTCGCGAATCGCCCACAACAGCGGCATGTCCGGCTCGACGTCCAGCGTGTGCGTCGTGTCGTTGATCGTGATTTCAATTGCCATGGCTAATCCCCGGGGGCTCTGTATCGAGTGGCTTACGGCAGCTTCGCACGCAGTCTACCACTCGCCGGGCCGGTCGCCGCCGTCCGCGGCTCGAGCGACGGGACTGTGACCCGGACGGCGGCACGACAACGCGCTGCTTGCGAGAATTGCGGCCATGCTGCAGGGCCTCCTCACTCTACCGGTATTGCTGCCTGCCCTGTTCTGGGCCGGCTACCACTACCACGTCGACCGGCATCTGCCGGAACCCCCGCTGAACCTCGCCCTGTGTTTCGGTCTGGGCGTGGCCGCGGCCGGCCTCTCGGCCGGGCTATACACACTCCTCGGCTTCGCGGGTTGGCGCCTCGACGCGGTCGCGCTTGCCGACAGCAACCTCCCGGGCCTGTTCGTTTATGCGGTGCTGGCGATCGGACCCATCGAGGAGTTTGCGAAACTGGTCCCGTTCGTCATCGTGGCGCTGAGATTCAAAGCGTTCGACGACGAGCTGGACGGCATCGTCTACGCTTCGTTCATTGCCCTCGGCTATGCTGCAATCGAGAACGCCCACTATCTCGACTTCCTGCCGCCGCTGGAAGCCGCGGCCCGGGGCTTCGCGGGGCCGGTCGTCCATATCGCCTTCGCGTCGATCTGGGGTTACCTGATCGGTCACGCCCGACTAACGGGTCGCCCGATTGTCGTTCCGGCACTCGCGGGCTTCGCCGTAAGCGCCGTCGTCCATGGCGTCTACGACTTCTTCGCGCTGGCGCATCCGACCTTGTCGCTGCTTTACGCGGCGGCGATCGTTGCGGGTTTGTGGGTGTGGCGGCTGTTCGTCATCCGGCGTCTGACGCGCCGTACGTCCGCCCGTTCTCAGCCGCGATCGTAGGGATCGTAGCTGTCGGGTCCGGCGAAGGAGCCGGTCGGATCCTCGAGGCTGAGCTCCGACGCCCCGGGGTCGTTGATGAGTTCCGCACAGCGCCGCTGTATCTCCGACAACTTCAGCGATACGTTCGATTCCGCCAGCGGTATCTCTTTGAATTCCTTGTCCATACTTTCCGATTCCGATGATCTGTCGCCATTCGGCGACAGTTCGATGCTGTCGCAGTATAGAGACAGTCTCGCGGACAAAGTGTGAACTGCGTCACAGCAAAAACCCCGAAAAACCGGGTTTTGGCCTGCTTATGTCGAATTCGGCGGCACCCTGGCGTTTCAGGTCCCGTCCCGCAGAAAGCCCGCAACTTCGCGCAGCGTCGGCACGTCGAACAGATCGCTTATGTCTACTTTACCCGGGTAGCGCTCGTCGATGGCGAGCACGATTTCCGTCAGCGTCAGCGAACTCAAGCCCGCCTCGAACAGGTTGTCGTCGGGACCGATTCTCAGCTCCTTAGAAAACTCGCTGGCGATCGTCACGAGCTCTGCAACCAGCGGATCCGCGTCGGCCGCCGGAACGTCGCCGGCCGCCTCCTCCGGCGCCAGCTCGTCGAGTACGGCCGCAAAGCCGCCGTCGAGATACTCACGAAGCAGATGCGCGCGCTGGATCTTGCCGCTGGTTGTCTTGGGAATCCGCGCTACCGGAATCACGTGATCGACCGCCAGCCCGGCGTGTTCGCCCACGATCCGGACGACCCGGTCGGCAAGCTCCCGGAACGCGTCCAGATCCTGGCGATACAGCACGAAGACCAGCAGTTCCTCGGTCTGTGCGCCCGCCGGCGTCGCCCCGGCTACGACGACCTTGCCGAGATCGAGGTCGTCCAGACCGGCAACGATCTCCTCGATGTCATGGGGATAATAGTTCTGCCCGTTGACGATGATCAGGTCTTTCTGCCGGCCCGTGATGACCAGCTCACCGGCGGAAAACAGGCCGCAGTCGCCCGTACGCAACCAGCCGTCCACCGAAAACAGCGCGGCGGTTGCGGCGGGATCCCCGTAGATCCGGTCCGTTACGCTGCCCCCTCGTAACTGGATGTGGCCGATCCGGTCGTCGTCGAGGACCTCGTCGTCGTCGCCGACGATCCGAATCTCGCAATCGCGAATCGCATTGCCGACGCGGACGAACGACACCGCGTCGGGCGTTCCCGGCGCCGCCGCCTCGAACCTGTCGCCGATGCTGAGACTATGCCTGTCGGCGATGACGCGCGAATACGGCTTGCCCGGCTCACCGAGAGACACGCCGACAGTCGCCTCCGCCAGTCCGTACACTGGATACATCGAGCGCCGGGACAGGCCCAGCGGCCCGAGCGCATCGAGAAACGCCTCGCAGAGATCCCAGGAGATCGGTTCGGCGCCGTTCATGACGAGTTTCACGGACGAGAGGTCCGTTCCCTCGGGCAGCCCCTTGCGCTCGTACAGCTTCAGAAAGTGCTTGTAGCCGAAGTTCGGCGAACAGAGCTGCGTCGCGCGGAGTTCGCTGGCCTTCTGCATCCATAGAAGCGGCCGGCGCACGAAGAGATTAGTGTCCATGACGGCGTGGTCCATGCCCGCGGCCATGACGCTCAGGTGGAAGCCGATGAGCCCCATATCGTGGGTCAGCGGCATCCATGAGAGCGATCGATCGCCGGCGTTCCAGCCCGTCGCCTCGATGATCGCGCGAATGTTCGTACACAGGTTCCGGTGCGACAGACACACGCCTTTCGGATCGCTCGTCGAACCCGACGAATACTGGATGAACGCAAGGTCGGACGGCGCGGCCTCGTGTACCGTGCCCCGGGCGTCGCTGCCGACGTCGCTCATTCGCACGCTCTGGGTTTCGAGGCGGCGGCGAACGTCCGCCATCCCGCGCGCATCCGTAAACTCCAGCAGCCGATCCAGCAATGCCGTTTCCGTGAACAGCGTCCCGCGTTCGAGCTGCCCCAGGATTCTGAACAGCTTCAACCGGTGCTCGTCACTGATGCCAACCGCGACCGGCACGGGTACGATCCCGCCGAGCACGGCCGCCCAGAACGCGACGAGAAAGCGCTCGTTGGACTTGCTGAAGATGACGAGTTCGTCACCGGGCCGCACGCCGCGTTCCTGCAACGCTCCGAGCAGCGAGACGGCACGATCGTAGAGATCGGCGAATCCGAGGCTCGTCTCCTCTTTCTCGCCGTCGACGAAGCGAATGGAGCGGTCGTGCCCCCGAACCGCCAGCAGCAGATCGGTCAGCGTGTCATGCAGTCGGGTCATATGGCGCGCCGTTCGTTCCGGGTAACCGCCGTTGCGGCAAGCGGCGGATTCTACATTGACCGCCCCGGAACGGATACTGCAAACTCGCTGGCCTCTCCCGGAGACGCTGGCGAACGTTCAGGTCGGCGTCAGGTCTGTTATGCAAGACTGATTCAGGACGCCGCGGAACAAACGCGCGACAAGGGAAGGACTATGCGAAGACAGTGGTTTGCGCCGCCGACGATCGCCGCGATCTGTGCGATCACGGCCGCGACGACGAGCGCGCCCGCCGAGGCTGACGGGCTGCTGACGCCGCATTCCGCGGAGTACAAGGTCAAAATCAGCGTGCTGTCCGGCCGCCTGAACACGCAACTGCGTCGCACGGACTCGGGTTACGTCGCCACACACCGCATCGAGCCTACCGGCCTCGCCGACGCGTTCGTACGCGGTGAGATCTTTGCCGAATCGGCGTTCGCCGCTGGCGACGAGGGTCTCAAGCCGACGCACTATATCGCCCGGGATGAGATCTCGAGCGACAAGCTCAGCGCCGATATTCACTTCGACTGGGAAGCCGGACGGATTCGCGGCAGCTACCAGACCGAAGACGACGACGCTCCCGTCGACATAGACGACCCGCTGGACGCGCTGATGTTCGATGGCGTGTCGATTCAGTACGAACTCATGCACGATCTGATGACCTCGGGCGCCGCCACGGAATACGTGCTGCACGACGTCGACGAGTTGAAACGACTCACGATCACGAACATCGGCACTCAGCGCGTGCGCACGCCAGCCGGAGAGTTCGAGGCGATCGGGATTCGTCACCAGGCGGAAAACTCTTCGCGACAAACGACGCTCTGGTGCGTCGCCGAACTCGACTACCTTCCCGTAGTCATCGAAAGGCATCGTAAGGGTAAGCTGCAAATGCGCGCTCAGCTCCGGCGCTATGAACCCATGGCCGTCAGCCCGGACTGACGACTACCGTCAGCAACCAAAAGAGCGTCGAGGTCACGACACCGCTGGCGAACAGGCACGCGGTCCAGCGGGCGACGAGCGCGCGATGTGCAATACCTGCTAAGACCGGCGCTGCCGGCAACGCGACAACGTACATGAGCGGATACACGAATGCCGCGACGCGCGGGTAGCGCTTCCACCAGACCTTGAGTTCGGAGTACGCGCAACACGACGCTGCGAGGGTCTCCGGCTCACCCAGACGCGCCAGCGCACGATCGCGGGCCGCCCTCTCGGATTCACCGGCTGCAATCAGCTCGTCGACGACGTCGTCGAGATGATCCGCCATCTCGAGCGCCAGACGGTCCGCCACGGGCGGTGCGATACCGCGCCGGCGCAGAGCCGACGCGAAAGCACTCAGATCGGCGCGGGGTTTATCAGGCATGAGACTCAGACATGCGACGGTTCACCGAGCGCCGCGGCCACACCGCCCTGAATACGCTGCCAGTCGTCCGCCAGACCCGCGAGGCGCCGCCGTCCCCTGGCCGTCAGCGTGTAATAGACGCGCGTCCTTCCGGCGACCGACCGGCGGCGGGACCTGAGCGCACCGCCGCGCTCGAGCGCATGCAAAGCCGGATACACCACCCCTTCGCCGAGCGCGATCGCTTCGCCCGTCGCCGCACGCACGGCTTTGACGAGCTCGTAGCCATACATCTCGCGCCCGTCGAGAAGCTTCAGCAACAGCAGTTCGGGAACACCGCTCATGAAAGGAGGATTGCTGCGAGCCATTGCGTCCAGCCGCTATCTGAAACATCAAACTCACAGTATACCTTGAACTAAAAGGCATGCCAAGATTACTTTATAGCTCAAGGCATGCGATCCTATACCTTGAACTGAGAGGTATTGAAGGCCCGGCAGCACAGTGAGGAATCAAACCGATGACGCAGAAGTCAGTATTCCAGCTCCTGATTGCCGTGCCCGCGGGCATCGCCGTTACCCTCGGCGTGCTCCTTCTCATGACGATCCTGATCGCGAAATTGCCGTTCGACATCCCTGAGCGGCCGGACCGGCCGACGCTCGGCTTTCTGCCGACTGTCCCGGAGCGGCCCGTGATGCCCCACGACCCGGTCGCCGAGCGCATTCCGCCTCCGCCCGTGCCGCCGGCCGGAGTCCCCGATGAGTCTGCTTCACAAGCGCTTCCCGTCGCGGTGCGGGTAGCAGCTGTGCGGCCGCAACCGTCGGGGACACCCGCGCTCAGTGTGTCGGGAAACAGTCCGCTGGTCGCGATGCTGCGGGTCGAGCCGACCTACCCGCCCGACGCCGCGGCCCGTGGCCTCGAGGGCTATGTCGTCGTGGAGTTCACGGTTCTTGCCGACGGGACGACGGCCGACATCGTCGTCGTGGAATCCAGCAGTCGGGCGTTCGAACGCGCGGCGATCAAGGCCGCCGAGCGCTTTCGATACCGCCCGAAGACGACGGACGGACAAGCGCAGACGGTCTACGGCGTGCGGAACCTCTTTCGCTTTCGCATGGAGTAGACGCCGTCCCGAAAGCTTCCGCTCGCAGTTTGTGGCGGGCGGCGATTCGGGAGGAAGCCTTTCCTTCCCGCCGGGCCCCCGACCGGATCGCCGCCTCGCCCTCCGGGCTGCAACGGCCTATGGCGCGCGGTCGAACGACTGCGTAACGGCATACTGCACGACTTCGTCTTCGCTGAAGGCGACGTCGCGCTTGAGCGCCTCGTCCTCCAGATACCAGCGCTCGGTGAGCAGCACACCATCCTCGTCGAGGGTCTGGATGACGTAGCGCGGACCGTCCCAACCGGAGACGCGTTCGGCAATGACCGGACCGACACTGGCCGCGCGGTGCTCGCCGAAAAGGTACTCCTCGACGATCGAGCGATCGTAGCTGATGAACAGCCCTTCGCCGGTCTGCGTGAGGCGGACGTCGCTACCGGTTTCGAGAAAGACCTGAGCCAGCGCCGCCTGCCGGCGTTTGCCGCCTCTCGGCTCGAGCCGCACGGCGCCCTGCCGGTCACGCGCGATCCGCAGCACGTCGGCGGCTGCTCCGGGACCGATGAAACCCTGATGCGAGAACCGTATGAGCGGATCGGAGTCGGCGTCCCGAAGCAGCCAGCGCCCGGACAGGTCGACGCCGTCGGGAACGACGGGCGAGTACGGCAGCAGCTGCGGCCCCGCAACGCTTGCGCAACCTGCGGTGCTCAGAATGAGCAACACGAGGCCGAACTGAGACAAGAGCCCGCGGGACCGCACCAGGCGATAGTGAAAAAAGGACACTGGCACGGTCGCAAAATACACAAATCGGGCAACACGCGCCATCTGTCAACCGAACCGCTACCGGCACGTTGAAAGCTCAGGAGCTGGCCGTAGATGCCGGCAAAGGCATTTCCAAACCGGAGGATATTCCATGCACCGAAACCTGACGACGAGCCTGTTGAGCGGCCTGACCGCTTGTCTTTTGCTGGCAGCGGTTCCCGGCCTCGCGCAGACGCGCGCCGACATCGAAGCGCTGAGTCCGGAAGACCGTAAAGCGTACTGGGACAGTCTGTCCGAAGAAGAACGCGCCGCCCAGCGCGAGGCCTGGCGGCTCGAGCGCGAGAACATGTCGCCCGAAGAGCGTGAGGCGGTTCGCGAACAGCGGCGCGCCGAGGCGCGGGCGAACTGGGAATCGCTGACGCCCGAGGAGCAGGACGCGAAACGCGCCGGGATGCGCGCCGAACGGGAAGAGCGTCGGGCCGCAAAGCGCGAGGAGTGGGACGCCATGTCGCCCGAAGAGCAGGAAGCTGCCCGTACGAAGCAGCGTGAACGCCGCGCGGAACGACGCGCCGCGATGGAAGAGCGACTGAACTCGATGTCCGAAGAGGAGCGCGAGGCCGCCAGGGAACGAATGGCCGAAGCCCGGGAACGGCGACGCCAGGACCGCGAGTAAGCCGGGACCGACGATCCGGAGCCGCTGCCGGCGTTCTTACTCGCCTGGCAGCGGAATGAAATCGCTCTCGCCGGGGACGGCGTCGAAACGTCCGTTTCGCCAGTCGTCCTTGGCCTGCTCGATGCGCTCGCGCGAGCTGCTCACGAAGTTCCACTCGATGTGACGCTCGCCGGCGAGCGCCGCGCCCCCGCACACCATCAGATGGGCCGCGGCGGATGCGCGAAGCTCGACCTCGGCTGGGTTGTCGACGATCCCGAGTGTGCCCATTTCGAGCACTTCACCTTCGATATCGACCTGCCCGTCTACGACGTAAACGCCGAGCTCCTCGGTCGCCGGCAATCGAAGTGTGGCCCCGGGCTCGAGCCAGACGTCGAGGTAAAGGGTCTCGCTCTCGGTTCGCACGGGCGACGTATGCCCGAAGGCTTCGCCGAGAATGACCGTCACCAGCGCACCGGGTAGCTCGATGGCAGGAATGCCATCGGCCGGATAGTGCTCGAAACGCGGTTCGATCTCTTCCTTCTCGACCGGCAGGGCAATCCAGGTCTGGATACCGTGGAGATGCTGTCCGCTGGCAAGCAGTTCCGGCGACGCCTTCTCCGAATGCACGATCCCGCGCCCGGCGGTCATCCAGTTCACGGCACCGGGGCGAATTGCCTGCACGTGCCCGAGGCTGTCGCGATGCAGGATCTCACCGTCAAACAGGTAGGTTACGGTCGCGAGACCGATATGCGGGTGCGAGCGGACATTGACCCCGCTGCCGGGTGGAAAATCCGCGGGCCCCATGTGATCGAAGAAAATGAACGGCCCTATCCGCTGCCGGCGCCGGTCGGGTAATGCACGCCGGACCGTGAACTCACCGAGATCGCGGATCTTGGGCTGAATTTTGAGCTGTACGGCTGTACCCATGGTTCAGGCCTCCGATTCAGATCGCCGTTGCGCGCTGCGAGTCCGGTCCGCTCCGGCCGATCCAGCGCGACAAGGTCCTGGAAAAGCTATTGTGGCGCGATACGCGCACGCGGTCGAGCGACAACCAGCTTGCAAGCGCATCGAGTTCGGCGGCAAGCGCGTCGGCGACGACCGGCGCTTCCGCGCCCTGTTCGATATGGGCGCGGCGGACGAGCAGGCAACGTTGCGGCCGGTCGGCCTTCAGATCCACGCGCGCCACCAGGCGGTCGCCGAGCCGGAACGGAAGCACGTAGTAGCCCCAGCGGCGCTTGCTTGCCGGGACGTAGATTTCGAGCCGGTAGTAGAAATCGAACAGGCGTTCGAGGCGCGGGCGAAACCACACCAGCGGATCGAACGGCGACAACAGCGAGGCGCCCGGGATACGGCGCGGAAGCCTCGCGCCAACCGCGAGGTAGGCGGAATCGGCCCAGCCATCGACGCTCACGGGCCTGAGCTGGCCGGCCTCGACCAGCTCCGCGATACGCGGGCGCGCCAGGGGCATGGGCAGACGGAAGTAATCCGCCAGATCCGCCGCCGTCGCAACGCCCAACGCTTCGCTTGCCTCGCGGAGCAGCTCTCTGTGGGCGCGTTCGGGCGACTCGGGAGGCAGCGCATGGTGGTCCGGCAGCACGCGCTCCGGCAGGTCGTAAGCCCGCCGAAATCCCTCGCACCGATCGGCGACGCTGAGCTGCCCGACGCCGAACAGGTCCTCGAGAAGATGGCGGGCAACGGAACGGTGCCAGTCGCCGGGCCGGCGCGCCGCATGCACGATCTCCCGCACCAGCGGCTCGAAATCGCTCGTCGTCAGACTACCCTCGTCGCGAATCCGCCCAAGCATGGCGTCGAAGTACGTCTGACGATCGGCGAGGCGCCGGGTCGGGCTCGATTTCCACGAACGGTAGCCTTCCCGGCGGTAATGAAGCAGCGGCCAGTAGCGCGCCGGAACGATGCTGGCCTCGTGGGCCCAGTGCTCGGTGTAACGTCCGTTGCCGTAGACGTAGTCGTGAAAACGCTGCCGGTCGTACGCACCCAAACGCGACCAGACCACGAGAAAGTGCGCCGGCAGCAGCACGTTGACGAAGTCGAGCTGCAGGACTTTGACGGTGCCGAAGAGGCGCGTGAAATGCCGGCGGTCCGGCGCCCGCACCGGCCGCGGCCGGGCGAAGCCCTGAGCACCCATGGCGATCCGCCGCGCCTCGGCGGCCGACAGGCGGACGCGCCGCATCATTCTGTCGAACCGCGGTACACTGCGCGCAGAGCTTCATCGAACGGCAGAAATTGCATGGGAAAAGCGTATCAGGAAATCGACGAGCGTATTCGGCGCTGGGTTGGGCAGCAGAAGGTGTTTTTCGTCGCGACCGCGCCGCGGGCCGATGACGGGCTCATCAACTGTTCGCCGAAGGGCATGGACGCGCTTCGCGTGGTCGACGAACGTACGCTCGTCTACGGCGACATCGGCGGCAGCGGCATCGAGACGGTCGCCCACATCCGGGAAAACGGCCGCGTCGTCATCATGCTGTGCGCGTTCGACGGGCCGCCGAAGATCTTCCGTTTCTACGGCCAGGGCCGCGTCCTCGAGCCGGGCGACGATGGATTCGCGGCACTTGCGGAGCAGTTCGCGCACCTGCCGACGATCAGAAACCTCGTCGTCGTCGACGTCGAGCTCATCCGCGACTCCTGCGGCTACGGTGTGCCGTTCTACGACTACCGCGGCGAGCGCGACTCGCTGACCAACTGGGTGCAGGCGAAGAGCCAGCAGGAACTCGCGGACTACCGGCGGGAAAAAAACGCTCAAAGCCTGGACGGCCTGTCGGGACTGAGACTCAAGCCGCTCGACAAGGAAGCCGTCTAGCAACTCATCGGTAGTTATGTCGCGGGGTTCGGCCTTGCCGTCGGGGTGGCCTGTAGCGGGATGGCTCCCTGCGGTCCGCTTTATTCCCGCTACAGGCCACCCCGACGACAAGGCCAGCTTGCTACAGTATCTGACCGGAGTGGAAGCGGGACGCGCGCTGCCTCCAGTGTTTCGGGATAGCGGGTGAGCGAGCGTCCTTGGCGGGAATAAAGCGGACCGCAGGGAGCCATCCCGCCAAGGACGCTCGCCCGCCCGCTATCCATGCGCATCAACCAGGCAGCCCCACTCAGGCGTCCTGCAACCCTTTCCCAACCTCACCTGTTGCAACCCGCAGCCGGCGGTCGACGGACTTCGTGTAGTTCGGCGCCTGGACGCCGTCGACGAGGTGCCACTCGCCGATCACGTCGTCGCGCGTGACGTTGAGCTTCAGCCAGCCGCGGCGCGAGGTCTCCATGTACCGGAGCGTCGCGTTGAAATCGAGCGTGGCATCCCGTATCGCGCCCGGCCGCTGCTGCGGCAGGTACTGGTCGAATCCGGGCGACGTCACCGAGGTCGTTATCATCTCGACGGCCACCGGCGCGTCGCCGCCCTCGGGGATCAGATCGCCCGCCATTGACGTGTGGAGGTCGCCGGTTACGACGACCGCGTTATTGCTGTGGCGAGCGATTGCTGCGAGGAAATCCTGCCGGGCATGCGGGTAGCCGTTCCAGGTATCGAGCAGCATGGGCGGATTGCTCTTGCTCACTTCCACGAGCCGTTTGCGCATGTCCCGCGGCAGGCCCGCGTCGGCCTCCATATCGACGATCGGCTCGAGGTCCGGTGTGCGCACCGGGGACACCATGACCTGCTGGCCGATGACCTGCCAGACGGCGCTCGACTGCTCCAGCTCGCGCTCGAACCAGGCCTCCTGCTCGGCGCCGAGCATCCGCCGCGACGCATCGTTGAGCCGCCGGCCGATCCGTTCCGGATCGCTTTCGCCGTTCGCGTCCGGCTGCGCATCCCGGCCGTACAGACGCGTGTCGAGCATGATCAGCGAGAGCAAGTCGCCGTAGCGGAAACTACGGAAGATCCTGGACTCGGCCGACCGGGCTTCGCCGCGAATGGGCATCCACTCGAAGTACGCCTGCGTCGCCGCCGCAACCCGCCCGGCATAGCTGCCCTCGTCGTCCTGATGGTTCTGCGCGCCGTCGCGCCATGCATCGTTGGTGATCTCGTGATCGTCCCAGACCGCGATCAGCGGCATGCGGGCACGCATTGCCTGTGAATCGGGATCTGCCTTGTACTGCGCATACCGCTGGCGGTAGTCCGCAAGCGTGACGACCTCGACGGGCGGCTCGGGAATCCGTCCGAGGACTTCGGCGTACTCGGTCGCGTAGCCGCCCATGCCGTATTCGTAGATGTAGTCGCCGAGATGGATGACCGCATCGATCTCCTCGTCTTCGGCAATGTCGCGATAGACGTGAAAGTAACCGTATGGATGGTTCGAGCAGGACACCACGGCGAACCGCGCCGCATCGAGACGGCCGTCGGGCAGCGTTTTCGTTCTGCCGGTCGTCGACGTTTCACCGCCTGCGCGAAAGCGGTAGAAGTACGCGATCCCCGGCTCGAGGCCGTCAGCATCCACCTTGACCGTGTAGTCCCGCTCGGGCCCGGTCCTTACCCGCCCCCGTGCCACGACTTCCCGGAAGTCCGGATCTTTCGCTACCTGCCAACGCACGCGGACGCGCGACTTGCTCTGCCCGCTCACGCGCGTCCAGAGGATCACCCGGTCGCCGAGCGGATCGCCACTGGCAACACCGTGCCGGAATACCGTGCCGGCCTCGTCGCCCCCGGTCGCGGCTCGCGTCACGTTCAGATAAGCGGTAACGGCACTGCCCGCGATCAGGCCCAGAAAACTGCGTCGCTTCAAGCTGTGATTCTCCTTACGTCCGGCAGTGCCAACAGCGGCATCGACCCGGGGGCCAAGAGTAGGCAGGCCAGATTACGACTTCGTGTCCCGGGGCTCGAGCACCGCGTCTGCCTCGACCTCGACGCGCATGGCCGGATCGATGAGCTGCTGAACCGCAAGCATCGTGCTCGCGGGTGGCCTCTGGCCGAAGGCTTCGGCATGCGCGCGCCCCGCCGCTTCCCAGTCTTGGATGTGCGTAAGGTAGATGCGGGTACGAACGACGTCATCGAGCGATCCGCCTGCCTCCGCGAGCGCTGCGGCAATAATCTCGATGCAGCGTGCGGTCTGCGCATACGCATCGTCGGGTGCCACGAGCTGGCCGTCTTCGCCGACCGCGGTGGTTCCGGACACCGCCACGATCCCTCCGGCGCGAACAGCGCGAACGTAGCCGCAGCGACGCTCCCACGGTGCGCCGCTCGAGATCCGCTGAAGATCTTTAGTCATAATTCACTGTAGGTTTACTTCTTATTTCATTGTTATTATTAATATTTCTTGCAAGCTCAAGCGCAATTGTCGATACCGCCGCGTACCCGGCGACCATCAGCGCAACCAGGCCGGGATACAAAACGACCGCAGCGATCGCGATCAGGAGCAGACGGCCGCGCTCGACGGTCAGGGCCCGGGGACTTCCGTCGCTGAACCCCGCCAGCGCGTAGAGCGTGATCCAAAGTCCGGCACAGGGAGCCAGGACCGCCTGGAGCCCGCTATCCGCCGCCGCCGCGCCGATCGCGAGGGTCGCCGTCGCGGCCACCACGAACTGCGCGAAGACATAGGCCTTAATCGATGGGGCAAGCGGCGGATCGTAGCGGGATTCGAGATCGCCCGTCGCGGACCGTTCGGGATACCGCTCTGCCACGTCGGCCGGGCGCCACCCCGTTCGCGAGAACCAAACCCTGAGCTTGTCCCGCCAGCTGGCCGTATGCCGGCTGTCGAACCAGAGGTCGCCGTAGACGCTCAGATTCGCACGAAACGGGTCGAAGGTGTTCAGCGGTTTACGCACGCCGTAGACGACGGACTCGTCATCACGTTCGGGCTCGAAGGTACCGAACAGGCGGTCCCAGACGATGAAGATTCCACCGTAATTGCGGTCGACGTAGGCCGAGTTGCGCGCGTGATGGACCCGGTGATTCGACGGTGTCACGAGCCAGCGGTCCAGCGGGCCGAGGCTCCCGACGTGCCGCGTGTGGACCCAGAACTGATAGATCAGGTTCACGGCGTTGACGGTTACCAGCACCTCGAGCGGAAAACCGATGAGAAACAGCGGCAGGTAAAAGATCCAGCCAAACAGGAAGCCCGTGCTCGTCTGCCTCAGGGCCGTCGACAGGTTGTAGTCCTCGCTCTGATGATGAACGGCATGCGCCGCCCAGAGGATGGACCACTCGTGGCTGAAGCGGTGAAACCAGTAGTAACAGAAGTCCCACGCGACCGCCGCCGTGATCCACAGCAGCAGCCCGACCGGCGACAGGTCGAAGAGCGAAAGCGGCATGTCGAACAACGCGAAGTTCTCGAGCACGAAGCCCCACACGATCAGGGGCAGGAGCTTCGTGAAGTAGCCGAACGTCGTGCTCAGGATGCCCGCCGACAGACTCCCGATGGCATCCGTCGTGCGGTAGTAGCCGGTAGCCCGATAGCGATCCACGCCAAGCTCGACGAGGAGCGCCAGCAGAAAGAACGGGATGGCGATGGCGATCAGATCCATACGGCGAGTCTACCTTGCCCGGGGCGCGTTGCGTGCGCCGTTTGCGTTAAGCTCCGCCGACGCACCCGGTAGCGACGCATGTACGACGACGAGCTCGAGATACTCAAAACCGCCCTGGACACACTCACCGACGGTCCGAGCGGCCTGCCCCGCCTCGACGGCGGGCACGACTGGGAACGCATCCGCCGGGTGCTCGTCGATACCGCCCGGCGCATGCACGACAACTATCCCTACCACCATCCGCTGTACGCCGGGCAGATGCTGAAACCGCCGCATCCCGTGGCGAGGCTGGCCTACGCGCTGTCTCTGTGGGTGAATCCCAACAATCACGCACTCGACGGCGGCCGGGCCAGTTCGGCAATGGAGAAGTCGGTCGTGAAACGGCTGGCGGCGATGTACGGCTGGCAAGACTGCCTCGGCCATCTGACGGGCGGCGGCACGATGGCCAACCTCGAGGCCCTCTGGGTGGCAGGCCGCCTGCATCCCGGGAAGACGATACTGGCGTCGGAGCAGGCCCACTACACGCATGCCCGGATCAGCGAGGTTTTGGGTCTCGCCTTCGAGCCGGTCGCGACGACTGCTGACGGGCGCATGGACCTCACGGCGCTGGACAGGCGCCTCGCCGCGGGCGACGTCGGCACCGTCGTCGCCACAATGGGCACGACCGGACTCGGCGCCGTCGATCCGCTGCCCGGCATACTCGAGCTGGCGGAACGCCACGGGACGCGCGTGCACGCCGACGCCGCCTACGGCGGGTACTTCGGCCTCTGCGCGACGCTGACCGCCGAGCCGCGCGCCGCTTTCGACCGGATGGCCGGCGTCGAGTCGATCGTCGTGGATCCGCACAAGCACGGTCTCCAGCCCTATGGCTGCGGCTCCGTGCTGTTTCGGGATCCGGCGGTCGGACGGTTCTACAAGCACGGCTCTCCGTACACGTACTTCAGCTCGACCGAACTGCACCTCGGAGAAATCAGCCTCGAATGCTCGCGGCCGGGCGCCGCCGCCGTCGCCCTTTGGGCAACCCTCGAGCTGCTGCCGCTCGACGCGGGCGGCGAGTTTTCCCGCATGCTCGACGCGTGCCTCGAAGCCGCGCGCGACATGCACGCGTCGCTGGCGGGTAGCCCCCACTTCGCGCCCGTCCACGATCCCGAACTGGATATTGTCGTCTATGCCGCCGTGCGCGATTCGTTCAGCGAGGCCAGCGCCGCGGCGCGCCGGATCTTCGAGAGCGCAGCCGACCGCGATCTGCATCTGGCCCTGATAGAGCTTCCCGCAACGATGGCGGGCACCGCGCTGCCCGATGCAGAAGCCGACGCCGAATCACTCACCTGCCTGCGCTCCGTACTCATGAAACCGGAGCATGCAAACTCGATACCGGAGATCGTGCGAATCCTCCACGACTGCGCCGACGACGTCGCCGGATCGCCCTGAACGCGACTCAGCCCGCCGCGCCCCCGAGGCCACGAAGCAGCAGCAGCGCGCCGAAGAACGCCGCATATCCGCCGATCACGGAAGCCGCGAGATAGATTCCGGCAGGGACATACTCCGCCCGGCCGAGCATCGTATGCATTTCGAGGACCAGCGTCGAAAGCGTCGTGAAGCTGCCGCAGAAGCCCACGGCGAACAACAGCCGGTACTGATCGGGAATGACACCGGCGTCGTTGAACCACGCAGAGGTTGCCACGTAGTGCGCGACGACACCGAGCAGGAAACAGCCGCTGACGTTGGCGGCCAACGTGCCCCATGGGAAGGCCACGTCGCGCTGCAGGAGAAGATTCAGGGTGAAACGCGCAGCCGCGCCGAGCGCCCCGCCCGCGGCGACGAACACATAGGACAACATTAAGGTCTTCATGATCGGCAGACCCTAGCACAGGGCGCCTGGCACAGGGCGCGTGAACGGGTTCACATCCAGTAAGCGTACGGCGTTGCTAAACTCCAACGTGTTATGGACGGCCCAACTCACGAGACCGACGTGCACGACCTGTCGCTGGGAGTGATCCATGCCCTGCGCATGGTAGACGTCAAGGTATTGTCCTACGTTCAGCTCAGACGCCTTTACGCCGCGCTTCTCGAGGCGACGAACGAGGTCGACGAGGAGATCGCGGTTCGCTCCGAAACGACCGACAGCCTCGGCGAGACCGTCCGCATCCACTCACCGAAGAAACGAACACCGCCCGACGAAGAGGCGGAAACGGGCCAGGACTCTTAATCCCGGTAGACGCCGGGCGTCTTCCCCGCGGCCTAGCGGACCTGCTCGTCGATCACCATGGCGAGTTCCTCGCCGTCCGACGTCGCCACCGAGGCCATCGTGAACCAGTCCCCCGGCTGTTGCACCGGCTGCCCGGTGGACGACGCGCGCGCTACGATCTCCACTTGGTCGAACGCGGATAGCGTGCGCCCAGGGATCATCGCGTCGCGGTCGCTCAGCGTCAGCTCCGCGGGCAGCTCTGCGAGAGTCCGCCGCTGTACGGCGATCGGCGGCGACGGCTGCGCGGGATCGCGGGCGATGACGTACACGGACGCATTCGCGGGCAACGCGTTCCGCGCGGCATCGGACAAGGCAACGGTGAGGCGGATACTGGCGCCGCCTTCGGCGGCGGTCGCCGCGGTCTGCGTCTCGGGCTCGGGCATCGCTTTCGTGCCCACCGGTGGGTGGACCGGCTGGCCGCGCCACGCCGCAATGCGCTCGTCGAGCACGCGCATGACGTCGGGATTCGGGGGCGGCTCGGTGTTACGCAGCTTTGACCAGCGGTCCGCCGCGAGACTGGTGTCACCACGGTTGGCGGCCGCGATACCGCCCCAGAACAGCGCCGAGGGACTCTCCGGATCGATCCGGACGGCGTTCTCGAACAGCGCAATCTCGCGCGCCGTGATCTGCTGATTGTTGTTCGATAAGTGCGCTTCGCCTAGTTCGATCAGGGTCTGCGCCTGCTGGCTGCCCTCGAGCTCGACGGCCTTGCCGAATGCCTCGACCGCGCCGGGATAGTTGCCCAACTGCATGTACGAGCGGCCCAGCATCTTCCAGCCTTCGACATCGTCAGGGCGCTCTTCCAGCCGATCCGCGAGTCCCGCGACCATCTGGCCGATATCGGGTAGCTGGCCCGCACCGGACGGCGTACCCGGGCTGCCGACCAGCCAGTACGTGCCCGCTGCCAGCGCGATCGTCGCCGCGAAGAGCGAGCCGCTCAACGCCCGCGGCGCCTTGACGAGCGGCAGCACCACGAACGCGGCCGCAACAACCGCCATCGCGGCAAAGATCACCCACATCATCTTGTTGTTCCTAGTGTCCTGTCCCGCCGATAACCCGCATGAGTCGGTCGCGAATTTTCGTGTCTGGCAAGGCGCGGTGACGAGTCATAGCGGGGCTATGGCGAGGAGCCGCAACGCCGCCAGACGCGAAAAGACGCAGCGGATTATGCGGGTTATTGGCGGTACAGGACACTAGTGTTCTTATTCCGTCAGCGCGTCGTCTTCGAGCGACATGCTCATGCGCTTGCGAATCACAGAATAGCCGACAAAGGAGCCGGCCACGAGCAGGATAAAGGGTGTCAGCCAAAGCACCAGCGTCGCGCCGCTTTTCCGCGGACTGTACAAAGCGAACTCCCCATAGCGCTCCACGAGGAAGTCGAAGACCTCCTGATCGGTCTTGCCCTCGCCGAGCAGCCGCCGGATTTCCCGCCGCAGGTCGGACGCGAGGAATACGTTCGAGTCCTTGATCGACTGGTTCTGGCATTTGAGGCAACGGACCTGAGCGATGATGTTCTCGTAGCGTGCCTGCAGCTCGGGATCCTCGAAGGCCTTGCCGCTGTCGATAGCCGCCGCCGGCGCGGCTACGAGCAACAGCCCCAGCAACAAGCCCGGCAGTCCCGCGCGGATCACGAGCTGCCTCCGAGCAGCGGCACGAAATCCTCGAGCCAGATGGCCTCGGTCAGAGGGCCTAAATGCTTGTGCAGCACGATGCCGTCCTCGCTGATCAGAAAAGTTTCCGGCGCGCCGTAGACGCCCCAGTCCACTGCAACCCGGCCGTCTTCGTCGAATCCCGACGCAACGTAGGGATCGCCATAGCGGTCGAGCCAGCGCAGCGCGTCGGGGCGGCGGTCGCGCCAGTTTATGCCGTAGATCGGTATCTCGCCGGATTCGGCGAGATCCATCAGGAACGGGTGTTCCTCGCGACAGCCCACGCACCATGTCGCCCAGACGTTCACGAGTACGGCCTTACCCGAGTAGTCGGTGGAGCCGACACGATTTGCGGGGTCCTTGAGCCGCGGCAGATCGAACGTCGGTGCCGCCCTGTCGATGAACGTCGACGGCAGCTCGGACGGATCCCGCAGCAGACCGATGGAAAACACGACGATCAGAATGCCGATGACGAACAGCGGCGTGAGGTACCGGAACACCTAAACGGCCTCCGCCGCCTTACCGCTCAGCTTGCCTGCCCGCTCGCGCGCCGGGACGCGATAGCGCCGGTCGCTGGCGGCGATCGCGCCGCCCAGCGCCATGATCAGACAGCCCAGCCAGATGAAGCGAATCATCGGCTTGTACTGGATTCTGACGCTCCAGGCGTCGTCGCTCAGCGGATCGCCGAGCGCGACGAAGAGATCCTTGTTCCAGAGCGCATGGATTCCCGCTTCCGTCATCCAGCTCTTCTGCACCTGATACTGGCGCTTCTGCGGCCGCACGGTGCCGACGTAACTGCCGGTATCCCGAATCTCGACGACGCCCTCGCGCGCGATGTAGTTGGGTCCCTGCACGTCCCGCAGCTCGCGGAGCTCGAAGTCGTAACCGGCCACTTCGACATGGTCGCCGACCTTGAGCGCTCTGTCGGTCTCGATGCCGTAGGCCGTCACCATCGTGACGCCGAGGGTGAACAGGCCCACACCGAAATGCGCCGTCGTCATGCCCACCATGGTGCGGGTCATGCCCGCACGGCCTTTCTCGCGCCGCCAGGCCCGGATCGGCTCGATCAGCGATGCCGCCATGATCCAGCCGGCCAGGGTAACGCCCACGAATACCATGATGCCAAAACTGCCGTACATCAGGCCGGGTACGGCGATGCCGAGCGCGAGCGCCGCGACGGCGGCCCACCTGAAGCGCCGCAGCCATCCTTCCGTCGGCTGCATGCGCCACGCAGAATGCATTCCTAAGCCGACCAGGAAGATCAGCGGCAGCATCGGGATGATGAAGGCCAGATCGAAGATCGGCGGCCCGACGGAGATCTTGCCGAGGCCGAAGATTTCGTAGAACAGCGGCGCAAGCGTCAGAACGAACACGAGCACCGCGGCGATGACGAACAGAATGTTGTTGAGCAGCAGGAAGGTCTCGCGCGAAACGGGCTTGAATCCCGCCTCCGAGTCCAGCGACGGCGCGCGCCAGGCATAGAGCACGAGCGCACTGATGACGACGACGCCAAGGAACGCGAGGATGAAGTACCCCCGCGTCGGATCGGTCGCGAACGCGTGCACCGAGACGATGATGCCCGAGCGGACCAGGAAAGTGCCGAGCAGGCTCAGCGAAAACGCGGCAATCGCGAGCAGCAGCGTCCAGCTCTTGAACAGGCCGCGCTTCTCGGTCACCGCCAGCGAGTGAATGAGCGCCGTGCCGACGAGCCAGGGCATGAAGGATGCGTTCTCGACCGGGTCCCAGAACCACCAGCCGCCCCAGCCGAGTTCGTAGTAGGCCCACCAGCTGCCGAGCGCGATGCCGAGCGTGAGAAACAGCCAGGCAACCGTCGTCCACGGCCGCGTCCACTTGGCCCAGCGCTGGTCGAGGTCGCCGGACAACATAGCGGCGATCGCGAACGCGAAGGCCACCGAGAATCCGACGTAGCCGACGTACAGCATCGGCGGATGGATCGCGAGGCCAGGGTCCTGCAGCAGCGGATTCAGATCCGCACCGTCGGGCGGCGCCGGCGACAGCCGCATGAACGGATTCGAGGTCAGGATCGTGAACAACAGGAAGCCGACTGACAGAAGCCCCAGAACGCTGATAACCCGCGCGGCAAACGGCTCGGGCAGGTTGTGGCTGAAACGGCCGACTGCGACGGTCCAGATCGCGAGGATCAGGATCCACAGGAGCAGCGATCCTTCGTGCGCGCCCCAGACTGCCGAGACCTTATAAAGCGTCGGCAAATCGAGCTGCGAGTTGTTCGCGACATAGGCAACCGAAAAGTCGCTTTGCAGGAACGCCCAGACCAGCGCCGCGAACGAGATCACGACAAAAAAGAACTGACCGTTGGCCGCGGTCCGCGCAACGGCCATCATGCGTGCGTCGTTGCGGTGCGCACCGATGAGGGGAACGATGCCCTGGGCGAGGGCCAGCGACAACGCGAGAATCAGAGCGAACTGACCGATTTCGGGAATCATGACTGCCGGCACTCCTCGGGCGAGAGCGATGCGACGGCTTCCATCTTGTCCGCGGCGTGTTTGGCGAGTTGCTCGGCCACTTCCGGGGCCATGTACTCCTCGTCATGCTTGGCCATGATTTTCTCGGCCTTGAAGATGCCGTCGCCACCGAGCCTGCCATGGGCGACAACCCCCTGCCCCTCGCGGAACAGGTCGGGCAGCACGCCGCTGTAGGCAACGGGCAGCTCGCAGCGCGTATCCGTCACGCGGAAATTGATTTCGAGGGAATCGAGTTCGCGCTTGACGCTGTCGTTGACGACCAGCCCGCCGATACGGAAATTGCGGTTCTCCGGATAATTGCCGGCGACGACGTCGGAGATCTCCACGAAGAACATCATATTGTCGCCGACGGCCCTGAATGCCAGCGCCGCGGCTACCGCGAGACCGGCCAGGGTCAGTCCGACGGCCAGCATCCGTTGCTGTCTCGGTTTCATGCTTTTTCCTCTGTAGCGCGAATCCGCATCGCCACATCGCGATAGATTTTGCGGTGACGCGCGCGCGTTCGCCATTCGTTTATTGCGAATACCAGCATGGTCAGGCCGAAGCTAGACCACACGTAGGCCCCGTACTTGCCCATCGACAACGCTTCTTCCATCAGGCGTGCGCCCCTTCAGCCGCCATCATCTTCCGGACCCAGGCGGCCCGGCGCTCGCGAAACAGCACTTCGGTGCGCACGCGCCTGAGGAGCCAGCCGCCGAAAATCAGGGTGAAACCCAGCAGATTGACGAGCAGCGGCGCGAGCATGCCCTCGCTCATCCGCGGGCCTTCGTCGGTCAGGAGCGTCTGGCCCTGATGCAGCGAACTCCACCACTCGACCGAGTAGCGCACGATCACGACGTTGACCACGCCGACGATTGCAAGCATCGCGCTGGCCTTGTCGGCTTTGGCCACGTCGTCGATCGCCGCGCGCAGCGCCATGTAACCGAAGTAGAGAAACAGGAGAACCAGCGCCGACATCATGCGCGGGTCCGCCCACTCGAACCACGTGCCCCACATCGGCTTGCCCCAGATCGCTCCGGTAGTCAGCGTGAGAAACGTGAAAGCCGCGCCGAGCGGCGCGGCGCTGGCGGCAACCGCATGGGCAAGCTTCATGCGCCAGATCAGGCCGATCGCGCCAGCGGTCGCCATGACCATGTAGGCCATTTGCGACAGATAGGCCGACGGCACGTGGACGTAGATGATCCGGAACGCGTCGCCCTGCTGGTAGTCCTCGGGTGCGAGGAACAGGCCTTTCCACGTACCCCAGACGATCAGCAGAAAGCCGGGAATCATCAGCCACGGGCTCAAAGTGCCCGCAAGCTGGTAGACGTGCGGCGGGGAAGCGAAACGATGAAAGAGGCGAGTCAGGTATTTCCACATAGCGGCAGATTCTACTCGTTCGTCACACGTAATGCGGCAGCCGCGGCAAACGGCGCCAGACTCAGCGCACCGACCGCATACGCGGCGAGCGCCCACAAGCCCTGGGTGTACAGCTCCTCCCCGGCGGCCAGCGACACGGTGTTCGCGCCGAGGATGAGCACCGGCATCGCCAGCGGCAGCACGAGCAGGCTCAGCAGCGCCGTCCCGCGATGGAGGCCCACCGTCAGGGCGGCACCGATGGCGCCGAGCAGGCTCAGCACTATGGTGCCAAGAATCAGCGTGAGCATGAGTACGCCAATCACGTTTCCGGGCATCTGATAGGTTATGGCAAGAAGCGGTGACACCGCTACCAGCGGCACGCCGCTCGTCAGCCAGTGCGCAACGGTCTTGCCGAGTACGGTAAGCGGCAGCGGCTGCGGGCTGACGAGGAGCTGCTCCAGACTGCCGTCCTCGAGATCCGAGACGAACAGACTGTTCAGGGACAGGAGCGTCGCGAGCAGCGCCGCGACCCAGAGGACGCCCGGGCCGGAAAACATGAGCTGCTCGCGGCTGGGACCGACCGCAAGCGGGAACAGCGCCACCACCATGGCGAAGAAGAACAGCGGATTCAGCACGTCCCCGGGCCGTTTCCAGGCCAGCAGCAGGTCGCGCCGCGCCGTGGCAACAAAGGCCTCGGCGAGGCCGGGCAGTCTGCCTTCTGCGTCGGTCATGACAGGCTCAGGCGGCGGACCGTACCGCGAATCGATACGTCCTGATGCGCCGCCATCGCGCACAAGCCGCCTGCCTCGACGTGCTCGCTGACGATGTCGAGGACAAGCTGGCGGCCGTCACGATCGAGGTTCGTGAACGGCTCGTCGACGAGCCACAACGG
>JANQGQ010000002.1 GCA_028277185.1 Woeseiaceae bacterium
CTGGGTGCAGGAAGACCAGGTCACGATCGCGATGTCGCCGGTGGTCTACGTCGGCGTGATGGCAACCTCGCACGACGACGGCGTCATCACCACCGCCGTCTTCGACAACGTCGCACTGACGCCGACCGTACCGCCCGTGCCCGACACGACGCCGCCGACCGTGCCGCAAAACGTCGTCGCCACGGCGACCGGCACGACGACGGTGTCGGTGAGCTGGACCGCGTCGACCGACGGCGACTCCGGCGTGGGTGGCTACCGCGTGTTCCGCGACGGCGGCTTCCTCGCCAACGTCAGCACGACCAGCTTCGACGACAGCGGCCTGATACCGAACACGAGCTACGTCTACACCGTACTGGCATACGACACCGCCACGCCGGCGAACGAGTCGGCGCAGTCGGCGACGGCGCCGGTGACCACCGATCCCGAGGTGTTCGTCAACGTGCCGGACATCGTGAACCAGCCGCAGGCCAGCGCCGAAGGCAGTCTCACGGCAGCGGGTCTGTCCGCCGGCACGATCACGACCAGCAACAGCGACACGGTCCCGGCAGGCAACGTCATCAGCCAGAACCCCGCTGCCGGCGCCTCCGTGCTGCAGGGCTCGACCGTCGACCTCGTCGTCTCCGCGGGCGTCGCACCGATCTGGCAACACCAGGATATCGGTGCAGTGGCCGCGGCCGGCTCGCTGACGGACGTATCCGGCACGCTCACGATGGAGGCGTCGGGTGCCGACATCTGGGGCACGCGCGATGAGTTCCACTTCGCCTATCAGACCCTGAACGGCGACGGCGAGATCGTGGCAAGGCTGGACAGCCTCGGCGCCACCCACAACTGGGCCAAGGCCGGCGTAATGATGCGCGAAAGCCTCAACGACAACTCGGCGCATGCGATGATGATCGTCAGCGCCGCCAACGGCGCGGATCTGCAGTATCGCCGCACTACCGGCGGCAGGACGGAACCGTCCCGCTCCAGCGACGGCGTCACCACGGCGCCGGCCTGGGTGCGTCTCGTCCGGGAAGGCGACGTGCTCACCGGCTACGTATCGGCCGACGGCGTCAACTGGGTGCAGGAAGACCAGGTGACGATCGCAATGTCGCCAGTGCTGTATATCGGCGTGATGGCGACCTCGCACGATGACGGCGTGATTACGACGGCCGTCTTCGACAATGTGTCGGTGGTCCCGTAGCCATAGAAGCTTAGTGCGCTGCCAATCTCAATCGCCCGGAAGTGCGCCGCGCCGCGAGTAAAGTAAGCCATGCCCTGAAGTTCAGGATGGCGTCGCTGTCTGCGGTCCCGATATAGGCTATCGGGACCGCAGTCTAGTATAGTCGCGGCGATGGCAAACGCACCGAGAAGCCAGGAAACGATACGGCGACCTCAACAGGTCGCTGTTTTCGCTTTTCTGATGCTGTCGATGTCGGCGCTCCTGTGGCTGGCATCCCGCAATCAACTCATAGCGACCAACGACGAGCTGTATCACCTGCTGGCCGCGCAGTCTCTGCTGCGCGACGGCAGCCTCAGTATCGCTTTCGGAGAGTACGAGCGCGCCGGACTATTCACCTGGCTCATCGGCATCGGCTACCAACTGGGCGGGGAATCCTTCAGATCCGCGCAGCTGATATCCGGCGTGTTCGTTTCGGCGCTGACGGCATCGGTATTCCTGCTGACTTACCCGCTGATCGGCCGGCGGGCCGCCGCGGTCGCGACAGTATTGTTCGCGCTATCGTCGAACGCGCTCGAAGTCGGCACGACCGTACGGTTTTACGGGATTCACGCTCTGCTCTTTTTCCTCGGCTGCATGCTGTTTTTCCGGACGCTGCAGAGCGAAGCCCGGTTGCAAAAACTGTGGTATGGCTCGCTGTCCGGCATCACTCTGCTTCTCGCCTTCTATTTTCAGGTGACAACGGCGATCGGCGTGTCGGTGCTATTTGGCTGGCTGCTCGTCCTCGGACTGTGGCTGTTGTTCCAGGACGCCAGGATCTCGCCGCGAGTCAGGCTTGCGGCCGTGTTCGGCTTGCTGGTCGCCGCCGTCTTCACCCTTTACCTCGCACCGCTCGACAGGCTGATCGAAGAGTACCGGTATCAGGCGTTGTGGAGCCAGGCCACGAATCCGCGCATCTATTACTGGATGATGACGGATCTCTACGGCGTATTCTTCGGTCTGTATCCGGTTTTCGCGATAGTCGCCTTCCTCAGACACCCCCGCTTTGCCATATTCGCAGTGGCTCTGTTCGTGCTGCCGGTAATCGTTCACTCGTTCGGCGGAATGCGGGCGCACCGCTATATCTTCTATACGCTGCCGTTTTTCTTCATAGTTTGCGCTATCGGTATCGTCGGTATTCTCGAGTGGCTGTACGCGCTCCTGAAACAGTACTTCCGAAACTCAGCGGTGAAAACATCCACCCTGCTCGTCGCAACGCTGCCCGCCGCAATTCTTGGCGTGGCCGCATTCATACTCGTATTTGCCAACGAGGGATACCAGAACGGACTGAAATCGATACATCAGGGATACGCCGAAAATCGTCGGTCACCCCCTGACTGGCAGTCTGTCGAAGAGTACGTCCCCGTCGATCGATTCGAAGTGCTGGTTACCCCGAATATGTTGCAGACACTCTACTATCTCAACAGACCGAACTTTCAGTTTCACGGCGATGCCCGACACGAGTTCGAGATCGACCATCGCACCGGCTTGCCGAAGATAAGTAGTACCGAATCGCTGAAGAAAATGACGGAGTGCTTTGGATCGATACTCGTGTTGTCCGAGGAGCGGAACTGGGGCAGACAGTCCGGCGTCGGGATCAACCCGGAATCCGCGTCGTACATCGAAGCGGATTTCCGCGCTTTCGAAGTACCGAAGGACGTCCGTATTCGCGCCTACTACTGGTCTGAACCGGACTCGTCGGCAAACGCGTCCGCAGAATGCGCCGACCTACGCACGCTCACGTCCCGGTGGCCGATACCGGCATCTACCGATCAGTCATGACTTCTCCGCAGGAAACGGGCGCTACGCCGAAAATTCTGTACATCCTCGGCGGAGGACACAGCGGTTCGACCCTGCTCGACCTGATTCTGGGTTCCTGCGACGAAGTATTCAGCGGCGGCGAGCTCTTCTACTATGACTACTACAAAGACTATCGCACGCTCCCCTGGACTCTGAAGCGAGGTCGGATTTGTACCTGCGGCAAGGGCTTCGACGACTGTCCGATATGGGAGAAAGTCAATTTCCCGGACGAGAACAACATCATTTGCGACCGTCCGATCGGTCAATCCGTCAGGATTGCAGCAAATCTGCTCAACCCATGGTCTTCCAGGGCGGGATTCCCCGTCGTCACCGGCAAGAACTCCGACCTGTACAGGAAAATCCAAAAGGTTGCGAATGATCAGCACGACGGCATCGAGTTCATTGTGGACTCCTCTAAAGACCCGCGACGGCTCTATGAGCTCGTCATCGATCCGAAAATACCGAACGAGGACATATCGGTAATACACCTGGTCCGTGACGTCCGCGGGTACGTGAACTCGTACCAAAAAACCACGCGCTCGCGTCCGCCCAGATCGGCCGTGGTCTCCGCATTTGAGTGGCTCGTGATCAACGTGTTCTCTGAACTCGTCGTTCGCCGATTCCGCTTACGCAGCATCCAGGTGAGTTACGACGAGTTCACGTCCGATTTCAGCCACAGCCTCGAGCGGCTCTCGGACTTCCTGAACATAGAGATTGCCGAGCAGGACCTTGCCCGGCGTATAGAGGAAACGGTCTACCACAATGTTCACGGCAACCCGATGAGGCTCGGCAGCTTCAAAGGGATCAAGCGGGACACCAAATGGCGGGAGAAACTGGGACCGGTTAAGGTCCGCCTGCTGGGTGCGTTTTTCTGGCCGTTCCTTCGGCGTTGGGTATACAGACGGTCAGAGGCGGCGACCGACTAGCAGGCGCCACGGCAGCGTTCGTCAAGCGGCTCTTCTGTCCATCCACCGCCGTGCAAAGGCCCACGCCTGCAAGCGCTCTTCGTGCGTTAGTATTACGAGTAAGGCCAAGGGCAGACCGACCACTCCGAGCAGCATCAACAGCACGAGCAAGCCCAACCAGCCCTGTGGGTCGGCGACTGCTGCTGCGTGAATCGCGAAATAGGCAGCAGGAACGTACAGTATCGCGAACAAGAGCGACCGTGAGTAAGACTGAACGACGAAGTCCATAGGTGCGAGATTCATTCGCCTGCATGCCGCGTTTATGAGCCAGACGACCCGCACGAGCAACACCGCGGCAAGCGTACCCCACGCCGCGCCGAACACTCCGATCATGCTGAGCAGCCACGCACTCACCGCCACGTCGACGACGACTTCGACAACCGATATTCGCGCGTACACGCCGTGCTGGCTTGTGGCGTACAGATAGCTGGTCAGGACGGACATACCGTATCCAAGCGCAATCGCGGGCACCATGATTTGCAGAATCCGGTAGCTGATCTCGAAGGACTCGTCCAGCCAGATCTGCAGGAACGGGTTTGCCGCAAACCAGACCACCACCAACATGAACGTCAATATGGACGTGGACATGCGCGCGCCCATGATCACCTGGCGGCGAATCTCCGATTCGTCGCCCTCCCCCTGCAGGCGGCTGAACCTCGGTATGAAGGTTGCCGTTACAACCCGAAGCAGCTGCACCATGTACGTCACGAGCTGAAACGCTATGGCGTAGTATGCGACGCTGCGAAGATCGGTGAAAGCGCTCACCATCACGTTGTTCAGGTTGCCGCGCAAGTAGTCGCAAACGCTTATGACAACCGTTATCCCGCTATAGGAGAACAGTGTCGCGACATACGTCGACCGTTCGAACTTGATTTTGGGCCGTAGCGGTCCGAACATCTTCTGTGCAACGACGTATTCGAACAGGTTTGCGCCAATCGCGGTGCACAGGGTAGCCACGGCAAGCCCGATGATTCCCATACCGGCCTTCAGTACCGTGATCAGCAGCACGACTCTAAGGACCTCGCCGATCAGCTGAATTCCGTAGATAACGTCGAATCTCTCGTGAGCCGATATGACGCCGCCGAACGGCTTCAGCAGGAAGATCACCGCTGCCCGCAAGCCCAACAGGAACATTACCAGGCGAAAGTCTGCAGTTCGCTCATCGGCGATATCGACGAGCTGAGGCCCGATAGCAATGATCAGCGCCGTGACGACCACGATCAGCATGGCGAGGCCGGCGAATATCGTTGCGCTGGCGTTCAGGTAACTCTGCATCAGGTGCTCGTCCCTGCGACCGATTGCCTGGGAGTAGTACCTGCGTAAACCGTTGCTTGTGCCGAAATCGACGAGTTCGAGCAGCGCGGCGATACTGATGATCAGAGCCCACAAGCCGTAGTCATCGATGCCGAGGCTCCTGAGGATGAACGGTGTCAGGAGCAGAGTGGTGAGAATGCGGACGAGAAAGACCGCCCACCCTGTTGCGATGTTTCTCGCTATCTGCACTGCGCTATCAACTGGACCAGCTGGCGGGAGTTCTTTCTGCTGTCGTGCAGGGCCTCGACTCGCTCCCGCGCCTTTGCGGACGTAGCATATCCATCCGGATCTGCGTAAATCCGCTCGATAGCATCCGCCAGACCCTTTGCATCGCGCTCGTCTGCAAGCATTCCGGTAACGCCGTCTTCAACCAGTTCCGGAATGCCCGTATGCCGGGTGGAGACGACCGGCAGTCCGCTTGCCATGGCTTCCATGATCGTTACCGGTATGCCTTCCTGGTCGCCGTCCTGGGCTGTGACACTCGGCGCCATCAGTACGTGACTGCTTGCAAGAATCTCCCCAACCACAGGCTGCGGCTTGAAGCCCACGAAGTGCACGCGGTCCGATATGCCGAGCTCTGCCGACAAGGCCTCCAGTTCCGTCCGCAGCGGGCCGTCGCCGACAATCGTGTATTCGACGTCGTTGTCCGAGGGATCGACGAGAGCCATGCCGCGCAATGCGTACTCGATGCCCTTCTTCTCTACCAGCCGGCAAACGCTGACGAGCTTGAGCTTACTCCGGGGTTCCCGGACTACGGCCTTGTAGCGAAAGTCGTTTACGTCAACACCCATCCGGCAGATGGTAGTGCGGGCCTCGTCAAAACCCTCGCCAACCAGCTTGTCCCGCCAGTAAGCAGAAATGGGCAAGTACCGTCCCGCCGTTTTTTTCAGCAGCGAATATGGGTCGCCCTGCCGTTGACTCGGATACTTGACGACGTCGTAACCATGGAAGTAGGTGAAGAGCGGCACGTCGACGAACCCCGCGGCGACCAGCTCGCTCGCCAGCTCTCCGTTGGGTCCAAAGTGGGCCACCACGGCGTCGAACGGTCCGGCACTCTGGTATTGCCCGCCATAGGTGAGCAGGACCTTTCCGGACTGGCGGCGCTCCTCGGACCCGAACAGAAACCGGAGCAACTTCGGAACTCTGCCGGGCCGCCTGATCGTCAGAAGCGCTGCCCGAAGGATCGCCCGCAGCATGGTCGCCGGCTCCCAATGCACGGTTAGTCCGGACATGCCGTACTTGCTCCACACGGGATGCTTCGTTTCGTCGTCGTCCGGCTTGTGGCCGAATACGACGACATCGACATCGAGCTCGCGGAAATCCGCTACCTGATTCAGGATGAACGTCTCCGAACCCTTCGGAAACACGTTTACGAAAACGGCAATTCTCAAAGCATGTCCTCTACACCCGCAGGCACCCGGGCAAATGCGCCTGACTCCAAATCACTAACGCGTTACGACGGCCGCCGGACGACGGCTGCGACAAGCGCTGCAAGCAATCCACGAAAATAGGACAAGCGCACGGCCTTTCGAATCGCCGTGACATAGCAGCGCACCGCGAGCCCGTACTGCCCGCTGTCCTTCGCCTCCCAGGCCATTGCGCTGTAGTTTTCCGCAATACGAGAGCTGACGGTGTTCCGTTGCCGTGGCGTCAACGAATGCTCAAGCTGTCGTTGCAGGACTTTAATGCGGTTAGGTGCAAGCTTCAGCGTAGTACGCCTGCTTATGCTCGCGTTTCTCCGTCGATAGGTATGCAGCACGTCACCGATTAACAGCATGCCTCCATGCCTTGCCAGGCGAAGCCACATCTCGTAGTCGTCGCCGTTCTGCAGCGAGGTGTCGAAATCGCCAACCTCCCGCAGAGCCGCTCTTCGCACGGCGACGCTCGACGTTCCGACGAAGTTACCGGGCAGCAGAGCTTCATAGGCTTCCTGCGGCTCCAGAGACAGGCAGCTGTGTGGCTGGCTCGTGCGGAACCGGTCCGCAATACGGTCGAAGCTCCGCATGTATGCCTGCTCCACAATACGGCCGCTTGCCTGGTCCAGCACCTCGAACTCCGTTGCTGCAAAACTCCTTCCCGCCGCGTCGCGCTCGAATTGTCCGACCGTTTCCTCGACCTTCGCCGGTTTCGCGATATCGTCGGCGTCGAAAAAGAACACGAACTCACCTCTGGCTTCGCTGGCTCCCCGGTTTCGGGGGCTTGCCGGCCCGCCGCTGTTTTCCTGGGAAATGACGCGCAAGCGCGGATCGGCCCGAAAGCGTTCGATACTTCCGATGCTCCCGTCCGTAGAACCGTCGTCGACGACGAGAATCTCGAGCTGCTCGTAAGTTTGGCGCAGCAGACCGTCGATACAATCGGGCAGGAACTCTTCTGCGTTGAACACGGGAACAACGATACTTGCGAGGGGCTTATTCATTTGACCCGGCGAGGTGTAGACAAAGTCGAAACGGGACCTGGATGCGATTCGGGCGAATATAGCAAAGTCGGTTCGCGCAAAACTGTGAGAACGTCGACTTTTGCCACTTGCGTCGGAAGCACCCTGCCTCCTGCAGGCTGACGCCCATGAATCCTCATCGGATCGCTATTCGGCTAGCCGCTCTTCGATCGAAACAACCGATAGGCCGCTTGCCGAAGGCGTGGTCTGATCACGTGCCGGGTAACGAGGACCACCCCTTCCGGCGCTATCCTGGGCTTGTAGAACTCTCGTTTTCCGGATCCCGCAAGCAAGTCGAACTCGGTAACCCGACGCCGAATCGCGTCCTCGATTGCGTAACCAAGATGTAGCGTACCCAAAGAAATTTTACCAGAATGAAAAGATTGATCGAAACCCATCTGCAGGTTGTACTCGCGTCCTCCCGCAACGACGTTGTAGAGCACCGACAGAACCCGTCCGTCCAGCAGCAACTCGCTTGCGTGAATGTTACCAAGAGGAAGGAGTTGCCGGCACAGGTCGAGATGGAACTCGAGCCGACTCCCCTCGAAGGCCGGCGCGCCCCAGCGGTGGACGTGGAAGCGATTCAGAACCCCGAAGAACTCGGCAATCCGCTCCGGACCTGCTTTCCTGATCTGCACGTGCCCGAGCCGCTCCAGGTACTTGCGTCGCCCGTGCAGCCGGCGCCGGGTGTTGCCGCCGAGCGTAGCGAGATAGTCCTCGTAGGATTCCGGTAGTGCGATGAACCGCGCTACGTCTTCCTCGGCGCGCGACAGACTTCGCACCAGACAGCGGTCCGAGAGTCGCTCGCACAGCGCCGCGGCAGATCGCGACGCTGCCGGGCTGTCCTTGAACACGAACTCATGGCAGTCCCCGATGTCCAGCAGCCACCTGGCAAGCGCCGGCGCCGCGGGCGCTACCCACGCCGGGTCTATCAGCGGCTCGAGGTATTCGGACCGCATCGTGCGATTGCTTCTCCACAGACCGCCGATCAACTCGATCCTGCGCGTGCGCAGCCCTTTGGTAGACAGGACGCGGCTGCAAAACGGCGCCAATGCGACCAGTTGCCCTTCCTTGTTGCGCAGCGAGACGATGTGCGGAGTGAGGGCGGCTTCCTCACGGAAGTGCCGCAACCAGGTCCTTTGCCAGCGCCAGGACATGAACAGAGGATCTGCCGCGCAACGGCGCATCAGGTCATCCCAGTCCTGCTGCAGACCGTCGAGTTCGGCATCATCCGCAACCGACACCGAGAAATCGGACCAGTAGCGCCGCGAATTTCGCAGCACCTCCGGATCCGAGTCGCCTCCCATCAGGAACCATTCCTTCGTGCCCGCGCCCGTGAACCCGTCCCGGTCCTGCGTGAAGAACGCGACGCTCGGCCCTCGCGTCCGCAGAAAGCCGCGGCGCATGAGTTCGTCCGGGAAAGCGCCGTCCGAGACAAAACAGTCGACCCGGACGTCGTTGCTCGAATAGTCGATGGCGACGTCAACCGCATGGCTGATGACGGCTTTGTCGTTGAGCGGACCAACGTAGTCGACGAGTTCGACGGAATCCGCGTAGCGCTTCACTACCAGCAGGTAACGCAGCTTTCCCGACTCGGAACCGGAAATGAACACGTAGCCCCCGTGAGGCATGTCCCCGTACCGCCACTCGAGGTAGCTTCCATCCCGAACGACGCAGCATGGGTAGCTGCCTTCTATCTCCGACCACAACCCATCCAGCATGGAGGTCGGGGGCAGACTCGTCCGGGCCTCCGCCGTAAGCTCCGGACGATCCCGGGCATCGCGATGGGTCTTGCGGTCGATCAGGCGCTGGACGCCGGCTATCAGCCGGCGGGTCGGGGAGTCGCCTCGTACGAACTTTACGTAATGCCGGGGACCCTGGCTCCGCCGCCAGCCGGTTCTGGACAGAACCGCCTGGCCGACGTTGCTGATTCCAAGAGCCATTACGAGCGGCCACTGCCCACGCAAAGCCTGCTTGAGCGCTTTGCCCAGTCCGGCACGCCGCATGTCGGACGCCACCAGAAAATCACACGACCATGCAGCCCGACAACGCGAGCTTCCGTTCCAGACGACAACCGGCATGATGCCGTTGAACGCAAGAGCGCGCCTTCCATCTTTGACCATCACCGGCGCGTGACGCTGGTCGCGTCCGAACTGCCAATCGATCGTGTAACGCTTGAACCAGCTGTTCTGAAAAAGCTCCAGCACAGCGTCCTGGTCCGATTTGCTATACGGCTCCGGCTGCAGGCTCGTCCGTTGAGTCACCCGTCTTCCTTCAGCCGCCTGTCCACCAGGACGCAACGGCGGTAAACGTTTATACTTCCGCCCAATTCATGCCCGACTAAACTCGCCAGAGACCCCAACATCCGTAAGAGAGCCCTAAAAGCCGCGCTTCTCGCAATTCCCGGCTTTCAGCCGATTTGCCGATGGCTTACGAGGAGGCATGTTCGTGCATTCATGTATCATCGCTTTTGCGACCACGAATCGCAAACACCCTCGGCGGTGAGCGCCGGCGCCCTTGCGAGGCAGATCGAGTACGCAAAACGCCATCACCCGATCATCGATTGTAACCAACAATTCGACGATGAAGATGACACACCCGGCTGCGCGGTAGTCTTCACGGTCGACGATGGCTACAGAGATTTCTTCACGACCGCTTTCCCGGTTTTCCGTAGCGCCGACGTGCCCGTCACGGTGTTCGTTGCTGCGGGTTTTGTCGATGGCGCCTATTGGTTCTGGTGGGACCGGCTGCGTTACCTGACGGAGAACCGGGAGAACCGTCGGGGAACTCTGTCACTGCCCAACGCCGACCCGGCAATCGACGTCGACCTGACGAAGGACGACACGGAAGTATGGGATGCCGTGTCGGATTTTCTCGTTGCACTTCCACCCGCGGATATCGAGGCCGCTCTCGACGACATCTCGATCCAACTCGGACTTCCGGTGCCAAAGGACCCGCCGGCGGCCTATCGTCCTTTCAGCTGGGACGAAGCGCGAGCCATGCAGGAAGCCGGCATCTCCTTCGGTGCACATACGGTCGGTCACCCGGTTTTGGCAAAACTACCGGCGGCCGAGGTCGAAGAGGAGATCGCCGGGTCAAAAGCGGCCCTGAACCGGGAGATAGGCTCGACAAGTCATGTGTTTTGCTTTCCGCACGGCCAACCGACCGATTACTCACCCACGGTCGAACGAATCGTAGAGGCTTGCGGCTTCTCCGGATGCTACGCTGCCCATCCAAAGCTCCATGATCGCGACAGATACTCTTCGCCCCGCTACGGGGTATCCGACGATATCGTCGACTTCAGGTGGAAGCTCTGCGGCGCCGAGCGACTGTATGCCAGGCTCTCTTCGTCTTTACGAGGGAAGCCCGCTGCGCCGTCACACGGCGCCGCTCCCTTAGGCGACTTGCCGGGGAACTGATGGCAGCCGGGGTCAGCGTCGTGATCGCCGTCTACAACGGCGAACGATTCATCGAACGAGCCGTACGTTCCGCTCTGGAGCAGACGTATGCAGACCTCGAAGTCATCATCGTAGACGACGGCTCCACGGATTCGACCATCGAAGTCATCTCCAGCCGTATCGACGACCGGCGAATCAGACTGCATCGGCAGGAAAACCGGGGCCAAGCCGCCGCCAAGAACGCCGGTGCAAACCTCGCAACCCGCGATTTCATTGCCTTCCTCGATGCCGACGATACCTGGGAGCCGGACAAGCTTGCGGCCCAGATGACGCACTTCGACGACAGCGCCGTCGGCGTGGTCTATTCGAACCGTCTCTACGTCGACGAAGACGACAGACCGATCGATCCGCAGCCCGGATTCGTCGAGAGACCCAGCGGTATCATCACCGAGCAGCTGTTCGTGCAGAACTTCATACCGTTCGCTTCCACCGTCGTGCGCCGCGAAGTTTTCCATGAAGAACAAGGTTTCGACGAAAGCCTGAGTATGGGGATCGACTGGGATCTCTGGCTGCGGATATCCGTGCGGTGGAAGTTCCGCTACATAGACCGAAAACTGCTCAACTACCGTGTATGGGGCGGGCAGATGTCGAAGAACGTGGCCGGCCGCTACGACGGCGCGTTCCGGATAATGGACAAGTTCCTCGCGGCGCACGGAGACTCCGTTTCGGAGCGGGTACGCCGGACGGCCTACGCGGACACGTATGCCCGGCGGGGCCTCTCGAGGGCGACGCTGATGCAGGACGGGATCGGGGGCTTCCGGGACTGCATAAAGGCACTCGGGTACCGGCTTACGTACGCCTACGCATGGAAAGCGCTGCTGAAAATTCCGCTCCGACGCCTGCGGGGCGCCGTTTCTGCCTCATGACCAGGCCGGTTGGCGTGCGATCGTCAACTCCGATCGCAAGCGGCAACCGGACTCGATTCACATCGCGGCGAGGCCGTCAGGTGATTTAGGTGTTTTGCAGTCCGTGCAGAGAGGATATCCGCTGCTGCTGACGTTACCGTCCGAATCGACAATGTACAGATACTTGCCGTTGAAGTTGCTCATGCCGCCCTGGTTGAGCTCTATCGTAATCGAGTTATCCGACCACGATACGGGTATCTGAATTTCCTTCTCGGTCACGTCGTCCCAGTTCGCCGCGTTGCCGAGCTCCACTCTCGCCTGCGTAACGTCTACGTAGATCTCGCCAAACTCGAAACTGATCGGTGGAGGATTCGATCCGCCACGGTCAAAGCCTACGCGCGCGAGATTGAGCCCTCTGCCGGACGCGGCGGAGTTCTTCGCGAAGTTCGTAATATTGTGTTTGAGTTCGCCGTTGGTCCATGCCCGGATCAGATTCTCATCGGCATCCACGTACATCTCCAGCCGATTCCACTGGTTTGTCCGGCCTCCCCAGCCTTTCCAACTCGGACCGCCGCCATCGTAGGTCAGGTGCATCTGCGTCCACGAAATGCGCGTACCCTCTCCACTGCTCCTGTCCCATACGCGGAAGAACTTGCTTGAGTGGCCGCCGCCCGGAATGTCCCCGAGCGGTTTGAACCAAAAACTGACATAGAGCTGGCGCTGATCCGACGGCGCTCCACCCTCGCCGCCGGTTGCTCGCGGCCATTGCATATAGCCGTTACGCGACGCCTCGTATTGCGCAGAAAGGCGCGAATGCCGGGTTCCGCTGCTGCTGTATTTGACGGAGTCCGGATCGTTGTATGTGTTGATCGAATAAGGATCCGAACTGCCGGTGGGTATCGCCTGTCCTTCATTCAGGTCGGAGTAACTCGACTGATTGTCTACGGTGTCCCAGAGCCGCGGGGATGCCTGATCTTTGTTGCCGAAACCGGTACCGCCAATCGTTACACTCGATCCATGATTGATGTTACCGCTGATCGTGTTGATTCGGGGTTCCGCCACGGCCGCTTGCAGCGCCGTGAGAGTCGCCAGAATGCCGATAGCGAAAGCCGTCGTCGTCTTCATATACCTATACCTCGTGCCCGCGAAGCTGCATGTACGACCGCGCCGGTATTTGTTTCGAAGTACCGCCGGGGCGCCATACCGGCGGAAAGATACCGTATTTGCCATGTCGGTGGGCAGGCTTTTTGCCGGCGGAATTGAGACTGTGATCTTCGTCACATTTGCGACTCGCGACCGATCGCTGGCACGGCGAAAAATATTCCGTAAAATACGGTTGTTAAGCGATGTTTTTGCTGTATTTCTTCAGCCCGCGTGGCATCCCTTACAACACCCTGCCGCAGTATTCGCTGTCGCCAAACAGAGACGGTAGACGAGAGTCCACTTCCATGCTGACGAGCGCCGCGCGCAAACACGATGCCCGTACATAAAGTCCTGCACCTGATCGACAGCGGCGGTCTGTACGGCGCCGAACGAATGCTTCTGGGCCTCGTGCAGCAGCAGACAAAAATCGGCATGCAGCCGATGATTCTGAGCGGTGGCGCACTCGGGCAATCGCAGAAGCCTATCGAAAAAGAGGCGGAACGCCTCGGAATTCCAGTCACTCCGTGGCGCTCGTCCATGACTTCGCAGTTCTCCGCGTTCCGCTCTCTGATCCGGTCTGTATCGCGCTCAGGATTCGAAGTCCTTCACTCGCATGGATACAAGTTCAATATCCTGTCGGCCACGCTAAGGCGCTCCGCAATGCCGATAGCGACGGTCGCCACGCTGCACGGATACGTCGCGCAGAACCGGCTATCGAAAATCCGCGTCTACGAGACTTTGGACAGGCTGCTGCTCAAGCGGCTGGACATGGTGGTAACGGTAAACCGGCAGCTCGGTGAAGTTATCGGGCGCTACGTCGAGTCGCCTGATCGCATCCAGCACATACCGAACTGTATCGGCACCGACGACTCCACCGCGAACCTGCATTCATCGACGCACAAGTCGATTCGGGAGTTCACAGAGCGTCATCGGTTCAACGTATGTTTCGTCGGCCGCCTGTCGCCCGAGAAATGCGTTGAGCATTTGCTCGAAGCGTTTAAGACCGTTGTGGCGCGAAATCCCGGTGCCGGTCTCTGCATAGCAGGGGACGGCCGGCTGGCCGACCCGCTGCGCGCCCGCGCTTCCGAACTAGGGTTGGCCGACGAAGTACTGTTTTGCGGCTATGTGGAGCACATGCATTCCCTGTTGCCTCACTTCGACTGTATCGTCCTGCCTTCGAAGACCGAGGGGCTGCCTATCGTTCTTCTCGAAGCCATGCAGGCAGGCGTTCCGATCGTTGCGTCCGAGGTCGGCGGTATACCGGAGCTGCTCGACGGAGGCAAAGCCGGGTTGTTGTTCCCTCCGGGCGACGTCGATCGCCTTGCCGACTCAATAGCTTCGCTGGTCGACGACCAACAGACGGCCTCCAGACTTGCGGAAAACGCCAGACTTCGCTTTGACCGGCACTACTCGTCGGAATCGATGGCGGACGCCTACAACCGGGTCTATGAACGTGCCCGGCAACTCGCCGAAGGACACAACTCGGGACCATGAACAAGCACCTGGAAAGGATCTACCACGGCTCTCCGAGCTTCGTCCAAAACGCGCTCGTTTCCGCGTACGGTCTGAAGCTCTACCGCGAGCGATACGGGCGGATTTCAAAGGGGTTTCTCGACGAGCTGCTGCTTAGCCAAACCTACAGTCCCGACCAGATGCGTGACTACCAGAGTGAGCGTTTCGTCCGCCTTGCGCGACACGCTATCCGAACCGTTCCGTTTTACCAGGCCTGGTCTTCGGACTCGGGAGTCCGGCCGGACGATATCCGCAGCATTGACGATCTCGGACTGTTTCCGATAATGACCAAGGACATTTTGCGCAGCGATCCCGACCGCCTGCTCAGTTCCGAGGCGCCGGCAAAAAAGCATCTGATTTCGCTTCAGACGAGCGGTACTACGGGCACGCCGCTTACGATCTACTGCACAAAGCGCGATCGCACGCATCACTACGCTTTCTTTTCCCGCTTGCGGGCCTGGTTTGGCCTACCGCCACGCAGCAAGCGCGCGACTTTTTTCGGCCGGATCATTCAATTGCCGGAACAGCATAGTCCCCCGTTTTGGCGGCATGACCTCGCCCAGCGAAACTTGCTCATGTCGTCTTACCATCTGTCCGAAGCAAATCTTGCTCACTACTACGAGAAGCTTGTCAGGTATAGACCTGAGGAAATTATCGGATACCCATCCAGCATCTACGCGATAGCACAACATATCCTGCAGAACCGCCTGCCCATGCTGAAGCCGCGCCTCATAATCACAACCGCGGAAACGCTGCTGGACTACCAGCGTGAGGCGATAGAAACCGCATTCGAATCGACCATCGTCGACCAGTACGGCTGCGCGGAAATGGCGGTTTTTGCCTCAGAGTGCGAGCACGGCACAATGCATGTGCACCCCGAACACGGCATAGTCGAGACAGTCGACGAGGATGGCCGTAGTGTCGTCGGCAAACCGGGAAGCGCGGTCGTCACCGGCTTGATCAACATGACAATGCCCCTGATTCGCTATGCGATCGGTGACCGCATAACGCTGGCCGGGCCGGATGCCCGCTGTGACTGCGGCCGTCCTTTCCAGATAATCAGCGAGATCGAAGGACGTATTGACGACGTACTCTACAAACGTGACGGGACGCCCATAGGCCGGCTCAGCCCGGTGTTCAAGGGCAACCCGAGCATCGTGGAAGCGAAAGTCATTCAGGAGACCAGCGGCGACCTCACGATCAAGCTGGTCACCACTCCGCTCTTCAGCGACACGGATCGAAACTGGCTGACCGGCGAGATGCAAAGACGCGTAGGCACCGGTCTCGACGTCAACATTGAGCTGGTCGACAGCATTGCGCGACAGCCGAACGGCAAATTCAAGGCAGTCGAGAGCCGCTACCGCCCGGGGTAGCAGAAGCGCTCTGCCTACCTACGCGCCCGGATCGTAGGTATCCAGCACGCCCTGCATAACGCGCTCTTCGCGCGCCCAGTTGTATTTTTCGAGCACCGCCTTACGACCGTTCTCGCCAAGCCGCTGCCTGAGCGCCGGGTCACGCAACTCGAGAAGCTTCTCTGCGACGTCTCCGGCATCCTGATCCCGGCAGATCAGACCGCAATCGGTCTCCTCGACGATTCGACGAATCGGGATCGCCTCAGTCGTCAGGACCGGTAACCCGGCAAGCATATAGTCGAACAACTTGTTCGGAATAGTACTGTTCCAATGCCGGCAGACTCGATACGTCAGCGCGCCGACATTCGCCCCTTCCATCAGACGATCGACTTCGCTTTGCTCCAACCAACCATGCAGCGTAACGTAGGGCTCCAGCTTCCTCGTCCTGACCAGCTCGTTCAACTCGGCGCGAGTGTCACCTTTACCGACTATGTCGAGTCTGATGTCCGCAGCTCCGTCGCTACGTTCGACGAACTCCGCAACGGCCCGCACCAGCAGATCGAGGCCGCGGATTCTCCCCATGAATCCGACGTATACGATTCTCAACCCTGCGCCTTCGTGTTCGATCGCGTGCGCCGTACTGTTGTCGGTAACGACTGGGGTATTGCTGACTATGGAGACCTTGCCGGTATCCAGGCCCATGCGCTCAAGCCGATCGAAGGACTCCTCGATCATCACGAAAGTATGATCGACCCGCTTCACCGCCATGCGCTCGTACACGGCAGCCAGGGAGGGGCTCTTGAGAAAACTCTCAACGAGTCCCTGCTTTGAGAACTCCCTTCTCGACGCATAGAGTTCGGGATAGCACTCGGCCATATCGAAGACGACTTTGGCGTTGCGCCGTCTTGCGCCGACCAGCAGGCCCGTCAGAACCAGCGGCAGATCCCTGACGATGATGACGGTCCGACCCGTTTTCGGCGTCGCCCTGGCAAGCTCGCGAATCCAGAAAGGATTGAACCAGAACGCGAAGTTGACCAGGCTCCTCAAGAACGACCATTTCCCGCTCGTCCTCGGCAATCGCCGGATATCGATATTGCCTATCGTTTCCGATCGCTTAAGCTGCTTCAGGTTCTGGCAAACGATCGTAACCCGGTGGCCCATCCCGGCGAGACTCTTCGCTATCTTCTCTACCCGGATGTCCCACGGATAGTCTTCCTTGTACAAAATGATGACGTTCATTACACCCAGAGTACTCGCGATTGCGCGCCTGCGCGCTATGACGACGTGGCCTCGGCCTTCGTCTTCAGGTTGCTTACCAATTCGTTTGTCTTGACCTGCGACACGACGTTGGCGCGGTGGAGCGCATACAACAGGCCGATGATTACCCACCAGTAGATTTCATACAAATCGTGTCCGAACAGGCCCAATACCAGCCGCACCAACAAGTATCCGGACGTCGCCATGCAGATCGCCTTCATGAACTCGAGATCGGCGTAGTGCTTCTCGAACTCCGGAGGAGCTTCCTTCCCGTCTCTGGCCAGCGCCGCTGACATCGCGCTGAGCTGAGACGAGAAACTTCGAATCTGCCGATAGAACAGTATCGAGATCTTCATCAACAACAAGCCGAACGCGATCAAACCCTGGATACCGAGATTGGTCGCAACCTCCATGTAGAGGTTGTGAGTATCCGGCCGCTTGCCGAACTTTTCGAATCGAGCTGCCGGAAACGCGGCAACTCCTACGCCCAGGGGGTTCTCCGCAAATATTGCGATAGAGTCGGAAAGTATCTGCAACCTCGCCTCAGAGGATCGGCCCTCTGCCTCCTCCCCGGTGAAGATACTCTCGAATCGTCCGATGTATTGCTCGGGTATTTTGGGAATTGCGATCGCTGCAATGACCGCTGCCGCAAGCACAAACCTCATTCGATACCGGTTGCCCCAGAACATGAAGAGCAGCAAACCGAACACACCGACATACGCCGTTCTCGAGCCGGAAAAAAGGATGATGTTGATCGAGAAGACCAGCAACACGATCAGAAAGACCTTGATGTATTTGTTTACCAGCGGGAACAGATAGTAGATGAACGGCAGAGTGCCGATTGCCATACCGGCGTAGGAGTTGGGATGCCTGTACATGCCCGTCGACCCGTGCAGACGCATGATTCCCTGACTCTCCCAGACCATGCTGCCCGTCAGGTTTCCCAGCAGCCCCTCCTGCCCCATCTTGAAACACGACAGCAGGAACGCGGCGATAAAGATCTTTATTGCTCTCGGACTGACGCAAAAGGTGGCGATTATCAACGCCATTGCGGCGAACTTCAGAAAGCGGTTGACAAATATCTCGTATGAGCGGTCGAAGTCGACGGAAAACGGTACCTGGATAACGACGACGAAAATATAGAAGAACAGGTAGCCCGACAGTCCGGACGGAGGATACTTGTGCCTCGTCATCTGCAGCATCGCCAGCGCAAGCAAACTGGCCGCTACCAGGAATTCGAACCGAATCGCTCCCAGGATATCGACCCGCGATCCCGCCTGCAGAAAGAACGTGCCGACGTAGAGGAACAGCAGCGCTGCGACTCCTGTAGCAAGCGGCGGATACTCGCTGGCGGGTGGCTGGATTTGTGCGGATCGGGTGGCCATACCGGGATGAGCTACGCCTGCTCCTCATCGATCAGACACACCGCGAAGCGGCTCTTGCCTCGCGCAGTTTTCGGCAGGCGCTCCAGCCGCTCAATCGCCACCTTCGCACTTTCGCCGAATACCTCCCTGACGGCAGCAACCAGAGAGCGCTGCGTCTCCTCGTTGAAATCGCGCGCGGGTACCAGATTCAGCCGAAAGTCGGCGTAGCTTTCCTGAACGATCTGTAGCTGCTCGATGCCGGGGATTGCCGTCAGTGTCTTTTCTACCATCGATATGCCCGACACCCGGCTCCCATCGGATTTGATCAGGTAGTCCGCGGTTCGGCCGACGACTTTCTCGATCAGCGCAAGTCCGCGTCCGCATTCACAGCTCCGATCAGACGGTATTGCCTCATCGCCCACGGCATACCGAATGAGCGGCATACCGTAGTTATTGAGATCCGAAACGACGACAGCCGCCGGCGTCGCCTCCTCGTGAGCCTCACCCTGCTCGTTCAGGAACTCGACGACGACATGGGCTTCGTTCAAGTGCATCCCCTCATGCTCTTCGCATTCGCTGGCAATCAGTCCTACCTCTTCGCATCCGTAGCGATCCGTCACGTTGGTCCGAAAGACCCGCTCGACGACTTTGCGATGGACGGGCAGCAGCATCATCGACGTTGAAACGGCGGCGTCTATCGTGATCGGCTCGAGTTGTGCGTCGTCGATGAACCTTGCCAGTTCATAGAGCGAATGCGCATGACCAAAAAGTGCACGGGGCTTGCGGCGCTGAAGTTCGCCGTGAAAGGCAAGCATGGTGTCGTCGTTGAGGTTCATCGTGTCCAGAAAGAAAATGCGGTCGTGCAGGTAGCGACGCAACTTCGACCGAAGTGTGGACGCGACGGGCGGGCTGCCCCAAAGCGCGGCTTTCAGCATGCCCGGCCGCCAGCCGGCCCAGGAGTCGGACAGCATCGCGGCGGCATTCCGCTGTTGTTGGCACCGCTTGTCGAACAGCACTTCGAGCGCGACACCGGTCGAACCCCCGGTCTTTGCCGCTATGAGGTCGGACCTCGATACCGTCTCACTGACGAACAGCGACTGGTGCTCGCGTAAATCATGCTTCTCGACGACGGGGAAGTCGCGTAGCTCGGCCTTGCTCTGCAACGGATACTTGAGCGGATCCCGTGGCCAGTTCTGTCGATAGAAGGGCACGTTCCGGTACGCGTGCTCCATGACCGCCTGCAGACGGCGAAGCTGAAGCTCTGCTATGTCTGCGGGATCCAGCCACTGTATGCGCTGCAGCTTGCGATGTTCGTCGAGGCGAACACTGTGTTCCTTCAAATCCCACAGTGGATACGCCACATGCCGGCTGATCAATTCGATGAAAGACACGGCAGAGCTCAGGACTGCTTACGGTTGGCTGGATACACGGGCTTACCGCCGGGTTTTGGGCTCCGGTTGAAGGCTTCCCCCCGATACAAGCGCGTCAGATCTTCCAGCAGACGACCCACGCTGTAGCGCTCCTCTGCCCGCCTCCCGGCGTAGCTGCCGTACTCGCGCCGCAGGGATGCATCACTGCCCAAAAGACGGATCGCGCGCCGTAGCTCGTCCACCTCGCCCACCGGATAGGTGATACCCGTCCGTTGCTGCTCGACTATTTCCACGTTGCCCCCCACCGCACTCGCGATGACGGGCTTTCCCGCGAACATGAATTGTAGCAACGAATTCGACATTCCTTCCGTCTCAGAGCAGAGAACGCCGACATCAGACGCCGCAATGAGCGTGTCGGTGTCCTCTACGGCGCCCAAAAATCTGACCCTGTCGGAGACGCCCAATTCGCCAGCCAGTTCCTCCAACTCCCGCCGGTGCGAGTCGCCCCTGCGGCCGGGGCGATCAGCTCCGGCAACCAGCAGAATCCAGTCCGGCTGCCCGGCAGCCAGGCCGGCAACTGCCGCGATGGCGTCCTCCACCCTCTTCAGAGGCCGCAGGTTGGCAATGATCGTAAACACGACCGCTTCGGCACTCAGACCGAACCGGTTTCTCGCTTCCGGATTTGAGAGGTTGCTCGCAGGCGGCTTGATACCGTTCGGCATTACCACTACGTCGGACCGCCCGTAGCCCTCGTGTTGGACGACCGCATCCGCCACGGCGTTGGCATTCGCGATGACGCAGGAAACAACAGGCCTGTTGACCTTCAGCACCCGCAGAATCTTGCGAGTGTACCAAAAGCCCTCGTCGCGACGAGAAACGATAACCCGAATACCCATCAGCCTCATCGGCCACGGCAGCAAAATGCTGACGTCGTTGAGGAAGGTGTGCACGATCCGATATCCGTTACGCCGTGCCCACAGCGCAGCACTGAACGCACGGAACACGGCAGTTGGCGAAAACAGCTTCGAAACGCGCATCGTCCGCACCGCGATATCCGGCGCACTCCTGGCGAGGAACGCGGATGGGCGCAGCAACAGCACGCCAGGTTCGATCAGGTTCCGGTCGAGCCCGGTGAGTACGTTCCAGAACTGCGTTTCGGTACCCGCGACCGGGCCTTCGAAATCGTCGATCGCAAACAGGACTTTGGTCATATGGACCTTATCCGACCCGCGGGCGCCACGTCACAAAACGCTCTCCGCGAACGATATTGACCATCGCGAACAACTGGGCCACGTTCAGTAACAGGAAATAGAGACAGAACCGGCAGATGCTGAGTCGCTCGCGCAATACAGGAGAAACGCCGGCCAGTCCCGCCAGGCCGATACCGAGCAGGCCCCCGAGCGCGACGGTGGCCGCGAGTGCCGAGTCCCGTGCTGACCACACCGCCAACAACCACGCGAGGCCCAGCGGAACGATGGAGACGTAGCGCAACCATTTGTGTGACAGGAACTGCCAGGAAAACAGACCGTGGCGATACACGTTCAACAGGTCCGCATGCTCCAGCAACGCCCAGAAAGCCCGGGTCGTCACGCGAACCCGCATCCTGAACTCCTGACGCGCCGACGAAAGAGACGTTTCGTTGGAGATTGCGCCAGGCTCGTAGACAACCCGATAGCCGGCCCGGGCGACCGTCAACGGTAAAACGAAGTCCGGCAGCTGGTCGGCGCGCATGTCCCGGTACAGACAGCTGCGAACGGCGTCGATCCCGCCGTCGACTCCGACGATCGAACCAATCTTCGTTTCCAGCGTTCGCAACAGGTTTTCGTAGCGCATGAACGCGCCGGATCCGCCGCTCACCGCGCCCGCTTCGCCTTCGGCGTACTGCAGACAACCGGTAACGTAACCGACGCTCGGATCGCCGAAACGCGAAACCAATTCCTTGATCGCGCCGGGCTCGTATACCGAATTGGCATCCGAGAAGACGATGATTTCCGCGTCCGTCTGCGAAACGGCGGTATTGAGCGCCGCCGTCTTACCTTGTCTGGGAGACTGGCGGAAAAAGCTCACTCTGTCTGTCCCGGCTGCTATGTTCCGGACGATTTCGTCCGTGCGATCTTCGGAGGAGTCGGAAACGACCAGAACGTTCAGATGCGTTGCCGGATAGTCCTGATCGAGTTTGTTCCGTATCGTTTCGGCAATGGACTCCTCCTCGTTGTACGCGGAAATGACGACCGTCACCGTTCGCAGCGCGTCGTCCCTTCGGACGGGTTTGCGGACGACAAACCCCAGAATCCAGACGAGCAGCGGATAGACCGCGTAGGGATAGATGCCGATGAAAAGCAATATCAACACCGCCATCGGATACTACTCTTTGGCTGTTTCCGGTTTGTCAATCAGACTGACGTCACCGAGCACATCCGCACAAGTCGTAAACTCGAACTCCGCGAACATGCGCTTCAGTCGCGATTCGAACTTGTGGATGTTGTTGTAGTGGCGGAACCTCGACTTCCACGACGCATCCTCGAATCTCGGCTGCCCGGTGTCCAGCTCCCATGGATGGCAATAAAAGTTGATTGGCCGCCCACCACGGGAAACCGACTTGAGGAACGCGCGCGTCATCCAGTACGGGTATAGCCGGAAGTATCCTCCGCCGCCTACCGGCAGCGGGACACGAAACAGCCTGACCGTGCTCAACGGGAACTCGACGAGCTTCTGTCCGGACTCAAGGTCCAGACGGGACGGGACTCTTTCGGCGCCCGGTATTCCGTAGTTGTCGTGCCAGATCGGGTAGATGCTCGAATCGTAGGCGAAGCCTTCTTCGGCGATGATATCGAGCGCCCACATGCTGTCATTCGTTATCGAAAAACTCGCGGCGCGATAGCCGATGACTTCCCGGCCAACGCAGTCTTCGAGGATTGCCTTTGAGCGCCGGGTTTCTTCACGAAACACGTCGCGTTCCTGGGAGTAGATTTTCCTGTGCGAGTGGCCGTGACAGGCGACTTCGTGACCTGCGTCCGACACTCTCTTTACCAGGTCGGGGTGCTGCTCCGCAACCCAGCCGAGCACGAAAAACGTTCCGGTCACCTCATGTTGCGCCAGCAGATCCAGCAAGTGGTCGGTGTTTCTGACGACCCGGGATGGCATGGAACTCCATGCTGACCGGTCGACTATCGACTCGAATGCCGATACATGAAAGTAGTCTTCCACGTCGACCGAGAAGGCGTTCCGTGCAGCGCCGGTCATCACAGCTCCTCAGCGGGAATCTTCGAAGGCGTCCCGGGGGACGCCTTCTGTTTGATCAATGGCACAATTGCCGGCGCCGCCTCTCCGAAAAACTGCAGCGCTTCCTGCCGGGCATTCGCGCAGTCGTCGCCGCACCCGATCGCAACCGTAATAGTGCCGCTGACGGCATCGCCGAGCAACATCGCGAACGCGGTACGCAGCTTTGCTTCGCGATCGGAGGCGACCAGACGATTTCCAACGACGTACGTACGAATCACGACACTCCTGCGCTGGCTGCCGTCACGCGCGACTTCCTCAACCACGAACTCTTGGGGGCTGCCGTCGACGGTCTCCCGGAGCACGGCGGCATTCGAGGCAGACTGCCAGGGACGCCCATACCAGGCGTTCTGATAGCCGACGAGTTCGGCACCCTGACTCTGTTGCGTATACCGGTTGACGTACAGCAGCAACACATGACCGCCCTTCCCGTATACGCGGGCGGCTTCCGCCTGCGCACCGACGAAGCTGGGACGTGGAAGAACGTCATCGCCGGACAGAGCGGACTGCCAGGCGCCGATCGAACCCGGCAAATCGAGATCGGCATCGACGTCTCCACCCAGTCGGTCGACGACGAATACCGCATAGGCCGGCGGTACCAGTACGAGCAGCGCCAGAGCCGCCAGTCCCGATACACGCTTCAGCCTCGTGCCGGCCGCCTGCGAAGGCCTCGGACCGGCAGCGGCAGACGGTTCGGCTCCCGAATCGACGGCCTGCTCCCTCCCCTGCACGTACCGCCCCAGAATGAACAGCGGAATCATCGCAAGCGCGAAAACGACCCAGCCGAAATAGTAGTGATCGACCTGAATCAGGAAGTGTTGCATATCCGTAACGTCGCCGACGACAATGAGGGCGAATACGCGAATCCAGTTGGCGAGGATCGCGATGCAGCCCGCGGCAAGGATCATCGTGAGACGACCGACAAGCGTCTTCGAATAGAGATGCGCGTACAGCGTACCGAGAGTCAGTGCCACGACGAAAAAATGCGTGCCGCTGCAGCCTTCCTCAATGTGAAACGATCCCGCTTTGACGTGGACGATGTCGCCGTCGAGATACGCCGTCCATCCGAGCCAGGACAACACCGCGGAATTGGCCTCGATCGTGAGGGCCTGAAGCGTCGGTGTCGCGACATCCCAAACCGGCACCGAAAACAAGACGACTCCCGCCGGTATGAGATAGCGGAAAGGCCGCTCCGGATCAAACGCTGCCGCGACCACGCAGAAAGCCAGCACCACCAACGCCAGCATCTGGACGAGTTGAGTAGCCGATACGTAGCCTACAAGCCATGTAAGGCTGGCGACGCCGGTGAGCGATATCAAAGCGAGGGACGGCGCAGACGGCGATACCCCATCCATCTCCATCTGCCGCCAGATCAGCCAGGCGGCGACCACGAACACGAGTAGTCCGTGCGAATAGCCGGACTGATTTGCCCAGGCGCTGACCAGCAATGCGGTAGTTGGAAGATAGGCGAGGAGCAGCGCGGTCAGCAGGCCCGCCACGAATGCCAGGCCCTTAACGGTGTAGGCGCTGGTTCGATTCGTACTTTCGAAGCCCTGTCTGTAGTCTCCGGCAACCATTGCCTGCTCGCAATCCCTGCAGCATCAAGTCACTGGACAGCCCGTACGTACCGTACCGGGCCGCCGTGGTCATCACGTGTGAACGCCGCAACCGGCGTTCTGACACGAAATGAGACTGCTGTCACTCGCAAGACGCTCACTGGGTCTGGCCCAACGGCCTGAAACGAAACAGCAACGAGTACCGGTTTTCGGTGTACTCCTGACCACTCACGTTGCTCGACCGGTCGTTGTACGTGTATTGCAGCGACAGCCAGAGCGTCCGCGCGAGACGGCGGTCGAGTTCGATCGTGCCACTCAGATAGTCGTCGTTGCGATCGGAGCGCCCGAAATCCCGATCCTCGTACCGCAGGCGGGACCCGATTTGCCACCCCGACCCGAGGCCTATGTCGAAATTCAAGCGGCCGCCGGTCCGGCGCCGGTCGAGGTCCGCATCGTTTTGAAACTCGTCTTCACTGAAGAACGCGGAGATCGAAAGCCTGACGCGACTGCGATTGTAGCTATACGTAGCCGAAAGACGTTCGTTCTCGAACGGATCGCCGCTTGGAATGATTTCCTGGGGGCCCTGGGGATCCGAGCCGGCGCTGTTGAACCTCGCAAAGAAATCGCCGGCGTCCGAGAACCGTCTGCTATAAGTCAGAGAAAAGTCGGATATCTCCGAGAGACTCCTCGACCAGGACAGGCTGGCGAGAGTACCCGAAAACGTCTCACCCTGATCGCGCAATTCGTTCACGCCAATATCGAACTGCAGGGTCCCCCGCGACACCTGGCTATTGAGCGAGAGGTAAGCGGTCTGCCGATCGAAGCTGCTGTTCAGGTCCTCGTCGTCATACTCGACACGGTCGGCCGATACGTTCAGCGACAACGACCGATTCCGTGACAATGCACGTATCAACGCCAGCGAACCGGATGTCGTCGTGTTGTCCGTGTCACTCGTCTCGAACCAGTTGTGCCGGTAGCGTGCCGTCACCTCGACCGAGGTCCTGTTGCTGATTCGCAGCCTGAGGTCCGGGCCTGTCGAGAACGTATTGATGTTCTCACGGTTATCCGGCGTATCCGGATCAAACTGATCGCGCCGCAACATTCCATACTTGTCTTCGACGACCCAATGAAAAACATCCGGCGCAAACTTGAACAACGCGTTCGCCTCTGCCGAAGAAAAGTTCTCCGCCTCGAAAGCGTCGTCGAGGAAGTCCCGATACTCGAGGTCCGCCAGCAGTCTGCCCTCAAACCCACGAGTTTCCGTGGACGTATCGAGCCTCAACCCGGCGCGGGCAATGGTCTGATCTTCTTCGTTGAGCGCGCTGCGCCGAACGTTGTCGCTGTATGTGCCGCCAACGCGGAACTCGACACTCGTTTCCGCAACCGCCGGCTGCTGCAGGAGCACCGACGCCAGTATGCAACACATGAAGTTCCTGATCGGTCGCATTGCTTTCTCCTGACGATCATGCATCGGTCAGTGAGATCCATAACTGCCGTACGCACCATACTGATCAGTACCGAACCCCGAACCGGATTGGTTGAAGACGACACTAACGGCCTTATCCTGATCGAGACTCTCCACCGCTTCCATGACGGCATCCTGTGGCGTCCGTGCGGAACAAACGACGAGTACGATCTGACCCATCAGACTTGCCAATACCCTGGCCTCGCTGGTTGCAAGCAGGGGCGGCGAATCGAAAATGACGACGCGATCGGGGAACGTTTTCGACAGCGTGGCGGCGATACTCGCCATCCGGCGGCTCGCGAGCAACTCCGTTGCATGCTCGTGCCGCCGGCCGGCAGGCATGATGCGAAGTCCGGATACGTTTGTCTTCAGCAGCGTCTTGCCAACTTCGAGATCCTCGTCGAGCAGCAGGTCGATGAGTCCCGGTTCGTCCTCGAGGCCGAATATGGAACTGATGTGCGGCTTGGCAACATCCGCATCGACGAGCAAGACAGACCTGTCCCGCTCCGTCGCCATACTGAGCGCCAGATTCAGGCAGTTGAATGTCTTGCCGTCACCGGGGAGCGGGCTTGCAATCATGATCAGGTTGACATCGTCGGCCTGGTAGTCGCCACGGGCGGAAGCGTTGACCAGCAGCGGCCGCTTGATGATGCGATATTGATCGGCCAGGTGCCGTTGCTGGTCGACGGGAGCGAGCAAGCCAGCGGACCGCAGTGCTCCGTAGTCGATCTCGACCAGCCTGTCGTCCTCGAGAACGGTTGCCGTCTCCGCGGCGGAATCCCGCGCACCGGATCTCGTAACTCTGGCGAGCGGTACAGGGTCCGAATCCGACTTTGCCGAACCGGTATCCAGTCCCGGCGTCGACGACTGAAGCTTTTTCAGCGCTTCCTGAATCTTGCTCATCGTTGCTACAGCCTGTCCAAAAGTGATCGGGCCAGCTCACTGCCAGGTTCATTGAGGACCACGGCAGCCACAAAAAAGACGCACAGCAGCGACACCGAGAAGGCGAAAGAGCCGAGCTGTACAAAACGGCGGCGGCGGCGCTCTCGTGTCTGCAAGACCTGTACGGTCCCCAGTACCGGCAGGCCCGTAGCCTGCCGGATCGATTTGGGATCGATGAAAACAGGATTCAGTTGATTGCCCAGAAACGCAGCGCCGCCGCCCGCGCCCAACGCGACGAACAAGACTGCGGCGAGGAACAACGGCCGGTTGGGTGCGGCTGGCCGCGTTGGCAGCGTTGGCGGTTCGATGATCTGAAAGTCTACGTTTTCGCTTTGCTCCGCGGACTCGGATAGCTCGGCAACGTCCAGACGCTGCAGCAGCGAACGGTACTGGGATTGTGTGACGTCATAGTCGCGATTCAACCTGGCCAGTTCGGCCTCGACCTGCGGCAGCACGTCGACGAGTTCTTCCAACTCTGCGATGCTTCGCAGTTGCGTACGCTCCTGCTCCTCGAGAGAAGCGATCAGGACATTCACCTTGGAAAGCTCGATCTGGATGTTCTGAAACACGGGATTGTCGGATACGACGCCAAGCTCGGTGGAATCCCTGAGCGCATCCAGCTGCTGCTGTTTCTGATTTCTGAGCTGTTCGAGGGTTTCTCCGACGGCGATCACATCCGGATGGCGTTCCGTGAATCGGAGCTGCAGCTCTTCGAGTCGTTTCTCGTTCTCCCAAATGCGCTGATCAATCTCCGATCGGACGCCCGACTGCTGCATTGTCGGTTGCTCGCCAGCCAGCTGCATGTTCAGCGTTTCGCGCTGCCGGTTCGCCTGCCGCAACTCGGTTCGCGTAAGCTCGAGCGCGTTCATCGTTGACTGCAGTCGCTGAAAGTAGTCGCCGCTCTCGCCGGGCATCCGCCCGACGTTGTTGCGCTTGAAGTCCGCCAGGCGCTCTTCCGCCTCAGTCAACGAAGCTTCCAGCGTATCGATCTGCTCGCGCAGAAACTTCTGCGCCCGTTGCGTGCCTTCGCGGTTTGCACCTAGCGTGTCCTCGACGAAGGCATCCAGCAGCGTCGCGACGACGGATTGCGCGACGTCCGCCTCTTCATAGCGAAAACTGATTTCGTAGAGGTTGGCGCCGCGCCGCCGGTCACTCGTGATGTCGATACTGGAGCGCAAGGTCCCAACCAGGCCGCGCAGCTCGCTATCGCTGCCGGCGAGCAAATGCAGGTCCGTCTCGCGCAGTACCTTTTCGAGTTGTGCAGTACTCAGCAAAGCGGTTCGCACGGTCTCGATTCGCGTCAACGGGTCCGCGCTGACGGTCAGCGACTCCAGGAGTTCATCGAGTTCGGACGTCGTATCGAACAGCACGGTCGCCTTGGATTCGTATTCGTCCGGTATCGCGTAAACGACAGCCCAGCCGATAAGGCAGATCACCCAGGCTGCAGCGACGGTCAACCAGCGAAAACGCCACGAGCCGCGCAGTTCGGCAATGACCATCTGATAGAGCTCACGCATGATGCAGAACCCCCGAAATCGCTGCTGCGGCCACTAGAACAACGCCTCGGGTATGATGATGACGTCGCCGGGCTCCATCGCCACGTTGTGCTCGATCCTGCCCTTGTTCAGCAGGTCCGCAAGCCTGATGCGGTATTCGACGGTCTCGCCATTGATCTTGCGAACGAGCCTCGAACGGTTCCCCGCGGCAAACTCGCCCATACCTCCCACGGCGATCATGACGTCGAGCACGGTCATCCCCTCGCGAAAGGGTACCGACTGCGGATTGGCCGCCTGCCCGACGACGCGAATCTGCTCCTCGGGCACGCCCTGAAAACCAGACACGATGACGTTCACCGACGGCGAGCGGATATACACCGCCAGCACCTCCTCGATATCGCGCGCCAGCTGTGTTGGCGTCTTGCCGACAGCGACCATATCGTCGACCAGCGGTGTCGATATCTTACCGTCGGGGCGAACCGGCACGCTGGTCGAGATCTCCGGGTTCCGCCAGACGAAGACCTGCAGCATGTCGCCCGGACCGATCCGATAGTTGGTCTGATCGGTCGGGTCGAACTCCGAATCTATGACTGACCCGGCGGCCGGCAGACTCGGCGAGGAACCGCAGCCGGCGACGAACAAAGCGACCGCAACGACGCTCGCCACGCTGCGAATTGAGGATATGCGCGTGCCCTTCATAACGATCTCGCCAGTTCCTCAGCTGCTGCCCTGCTCGGAAAGGCCTGATCGGTTTCCAGCAACATGGCAATTATAGCGCTCGCCCGCTCCTGATTGCCGGCTTCGGCCAGCGCGGCGGCGAGGTGAAAACGGATTTCGTGGTTGTTCGGCGAAAGCTCCGCGGCCCGCTCCAGCAACGGCAGGGCCTCATCGAGATTGCCGTTCTGGAACAGAATCCAGCCATACGTATCGACGATGCTGCCGTTATCCGGCGCAAGCTCGTACGCCTTTTTCGCCAGCTCGACCGCTTCCTCACGGCCTTCCTGCGCGTACTGCCAGGCGAGGTTGTTCAGCGCAATCGGGTCCTCCAGACCCGACGCAAGCAGCTTTTCGTACTCGGCAACGGCGGCAGACTGCTGTCCCATTGCTTCCAGGAGCTGGCCGTACACGCGCCGAACACGGGCGTCATCCGGGTTCTCGTTCAGCCAGCGCTCGAGCGGTTGCGTCGCCATGGCGGGCCGCGCACGCTGGTAGGCGCCGGCCAGGCGTACCGCAAGCTCGCGCCCCCATTGCCGCTCCGCCGCGGCTTCGTAAGCCTCCGCTGCCGCCCGCGCGTCTCCCGCTGCCATAGCGATGTCGCCGAGCAGGATTCCAGTGCCATTCGCATCGGGATTGGCCGACGCGAAGGTCCGGACGGCTTCACGAGCGCGCTCGTGCGAACCCTGGCGCAGCAGAACCCTCACCTGCGCCGCCAGACCCGATGCATCGTCCGGCCGCAATGCACGATAGCGTTCGATGGCGTCGGCCGCCGTCGACAAATCGCCGCTGGAGAGCGCCAGTCTCGCCAGATCGAACTGAAAGGCCGGGTTCTCCCGGTCTGCGTTGGCCGCCTGGCGCAGCTTCGCCAGCGCGATTTCCATTTGTCCCTGCTGCAGGCGAGCCAGCCCTTCGGCGTGATCCAGCAGCGGTTCCTCGGGAAACCGCTCCCTGGCCTCCCGTACGGCAGCCAGTGCCGCCTCCGGTTCCTCCCCAAACAGGTCGACACGAATCCTGAGCAGTCGCGGCGCCAGTACGGCCTCGTCCGCGGCGATCGCCGCGGCGATCCGTGCATCGATCTCACTGAGTCGCCCATCGTAGGCCAGCAAGCCGGCCAGCCCGGTCAGCGCCGGCATGTAAGCGGAACTTCGATCCAGAATCTGATTCAGCAAGCGCTCGGCAACGGCCGGTCTGCCTTCGCCAATCTCGAGACGGCTCAGCGCATAACCGGCAGACGGGTTGCCGGGATCGAGTTCCAGCGCTTGTTCGAGCGCCTGCCGCGCGCCTTCGACGTCACCGAGCGTCCGCCGCATAGCGCCAACGGTCGCGTAGGCCGCGGGGTCGTCCGGATTGTTCGCGAGGAGCTCGTCGCCGACAGCGACCGCGGCATCGCGGTTCCCGTCCTGAATGTGCGCCGCAATCATCAGCGTCTCGCGGCGAAAACGGGTGTCTTCAGTCTCGGGAATGGCCTCCAGCAGTTCGACGGCTCGTCGATACTCACCGGCCGTGAAAAAACCGGCAGCCAGCGACAGACTCACGGCGGCGTTGCGGTCTTCGATCATTGCGCCCCGCTCGAAGTATTCGAGCGCGCCGGCCGTGTCGCCCAGGCCGAGCCGGGCCCTGCCGTACAAGGACAGCAGCGACGGATCGGCGCTGTCGCCAGGCTCCATGCCGCCGAGAGCCGTCAACGCCTCGCCCGGCTTGTCCAGGCGGAGCTGAGTCTCAGCCAGCAACCTTGCGATCGCCGGGCCGCCGACGTTGTTGCGCACAGCCTGCCGCAGATAGATCTCGGCCTGACGCAGGTGATTCTGCGAGAAGTTCACCGCTCCGAGCAGCGCATGACCGCGCAGGTCTTCCGGCACGCCCGCGAGGTATTCGCGCAGCTCGTTTTCGGCAAGCGCGTAGTCGCCCTGGGCATACGCAAGCCGCCCGTGCAGGTAGCGCACGTAAGGGTGCCGCGGAAATCGCTGCCGGAGTTGTTCGAAATGCCGTGACGCCTGCGCTGTATCCTGGACGTCGAGCAAAGTGGACACCAGGTTGACGCGCGCCGTGAGCTGCTCGGCAAGCGGTGTTGCGCCGGTCTCGAGCGTGATCGCCCGTTCGTAGGCTTCCGCCGCCGCCGCGTCGCGGCCTTCGGCCCGCAGGAAGTTCCCGCGGGCGCGCCAGACCAGTGCCGATCCGGGGTTGCGTTCAGCGGCCTCGGACAGCAGCTCCTCTGCACGCCCTGCGTCGCCGTTCAGCCGCGCGATCACGGCCTCGCCGATCAGCGCCCCGGGCGTCGCGGCATCCAGACCGAGAGCGCGACGGTAGTGCTCCGTCGCCTGCTCGAGATTGCCGAGCGCAAGGAAAGTATCGCCGAGCATCACGAGCTGTTCGGGCGTGGCCGTGTCGACGTTGAGATTCGGCTCGACGCGCTCGAGTACGCCTTCGGCATCACCTGCCGCCAGCAGCGCCTTGCCGAGAACGTGCCAGACTTCCGGCTCGTCCATGCCCAAAGACAAGGCACGCTCGGCCTCCGATTGCGCGGTCGCAAAATCGGCCAGTTGGTAAGAGGCTTGCGCCAGCAGGAACCGAGCCGCCGGATACTCCGCCCGGTCCTGCAGCGCGTTCTTGAGTTCGATCACGACGGCGCGGTACTCGTGCTCGTCGAAGTGCGCCTGAGCCCGCTCGAATCGTTCTTCAGGCGCCGGCTGACAGGCGGCTACAGCCAGCAGTGTGGCTGCAATCAACAGCTTAGGTGGTCGCATGCGGTTTCTGCGGATTCTTGTGGGGGCCCGTAAGTTGCCGAGTATACAAGGATTCTGTGGCATTGCTGCGATTTAGGTCGGGAACGAAAGTGTGAACTGCTTCACGTTTTTTCCCGCCCTTTTTCGCGCCCTTCCTGCCGCCCAACATAACGTCGGACCCGGGCGACCCGAAGCGTCGCCAACGGAGTGAAGCCCGTCTGGCCCGGTTTGCGTTAGCGCAATACTTCGAGCGTCGTCAGGCGGTTTGTCCCGCGCGTTTTTCGATGAGTGCTATCGCCCGATCCAGGCGCTCGAGCGTACGCTTCTGCCCTACCAGCCGCAGCGTAACGTCGATCGACGGCGATACCGGCCCGCCGGTAACGGCGACCCGCAGCGGCTGCCCCAGTTTGCCGAGGTTCAGATCGTAGTCCTCGGCGACGTCGCGCACCGCCTCGGATATCGCCGTCTCACCCCAGTGCGCGAGGCCTGCCAGGCAGGCACGGAGACTGCGCATGGGTTCGAGAACGACCGGACGAAGGTGCTTCTTCGCCGACTTCGGGTCGATCGTCTCGAAGTCCTCGTAGCAATAGCGGGCGCCGGCCGCCATGTGTAAAAGAGTCTCCGCCCGCTCGTGGTAGGCCTCGGCCACCGCTACCGGATCCGGTCCCTCCGCGGGATCCAGTCCGACCTTGATCAGGAAGTGCAGCAGATCGCCGGCAAGCGATTCTGCGGGAGCCGCGATGATGTGCTGCTGGTTAATCCAGAGTAGTTTCTCGGGATTGAACGACGAAGCCGACTGGTTGACGTCGGCGATATCGAAAAGCCCGATCATCTCTTCGACGGAGAAAATCTCCTGGTCGCCGTGCGACCAGCCAAGCCGGACCAGGTAGTTCAGCATCGCCGCGGGCAGATACCCTTGCTCGCGGTACTCGCGGATATCGACGGCTCCGTGACGCTTCGACAGCTTCGCGCCGTCAGGCCCGAGAATCATCGGCAGATGCGCGTACACGGGCGGCTCCGCGCCCAAAGCATCGAGCATGTTTATCTGCCGGGGCGTGTTGTTGAGATGATCGTCGCCCCGGATGACGTGCGTAATCCGCATGTCGTGGTCGTCGATGATCACCGTAAAGTTGTAGGTAGGCGTGCCGTCGGAGCGCGCAATGATCAGGTCGTCGAGCTGTGCGTTGTCGAAGACGACTCTGCCACGCACGCGGTCCTCGACGACGACTAGCCCGTCGAGCGGATTCCTGAAACGTACGACCGGGCTGACCCCCTCGCGTGGCGACTGCCGGTCGCGGCAGCGGCCATCGTAGCGGGGCGTCTCGCCCCGGGCCATTTGAGCAGCACGCAGTTCGTCGAGTTCCTCTTTCGTACAGTAACAATGGTAAGCCTTGCCCGCTGCCAGCCAGTCTTCCAATACTTCCTTGTAGCGTCCGAACCGTTCGGTCTGGAAGAACGGACCCTCGTCGGCATCGAGACCCAACCATGCCATTCCGTCCAGAATGGCCTGCACGTTTTTCTTCGTCGAGCGTTCGCGGTCGGTATCTTCGATGCGAAGGATGAAGTCACCGTTGTGATGTCGGGCGTATAGCCAGCAAAACAGCGCGGTACGAACGCTGCCGAGGTGGAGCACGCCTGTCGGGCTGGGTGCGAATCGGGTACGGACAGTCATTGTTGGCAACCAGGCGGATCGCGGGACGGGGCCGTAGATTAGCAGTTCGAAATCCCTTTGCGACAGAGCCTTGCGCTCCCCTTGCTCGTTCAGCAAACCGGCCGGGGTTTGCGCATTTTGCCGCGGCAAATTTCGGGCCGGGCAAGCCGATTCGGCCGTCGCCATATGCCGACAAGGCAAAAACAAGCGGCTAACCATACTGTTATCGCAACTAGCTGAGATACGACGTCAAAAACCTGTCTGGTAATCGCGACAGCCTTCCTTGAATCGCCGCTTCGACGCCCGCCAGGTATTCGAGCTTCCGGCCATAAGCGTCTGTTTGACAATAAGTTGCTTTCGAGTGGCATGGTGCTTGCTTCTTTACTCTGGCGTTCGCGTCTTTCGCTTGGGCAAAGCTTTCGACACATCGCCAAACCGTGATCGACCGCACACTATTGCAGTTGCAGGTCGATTTATGTCTCATACGCGTTGTTGGTGGTTCCGGCGACCGAGATACTCGGCACCGTGTCAAAGGCAAACCTGTCGAAAGGCAGGGACGCAAAGCTTCCGGTCTACGGGCTTCGGCCTAAGATAGCGGGGTCGCCGAATAGAGCGCCTTAACGGCGCACGATTCGACAGTCGTCGAGTTCGTCTATCCGCATACCCGCGATCGCCGGAGCATGAGCGCCGTTACGGGAGTAACGGCACGAATGCATCAACAAACGAGTTTTCTGAAAAGGGCAAGTTCGTCGAAAGGCGAACACGCAAAGCGACCGGTCCGGCTCTTTCCCCGGACGGCGGCGCTGCCAGAGAATTGCTGACGGACGACGTCGCGTGCACTTGAATCGTCCTGATGCCAGCAGCGCTGTACTAACGGTTTGCCGACGCTTGCCCGATTCGTTGGACGGGCAGAGCATATGCGGCTTAAACCAGGTTACGTTGCAAAACGGTTTTCTCTGATCTTACTCGGCGGCGCCATGAGCGGCTGCCTGAGCAGCGGCGACGACGACGGCGACAATACGTTTACGGACCCGGGGGATACCGCGACAAACGAGCCGCCGTCGCTTTCCGGCTCGCCGCCTAACAGCGTCGAGACCGGCAATATGTACCGCTTCGAGCCAACGGCGTCGGACCCGGACGGTGACACCATCACGTTCTCCGTCGACAACAAACCCACCTGGGCAGACTTCGATTCGCAGACGGGCGAATTGAGCGGACGGCCGGTCCTCGGCAACGAGGGCACCTACAACGGCATCAGGATTCAGGCAAGCGACGGCAAGGATACTGCTTCACTCAGCTTCTCGATAACGGTCACGGGAGCGGACAGCGGCGCAAATCAGCCGCCGTCGCTGTCGGGGTCCCCGACTACGTCCGTGAAGGTCGGTGAGCAGTACGCCTTCACGCCGACGGCAACCGATCCCGATGGGGATTCGATCAGTTTCTCGGTCGCCAACCTGCCGTCCTGGGCCGGTTTCAGCAATCAGGACGGCAGCATCTCCGGCACGCCCGATGCCGGCAGCGAGGGCACATACAGCAACATCACGATCACGGCGTCGGACGGGACCGCCACCGATACGCTGACGTTTTCGATTGAGGTCACCACCGTTGCGAATGGCAGCGTTACGCTGTCATGGTCGGCGCCGACCGAGAACGAGGACGGAACGACGCTGACGAACCTCGCGGGTTTCAAGCTCTACTACGGCACGGAAACCGGGCGCTACACGGAGACGATCGACATAGACAATCCGGGAGTCAACACCTACGTCGTCGAAAACCTGACCCCGGATACGTACTTCTTTGCCGCCACCGCTTACAACACCGACGGTATCGAAAGCGAGTTCAGCGAGGAAATTGAGAAAGTAAGCAACTAGTCGAAAGGACGGTCCGGACCTTCGACTCAGACCGCGGCCCGCGCGGCATCCCGCGTTGCCGACGATTTCTCGACGGGCAGGCGAATCGAAAACGTCGTGCCCTCGCCCTCCACGCTCTGAACGTCGACGGAGCCGCCGAAAGACCGTACCGTCTCGCGGATCTGGTAAGCGCCGATACCCATGCCCTGCGCGCCTTTCGTGCTGTCGAAAGGCTTGAACAGGCGCTCGCGCACGAACTCCGGCGTCATCCCGGCGCCCTCGTCGACGATGTCGATCCGATAGCAGTCGGCCTCGTCGGCAACCGCGACGGTGACCTTACCGTCGACCGGCGTCGCGTCCTGGGCGTTGCGGATCGCGTGAACGACAGCCATCTGCAGGCGATCCCGGTTGCCCCGCACCCAAAGCCTTGCATCCCCAATGTGGGTAGTCGGTTCCGGCCGCCGATCGGCACACATCGAAACGGCGGTCATGACGGTTGCGCCGAGTTCGACGCGATCGGTCGCGGGACGAACCGAGTTCTGGCGTAGCTGCTCCATGACCTGCTTCATTCTCAGCACGCCGCCGCGGATGGTCTCTATCGCATCCGCGACGAAGGCCGGGTTGCCGCTGTGCTTGCGCGCGTTTTCGACGAGCAGGGACTGCTGCGCTATGACGTTCTTGAGGTCGTGCATGAGGTAAGCCGTGAGCCGATTGTAGGCTTCGAACTGGCGGCTTTGCGCTAACAACTCCGTCGCCCGCTCCTGCGCCAGATGGCCCGCTATCTGGCGACCCGCGGTCTTCAGCAGATCGCGATCCTCGTAGGTCATCGAGATGCCGTCCGCGGGACGGTCCAGCGCGACCACCCCGATCAGGGATTCACCGTCGATCAGCGGCACGAGCAATCCATCTTCACCGACGCCGAACGAGGCCGCATCGGCGTCCAGCGACTCGTACCGGCTCGGATGCGCCGAATACTCGGCGAGATCGACAATCCAGCCTTTCGCCTCGAAGAACCCAGTAAGCCCGGCTGCCGGCAACGGCGAAAAGCGGTCGCTTTTCCTGTTCCAGCCGCAGGCAGGCTGCAGTTCGCCCTGATCTCTGTCGAGGAGCCAAAGAAGCCCGGCTGCAGAGTCCGTGATGTCGCAAAGTGCCTTGACGGCGCATTTCTGCAGCGGCAAACCACCTTCACGTCGGGTTAGCGTCCGGATCAGACGCAACCATTCCGTACGGTAGTCGTACTTGTTCTCGAAGAAGTGCTTGGAGAAAAACGTTCTGGTAGCGCGGCGAATGCGCAATGACGAGAGCAGCACCACCAGCGCGAGCAGCGCGGCGGCGAGAAAGACGATGTGAGCGATGCTGCCCCACGACTGGCCCGTTGCCCGCAGCCACTGACCGACGAAACCCACGACAGTCAGGTAGACGCCCGCAGCGACGATCGTCGTCGAATAGAACACCACGTGGCGGGACACGAATATGCCGCCAGCCCATATCGGAGACCGGCGCAACGCAAGCACGATCAGCGGCAGCGTCAGCGCGACGACGAAACCGCGAGCTATCCACAACTCGGCTGAAATCGCGCCCGCGGCGACCGACAGGGAATACAGCGTCAGATCGTAGAGAAACAGCGTGGCGACCCCGAGGCACAAGAACTTGATACCTCGGCGCTGCCCGGCTCGCGCGTTGCGGAACACCTGCTCGACTACGACGAGCCCGGCAAGCGATGTCAGGATCTGCCCCGGAATGAGGGCGGATGCAGTGCCCGCAGACTCGCCCTCGCCGAGCATGGCGAGGCCGACGCCTACCGCGACGACGAGCGCGCCGAGAACGACGGCACCGTAGCGAAGCAAGTTGGCCGTGGTCCCGCCCAGCGCTCCCGCCATCAGACTCGATAGGAAGATCAGCCAGACGAGGTCGAGACCTGATTCGAGTAAGAACACGATCAGCGGCCGCGGCGCGGCCAGTACGGCACCGGCCGCGTACGCCATTCCCCAAACGGACGTTACGACGAGGGCAAGCGAGAGCGCCCTGCTCTGCAGACGTTGCTTGTACCGTGTGAGCGTAAGCGCGGCGAGAATCGCGAAGCCGACCGCAACCAGGCCGTAACCCGATGCCTCGATGAAGAGCCTGACGTCCAACGCGGGCGTGCGCTAGCGAGCGCCTTTCCCCCAGATGACGACCTCCACCGTCTGCAGGATGATCATGAGGTCGAGCAGGAAATTCTGATTCTTGATGTAGTAGAGATCGTATTGCAGCTTTTCGAGCGCATCGTCCTCGGACGCGCCATAGGCATAGCGGAGCTGCGCCCAGCCCGTAACTCCGGGCTTCACGGCGTGGCGTTCCTTGTAGAACGGAATCTTCTCGCTCAGTGATTCGACGAACTCCGGCCGTTCCGGTCGGGGACCGACGATACTCATCTGTCCGGCAAGAACATTGAGCACCTGCGGCAGCTCGTCGAGGCGATACTTTCGAATCACCGAGCCCACCCGGGTAACCCGCTTGTCGTTCTTCTGGGCCCAGACCGCCCTTCCGTCGGCTTCGGCGTCGGGCGTCATGCTGCGAAACTTGAGTACCTCGAAGCTGCGGCCGCCCAGACCGACGCGTCGCTGGCGGTAAAGGACCGGAGCAGTGGACCCGTCTTCGAGTTTGATACAGATCGCGACGGCAAGCATGACGGGCCACGCGAGGAGCAGGAGGGTTATGCTAACCGCGAGATCGAGGACGCGCTGACTGAAGCGCCGGAGTCGCGAAATGCGGAACCCGCGCGAAAAAATGAACCACGACGGCTTGACGAGATCGACGCGAATCTTCCCGGTCTCGCGTTCCAGGAACTCGAGCAAATCGATGACCTCGACGCCGCCGAGCTTCAGATCCAGCAACTCGCGAATTGGCAGGTTGCCGCGCCGATCGTCCATGGCGATCACGATCTCGTCGGCACGCCGTTCGTTGGCGAGTTCGGTAATCGACCGGTCGAATTCAAGAGCCTGCGCCGACTCGTCGCAATGGGTATCGCCGGGTGCCGGGATCGTGCCGACGATGCGGAAACCACGCCGGTCCGCCCGCCGCTTCAGATCGGAAATCGCGCTGGCCCGCTCGCCGGCGCCGTAGACCAGCGTCCGCCGCCGGAAGACGCTCTCGTCGACGCTTTGAACGAACGCGTAGCGCACCATCAGCAGTGCGACGACGGCCGTCAGGACGGCGACGGCCGCCACGCGGGGTTCCAGATTCAGACTGGGAAAAACATAGTAACCAGCCGCCAGCACGGCGGAGCCGATCGCGACCCCGACGAGGATGCGCACGAGGATCTCGTGGAAATAGGCCCGCTGGTGAAACTGATAGAGCCCCATGGCGATCAGCGAGGTCAGCATGACGAAGGCGACGACAGCCGCCTTCGGAGCAAGCGGTCCTATCGAGTCCTCGAAGAACTGAACGCCGCCGAAGGCCACGACGACCGCAAAGTATACAGACGCGTACAGCACAGCGGCTTCCGCAAGCGCAAGCAGTACGAGGGGCGTTCTGGCGAACGTTTTTGACCAGACGGACACTAGGAGTTTGTTGGATTGCTTAGTTGAGAGCTGCGAAGGCTACAGGGGTCATGTGACCGGCAAATGTAAGTATATGCGGAGCGAACGACCCTTACCGTGAAGGCCTCGACGTTCAGCCCTGTGAGCTCCGTCATAAACCGCAGGCCGCTCCGGTATCGGGTTGCTCGCCCAACGATGATAGTTATGTCAAGCAGATTAACAACTTGTTTCAATAAGCTTAGCCAAAAATGCAGCTACTTGCCGAGAATTTCCCGGCTCCGCCCGCGGACACGGGCAGCCAGCGCCCGCCCGGTGTCGAAGCGGGTGTCGGGGCTCTTTACATTAATCGCGCGGCGGCGCGGCTACACTTAGCTTAACCCAATGTTTTGTAAAGCTTTTCGAAGTTTGGCACAAAACCTGCCTATGAATAAGCAGAGTACTGCTTTCTACTTTCGCTTGAGGAATAACAACAATGCTGCATTTCCGGAAAATCCTGCTTGCCACCGCAGCGCTGGCCGTGCTCGGTCTGTCACCGACCGTCAGCGCAACGCCTGTCGGCTACGAGTACAACGGCATTTGCGTTCTGGACTGCGATTCGATCGATCTCAACCCCGGGGATTCCGTCTTCGGCTTCCTGGAGTTCGACGACAGCGCACTGGACGATTTCGTATTGTCCGGCGACGAGATTGGCTTCTATCTCTTCGGGTTCGGGGACCTGATTTTCGACAACACCGACTCCGGCATCTTCGGCTTTCTGAACCTCGACAGCGCCTACAACGTCATCGGCGGGTTTCTCAGGATGGGACGCATCGTCGACGCGGCGAACACGCTGACGTTCACGCCGGACGGCGGCGGCGTCTGGACCGTCCGCGCCGGGATCAGGAACGCCCAGTTCGCGGGTGGGATCGGTCGCTACTCACCCGTTTCCGTTCCGGAGCCCGGCACGCTGGCACTGCTCGGACTCGGCTTGCTGGGGCTCGGCTTCGCCCGCCGCTTCCGGCGCGTCTGAAGAGGTCGGCTTAGCGCCGGCTTATCGGCCCGGCACCAGTACGCCAAACCATCGATGAAGGCGCGGCCCGAAAGGGCCGCGCTTTTTTTGAGCTTGCAGTTGGCCGGGTTCTCGCTCGCGGCCGCGACGACGCCATCGCCGGCCTCGACAAGTACCCGATCGCGTGATGGGTCAGACTCCGCGCGTTTCCCTTACCGGTCCCACACTGAACTCCGATGCCTACGAAGACGCGCATACGGGGTCACTGGCGCCCTTCGTTGAGCGACAGGTTCGAACTTCAGCCTTCGAGGATCGCCAGCACCTCGGCCGTCTTCGCCTGCATCAGCGCGGTATCGCCCCGGCTTTCGACGTTTAGGCGCACGACGGGCTCAGTGTTCGATTTACGGACGTTGAACCGCCAGTCGTCGAACTCGAAGCTGTAGCCGTCGGTTTCGTCGACCGAGTTTGCCGATGCCGCGTACCGGGTATGCAGCGCGGCAAGCGTGGCATCTGCATCCTGCACCTGACGATTGATCTCCCCGCTTGCGGGAAACAAGGCCTGGCGCTCGCCGACGAGCTCCGACAGCGTCTTTCCCGTCGTCGACACGAGTTCGGCGACCAGCAGCCACGGGATCATGCCGCTGTCGGCGTAGGAGAAGTCCCGGAAGTAATGGTGAGCGCTCATCTCACCGCCGTAGAGGCCGTTGACGGCGCGCATGGTCTCCTTGATGAAAGAGTGACCGGACTTCGATTGCACGGCCTCACCGCCCGCTGAGGCAACGATATCGAGCGTATTCCAGGTCAGGCGCGGATCGTGGACGATTTTCGCGCCCGCGTGCGATCCGAGCAGGCTCCCTGCGAGCAGGCCCACGATGTAGTAGCCCTCGATGAACCCGCCTTTCTCGTCGAACATAAAGCAGCGGTCGAAATCGCCGTCCCATGCAATACCGAAATCGGCTCCGCTTTCGAGGACGGCGTCCACGGTCGACTGACGGTTTTCCGGAAGCAGCGGGTTCGGAATGCCGTTCGGGAACGTCCCGTCCGGCTCGTGGTGAACCTTGACGAAACGAAACGGAAGCTGTGGTTCCAGACCGTCGACGGCAATTCCGGCGCAGCCGTTGCCGGCGTTGACGACGAGCTTCAAAGGCTTGAGACGCTCGCGATCGACGTAGCTCAGCATGTGCCCGACGTAGGCATCGAACACGTCGACGTCGGTCCGCTTGCCGCCCTCGCCCATCGAGCGCTCATCCGCCTCGGCGAGTGTCCGGATCGTCTCGAGGCCCGTATCCGCGCTGATCGGCTTGGCAGCCTCCCGAACCAGCTTGAGCCCGTTGTAGTCGGCCGGGTTGTGGCTTGCAGTCACCATGACGCCACCGTCGGCCTCGAGATGCATGACCGCGAAATAGACCATCTCGGTCCCGCAGAGTCCGATGTCGAGTACCTCGACGCCGGCGTCCGTCAGGCCGCGGGCGACGGCGTCGGCGAACTCAGCACTCGACAGCCGCATATCGCGTCCGATCACGACGCGTTTCGCGCCGAGAAAAGCCGCCGTCGCATTCCCAATCCGGTAGCAGATGTCCGGGTTGAGCTGATTCGGGATCTGGCCGCGGATGTCGTAGGCCTTGAAGCTCTCGATCGTTATGGTCATTGATGTACCGTTTCCGCCGTTTCAGGTATTCGTACCCTCGCGGCCGTAATTGTCCTCGAGGCGTACGATGTCGTCCTCGCCAAGATAATCGCCGCACTGAACCTCGATGATGTGCACGGGCTCGTCGTAGGGGTTTGCGATTCGATGCACGTCGCCGATTGCAATATAGGTCGATTCGTTGACGTTCAGATCGAACTCCTCGTCGTTGCGGGTGATGCGGGCTCTGCCCTTCACACAGACCCAGTGCTCGGATCGATGCGCGTGCTTCTGCAGCGACAGGACGGCGCCCGGCTTGACGATGAGACGCTTTACCTGGAAGTTGTCCTCACTGTCGATGCTGTCGTAGCTTCCCCACGGCCTGAATACTTCGCGGCCCAGCGAGACCTCCGGTCTGTCGCCGGCCTTGAGCCGATCCACGATGGCCTTGACGTCCTGAGAGTGCTCCCGGTCGGCGACGAGCACGGCATCCTTCGTCTCGACGATCACGGCGTTGCTCAGACCGACCGCCGCAACGAGACGGCTCTCCGCCTGTACGTAGGTCCCGCTGCAGTTGTGAACGTGCGCATCACCCTCGAGCGAGTTGCCGTCCGCGTCCTTGTCACGCACGTCGTGCAGCGCGGACCAGGAGCCAACGTCCGACCAACCGGCGTCCAGCGGTACCATCATCGTCGCCGCGGACTTTTCCATGACGGCGTAGTCTATCGAGTCAGACGGTGAGTTCAGGAAGGCTTCAGGCTCCGGCCGCAGGAAATCGCCGTCGACCGTCTTCGCCTCCATAGCCTGACGGCAGGCTGCAAGCATCAGCGGCGCGAACTCGCCGAGCTCGTTCAGATAGCAGTCGGCGCGAAAGAGGAACATCCCGCTGTTCCAGAAGTACTCTCCGGAGGCCACATAGCCTTCCGCCGTCTCGAGATCGGGCTTCTCGACGAAGCGGTCGACCGCGACGGGCGCCTCGCCGTTCGTCTCGGCCCGGATATAGCCGTAACCGGTTTCCGGAGCGGTCGGGACGATCCCGAAGGTCACGAGATTTCCAGCCTCCGCGGCAGCCGTTCCCGCGGCGACTGCGCGCCTGAAAGCCCCGACGTCCTGGATCACGTGGTCTGCCGGCATCACGAGCAGCAGGTCGTCGGGTGCCGCCGCGAGGGCGGCCAGAGCGACCGCGGGCGCCGTGTTGCGGCCCTGGGGTTCGAGAAGTATGGTCGCGCGCCGTTCGATGCGATGCATCTGTTCGGCAACCGTGAAGCGGTGGTTTTCGTTGCTGACGACGAGGCAGCGGTCCGTCGCGCCCGGCAGACCCGCGGCGCGAAGGGCCGTGGCTTCGAGCATCGTGCGCTCCCCGGCCAGCGGCAGCAGCTGCTTGGGATACATGGCGCGTGACGCGGGCCAGAGCCGCGTGCCGGACCCGCCGGACAGAACAACGGGAACGATCTGACTCATGACAAATCCTGGCTCAAATGGGGACGAGATTCTAACGCGGTTCTAATCCGGTCGGTCCGTCCGTGACTGTCGACCGCGTCCGATCGCATAGTACATGAGGCCCAGCGTCTCGACGGTGTCAGGCTCGTACAGATTGCGACCGTCGAAGATAACCGGATCTGCAAGCGAGTCTTTGATGGTCGGGAAGTCGGGGCTGCGGAACTCCTGCCACTCGGTCGCGATCGCCAGCACGTCGGCGCCCTCGAGCGCCGCATAGGCCGATTCGCACAGCGCCAGACGCGGTTCGTCGGGATACAGCCGGCGCGCTTCGTCCATGGCCTCGGGATCGTAGGCACGCACGCTGGCTCCCGCGTCCCACAATGCCTCCATCAGGACGCGGCTGGGCGCTTCGCGCATGTCGTCGGTCCGGGGCTTGAAGGACAGGCCCCACAGAGCGACGGTGCGCCCCTCGAGCCGGCCGTCGTAGTGCGAGTGAATTTTCTCGAACAGCCGGTGTTTCTGCCGATCGTTGACCGTCTCGACGGCCGAAAGAAGCGCCGCCTCGTACCCGGCCTGTTGCGCCGACTGCGCAAGCGCGCGGACGTCCTTTGGAAAGCAGGATCCGCCATAACCCGTGCCCGGGTAGATGAAGTGGTAGCCGATTCGGGGGTCGGAGCCGATGCCGATACGAACCTTTTCGATATCGGCGTCGAAACGCTCCGCGAGATTTGCGAGCTCGTTCATGAAACTGATCTTCGTCGCCAGCATCGCATTTGCCGCATACTTGGTCAGCTCGGCGGAGCGCACGTCCATGCCGATCACACGATCGTGGTTGCGGTTGAACGGCTCGTACAGCGACTTCAACAGCTCCGTCGTGCGCGGATTATCGGTGCCGACGATGATCCGGTCGGGCTTCATGAAATCATCGATCGCGGCACCTTCCTTGAGAAACTCGGGGTTCGAGACGACGTCGAACTCGACAGCCTTGCCGCGAGCATCGAGGGCCGACTGAATCTCCGCCTTCACCTTGTCGGCGGTGCCAACCGGTACCGTCGATTTGTCGACGACGATGCGGTATTCCTCGATGTGCTCGCCGATGGACCGGGCCACCGCAAGGACGTGCTTGAGATCCGCCGAGCCGTCTTCGTCCGGCGGGGTGCCGACGGCGATGAACTGGAACAGGCCGTGCGCGACGCCCTTCGCGACGTCGGTCGTAAACTCCAGACGGCCCGCCTCCATATTGCGCTCGATGTAGGCGTCGAGGCCCGGCTCGTAGATCGGCACCTCGCCGGCGTTCAGCCGCGCGATCTTGGCCTCGTCGATATCGACGCAAACGACATGGTTACCCGTTTCCGCCATGCAGGCCCCGGTGACGAGGCCCACGTAGCCGGAGCCGAAAATGGTAAGGCGCATCGGAAATCCCCGAGTGAATACTGGCGCGGATTATACGGAAAACGTTCCGGGCAGGTTAGCCGGCAGACAGCATATCGCGGAGACTCTGCTCGAGGCTGTACCGGGGCGTCCATCCGGTCACCCGCCTGAGACGTGCCGGATCGCCGATGAGGACCGACGTATCGTCGCCCGACACCGAACCCTCGGCAAAACGGATCTCCCGTTCGAGCCCGGCGATCGTGAGGGCCGTCTCAACCACCTGCCGAATCGATTGCCCCGTGCCCGTGCAGACGTTGAACACCCGCCGCGGCAGGTCGGGCATTTCGAGCAGCCCGACGTACGCCGCAACGACGTCGCGCACGTCGATGAAGTCCCGCACGCTGTCGCGGCCGAGCATTTCGATGGGGCCAGGCTCGGTTCGTGCGCGGGCGACACGCTCGAGAATCGCGGGTATTGCCAATCCCGGCTGCATGCCTGGGCCGATGTGGTTGAACGGCCGCGCTGTAAGGATGTCCAGGCGTTTCGAATACACGCTGGCGAGTTGCTCGCACAGATACTTCGAGAGGCCGTAGAGCCCCTGCGGTTCGAGCGTTTCGTCCTCTCCATGCGGCCGCGGCCCGGGTCGATAGACCAGGGCAGAGCTTGCAAGCAGGAACCGGCCGGCCTCGAGATGTTCGAGCAATGTCAGCATCATCGACGCGTTCGCGAGCGCAGAGTCCGAGTTTCTGAATGCGCCGGGCACGGTATTGCCCGCGAGATGCACGACGCCGGACCATGCCGTCGCAAGCCCATCGAGGGACGCCGCGGCCAGCAGATCGGCCCGGTACCAGTCGGCTGCCTTTGGAAAATCCTCCGGGCGCGATTCCTGACCGAGCCCGGTCACGTCGTAGTTGCGGGCCAGCAGTTCGTCCACCATGAAGCGGCCCACGAAGCCGGCGGCCCCGGTGACGAGCACTCTCGGCGGCGCGCCGGCCATCGGGCTGGCTCAGCTCCCGGCTCTGGCGAGCCGCGCCTCGTGCTTCAGATCGTGCTCGACCATCATTTTTGCCAGCGAACGAATGTCGTGCTGCGGCTGCCAACCAAGAGAGTCGCGGGCCTTCGTCGCGTCCCCCAGAAGATAGTCGACCTCTGCGGGCCGATAGAAGCGCGGATCGGTGTCGACGTAACGCTCCCAGTCGAGGTCGAGGTGATCGAAGACGATCGACAGGAAGTCGCGGATAGAGATGCTCTCGCCGGTTGCGATGACGAAGTCGTCGGGTTCCTCGTGCTGCAGCATACGCCACATGGCCTCGACGTAGTCGCCCGCAAAACCCCAGTCGCGCCTCGCGTCCAGATTACCCAGCGTGAGCTTTTCCTGCAGCCCGAGCTTGATGCGCGCCGCGGCCTTGGTGATCTTCTTCGTGACAAAGGTCTCGCCCCGGCGCGGGCTCTCGTGGTTGAACAGAATGCCGTTGGCCGCGAACAGGCCGTAGCTCTCGCGGTAGTTGACGACCTGGTAGTGCGCATAGACTTTGGCACAGGCGTAAGGGCTGCGCGGCTCGAAGCGTGTTTGCTCGTTCTGCGGCGGTTTCGCCGATCCGAACATCTCACTCGACCCCGCCTGATAGAAGCGTATCGGCTTCGAGCCGTGTTCCATCGCGGAGCGAATTGCTTCCAGAAGCCGAATCACGGCTGTACCGGTCACGTCGACGGTGTACTCGGGCTGGTCGAAGCTAACGCGGACGTGACTTTGGGCGCCCAGGTTGTAAATCTCGTCCGGCTGAGTCCGGTCGATCAGGTGGCGCAGCGAATTGGCGTCGGCGAGGTCGCCGTGATGAATGTGGAAGCGGTCGGCGAGCGACTCGTCGCCGATGAGATGGTCGATTCGGGAAGTATTGGGCCCCGATGCCCGGCGCACGACGCCGTGAACGGCGTAGTTCTTCCCCAGCAACAGCTCGGCGAGGTAGCTACCGTCCTGACCGGTGATGCCGGTTATGAGTGCGGATTTAGCCTGCATTCGCGCATTCTGGCCGGCAGCTACCCGGACGATCGGAGTTCGGCCAGATACTCCCGCTCGAGACGAAGCAATCCTCGCGAGCGGTCTTTTCTCTTTTTGGCCGGACAGCCCGAGTAAACGCCCCAGGCTTCGAGGTCATAGTTGACGAGAGACAGCGCGCCGACGGAGCAGCCGTCGGCCAACGTCGCACCGGGAAGAATCACGCTGCCGGACCCGACTATCACATGGCGCCCCAGTGTGACCTTGCCCCTCGCTCCGCCGGTGTATTTGGCCGGCACCGTCGGATTCGTCAGGTGCTCCCCGCCGTAGTCATCGGACCGGGTATAGATTTTGACGCCCTGCGAAAGGCCGCTGAAGTCATGCATCTCGATGCCCTCGCCGCCCGAAAGGAGACAGTAGGCGCCTATGTGCACGTTCGAGCCGATGACTATGGGCGCCTCGCTGGCAACGATCGTGCAGTACCCGTCGATCCTGACGTTGTTGCCGATAGTCACGTTAGCCGTACCGATTACCGTGCAATTCCTCGCAATAGCGACTCCGTTGCCCAGCGCAGCGAAGCCCTCGGCACGGAGCTCGGACTCGTTAAGATATCCAGGGTCAAGCTTGCTCATCGTAATCCGAACGAGCGGCTAAAGGGCTGAACATACGCAAATCACTCACTGCCCCTAAACGGTGGCATCGTCGTATAACCCTCCATATTGACGCCGGAAGGCCGAAGAATCTGCCAGACAGTCAGCGCGATGATTCTGAGGTCAAGCAGCAGCGACTGATTGTCGACATACCAGACATCGAGGTCAAACTTCTCTTCCCAACTCAAAGAGTTTCTTCCACGCACCTGCGCCCAGCCCGTCAGGCCGGGCTTCACTTCGTGTCTCCGCGCCTGTGTCGAATTGTAGAGCGGCAAGTACTCCATGAGCAGCGGTCTCGGCCCAACCAGACTCATTTCGCCGCGGAGAACGTTGAGCAATTCAGGCAATTCATCGAGGCTGTAGCGCCGCAATACAGAGCCAACTCGTCCAAGTCGCTTCGATTCCGGCAGCAGTTCCCCCGACTCGTCGCGCGCATCGGACATAGTACGGAATTTGTACATGGTAAACGGCTCGGCGTGCAGCCCCGGGCGGCGCTGTCTGAAGAATACCGGACGCCCAAGGTTGACGAGGACCGTTAGCGCGACAAGGCCCATGAGCGGCAGTGCGAGGCCCGCCGCGAGCAACACCACCGAGACGTCGAAGATTCGCTTCATGAGCGTACGCAACGCTCTATCTCCCCGACGATCTTCCTGTGTCACACAGGATTTCCAACGTGATTCCTGCTAGCCCGAGCCCGGAAACTCGATAACACGGTCGTCGGTTTCGCTCGATGCGGCGGCAACGAACTGCTTACGTCTCCAGACATGATCCTCAATTGACTCGCCCGGCGCATACTCCTTAACTGCCGACATGAGCAGAGCCTTCGCTCGTTCGCAGTCGAGATCACGAGAAGCTGCCTGCAATTCATCGATGAGCCGGCTGAGTTCTTTTTTGGGAATAAACTCTTCGTCGGCCCTGAGTATCCGTGGATGCTCGGTTCCGCTCACGTTACTGCCGATCAGCAATTCCTCGTAGAGCTTCTCGGCGGGCCTGAGGCCAACGAACTCGATTTCTATATCACCTTCGGGATTGTCCTCGTTTTTGACCGTCATGCCCATCAGGTTGATCATCCGAACGGCAAGGTCGTAGATTTTGACCGGCTTACCCATATCCAGTACGAACACGTCGCCACCCTCAGCCATGGATCCCGCTTGAATGACGAGTTGCGCGGCTTCGGGAATGGTCATGAAATAGCGGATGATGTCTCGATGGGTAACTGTTACGGGCCCGCCATTGAGGATCTGCTGCTTGAACAGCGGTACGACCGAGCCAGATGAAGCAAGGACGTTGCCGAAGCGCACCATACTGAAAGTGGTCGGCGCGTCTTCATTGAATGCCTGGAGGATCAACTCCGCCATTCGCTTAGTGGCGCCCATGACGTTGGTGGGATTCACAGCTTTGTCCGTGGATATCAAGACAAACGACTTGACGCCGGAATCCCTTGCGGCTCGCGCAACGTGCAGCGTTCCCAGCACGTTGTTGTGTATCCCTTCGAAAAGATTGTGCTCAACGATCGGCACGTGCTTGTACGCAGCAGCGTGAAAAACGGTGCTTACCTTGAACGCAGACAGGGCTTCCCGAATGCGGTCTTCGTGGTGAACCGAACCCAGCAACGGCACGACTTCGACGCTCACGTCGAGCGTCTTCTTAAGTTCCTTGAGTTCCCGATCGATGGCATACAGGGAAGGTTCGCTGAGTTCCAGGATGACCAGACAATGAGGTTTCAGAGCCAGAATCTGGCGGCACAGCTCCGAGCCAATAGAGCCACCCGCGCCGGTGACCAGTACGGATTTCCCTGTAATTGATTTCTGTAGCAGGTGCTCGTTCGGCGGCACCGAATCCCGACCGAGCAAGTCTTTGACATCTACGTCCCTGATCTCGTCGACCTTCGCTTTGCCGCTGACTATGTCGTCGATATCGGGAATCGTCTGGACATGGACAGGGTACTCGGACAAGTACTCGAGGACCTGGCGGCGGCGGCGGCGACTCGCGCTGGGCATCGCCAACAGTATTCGAGTGATGTTGAACTTCCGGATGAGCACCGGGAGCATTCTCGGGGAATAGACAGCTACTCCCTGCACCCTGGTTTCGTGTAACGCGGCATCGTCGTCGACAACGGCGGCGGGCAAGTACGATTCGTTCGCTATCAGACTCGGAATCAGCTGAGCAGCAGCGGTGCCCGCACCATAGATGAGGACATTCTCTCTGCTGCCGTTGCCTCGCTGCCCCCGGAGAAACACGCGCGTCAAGTACCGGATCCCGCACAGATAGATCAGCGAAAACGCGAAGCAGGAGAATGCCCAGCGCGTCGCCACGGCCGCCGGCAGGAGCGGCAACGCAGACAAAAACCCGATTAAGGCTGCCACTGATGCGACCTTGACGCCGACCACCAGCAGATCCAGGCCAACGTAGCGAATAACTGATTTGTAAAGCCCGATAGACCACATCGCCAGAACAGACACTGCTACGAAAACGAGCGTAGTCAGCAAAAACGAGGTCATCGGTGTGCCGCTCGCACCTGTCAGCCAGAAGGACAAGCCAGCGCTTAACGTGAGTCCAAAAAGGTCGGCGGTAATGGCCAAGGTCGACTTGGCCGCCCGCGGCAGGTAGATCAGCTGTTCACGAATTCGGTCGTTGAACCATGCAGCCACAACTACCCCCTATGTCACAGAAGTCCGTCTTGCGGACGAAAACCGGACCGTCGGTCCGCAAAGTTACGGATATGATACGTTATATTTACCATATTTAGGATATCGCTACCCGATAAACCTTGTTTTGAATTTGTCGAAACTTGTGTTTGATAAACGCGCATGAGCGACATGCGATGACAACGGCTTCAGCTTGCAAATCGCAAGAAGAACTCCGGCGACGCCACGTCACCGACGGCCAGAACACCCAAGATGCGCTGTCATTTCCCGCGGTTTCTCCCCAAGTCGTCTAATCCTCAAACGTTCTGATGGCAGCCAGTGCTATTGCACCCTGATACAGAATCTGAGTGACGCTTGCCCAGAACGTCAGCGAACGAATTCGATCTGTCTCCAGCGGGACGACGATAGTATCGCCGGGCTGAATTGCAAGCCTCTGTCCACTTCCAAGCCAGCGCGAACGGTTGCCTGTGACGACCGCCCCGCTGGCGCGAACGACGTAGATGAGCTTCTTGTCCGCCCTCCGGGTAAGCCCGCCGCTAAGATCGATATAGTCATCACGAGTCAGCCCGTCCTGGTGCAAATGCGACGTATTCTGCTGCGCCTCGCCGATTACCGTTACGACTTGCGACCTCTGCGGAATCATCAATCGATCGCCGTCACGCAATTCGACTTCATTGGCGCCCCCAGCGTGCTTCGCAGCCAGGTGTTCGACGTTTAGAACCAACCGGCCAACAGGTTCGTAGCCCCGCAGTTGCTCGAGCAAGGCTTGTCCGGTAGCAAGAGCCTCGGCGCCGGAAGTCTCGACCGCCGCCAAACTAAGCGAAGCCAGATCTGCCTCGAGGCGGCGAGCGAGCAATTCTACCTGCTCCTGTTCCCGCTCCTTGAGGCTCTCCCGAAGAAACACGGCTCCCTCCGGAAACGCGGCAGCGGTAAGGCCACCAGCACGCACGAGAACCGAGGACAACGTCTCGCCACGTCGGATTCGATACTCCCCCGGGAAGCGTACTTCCCCTTCGAGCGTAACGGACCAGTCAGTATCCCACTCCGGCACCCGGGTGACGCTCAGATTGTCGTGTGGCGCCAGTATCAAATCGTTACCGACATCGCCGCGCAGGATTGAGTCAAGGTCGACATTGACCACCTCAGATTGCCGGACGGTGCCACCTTCCACCGTGTAACGGGTCAGCTCGGCTCGCAGCGTGTATGCCTCCTCGGCGAGGCTCCCGCCCGCGCGAATCAGGTCGCTTACCCGCATGCCGGGTTCGAGCGGATACTCGCCCGGCGCGCGAACGTAGCCAACTACCTCGACGCGCTGGAACGGCATGTCAAATGTCGCCTGTAACTCAAGTTCGTCCATGAGAGGCGATACGACCCGCTGCCGGCCGAAGCTAAGGCTGAAGACATGAACCGTATCGCGCGATTCGAGTCGAACGTCTTCCACGCTTCCCGGCGCCCGGAAAGCCGCGCCGAGATCGGCTGACAGCACCTGGATCGGCTCCCCGCGTACACGCTCCCGCCTGATGAGGATGTACGCGTCATCGACCCCGGGCTTGAGTTCGGCTGGTGACCGTATGAGGTCGGTGAGCCGCATGCCTTCTGACCATTGATAGGGCCCGGGACGCTGAACGTGACCCGAGAGCGATACCGTGTTTTCGAGATCGGGGAGCACTTCGGGAACGAGCAGGATATCGCCAGCCATAATGCGTCGCTGCGATTGATCGTCTGCGGTCAGGTCTACAGTCAACACCTGCCGGGTACGGTCCCGTCCGATACGCTCGAGCCTCGCGCCTTCCGCGAAGGCTACGGGCGACAGCCCGCCGGCAAGTTCAATCACGTCACCGACGGTTGCGCCGTCGCTTGCCTCGTAGATTGCCGGCCGTACTACGGCACCTCCAACTCCCACGGTCGACCCTATTGGAGGCACGAAGATCACGTCACCGGGCTGGAGCCGCCGATCATTCGACGTGTCGCCCTCGAGCAACAAGTCGTAGAGATCCAGCGTTGTCACGCGCTGCCCGTTTCGCTTGAGCTGAATACGCCTGAGCGAGCCTACCTCGCTTATGCCGCCGCTGCGGTAAAGTGCGCTACTGATGGTTGAGAGGCCGCTGACGACGTACGACCCGGGCCGCTGAACGTCGCCAAGGACGAACACGCGTATGGTGCGCAACGGCCCCATTGTCACACTGACCTGAGTTCCGATGAGCATCTCTGCCACGCGTTGGTTCAAGTCTTTTCGGAACTCCGAAAACGGAATTCCGGCCACCGTGACCGGCCCGATTTCTGGAAGATTCAGTATACCGTCGCGTGTAACCTCGAACTCGTAGATACCGTTGACGTTGCCAAAAAGTTGAACGCGAACACTATCGCCCGGCCCAAGCACGTAGTCCGGCGGCACCGGCCCACTCTGCGGCGCCTCGAACGAGCTGTCATCGGTCTCGAACAACTCGTACCCGAACGGCCTCAGCGCATCCCGTCCCGTTGCCTGCGTCTCGAGTATCCGGACGCTGATATCGAAATTCCTGAGAAAAGGCTCTGCCTCGAGCCGGCGTTCGATATCCGGCTCGGTCAATCCGAGCAGTGGTACGAATTCGAGTCCTTGCAGCGACAGCACGCCCGAATCGTCGAGCGTATACGCTCCACTGCCTGAGAGCCTCTTGAGCACCGGGTCTTCCGTAACCGCAGTTCGCTCCTCCGGTGTCAGGAACGCTTTCGGCGTGAAGGTAATCACGAGACTGCCGCCGGCGTCCGCCCGCAGTACATCATCGTCATCCAACCCGCCCTGCTCGCGCGCCGTTCCGGGCCTGGATTCGTCTCCCTCCGGCTCAGCGGATTCGTTGATACTCGACTGGCCCGCACCGGTCCGCTCGTTGCTCATTTGCCGCAGCGCATCCAGCGCCCGCTGACGTTCGGCCGGCGGCAGCGCATTCAGCATCTGTCGCTGCTGGGGCGTCAGCTGAGTCCCCTGTTGCGCTTCGACGCCGGTAGAAATCAACAGCAGCAGCGCCGGAAGAAGCAGCCGGATCGAACTGCCCGTCATCGGGACTGCCATTGAACGAACACACTGGTATCCGATGTCGCGATGCCGCTCGCGCGGTCATCGATGTCGACGTAGCCCGCCCCGACCGTGAAACGGCCGAATCGGGACTGGCGTTCGTAAGTTATCTGAATGTCGGTTAGATCCCGGGCGGTGGGCGCAACACTGTGATTCGGCTGCGGCGACCCTTGGCGATTCAATTCCATGTGGCGCAGGGAGATGTTCCAGACGTGACCGGCGGATTGTACCAGCGTTGAACCGATCGAGTAGGACAAACCGTCTCCATCAATACTGTGCCCGATAGGCTTGCCCTTGTATCGATACCCGCTGTTATAGATCGGGTGCTCGTAGGCGCAATTCGGTTTCCGGTCCGCAAATCCGAAACCTCCCTCCCGGCACTCGGTGTCCGCTACCTCGACGTGAGTACGGTGGCTCAGGCCGCCGATGTCACCGTGAAACTCGAACCCCAGCTGGCGCAGCCACGACCCGATCCCGTCGCCCCCACCCCGGCCATCTTCACCGATCCACTGCATGTAGGCAGTCACGGGCACTCCACCGGGCAGCGACCAGCGAATGTCGATTCCACCGAGCTGATTGCCTGGTTCGTCTTCCGCATCGACGTTTACGCCGCGATTGTCGCGGCCGAGAAGCAGATCACCGAAGGTTTCGAGTCGACAAGGCCTGTCGTCCCCGCACCATTGCGCCGTGCGTGACAGACCAATCTCGAGACCCTTGACGGGCCGGATACTCCCGCGGATTCCGAACAACAACGCATCGTTGACGACGCGATCGTCGTCGAGTTGCTGCATGAAGGTAGTGAACGTCCACGGCCCCATCCAGGACAACCACGGCGTCTCGAACGGCGTACTGTTGTTTCGCTGAAGCGTAATGCCTGGGGCAGGACGGTGGTTTGTGCCGAGAATCAGGCTGCCGTCACGTCCAGGACCCCACCAGCGCTCTTGCCAGCCGGCCGTCAGCATCCAGTTGCCGAGTGCCATACCGACGTACGTGCCATCCGGACGAAACTCATCGCCGTCGAACGAATCGTCGACGATCGTACCCTGAACATTGATCGTGAATCTCTCGCCAACCCACGTCACTTTCGCTGTCAGCTCACGTTCGTCACGAGGCGTGTTCTCGAAGGTGCGAATAAACCGCGGCTGCTCGCCCACGGCCGCGCGGACGTTGACGGTCAGAAAATCGGGCTCGAGTTCATCGCGGGACTGCCGAAACAAACGATCGTATGCTGCACGTTGGTTGGGTGTCAGCGTCGCCTGATCCGTGGATCGCAAGGCCGTCTGGATTTCTCCCCAGGAGATCGGCCATGCAGTCGAAGCGATGTCGATCGCACGTGTGTCGTTGAGCAGATCGATATCATGACGAATTCGCAGATCACCCGGGGGCGCCAGAACCTCGGCGGCCGCGTTCGCGGCGCAAAGGCCCAGCAGGGCGGGGCCGAGCCAGGGTGAGAGTCGTTGCAAGGACATCCTGTATACGCGGCAAACCGTTCAGCGACGCGCCGGATGTTAGCAGCATTTCGGACGAATGAAACAGCATTGCCGTCCAGCGACGGCACCCAGGCCGAGTGCGCGGCAGGAGCAACCCCGGAAAGAAGTCCTGACGAACGCACTCGCCGAAACTAGTCGACGCAGAGCCAGCGCTGGATCGAGTCAACCACACGCGCCGCGGTTTTCCCGTCCCATAGCGGCACCGTCGATCCTCGCGACCACTCGCCGCTCATGGCCTTGCTCAGACTCTCGCCGAGCGTCTCCGCCTCGACGAGCTTATTGGTCCCAGCGTGAATCGTGATGGGGCGTTCGGTGTTTTCGCGCAGCGTCAGACAGGGAATGCCAAGGTAGGTAGTCTCCTCCTGCAGGCCGCCCGAATCCGTAATGACGAGCCGCGCTCCTGTCAGCAGGCTCATGAAGCGGACGTAAGGCAGCGGCTCGACGAGCTTGAGACCCGGCGCCCCGCCGATAAGCCGGTCGAGTCCGAAAGCCTTGAGCGCTTTCAACGTGCGGGGGTGAGCAACGAATACGACCGGCAGATTTGCCGCAGCCCGAATCAAAGCCTCCACGATGGGCTTCATCGATTTCTCTTCGTCTACATTGGAGGGGCGGTGCAGCGTAACGAGCGCATAGTCCCCGGCATCGAGGCCAAGCTCCTCACGCACTGAAGCGCTCGCGATCTTCTCACGGAGCATTTCGAACGAGTCGATCATGATGTTCCCGACCAGCTCGATTTTGCCCGCATCGACGCCTTCCGCCAGCAAGTTGTCGTTGGCGTCCTGCGACGGTGTCCAGAGAAGATCGGAAATCGCGTCGGTGACTAGTCGATTTATCTCCTCCGGCATGCGTCGATCGCCGCTCCGCAGGCCCGCTTCCAGGTGAGCGACGGGAATCAGCAGCTTTGCGCATACCAGCGCGCATGCAGCAGTGGGATTTACGTCGCCGACGACGATCACCATGTCCGGCCTGTCGCTAAGGCAGAGTCTCTCGTACTCGATCATGACCCTGCCCGTCTGCTCTGCATGCGTGCCACTGCCGACGCCGAGGTTGTACGCTGGCTCCGGCAGCCGCAGGTCTCGCAGAATGGCGTCGGACATATTGGTGTCGTAGTGCTGACCGGTGTGCACGAGCAGCGGCTCTGCCCAGTCGGTCGCCGCAATCGCGTGGTACAGCGGCGCAACTTTCATGAAGTTCGGCCGGGCGGCAGCAATGAGATGAACGCTCTTCGTAGTCATACGCGAATCAATACGTTTGGCCGGCCGGGATACGAGCTTTAGTGCCCGCGCAGTTCTTGCAGTCTGCCGATGAGCGCCGCTGTCGACGCGTTGCTGCCCTCGTATTGCTCGTGTCGGGACACCGCTCCTGTCATGGAGTCAGCCAGGCGCTTCCCCAATTCGACGCCCCACTGATCGAAGGAGTTGATTCCCCAGAGCACGCCCTCGACGAATACCTTGTGTTCATATAGGGCAATCAACTGGCCGAGCGTTTCGGGCGTGAGTGCACCAAAGACCAGCACGTTCGAAGGATTGTTGCCCCTATGCACGCGATGGGGGGCCAGGCCCCCTTCGTCAAAACCGTCCATGAGCGCTTCGGCCTGTGCGAGGCAATTCGCGATCGCAAGATCCTGCAGCGACTGAGCGGCACCTGAGCTGGTAGCCGGCAACAGAAAGTCGACCGGGACGAGGCGCGTCCCCTGATGCAGCAACTGATAGAACGAGTGCTGCGCATTGTTGCCGGCCTCACCCCAGATTACAGCGCCCGTTTCGCAACGAACCCGCTTGCCGTCCGTTCGAACGGATTTGCCGTTGGACTCCATCTGTAACTGCTGCAGATAGGCAGGGAACCGATCCAGACGATTGTCATACGGCAGGATGGCATGTGTTTCGGCGCCGAAGAAATTGTTGTACCAGTTGCCCAGCATGGCGAGCACCACCGGCATGTTCTCGCTCAGGGGCGACAGACGAAAGTGTTGATCCATGATCCGGCCGCCCAACAACACCCGCGAAAACGTCTCGAACCCCAAAACGAGTGCCAGCGAGAGTCCGACGGCAGACCAGAGCGAGTAGCGGCCTCCCACCCAGTCCCAGAAGCCGAAACGGAAATCCGGACGGATGCCGAAATCATTCATCGCGGCGTGGTTTGTCGACGTAGCAGCGAAATGCGCTTCGACCGCTGCGTCACCCAGTGTGTCGACGATCCAGGCACGTGCCGCCCGGGCGTTGCTCATCGTCTCGAGTGTCGTGAACGTCTTCGAGCAGACCACGAACAAGGTCTCTGCCGGGTCCAGCTCGCTCCGCAAGTCGGCGAGCTGCGTACCGTCGACGTTCGACACACTGAAGAAGCGCATGCCGTCGGTCCAGTAGTGCCGGAGCGCTCTCGCCACCATCACCGGCCCCAGATCGGAGCCGCCGATCCCTATATTGACCACATTGCGAAAGCGTTTTCCGGTGCTGCCGACGATCTCGCCTGCATGCACGGCGTGGACGTATTCCTCGATTCGCGTCAGCACCCCCCACAGGTCCCGGACGGCGGGAACCTCCAGCGCCACCCGATCTGAGATCTTGGAGCGCAACGCCACGTGCAATACCGCCCTGTCTTCCGTCACGTTGATGCGTTCACCGGAGAACATTGCCTCGATGGACTCCGGAACCGAAGACTCCTTTGCCAGCCGCGTGAAGAGCTTTAGGGTCTTACTCGTGACGTGGTTCTTCGAATAGTCGAGCGTCAGGTCCCCGGCGCTAAGGACCAGCCGCTCCGCTCGCGACCGGTCGCGGCGAAACAGCTCCTTCAGGGAGCGGTGACGCAGCTCGTCCCTATAGTGAGTCCTTAGAGCCTGCCACGCCGGCAGGTCTGTCGGATATCGGGCGGACAACTTTCGCCCGGGATAGGCATCAGGCACTTTGCTTTTGCCCTTCCCGGTAGTATTCGAGATACCAGTCGACGAACTTCCTGACGCCCACGTCTATCGGCGTACTCGGCTGATAATCGACGTCGACGGCCAGATCCTCAGTGTCGGCCCAGGTATCCGGAACGTCGCCAGGCTGCAAGGGAAGCAGGTTCTTCTCAGCTTTCTTCCCGACGCATTCTTCGATGACCTCGATATAGCGCATCAGCTCGACCGGTTGCTGGTTACCTATATTGTAGATTCGATACGGCGCGCGGCTCGTACCGGGGTCCGGGTTGTCGCTGTCCCAGCTCTCGTTGGGCGCCGCAGAGCGATCCATTGTCCGGATCACGCCTTCGACGATGTCTTCGACATAGGTGAAGTCCCTACGATGATTGCCGTAGTTGAAGACGTCGATCGGCTTGCCTTCGAGAATGTTGCGGGTAAACAGGAACAGTGCCATATCCGGACGCCCCCAAGGCCCATAGACCGTGAAGAACCGCAACCCTGTCGTTGGCAAGTTGTAGAGGTTCGAGTAGCTGTGCGCCATCAGCTCGTTCGCTTTCTTGGTAGCACCGTACAGCGCAAGCGGATGGTCGACATTCTGGTGAATCGAAAACGGCATTGCCGAGTTGGCGCCGTACACGGAACTCGACGATGCGTAGACAAGGTGCTCTACGTTATTGTGCCGGCAGCCCTCGAGAATGTGCAGCGTCCCGACGATATTGCTATCGATATAGCTATGAGGGTTCTCGAGCGAGTAACGTACGCCCGCCTGGGCTGCAAGGTGTACGACGCGATCGAAACCCTCTTCTGCGAACAGCTTTTCGATGCCCGGGCGGTCGGCCAGGTCGAGCCGATGCATTGTGAAGCGATCGTAGTCCGCGAGCTGCCTGGCGCGCGCCTCTTTCAAAGCGACGTCGTAGTAGTCGTTGAAGTTGTCGAGCCCCACGACTTCATCGTCGCGCTCCAGCAGCTGTTTGGCAGTGAAGCTCCCGATAAAGCCCGCTGCGCCGGTAACGAGGATTTTCATACACTACTCCGAAGTGCTACAGACGGTCGTCGCTGAGTTCTGCGGGGAGAACGTACTTCACATCGTAGACCACCGCAGCCGGTTTCGCGAGGCTGTGTATCCACTCCTTGCCGCCTTCGATGAATTGCGAATGCGCGACTGCGATGACGACGGCGTCGTACCCACCTGCCTCCGGGTGTTCCGTTAAACTGAGGCCGTACTCCTGCCGAGCCTCGTCGGACGACACCCAGGGATCGTGCACGTCCACCTGAGCACCGTACGTCTCCAGCTCCGAGACGATATCCACCACCTTGGTGTTTCGCAGATCGGGACAATTCTCCTTGAAGGCCAAGCCGAGAATCAGCACGCGCGACCCAAGCGGCTGGATCGCTTTCTCGAGCATCAGTTCGACGATTCGGGAAGCGACATAAAGCGGCATATCGTCGTTGATTCGACGGCCGGCCAGGATCATCTGAGAATGGTAGCCGAGCTGCTGAGCCTTATAGGTCAGATAGTAAGGGTCTACGCCGATGCAGTGACCGCCGACGAGCCCGGGCCGGAACGGCAGGAAGTTCCACTTCGTGCCTGCCGCCTCGAGTACTTCCTCGGTATCGATGCCGACGCGGTCGAAGATCATTGCAAGTTCGTTGACAAGAGCAATATTCACGTCCCGCTGCGTGTTTTCGATGACCTTGGCGGCCTCCGCCACCTTGATGCTCGACGTCTTGTGCGTTCCCGCAGTGATGATCGATGCATAAACCCTGTCAATAAAATCGGCGACCTCCGGCGTCGAGCCGGAGGTGATCTTCAGTATGTTGACGAGCCGGTGCTCCTTGTCGCCCGGGTTGATTCGCTCGGGGCTATAGCCTGCGAAGAAATCGACGTTGAGCTTCAGGCCGGCGCCCTGCTCGATGATCGGGACGCAGAAATCCTCCGTCGCGCCCGGATAGACGGTAGACTCGTAGACGACGACGTCACCCTCGCTGACTACGGAACCGAGCGTCTCACTCGCTTTTCGAAGCGGCGTTAGCAACGGTCGCTTGGAGTCGCTAATGGGCGTCGGTACCGTAACGACGTAGAAATTACATTCAGCCAGGCTGTCGACCGATTCAGCGTAGAAGAGTTGCGTCGCCTCGGCGAGTTCTCCGTTCGAGACCTCGAGCGTCGAATCCTGGCCGGCTTTCAGCTCGGCTACGCGCGCTTCGTTCACATCGAAACCGACGGTAGGGTACTTCTTGCCGAACTCGACGGCTAGCGGCAGCCCGACGTAGCCGAGCCCGATCACGCCGATCCTGAGATTTTCCAGATCAAAATCCATTTCGCTTCCTGATCACGTCCTCTAACCCAACAACCAAAGCGCTGCCAGACCCGTGATGCTCATCGTAATCGTATACGGCAGCGCCATGACAACCATGCGACCGTAAGACAGGCGTATCAGCGGTGCAATCGCCGAGGTCAGCAGAAACAGGAACGCCGCCTGGCCGTTCGGCGTCGCGACGGACGGAATGTTCGTGCCCGTGTTGATCGCAACGGCCAATCCGTCGAACTGCTCGCGGGTCAGCTCGCCCGCGAGGTACATGTCCTCGACCTGACCGATGTAAACCGTTGCCACGAATACGTTGTCGGATATCATCGACAGGAAACCGTTGGCAACGTAGAACAGCGCTTCCTGAGTCTTGCCCTCGTAGCTCATGACCCAGGCAATCACCGGATCGAAAAGGCCCTGATCTCCGATCACGGCGACGATCGCAAAGAACACGACGAGGAGAGCCGTGAACGGTAAAGCCTCTTCGAACGCGTGGCCGAGGCGATGCTCCTCCGTGATGCCGTTCAAGGCCGTCGCGAGCACGATCACCATGAGACCGACAATGCCCGGCTCCGCCGCATGCGATACCAACGCCGCGGCAAGCAACAGAGCTACGATCGCCTGGACGATGATCATCGCCCACTCCTGTGTAGACCGCTTCTCGGAGGTCTCCCGGTCGTATTCCTGCAGCACCGTTCGCACTTTGTCTGACAGGCGCGCTCCGTAACCGAATGAGCGCGTAGCCTCCAACACCATGCAGGTCGCGAGTCCGACGGCGAACACGGGCATCGAGATATGCGCCATCTTCAGGAAGAACTCGGTGAATCCCCAGTCCATCACCTCCGCAATCAGCAGGTTTTGCGGCTCGCCGACCAGCGTCGTGACGCCGCCGAGCGCGGTGCCAACGGCACCGTGCATCATGAGGCTCCGCAGAAACGCGCGGAACTGCTCGAGGTCCTCGCGATGCAATTCGATCACTTCGTCGTCCGAAGTCGCATCGTGCTCGGCCTGATGAAAGTGCTTGCCCGACGCTACCTTGTGATAGACGCCATAGAAGCCGACGGCGACCGTGATAATCACCGCAGTCACCGTTAGCGCGTCCAGAAACGCAGAGAGCACGGCGGCCGTCGTAGAGAAGATCAGCGACAGCAACATCTTCGAGCGAACGCCCAGGAGTATCTTCGTGAACGTGTACAGCAGCATCTCGCGCAGGAAGTAGATTCCGGCGACCATGAACATCAGCAGCAGAATCACGGGGAAGTTGTGCTCCGCTTCGACGAAGACATGCTCGGGCGTCGTCAGGCCGATGATCACGGCCTCGATAGCAAGGAGCCCTCCAGGTTGCAGCGGATAGCACTTGAGCGCCATCGCCAGCGTGAATATGAACTGCAGTACCAGAATCCAGCCCGCCATGAACGGATCGATCATGACGAGGATCGGATTCATGGCGAGGAATGCGACTATCGTCCACTTGTACCACGTCGGCGAATTGCCCAAGAAATTCGCCCGCATTGACGCTGCCATCGTTGCGGCCATAGCTGCTCCTGCCTGAAGACGCCCTTCCGAGCCCCCGGTTGCTTGTCGTTGTCGTTATTTGCGGGATTCTAGACGCTATCAGCAGTAACGGCTATGCGCTAGCCGGCGTTCAGGCGATCCCAGACGCACTCTCCCCGATCCCGCAGTTTGTCGAGCAGCGCTTCGTGCGCGGCCAGTTCCTCGTCGCTGGCCCTGACCACGCGTAGCTCGAGTTCGCCGGCCCGGCTGACGGCCTCGACCTCATTCGTCTCCGCCGTGTCGGCCGCCGACACGGCGTCGAGGGACAGCGCCGTCTGCCCGCCCGTCATCGCGAGATACGCGCGTGCGAGAAGATCGGCGTCGATCAGCGCGCCGTGCACGTCGCGCTTCGAAGCGTCGATCTCGTAGCGCTTGCAGAGCGCGTCGAGGCTGTTGCGCTGCCCGGGGTGCATCTCGCGGGCAAGTAACAGGGTATCCAGCACGCTGGCGTGGTCCGTGACGCGCGGCTTTGGATGCCGCATCAGGCCAAGTTCGTAGTCGAGGAAGCCGACGTCAAACTCCGCGTTGTGGATCACGAGTTCGGCGCCGCTCAAAAAAGCCAGCAGCTCGTCGGCGATCTCCGGAAAGCGCGGCTCCGATTCGAGCGAAGCGCGGCTGATGCCATGGACACGCTCGGCGCCCTCGTCGATGTCGCGATCGGGATTCAGAAAGCGATGGAACTCACGCCCGGTCAGGCGTCGGTTGACGATTTCCACGCAGCCGATCTCGATGATCCGGTGACCCTGCGCCGTGGACAGTCCGGTGGTTTCCGTGTCGAGGACGATTTGCCGCATGGGTCGCTATTACACCAAACCCCGCGGCAAATTGGCACCGTCGCAGCGCAAAAACGACGGCGCTTCCCGCCGTCGGGTGGTTGGCTCCCGGTCCAGCATCAGCAGCCGCGAGCGCGGCTAACGAAGCTCATCGATGCCCCGATTCGCGAGAGCATCCGCCAGCTCGTTACCGGAATTCCCGGCGTGCCCTTTGACCCAGACCCACCGAATGCTGTGCTTCTCCGCTTCCTCGTCGAGCGCCTGCCAGAGATCGCGGTTCTTGACGGGCTTCTTCGCAGCGGTCGTCCAGCCGCGCCGTTTCCAGTTCTCAAGCCAGCTCGTGATCCCGTCCATGACATAGCGGGAATCGGTGTGGAGCACGACGTCGCTCGGGCGCTTCAACGCCCGGAGCGCTTCGATCGCGGCCGTGAGTTCCATTCGGTTGTTGGTGGTCTCGGCCTCGCCGCCGTAGAGGGTCTTTTCGCGGCTACCGGCCTTTAGCAGCACGCCCCAGCCGCCCGGACCCGGGTTGCCCCGGCAGGCGCCATCGGTGTAGATCTCGACAGGTGCGCTCAAGCTTTGTCGTCTAGCGGCGCGCTCGACAGCCGGCTCACCCGCGTCGACGGCTCAGCCAGACCGGCCACCAGTTTCGGCTTACTTCGCCAGGCAGGGCGCACCGGCGTCATCGTGCATACGCGCTTCTGCGCCGCCAGCATGTAGCAAGCCGAAAACGCCGGCCAGAAACGCTGCCCGCGTTGCTCCCAGCGCGCCGAACTCGGTCCGCGGCTGCCGGAAACGGGCCAGCGAAAAAAGTACTCGGTCATGCCGTGGATCCGCATGTCGAGGAGCTTCAGCCAGTCGCGCAGACGGCGGTCGGAGACCAGGTTTTCCGCTGCGGGCGGCAGCGCGGCGCCTGGAACGACGCGTCTTAAACCCCATAAGCCCCCGGGACGGAAGGCCAGAACGATCAGATGTCCGTGGGCGTGCAGGACTCGGTTCACCTCGCGCAGAATGGCATGCGGCCGGTCCGAGAACTCGAGCGTGTGCGGAAGCAGCACGCAGTCCACGGTTTCGTCGGCCACGGGGAGCCGCCATGGCTGCCCGACGACGACGGGCACGGCGTCGGACGGTGCGTCGGCGATCAGGAACCCGCGCTGGGTCCGCGCGGAGCGCAGGAAGGTCTCGGGCGCTCCCCAACCGCCTACCTGAAGACACTGCTCGCCGAAGATGCCCTCGAAGGCGTCCTCGACGAGTCGCGCTTCGCGGGCAAGCAGCGACTGACCGAGCGGCTGAGCAAGCCAGTCGCGCGCGACGTCGGGAAAACGAAACACCTCTGTCAAGGGAACCAGCTCCGCTGTGAACTTCATCCTTGCACTCGCACCCGGCCCAGGTAAAGCTAGTCCGATGCGCCAAACCTCACCCCGATTATTGCAGAAGCTGCGGCCGATTGTTGCGGTCCTTGTCACTTTTTCGGCTACGGCCGCCGCGTCGCCGCCAGCGCTCGAAGCAAGCGGTCAGACGCTGCTCGACGAACTCGGCACCCTGGAACAGCTCTCGCCCATTGCCCGGCCGACGGCCTATGTCGGCGACAACCTGGGTTTGGCGCCCGAAGCGGCTCCGACAGCGCGTCCGGACGATCTCATCGTCCTGTTGCGCGACGGGTTTTCGCTGAGCTATGAGCACAACCGGCGAACCGAAGCCGAGCGCAAGTGGTATGCGCGCCACCCGGACTACCTGCGCCGGGTATTGACGCGCGCCCAGCGCTACATGCCGTACATCGTCGAGGAACTCGAGCGCCGCGAGCTGCCGCTCGAGCTGGCCCTGTTGCCGATCGTGGAGTCGGCCTACGATCCCTTCGCCTACTCGCACGGCCGCGCGGCCGGGCTGTGGCAGATGATCCCGGGGACCGCGAAGCGCTTCGGCATCCGTCAGAACTGGTGGTATGACGGCCGCCGCGACGTCGTCGACTCGACACGCGCCGCGCTCGACTACCTCGAGTATCTCTACGAGCTGCAGGACGGCGATTGGCTCAACGCCATCGCCTCCTACAACTCCGGCGAGGGCAACGTGCTCAAGGCACGCCGCAAGAACCGCGCCCAGGGCAAGCCGGAGGACTTCTGGAACCTGAGGCTGCCGCGCGAAACCAGCATGTACGTGCCCAAGCTCCTCGCGCTCGTGGACATCGTCCGCGACCCTGCGGCCTTCGGCGTCGAGCTGCCCGAAGTACCCGACGAACCGCAGTTCGTCGTCACGGACATCGGCTCGCAGCTCGATCTCGCGCTTGCCGCGTCGCTGGCGGGCGTCGACGTTGACACCGTTTACGCCTACAACCCCGGCTTCAATCGCTGGTCGACGGACCCCGGCGGTCCGCACCGGCTCGTATTGCCGATCGGCTCGGCCGAGGGCTTCGACACGGCGCTGGCCGCGGTGCCGGCGAAGGAGCGCGTGCGCTGGCAGCGCCACAAAGTACGCTCCGGCGAAGCGATATCGCAAATCGCGGAGCGCTACCACACGAGCGTCGCGTCGATCCGCGAGGCCAACAACCTGCGCAACAACACGATCCGCGCCGGGCACTACCTCCTGATTCCGATCGCGACAAAACCGCTTGCGGCCTACAGCCAGAGCGCGGACGCGCGACTCGAGCGCAAGCAGAACCGGCAGCGCGACGGCGAGCGCGTGGAGCACGTCGTGGCGCGCGGCGAAAGCTTCTGGACGATAAGCCGCCGCTACGAAGTCTCCACGCGGCAGCTTGCCGCCTGGAATGGCATGGCGCCGGGCGACACGCTGGCAACGGGCCGGAAACTGATCGTCTGGACCGCCGCGGAGGCGGCACCGCGAACGGCTCCCCGATCCGCGTACGGCAGCACCACGCGGAAAGTGAACTACACGGTTCGCAACGGCGATTCGCTGTATCTCATCGCCCGCCGTTTCCGGGTGACCATCCAGCAAATCGCGAAATGGAACAATCTGGACGCCGGCCGGATTCTGAGACCGGGCCAGCGGCTGACCATGTACGTGGACGTCACCGCACAGAGCTCGTAGAAGACGGACGCGACCTCGCGGCTGCCATTCAGGTAGAATTCCGCGCCACGTACCATCCCATACCGAGGATAAATCATGGGCTTCATGGCCGGTAAGCGAGCGCTGATCGTCGGCGTCGCCAGCGACCGCTCCATCGCCACCGGCATTGCCGAGGCATTTGCGCGCGAGGGCGCCGAGCTGGCGTTCACCTACCAGAACGAGAAACTCAAGCGACGCGTCGACGCGCTGGCCGAGCGCCTGGGCTCGAACATGACCTACGAGCTCGATGTCGCCAGCGACGAGAACATTGCCGCCGTGTTCGACGCCATTGGCGAGAAGTGGGACGGCATCGACGTACTCGTTCACTCCGTGGGCTTCGCGCCGCGGGAGCAGCTCGACGGGGACTTCATCGATGCCGTCGATCGCGAAGGCTTTCGCATCGCCCACGACATCTCTGCGTACAGCCTCGCAGCCCTCGCCAAGGCTGCGCTGCCGCTGATGCAGGGCCGGAACTCGGCAATCCTCGCGCTCAGCTACCTCGGCGCCGTCAAGGCCGTGCCGCACTACAACGTGATGGGCCTCGCGAAAGCCAGCCTCGAAGCCTGCATTCGCTTTCTCGCAATGGACTTGGGCCCCCGCGGGATTCGCGTCAACGGGATTTCGGCGGGCGCCATCAAGACCCTCGCGGCGGCCGGCATCGGCGGCCTGCGCAAGATGCTCGCACACATGGAAAAGGTGTCGCCGATCCGCCGCAACGTCACGATCGATGATGTCGGCAATACAGCAGCGTTCCTGTGCTCCGACCTCGCGTCGGGAATCACCGGCGAGATCACCTACGTTGACGGCGGCTACAACATCATCGGGATGCACCTCGACGACGACTAGCGCCCTGCCCCGCGGCCGCCGCTACAACAGCTCTGCGTAGATCGCCGCGTAACTGTCGGCCATCGCCGCGGCGTCGTACCGCGCGGCCTTCAGCCGATTGGCGTGCGATACGGTCTCGCGCAGCGCGGGACGATCGATCAGCGTTTCGACCCCCGCGAACAGTGCGTCGCTGTCGCCCGGCGCTATCAGCACGCCGTTCACGCCATCCTCGACGAACTCCGGGATACCGCCGGTGCGGGACGCCACGATCGGGAGGCCCAGATACATCGCGTCGAGCAGCGACGAGCCGAGCGCCTCGAAGTTCGATGGAAACACGAACACCTCGAAGCTGGCGAGATAAGGTGCGACGTCATCCAGGAAACCGGTGAACGTCACGTTGTCGAGAGACTCCGCCTCAGCCCGCAACGCTGCCTCGTCCTTGCCGTTACCGCACAGCACGAACTGCCAGTCCGGCCGCTCGACGGCAGCCCTTGCCGCGGCCGCCAGGATCGTGCGCTGCCCCTTGTGCGCGTCGTCGAGGGCACCGACATGACCGATGAGCCGTTTGCCCGGAAACAGAGCGCGAACGGCTTCCACCTGATCGGGAGCCGATTCCAGAGCCGCATGCGCGTCCGGGACGACGGTTACGTCGAGATCGGGGTAGAGCACGCGAATATTGTCCGCCACGGCCTCTGAGACGCCGCAGAGCCGCCCCGCGCGGCGGTAAGCCGAGCTGCGCAACGGCGACGGTTTCTGGGGGTTCGGGACGCGGCGCGTCAGCACGTAGGGCGCGCCCGACATTCGATTGGCCATCGCCGCTGCATAGAAAGCGTGCCCATCGTGCGCGTGCAGTACGTCGGACTGCCGCGCCGCGAACGCGGCACCAAAGGCACGGCCCCGCGACTCGACGATGTCGAGGCCCGCTACGTCCCGGCAACGGCCGGTCAGGGAGCCACCGGTGCGCACGACGAGCCGCTGGCGCAGGCCGCGCCGCGCAAGCTCGCGCACGAGCAACTCCGCCTGCCGCTCGCCACCGCGGTAACCGCCGGCAAGATTGATGTGGCAGATTGTCCGGCCGGCAAGCGCGTCGCTCATCGGCTCACACGCCGGCTAGCCGCTGCGCTCCAGGGCAACGTTGGTCTGCTCACCATCGAGTCGCGCGACGATCGTTGCGCAGCAGCAGTCACCCCAGATATTGACGCTCGTGCGGCACATATCCAGGATTCGATCGAACAACAGCAGCGCCCCAATCGCATCGATAGGCAACCCTATAGCGGTCAGAATGATGGCGATGGCGACGAGCGAGGCAGACGGCACGCCGGCCACACCGATCGACGTCAGCAACGCCACGAGCACAATCGTAAATTGCACTCCGAGTGTCAACTCGAGCCCGTAGGCCTGGGCGATGAAAAGCGCCGCCGCACACTCATACAACGCGGTACCGTTCATGTTAACAGTCGCGCCGAGCGGTAGTACAAAACTCGACACTTTGTTGGAAACTCCGACATTCTTCTCGACGCTTTCGATCGTAACCGGCAACGTCGCCGACGATGAGGCCGTCGAAAACGCCGTCAGCATCGCCGGCGAGACGCCCTTCAGGACTTTGAACGGCCGGACGCGCCCGACCGCCCGCAGCAGCAGCGGCAGGAAGACGAATGCGTGCAGCGCCAGCGCGGCTACCACGCACAATGCGAACACGGTGAGGGGCTTGACGGCATCGAAGCCCGCATTGGAAATCGTCGAAGCGACGAGACCGAACACGCCGATCGGCGCGAACAGCATGATGAACTCGGTCATGCGCATCATGACGTTGAATACACCGTCCCAGAAGCGGAACAGCGTTTCTGCAAGCTCGTGGCCGATCCGGGTCATGAAGTAACCGAACAGCATCGCGAAAAAGATGATGCCGAGCATCTGACCCTCGGCAGCCGCCATCACGATGTTCGGCGGGATCATGCGCAGGAAAATCTCCGCGACGTCGCTTGCGTCCTTACCCTCGACGAGCCCGCGGACCGTATCCGCAGAGCCCTCCAGGTCGAGCATCTCGCGAACGGGCTCGCCGTCGCTTATGCCGGGCTGCACGGTGTTGACGACGAAGAGACCGATGAAGATCGCGACGAGCGATGTCGTCACGTAGAAGAGCAGCGTCTTGCCGCCGAGCGCGCCCAGATTGCCGCCCGACCCGATGTTCGCGACGCCGACGATGATCGAGGAAAGAATCAGCGGGACGATGATCATCTTCAGCGCGTTGAGAAACAACGCGCCGATGTAGTCGAAAACCGCGACGAACGGCACACCGAACAGGCCGGGCGCGAAGGTCTCGGTCGTGTAACTATTGACGAGACCGCCCGCGATTCCGGCCAGTGCGATCGCGATAAGGATTTGCCAGTGCAACGCCAGTTTAGGCATGCCTTCCCCCATGACGCCCGCGGCGCTTGTCTGCCGCTAGTACCCTGCCAAGCTGATTTTGCTGCATTCAGTTGGCCTGTCAGCGTTCCTGGCAAGGCGCGGCTCGCCGCGAATGGCCCAGCCCTTTGCAAGAGTCGTAACGCGGCCAGGAACGCTGACAGGCCAACCCGAAGGGCGCGCCTGAGCGGTTTCGCCGCCGCGTTGCGTCACTTGACAAGGGCTGCGCCATTGCCGGCGCGACGCGCCTTGCGGCGAAACCGCTCAGGCGCGCTGAATGCAGCAAAATCAGCTTGGCAGGGTACACTTGCGCGCGACCTTACTGGAAAAAGTCCGCTGCGGCCACGGCCTCTTCGTTGACCACGATGTTGGCCTCTTCGCGCAGCGCAAGCAGAAAAGCCGCGAAGTCGCGAAAACCCGACTCCTGGGCGCGAAAGAGCTTGGCCGTGTCGCGTTCTGCAAGGGGGATCGCCTCGGGTCTGCCGGGAAGGACCGCATCGAGGCTGTAGACCGCATAAGCTCCGCTGCTCGTGCGCACGACGTCCCGGACCGGCGTGTTCTCGGCCGGACGTCCGGCGGCAAACACACTGTAGAACACCGCCATATCGGCGTTGGGATTCTGGCGGCTCAGAAGTAACGGTTCGCTGACGTCGGCGCCGGCCGCTTCCGCGGCCGAGCGGAACTCCGATCCCGCTTCAACCTCCGCCCTGAGAGTATCGGCCCGCTGCCTGAGCATCGACTCGATCCGGTTCGCCGTGAGAATGCCGCGGATCTGCTCGCGAACCTCATCGAGCGGCTGCCGGCTTGCTTCGTTGTAGCGCGCAACGCGAAACACGGCTGAGCTGACGTTGTCGAGCTCTACGACTTCCGACGTCTGCCCGGTCGTGAGAATTGCCGAATCGAAAATCGTGTCGATAGCAATCTGGTTGCTGCCGAACGGCTCTCCGCCGGCGCGCGTGATGCCCTCGGCAAGCTGGACGTCGGTGCCGACCGCCTCAGCAGCCGCGGCAATGTCGTCGGCATCGAACAGCGCGCTGCCGAGGTCGTTCTCCAGCGCACGGTAGGCATCGTCGACGTCGCGTTCGCGGATTTCGGCGACAAGCTCCCCGCGCACCTGCTCGAGAGGCATGGCGCCTTGCGGCAGTACGTTATCCAGCCTGACAATGTGATAGCCGAAGTCCGTCCGGATCGGCCCGTCGATCTCGCCCGGTTGCAGCGCAAATACGGCAGCTCCCAGCTCCGACGGGAACTGGGATCGGGTGAGCGCGCCGAAAGCTCCGCCGTCGTTTGCGGTCCCGGTGTCGTCGGAGAACTCGCGTGCGAGTTCGTCGAAGGCCTCGCCGTTGTTGAGCCGGGCGAGCAGCGCATTGGCCTCCGACTCCGCGGCGTCCTCGTCGCCGCCGAAGGTGATCAGGATATGCCGGGCTTCGCGCTGTTCGTCCTGCAGGTAGCGGTAGCGGTTTTCTTCGTAGTACTGCAGAAGCGCCTCTTCGGAAACCTCTATGCCCGCCGCCACGTCATCGCGACTGATCATCACGTACTCGACGTCCGCCGATTCGGGCAGCTCGAACTGCACCGGATTCTGCTCGTAGTAGGTCGCAATCTCATCGTCGCCGATGACGATCTCCTCATCGACCATATCCGGCGGGAAAGTTGCGATCGTGACGAGTCGCTGCTCGGTCATCAGATTGATGTAGCGGCGGTACTCGGCCGGTGTGATCACCGCTGTCGCCGCAATGGCCAGCTGCAGCTGCTGCCGGCGAAGACTCATGCGCTGAGCGAACTCGAACTCGTTGCTGTTGCGACCTGCCGACAGCAATGCCGCATTGTAGGTTTCCCGGTTGAATTGGCCGTCGGTCTGAAAGTCGGGGATCTCGCGAATCGAGTCCACGACCTGCGCATCCCCGATTCGATACCCCGACTCGTCGAGGAAGTTCTCGAGCAGCTGCTCGTAAATCAGATTGTCGAGGATCTGCTGCCGCACCTGCTGGCGCTCGGCATCGCCGGCTGTCGCCACCGCGGGATTGTCGCTCAGGAAATCGCGATAGCGGGCCTCGAACAGACCGAGACTGATCTCCTCACCGTCAACCCGCGCCGCATACTGCCCGCCGAAGAAGTTATAGGTCCCGCCGACGCCGACGAAGACGAACGACAGCGCAATGAGCACGAGGATGCCAAGTGCGATCGGGCCGGTAATGTTGTTGCGTAGGTTCTGCAGCATGTCCGCGCGAAAATCCGGGAAAAGGCCAGCGATTCTAGCTGAGAGAAGGGATGCGGCCAACAGGCCGCCGTAAGGTCGCTCCAAACAAGAACGCCCCTGCTGAGCAGGGGCGTCTGGCGTTAATGGCGGAGTGGACGGGACTCGAACCCGCGACCCCCGGCGTGACAGGCCGGTATTCTAACCAACTGAACTACCACTCCGAACCTGGTGGGTGCTGACGGGATCGAACCGCCGACCCTCGCCTTGTAAGGGCGATGCTCTACCAGCTGAGCTAAGCACCCGAATGCTGCAGTGCACCCGGCACCCGATTCGCGAAGCGAACGCTTCGTCGTCGCGGTACAGGAAAGTGCCGAAAGCCGCTTGCTTAGTGGGTTTCGACAGCGCTCCGGTGCGCGAGGGCGCGCTAGTTTACGGCATCCTTCAGGGCTTTGCCAGCCTTGAATCCGGGTACGTTACTGGCCGCAATTTGGATAGGTTCGCCGGTCCGCGGGTTACGTCCGGTCCGCGCTGCACGCGCCTTGACCGAGAACGTGCCGAACCCGACCAGCGAGACGGACCCGCCATTCGAAAGCGTTTTACTGATGCTGTCGAGAACGGCGTCGACCGCCTTGGTCGCGTCCGCCCGCGAGATACCTGCCGAGTCCGCAACCGCTTCGATTAATTCGCCTTTATTCATGTGTCACCTTGCTGATTGATGTAGACGTTAACACGCCGAGGCGTGCACCGGGACGACCGCCAACGGCGGCTGTCCGATCAATCCAGCGAGCTCCCCCATTTAGTCGCAATCCGCTGAATAACCGTCCGGGACTCCGTGCATCCCCATTCGGCTGCGACGGTTATACCTGGTTCGACGCTGAACCGTCAAATATCCAGCAACCATGCGGGATTGCGGCGATTAGTGCGGTCTGACTACATCCTCGGACTTGACGTCCTCCGCCGCCTTGTCTTTTGCGGCCTCAGAATCGTCAGCGACAGGCTGTTCCGGCTCGACGGGAAGCGGCATGTGCACGAGGGCGTGTTCGAGCACCGCGTCGATCCATTTCACTGGAACTATCGTCAGCTTGTCCTTGATGTTCTTAGGTATTTCAGCAAGGTCCTTCTCATTGTCGCTGGGGATCAGCACCTTGGTGATACCGCCCCGGTGTGCCGCCAGCAGCTTCTCTTTCAGACCGCCGATCGGCAGCACTTCGCCGCGCAGCGTAATCTCGCCGGTCATCGCCACGTCGGCGCGTACCGGGATTTCCGTCAGCGCGGAGACAAGTGCCGTACACATGCCCACGCCCGCGCTCGGACCGTCCTTCGGCGTGGCGCCTTCCGGCACGTGGATGTGCACGTCGTGCTTCTGATGGAACTCGTCGTCGATTCCCAGCAACGGTGCGCGGCTGCGCACCACGGTCATGGCTGCCTGGATCGATTCGGTCATAACGTCACCGAGCTGGCCGGTATGCGTCAGCTTGCCTTTGCCGCCGACAACCGCAGCCTCGATCGTCAGCAACTCGCCGCCGACTTCCGTCCACGCCAGACCCGTCACCTGACCGACCTGGTCGTTCTCCTCGGCGATACCGAAGCGGAAACGGCGGACGCCCAGATACTTCTCGAGCGACTTTGGACCGACGGTCACGCGCTTGTCGCGCGGCTTGAGTAACAACGCTTTGACGACCTTTCGGCAGATCTTCGAGATCTCGCGCTCGAGACCGCGAACACCCGACTCGCGCGTGTAGTAGCGAACGATATCTTTCACCGAGACACTCGAGATCCGCACTTCGTTTTCCCGAAGGCCGTTCTCCTTCATTTGCTTCGGAATCAGATAGCGCATCGCGATCGCGAGCTTCTCGTCTTCGGTGTAGCCCGGAATGCGGATTACTTCCATTCGATCGAGCAGCGGAGCCGGGATGTTCAGGCTGTTCGCCGTGCAGACGAACATGACGTCGGACAGATCGAAGTCCACCTCGAGATAGTGATCGTTGAACGTCGAGTTCTGCTCCGGATCGAGCACCTCGAGGAGCGCGGACGACGGATCGCCGCGGAAATCCATCGCCATCTTGTCGATTTCATCGAGCAGGAACAGCGGATTGCGAACGCCGGTCTTACCGAGATTCTGAATGATCTTGCCGGGCATCGAGCCGATGTAGGTGCGTCGATGACCGCGTATCTCGGCCTCGTCGCGCACGCCGCCCAAAGACATGCGCACGAACTTGCGGTTCGTCGCCCGGGCGATGCTCTGGCCCAGCGAGGTCTTACCCACGCCCGGCGGACCGACGAGACACAGGATCGGCCCTTTGAGCTTTTTGACGCGCTGCTGAACCGCCAGATACTCGAGGATACGCTCCTTGACCTTGTCGAGCCCGTAGTGATCCTCTTCGAGCACTTCCTCGGCGCGCCTGAGATCCTTGAGCACCTTGCTGCGCTTCTTCCACGGCGCTTTCAGGAGCCAGTCGATGTAGTTGCGTACGACCGTGGCTTCGGCCGACATGGGTGACATCAGCTTGAGCTTATTGAGTTCGGACGTCGCTTTCTCGCGCGCCTCTTCGGACATTCCCGCCTTCTCGATTCTGGCCTCCAGATCGGCCAGTTCGTTCGGGGCGTCCTCCATCTCGCCGAGTTCTTTCTGAATGGCTTTCATCTGCTCATTCAGGTAGTACTCGCGCTGGCTTTTCTCCATCTGCTGCTTGACCCGTCCGCGGATCCGCTTCTCGATCTGCAGGACGTCGATCTCGCCCTCGATGATGCCGAGGATCTGCTCGAGCCTCGATTTGACGTCCTGGATTTCGAGAATCCGTTGCTTCTCGGACAACTTCAGCGCCATGTGTGCGGCAACCGTATCCGCAAGCCGGCCGGGCTCGTCGATACCCGACAGCGACGTGAGAATCTCGGGCGGTACCTTCTTGTTGAGCTTCACGTACTGCTCGAACTGCGCAATGATCGAGCGCACGAGCACGTCGATCTCCCGCTCGTCGTGGCGGTCGTCCTCGCCGAGCAGGGTAATCTCCGCGGCGAAATGATCGCCCACGTCGATCCGGTCGATGAGCGCGCGTTCGCCGCCTTCGACGAGAACTTTGACCGTACCGTCCGGCAGTTTCAGAAGCTGCAGGATCGTGGCCAGCGTGCCGACCTCGTAGAGATCGTTCGGCTGCGGATCGTCCAGATCGGCGGCGCGCTGCGCGACCAGGAGAATGCGCTTGCCGGCATTCATTGCCCGATCGAGCGCGACTATTGAGCGGTCGCGGCCGACGAACAACGGAATGACCATATGTGGATACACGACGACGTCGCGCAAGGGTAAAACGGGAACGCCGGAGTGCTCGTCCCGGTCGTCAACGATGGTTTCGGTCAGCTCTTCAGACACCCGTAGGACCTCTGTCTGGATTGATCTTGGGAAGTGCGTCCGCCGGTACCGAAATCAAGGCTGCGGCACAGCGCAAGCTTCACGAGCGGTGTTGGCGCCCGCCACTAAACCGAGCGGGCGGCGACGCGGCGGATCAGACGCCCTCGGAACCTGTCGGACGCGGGGGCTGCTCGATATTTACGGTCGGCGACTCGTCCGATTCGTAGATCACGTAGGGCTTGGTTTCACCCGTGACCACGGCCTCGTCGACCACGACCTTCTTCGCGCTGCTGGCCGACGGTAAGTCGTACATCGTGTCGAGCAGCACGTTTTCGAGGATTGTGCGCAGACCGCGCGCGCCGGTCTTGCGCTCCATGGCCTTCTTGGCAACGGCGCGCAGCGCGTCCTCGCGAAACTCGAGTTCCACGCCTTCCATGTCGAACAGCTTGCGGTACTGCTTGGTCAGCGCATTTTTCGGTTCGAGCAGAATCTGCACGAGCGCGTCTTCGTCGAGTTCCTGCAGCGTCGCGACGACCGGCAGACGGCCGACGAATTCAGGGATCAGACCGAAGCGGATCAGATCTTCGGGCTCCACGTCGTGGAGCAACTCGCCAATCGACTGCTCTTCCTCGCCGGTCTTGACGTCGGCGACGAAGCCGATACCGGACTTCGACGAGCGGTTCTGAATGATTTTTTCGAGGCCCGCGAAAGCACCGCCGCAGATGAACAGGATGTTGCCCGTATCTACCTGCAGGAACTCCTGCTGCGGATGCTTGCGCCCGCCCTGCGGCGGAACGGAAGCAATGGTTCCCTCGATCAGCTTGAGCAACGCCTGCTGAACGCCTTCGCCGGATACGTCGCGCGTGATCGACGGGTTGTCGGACTTCCGGGAGATCTTGTCGATCTCGTCGATGTAGACAATGCCCGTCTGAGCCTTGTCGACATCGTAGTCGCATTTCTGCAGCAGCTTCTGAATGATGTTTTCGACGTCCTCGCCGACGTAACCGGCCTCGGTCAGCGTCGTGGCATCGGCGATCGTGAACGGCACGTTGAGGAGGCGCGCCAGCGTTTCGGCAAGCAGCGTCTTGCCGCAGCCGGTCGGGCCGATCAGCAGGATATTGCTTTTGGCCAGCTCGATATCGTCCTTCGAGCGTTCGTCGAGGCGATCGTTTAAGCGCTTGTAGTGGTTGTATACGGCAACCGAGAGGACCTTCTTTGCCCGCTGCTGACCGATGACGTACTCGTCGAGCACGTCTTTGATCTCCTGCGGCTTCGGCAGCTTGTCACGACCCGCTTCGCCCGAATCCTCGAGTTCTTCGCGAATGATGTCGTTGCAAAGCTCGACGCACTCGTCGCAAATGAATACGGAGGGGCCCGCAATCAGCTTACGGACTTCGTGCTGGCTCTTGCCGCAAAAAGAACAATAGAGGAGCTTGCCGTCTTCGTTCTTACCGCGCGAATCATCGCTCATGTAATAGTGCTCGTGAACTCAAATAGCGGACCTGCTACGGCCCAGAGTGTATATAACATGCGACATTCAGGGGTGCAAAGCTATACGTCTCAACCTGACAATAGAGGCTCTATAAGTCGCTGAAATCAAAAGGGATCAGTCCTTTTCGGAACCGCCCATTTCCGTGCGTTCGGCCAGTACCGTGTCAATCAGACCGTACTCGACCGCCGACTCGGCGCTCATGAAGCGATCGCGCTCCAGATCCTGCTCGATGCGGTCCACGGGCTGCCCCGTGTGTTTCGCCATAATCTCGTTGAGACGGCGCTTGAGTGCGAGGACCTCGTTGGCGTGAATGCTGATGTCGGTCGCCTGCCCCTGAAAACCCGCGGACGGCTGGTGCACCATGACCCGGGAATGCGGCAGTGCGAAGCGCTTGCCTTTCGTGCCGCCGGCAAGCAGCAGCGCGCCCATGCTGGCCGCCTGACCGACGCAGATCGTGGATACGTCGCAATTGACGAACTGCATCGTGTCGTAGATCGACAGACCGGCCGTGACGGACCCGCCCGGTGAGTTGATGTAAAGGTGTATGTCCTTGTCGGGGTTCTCCGACTCGAGGAACAGGAGCTGGGCCACGACCAGGTTCGCCATATAGTCCTCTACCGGCCCCACGATGAAGACTACGTTTTCCTTCAGCAAACGCGAGTAGATGTCGTAGGCACGTTCGCCCCGCGCCGTCTGCTCGACGACCATCGGTACCAGGTTCAGTGCTTTTGCGCTCATGTGTGCTGCCTTCCTTTTGTACTTAAGTCTGTGGCCGTGACCCGAAGTTCCGAACGACGCCCCTGTCAGGCGTCCATGTACTCCGTGAAACTGACCTTGTTCTCTTTGACGGTACCATTGCCGAGCAGCCAGTCGATAGCCATTTGCTCCAGAACCAGCGGCTCGACCTGCTGGATGATCTGCGGATTCGACATATAGATGTTGACCATGTCCTCGGCGTTCTCGTAACCGGCGCAGAGTTCTTCTACATGGGCCCGGACCCTGCTTTCGTCAAGGGTCAGCTGCTCGTCGGCGATAACCTTGCGCACGAGCAGACCGAGCTGCACGCGCTTGCCGGCCGCGTCGGCGAAGTTTTCCAGCGGCGGCGCCTGCTCGGGATCCTCAATCCCCAAACGGCGCATCGCCTCGCGCTGCATCTCGTGCATCTCCTGAGCTTTGAGGGTCTGCGGGATCTCGATCGGGTTGGCGTCCAGCAAGCCGGTCATTACCTGTTCGCGGATGTCGTTTTTGACTTTCTGCGCGGCCTCTCGTTCCATGTTGTCGCGCACGTCGCGCTTGAACTGCTCGAAGCCGCCTTGCTCGACGTTGAACATCGCAGCGAGCTCGTCGTCGATGTCGGGAAGCACCATTTCCTCGACGCTGTGGATCGTCGCCTCGAAGTCCACCTTCTTCCCGGCCAGGTCTTCGGCGTGGTAATCCTTCGGGAATTTCACCTTGAACTTTTCGACGCTCCCGGCGACGACACCGGTCAGACCTTTCTCGAAGTCGGGCAGCATTTGCCCCCGACCCAGAGTGACCGGGACGTTGCTGCCCTGGCCGCCTTCGACCGGCTCACCGTCGAGCACGCCGGAGAAGTCGCAGACGACCTTGTCGCCGGTAGCGCTCTTGCGCTCAACCGGGTGCCATTCCGCCTTTTGCTCGCGCAGTTTGTCGATCATCGCATCGAGATCGGCGTCGCCGATGTCGACTACCGGCGTCCGTACTTCGATCCTGTCGAGTCCCTGGAGTTCGAACTCCGGCATGATCTCGAAGGTCGCGACGTAGGCGAACCCGTCGCCGCTCTCCTCCGGCTCGATCCGCGGCCCGCCGGCCGGATTCAGGTTTTCCTGCGTCACGGCGTCCGTATAGCTCTTTTGCATGAGTTCGCTTAAGACCTCTTCGCGCACTTGCTTGCCATAACGCTGCCGAACCACTTTCGCCGGCACCTTGCCCGGCCGAAAGCCCTTGATCTTCGCGGTACGCCCAACCGATTTCAGCCGGGAGTCCACCTCGCGCTCGATGCTGTCCGCGGGCAGCTCGACCCGCATCCGACGCTCCAGCGTGCCCGTAGATTCGACAGTTACCTGCATGTCTGCTTCCTGAGTCCTGTTGCGACAGCGCAAAACGCGCGGCCGGCGACCGCGGCGCCTGCGCCGACCATTGCCTTAAGAAAATCGCTCCGGACGGGTGTTCCGGACAGTGTGTGGTGCGAAAGGAGAGACTCGAACTCTCACGGGTTGCCCCACTGGAACCTAAATCCAGCGCGTCTACCAATTCCGCCACTTTCGCCCGACCGTGCCCGCAATCAACGACGCGCGGCCCGCGACGGCACCCGTTTTCCGTCCAGCCGGTCATTATAGCGAAAAAGCCGCCGCTTAAGGAACCGCGGCGGACGCCCCGTTCCGGGCGACCGGCACGGGCGTGAGACTTGACGCCGCTCACAGCCGGGCGGATCCCGGGATGTTAGCCTAAGCGCATGAAAGGCCGAATATTTATACTGCTTTTCGCCCTGCCCTTCGCAGGCTTCGGGACCTGGATGTTATGGCTGATCGGCAGCGAGCTTGGCGACGCATGGGCTATGCGCAGCTGGGAGCCCGTAAACGCCGAGCTCGAACGCGCCGGCGTCGAGACGCGCCGCGGCGACGATTCCGACACCTACCTCGCGTACGCAAGCTATCGCTATACCTACGCCTTCGTGAGCTACACGGGCAGCCGCGTGTCGATTTCCTCCGGCGCCGACAATATCGGCAGCTATCAGCGCAACCTTGGCCGGCGCCTCGCGGGCGCGCTTGCCCGGAACGAACCCATCGTCGTCTGGGTCGACCCGGACGAGCCCGCCTCGTCCGTGATCGACCGGGAACCGCGCTGGGGGCTCATGGCCTTCAAGTCCATATTCGTGCTGGTGTTTGGCGGTGTCGGCTACGGCATGCTGATTGCCGCGTTTCTGCGCCCGGGCACCAGGGCGACCGTCGAAGCGGTTGTGGGCGACACACCGTGGCTTGCGAATCCCGCCTGGCAGGGCGATCCGCTGCGATCCGGCTCCAGGGCAGCCATGTGGGGCGCCTGGGTATTCGCGGCAATGTGGAACCTGATCTCGATGCCGCTGCCGTTTCTCCTGTACGAGGAGGTGACCGGGAAGGCGAACTACCCGGCCCTCCTCGGCCTGATCTTCCCGGTCGTGGGTGTGGGGCTTCTCGTCTGGGCCGTGCGGCGTACGCAGGAGTGGCGCCGGTTCGGCGCCTCGCCGCTGACGCTCGATCCGTTTCCCGGGGCCATCGGCGGGCACGTGGGCGGCCACATCGACCTGAACCTGCCGTTCTCTTCGGCCGACGGTTTCGAGCTGACCCTGACCTGTCTCAGAAGCCGAATCAGCGGCAGCGGGAAGAACCGGCGCCGGCGCGAAAGCGCCACATGGCAGGATCGCCGCCTTGCCTATACGGAACCCGGATCGAACGGAACGCGACTCGTGTTCCGCTTCGACGTTCCCGAGGGCCTTGCTGCTGCCGACGCGACGAAAGCCGGGGACGCCTACACGATTTGGCGCCTCAGTCTGGAAGCCGAAACGGCAGAGGGCAAAGTCGACCGGAATTGGGAGCTGCCCGTCTACCCGACCGGTGAGCTGTCGCGGAACGTCGACGAGCGCCGGCTCGGCGAAGCCGAATCGGCTCAGGCCCGGGCCGACGACTCGAAGCTGCTCGAACGACTCAGCATCCGCCATACGCCGCACGGCCGATCGCTGTACTACCCGATGGGCCGACAGCTGGGCCCGTCGATAACGGGCTTCCTGATCGGCGCGGTGTTCGCCGGCGCGGGGGTGTTCCTGGTACTCGGCGAAGGCGCTCTGTTCATGGGAGGCGTCTTCACGCTGATCGGTTCCGCCATCGCGCTGGGCTCCGTGTACATGGCCGGCAACTCACTCGAGGTGTATCAGGACGGCATCTCCCTCCATACCCAGCGACGCCTCTTCGGCCTGCCCGTGAAGCAACGCAGCATGCACCGGGGCGCCTTTCGCCGCTTCGACACGCGGGCGGGCCTCAAGGCGCAGTCGGGCGGCAAGCACACGATTTTCTACACGATCCACGCCATCGGTCCGACCGGTGAATCGCTGACGCTCGGGGAAGGCTTTCGCGGCCAGGCGGAAGCGAAGGCGGCTATCCGGCTGATCGCAACCGAGTTCGGCCTGCCGCTGCCCGAAGACGAACCGGCCAACGACGACGCCCCCCTTGAGTACAACGCCCTCGCCGCCGACAATTGATTCCACGAGTGGAACGATCCCACGACGCGCCGAGGCGACACATGGCAACAGCAAGCGACGACACCGGCACGGCCGGCATGGACGTGTCGGATCTCCGGCGGTCCGCCCAGGAACGCTCACTCGACCGCGAGGATCTCGACGACGATCCGTTTCGTCAGTTCGAAGCCTGGTTCAAACGCGCCTGCGAAACGGTCGCCCTCGATCCGAACGCCATGAGCCTCTGCACGGTGGACGAACGGAACCGGCCTTACTCGCGCACGGTCCTGCTCAAGTCTTTCGACGAGCGCGGCTTCGTCTTCTACACGAACTACGAGAGCCGCAAGGCATCGCACATGGAGAGCAACGCGGAGGTATCGCTGCTGCTGTTCTGGCGCGAACTCGGTCAGCAGATCGGCATCCGCGGCACGGCGGAGCGGCTCTCGTCGGCGGAATCCCTGAAGTACTTCGCGAGTCGCCCGCGGGGCAGCCAGCTCGGCGCGTGGGTATCGCCACAGTCGAGCGTGATCAGCTCAAGAGCCCTGCTAAAGAACAAGTTCGAGGAGATCCGCCGGAAGTTCGCGGACAAGAGCATCCCGCTACCGTCGTTCTGGGGCGGCTACCGCGTGCTGCCGCGTGAGCTCGAGTTCTGGCAGGGCCGCGACGACCGGCTGCACGATCGCTTTCTTTACCGTCTGGAGGACGGCGGCTGGCAGCTTGCAAGACTCGCCCCATAGGGAGTCGGCAGAGAAGTCTGGCGAAGCTCTCCGGCCGGGGCGGGTTGCGCGGACGGCCCGAACGCCGCCCGCGCGACGTGCCGGCTACTCCAGGTTGGCGATGTAGCCCTTACCGTAGAGGATCTCGATCGACGAACCCTCGAACGCGTCGTTGACCGGCTCCGATTCGCCGCCCAGGCAGCCTTCGAGAAAGCCTTCCATGACCGCGTAGAACGCCAGACGGTTCTCCGGACGCGCGAAACCGTGTCCCTCGTCCGGGAAATTCACGTACGTGACCGGCTGCTCGTTCGCCGACATCGCTTCGACGAGCTGGTCGGACTCGAGCTTGGTGACACGCGGATCGTTCTCGCCCTGACCGACCAGCAGCGGCACCTTGATGTCGTCGATACGGGTGATCGCGGAGCGCGCCAACATGTCTTCGCGATCCTCCGGATTGGCCGGGTCGCCGACGTAGGTGTACCAGCTGCCCTGCAGGAACGGCTTCCAATACTCGGGGAAGCTCTCGACCAGCGTTACGAGACTCGACGGACCGACGATATCCACGCCGCAAGCGAACGCGTCGGGTGTAAAGCTCACACCGATCAGCGTTGCGTAGCCGCCGTAAGAGCCGCCGGTAATCGCGACCTTATCGGGATCTGCGACGCCCTCGGCCACGGCCCATTCGACACCGTCGATCAAATCGTCGTGCATCTTGCCGGCGAACTCGCGGATTGCCGCGCGCGTGAAGGCCTTACCGAAGCCCGTCGAGCCGCGGTAGTTGACCGACAGCACGGCATAGCCGCGGTTCGCGAGCCACTGGTGCCAGGAATTGTAGCCGTAGGAATCGCGTGCCCACGGGCCGCCGTGTACGTCCAGAACCATCGGCAGAGGCTCTTCGGGCTTGCCGTCGCCGTCGGCATCGCTGCCGACCGGCAGCGTCAGATAAGAGACGAGCTCGAGGCCGTCACGCGACTGGATGACGACCGGCTGCATTTCAGCGAGAGCAAACTCACTTAGCTGAGGCCGCTGGTCGACCATCTTCGTAACCGATCCGTCCTCGCGATCGTAGAGGTAGTACGCGCCGGAACGCGCCGACGAGTCTTCGAAAACAACCCACTTCGACATGTCGTCGGTCTGGGAAACGACCTGCAGCGAGCCTTTCAGCTCCGCGGATATCGCGGCGAAGTCGGCCTTCGCCTGATCGGTCAGGGGAGTCCAGCTCGACTTGAGATAGTCCGCGCTGAACGCGATCGGCTCGTAGGTCTCCGAGTCGAACAAAACGCCGGAGATATCGGCCTTGTCGCCTTCGGCCAGCACTTCGGCTTCGCCGGTCTCGGTCGAGACCATGGTCAGCGCCGCCTTGTCGCGGCCCCGGCTGTCGAGCATGTAGACCCCATCGTTGGCCTTGCTGAAGCCCAGGCCGGTCGTGTTGAGGAAGTCCTCCGGTGGGATCACGGCGAAGACGTTGCCCTCGAAGTCGACGATGTTGCCGCCGCCGTCGGGGGTCGAGAGAAAGCCGTAGCGCGGCTCGAGGTTGTTGTCGATCAGCCAGCCTGCATAGCCCGGGTTCTCGCGAAGCAGCGTGCGCTCAGCGGTCCTGACCTCCACGAGATACAGATCGAAGACCTGCGGATTGCGTTCGTTCAGACCGACGACGATGTGATCGGGACGCTCGGACGACACGGCCTGGATCGTGGCGCGTGCACCCTCGGCAACCGGCGTCAGATCCACGACCTCTCCCGTGCCGACGTTCGCGGAGTAAACGTGAAAGTTCTCGTCACCGCCGTCGTCCTGTATGTAGTAGACGAACTCGCCGTTCGGCGCCCAGAAGTACTGCTGAATGCCGCGGTACGTGTCGTTGGTAATGACCTTCGCGGCCGCCGGGTCGTCGGCCGGCGCAACCCAGACGTTCATGACGCCGTCGTTGGGCGCCAGCCAGCTCACGTGCGCGCCGTCCGGGCTGATCCGCGCCATCGTCCGGTCCGGATTGCCGAAGATGACCTTTCGCGGAATCTGCGCGACGGGTCCGGGCGGAGCCGCGGTTTCCATGGCCGGCTCGGCGTCGACGGCGGCCTCCGGTTCGCTCTGCCCGGCGTCGCGGCCGCCGCAGGCGGCGACGAGCGTCAGCGCCGTCAGAAAGACGAGATGTTGCTTCATAAGTTTAATCCCCTGGATGAATCGGGTTCGCCGCTCGCGGCGCGCGACCGGCAACGGGCTGTGAATGATAGGCAAATCGCAGGCACACGCCCACTATCTGGATGCGCGGCTGGCGCAATTCGTTGCAAATGGCGGCCGGCAATGCCGCTATTCCCAGCTGACGTAGTCTCCCGCCGCGATCGCCGCTTCGAGCAATTCCACCAGCGGAAACGCGCGGGTCCCCGCGCCTATCGGGGCAGCATCGTCGTCCGCCGGTGCCTCCGCCGCGGGCGCGTCGCTCTCGGCCCTGAGGCGCTGTTGGAGCGTATCGAGCGCGGCCGGCACATGGTCGGCGTCCAGCGCACCGGGTACGTTGCCGGTTCTGCCCATGAGCTTGAGCATCGCGACACCGACGTTGTCCGTGTAAACGACGGCGGCATGGTTCGGCGTGTGAAAGGTCACTGGCACGGGGCGCTCCGCGGGAAATTGGTGGGCCGTGTAGGACTCGAACCTACGACCAAGTGGTTAAGAGCCACCTGCTCTACCAACTGAGCTAACGGCCCTCGCGGGAAGCGGAGTCTAGCAAAAAAAGCGGCTTACTCGAACAGCCAGCGCATACCGGCGCGGTAAGCGGCGGACGATCGGCCGACAAGGCGCCTGGCAGGTGCCACAGCATCGCTCCGGCAGCGATCCCGAGCAGACAGATCACGGCGCTGGCTATCAGAAGCAGCTTCGCACGGAACACGGCAGCCGGGCCCGTCCAGGTTCTTTGTCCTTCCACCACCCACGATCTTCCCGGCGGCATCGATTGCGCCCTGAGGCTCCTGAGGCCATAAGAGAACAGGAACAGCGCCAGTGCCGATATCGATACTCCCGTTACGACGGCGATCAGCTTCGCGTCACGCAACATCCTGGCCCGTGCCTGTTCCGGATCGCTGTCGACCAGCCGCGACATCTGATCGGCGTACAGCTCTACCCAAACCAGACCGAACCATACGGCGAGAGCACATGTGGCAACGACGAGGACCATCAGGGCGATCGCTGTCTTGCGCGTTATGGTCCGATGCTGCTGAAACTGTGTCATGCGGCGTCTGCGGTGCGCGAACGTACCGGCTATTGGACTTGTCCATCCTCGGGCGTAACGGTGGGACGGATTACGGTGCCATCCATCAATACGACAAGCCTGAGGCCAACCGGTAGTACTTCGTCGCGCGCGTTGAACTCTACGATGTAGACGAAATAGCCGGACGCGACACGCGCGATACTCACGTCTTCCACGAACATATCGCCAATCTCCGGTATCTGATCGCTCAACCCGGCTCGAATGGCTGCGACGGCCTCGCCGGGACCGAGCGGCGGGCTGCCGAACGATGGCTTCCATCCGGGCCCTTTGAATACGTCATCGATGGGGACTTCGGACGCATACTGCATGCCTTTGAAGTACCCGAACTGCGTCCCGATACCGGAGCTGAGCGATAGGTAGCGGGAAACGTTTTTGGTTCCTGGCGGCGTGCCGCTCGTGTCGTGGGCACCGGCAGGCTCGAACTCATATGGGACAGTCGGTACGAAGACACGCGGTTGAATGACGAAGAGAATCGTCAGTGCGACTATCGCCAGTATAACGATTGGTGCGTTCAGGAACTTCCAGATCTTTGCGAGCACGTGTAGTTTACCTCCCGATTAGCGCCACTCCGGCAGGGGTGGCATGCCGAAGTAGATCACGGCCGGCACAGCCAATGCGAGCACGCCATAGACCCATTCCGGTGCAGGTTTTCGCATGAGTGAATCCAGTCGATACTGTACGGCCACGAGCATCAGGCCGCCGAAGATCGCGAGCATTGCCAGCATGTAGTAAGCCATAGAGACTTAGTCGTCATAGACGTTGGCGCAACGGAGCTGCTTGCGGACCGCATAGACTTCGTCCCCGGACATGGACTCGAGAAGACGATCGTCCAGGATGCCTGATTCGACCCGACCCAGCGTGAACTCCTCGACGTCGGCGGTATGCCACATCAGATAGCCGCAGTGGTGGGCGACGTTGCCCACGCGATTGTCGTAGTCCACCGCGACGTACACGCCATCGGCCGGGGCACTCGGGAGATTGTCGTAGACCGTTACCCGAAACAGATCGATGCTGACCGGTGTATCAGCCGCCGTCGCGAAAATGGCGGAAGAGTCAGCGTCTTCACCACCTCCCATGGCAGCGAGAGCGGCACTCGCGTCGTCACCCATTTGTGCATAGACGCGACTGAAGTAGTCTTCCGAGAGTTGTCGGACCTTGCTACGCACTGCCTCTGCAGCCGCTTCATCCTCGAGCTGGGGCGTGCGCTCAGACTGCGGCCGTTGAGGCAGGGAGTCGACACAGCGGATGTTCTGGACCAGTCGGAACCAGTCCTCCGAGTCGCTGCCCGTGACAGCCTGATTCATTTCGAACGTGTAACGTCCCGGCTCGATGTAGCGGCCGCCGCACAGTTCCACGGCAGTCGGTGCAATACGAAGAGTCGCGCTCGGTACGTCGAAGACCGATTTGCTTTCCAGCGTGATCTCGAAGCTGTCTTCGCCGGTCTGCCGCGTCGATATCCGGTCCTCGTCCGTTTCCGCGCGGGCGACTCCGCCGGTGAGCAGTGCGGCCGTGAACACTACGATCGCTATCGTTCTCATCGGGCGCCTGCCGGTAGTCGGGTGAGTATCCCGTACCGTAGCAGGTTTGACCCGCCCCTTTCGAGCAAACCCGGCAATCGCGCAAAACTTTTTCGGCAGGCTGGAGGACGTTGTCGCGCGCATGGAATAGACTACTCCATAAGTTATGTCTATCGACCGACGCAGCGTTATCGTCATGCTTGCCGGGCTTCCGGCCGCAGTCTCGTGCGCGTCGTCCATTGCGAGCAAGCAGGGGGAAGCAGCCATGTACGGACTAATCGGCAAGATGTCGGCCGTTGACGGCAGGCGGGACGAACTATCGGCCATCTTGTTGGAAGGACTTCGGGATATGCCCGGGAATCTGATCTATGTCGTCGCGAACGACCCGTCGGACGCCAATGCGTTGTGGATCACCGAGGTATGGACAGACAAGGCCGCCCATGAAGCGTCGCTGGCTTTGCCGTCGGTGCAGGACGCGATACAGCGAGGGCGGCCGCTCATAGCGGGCATGGAGAGGATCGCCGAAACCCAACCCGTGGGTGGGCAAGGTTTGTAGTGTGACGCGATGATATCGGACATCGAGGAGTACTTTTCGAAGGGCTGTGGGCGCTGCGAACGCTTCGCTACGCCGGATTGTTCGACGCGGCGATGGCTTAACGGCCTGGCCGATCTTCGTCGCATTTGCACGGCTTCGGGACTCGTCGAGACCGTGAAATGGGGGCATCCGTGCTATATGAGCGCTGGTCGGAACGTCGCAATCATCGGCGCCCATCGCGGCGATTTTCGGCTCTGCTTCTTTAATGCCGCGTTGATGACGGACCCCGACGGGGTTCTGGAGAAACAGGGCAAGAACACGCAGCACCCGGACATGATCCGCTTCACGGACGACACCCAAGTCGCGGACATGGCGGCAACCATCCGAAGCTATTTGCAGGAAGCGATAGGCTATGCAGAAGCAGGCATCAAGCCCGCGAAACAGGACGCCGAAATCGAATGGCCCGAGGAACTGCTGAAGGCCCTGGACGGTGATCCGGAGCTTGCCGAGGCGTTTCACGCCCTTACGCCGGGACGACAAAAGAGCTACGCGATCAATCTGAATTCTGCAAAGAAGCCCGAGACCCGAATCTCACGCATCGCAAAGTTCCGCCCGAAAATAATGACCGGAAAAGGCGCGCTCGAAAGGTAAGACCGCAGTACGGTCGAGTACGAAGCGTGACAATCGCAGACGTCTGGTCTGGCACGATGGGGTGGACGATGGGACTCGAACCCTAGTCGATCGGCGCGCTGAAGCGTCGGGTTCACGACTGCGCCAATCCGTGAGACCGACCGGGATCACATCAAACAATCGATCCCGGTCCGTAAAACGATGCGCGGAGTCGATCATCAAAGAAAATAATGGGGTGGACGATGGGACTCGAACCCGAGCCAATCAGTGTTCCGATCCATCCGGTTCATGACACCGCCAATCCGTGAGACCGACCGGGATCACATTAAACAATCGATCCCGGTCCGTAAAACGATGCGCGGAGTCGATCATCAAAGAAAATAATGGGGTGGACGATGGGACTCGAACCCACGACGACCGGGATCACAACCCGGGGCTCTACCAACTGAGCTACGCCCACCAAAGGTGTTCGCTATTCTAC
>JANQGQ010000005.1 GCA_028277185.1 Woeseiaceae bacterium
ACCTCGGTGCATGGAAGAACTAGGCCAGTAGCTCAATTGGCAGAGCGGCGGTCTCCAAAACCGCAGGTTGGGGGTTCGATTCCCTCCTGGCCTGCCAGCTTTGCTGGCGGTTCGCGACGAACGGGTAAGGGTAAGTAGAGGCAAATCAGTGAGTGCCAACACGGAAACAACTGAGGGCAGCGCGCTCGATACGATCAAGCTGATCCTCTCGGCAGTCGTGCTGGTCGGCGGCGTCTACGCCTACTACCACTACGAGGCGGCCGGCGTGGCGCTTCCGCTCCGCGTACTGATGGTGCTCGGCGGGACCGGTGTCGGCATTGCGATTGCGATGACCAGCACCCAGGGCCGGCGCCTCTGGCAGTTCATTCAGGGCTCCAGAGTGGAAATCCGCAAGGTCGTATGGCCGACGCGGCAGGAGACGACGCAGACGGCGATTGCGGTGTTCATTTTCACTATCGTCATGTCGCTGTTCTTCTGGGGACTCGATTCGCTGTTGCTCTTCATTACGCGTCAGTTCGTCGGCTGAGCCGTTTAGATTTTCAAGGAACACCGCCAAGTGTCGAAACGCTGGTACATCGTGCACGCCTATTCGAATTTCGAGCATCGCGTGAAAGCGGCGCTCGAAGAGCGGATCGAGCGCTACGGGCTCGAGGAGAAGTTCGGCGAGATTCTCGTGCCGACGGAAGAGGTCGTGGAGATGCGTGAGGGGCAGAAGCGTCGCAGCGAGCGCAAATTCTTCCCCGGCTACGTGCTCGTCAACATGGAGATGGATGACGAAACCTGGCACCTCGTGAAAGAGGTGCCGAAAGTACTCGGCTTCATCGGCGGATCGAGCGATCGGCCGGCGCCGATTACCGAGAAAGAGGCGAACAACATTCTGCAGCGCGTGCAGGAAGGTGTGGACAAGCCGCGTCCCAAGGTCCTGTTCGAGCCCGGCGAGGTCGTGCGGGTCATCGACGGGCCATTCAACGACTTCTCGGGCGTTGTCGAGGCAGTCAACTACGAGAAATCGCGCCTGCAGGTTGCGGTACAGATTTTGGGTCGTTCCACTCCGGTGGAGCTCGACTTCGGGCAGGTCGAAAAGTCGTAACGACATTGAGACGGCAGTCCCGATGACTGCCAAAACGGACGAGGAGCTGCGGCCCGACCGCAGCGCTTGAACTCGAGAGACTAAAACTATGGCCAAAAAAGTAACCAGCTACATCAAGCTGCAGGTGCCGGCCGGTCAGGCGAATCCGTCGCCGCCCGTCGGACCCGCGCTCGGTCAGCACGGCGTCAACATCATGGAGTTCTGCAAGGCGTTCAATGCCCAGACGCAGGGTGTCGAGCCGGGCCTGCCGATTCCGGTCGTGATCACGGTCTACAACGACCGCAGCTTCACGTTCATTTCGAAGACGCCTCCGGCTGCGGTCCTGCTGCGTAAGGCGGCCGGCGTTGCCAAGGGCTCCGGCACGCCGAACACGCAAAAGGTCGGCAAGGTCACCCGGGCACAGCTCGAGGAGATCGCGACGACCAAGATGCCTGACCTCACGGCGGCCGATATGGACGCGGCCGTCCGCACGGTTGCCGGCACGGCCCGCAGCATGGGCCTCGACGTCGAGGGAGTGAACTGATGGGTATGAGCAAGCGAAAGAAGGCCGCCCTCGAGAAAGTCGAACGTACGAAGGCCTACGCAATCGACGATGCGCTGTCGCTCGTGAAGGAGCTTGCCGTGGCGAAGTTCCCCGAAAGCGTCGACGTGTCCGTCAACCTCGGCGTGGACCCGCGGAAGTCGGATCAGGTCGTGCGAGGCTCGACCGTTCTGCCGAACGGCACCGGAAAGTCCGTGCGCGTTGCGGTGTTCGCTCAGGGCGAAAATGCCGACAAAGCCACGGCCGCCGGGGCTGACATAGTGGGATTCGACGATCTGGCGGAGAAGGTCAAGGGCGGCGAACTCGACTTCGATGTCGTGATTGCCACGCCCGACGCGATGCGCGTCGTCGGCCAGCTCGGTCAGATTCTGGGTCCGCGCGGCCTGATGCCGAATCCCAAAGTGGGGACGGTGACGGCTGACGTCGAGGACGCCGTGAAGAACGCGAAGGCCGGACAGGTGCGCTATCGCACCGACAAGGCCGGGATCATTCATTGCCCGATCGGCCGGGCGGACTTCGAAGTCTCCGCACTGAAGGAGAACCTCGACGTGCTGCTGGCGGATCTCAAGAAAGCCAAGCCGGCATCGGCGAAAGGCTCGTATTTCAAGAAAGTCACCGTCTCGTCGACCATGGGTCCCGGCGTGTCGGTGGATCGTGGCTCGGTCGACGCCTGACGGCGGATCGAGCTTGAGTTTTTACCGGTCTGCCTCGGCGGGCCGGTGAAAAGGCCGCAAGGACGCGGCAATCGTCGAAGACCGCAGGTGACTGGTTTGACGACCGGTCTTAATTGAAGCCTGCGCAGATGGTGTTACCTGAGTCAGAAAGGACTGGCGACGGTTGCCCATCCGACTGACGGATACGGAAGTATCCTTAGGGTCGGTGAGCGGAAACGCTCATCGTTGTGTTGTTCAACCGTAGGCCAGGAGAAAATCATGGCACTGAGACTCGAAGACAAGAAAGCTCTTGTCCAAGAGGTGAATGCGGTTGCCGGGGACTCGACCTCTGCCGTTGCGGCCGAGTATCGGGGACTCACGGTTGCAGAGATGACGGAGTTGCGCAGGAACGCGCGCGACGCCGGCGTTTACCTGCGTGTCGTCAAAAACACGCTGGCACGCCGGGCCGTCGAGGGCACCGACTTTGAGTGTATGCAAGACACACTCAAAGGCCCGCTTCTGCTCGCATTCGCAAAGGACGATCCAGGTGCCGCTGCCAGAGTTATCAAGGATTTCGCCAAGGAGCACGACGCTCTGCAGGCGGTCTCGCTATCAGCCGGCGGGCAGCTTTTGCCCGGCAGCGACCTGTCGAAGTTGGCGGATCTGCCGACGCTCGATCAGGCGCGCGCCATGCTGCTCGGCGTGATGGTGGCACCGATGACCAAACTGGCACGGACGTTGGCCGAACCTTCCGGGATGCTTGCTCGCACGCTTCAGGCGCGTGGGGAGCAGTCGGTAGGTTAGTCACGGTCACTGTTGGGTTAGTCACGGTCACAGTTATAGACCTGATTCAGGAAAACGATTAAGAGGTAATAGTTAGATGGCTATGTCAAACGAAGATCTGCTCAAAGAATTGAGCGCCAAACCGATCATGGAGGTCGTCGAGCTCGTCAAGATGCTCGAGGACGAATGGGGTGTGTCTGCGGCAGCGCCGGTTGCTGTTGCAGCAGGTCCCGCAGCTGGCGGCGACGCCGGCGAAGCCGCGGCTGAGAAGGACGAGTTCGACGTCATTCTCGCAAGCTTCGGCGGCAACAAGGTTGCCGTGATCAAGGCGGTTCGCACGATCACCGGACTTGGTCTCAAGGAGGCCAAGGACACGGTCGAAGGCGCACCGTCGCCGATCAAGGAAGGCGCAACGAAGGACGAAGCAGAAGAGATCAAGAAGCAGCTTGAAGAAGCCGGCGCTACCGTCGAGCTCAAATAAGCGCTTGTTGGATCTTTTCTTCTCGCCGGGCAGGCAGCCGGCCGCGAAGCGGCGGGCTGTTTGCCCGTGCCTGTAACGTTTGTTTCTGGTCGGGCCTCTTGTGAGGTTGCCGGCCTTTTGGCGTCCCGGGAACAAACGTTACAGCATCGATTTTTGCACATCGGCGCGCGTTACGGCGGCGCGTGCCAAGTGAAGAGGTAAACCCGAATGGCCTACTCGTTTACTGAGAAAAAGCGCATCCGCAAGAACTTCGGCAAGCGGCCGACGATTCTTGACGTTCCCTACCTTCTGTCGATTCAGGTCGACTCCTACGCGAAGTTCCTGCAGACGGACAAGACTGTCGAGGACCGCGACGATCTCGGTCTGCATGCGGCGTTCCAGTCCGTGTTCCCGATCGTGAGCTATTCCGGCAATGCGGCGCTGGAGTACGTCAGCTACCGTCTCGGCGAGCCGGTATTCGACGTCAAGGAATGCCAGATGCGCGGTCTCACCTATGCGGCACCGATTCGCGTCAAGGTACGGCTGGTCATCTACGACAAGGAAGCCAGCGGCACGCCGAAGCCGGTAAAGGACATTCGCGAGCAGGAAGTCTACCTGGGCGAGATGCCGCTCATGACCGATCACGGCACGTTCGTGATCAACGGCACCGAGCGCGTCATCGTCTCGCAGCTGCACCGCTCGCCCGGCGTGTTCTTCGATCACGACAAGGGCAAGACGCACAGCTCGGGCAAACTGTTGTTTTCCGCGAGGATCATCCCGTACCGTGGTTCCTGGCTCGACTTCGAGTTCGATCCGAAGGATTGCGTATTCGCGCGTATCGACCGGCGCCGCAAGCTGCCGGTGACGATCATCCTCCGTGCCCTCGAGATGAGCAACGAGGAGATGCTGGACCTGTTCTTCGACACCAACGACTTCTATCTGTCGGAGAAGAAGATCGAGATGGGTCTGGTTCCCGAGCGGCTGCGCGGCGAAACGGCGGCATTCGACATCAAGCTTGGCCGCAAAGTCATCGTCGAGGAGGGCCGGCGCATCACCGCCAAGCACGTTCGCGATATGGACAAGTCGTCCGTCGATCGCCTCGAGGTGCCTGAGGAGTACCTGCACGGCAAGATCCTCGCTCACGATGTCGTCGACACTGAAACCGGCGAGCTGCTTGCCGCGGCGAATGCCGAGCTGACCGAAGAACTCGTCGCAAGCCTGACTGCCGCCGGCGTCGAGCACGTTCGTACGCTGTACGTTAACGATCTCGATCGCGGTCCGTTCATTTCGAACACCCTGAACATCGATCCGTCGACGACGCGCCTGGAGGCCCTCGTCGAGATCTACCGGATGATGCGTCCGGGCGAACCTCCGACCAAGGAAGCGGCCGAGAACCTGTTCCAGAACCTGTTCTTCAACGCGGATCGCTACGATCTGTCGGCAGTCGGCCGCATGAAGTTCAACCGCCGGGTCGGTCGGGATACCTCCGAAGGCGAAGGTGTCCTGAGCAAGGATGACATCCTCGACGTTCTCAAGACGCTCATCGACATCCGCAACGGCTACGGTACGGTCGACGATATCGATCACCTCGGCAACCGGCGCGTCCGCAGCGTCGGCGAGATGGCGGAGAATGCATTCCGCGTCGGGCTCGTGCGCGTCGAGCGCGCCGTTAAGGAGCGCCTGACGCAGGCCGAAACCGAAGGTCTGATGCCGCAGGAAATGATCAACGCGAAGCCCGTGGCGGCGGCCGTGAAGGAATTCTTCGGTTCGAGCCAGCTCTCGCAGTTCATGGATCAGAACAACCCGCTGTCCGAGGTGACGCACAAGCGGCGCGTATCGGCACTCGGTCCGGGCGGCCTGACGCGCGAGCGTGCCGGCTTCGAGGTACGGGACGTCCACCCGACGCACTATGGCCGGGTGTGCCCGATCGAAACGCCGGAAGGCCCCAACATCGGCCTCATCAACTCGCTTGCGGTTTACTCACGTACCAACGAGTACGGCTTTCTCGAAACGCCCTACCGTAAGGTCAAGAACGGTAAAGCGACGAGCGAAATCGAATACCTGAGTGCGATCGAAGAGGCGCAGTACGTCATCGCTCAGGCGAACTCGGAGCTGGATAAAAACGGCAAGTTCTCCGAGGACCTCGTATCCGTTCGTCACAAGAACGAGTTCACGCTGTCCAATCCGGAAGATATCGACTACATGGACGTCAGTCCGCGTCAGATCGTATCCGTTGCGGCGGCCTTGATTCCGTTCCTCGAGCACGACGACGCGAACCGCGCGCTCATGGGGTCGAACATGCAGCGCCAGGCGGTACCGACGCTACGCGCCGAGGCGCCGCTCGTCGGCACGGGCATCGAACGTGCGGTCGCCGTCGATTCCGGCGTGACGGTCGTCGCCCGCCGCGGCGGCATCGTCGACTCCGTCGACGCATCGCGCATCGTCGTCCGGGTCAACGACGACGAAACGGACGCAACGGAATCCGGCGTCGACATCTACAATCTGACCAAGTACACGCGTTCGAACCAGAACACCTGCATCAACCAGCGGCCGCTCGTGAAGGCGGGCGACTCCATTGCAGCGAACGACGTGCTGGCCGACGGTCCTTCGACGGACATGGGCGAGCTGGCGCTCGGCCAGAATCTGCTGGTGGCGTTCATGCCATGGAACGGCTACAACTTCGAAGACTCGATCCTGATCTCGGAGCGGGTCGTTCAGGAGGATCGTTTCACGACGATTCACATCGAGGAGCTGCAGTGTGTCGCGCGCGACACCAAGCTCGGGCCCGAGGACATCACTTCGGATATCCCGAACGTCGGTGATGCTGCGCTGGCGAAGCTCGACGAGTCGGGCATCGCGTTCATCGGCGCCGAGGTTCGGGCCGGCGATATCCTGGTCGGGAAAGTAACGCCGAAGGGCGAGACCCAGCTAACGCCGGAGGAGAAGCTCCTGCGCGCGATCTTCGGCGAGAAGGCCTCCGACGTGAAGGACACGTCGCTGCGCGTGCCGCCGGGCATGGACGGCACCGTCATAGACGTTCGCGTCTTCACGCGTGACGGTGTCGAAAAGGACGCCCGCGCGCTGTCGATCGAGAAGGCCGAGCTCGAAAGCGTGCGCAAGGATCTCGACGATACGCTCAGAATCCTCGAAGAGGACATCTACGAGCGCGTCGAGCGGATGCTCACCGGCAAGGTCGCCCAGGGCGGGCCGAACAAGCTCAAGTCCGGCAGCAAGATCACGAAGAGCTACCTCGACGAGGTGCCGCGCGAGAAGTGGTTCGAGATCCGCCTGAAGAACGACGAAGCGGACGAGCAGCTCCGGCAGGCGTCCGATCGCCTCAAGGCGCAGCGCGAGGAGTTCGATCGCCGCTTCGAGGAGAAGCGCGTCAAGATCACGGCGGGCGACGACCTCGCTCCGGGCGTCCTGAAGATGGTCAAGGTGTATCTGGCCGTCAAGCGTCGGATTCAGCCCGGCGACAAGATGGCCGGCCGCCACGGCAACAAGGGCGTCATCTCGACGATCGTGCCGGTCGAAGACATGCCGTATCTCGAAGACGGCACGCCGGTCGACATTGTGCTGAACCCGCTGGGCGTACCGTCGCGTATGAACGTCGGACAGGTGCTCGAGACGCATCTGGGCTGGGCCGCGAAAGGGCTCGGCAAGAAGATCGATGCGATGCTCAAGGCGCAGGAGTCCACGGCGAAGCTCCGCCAGTTCCTCGAAGAGGTGTACAACAAAACCGGCGGCGGCGTCGAAAACATCAAATCGCTGTCGGATGCCGAGGTCATCGAGCTTGCCGGCAACCTGACGAGCGGCGTACCGACCGCGACGCCGGTTTTCGACGGCGCGACCGAGCAGGAAATCAAAGGTCTGTTGAAACTTGCAGACCTCGGCGAAACGGGCCAGTCGACGCTGTTCGACGGTCGCACGGGCGACCAGTTCGACCGCGACGTGACCGTGGGCTACATGTACATGCTGAAGCTCAACCACCTCGTCGACGACAAGATGCATGCCCGCTCGACCGGACCGTACAGCCTCGTTACGCAGCAGCCGCTGGGCGGCAAGGCGCAGTTCGGCGGCCAGCGTTTCGGTGAGATGGAGGTGTGGGCGCTCGAAGCCTACGGCGCTGCCTACACCTTGCAGGAAATGCTGACGGTCAAGTCCGATGACGTTCAGGGCCGGACCAAGATGTACAAGAACATCGTGGACGGTGAGCACGAAATGGATGCGGGGATGCCGGAGTCCTTCAACGTACTCGTCAAGGAAATCCGCTCGCTCGGTATCAACATTGAGCTGGAGACTGAATAATGAAAGATCTCTTAAAGCTTTTTAAGTACCAGAACCCTGTCGACGACTTCGATGCGATCCGCATCGGTCTGGCGTCGCCGGACATGGTGCGGTCCTGGTCCTTCGGCGAGGTGAAGAAGCCGGAAACCATCAACTACCGGACCTTCAAGCCGGAGCGGGACGGGCTCTTCTGCGCGAAGATCTTCGGTCCGATCAAGGACTACGAGTGCCTGTGCGGAAAGTACAAGCGGCTGAAGCACCGCGGCGTGGTGTGCGAGAAGTGCGGAGTCGAAGTTACGCAGACGAAGGTACGCCGTGAGCGCATGGCGCACATCGAGCTGGCAAGCCCCGTTGCGCACATCTGGTTCCTGAAGTCGCTGCCGAGCCGCATCGGCCTGATGCTCGACATGACGCTGCGCGAGATCGAGCGTGTGCTTTATTTCGAGGCCTTTGTCGTCGTCGACCCGGGCATGACGGAACTCGAGCGCGGCCAGCTCCTGACGGACGAGATGTACCTCGACGCTCTCGAGCAGTACGGCGATGAGTTCGACGCCCGGATGGGCGCCGAGGCCGTGCGCGAGATGCTCATGACGATCGATCTGCAGCGCGAAGTGCTGCAGGTCCGCGAGGACATCGACGCGACGCGCTCCGAGACCAAGATCAAGCGCCTGTCGAAGCGCCTCAAGCTGCTCGAGTCGTTCATCGAGTCGGGCAACAAGCCCGAATGGATGGTACTGACGGTGCTGCCCGTGCTGCCGCCGGATCTCCGGCCGCTCGTGCCGCTCGACGGCGGCCGCTTCGCGACCTCGGATCTGAACGACCTGTACCGCCGCGTCATCAACCGCAACAACCGGCTGCGCCGCCTGCTCGAGCTCAACGCGCCCGACATCATCGTGCGCAACGAGAAGCGGATGCTGCAGGAGTCGGTCGACGCGCTGCTGGACAATGGCCGCCGCGGCCGCGCGATCACGGGCACGAACAAGCGTCCGCTGAAGTCGCTGGCCGACATGATCAAGGGCAAGCAGGGACGGTTCCGCCAGAATCTGCTCGGTAAGCGCGTCGACTACTCTGGCCGTTCGGTCATCGTGGTCGGACCGACGCTCAAGCTGCATCAGTGCGGCCTGCCGAAGAAGATGGCGCTGGAGCTGTTCAAGCCGTTCATCTTCTCGAAGCTGCAGCTGCGCGGTGAGGCGACGACGATCAAGGCCGCGAAGCGGCTCGTCGAGCGCGAAGGCGCCGAGGTCTGGGACATCCTCGAGGAAGTCATCCGCGAGCACCCGGTCATGCTGAATCGCGCTCCGACGCTGCACCGCCTCGGCATCCAGGCGTTCGAGCCCGTGCTCGTCGAGGGCAAGGCCATCCAGCTGCACCCGCTCGTCTGCACGGCCTTCAACGCCGACTTCGACGGCGACCAGATGGCGGTACACGTGCCGCTGTCGATCGAGGCGCAGCTCGAAGCGCGTGCTCTCATGATGTCGTCGAACAACATCCTGTCGCCGGCGAACGGCGATCCGATCATCGTGCCGTCGCAGGACGTCGTGCTGGGTCTGTACTACATGACGCGGACGCGGATCAACGCGAAGGGCGAAGGCATGATGTTCGCGAGCATCGACGAAGCGCGACGCGCATTCGAGAACGGTGTCGCGGAGCTTCAGGCCATGGTCAAGGTCCGTGCGCCGGTATCGGAGGTCAATGATGACGGTGAGCTCGTCCGCGTGAAGAAGGTCGTGGATACGACCGTCGGTCGCGCGCTGCTGTCGGAGATTCTGCCGCACGGCCTGTCTTACGATCTCGTCAACCGGCCGATGTCGAAGAAGGCAATCTCCAACGTCATCAACGCCTGCTACCGGCAGCTCGGTCTGAAGAAGACGGTCGTCTTTGCTGACCGGCTGATGTACACGGGCTTCCGGCTCGCGACCCGCGCCGGTATCTCCATCGGCGTGAACGACATGGTCGTGCCCGGGAGCAAGCAGGACATCCTGTCCGTGGCCGAAGCCGAGGTGAAGGAGATCCAGGATCAGTACGCTTCGGGCCTCGTCACCGAGGGCGAACGCTACAACAAGGTCGTGGACATCTGGTCGCGTACCAACGATCAGGTCGCCAAAGCGATGATGGACAAGCTCGGCGTCGAGAAGGTCGAGGATGCGTCCGGTAAGGAAGTCGATCAGGAGTCGTTCAACTCGATCTACATGATGGCTGACTCGGGCGCTCGCGGCTCCGCGGCGCAGATTCGTCAGCTTGCCGGCATGCGCGGCCTGATGGCCAAGCCGGACGGCTCGATCATCGAGACACCGATTACGGCCAACTTCCGCGAAGGACTCGACGTTCTGCAGTACTTCATCTCGACGCACGGCGCGCGCAAAGGTCTCGCGGACACCGCGCTCAAGACGGCGAACTCGGGTTACCTGACCCGCCGCCTCGTCGACGTGGCGCAGGATCTCGTCGTCACGGAAACAGACTGCGGCACGCACAACGGCATGCCGATGGCGCCGATCGTCGAGGGCGGCGACGTCGTCGAACCGCTGCGCGAGCGTGTTCTCGGCCGGGTTCTCGCCGAGGCCGTGCTGATTCCGGGCACGGACAAGGTGGCCTTCGACGCGGGCACGCTGCTCGACGAAGCTGCCGTGCAGAAGCTCGAGGATCACTCGATCGACCACGTGATCGTGCGTTCGCCGATCACCTGCGAAGTTCGCTACGGCGTGTGTGCCCAGTGCTACGGTCGCGACCTCGCGCGCGGGCATCGCATCAACATCGGCGAGGCCGTCGGCGTCATCGCGGCACAGTCGATCGGCGAGCCCGGCACGCAGCTGACGATGCGTACCTTCCACATCGGTGGTGCGGCGTCACGTTCGGCGGCGGTCAACAACATCGAGATCAAGTCCAACGGCGTCGTGAAGCTCAACAACATCAAGACGGTGTCCCATCACAAGGGCTATCTCGTCGCGGTGTCGCGTTCCGGTGAGATCTCGGTCATGAACGAGCTGGGTCGCGAGCGCGAGCGCTACAAGGTGCCGTACGGTGCGACGATCACCGTGGAAGACGGTGCCGACGTTGCGCAGGGCCAGATTGTCGCGAACTGGGATCCGCACACTCACCCGGTTATCACCGAGGTGGCGGGCCGCATCAAGTTCGAGGACTTCGTCGACGGCGTAACGGTGGCTGAGCAGGTGGACGAGTTCACCGGTCTTACCTCGATCGTCGTTCTCGATCCGAAGAGCCGCGGCAGCGCCGGCAAGGATCTCCGCCCGGTCGCGCGCCTCGTCGACGAGGAAGGCAACGACGTATGCTTCGCGAACACCGAAATTCCGGCGGTCTACGCGCTGCCGGTCGGTGCGATCATCAGCATGTCCGACGAAGCCGAGGTGTCGGTGGGCGACGTCATCGCACGCATTCCGCAGGAATCGTCGAAGACCCGCGACATCACCGGCGGTCTGCCGCGTGTCGCCGACCTGTTCGAGGCCCGCAAGCCGAAGGATCCGGCGATCATGGCGGAGCACACGGGCACCGTCAGCTTCGGCAAGGAGACCAAGGGCAAGCGCCGCCTCGTGATTACCGACGAGACCGGCGAGAGCCACGAAGAGCTGATTCCGAAGTGGCGCCACCTGAACGTCTTCGAGGGCGAGCAGGTGGAGCGCGGCGAAGTCATCGCCGACGGCGAGCCGAATCCGCACGACATCCTGCGCCTGCAGGGCGTCGAGCAGTTGGCCGACTACCTGGTTCGCGAGATCCAGGACGTGTACCGGCTGCAGGGCGTGAAGATCAACGACAAGCACATCGAAGTGATCATTCGCCAGATGCTGCGCAAGGTGAACGTCGTCACGGCCGGCGAAAGCACCTACCTGCGTGGCGAGCAGATCGACAAGGCGCGTTTCTTCGAAGTAGCGGAACAGCTCGAAGCGCAGGGCAAGGAGCCGCTGACGATCGAGCCGGTTCTGCTCGGCATCACGAAGGCATCGCTCGCGACCGAGTCGTTCATTTCGGCGGCATCGTTCCAGGAGACCACCCGGGTGTTGACCGAGGCTGCGGTTCGCGGCCTCAAAGACGACCTCCGCGGGCTCAAGGAGAACGTCATCGTCGGTCGCCTGATCCCGGCCGGTACCGGCTTCGCTCATCACGCGGAGCGGCGGCGGACCCGGGAGCAGGACCTTGCGGATCAGCTCAAGGAGCTCGAGGCGGCGCAGAACGCCGAGGCGGAGGCAGGAGCCGAAGTCGCCGGGACCGAGACCGAAGCGCCGGCCGAGAGCACCGAGGAAGAATCGGCGAACGCCTGAAAACAAGGGCTTACGGGCGTAAGCCGGGCCTGACATGGGCTGGCTTGACACGGCTTCGGCCGGGTCAATACAATGCGCGCCCTCATGACGCGGGGCCCGCTTTGGCGGGCCCCTCACATTGCGGGCGCGTTGTGCCGCACGCTGACCGGTCACTGAGCCAGACGAGGCACAGCGGCCGGTTGCGCTCGTTTACAAACTAAAGAGAGACATAAGGCCTATGGCCACAATCAATCAGCTCGTACGCAAGCCGCGCTCTTCCAAGCGCGCCAAGAGTACCGTCCCGGCGCTGGAAGCGTCGCCGCAGAAGCGCGGCGTATGTACGCGCGTCTACACCACGACGCCCAAGAAGCCGAACTCGGCAATGCGCAAGGTGGCGCGCGTGCGTCTGACCAACGGTTACGAAGTCACCTCGTACATTGGCGGCGAAGGCCACAACCTGCAGGAGCACTCGGTGGTGCTGATCCGCGGCGGTCGCGTCAAGGATCTTCCAGGTGTGCGCTATCACACCGTCCGCGGCACGCTCGACTGCGCCGGCGTGGCGGACCGCAAGCAGGGACGCTCCAAGTACGGCACGAAGCGTCCCAAGTCCTGATCAGGCCTACGAGCACCGAATCTAAGAGAACACAGAAACATGTCAAGACGATCCCAAGCGCCGAAGCGCACGATCCTTCCCGATCCCAAGTACGGGAGCGAGCTGCTCGCCAAGTTCATGAACATGATCATGAACGACGGCAAGAAGTCCGTGGCCGAGCGCATCATCTACGGCGCCCTCGATCGCATCACGGAGCGGGAAACGAAAGAGGACAGCAAGGCGCTGGAACTCCTCGAACAGGCGCTCGAAAACGTCAAGCCCGTCGTCGAAGTGAAGTCGCGACGCGTCGGCGGTGCCACCTATCAGGTGCCCGTCGAAGTTCGTCCGGCCCGCCGGCAGACGCTGGCCATGCGCTGGGTGATCGACGCCGCGCGCCGCCGCAGCGAGAAGTCGATGGCGCATCGGCTCGCGCACGAACTCATGGACGCCGCAGAAAACCGCGGCACCGCCGTGAAGAAGAAAGAAGACACGCACCGTATGGCGGAAGCCAACAAAGCGTTCTCCCACTACCGCTGGTAAGCGTTTTCCCTCAACCCTACCCTACATCGAGTCTGTCCCGTGGCCCGCACAACGCCCATTGAGCGCTATCGCAATATCGGCATCATGGCCCACATCGACGCGGGCAAGACGACGACGACCGAGCGCATCCTGTTCTACACGGGCGTCTCGCACAAGATCGGCGAGGTGCACGACGGTGCGGCCGTCATGGACTGGATGGAGCAGGAACAGGAGCGCGGCATTACGATCACGTCGGCCGCGACGACCTGTTTCTGGTCCGGTATGGAGCAGCAGTTCGATCAGCACCGTATCAACATCATCGATACGCCGGGCCACGTCGACTTCACGATCGAGGTAGAACGTTCCCTGCGCGTGCTCGACGGTGCGATCACGGTGCTGAGTTCCGTCGACGGCGTCGAGCCGCAGACAGAGACCGTCTGGCGGCAAGCGAACAAGTACGGCGTGCCGCGCATGATCTTCGTCAACAAGATGGATCGCGCGGGGGCTGAGTTTCTGCGCGTCGTCGATCAGGTCAGGGAGCGCCTTGGCGCTAACCCGGTGCCGGTCCAGCTCCCGATCGGAGCGGAAGACGAATTCGCGGGTATCGTCGACCTGATCCGGATGCGCGCGATTTACTGGGGCGAGGCCGACATGGGGGTCAGCTTCGATGTCCGGGAAATCCCGGAGCATCTCGAAGCGGACGCCCGGCAGTATCGCGAAGCGATGGTGGAAGCCGCGGCGGAGGCGGACGAGACACTGCTCGAGCGCTTTCTCGAGAACGGCGACCTGAGCGAAGACGAGATCCGCCAGGGTCTGCGGACGCGCACGCTGTCGGGTGAGATCGTCGTCGCCATGTGCGGCTCGGCCTTCAAGAACAAGGGCGTTCAGGCGATGCTGGATGCGGTTATCGATTTCATGCCCTCTCCGGTCGACGTGCCCTCGATCCGGGGCGTCCTCGACGATGACAGCGAAGGCGAGCGCCACGCGACCGACGACGAGCCCTTTTCCGCGCTGGCGTTCAAGATTGCGACGGACCCGTTCGTCGGCAACCTGACCTTCTTCCGGGTCTACTCCGGGGTTCTGAATTCGGGCGATACGATCTTCAATCCGGTCAAGCGCAAGAAAGAGCGGATCGGCCGCATCCTGCAGATGCATTCGAACGCCCGTAAAGAGATCAAGGAAGTCCGCGCTGGCGACATCGCCGCAGCGGTGGGCCTCAAAGACGTGACGACCGGCGACACGCTCTGCGACCTGAAGAACGTCATCACGCTGGAGCGCATGGAGTTTCCCGAGCCCGTCATCTCGGTTGCCGTGGAGCCCAAAACCAAGGCCGACCAGGAGAAGATGGGGATCGCGCTGCAGAAGCTGGCAAAGGAAGACCCTTCCTTCCGCGTGCATACGGACGAAGAGTCGGGGCAGACGATCATCTCCGGGATGGGCGAGCTTCATCTCGACATCATCGTCGACCGCATGCGCCGTGAGTTCAACGTCGAAGCCAACGTCGGCAAGCCGCAGGTCGCCTATCGCGAGACGATTCGTTCCAGGGTCGAGCAGGAATCGAAGTTCGTCCGGCAGTCCGGCGGCCGCGGCCAGTACGCGCACGTCTTCCTGCGCATCGAGCCGATGGAGCCTGGTGCCGGTTACGAGTTCGTCAACGAGATCGTCGGCGGCGTGGTGCCGCGCGAATACATTCCGGCCGTCGACAAAGGCGTTAAAGAACAGATGGAGAACGGCGTTCTCGCCGGCTATCCGGTCGTCGACTGCAAGGTGACGCTGTACGACGGTTCGTATCACGATGTGGATTCGAGCGAAATGGCGTTCAAGATCGCGGGATCGATGGGTTTTCGCGAAGGCGCCATGACGGCGAATGCCGTACTGCTCGAGCCCATCATGAAAGTCGAAGTGGTTACGCCCGAAGATTACATGGGCGACGTAATGGGCGACCTGAACCGCCGCCGCGGCCTGCCGCAGGGCATGGATGAGTCGCCGTCCGGCAAGGTGATCCGCGCCGAGGTGCCGCTAGCCGAGATGTTCGGTTATGCGACCGACCTGCGTTCGATGAGCCAGGGTCGCGCCGTGTACTCGATGGAGTTCGAGAAGTATTCTGAAGTTCCGCAGAACGTGGCGGACACTATCTTAAAAAAAAATAGTAGCAATGCTGCGTAGCGCGGCATAGGAGCCTGCCTCGCGGGCGCATGACAAAACCGGGAAAGTACACTCATGTCTAAAGAGAAATTCGAACGCACCAAGCCGCACGTAAACGTTGATACATGACGGTTGTGACGCCTCTGTTTCCTGCGTTGGATAAAGGCTAAAGGCCCTCGCCTCGGTGTTAACCTCGCAAACAATTAGCACAGCTACTGATGCAACACAAACAACTGGCTGCATGGCGAGATGAGATGTAATCATTAGAACAAAAAAGCGGTTTTCCTGGGACTGTATTGACAGTTGCCTTGATTGTGTGATCAGCAGTCACGTGAACGTCCACTGAAATTGAAAGAAAACACAGACG
>JANQGQ010000029.1 GCA_028277185.1 Woeseiaceae bacterium
GCGACGAGTCATAGCGGGGCTATGGCGAGGAGCCGCAACGCCGCCAGACGCGAAAAGACGCGGCGAATCGTTCAACGAATTAACCGGACAGGACACTAGGTATCCTTGGGTGGATTATGGTGAAAGAGTCCCTATGATACGCGTTTTACCGGTCGGCGGCCGTCAGGCGTCGTGGACCAGCATCGGCGGCAGCGGCAAGCCGAGCGTGGCGCAGACGGCGCGAATCAGCTCGGCTTCGGCCACGTTGAGCGCCCGGTCGTGCATTGCCACGGCGCTCACGGCCCGCAACAGCATTCGCCGCCCGGCGCCGTCGAGCGTCAGCAGCGCGTCGAGAATCCGGTTCAGGCGATCCGCGGAGCCGGCTGCGGCGGGCTCGAAGCGGAATTCGGCCGCCCAGGCCGGCAGCGTCGCCAGGCCGGCCGCGAAGGCGGCAGCGCCGTCTTCGGCGGTCTCGGCACCGTAGTCTGCGACTGCGGCGAGAAGTTCGATCGCCGCTTGCCGGACTTTGTTGCGGGGAAGCCGCCGTCTTGCCAACGATGCCGATGGCTGCGTTGCTTCCGCGAGATTGACGGTGACGATCCTCAGGAAACAGAACTCGTAGAGATCGACCTTGCCATCGGTTTCCACGAGCCGACGGCAGAGATCCAGCAAGAACGAGAGCTGCTGCAGCGGCCGGTTCTTTAGCGCGGGGAACGCGATCTCGAGCAGCGGCAGCCGGAACTCCGGCCCGACTCTGATCAACTCGCCGTAGAGCCGCTCGATGATCCGGCTCCGGTCTTCGCCCAGCCGATCCCGGCACAGAGAGACTTGACGATCGTAGTGGTCGCCGCGACGGTCGAGAAGCAGAGCGATCGTCAGCAGGTAGGCCAGATCGGGCGAGTGTGCCGCGTCGTACAGATCGTGCGGAATCGATCGGCGGATGCCCGCCGCGTAAAGCACGTGTTCCTGTTCGGGCTGGCCGACCGTATCCACGATGTCCTCGGCGAGATATCGGCGGCCGCCTTCGGCGAAAGCGCTGGTGACGCGGTCTTCGTCGGCCGCGAGCCCGGCGAGGTCCCGGGTATCCCCGCGATCCCGGGGATCGACGGTCGGGTAGTCCGCTTCGCTGAACGACGGATCGAGAGCGCGAATGCGCTCGGCAAGCGGCGGATGCGTCGCGAAAGCACCCCGGAGCTTCGATCCCGTACCGAACAGCATGTGCGCGACCTCCTCCGGATCCGTCGCGGTGATCGCGGAGCCGCCGCGGTACCCGCCGATCTTCCTGAGCGCGTTGGCGATGCCCTCGGTTTGCCGCGTGAACTGCACCGCCGAGGCATCGGCGAGAAACTCCCGCTGCCGGGACACGGATGCCTTGATCAGTCGGGCGAGGATGACGCCAATCCAGCCGATGATCGTCAGCCCGAGACCGACCAGCAGCACGACCGGCGCGCCGCGGCCGCGCCGGCTGCCGACGCTCACGTGGCGGTTGCCGCGCAGGATCATTCTGCCGATGAGCCCCAGCACCATGATCCCGAACAGGATGCCCATGAGACGGATATTGAGGCGCATGTCGCCGTTGAGAATATGGCTGAACTCGTGGCCGATAACGCCCTGCAGCTCGTTGCGGTCGAGCAGTTCGAGCGCGCCGCGCGTCACGGCGACGGCGGCGTCGCCGGGTGCGTAGCCGGCCGCGAACGCGTTGATTCCGGATTCGGCTTCGAGGACGTAGATCTCGGGAACGGGTACGCCCGAGGCAATCGCCATCTCTTCGACGACGTTCCTCAAGCGGCGGCGCAGTGGATCTTTGACGTCGGGCGCCACGAGCGTGCCGCCGAGATCGCGGGCGACGCGGCCGCCCCCCGACGACAGCCGGGCAGTCTTGTACAAGGTCGCCCCGGCGATGAGCAGGCTGGTCAGCACGGCCGCGCCGGCGATCACGCCGGCCTGCTCGCGGAGGAAGCCGCCGAGGCTCAGCGGATACCGCGTGCCTTCGAGGTTCCACAGAGCAACCGCCGTGATCAGGGATACGCCGGCAACGATCAGGACGGTGGCGAGCAGATAGACGAGGACCAGCCGCCGGGAGACCCGCCGCGCGTTGTCCTGAGCGTCGAAGAAGTCCAAGGTGTCAGGTGAAGGAGACTTCCGGAACCTCGCGCATCTCCTCGGCTTCGATCTCGAGGAAGCTTGCCAGATCGAACCTGAACATGCCGGCAATCACGTTGTTCGGGAAGTTTTCCGCCGTGTTGTTGTAGTTCATCACCGCATCGTTGAAGGCCTGGCGCGCGAAGGCGACCTTGTTCTCGGTCGTCGTCAGCTCCTCCTGGAGGCTCAACATGTTCTCGTTTGCCTTGAGGTCGGGATACGCTTCCGACAGCGCAAACAGCCGGCTCAACAGCGAGCCCAGGACGCCCTCGCTCTGGCCGAGTTCCCGGATGGCGGCGGCACTCGCCGGATCTGCTTTGGCGGCCTCGAGCGCCGAAACGGCCGAGTTGCGCGCCTTGATAACGGCTTCGAGCGTCTCGCGCTCGTGTTTCATGTAGCCCTTGACGGATTCGACGAGGTTGGGGATCAGGTCGTGACGACGTGTGAGCTGCACGTCGATTTGTGCAAAACCGTTGCGTACGCGGTTGCGCTCGTTGATCAATCGGTTGTAAATACCAATTGCCCAGAACACGACCGCGGCGATGATCGCGAGGAATACCAGCAATGAAATCACTGACCCGCTCCTTGTCGAAGGTTAGAGGCGCCAAGCATAGCGCTGGCGTGGGTTCAACTCTAGCTATTGGGCTTATCCTGCTGATTTCAATGCCAGTTTCGGCCGAATGGATCGGGGACGATCGGCCTCTGATGGGCACGGAGGTCAGTGTCTGGCTGTGGCATGACGACGCCGAAACCGGCCGGGCGTACGTCGACGCTGTGTTCGCCGAGGCGGAGCGAATCAATCAGCTCATGAGCACCTATATCGAGGACAGCCGGATCTCGCTGATCAATCGTGAGGCGGCCCGGCGCCCGGTTGCGGCGGGTGAGGAGTTGTTCATGCTGATACAGCGGTCGCACGATATCTCGGTACTGACGCGGGGCGCATTCGATATCACCTACGACAGCGTCGGGCAGCACTACGATTTTCGAACGCGGCAGCGGCCGGACGCGGATACCGTCGCGATGGAGAAGCAGCGGATCGGCTATCGGCTGATCGAACTCGACGAAGCCGCGGAAACCGTCAGGTATCTGGCTGCCGGCGTGCGCATCAATCTCGGCGGCATCGCCAAGGGTTATGTCGTCGAGCGCGGGGTGGACATGCTCAAGGAGCGCGGTGTGGAACACGCCATCGTCACCGCCGGCGGCGATTCGCGGCTGCTCGGCGACCGTCGTGGCAAGCCCTGGGGGATCGGTATCCGGGATCCGCGCGAGGATGGCGAGGTCGCGATTTCCGTGCCGCTGTCGGACGAGGCGATCTCGACGTCCGGCGACTACGAACGCTACTTCGACGAGGAGGGCGTGCGCTATCACCACATTCTGGCGCCCAGCACGGGCGAACCCGCAGAGGGTGTGCACAGCGCGACGGTGATCGGCCCCGACGCCGTGATGACGGATGCGTTGTCGACGTCGGTCTTCGTGATGGGCGTCGATCGGGGCCTGAGACTGATCGCCAGCCTGCCGGATTACGAGAGCATCGTGATCGACGCCGAAGGCGAAATCTTCTATTCCGACGGCCTGACGCCGCCCTGATTCGCAAGTCCTTGAAACCCCGATGAGAACCCGGCCGCGGTGCCGCGGAAACCCGCTTGCCGCGAGCGAAAAAAGGCGCCATCTGTCGCTGAAAGCAGACGGATTTTCGCTTTAAATTCAGCCTGCTACGCCTATCATAGAGATGGCCTGCCGCGACCCTTGAGGCTCGCGGCGCGCGCCGGAATTCGCTCGTCGGAACGGCCTTTTGCGCCATACGGCGCGGCTGTCGCGAGACCCCGTCGGGGCGTGCGAATTATGTGAGGTATCTCCGGGTTGTGTGACGATTATCACGGCCACTAACCGCGGCATCCGTCACCATTTGGCATGGACCTCCCGCCGGCGCCGACGCTCCCCGGCAGGCGTTCGCGGGCGCTCGGTTCATTGGATCGATTCCGGCGAAAACGACGGAGTGGACACCGATAGGGATATCACCAAAAGGGACGAGACCATGAAACTCAAGACGCTGTTCGTAGCCGCAGGCTTAAGCTTCTTTGCGGCGGGAAGCCTCGCTTCATCCGACATGATCGGCCAGAAAGCGCCGGACTTTGCACTGAAGAGTTCGACCGGCGAGAACCTCAGACTTTCGGAGTATCGCGGCGAGGTTGTGATGCTGAATTTCTGGGCGACGTGGTGCGGACCCTGCCGGCAGGAAATGCCTCTCCTCGACGATCTGTACAACCGCTACGAACGCGTTGGATTCAAGTTGCTTGGCGTCAACATCGACGACAACTCGCAGCGCGCGATCGACATGATGAAAGAACTCGGCGTCGACTTCCCGATCCTGTTCGACGCGACCAAGGACGTCAGCAAGCTGTACGAAGTGAATGCGATGCCCGTCACCGTGATCCTCGACCGGGAAGGCAACGTGCGCTACGTGCACAAAGGGTACAAGCCGGGTTATGAGGAAAAGTACCTCAACGAAGTTCGCGCCCTGCTGCGGGAATGATGTCCTTAGGAGACGAAGCGTGATCAGACAGCCGATCCCCGCCGCACACCCCGGAGCCGCCGCGAACGCATTGCTCGGCGCGCTTCTGTTGAGTGCGTTCCTGTTCATGCCGGCTTCGGCGGAGGATGCGGAGCCGCTCGATGTGGATACGCTGCTTGCCGAGGCGCGGGACCTCGAGCTCGAGGAGGCCGCTTCGCGCAACGAGTTTCGCAGTCTCGACGAAGACGTGCAGGCGTTGAAGAAGGAGGTCCTCGATCTCAACCGCGATCTCTTCCTTCTCGAAGAGGAGCTCTTGTTCCCGGCCAACTCCCAGGTGGCGTTCTTCATCTCGATGGACGTCGGCGAGTACTTCGAACTCGACTCGGTGCAGCTCAAGATCAACGGCAAGGAAGTCGCCAACTATCTCTACACGGAACGCGAGGCCGGTGCGCTCGTTCGCGGCGGCGTGCACCGGCTGCACATGGCGAACCTGAAGACCGGCGATCACGAACTCGTGGCGATATTCACCGGCAGCGGACCGAATGCGCGGGACTATCGCCGCGGGGCGACGCTGAACTTCGATAAGGGCATCGGCGCCAAGTACATGGAACTCGAGATTACCGACAGGGTGGCGAAACAGCAGCCCGAATTCGTGATTCGGGAGTGGGAGTAATCCTTGCGAGCGTTTTCCCAAGCGCTGATTGTCGCTGCGCTGGCGTCCTGCCTCGCCGTCTCCGCGGTGGCGAAGGACGATCGCGAGCCGGTCGTGGTCAAGGATCCGCACTACGGCGAAGTCCTCTTTCATTTCTATAAGGAAGACTACTTTCCGGCGATCGTACGCTTGCTGGCGGCACAGGAGTCTTCGAAGGTAGAGAACCATGTCGACGAGTCCGAGCTGCTGCTCGGAGGCATGTACCTTTCTTACGGCCACCATCTGGAGGCGTCCGGGATATTCGAGCGTCTGCTGGCAGACAACGTCGACCAGGACGTTCGCGACCGCACGTGGTTCTTTCTTGCGAAGATCTGGCAGCAGCGGGGCTACCTCGAGAAGGCGCAGCAGGCGCTCGGCAACATCGAGGGCAAGTTACCGAAGAACCTCGAGCGGGAAGCGAAACTCCTCGAGGCACAGCTCTTCATCGATGGCAACGACTACGACCAGGCTATCGCGCTGCTGGCTGACTGGAAAGGCAAGACCGAATGGTCGCGTTACGCGCAGTTCAACCTCGGCGTCGCGATGGTGCGCAGCGGGAGGACCGAGGAAGCGCGCAAAATCCTTGCCGATCTGGGTGACATCGATCCCTGGAACGAGGAACTCACGTCGATCCGCGACAAGGCGAACCTCGCTTTGGGTTACGCGCTGCTTCAGGACGGTCAGCCGCTTGCGGCGAAATCGCCTCTGAACCGGGTACGGCTGGAAGGTCCGTTTTCGAACAAGGCGTTGCTCGGCGTAGGCTGGGCGGATGCCGAGCTCGAGAACTACGAGCGGGCGCTGGTGCCGTGGATGGAACTCCGCGGGCGCGATTTGCTCGACTCGGCCGTGCAGGAGTCGATGCTCGCCATTCCCTACGCGCTGGCGAAGCTCGACGCCGTCAGTCAAGCCGCGGATCACTACCTCAACGCGATCGAGGCGTTCTATGAAGAAACGAATCGGATTGACAATACGATCGAAAGTATCGAGTCCGGCGCCTTCTTCGACGAGTTTCTGACCGAAGATCCTCTGGACAGCACCGGCTGGTACTGGCAGCTCGAAGCGCTGCCCGGAGGTCCCGAAGCGCGCTATCTGTTTCACCTGCTTGCGACGCACGAGTTTCAGGAAGGCCTCAAGAATTATCGCGATCTGCATTACCTGTATCGAAATCTCGATACCTGGCAGCAGAACGTGGACGTCTACGCCAACATGCTCGAGACGCGCCAGCTGGCATTCGAGCAGCGGCTGCCGCGCGTGCAGGCGGCACTCGATCGCGCCGACATCGACGCGCTCGTCGACCGGAAGCTCGAGTTCGACTCGATCCTGAATGACATCGAGGAGAGCAACGACTGGCTGGCGCTGGCCACGCGCGAGCAGTTCGATATGTGGGGCGAGGTGACCGGTCTCGAAAGCAGTCCGGCGCTTGGCGCGAATATCCCCGAGGCGGAGGAAGTCCGGCAGAAGATCAAGCTCATCAAGGGCGTTCTGCAGTGGGAACTCGAGAAGGAGTTCAAAGACCGCCTTTGGCGCATCCGGCGAAGCCTGCGGCAGACGGGCGAGGCGCTTCTCGAAACCCAGCGCGCACGCCGTCAGGTGGACGAGTCCATCCGTCTCGAACCCATTGCGTTCGAGACACTCGGGGATGACGTTTACACGCTTGCACCGAGGATAGAGGCGATGAAAATGCGCGTCGGCGACTCGATGGCAAGCCAGCGCGCGTTTCTGCAGCGAATTGCGGTTGGCGAACTCTCCGCTCAGAAGCAGCGGCTCGACACCTATACCATCCAGGCGCGCTTCGCGCTTGCTTCGATCTACGACATCGCCGCGACGGCTTCGGTAGGGGAGCCCGGCGAATGACCGGACGGTTCCAAACCGCATTCGCGATCGTCGCGACCGTCGCGTTCCTCGGCGCGTCCGCGCCCGCGGATGCGAAAAAGAAGCTCAAGACCCGTGACACGATCGAGAGTCTGGAAGGTAAGACCGTAGAGGTCCGGCCCGGTAACGTAATCGTCAACAGTTCCGATCTGGCGCGCGACAACTACCGCGCGTTTCTGGATCTCGTTTCCAACGATCCTGCGCTGCGCGCCGAGGCAATGCGGCGTTTGGGCGATCTGGAGCTCGAGGCGCTGGAAGCAGAGCAGCTCGGCGAAAACATCGAGGCGCTCGGTGCGGGATCGTACGACAGCGCCGTTGAGCTGTACCGTCAGCTGCTGGCGGCGTATCCCGACTACCGCCGCAACGACACCGTGCTGTATCAGCTGGCCCGGGGCTATGAGATTAGCGGTCTGACCGACGAGGCGCTCGTAACGCTCGACGAGCTCGTTCAGCGCTATCCCGAGACGCCGTTGATCGACGAGGTGCAGTTCCGCCGCGGCGAAATGCTGTTTCTGCGCAAGGCGTACAACGATGCCGAAATCGCGTACACGGCGGTCGTCGACTACGGCGACGAGTCGCGCTTCTACGAGCAGTCGCTGTACAAGCTTGGCTGGTCCCGTTTCAAGCTGGCCTGGCACGACGACAGTCTGTCGCCGTTTTTCGAGCTGCTCGACCGCAAGCTGGAAGACGTCGAGCTGAACGATGGCGAGGACCGCCTGGCTGGCCTGAGCCGGGCGGAGCAGGAGCTGGTCGAGGATACGTTCCGGGTGCTGTCGCTGAACTTCTCGTACATGGAAGGCGCCGACAGCATCGACGAGTTCCTCGAGAGCCGCGGCAACCCGTCGTATAGCTATGTGATCTATCTGAATCTGGGCGATCTGTACCTGTCGAAAGAGCGTTTCGTCGACGCGGCCGAGACCTACGAGGCTTTCGTTCGCCACGATCAGCTTCATCCAAAGGCGCCGCTGCTGCAGGTCGAGGTCATCGAAGCCTATGAGCAGGGCGGTTTTCCGTCACTGGTGCTCGACGGCAAGAAGGGCTTCGTCGAACGTTACGGAATGGACGGCGAGTTTTGGGTACGCAACCCGGTAGCGGAAAACGCATCGGTAGCGGCGCATCTGAAAGCAAACCTGTCCGATCTTGCCGAGTACTACCACGCTCAGGCGCAGACCGGCGGCGACCGTTCCGACTACCAGGAAGCCGCGCAGTGGTACCGCAAGTATCTGGCTTACTTCCCCGACGAGCCCGGCAGCGCCAACACGAACTTCCTGCTGGCCGAGATACTGTTCGAAAGTGAGGACTACCTTGCGGCGACCGACGAGTACGAACGAACGGCCTATGCGTACCCTCTGCACGAGCGCTCCGCCGAGGCCGGCTACGCGGCGCTGCTTGCATACGCGGAGCACGAGAAGACCTTCGAGGACGACGCCGCGCGGCAAGCGTGGCACCAGAAGTACCTCGACAGCGGCCTGAGGTTCGCGAACACGTACCCCGAACATCCGGAGTCCGGCGCCGTTCTGACGACGGTCGCCGAGGAGCTCTTCGCCGACAGTCAGTTCGACCTCGCCATCGCTGTCGGTCAGGCAGTCGTCGGGAAGCTGCCGCCGGTCGATCCGCCGCTGATGCGCACGGCCTGGACCGTGATCGCGCACTCGCATTTCGATCTGAACAACTTCGCGGACGCCGAGCAGGCTTACTACCAGCTGCGGACGTTCACGCCGCCGGACGATCTCGCGGCGAATCAGGACATCAAGGACCGGATCGCGTCGTCCATCTACAAGCTCGGTGAGCAGGCGCGCGACGCGGGCGATCTGGAGACGGCCGTCACGCACTTCACCCGGCTCGGGCAGGCCGTACCGGACTCCGACATACGGGCGACCGCGGAGTACGACGCGGCCGCGGCGCTGATCAACCTCAGCGCCTGGGACCGGGCATCGACGGTTCTGGAACGGTTCCGCGTGGACTATCCGGATAGCGAGTACGCCGACGACATAGCGCAGAAGCTGGCCGTTACCTACATGGAGTCAGGAAACTCCGTGAAGGCGGCGGGCGAATTCGAACGTATTGCGGATGACCCCGCCACGGGTGACGACGTGCGCCGCGAGGCGCTATGGAAGGCGGCCGAGCTGTACAAGACCAGCGCAAGCGTCAGCAGCGAAGAGCGCGTGCTGGACCGGATCGTGAGGCAGTATCCAAGGCCCGTTGCCGAGTCGATCGAAGCGCGTTACCGGCTGCTGGAAATTGCCGAGGCCGGCAACGACTACCAGACGCGCATGGCGCGGCTCGAGGAGATCGTCGCGGCGGATGCCGCCGCGGGCGCGGAGCGTTCCGATCGGACGCGCTATCTGGCCGCGAGAGCCTCGGTGGAGCTTGCCGACCCCATCCGTCAGCAGTTCGAGGTATTCAAGTTGCGGCAGCCCCTGGCCGACAGCATGAAGGTCAAGCGTGGCCTGATGCAGGACACGATCGACGCCTACACCCGCGCGGCCGACTACGGCGTTGCCGAAGTCACGACGGCCGCTACGTTCCGGCTGGCGCAGGTCTACGAAGTGTTTGCCGCCGACCTGATGGCGTCGGAACGGCCGTCGAACCTCGACGCCGCCGCGCTGGAACAGTACGAACTGCTGCTCGAGGAGCAGGTGTTCCCGATCGAGGAGAAGGCCATCGAACTGTACAAGGTGAACGCCGATCGCGCGGCCGACGGGGTTTACGACGAGTGGGTTCAACAGAGCTTCGATCGGCTGGCGGGACTGATGCCCGCGCGGTACGCGAAAGTGGAGCGCAGCGAAAATGTCGTTACGACGCTTTATTGATGCAGCGGCGAAGCTGACCGGCGATCGGGCCGCTCTGGCGCTGGCCGCGGCAGGCGTCGCCCTCGTCCTTGGCGGCTGCGCTTCCGGCGGCGGCAAACCGAACGCGAGAGCGGACGGTGTGCCCGCGGGCGTGGAGAACGCCAGCTTCGGGGGGGAAGTGCCGCCCGAGGCGCAGACGCTCTACGAGCAGGCCGTCGCGGTCATGGCGGCGGGCGATCTGGTCGACGCCGAACTCAGGTTCAAGGAGTTCCTGCTGCAGTACCCGGGTTATCCGGGCGCCTGGGTGAATCTGGCGATCATCCACCGCGAGAACGGCGACGACGACCAGGCGCGGAACGACGTCGAGCGGGCGCTGGCGATCGACCCGAATCACCCGGTCGCACTGAATCAGCAGGGCCTTCTGCTTCGCAAAAACGGGAATTTCCTCGAAGCGGAGGCCGCATATTTGAAGGCCGTCACAGCGAGTCCTGAGTACGCGTTGGCACACTACAACCTCGGCGTGCTCAACGAGCTGTATCTGCGGCGGCTGGATGCGGCATTGCAGCATTTCGAGATCTACCAGTCGCTGGTCGGCGAGGACAAGCAGGTCGAGAAGTGGATTACGGATCTCAGACGCCGGGTCGCTGCCAACCAGCGTACGGCGAACGTCGCGGAATAGGTGGCGAGGCAATGAGGATTACGGGCAACGGACTTACGCGCATCTTCGGCTCCGGGCTCCTGCTGGCGGTCTCGCTGGTGGCGACCGGTGCCGCGTCGGCGCAGGATCCGGGCGACCTCGACGACTTCGAACCCGCCGTCGACACGTCGGCCGTCCAGGCGGCGCCGGCGGACGAGGAAGAACCGGCCGTCGACACGTCCGCCGCGGACGCCGCCGAACCGGCGGTTGCGATGGCCAGCGACGTTACGCGCCGCAGCACCGCAAGCGGCGTCATGGACGAGATCGAACTGGGCCGTACCGAGATTACCGGCAACCAGGAGTTGCCGAAGGTGCTGTACATCGTGCCGTGGCAGAAAGCGGACCCCGGGGACCTGACGGGCCGCCCGGTCAACACGCTGCTCGACGAAGTATTGGCGCCGTTGAACCGCGATGAATTCGTTCGTCAGGTCGACTACTACCAGGACCTGTACGCAAAGCCGGAAGAGTGAGATCCGGAAGAAGACACCACCCGAATCGGTGATCAGAGGAGCAAACCAGTGAGTACCGTAATCAACTTTTTCCAGCAGGGCGGGCCGTTCATGTACCCGATCCTGATCGTCTTCGCCCTGGGCGTGGCGATAGCCGTCGAGCGCTGGACCTATCTGACGATGTCAGGCGCCGCGAACCGCGCGCTGTGGAAGAAAATCGTGCCGTTCCTGAAGGCTGGCAACTTCCAGGAAGCCGCATCGCACACGTCGAAGTCCCGGGCCGCCATCGGCTCGATTCTGACCTATGGCCTGTACCGCGTTAAGTCGGCCCGGCGCCGCGACGACATCGAAAAAGCGATGGAAGAGAGCCTCATGGAGGTGCTGCCGCGGCTCGAGAAGCGCACGCACTACCTGGCGACCCTCGCCAATGTCGCGACCCTGCTCGGCCTGTTGGGCACGATCATCGGCCTGATCCGCGCATTCACCGCGGTCTCCAACGCGAACCCGGCCGAGAAAGCCGACATGCTCTCGGCCAGTATCTCGGTGGCCATGAACACGACGGCCTTCGGTCTGATGGTGGCGATTCCCCTGTTGCTGATTCACGCGCTTCTGCAGACGAAGACGAATCAGCTCGTGGACAGCCTCGAGATGGCCAGCGTCAAGTTCTTAAACGCCGTCACCGAGCGGCAGCTCAAGAGCGCCGGAGCGTAAGCCATGATTCGTAGCCGCCGGGGCGGCCGCCGCGGAAACCGCGAAACGGCCGAACTCAATATCACGGCGTTCATGAACCTGATGGTGATTCTGGTTCCGTTCCTGCTGATCACCGCGGTGTTCTCGCGATTGGCGATTCTCGAACTGAATCTGCCTGGCTCCTCGACCGAGCCCGCGGATCCGCAGGACCAGACCTTCCAGCTCGAAGTGACCGTGCGCAAAGACCGGCTCGAGGTGGGCGATCGCAATCAGGGTCTTCTGGGAACCTATGAGAACCTCCCCGACGGCTACGACTACGATGCTCTGAGCACCAAGCTCCACGAGATCAAAGAGCGCTATCCACAGAAGACGGATGCGTCGATCCTGCTGGAAGCGGACATCGCCTACGACACGCTCGTGCAGGTCTACGATCGGGTTGCCGTTCGCGAAGCGGTCGAAGATGACGCGATCAAACGCTACGACCTGTTCCCGGTCATCTCGATTGGCGATGCGCCGGTGAACGACGAGGGAGGTGCCTGACCATGGTCAAATCCGGCCGCGCGAAACGCATGGAGAAACACCATAAGCGGAACAAGAGTTCGGGCACGCTGAATCTCGTCTCGCTCATGGACATCTTCACGATCCTCGTCTTCTTCCTGCTGGTCAACTCCTCCGACGTCGAGGTGCTGCCGAATGCGAAGGACATTCAGCTGCCCGAATCCATCGCCGAGGAAAAGGCCAAGGAGACGGTCGTCATCCTGATCGGCGACGAGGACATCATCGTTCAGGGAACGCCGGTCGCGAAGGTCGCGGACGTCATGGCGCAGCAGGGGAACGACATTCCGGAGCTGCGCGAAGCGCTCAAGTCGCAGAACGACCGGGTCCTGAGACGCGAGGCGCAGCAGGATATTGCCGGCCGCGAAGTCACGATCATGGGCGACAAGGACATTCCGTACCGGCTGCTGAAGAAGGTCATGGCGACCTGTTCGGCGTCGGAGTACGGACAGATTTCTCTGGCGGTCCTGCAGAAGAGCTCCGAGCAGCTCGACGACCTGCAGGCGGCAGCTCGCTAGGAGTTACGGCTTTGGACCTACCGTTCTATAGAGAGTATGAGTTGCCGTGGAGCGCGGACCGGGGGCAGGAGCGGAAATTCCAGCGCCTGCTCGGCGGGATCATGCTGGCCGCGCTGGTGTTGTCGGTCGCGTGGCCGTTCCTGCCGAGTTCGGAACCGGATCCGAACGAGGCGATCGAGGTTCCCGAGCGCATCGCGCGGCTCATGCTGCAGGAGGAGATCAAGCCGCCGCCGCCACCGCCGCCCGAGCCGGAACCCGAGGAGCCCGAGCCCGAAGAACCCGACCCGATCGAGGAGCCTGAGCCCGAGCCCGAGCTTGAGCGAGTTGTCGAAGAGACGCCGCCGCCCGAGCCGGAGCCGGTCCCCGATCAGGCCGAAATCGCGCGCGAGCAGGCGCAGGCGGCCCTGATGCCGTTCGCCGAAGACCTGGCCAGCCTGGTCGACCAGGATCTGGTCGAGACCATGGCCGACGATCGTCCCCTCACCGGAGCGGTAGGCGAGGCCGAGCGCAACGAGCGGTCGATGATTACGTCGTCGGTAGGCGCCGCGTCGGCCGGCATCAATACGGCGAACATGAGCCGCAATACCGGCGGCACCGGCATCGCGGCGCGCAGAACGACGCGCGTGGAAAGCGACGTGGCGAACGTCGCCCGTCAGCAGGCGGCCGGCGGTGCCCGCCGTACCGGCGAAAGCAACAAGGGTTCGCGGTCGCGCGAGGAAATCGAGCTCGTTTTCGACAAGAACAAGGGTGCGATTTTCGCGCTCTACAATCGTGCGCTGCGCCGCGATCCGTCGCTCGAAGGCAAGCTCGTGCTGCGCCTGACGATCGCGCCGAGCGGCGAGGTCACTTTCTGCGAGATCGTGTCGAGCGAACTCGGCGATCCGGAACTGGAAGAGAAGCTCATGCAGCGCGTCAAGTTGTTCCGCTTCGAAAGCCGGGACGTCGAACCGATCACGACGACCAAGCCGATCGACTTCTTCCCGGCCTGACCGGCGCTTGAGTCCGGCCCGGCGCGCCACTATGCTTCTGGCTCCTTTTGGACCGGGAGCACATCGTGCGAGCTGGATTCCTGGCGCTGTCTTGCCTGCTCATTTCCGTCGCGGCGAACGCTGAGCTCAGTTTCGACGAACTCGTCGCCGAAACCGGCATTCTTACCGGCACGACGCCGGTCCGCGAAGCGCCGCGTTGGCAACCGCCGACGCGCGTGGTGCTGCGCGGGACCGAGGAGACGGTTCGCGAGCTCGCTGCCGCCGTCCCCGCACTCGAAGTCATCGCTGCGCCCACGCTGGCCGCTGCGATCGACGCGGCCGCCGGCGCCGACGCGATCGTCGGTTACTGCAGTGCGGAACTCGTTGCCGCCGCGAAAAGGGCCAGCTGGATCCAGCTGTTCAGCGCCGGGGCCGAGAATTGCGTTGCGCTGAAGCCGGTAGCGGGGGGCGACATCGTGCTGACCAACATGCAGAAGATGTCGGCGCCGGTGATCGGCGAACACGCCATGGCGATGGTCCTGAGTCTGAGCCGTGGCCTCACCCGGTTTGCGAAGCTCATGCCTTCGGGGACCTGGGACCGCAGCGTGGCCGGATCGGCGAACGTGATGCCGGTCGTCGATCGAACGCTGCTGGTTGTCGGTCTGGGCGGTATCGGGCGCGAGGTGGCGAAGCGTGCGCACGCGCTGGGCATGCGCGTCGTCGCTACCCGCAACAGTTCGCGGGAAGGTCCCGACTATGTGGACTACGTGGGATTGTCCGATGAGTTGCACGAGCTTGCCGCGACGGCGGACGTCATCGTGAATGCGCTGCCGCTGACGCCCGCGACGGAGGGATTGCTCGACGAGGCCTTCTTCGCGGCCGTAAAACCCGGTGCTCTGTACGTTTCGGTCGGGCGCGGCAAGACAACGGTCAGCAGCGCGCTGGTCGCGGCGCTCGAAAGCGGCCAGATCGGCGGCGCCGGGCTCGACGTGACCGACCCCGAGCCGCTGCCCGGGGACCATCCTCTCTGGCAGTTCGACAACGTGCTGATAACACCGCATATGTCCGGTTACGGCGGCGGGACCGAGCGGCATCGCCTGCTCATTCGGGAAAACCTCGAACGCTTCGCGCGCGGTGACGCGCTGTACAACGTCGTTGAGCCGACTCGCGGCTACTAGCGCGGCTACTAGCGCGGCTACTGACCGCGGCTACCGACGCGATTACAAACGTCTACCAACGGCAGCGCCGGTAGCGCTCCCGCTTCAGCTCGCGAAGACGCGCACTCAGACGCGTGCCCTGTGCGGCCGTGTACGGCTGGCGCATTCGTGCCTCGATCTTGCGGATTTTCCCGGCCAGCTCGCGGCAGTGCGCATCGCGGTTTTTGTCCGCCAGCGCGTTGTCGGAGAGCGTTGCGGTGACCGCTACGAGAGCGGCGGTGACGAGAGCGATGCTGAAGAAGCGTTCCATGGCATAGTTGTCGCCGATTCGAGGGTCCCCAGCCAGCCGAGAAAATGCCCGCAAGCAAGAGAAACGCCGATTCGTCAGCGGAAAGCTTCCCGCCTATCCTCGGCGCCGAACCGCGCGTCCTGATTCTCGGCAGCCTGCCGAGCCGCAAATCGCTGGACAAGCGCCAGTACTACGGGCATCCGCAAAACGCGTTCTGGAAGATCATGCGTGCCTTGCTCGGCGTACAAGGGCCGTACGACGAACGCAGCGCCGCGGTCGCCGCCGCCGGCGTTGCCGTCTGGGACGTTCTGGCGAGTGCCGAACGCCCGGGCAGCATGGATGCGGATATTGATCTCGGCTCGGCCGTTGCGAACCCGCTCGGTCCGTTTCTCGAACGGGAAACGTCGATCGGACTCGTTGCGTTTAACGGCCGCGCCGCGGAGTCGATGTTTCGCCGTTTTGTTACCGGGCCGTTGCGTGCCGTGGACTTCGTTCGGCTGCCGTCTACGAGTCCGGCGTATGCTAGTCTGACACTCGCCGAAAAAACCGATCGCTGGCGTGCCGGACTTGCTCCGGCGCTGCCGGCGCTGAAAAACGCTGAACGGTAAATGGAGAGGACCGAACGATGATTGGGTACGTCACGCTGGGAACGAACGATCTGGAACGGGCAGCCGGGTTCTACGACGAACTGCTTGGGCTTCTGGGTGCGAAACGTTTCATGGAGGAGGGGCAGTTCATTGCCTGGTCGGTCAAGCCGGATCAGCCCGGAATCGCGGCCACCAAACCTTTCGACGGCAACGCCGCTTCGGTCGGCAACGGCACCATGGTGGCAATCTTTGCCGGGTCGCCCGATCAGGTGCAGGCCCTCCATGCCAAGGCGCTGGAACTGGGCGGTAAGGACGAAGGCGCTCCCGGTCCGCGGGGCGGCGGTTTCTACGCCGGCTATTTCCGGGATCTCGACGGCAACAAGCTGAACGCGTTTTGTATGACCGGCGGCGAGTGAGCCGGGCACTTCCGCTGCACTTTTGCGTCGCTCTCAGGTCAGATTGCAAACCGGGACGCGACGCATAGTTCGAGGTATCTCAATGCAGCAGAACATGACCGGCAGGTCACGGAGCTGGCTTCGCGAGGCTCTGTCCCTGATCCTCCTGATCGCGGCTATCCTCGCCGCTCGCTCGACGCTGGCAGATCACTACGTCGTGCCGTCCGGTTCGATGGAGCATACGCTGTATCCCGGTGACCGGGTGGTCGTGGACAAACGCGCCTACGGCTGGCGGTTGCCATTTACCCGCTTCGAAGTGCTGGACGGCGATACCGTAGGGGCCGGGGAGGTCGTCATCTTCGACTCGCCCGTCGACGGTACGCGGCTCATCAAGCGGGTTGTCGCGAGCGGTGGCGATCGCGTGGTCGTCGAGGGCGGCCGACTCACGGTCAACGGCCGTTCCCTTAGCGTGGAGCGGGACTACGAGAGAATTGGCGAGACGCTGGTGCATCTGCGTCTCGACAACGGCGGCGGTCCGAACTTCGCGGCCGCGCTGCCGCCAGGCACGCTGCTCGTGGTTGGCGATCATCGCGGCAATAGCCGCGACGGCCGCTTTTTCGGTCTCATCCGGGAGTCCGACGTGTACGCAAGAGCGCTGGCCGTCTATTTCCGCCGCGGCGAAGGCTTCGTCTGGACCCGCCTGTAGACGGCGGGACTGCTTGCTACAGCGCGCCTTCGTCGGTCTCGCCGGTGCGGATCCGGATGACGTGCTCTAGGGGCGTGACGAAAATCTTGCCGTCGCCTACCTTGCCGGTTTTCGCGCTTGCGACGATGGCCTCGGTCACCTGATCGACCAGATCGTCCGGCACCGCCACCTCGATCTTGGCTTTCGGGAGAAAATCGACGACGTACTCGGCGCCACGATACAATTCCGTGTGGCCGCGCTGACGGCCAAAACCCTTGACCTCGCTGACCGTCATACCCTGTATGCCGACTTCGGCGAGAGCATTGCGAACATCATCCAGGCGAAATGGCTTGACGATTGCGGTAACGAGTTTCATGCGGTCCGTCCGGGTCCAGGAATCGCGGTATGCTAGCAACGAAGGCGTGCAATGTGTACATGGCCGACGGGCCGTTCGCAAGGCCGTCTGACGATGGAGCCAGACTGGTTCCCCGCCATCGCCACGCTCGTGAGCAATCCGGGGGCCGACGAATCGGCCGGCGCCCTCGCGGATCTGGTCGGCCTGGCGGTGAGCCACGAGGGCACCTGCCTGATCGCGTTCCATCGGGAGAGAACGCCGGAAGTCCTCCACCATACGCTCGAGCCCGCCGGGGCCGCGCACTATCTGGATCGCTACCTGGCGGGTCCGTACCTGCTCGATCCGCTGTTCGAGCTGAGCCGGCAGCCGATCAAGCCCGGCTTTTGCCGCTACCGCGATGCGACGCCCGACCGCTTTCGCGCCAGCGAGTATTACCGGCAGTACTGCGAGCAGACCCATCTCAGAGATGAGGTCGACTACCTCGTGGACGTGAGCGGCGGGACGACGGTCGTGCTCGTCGTCGGCCGCCGGACGCGGCGCTTCTCGCAGGTCGAGGTGCAGCGGCTTCGCGATCTTACCGATACCGTGCACGCAGCCATACGCAATGTCTGGACGCACCATTCGCGGCGTCGCGACGGCCAGGACGCTGCACGGGAGACGCATCTCCGCTTCACGCATTGCTTCGACAACTTCGGCGCCGACGTGCTGACGGAGCGCGAGCGGCAGATCACGCAGCTGCTCTTGAGGGGCCACTCCTCGAAGTCGGTCGCGCGGGAGCTGGCGATTGCTCCCGGGACCGTGATGGTGCACAAGCGCAACGTGTTCGCGAAGCTCGGAATTACTTCACAGTACGAGCTCTTCTCACGCTTCATCGACGAACTGACGAAGCTCTAGTCCCGACAGCGGTACCATAACGTATGCCTTTCGACCCCGTTGAGATTCTCGCCCGGCGCGAAGAGAATCTGGCCACCAGCTACACCGAGTTCGACTCGATGCTCTATGCACTGAGCGTCGGCCTGTCGCGCAATCCGCTGGATACCCGTGAGCTTGCCTACACCTTCGAAAAGGACGGCTGGCTGCGCACGCTGCCCACCCAGGCTGCGGTCCTCGTCCCCGATATGTTCCCACCGGATCTCGGCTGGGACTTCGAGCGGGTACTGCACTGTGAGCAGCGTCTCTCCGTCTACCGTCCGCTGCCGCCGGCGGCCGCGCTCAGGATCGACAAACGAGTTGCCGCCATCCACGATCTCGGCAAGTCCACGGGGGCGATGCTCTACCTCGAAGCGGAAGGGCGCCTGGCCAGCGACGATACGGTGCTGTTCTCGAGCGGTGCGACGATTCTCGCGCGGGGCGATGGCGGCTTCGGCGGCGGGCGCGGCGATGCGCCCACCCCCCACCGCATTCCGAGCCGGGAGCCCGATCTCGAGTGCAGCCTGCCGACGACCCCGAATCAGGCGCTCATGTACCGTCTCACGGGCGATCGCAATCCGCTTCACGCGGACCCCGAGCTGGCCGTTCGTGCCGGATTTCCGCGGCCGATCCTCCACGGGCTGTGCACGTACGGCGTCGCCTGCCATGCGATTCTGAAGACCGTGCTCGACTACGATCACACGCTGATCGGCGAGTTCGATGCGCGGTTTTCCGCGCCGGTCCTGCCCGGCGATACGATCGCGACGGACATCTGGCAGGACGGCAACGTCATCGCCTTTCAATGCCGCGTCCCCGAGCGGCGCGTAACCGTCATCAAGCATGGCCGTTGCCTGCTCAGGACCTGAGTTCAGAATCCCGCAAACCGGATAAGGAGTCTGTATGAACGAGCGAGTCAGCGTTCGCGTCGACGCCCACGTCGCCGAGGTGACGATGGAGCGCGCCGACAAATTTAACGCCGTCGACATGGCGATGATCGAGGCGCTGGTCGACGCCGCCAGACAGGTCGCCGGAGACGACTCCGTTCGCGCGGTCGTGCTTGCCGGAGCCGGCGAGAACTTCTGTGCGGGGATCGATCTGGGGGTGTTCATGGCGCCCGAACCGCCTTTCAGCGCGGCGGCAATGCGCCCGCAGCCGGGCAGTCATGCCAATCTGTTTCAGTCTCCGGCGCTCGCATGGCGTGACGTCCCGGTGCCGGTGATCGCGGCAGTCCAGGGGATCTGCTACGGTGCCGGTCTGCAAATCGCGCTGGGCGCGGATCTGCGGATTGCGGCACCGTCGACCCGAATGGCCGTCATGGAAGTCGAGTGGGGTATCGTTCCGGACATGGGAATCACCGTTACCGCGAGGGGCCTCGTACGGGCGGACCGGCTCAAGGAGCTGGCGCTTACGGGCCGTGTGGTTGACGGTGCCGAGGCGGCGTCGCTGGGTCTCGCGACGCGGCTCGAGGACGAGCCGCTCGAAGCGGCGCGAAGGCTGGCGCGCGATATCGCCGGCAGGTCGCCCGACGCGACCGCGGGCATCAAGGAACTCCTGAATTCGGGCTTCAGAGCAGGCGAGGCCGACGCCCTCGCGCTCGAGGCGGAGATTCAGCTTGGCATCCTCGGCCGGCCCAACCAGGCGGAGGCCGTCCGGGCCAGGCTCGAGAAGCGGGAACCGGAGTTCGCGACGCGGTCGTATCGTTCGCGCGGCAAGGGCTAAGACGATGATCTGCAACGGAACTTCGGCACCAGCAAACGGCTCTAAAGCTTCAAATCCGCTCCGGGAACGACACTTTGAAGCGACAAATAGCAGCTAGCCTGCTGGTCATCGCGACGCTTGCAGGCGCCCTGGCGCTTGCCGGCTCCGAGCCGATGGGTCGGGTCCTCGATGCGGGAACGCTCCACATTCAGGAGAAGGTCGAGTCTCTGTACGCGCGAGGTGACTATCGTCGGGCGCATTTCATCTACAAGTCCGAGCTGGCGCGGGTCGGCGACAAGTATGCCCAGTACATGGCCGGCTACATGTACCTGACGGGCACCGGCGTGCCGGCGGATCAGGCGCGTGCTGCTGCGTGGTATCGGCTGGCCGCCGAGCGCGGCAAGCCGGAGTACGTCGCGGTTCGCGACGAACTCTTAACTAGCCTGGGCGATGAGGACCGTGCCCGGGCGCTCGTGTACTACGGCGAACTCAGGCGTGAGTACTCCGACGTGGCGGTTGCGTTACGCAGCGTGCTCGAGTCGGCCGCGAAGCTCAGGACATCGGAGGAGGGGCCGGTGACCGAGCAGAGCCTGCCGCTGTTCGTCGTCGATTCGGGCGCCGGGACGACTACTCTGAGGCGCGAGTCATCGACCCGCCGTCAGCTTCGTCATCGTTACGAGGCCAGTCTGCAGTATCTCGTGCAGCATCTCGGCTCGACCGAACTGCAGGGGACGGCGCCGGACGCGCTGGACGACGCGGCCCTCCGCCGGCAGGTCGAAGCCTATCTGAACGAGACCGACTTAACGAGACTGACTGAACGAGACTGACTGAACGAGACCGACTGAACGAGACCGACTGAGCGGGGGCGGACGACTTCGAAGCTGCGTTTACCGGCTGCCGGCCGGAACGAGGCCGCGGCTCAGAATGTCCGGGAAGCTTGCAAGGACCTGCCTGGCGACATCCGGGTCGCCGTGATGCCACTTCGGAATCCAGTTGAGCGCACCCATGATCGCGTTACCGGTCATGCGGACATCGCAGGGCGCGATACTGCCTTCGTCGATGCCTTCGCGCAGGAGTGCCTCGAACCGTGCGGAGTGTTCGCGCGACAGGCGCAGAATTTCCTCGCGATGCTCGGTCTTGAGGGATGGAATCTCGCTCATGATCGCGACCGGACCGGGTTCGCCGAGCATGAATTCCGCGTGGAGGTGCAGGTAGCGTCTGATGCGCTCGAGGGCGGTGCCGCCTTCCGCTGTCGCCGTTTCGAGCGCCGCCCGGCCCAGTTCCGCCGCCTTGAGGTAGCACAGGTAAACGAGCTCCTCCTTGTTGCGCACGTAGTAGTAGAGCGCCGCGTCGGTGAGACCGAGCTGCCCGGCAACGTCCTTGAGCGACGTGCCGCTGAAGCCCTTCTGATTGAAGCACCGGGCAGCAGCGCGGAGCATCCGGTCCTTCTGCAGCGAGAAGCGGCTTTCTTCGGCGGTGCGGGCCATGCGGTCTCCATTGCGGCAGCTTGAGTTTTCTCACGCTGTCGATTATTTTAATCCGGATTAAAATTTTTGCAAGCACCGAGTGACGCTATTTTCCTTTATAAAATCAAGGATTTATAGTGTTATTATAATGTGTTTTGCTAATAAGGGTTTGCGCTATGAGTACCGCTGCCAGCGATCTGCCCGGCGTGTCCGGCCGATCTCGCGACATTCCGCTGCGCTTCGTAACGGCCGCGTCTCTGTTCGACGGTCACGATGCCGCGATCAACATCATGCGCCGGCTGATTCAGGCGCAGGGCATCGAGGTCGTTCACCTCGGTCATAATCGCAGCGTGGACGAAATCGTCCGTGCGGCCATTCAGGAAGACGCTGACGGGATCGCGATCAGCTCTTATCAGGGCGGTCACAACGAATACTTCCGCTACATGGTCGACCGGCTGGCTGAGGCCGGTGCAAGTCACATCAAGGTCTTCGGCGGAGGTGGCGGTACGATCACGCCCGACGAGATCCGGGCGCTGATGGACTACGGGGTCGAGCGCATCTATCACCCGCACGACGGCATGGAGATGGGGCTCGAGGCGATGATTCGCGATCTCGTCGAGCGGACCCTTGCCGGTCGGCGGCACACGGAAGTCCCAGCGACCGTGGATCGGGAATCGCCCGTCGCGATCGCGAGCATGATCTCGGGCATCGAGGAAGGCATCTTCGACGAGACGGCGCTTGCCCAGCAGCGCCGTGAATGGCAGGTCAAGGCGGGTAATGCCCCGGTCGTCGGCATCACCGGCACCGGCGGTGCCGGCAAGAGTTCCGTCACCGATGAGATCCTCAACCGTTTCCTGGCGAGTTTCCCCGACAAGCGCGTGGCGGTGCTCGCCGTCGACCCGACCCGGCGCCGGACCGGCGGCGCGCTGCTCGGCGACCGCATTCGTATGAATTCGCTGCGTTCCGACCGCATCTACATGCGCTCGATCGCGACGCGGCGCCAGCATCTCGCGACGAGTGAAATGCTCGGCGACCACATCCTGTTCTTGAAGTCGCTGGGTTTCGATCTGATCATCGTCGAGACGGCGGGTATCGGCCAGAGCGACAGCGAGATCGTCGATCTCGTCGACTACTCGGTCTACGTGATGACCAGCGACTACGGTGCCGCGAGTCAGCTCGAGAAGATTGACATGCTCGACTACGCGGACCTGGTCGTGCTCAACAAGTTCGACAAGCGCGGGGCCGAGGACGCCCTGCGCGACGTCCGCAAGCAGTGGAAGCGCAATCGCCTCGAATTCACGATGCCCGACGAAGAGGTTCCGGTCTACCCGACGATCGCGAGCCAGTTCAACGATCCCGGGGTCACCTGGATGTTCACGGAGCTGTGCCGCCGGGTCGTCGAAAAAACCGGTCTCGATGCGGCCGGCTGGACGCCGACGCTGGACACCAGTGTCCGGGAGCCGCGCGCGACGGCCATGATCCCGGGCAGCCGTATCCGCTATCTCGCCGAGATTGCGGAGCGGGGGCGGTCGATCGAAGCCGGGATCGATGCCGAAACCGACGCGGCCTCCACGGCGCAGCATGTTTACGAGTCGCTGCGGCTGCTCGACGATCCGCTGCTTCCCGCCGAGCTCGAGCCTTATCCCGACGCGGCGCTGACCGGCGAGGGCGACCGTACGTTGCTGGTGCTCAGGCAGCGCTATCAGGAGGCGCTCGGCGCACTTAGTCCCGAGTCGCTCGCGCTCCTGAAAGCCTGGCCCGAGCGGAAGGCCGGGGTGCGCTCCGATACCTATTCCTACACGGTACGCGGACGAGAAATTACTGGAAGTAACTATCGTGAGTCCCTGAGTAAACAGCGAATTCCGAAGATTGCCGCGCCCGACTACCGGGACTGGGGCGAGCTCCTGCGTTTCCTCAGAAAGGAGAACCTGCCGGGCGCCTATCCCTACACCGGTGGGGTCTATCCCTATCGCCGGGCCGGCGAGGATCCGACGCGCATGTTCGCCGGCGAGGGCACGCCGGAACGTACGAACCGGCGCTTCCACTACCTCTCGCTCGGCCAGCCCGCCGCGCGCCTGTCCACGGCTTTCGATTCGGTGACGCTGTACGGCGAGGATCCGCACGAGCGGCCGGACATCTTCGGCAAGGTCGGCAACTCCGGCGTGTCGATCGCCACCGTCGACGACATGAAGAAGCTGTATTCGGGCTTCGATCTCTGTGCGCCGACGACGTCGGTGTCGATGACGATCAACGGTCCCGCGCCGATGATCCTCGCGTTCTTCATGAACACGGCCATCGATCAGCAGGTCGAGAAGCACTTGCGCGAGACGGGCGGCTGGGCCGTTGCCGAGAAGAAGATCGACGCGTACTTCGCGGGCCGCGAGCGGCCGCGCTACAGCGGCGACCTGCCCGAGGGCAACGATGGTCTCGGCCTGGGCCTGCTCGGCATCTCCGGTGACGAGGTGGTCGACGCCGGGACCTACGCGCGGATCAAGGCCGAAACGCTTGCGGCCGTTCGCGGCACCGTGCAGGCGGACATACTCAAGGAAGATCAGGCGCAGAATACCTGCATCTTCTCCACCGAGTTCGCGATGAAGATGATGGGCGACGTCCAGCAGTACTTCATCGACCACAAGGTGCGCAACTACTACAGCGTGTCGATCTCCGGTTACCACATCGCCGAAGCCGGGGCGAACCCGATCAGCCAGCTTGCGTTCACGCTGGCGAACGGTTTCACGATCGTCGAGTACTACCTGGCCCGGGGCATGAGCATCGACGACTTCGCGCCGAACTTAAGCTTTTTCTTCTCCAACGGCATGGACCCCGAGTACACCGTGATCGGCCGCGTGGCGCGGCGGATCTGGGCGCGCGCGATGCGCGAACGTTACGGAGCGGGCAGCCGTTCGCAGATGATGAAGTACCACGTCCAGACCTCGGGACGCAGCCTGCACGCCCAGGAGATCAGCTTCAACGACATCCGGACGACGCTGCAGGCGCTTTACGCGCTGTTCGACAACTGCAACAGCCTGCACACGAACGCGTTCGACGAGGCGATTACGACGCCGACCGAGCAGTCGGTGCGGCGCGCCGTGGCGATCCAGCTCATCATCGCGCGCGAGCTCGGACTCAACTTCTGCGAGAATCCCTGGCAGGGCTCGTTCGTCATCGACGAGCTGACGGACCTCGTCGAAGAGGCGGTGTATCAGGAGTTCGAGCGCATTTCGGATCGCGGCGGCGTGCTGGGCGCGATGGATACGATGTATCAGCGCGGCAAAATCCAGGAAGAGAGCCTGTACTACGAGACGAAGAAGCACGACGGCTCGCTGCCCCTGATCGGCGTGAACACCTTCCTGCCGAAAGAGGGTCAGGAAGACGAAGTCCACGAGCTCGAGCTGATTCGCTCCACCGACGGCGAGAAGCATGATCAGATCCGAAACGTCCGCGCGTTCAACGACCTGCACGCAGAGCAAAGCGCCGCTGCGCTCAGCCGCCTTCAGGACGTCGCGCGCCAGCGCGGCAATCTGTTCGCCGAGCTGATGGAGACCGTCAAATCGGCCTCGCTCGGCGAGGTCTCCGCCGCCCTCTACGCCGTCGGCGGTGAATACCGCCGCAACATGTAACCGCAGATTTCGAGGAAATCGTCATGTCAGACACTGTTCAGTACGAGCAGCGGGAGTCCGTTGCCGTCGTTGCGCTGAATCGGCCGGACGCGCTCAACGGCTTCAACACGGAAATGCGCGCTGCGCTGCTTGCGGCGCTCGAGAAAGCCGCGGCAGACGATACGGTACGTGCGGTGGTGCTGGCCGCCGAAGGACGCTGCTTCAGCGCGGGCGCCGACCTCAAGGCCGGTTTCGACGACGAAGGCGGCGTCGAGGCACAGCTTCAGGACGAGTACCGGCCGTCACTCGAAGCGATCGCAAACATGCCGAAGCCCGTGATCGCCGCCGTACACGGTTTCGCGGCGGGTATCGGCATGTCCTACGCGCTGCAGGCCGATCTCCTGGTCATGGCCGAGGACGCGTTCCTGCTGTCGCCGTTTACGACGATCTCCCTGGTGCCGGACGGCGGCGCCAACTGGATGCTCGTGCGCCACCTCGGCTATCGCCGTGCCTACCAGCTCAGCGTCGAGTCCGAGCGAATTCCGGCGGCCCGTTGCGTCGAACTCGGGCTTGCAAACCGGACCGCAGCCGCCGACTCCCTGCGCGACGAAGTCATTGCCTGGGCACAGGATCTCGCGGGACGGGCGCCGCTGTCGCTGGCGGCGACGAAGAAGGCGATGCGCTTTGCAATGGATCACGACTGGAGTGAAAGCTACGATCTCGAGGCTGCGCTGCAGGCCGATCTGCTGGCATCGGACGACGCGCGCGAGGGCGTGGCCGCGTTTTTCGAGAAGCGGGCGCCTGAGTTCAAGGGCAGCTAGGGAGCACGGAAGACGCCATGGCGAGACGCATCTTCGAGGAGGAGCACGAGATGTTCCGCGACAGCGTGCGGAGCTTCCTCAAGAACGAGATCGCGCCGCACAGCGAGCGCTGGCGCGAGCAGGGCATCGTGGACCGGGAAGCGTTCCGCAAGGCCGGCGAGCAGGGCCTGCTGCTGATGTGGGCCGACGAAGAGTACGGCGGCGCCGGCATGCAGGACTTCCGCTACGAACAGATCTTCATCGAGGAGAACTGTCGTTACGGTGACGTCGGCTTCTTCGGCTGGCTGCACAGCCGGCTCGTGGGGCCGTACATCGGCGAGCTCGGGACGGACGAACAGAAGGCGCGCTGGCTGCCGGATTGCGTGTCTGGCGAGAAGATTCTCGCCGTGGCCATCACCGAGCCGGGTGCCGGGAGCGACGTCGCCGCTCTGAAGACCCGCGCGGAAGACAAAGGCGATCACTTCCTGCTCAACGGCTCGAAGACCTATATCTCCAACGGCATCAATGCCGACCTCGTCGTCGTCGTCGCGCGTACGGATCCGGACAAACGGCACGGCCTGAGCCTGTTCGTCGTGGAGCGCGGCATGGACGGTTTCGAGCGCGGCCGTAATCTCAAGAAACTCGGACTGAAAAGCCAGGATACGGCCGAACTGTTTTTCAACAACGTGAAGCTGCCTAAAGAGAACCTCCTCGGCGAACTGCATCGCGGCTTCTACCATACGATGCACTTCCTTGCGGAAGAACGCCTGATCGTCGCCGTCGAGTTTCTCGCGAACGCCGAAGCCGCGTTCGCCGTGACGATGGATTTCGTCCAGGAGCGGAAGGCCTTCGGGCAGACCGTCGGCGACTTCCAGAATACCCGCTTCAAGATGGCGGATCTGCGCACGGATCTGGACGTCGCGCAGGCCTACGTGGACCATTGTGTGATGGCGCACAACGAAGGCAAGCTGTCTGCAGAGGATGCGGCAAAGGCTAAGCTGTATACGAGCGAGCTGCAGGGTCGCGTTACCGACGAGTGCCTTCAGCTACACGGCGGCGCCGGTTATATGGACGAGTATCCGATCAGCCGCATGTACGCCGACGCCCGGATCTCGCGGATCTACGCGGGCACATCGGAAATCATGCGGGAAATCATCGCTCGCTCGATTGGGCTCGATCCGCGCGGGAAGCGCTAGCGGCGGCTTCGTCTCCGGCAGGACCGGTTGGTCTGTCGGCGTAGCTGGCTATGCCCGCTCGTCCCTGGGCGAGGCAAGGCAGATATGCGAGGTTATGCTGTTGACGCCGGGCAGGGTGCCCAGCACGTTCGCATGGAAGTCTTTGTAGGCAGCGAGGTCACCGGCTTCGATCCGCAGCAGGTATTCGAAGGCACCCGTGACGTTGTGGCACTCCCGAACCTGGGGTGCGGTCGCGATGGCTTTCTCGAAAGCCGCGGCAGACTTGCGGCTGTGGTCTGACAGGCCGACGGCCACGAATACGGTAATCGCGCCGCCGAGTGCCCGGCGATCCAGCACGGCCCGGTAACCCAGGATGACGCCTGACTTTTCGAGCGCCTGCACGCGCCGCAGGCAGGCCGAAGCGGAAAGCCCGACCCGCTCGGCGAGCTGAGTGTTGCTGATACGGCCGTCCGCCTCCAGCGCCTGCAATATTCGTCGGTCAATACGGTCCATTACACAATTATATTGTGTATCAGGAACGATTCGCCACTGTCTTCGCGGAACAATTGCGGCTTGGCGCAACTAATATAGCGGGATCTGCCGTTTTGCCAGGAGCATGGGCCATGCCGCTTGCCTCGCTCGATAGCTATGGAGTCTCCCCGGAACTCGGGTTTCTGTGTACCTACGACCCTGCTGCGGTCACGCTGCCGTCGTGCCTGAAGCCGGCCGCGGCGCTGGCTGCGTCGCTGCCGGAGCGAATCGTGACCGGACGCGCGCGCCGCGACATCGAAGCGCTCGACGAGCTCGATCTCGATGAGTTGGCTTCTATCACCGACGACGCTGTGCTGCGTACGAGCCTCGTTCACTACAGCTTTCTCGAACAGGTCTACGTCTGGTGCGAGGAGCCGGCGCCTTCGCGCCTGCCGCGGTCGATCGCGCGGCCGCTCTGGGCGCTTGCCGGGCGGCTCGGCCAGCCGCCCATTCTGACCTACTCGCAGTACGTGCTGGACAACTGGTCACGCATCGATCCCGACGGCCCGGCGGACCTGTCCAACGCGCGCATGGTACAGCCCTTCCTCGGCGGCGCCGACGAGGCGTGGTTCGTGTTGATCCACGTCGCTATCGAGGCCGCGGCCGGCCGGATGCTGGCGAGGATTCCGACGGCCGTCGACGCGGCGGCCGCCCGTGACGCCGACGTACTCACTACGGAGCTGGAGAGCATGGTGGCGGTCTGGGATGCAATGATCGCGGCGTTCGACCGTATGCCCGAGTACTGTGATCCCTACGTCTACTTCAACCGCGTCCGTCCGTGGATCCACGGCTTCAAGGACAATCCCGCTCTGCCAAACGGCATCGTGTACGAAGGCGTCGAGGCGACCGAGGGCAAGCCGCAGACGTTTCGTGGCCAGACCGGCTCGCAGTCGTCGATCGTGCCGGTCATGGATGCGCTGCTGGCCGTCGGCCATAGTCACGACCCGCTGCGCGGCTATCTCGACGAGCTGCACGTCTATCGGCCGCCGGGGCATCGCCGCTTCATCGACGACGTGCGTGCGGCAAGTGAGCTGCGCGACACTGTCAGGGGCATCGCCGAGCGGCGGCTGACGGACGCTTACAACGAGTGCCTCGACCGCTTAACGCGTTTCCGCACCCGGCATCTGGAATACGCCGCCAGCTACATCCACAAGCAGGCACGCGGCGCCGCGGGCAATGCGACCGACGTCGGCACCGGGGGGACGCCGTTCATGAAGTACCTCAAAAAGCACCGCGACGAGGCGAACGCCCACCGTCTCTAGCTCACGTGGCGGTCGTCTGGCCGATCCGGTGTTCGTTGGCGTATACGTTGCAGCGACCTTCGCGCATAAAACCAACCAGCGTGATGCCGAACTCCTCGGCCACTTCGATCGCGAGGCTCGAGGGCGCGCCGATGGCGACGAGCACGGACGCGCCCGACATCATGACTTTTTGCGCAAGCTCGAAGCTGGTGCGTCCGCTGACGATGAATCCGTAGCCGGAGGCGGGGAGCCGCCCGTCGAGGAACAGCCGCCCGACGACCTTGTCCATCGCGTTGTGGCGCCCGACGTCTTCGCGAACCAGCGCCAGCCGTCCCTGACGGTCGAACAGGCCCATGGCGTGGAGACCGCCGGTGACGCCGAAGGAAGCCTGTTCCTTGCGGAGAGCGGCCGGCAATGCCAACAGCGCTTCTTCCGCGATGCGAAAGCTTTGATCGTTCGGGACCGGGAAGGGGCGTTCCTGCCTGAGCGCGTCGATGGACGTCTTACCGCAAACGCCGCAACTGGACGTCGTGTAGAAGTGCCGTTCCAGACGCGAGATGTCGACGTCTGCGGCGAGTTCGACTACGACGACGTTGCGGTCGGTTTTCCCGCTCGGCGGCCTTCCCCAGTGCGACACGCTTTCGACCTGATCCGCAGATCGCAGAATGCCTTCCGAAAACAGAAAGCCTATCGCCAGCTCGTGGTCGTCCCCCGGGGTACGCATCGTAATCGAGACCGGCGTGTGCTCGCCGGGAAACAGAGCATCCACGGCCAGGCGGATCTCGAGCGGCTCCTCCACGGCCACGGCGTCCAGCAGACGGCTCGACGCTTCCGCATCGATTCGGTGTATGGGTACGTGTCGGTTGGAAGCCATTAAGTGGCCGCGGCTTCTTCGATCTCCCGCAGGCATTTTGCGGCGGCGCGTAGCGGCGGGCTCAGGGCCTGAGAGTCTGCCTGGGCGTGGCTCATGAATTCGGCTCGCATCCGCGGATCCCAAAAACGCTGCATGTGCTGAGCCAGTTGTGCGCCGATGCGTTCGCTGTCGTCGTCGACGGAGATATTGGCGCTGATCTGCTCTGCCATACGAATCAGCTTGTCCGCGCCGACGCTCATGAAGTCGTCGCTTCGTCCTTGTCGGCCGTACGCATCAGCGCGTCCTGCACGCCGCTGAAATCGGCATGCCGGCGCTGCCATTGCGAGGGTTCGCTGACGGGCACCACCTGAACGGCAGTAACCTTGTACTCGGGGCAGTTGGTCGCCCAGTCCGAGTTCTCCGTGGTCACGACGTTCGCGCCCGACTCGGGATGATGGAACGTCGTGTAAACGACGCCAGGTAACACGTTCTCCGTTACGACGGCGCGGAGCACGGTTTCTCCGACCCGACTGCTGATGCCTACCCATTTGCCGTCGACGATGCCGCGCAGCTCCGCATCCTGCGGGTGGATTTCCAGGCGGTCTTCTTCGTGCCAGCTCACGTTGCCCGTGCGCCGTGTCTGCGCGCCGACGTTGTATTGCGAGAGTATCCTGCCGGTCGTCAGCAGCAGCGGGTACTTTCGCGTGCTGCGCTCGTCGGTCGCGACATAGGGCGTCGGTGCAAAGTGTCCCTTGCCGATCGGGAAGGTCTCCTCGTGCATGATTTCCGTGCCTTCGGGCCGCTCCGCGTTGCACGGCCACTGCACGCTGCCCCGGCGATCGAGCAGCTCATAGCTCACGCCGCTGAAGGTCGGGGTCAGCGCCGCGATTTCAGCCATGATCTCCCGGGGGTGGTCGTAGTGCATTGGATAACCCAGCGCATTCGACAGCGCACAGGTCACCTGCCAGTCTTCGAGGCCCGCGACAGGTTGCATGACCTTGCGAACGGGCGATATGCGCCGTTCGGCGTTCGTGAAGGTCCCGTTCTTTTCGAGGAACGTAGAGCCGGGCAGCAGCACGTGCGCATACTTCGCGGTCTCATTGAGGAATATGTCCTGCACAATCAGGCATTCCAGCGCGCTGAGCGCCGCGGTTACGTGCTGCGTATCCGGATCCGATTGTGCGAGGTCTTCGCCTTGTACGTACAAGGCCTTGAACTCGCCGTTGACCGCCGCATCCAGCATGTTGGGAATTCGGTATCCCGGCTCCGGCAGCAGATCGACGCCCCAGTGCGACTCGAACGCACCGCGCACGACCGGATCGCTGATGTGGCGATACCCCGGCAGCTCGTGCGGGAACGAGCCCATGTCGCAGGCACCCTGCACGTTGTTCTGTCCGCGCAGCGGGTTCACGCCGGTACCGGACCGGCCCAGGTTGCCGGTCACCATGGCGAGATTCGCAATGCCCATGACCATCGTCGAACCCTGGCTATGCTCCGTCACGCCAAGCCCGTAGTAGATCGCGGCATTGCGGGCGCCGGCGTACAGACGAGCCGCCGCGCGAACCTCCGCCGCGGGGACGCCCGTCACTGTCTCCAGGTTCTCGGGAGAATGCTCCGGGCGTGAAATGAACTCGTGCCAGGCTTCGTAGCTTTCACGCTTGCAGCGGGCTTCCACGAAGGCCTCGTCCTCGAGCCCTTCGCTGACGACCACGTGCGTCATGGCGTTGATCAGCGCCACGTTGGTACCGGGACGCAACTGCAGATGGTGGTTCGCCCGGATGTGCGGCGAGCGCACCAGGCCGATGACGCGAGGATCGGCTACGATCAGTCCGGCGCCGGCGCGAAGGCGGCGCTTCATCTGCGATGCGAACACGGGATGCGCGTCCGTCGGATTGGCGCCGATGACCATCACGACGTCCGCATCCTCGACGCTGTCGAAGGTCTGGGTGCCGGCCGATTCCCCGAGGGTGGTCTTGAGGCCATACCCCGTGGGGGAGTGGCATACGCGTGCACAGGTGTCGACGTTGTTGTTGCCGAAGGCTGCGCGCACCAGCTTCTGCACCAGATAGGTTTCTTCGTTGGTGCAGCGGGAGGACGTGATGCCGCCGACGGACAGCGGACCGTTCTGCCGCTGAACGCGCTTGATTCGGTCCGCTGCAAAGCCGATGGCCTCGTCCCAGCCGACTTTGCGCCAGGGTTCGCGAATGGACTCGCGGATCATCGGCTCGGCGATGCGGTCCGGGTGGGTCGCATAGCCGAATGCGAAACGGCCCTTCACGCAGGAGTGCCCGTGATTGGCGTGGCCGTCCTTGTTGGGCACCATGCGGACGACCTGCTCGCCTTTCATCTCGGCCCGAAAGGAACAGCCGACACCGCAGTAGGCACAGGTGGTGATCGCATAGTGCTCCGGCTGCCCCAGTTCTATCAGCGAGTTTTCCGTAAGCGTCGCCGTGGGGCAGGCCTGCACGCAGGCGCCGCAGGACACGCATTCGGAGTCGAAGAACTGCCGATCGTCGCTTGCGGCGACCTTCGACGCGAATCCGCGGCCGTCGATCGTGAGAGCGTGCGTACCCTGAACCTCGTCGCAGGCCCGCACGCAGCGTGAACAGACGATGCACTTGCTCGGGTCGAACGTGAAGTACTCGTTGCTGGTGTCCTTTTCCGCGGTCAGGTGGTTTGCGCCGTCGTAGCCGTAGCGGACTTCACGCAGCCCGACCGCGCCGGCCATATCCTGCAGTTCGCAGTCTCCATTCGTGGGGCAGGTCAGGCAATCGAGCGGGTGATCGGAGATGTACAGCTCCATCACGTTGCGGCGAAGCCGGGCTACGGCCGGCGTTTGCGTGCTTACGCGCATGCCGTCCGCGACTTCGGTCGTGCACGATGCCGGGAAGCCCTTTCGCCCCTCGATTTCGACGACGCACAGCCGGCAGGAACCGAACGGTTCCTGGGAGTCCGTCGCGCACAGTTTCGGAATGCTCACGCCGGCCAGCATCGCGGCCCGCATCACCGTGGTACCGGCCGGTACCGAAACGGACTGGCCGTCGATCTCAAGGGAGACGCTGACGTCGCTGTGCACCGCCGGCGTGCCGAGATCGTCGGCGCGGCGGTAGGGTTTCCAGTATCCGACAGATCCTGTGGACGCCATGTCAGAGCTCCTCGGGGAAGTGCGTGAGCACACTCTTCACCGGCAAAGGCGCCATGCCGCCGAGGCCGCACAGCGAACCTTCGATCATTGTATCGCAGAGGTCGTTCAACAGGGCACGATTTGCGTCCGGATCGACGCCGGCGCGAATCCGGTCGATGACTTCGGTCCCGCGGACGGCGCCGATACGGCAGGGCGTACACTTGCCGCAGGACTCGATGGCGCAGAACTCCAGCGAGAAGCGCGCAAGGGCGCCGAGATCGACCGTATCGTCGAAAACGACGAGGCCGCCGTGGCCCACCATGCCGCCGATTGCCTGCATCGCTTCGTAGTCCAGCGGCGTGTCGAAGTGTTTCGGCGGTATCAGCGCACCGAGGGGGCCGCCGGCCTGAACCGCGCGGATGGGGCGGCCGCTGGCCGTGCCGCCCCCGAGGTCGTACAGGACCTCACGCAGCGAGATCCCGAAGTCCATTTCGTACAGGCCCCCGCGCGCGACGTTGCCGCCGAGCTGGATCGTCAGCGTACCGCGCGAGCGGCCGACGCCGCAGTCCCGATAGTGTTCCGCGCCTTCCCGCAGCACGATCGGAACGGTCGCGAGACTAATGACGTTGTTCACGACCGTCGGCTGCCCGAACAGTCCCTTGACCGCCGGGAGCGGCGGTCGAAACCGTACGGTTCCGCGCTTGCCTTCCAGGCTTTCCAGCAGAGACGTCTCCTCGCCGCAAATATAGGCGCCGGCGCCTTCGCGCACCTCCACGCGAAAGCTGTGCGCGCTGCCCAGTATGTCGTCGCCCAAAAGTCCGGCGTCCGTCGCCGTGTCGATCGCCTCGGCTACGTTCGCGATCGACTGCGGATACTCGGCTCGTATGTAGACGAAGCCTTTTGTCGCTCCGGTGGCGATACCGGCAATGGTCATGCCTTCGAGCAGCGCGAAGGGGTCGCACTCCATCACGAGGCGATCGGCGAAAGTACCCGAGTCGCCTTCGTCCGCGTTGCAGACGACGTACTTCTGTCTGCCTTGGGCTTCGAGGACCGTCCGCCATTTGACCCCGGTTGGAAAAGCTGCGCCGCCGCGGCCCCTCAGGCCCGATTGTGTAACGGCTTCGACGATGTCCTGCGGCGACAGGGCAAGCGCGTTCTGCAGCCCGACGTAACCGCCGTGCGCGCGGTAGTCGCTGAGCGAGCCGGGCCGGGTAACGCCCAGGCGCTCGAAGGTCAGCCGGTTCTGCAATCGAAGCGCTTCCAGATCGTCCACGTTGCCGAGGCAGCGCGGATGCTTCCGGTTCGCCGATCCGTCCGGATTCAGGAGCCCGGCAACGTCTTTGGGCGTGACGGGCCCATAGGCGACACGCGCCGACCCGGTCCCGATCTCCACGAGCGGTTCCAGCCAGTAGAGGCCTCGGGTGCCGTTGCGACGGATTTCGCCGTCGATACCCAACCGCCCGACGAGCGCAGCCAACGCGGCGGCGACCGCGTCCGCGCCCAACGACCGGGCGCCGGTATCGCTCGGTACGTAAATGCACACCGGACTAATCGACGAGGGCATCGAAACGCTCCGGTGTCATACGGCCGTGGACGTCGCTGTCGATCATGATGGCCGGCGAGCATGCACAGTTGCCGAGACAATAAACCGGCTCCAGCGAAAAGCGGCCGTCGGGAGTGGTTTGGTGAAACCCGATGTTCAGACGCGCCTGGATGTGTTCTGCCAGTCGCTCGCTGCCGAGCGCCTGACAGGCTTCGGATCGGCATACACGGATTTGCTGCCTGCCCGGCGGCTTCGTCCTGAAGTAGTCGTAGAACGTGATTACACCGTGGACGTCGGCCAGCGACAGGTTGAGCACGTCGGCAACCGTCGCCGTCGTTTCCGGCGGGAGAAAGCCGAACTCCTGCTGGACGGCGTGCAGGATGGGAAGCAACGGACCGTCCCAGTCAGCAAGCCCGTTGGCCAGTTCCCGGATCGTTGCTTCTCGAGTCATTTGCGGCCTCCGTGTCAACGCTGTGCAGGCCTTCCTTACTATGACACGGTCGAATCGCCCGGGTATATACGGAGATGACGCGAAGCACCTATAATGTCCGCTCCACAGGGGTGGTCTCACGACCTGAGACCCGGCGGGCGGCAGGTGCCGTTCAAGTGGCCGGGAACCCTCGAACCTGATCCGGATAATGCCGGCGTAGGAAGGGAAACATGCTTGCCACGCACATTCCGGTCGCCGTCGATATCAGCCTGTACCCGCTCGACAGCGACTTCATCCCGCCGATCAAGGATTTCATCGAGCGCCTGAGCTCCTGCCCTGAAATCGAGGTGGAAACCAATCCGATGAGTACGCAGGTGCGCGGCGAGTTCGGGATCGTGATGGCCGCGCTCGAGGCGGAGATCGGCACGACCTTCGAGCAGCTTCCGAAAGCCGTATTCGCGATCCGGATTCTGAACAATCCTTCGAGCGGGTAGTTTTTGGACGCGCTGATCGCGCAGCTTGCGGCGGAGGCCGCGGCGTGGTCGACGCCGGAAATCGTCGCGGTCGTCGCGGCGATTCTCTACCTCGTCCTCGCGATCCGTCAGCACATCGCGTGCTGGGCGTTTGCGCTCCTGAGCACTGGCATCTACGTAGCGCTGTTCGTCGAGGCCCGGCTGTACATGGAGTCCGTGCTCAACGTGTTCTACTTCGCGATGGCGATCTACGGCTGGTACGTCTGGTACAACGGTGGGCGCCTCGAACTGAGCGTCAGCACGAGGGCGCCGGGTTTCCATGCGGCGGCTATCGGCGGGCTCGTCGCGGTGGCCTGTGTCAACGGCTGGTTCCTGGCGCGCTTCACCGATGCTGTCTTTCCCTACGTAGACTCACTGACTACCTGGAGTGCAATCTTCGCGACCTGGCTCGTCGCGCAGAAGGTCCTCGAGAACTGGTGGTACTGGCTCGTGATCGACGCAGTGTCGATCTTTATCTACTGGTCGCGCGGCCTCGAGCTGACCGCGCTCTTGTTCGTGTTCTATGTGCTGCTGATACCCGTCGGTTACCTGAGCTGGCGGCGTAGCTATAGAGAATCACGATGACGGGCGCGATAGAGTCACTTGTCGCCGGGCTGCCGGGCTGGTCGGACGCCGGGATCGTGCCGCTGGCCGGCGGCACCGGCGCCCGTGCGTACCGGCTGGATGCCGGCGGCCGTTCCGCGGTGCTCAAGCTCGACGCGAAGCTCAGGCGGCCGCCGTACAACTCCCGTGCCGAGGAAGCCGACGTTCAGCAGCGCGCCGCCGCTCTGGGCTTCGCGCCGCGCGTGCTCTGGCACTCGCCGGAAGGCATCATGACCGAGTGGCTCGACGGCACATCCCTCGCGTCCGGCGACACGCCAGGCGATGCCGTACTCGTCGAGCTTGCCCGCCTGCTAAGGTCGCTGCATAGTCTGCCGCCGACCGGCCTGCGCTACGAGCTGGCGGCGTGGGCGAATCACTATCGAAGCGAACTCGAGGCAAGCGGGCGGGTGGACGACTCGCTTGCCCGTGATGCCGGGCTGCTTGCGGCGACAACTCTGGCGGGTCCCTGGGTGACCAGCCACAACGACTGTGTACCCGCCAATGTGATCCGAGGCGATTCTATGCGCCTGATCGACTTCGAGTACGCGCGCGACAACTCGCCTTTGTTCGATCTGGCCACGTTCATCGTGGAAGCCGGTCTGTCCGACGCCGGGCGCGACGTGCTTACGCGTGCGTACTTCGACGGCCGCCGCGTGCCGGACGACGATCTCGATCAGGCTATCGAGGCCTATCGACCGCTCGTTCGACTGTGGCGGGCATGCCGCTCACCAGCTGTTGCGTAGTTCGCGGAGTTTGAGGAATACGGCTTTGCGGTCGGGCCGGTCACCGAGTTCCGGGTACTCGGCGGCCAGCTTCTCCACGATCTCCGGCTCGTCGAGACGAAAGAACGTATTGATCGCCTTTTCCTCTTCCAGCGTCGTCACGTAGGCATCCGCGGGGTCCTGGTTCCCGAGGCGTTCGTGCATCGCCCGGGCGGTCGCATTGCCGGGTTCGCGGTCGAGCGTAAAACCCAGATTGTTGAGCAGGTAGTCGTGGCCGGGATACAAACGCGTAGCAGCGGACAGCCTCGCGAGCTGTGACTCGAAAGTCGTGTAGAGCTCCTCGGGATGACCTCCATTGTGACAGTTGCCCGCGCCGGCATTGAACAACGTGTCGCCGCTGAACAGAGCCGGCTCGTCCGTCTGCGACAGCAGGCAGATATGGCTCATCGTGTGGCCTGGCGTGTCGAGGCATTCGAGTTCGACGGTCTTGCCGACGCGGACCACGTCGCCGGCGCTGACGCCGCGGTCGATTCCGGCGATGCGGTGACCGGCGTTGGCGTGGGCGATCAGCGTTGCACCGGTTGCCGCGATGAGACCCTTGTTGCCGCCGGTGTGGTCCCGATGCTCGTGGGTGTTCAGTACCTGCCTGATCGTGTAGCCGCGATCCTTCGCCACGGCGAGGCATTGCCGAAAGTCCAGCGGATCGATCGCAAGCGCCTCGCCGGTATCGGGGCAGGCGATGAGGTAGTTGAAGTTCCGGTAGCTGTTGCCGGTCCAGATCTGCTCGACGATCACGGTCTGCTGTCTCCTTCGCGGGCATAGACGCGTTCGCCGCCGATCCAGGTTTCGAGGACGACAATGTCGTCGATTTCGCTTGCGGGGATCGTAAAAAAGTCGCGATCGATCAGGACAAAATCGGCCCACTTACCAGGCTCCAGCGACCCCAACCGCTCCTCCTGATGCGCCGCGTACGCGGCCGCAAGCGTAAACGAGTGCAGCGCCTCGGCACGCGTCATCGCCTGATCGGCATACCAGCCGCCATCGGGTTGTCCGTCGCGATCCATGCGAGTCACCGCGGCGTAGAGCCCGAAAAAGGGATTCGGCAGTTCGACCGGAAAGTCCGAACCGCTCGCGACCACCACGCCCATGTCCAGCATCGTCCGCCAGGCATAGCCGCCCTTGATACGTTCCGGCCCGACGCGATCCTCGGCCATGTTCATGTCGCTGGTCGCATGGATCGGCTGCATCGAAGCGATCAGCCCGAGTTCCGCAAAGCGCGGGATGTCCTCGAGCGCGACGATTTGCGCGTGCTCGATGCGGTTGCGGAACGCCGAAGGCTTACCGTGCTGAGCATTGTCGAACGCGTCTATCACCATCCGGTTGCCGAGATCGCCGATTGCGTGAACGGCCACCTGAAAGCCGCTGTCATTCGCTTTCAGGACCTGACGGTCGAGTTCGGCCTGACTGAAGAACGGCAGACCCCGGTTCTCGGGATCGTCCGAGTAGGGTTCGAGCATCGCCGCGCCGCGGCTGCCCAGGGCGCCGTCGGCGTAGATCTTGACGGTGCGAATGTCGAGGCGGTCATCGCCGTGAGCGACGAGCGGTTCACCGAAGCCGTCGAGGTTCTCGCCGGTGCCTGCCAGCATTGCCGACACCCTGAGCTTCAGCTCGCCGTCATCGGCCATCGCCATCAGGACTTCGGCCTGCTCGAGCGTGATTCCCGCGTCGTGGACGCCGGTGAGGCCGAGACTCAGCAGAAGATCGTTTGCCTGACGGTACGCGTCGCGGATATCGGCTTTCGTCGGCGCCGGGACGTGCTCGTCGACATAGCTCATTGCCGTGTCGATCAGGATGCCGGTCGCATCGCCGTTGGCGTCACGCAGAATCTTGCCGCCGACCGGGTCGGCCGTGTCGCGATCGATGCCGGCGATTGCCAGCGCGCGGCGATTCGCCCAGGCGGCGTGGCCGTCGATGCGCCCGAGCCAGACGGGCCGGTCGGCTACTGCCGAGTCGAGGTCGCTGGCGGCGGGGAAGGATCGGCCCTCCCAGAGCACCTGATTCCATCCGCGGCCCAGTATCCAGGGCTTGCGGGGATGCGCGGCCGCGTAGGCACGCACCCGGTCGAGCGCCTCGTCCAGACTGGCGGCGCCCGCGAGGTCGACCTGCGTTTCGAGCACGCCCTGGCCGTAGAGATGGGCGTGGGCGTCAGTGAGACCCGGAAGCAATGTCAGACCACCCCCGTCGATTGCCGGGGTGTCGCGGTGCGCCGCGCGGAGATCGTCGTTGCCCGTGGCGACGACCTTGCCGTCGTCGTCGACGACGATCACGCTGAACGAGCGGATCCCCTCGGCGGTCGACGTGTAGCCGTTGACGTTGTACCAGACCGTCGCCGCTTCGACGACGGTAGCGCCGGCTGTCAGAGTCAATGCAAGCGCAAGCTGTAGAACCGGTCTCAAGGCAGTATCCTTCGACGACGACGCCGGTCATTGTAATCGGAAAGGAGCAGGGTTTGCGTTGCGTGAGTTTCGAGATGGACGGCGAACGCCGTTATGGGGTTCTGGACGGGGATACAGTGCTTGCCGTTCGCTCCGCTTTCGCGGCGCAGTATCCGGATCTGCGCGCGGTGCTTGCGGCGGACGCGCTCACCGATCTTCGGGACAGTGTCGAACCGATCCCGGCGGCGGCGAACGAACCGCACTTTCTGCCGGCGATTCCGGAGCCCGGCAAGATCTTGTGCGTGGGAGTGAACTACCGGCCGCACGTCGAGGAGATGGGCCGCGACTTGCCGGACTACCCGGTGGTCTTCGTGCGTTTTCCCTCGAGCCTGGTCGGCCATGGCCGGGACGTGGTTCGTCCCCGCGTTTCGTCGCGCTACGACTACGAGGGTGAGCTTGCGGTGATAGTCGGCAGGGCAGGGCGCTACGTTTCCCCGGATCGCGCCTGGGATCACGTTGCGGGTCTGTGCCCGTTTCTCGACGGGTCGCTGCGCGACTACCAGCGACACAGCGGCCAGTTCACGCCGGGCAAGAATTTTCCCGCCAGCGGCGCCATGGGACCGGCTCTCGTAACGCTCGACGAAATCGGCGACCCGGGAGCGCTGCGCCTGGAAACCCGCATCAACGGTGAGGTGCTGCAGAGCGGCCAATTGTCCGAACTGATCTTCGACGTTCCCCGGCTGATCGCGTACTGCTCGACGTTCACGCGGCTCGAGCCCGGCGACGTCATTGCGACGGGCACGCCCGGGGGAGTCGGCGCAGCGAGGAAGCCGCCGCGCTGGCTCGTCCCCGGCGACACGGTCGAAGTGGATATCGGGCCGGCGGGCTGCCTCCGCAATCAGGTGGTCGATGAGGTGTCCGGGGACTGACGCTCGGGACTCGCGTACGCGGTGACGAGGTAGCGCAGCGGGCCGCCCGGCTCGAGGGTATCGAAGGGATAGCAGGTCAGGAGCGTCAGTACGGGTACGTCAGTATCGAGCGCCAGTCCGGCGTACCTTGCATCGACGACCTCGGCGGCCTGTACGACGTATTCCGTCAGGCGGCCGTCGACATCTTCGAGCAGCAAACGATCGCCGGCACTAAGCCGCTGCACGAAGCGAAAGTGCGTGTCGCGATGGCCTGCGATGACGGTGTTCCCCGGCGCGCCCGGTTTTGCACTGGCGCTCATGTGCGCCGGACCGAACGCGAGATTGCGTCCGGAGCTGCCGGCGAGCACGTACAGATCGATGCCGTGGTCTGCGGCCGACAGGCGCGCGATCGGCCGCGTGTCCGCCCACGGCCAGGGCGGCACCGGCCGGTCGCGGTGTCTTGCCTCGGACCACGCATGTTCGATGAGTCGTTGCGCTGCCCAGGCTTTGGCGGGCAGCCAGAGCCCCTGAACGATCATCGTGCTGCCCGCGAGCAGCAGCGCGAGCGCTCCCCAGCGGCATGGTTTCATTGCCGGACGCGCTTGTGGGCCGGGCCGCAGCGCATCGTGCAAATACGATGCAGCGCAAGGAGCGCCAGCGCGCAGCAGAACAGCGCAAGGCCCGTGAGCAACAGTTTGCCGGCGGGCGTCGCCGTGGCGGGGAAACCGAAGATGGCCTCGACGCTCTGACCGTGCGGCAGCAGGTTGGGAACGCGATCGCTCCGCAGGCTTGCGCCTGCGGGCCGCGCCGGCGTCCTGTCGACGGCGACGAGGCTCGTGTACTTGCTGACCAGACTGTGCGCGAGGCCGGTCGCGACGACAGCGGCGCGGATCGTCGCGGGGTCTCCGCCGCGCCGCTCCTGATCGTACAGCGCGTCGATCTTCGCGCGGCCCCAGATCGCGGCGATCCCTTCGTGGGGAGAACCCGCGGTGAGCGGAATACGCGCAGTCCAGGCGCCGCCCGGCGAATCGCCGGAGACTTCGAGTACGTCGCCGGGCCGAAACGCGCCGGTTGAGCGCGCTTTGACGACGACCGGTTCGCCGGCGTACAGGTCGGCGACGGTCGCCGGATACTGTTCGATCGTACCGCGCCCGGGCCAGGTGAGCCGGATGTTCGTAAGCTGCGGCGACTCGAGCTTGCGAAAGAGCCGCTGCATCTTGTCGCCGACCTCGTGAAGCGCGCTGATCGTGGTGAAGGAACCGCGCCCCAGTTCAGCCGCTTTGCGCATGAACCAGCCGTTGGGCGCGGAGCCGATGCCTACGGTGAAAAGTCTGGCATTACCCAGTTCGCGCTCGACCAGCGCGAAGAGTTCCTCCTCGTTGCCGACGGCGCCGTCGGTGATGAAGACGATCTGCCGTAGCCGCGCCTCACTCGACACTGCGCCCAACGCCATCTGCAGAGCCGGCCGCATTTCGGTGCCGCCGTTAGCCGAAAGGCGGCCCACATAGGCTTGCGCAAGCGCGATGCGTTCCGGCGTCGCCGGCAGGCTTTCGTGAAACAGTGCACTCGAGGTCGAGTTGAATTGAATGATGTTGAAGCGGTCGTGCGCTTCCAGCCGTGTCAGGGCGAGACCGAGCGATGCCTTCGCCTGCTCGATCGACACACCCTGCATCGAGCCCGAGGTGTCGATCACGAAGGTCATGTCTCTCGGCAACGTCCCGGATTCCGCCGGTAGCGACGGCGGCACCACCATGACGAGTGCGTGCGCGCGAGCCTGGGCTTCCTCGACGAACGCCATGGCCCGTGGCTGTGCCGAGTCCACGGGTGTCCAGGTCAGCTCGAAGTCGTGATCCAGCCGGTTGTTCGCCGACGCAAGATTGATCGAATAGCGTCGGTTCTTTTCGGTCACGTTGATCGCGTGGTAGCGGCTCCCGATATGCTTCAGTTTGCCGCCGGTGTCGATGTCGATCGACAGGGAGACGCGATGCCCGGCGCTCTGCCCGACAACCGGCGGCGTGATCGCGGATGCGTCCGGCACGCGATCGGTGTCGGCGGACCAGCCGCTTCCGTGGCGATCCGCAAGCGGCTGTCCCGGAATGAAGCGAGGCGTCAGCGTCATCGGGAAGCGCAGGCTGAAGGTCCCGTCGTCGAAGGCTAAGTCCTCCAGATAGTCGATCTCGACGATGATTTCCTCGCCGGGCCCGACGTTGGCGACCGAGGTTGTGAACAGGTTGCTGCGCTGCTGCTGAACGAGGCTGGCTCGTCTGCCGCTGGCCCGGGCTTGTGTGTATTGCCGTCGGGCTTCGGCCTTCTCGCGAATCTCGCCTTCGATCACGCGCTCACCGATGGTGAGCCGCATGCCGCGCACGCTGGCGTTTTCCGGCAGCGGGAACACATAGACGCCTTCCGCCCAGTCGCGGCCGTCGTTGCGAAAGCGCTGACGGACCCGGACGTCGGCGACGAGGCCCGCGATCTTTATCGCCACGTCGGTGTCCAGCCGGGTAGCCACGGTGTAGCCGCTTTGCATGCGAAACAGCAGGCTCCCGGACTGCTGGGCGTGCGGCTCGGTTCGGTCCGTGGCGGCGCTCACCGACGGCAAAGAGGCGGCGGCAGCGATGAGCAGGAAGGTGGCGAGGATGGGGCGAATCAGGTGGTCAGGCATCGGCGAGTCTCCGTCAGCTCCCGCCTATTCGACCCCCCTCGGGCGTTCGTCCGGCGACGGAATCGTGGCAAATCGCCGCTCCATCGTGGCGAAAGGTGGCGGCCACGTTATGTGTAGCGGGTAAACAACATCACAAGATATGTGGCGTGATGACAACATTTGGTAGCGATCACCGGATTTATTGAGAATTTCCAGTCGATATGGCGTGGGGATTGACAATACAAGCGAATTTTGCGACCTTACTGCCATCGTCGAGTAGCAGCGAAACAACAGCGAACGGCGATCGACCAAGTCACCTTCAGGCAGGACTTGGCGGGGGAAATCAGGGGGTTCGGTACCACGCCAGAGCGTCGGTAGCGAAGGCGACTACACTCGGGGAGTGCAGTCGCCTTTTTAATGCCCGAGCATCAGCCGTCGAGCGTCGGGAGCCACGCGGCGATCGCTGCTGCGATCTCGGCTGGCGAGTCTTCCTGGATGAAATGCAGGCCGCTGACCGTGACCTCGGTCTGGTTCCTGAAGCCGCGGCAGAACTCGCGCTGTGGGCCCACCAGAATGGACCCCGGGTCGGCATTGACGAACAGTTTCGGCACCGTGCTTTCCTTGAGCCACTGACTGTAGGCATCGACCACGTCGTGCACGGCTTTCGGTTCGCCGTCGAACGGGATCTGACGCGGCCAGGTCAGCGTTGGCCGCCGGGCCTCGCCGGCTTCGAGGAAGGGCCTGCGGTACTCCTCTAGCTCGTCGGCGCTCAGCTGGCGCAGGATAGAACTCGGGAGGACGCGTTCGACGAAGACGTTCTTCTCGAGAACGATCGCCTCGCCGGCGTCGGAGCGAAACGCCTGGAAGATCTCGCGCGCGTTGTCGGGCCACTCGTCCCAGCTGAGCGGCTTCACGATCCCCTCCATGTAGGCAATACCGCGGACGCGGTCGGGATGTTGCATAGCCCAGTCGAAACCCAGCGCCGATCCCCAGTCGTGAATGACCAGCGTGACCTTGTCCTCTATACCGAGCGCCTCCCAGGCAGCGAACAGGAAGTCCCGGTGCTCGAAGTAGGTGTAGCGATCCGGGCCGCTGTCCGGCAGCTTGTCCGAGTCGCCCATGCCGATGAGATCCACCGCAATGCAGCGGCCGGCATCGGTAAGCGCCGGCATGATGTTGCGCCACAGATACGAAGACGTCGGGTTGCCGTGTTGAAAGACGATCGGGGCGCCGCTGCCTGCTTCGGTGTAGGCCATGCGGTGTCCGTTGACTTCGATGTAGCGTTTCTCCAGCGGGGCGGCGTTCACGGCGGCGGACTCCTTGCGTCGGCGATAGCGGGGGCGGATGTCAAACACTGGTGGCTTTGCTAGATTGCAGGCCCTCAAATGCTGGATCGGGACTTTGGCACACGCCCACGCGCATCACAATCTGACGCGGGTCATCGTCGCGCTGGTTCTTACGGCCTGTTTCATGGTCGTCGAGGTCATCGGCGGTATCGTATCGGGCTCGCTGGCCCTGTTGGCCGATGCGGGCCACATGCTGACGGATACGCTGGCGCTGACGCTGGCCGCCCTCGCGTTCTACGTCTCGAACCGGCCCGCGACCCCGTCCTTGAGTTACGGCTATCAGCGTTTTCAGATCCTGGCGGCCTTCGTCAACGGCCTGATCTTACTGCTGGTCGTCGGCTGGATACTGTTCGAGGCGATCAGGCGGTTCGCCGAGCCGTCCGAGATTCTGGCAGGCACCATGCTCAAAGTTGCGGTGCTCGGACTGATCGTCAACATCCTCGCCTTCGTTGTCCTGCACGGCGGCGACCGGAACAATCTCAACATCCGCGGGGCAACGCTGCACGTCGCCGGCGACCTGCTGGGCTCCGTCGCCGCGATCGTCGCGTCCGTAGTAATCATCTACACGGGCTTCGTAATGATCGACCCGTTGCTGTCGGTCGCTGTCGCATTCCTGATCCTCAAGAGCGCCTGGCTACTCGTGAAGCGGAGTGCGCACGTTTTGCTCGAGGGCGCGCCCGAGTGGCTGGACGTCGCCGAGATGCAGGAGGCGATCCGGGCGGCCGTGCCGTCCGTCAACGGCATCCATCATGTTCACGTATGGGGCCTTACGCCGCAGGAACTGATGCTCACGATGCACGTCGATCTGGATACCCGTATCGACAACCCGACCCTTCCGATCCGGGCGATCAAGCAACTCCTCGAGGAGAGATACGATATCGCTCACTCGACGATCGAGGTGGAGTTTGGGGAGTGTGCCGATCGGCTGGAGACGGTTACCGTCGATCATCCGGCGTGACGATGCCGATATAGGGCAGCGTCCGGTCGCGTTCGGCGTAGTCGAGACCGTAACCAACTACCCATTCGTCGCCGATCGGGAAGCCGACGTAGTCGATGTCTACCTCGACTTCGGCGCACTCGGCTTTGTGCAGCAGCGTGCACGTCCGGATCGATGCGGGCCGGTGAGAGGACAGAATCCCGAGCAGGTACGCCAGCGTGTGACCGGAGTCGACGATGTCTTCGACGATCAGTACGTGCCGATTCTCGATGTTGCCACGAACGTCCATGATCAGCCGGACGGCGCCGCTGGACTTACTGCCTGTTGCGTAGCTCGACACGGCGATGAACTCGATCGTGCGCGGAATGGTCAGCTCGCGCGCGAGGTCGGCGAGGAACACGAAGGAGCCTTTGAGCACGCCGATCAGAACGAGATCGCCCTTGTCGGCGTAGTCCGCGGAAATCTCGGCGGCCAGCTCGCGGACGCGGTCGGCGATACGTTCGGCGCTGATCAGGACGGGCGGCTGGTTCATTTCGGCTCGTGTGCAGGGCGTTCGGTAGCCGGGAGGATAGGCGACTCCCGCGCGTCGTACCAGCGTTCGCGGCTCGGCGCATCGGCTACACTTCGCGGGTATGAAACGTTCCATCGCAATCGCGGGCAACATGGGTGTCGGGAAATCGACGCTGGTCGAGTTCCTTGCGAGAACTTACGGCGTCGTGCCGTTTTACGAGCCGAACGACGACAATCCGTATCTCAAGGATTTCTACCGGGACATGCGGGGCTGGGCATTTCAATCGCAGCTCTACTTCCTCGCGAGCAAGTTTCGTCTGCATCAGGAGCTGGATCGTCAGCCCGGCGTCGTAGCTCTGGACCGGACAATCTTCGAGGACGCGGAGGTCTTTGCCACGGCGCTGTATCAGATGCGCAAGATCAGCAAACGCGACTGGCAGACCTATCAGAGTTTCTACGAGGCGATTCTCGACGCGATACGCCCACCCGATCTGATGATCTACCTCAAGTGTTCGATGCGTACGCTCAAGGAGCGCATCCGGCTCCGGGGCCGCAGGATCGAAAGAGACGTCCCCCCGAGCTACCTGAAGCGCCTCGACCGGCTCTACGAGGGCTGGATTGCGGCTTACGATCTCAGCGAGGTGCTGGTGCTGGAGACCGACCGGCTCGACTACATCCACGATCTCGTGCACCGGCTCGACGTGATGGAGCGAATCGAGGCGCTCCTGCCGCCGGAACTCGGCCGGCCGGGATGCTAACGACTTTGGTAAATCCCAAAATAGACGAACGGCTCGGTCGCGCGGCGTCCGGGTTCGACGTTGTCCGGCACGCGGTGGCGGACGGGCTCGATGCTGCGCAGATAGGCGACCATCGCGTCCACGTCGTCGTCGGTCATTCGTGCATAACCGGGCCACGGCATGACCCGGATACCGCCGGTGCCGTGCCGCCCGGCGCCGAAGCGGATGGCGTTAGCGATCTCCCGATCGCTCCAGCCGCCGATTCCCGTTTCGACGTCGGAGGTAATGTTCGACGGGTACACGACTCCCGGGTTCCGTTCACCGAGGGGGTTGCTCCAGGCGATGCCGGTACGCGATCCGGCCAGCGACAACCCGGGTTCCGGCGCCCCGAGCAGCGCGCCGTCGGTGTGGCATGCCCCGCAGCCCAGCAGTTCGACGAGATACTCGCCGCGCTCGACCTGTTCCGCGTACTGCGGCGCATAGCGGCCGGGACTCGCGGGCGGCGCATCGAGGACCGTAGTCGCTTCGACCTCGACGTAGTCCTCGAGCGGGTCGTAGGGTGCGTCCGCGGCGCAGGCGAGGAGCGCGGCCGGTGTCAGCACGATCAGTTTGCGAAACGACATCGACACTGTTCCGACAGGAATCCACCCAAAAGAAATCGGACAATTAGTCTGTTGTACTGCGGCCTGCCGCGACATTGCGGAAAACACATAGGGTACGCATGAAGGCCGTTCGAATCGTTGCGGCGACGCTGGCGGCCATCGCGCTCGTCGTCGTGATCGGCGTCGTCGTCACGGCCCACTATCGCGATCAGATCGCCCGGCAGTTCGCCGAGGGGCTGCTGGCGCCTTACGCGATCTCGGTTGAGGAGGTTTCGGTAAACTCGATAGGCACGGATTGCATCGATCTCGACGCCGTGCTCGTACTGCGCGACGCCGGCGGGCGTATCCTGATCGAAGGTCTGAGTATGCCGGTTGCCGCAAGCGGCCTCGCCGGAGCGGAAATCGCCGTCCGCCGCGTCGGGATTCGCGTCCCCGAGCGCGACCCCGGGAGTGCCGCGCCCGTCGACGTCGTCGGCATCCTGGATCGCATCATTCCGCTGCCCGGGCTTCTGCCTGGCACGCGCTTGAGCGTCGCCGGTCTCAGCGTTAACGACTACCCCGAGCTTACGGAACTCATGTGGCAGTCGGACGGGATGCAACAGACGCTGACGGCCCGGATCGGGACGTACAGGCTGGAGGCGGCGCTGACGCTGGCCGACGAGGGACGATCGACGGGCCGGCTGAACATAGCGGCGGACGATGCGCCGGACCTCGCGGAGGCGGCGCTCACGCTCCATCGTGCACCGGGTGGCTACACCGTCGGGGGACCGTTCAGGCTCACCGCCGCGCCACTCTTACCCGTCCTCGTCGGGACCGGACTTATCCCGACGGCGTTCACGGCGCTCGATGCGTCTGTCGGGGGCGAAGTATCGGTCCTCGTCGCGCCGGAAGCGGATCGATCGATCGAGGTCGTTGCGACGCTGCTCATCGAAGAGACAGCTTCGCTGGGCTATCTGAGCGCCGACGGCACGCCTGCAGCGGTCAGGGTGCTTGCCGCCGCGGCGACGCAGCTGGCGTTCGCCTGGCCTGCTCTGGATTGGCAGACCACGACCCCCGAGGTCCGGCTCGAGGTCGATTACGGTTCGATTCGGGATCTGGCCCTCCGTCTCCACGACGTGGTCTGTCGGCGCGGCACGCGCTGCGCGCTGCGGGCCGATGTCGAGCCGACGACGCTCGGTCCGGGTATCGGCATAGCGGGCCAGGCCGGAGACATCGAGGTGGCGATAGGAGCTGACGGCTGGCAGGCAGACGTCCGCGACGTGTCGCTCGAGGTCGACGGCATCGCGGGCCCGGCGGATCTGGAGGCCGCCCTGTCGATCCGCCCCGGAGCCGTGACCCTCGACGGCGCCGGGACGATGCGGGGGGAATTCTCGATTGCCGCCGCCGACGTGCGTCTGTTGGGCTACGGTATCGCGGTGCCGGCCGCTGCCGGCACGTTTGCTCGCGATGCCGGCGATCTGTCGCTGACACTGAGTCTCGGCGAGGCTGGCGATGCGGTCGCGGCAGGCGTCGTCCTCGGGCACGACCTGCGGACCGGGGACACGCGGCTGACGCTCGACGACGCCCGGCTGGACTTCTCCGTCCGCGCCCTGTCGGAGTTCGTCGAGGGCTGGCCGAACGATTGGGACGTCGTCGCGGGCACCTGGACCGGCAGCGCCGACCTTCGGCAGCTCGGAGACGGCAGCACCGAAGTCACTGCTGTCCAGTCGCTCGACGCAATTGCGGGGCGCTATCGCGACGTAGCCTTCGCCGGCCTGAACACGACGCTGTCGGTAGCGGACGGCGGGTGGCCGCTGGCGGAGCCGCAGGCAATCGAGCTGTCGCTGGAGCTCATAGACTTAGGTTTTCCGATCCGCGACGTGGAAGCGGAGCTGTCGGTCGATCCCGTTCAGCGCCGCGTCGCCGTCCGGAGCGCCGGCATGGACGCGCTCGGCGGCCGCGTCACGGTCGACCCGTTCGTGTTCGATCCGATGCTCGAGGCATTCAGCGTTACGCTGCGGCCGGAATCCGTTCAGCTGCCGTTAATCGCCGACCTCGCAAACTTGACCGCCCTCGATGTGAAGGGCAGCGTCAGCGGCGTGCTGCCGATTGCGTTCGGCGCCGACGGTGTGAGCATCGACGGCGGTCGCCTGAGCGGCGACCCGCCCGGCGGGACGATTCGCTACGCCGCCAGCGGATGCACGGACGAGGTGATGCGTGCACGGTCCGGACTGGAGTTTGCACGCTGCGTGATGACGCACTATGAGTTTGACAGCCTCGATTCGGACGTAAACTACAGCGAAGACGGCGACCTGGTGATTGGGATGAGACTGACTGGCGTGAATCCGGAGTACGATCCCCAGCAGCCGGTGAACCTCAATCCGACGCTGACGACGAACGTCGTCGACCTCATCAGAAGTCTGCAGGCGGCGCGCTCGATCGAGGAAGTGTTCGACAGGCAGGTGCAGTAGCGGGTGCCCGCTCCCGTTCTGGGCAGCTCCGGGTGCATGCGTTAAGCTCTACCTGGCGAGGTGAGTAGGTGCTGACAAAATGAGCAGGACGACATGAACGGAAAGAATCTCCCGGCGGCGTGCCTGGCCGCCTTTGTTCTGAGCGCTGCCGCCGGCTGTACGCCTACGGTAAGGGTCGAGGCACCCAAAGAGCCGATCGAAATCAATCTCAACGTCAAGATCGAGCACGAGATCCGCGTCCAGGTGGACAAGGAGCTCGAAGGTTTGTTCGAAGAAGACAGCGAGCTGTTTTGAGCCATGTATTTTGAAGGTGCCGTCATGAAACGACTCATCATCGCCGCATTCCTGACTCTGGCTCTGCAGAGTGCATGGGCCATCGATATCGACAGCGCGAAGAATCAGGGCCTGGTCGGCGAAGCCAACACGGGCTACCTTGCCGCGGTCCGGCAACCGGCAAGCGCCGAGGTCAAGGCGCTGATCACCGACGTCAACGCAAAGCGCCGGGCGCAGTTCGAGCGCACCGCAAAAAGCACGGGCGCAACGCTCGAACAGGTGCGGGTGCGCTTCTACCAGCTGGCGGTGCAGAAGACCCGCCGCGGCCACTACTACCAGGATGAAAGCGGCAACTGGCGGCGCAAGTAGCCGTCAGTCGAGGCGAAAACCCGCGCGGCGCAGCATCGCCGCGTGCCGGTCGAACTCGTCGCGGCCGGCGTAGCTCATTACCACTTCGAATTCGCCGGTACCGCGGCGAAACCAGTCGAGTTCCAGGTCGGGGGCGGCGGCCTCGAGACGTTCTATGAACGCCGCGGCGCGATACGGCTCGCCGAAGGTCAGCAGGGTAGACTGCCCGAGGTCCGAGTAGAGCTGGCCGTGGTCGGCAATTGCGACTCCGCCGTCGCCCATGACGTAGTCGAGGTGGCGGTAGATGTAGCCCGAGTACCAGGTGGCCCCATTCGGAATCGTCGCGGCCCCGACGGGTATTCGGCCAGGCCCGTAATTGTAGGCGGCCAGCGCGAGGTGCAGGTTGCCCTCGTAGCGTCTAAGGAGTTCCTTCAGGTAGCGGGTCCCCGCTTCGATGTTCGTACACGGGTCGTAGAGCTGACTCAGGCGCTGGATGCCGAGATGGCGTGCGGTGACCGGCCAGCGTATCTGCATGACGCCATGCGCGTTGGCCTTCGAACGGGCCGCCGGATCGAAATCGCTCTCGCCTCTTGCGACGGCCAGAAGCAAGGTCATCGGGAGCTTGTGTTCGGCGGCGGCGGCGGCGAAGCAGGAGGAATGCGGAAAGACATAGGCGGGCTCGGCGTTCGCGCCCCGGTCGATGTAAGCCGCCCACGCGGCTTCGAGATCGTGCGGGACGTCTCTCGCCGCCAGCGGCTGGACTGTCAGGAGGAACGCGACTGCGACGGCGACACGCTGAAGCATCAGGGATTACCCGGCAGATCCAGGCCGGTCGCGGCGGAGATGGTCGACAGATACTGCTCGAGCGAGGCCTCGTCCGCGTAGGCGAAAGCGACTTCGTAGACGCCCGGTTTGACCTTGACGACCCGGTAGTCCAGACCGGTGACACGCTGCAGCTCGGTGACGAAACCGTTGGCGGCGATCTCGCTGCGAAACGGGCTCCAGAACGCGTACCACAGATCCGGCGGATCGGCTGCCGGCCGCGTGTCGGCCACGGCTTCCCCGAGGGGCGGGTCGATGGCAGGCTCCGGCGCTTCCGTCGGCGCGGGCGGTATGTCGGTTGCCGCCGGAGCCGGGGCAATCGAAGCGTCGGCGGGCGGAAGCGTTTCGCCGGCCGGGCTATTCGCAACTTTGGGCTGGGGCGACGGCAACGCGACGACCGCAATCGGCTCTGCGTTGTCGGCGAAGCGTTGACTCGTGAATTGCGGGACGCCGACGAACCAGGTCAGAAGGGCGACGGCGATGGCGGCGCCGCAGACGATGCCGAGGATTCTCATCATGTGCTGCTCCGGGTTGCGGCGTTTGCCGTGATCGCGCGCCACGCGACGCGGTCGCCCAGACCGAGCATTACGTGGGACAGATCCTCGAGCCAGCGCTGCAGCGCGTATGCCTCCGGTCCGGGCCGGTCCTCGCAAATCGACGGCAGCCGTTCGATCAATGCGCCAATGCGCCGCGCGTCGCGTGCATTGTCGACCGCTATGGCGTAGTAGGTATCGTCGGTCGGCACGATGCGCCAACGCTTTTCGACGCGCGGCGAGCGCAACGGCGGCAGTGCATTCGGCACGATATAGAGCGTGGAGCGCCCCTCCGTCAGGACGCGTGCTGAACCGCGCCGCTCGCAGCGTGCGTCGGCCAGCCGGGTCAGGCCGCTCCCGGGCGTGTGCGCCAGCGCAAAGACGATCACGTCGCGGCGCGCTTTGGCCCGGAGTACCGCGCAGGGCGGGCCGAATCGGCAGTGATCGCGATGTCCGGCCCGATACAGGGCAAGCGGTTCGAGCAAACCGAATCCCGACGCGCCCGGCATCTCGACACCCGCGATGTGTTGGGCGACGGCCGCGTCAGCCCGTGGCGCGGGGTAGGGTTCTGCGTAGACGTCCGGCGACCCGTTGCCGGCGATTGCTGCGCCGCCGTCGACGCCCATGTCGACGTAGACGCTGGCGCTGATGCTGTCGAGCTCCGCGTCCGGCGTTAGCGGCGTGATCGTCAGCCAGTACTGGTGCAGCGATCCCGCTATCGCATGGGCCTTGCCGTCGATCGCGGCGTTTGCCGCTGCCTGGTCCCGGGTGAGCACGACGGAGTTCCTGGCGTCCAGGTTGCGCATCGCCAGGTCGACGGTCGACGCAAGCGGTGCGTCGCCCGGCGCCTCGCGCGACAGCGACACGATGTAGTCACCGGCAAGCGAGCGGCTGATCCCGCAATGCAGGCGTTGTGACAGGTGTTCCGCAATCAGATCGCTCTGATCGGGTCGATACGGTACTTCGCGGCTGCCGAGAAAGGCCGGGTCTCGTGCGCTGCGGGCGAAAGCCTGGCGCTGCCGTGCAGAAAGCTGTCCTGTCCAGCTCGTCTGAACGGCCGGAACGAAGGCCTGTTCCCGGGTGTCGAGTATGCGCACGCCGACGCGTGTGCGCCGATCGACACGCGCGGCGATGTCGATACCGACGAGATAGGCGGGCTTGCCGAATCCGCAGTCCGCCTCGGGCGCCCGGTTTTCCTGCCAGGCGATCCTGAGGCCCGGCGTCTTCACGGCGGCGTCGAGGAGCCGGTTGCGAAGATCGAGCGCCAGCTCGTTGCTGACCGCGGACGGGGCGTTGTCGTCGAGCACGACGAACATCAGCGTCTCGCCCTTGAAACGGGGATGGGTAGCGAGTTGGTCCGTCACGGCGGGTATGAGCGTGTCGTCGAACCACGCGTCCAGCGCCCTGTCGCGTGCGCCCGCATCGGCGGCGGCCAGCAGCAGCAGGGGAATGAGCGTTGCCGCGGCGATTTTCATGACGGTTGTCGGTCGAGACTGCCGTCGCGGCGGATGATCAGAGCCCCGTCTTCGTGTTCGCGCATCAGCCGTTCGAGTTCCCGTGTCAGCCGGGGCGGCAGGGTCACGGCCCACGCCGTTTCCGGAGCCGCGCGGCCGGTACGCCGGAGTGCATCGCGGACCGCCTTCGGCACCGTGGTCTGATCCATCTCGTGATAGCGCCTGGGCGTCGGCGCTGCCCAGAAGCTCAGCCGGCTGTCCTGGACTGACATGCGGCGCGCGCCCGACTCGTCGAGCGCGAAGAAACCGACGTCGCCCTGAGCGACGAGTCTCGACAGCGCGAGGTCGGATTCGAAGCGAAGAGTGAAACCGCGCTCCGGAGGCGCGGTCACGGGCGGCGGGCTGGCGGGGGCAGCGGCGGCCGGTGACGGTGCCGGCGGTGTCGGGGCGGCGCGCGGCGCTTGCGGCCGCGGCCGGGTCAGCACGACCGGTGGCTCTTCCGCTACGACGCGCGGTGCCGGTTTTGCGGGCGCCGGATCGGGCACCTGGGGCAGGCTTTGCACCAGCGCGAACACGGCCATCAGGCAAAGCGCGAGAATAGCCATGAAGCGCATGATGTCCGTCTGCAGATCGGCTGCGCCGCCCGATTCGGCGTCGACGCCGCGCAATAGCGGGTAAGCGAACGGAGCCCGCATCAGTGCCCGGCCTCTTCGCTGCGTGGAGGCTCTCCCTGGCGCCCGAGGTGTTGCTCGATGCGTTCGAGGCTTCGGCGCATCTCGGACGTATCCGCTCGCGCTGCCTCGTCGTAGCGCCGGGTGAGTTCGGCCCCAACGCTCATCGTCTTGTAGACGCGCATCAGATAGCCGCCGATGCCGCCCACGATCGTCGTCGACAGCGCGAGGAGAATGCCGCCGTCGATCATCCGCTCCAGCATCGCGAAGGCGCCCGAGGAGAGCGCGACGTCCCTGTCGCCGAGCGCGTAGATCAACGCGCTGCGCATTCCTATGGCGGTCCAGATCACCCCGGTACCGAAAAACAGCGTCGTCCAGGTATCGGCGAGCTGGTCGAGCTGTACGATCCGGCTGACGGGAGCGTTTTCGGCAAGCCGGGTTTTGAGCGTAGCCAGGGTCAGTGCGTAGGCGGCGAGGAGCACCACGAAAACCGGAATGGACCAGCCGAGGTTGTGAGTCAGCCAGGCGGCCCACGACACGGGCGCGGTAACCCGGTCGCCCGGGAGCGTCAGCACGCCCTGTTCTGCAAGCACGAGCAGCACCGCGACGCCGGCGGTCAGCGTGAGCAATGCTCCGGTGACGAGACCTTTGAGGAAACGCAGGCCGTGTTCCATCGCCTAGCGCTCCTGGCGGCTTGCCGAGCAGGCGTTGCAGGTCGCTTCAAGGACCAGCTCGACTTCCTGATAGAGACGGTCCGCTCGATAGTACCCATCGCTGTCCAGGCTCACCTTGAGCAGGCCGCGCTCCTTCGACGAGAGCTCGCGCTCCATGTCGAGCAGCACCTTGCGCTTGTTCGGGCAGGTATGCGAGCAGTTGTTGTAGTCGCTCCTGAGCGACATGAACTTCACGTTGAAGTAGCGGTTGTAGTAGTCCTCGGCCTGGCGTCGGCTGAGAAGCCCCTCGTCCGCGGACCAGACGAGAAACTCGCTGAAGACGCGTTTGTTTTCAGGTTTCGGATCGCCTTCCGCTATCGTCAAAAGGTCGTCGTAGTAGCGGTCGAACTGAGCATGGCATCCCCCGGACAAGGACTGCTTGACGCCCGCGACGGCGCTGTCGAGGTTGCGTGTCTGCGGCGAGTCGCACAGCGGCTGAGAGGTTACGCAGGCAGACAGCAGCGAGGGAGCAAGCAGCGCCGCGAACGCGAGACGGGTGGGTAATGGTTTGTCGGCAATGGGTTTCACGACGGTCTCCTTGTTGGCGAAGAGCTACTGTTCGAGCGGGCTGCGATACGCCTGCTCGACGCTGCCGGGCGGCGGTCCCGCCACGAGCGCGCGGGATTCCTCGTCGCCGAAGAGAATGGATTTGACGCCGCCGACCACCTCCATCATTTCGGGCGTGATGATCCCGAACGACTGGTTGAGTTGTTCCATGAGCGTCGCGCGTGCGATCTCCTGACGGGTTCGCTGGATCAGGAGGCTGGTTTCCTCCATGTCGAGGTAGATGTCCGACGCCAATACCGCAAGCGACTGGTCGCCCTGGCTGCCGGACGTGGCGACCAGCTGATAATACTGTTTGAACCGCTCCGACAGCCGCATCCCCGAGCGGCCTCTGAGAGTCGGGGAGGCCGCGGTCGTCGCGCTCGCGGCTTGTTTGCCGACCAGGGTCTCCTGCAGCGACCACGACGTCATCTTCTTGCCGAGTTCGTTGCGAAGCGAGCGTTCGAGACTGATACGCGTGTTGTTGACGGTGTGTTCCATGTCCGGAAGCCGTTCCTCCATGATCGTCAGCATGTCGAGATAACTCGCGCCGATCTGGCGGGCGAGGCGCTGACAGCCGGGATCGTTTTCCGCGCCGTCGCACTTGCTTTGCTCATACAGTTCGCGCTGCTGATCCAGTCGCCCGATGACTTCCTGGAGTCCGGTCTCCATGTCGCGCGCAACGTTGCCGGTCTGGCGCAGGTCTTCGACGACCGTGGTGGGGAAGAGGCGAATCGTCGGTGTATTTGCGTAGACAGACGCGGCGACGCTCATGAGCACTGCGGTAGCAAGAAGCGACGGCAGGAGGCGCGCGTTCGGTCGGCTGCGGGGTAAGGCTGTGGCTTGCATTCGCGTGTCCTCGGCGTTGCGGATTTGCCGGTGTGGTTCCGATGTGGAGAACGCTACTGAAGTCGCCATGAATGCAAACTGAACGCCGCTTGCCCGCATAAATGCGAATGATTATCATCTGCCGGTGTACGGCTGAATCCGGTACCGATCATGCGAAACACAGTGCGCTCCATGGCGACGATGGAGCCAGGTCAGCGGGCCGTGATAACGGCGGTAACCGGTTTCGACGGCACGATCCAGCGGCTCATGTCGCTCGGGCTGGTCGAGGGCGCCGCCATCGAAATGGCGGGTGCCGCGATCGGCGGCGATCCTCTCGAATTCCGGCTCTACGGCTGCGGCGTCTCGGTCCGCCGGGAGCAGGCAGAGCGCTTTCTGATCGACCTGAGCGAACCCGTTGGCTAACGGGGCGGAAATCCGGATACCCGTCGAATCTCTGTCCGGAAATCGCCGCAAGGTCGTCAGTATCGCCGTCGTCGGCACACCGAATTCCGGTAAGAGCACGCTGTTCAATCGCCTGACCGGGCTTCGCCAGCGAACCGCGAACTATCCTGGCGTCACCGTGGAGCGTCACGTCGGTACGCTGCGCGGATCGGGCGGTGCCATCGAGCTCGTCGATTTGCCCGGAACCCATGGCCTGACGCCGCATTCGATGGAAGAGGCGGTGGCCGTCGATGCCGTGTTCGGGTTACTCGAGGGCTGCGAGCCACCGGCCGGGCTGCTCGCGATCGTTGACGCCAGCAACCTGTATCAGGGGCTGTACCTGCTCCAGCAGCTCCTCGAGCTAGGCTTGCCGGTCGTGGTCGCCCTGACCATGACGGACGCGGCCGCGGCGGCAGGCGCCGCGGTGGATGCCGAACGCTTGTCGGAGCGCCTCGGCGGCGTGCCGGTCATGTCGACGGTAGCGACGACCGGCAAGGGTGTGGCGCCGCTCGTCGAGCAGCTTGCCGCCCTGGCCGAACGGCCGCCAGCCGTGTCCGTTCCCGGGATCTGGCCGGAGCTCGAAGCGGTAACGGAACCGTTGGCCGGGGAGACCGGTATCGCGCCGGCGCTCTTTTCCCGGGCGCTCATTGCACCGGACTCGGCTCCGGCCGCCGCGGCCCTCGCCCTGGTCGACGACGACAAGCGGTCGGCCCTGGCCCGCGCCCGCGAAGCACTGTTCGCCGACGTTCCGGCTCAGGCTGCGGAAGCGCGGGCGCGCTACGCCTGGGCGCGGGATGCCCGTGCGGCCGTACTGCGGCAGCAGGCGGCGAGCAAGACCCTGCTCGATCGGACGGCAGCGTTTCTGAATCGGCCCTGGCCCGGCACGATCGGATTGTTCCTCGTGATGCTGGCTGTGTTCCAGGCGGTGTTCGCCTGGGCGACGCCGTTCATGGATCTGATCGACGCCGGGTCGGCCAGTCTTGCCGCCGCAAGCTACTCCGCGCTGGGCGGCGGCATGCTTGCAAGCCTCGTGGCCGACGGCGTCATCGCGGGCGTCGGCAGCGTGATCATCTTCCTCCCGCAGATCCTCATTCTGTTCCTGTTCATCATCGTGCTCGAGGACTCCGGCTATCTCGCGCGCGCGGCCTATCTGATGGACAGGGTGATGCGCTCGGCCGGCTTGTCGGGGCAGTCGATCATCCCGATGATCTCCAGCTTTGCCTGCGCCGTTCCGGGCATCATGGCGACGCGCGTGATACCTCAGCGGCGCGACCGTATCGCGACGATTCTTGCCGCGCCGTTCATGACCTGCTCAGCGCGGCTTCCCGTCTACGCGCTGCTCATCGCCGCATTCGTACCGCGACAGAGCGTCGGCCCCATGAACCTGCAGGGACTCGTGCTCTTCGGCCTGTACGCGTTCGGGATCGTGATGGGCATCGTGACGGCGCTGCTGATTCGCCGAACCGCCCTCCGCGGGCCGCGTCCGGCGTTTGCGCTGATGCTTCCCGAGTTCCGCCGGCCCAATCTTCGAACCGTCGCGTTCGCGCTCCTGGGGCGCGTGAAAGTCTTCCTGTACCGCGCAGGCACGGTGATTTTCGCCGTCGCGGTGCTGATCTGGGCCCTGGCGTACTTTCCGCGGCTGGACGATACCGATGCACGCGCTGCCGCGTTCGTCAGCGGGCTCCCCGCCGAACTCGATGCCGGCGCGCGAGCGGCGGCCACGGCCGATTTTCAGAATCGGCTGGCGGCCGAGCAGCTCGAACAGAGCGTTCTGGGACGGATGGGGCATTTCGTCGAGCCGGTGTTCGAGCCGCTGGGCTGGGACTGGCGTGTCTCGGCGGCCGTCATCGCCGGTTTCCCGGCCAGGGAAGTCGTCGTTGCGGTGCTTGGCACCGTCTACGCCGTCGGTTCCGAGGCGGACGACGCGACGCTGGCCGATCGGCTGCGTGCATCGACGTGGCCGGACGGGAGTCCGGTCTTCACGCTGCCGATGGTCATCGGGCTGCTGATCTTCTATGCGATGTGCCTGCAGTGCGCGGCGACGCTGGCGGTCATCCGGCGCGAGACGAACTCCTGGGGCTGGCCGGCGTTTGCCTGGGTCTACATGACCGCGCTCGGCTACCTGGGAGCGTTGCTGGCATTCCAGCTCGGCAGCTAGTTCTCTGTCCGCTCAGCCGCTGGCGTCGACGGACTCGCGAACGAGCGGAGCGGGCGAGAACAGCACGCCGAAGAGTTCGCACCAGATGACGACACTGCCGTACTCGTCGACGTCGACGCCGGGCGGAACCTCGTAGTTCTGATTGCCGACGTTGCCTTTGAGTACTCCAAGGCTCAGATAGCCGTTGTCGACGACGTCATCCGCCGATTCCGGCGACGCGTGTCTTGCCAGATAGACGACGAGATCCGGGCCGTTCGTCGTTCGAAAATCCTCGAAGCGGATCAGGTGCCGCCCGTTCGGCAGCGCGTACAGCGTTGCCTGTCCGGTGCCTTTGTGAACGGCGTCGGCGTCACGAAACGAACCGCGGGCAAGCACTGTCGGGCCCGCGGACGGCATCTCGTCGTCAGCCGCAATCTCCGGGGCGTCAGCGGCGGCTGACATGATGTCGTCGCGCATCTCGCCGCGGACCGTCTCGGGCATCGCGAGCACGGCATCGATGTCGACGCGTCCGTCGTCCGTCATGTAGGAAAATTCTTCGTCGACCGTTCTGTCGAAAAACAGCGGTGACGCCAGATAACCGCCGATTGCCAGCAGTACGATTGTGATCAGTGCGAACAGGGTCTTCTTCATTGGCGCTCCGGATGTTTCGGTCATAGTGCCGACAGGCGGCGTGCCGCTTCGTCGAGGGTCGCGTCGTCTTTTGCGAAGCAGAACCGAAGCAGGCGGGGAGCGAACGCATCCTTCGAGAACACGCTCACCGGTATCGACGCCACGCCGGGATTCCCGGTCCATGATAGCGCAAGCCGCTCGTCGGCCTCCGCCGAGACGGCGCTGTAGTCGAGTAGCTGAAAGAAGGTACTGGCAGCCGGCGACCAGCGAAAGCGCGAATCGCGAAGTCCGTCGAGAAACCGGTCGCGCTTCTCCTGATAGAAGCCGGCAAGCTGCTCCGCGAAGTCCGGGTTTCGTTCGAGATACTCCGCAATCGCGTATTGCATGGGCGTGCTCACGGCGAAGGTCGTGAACTGGTGAACCTTCCGCAACTCCGCGCTGAGGCGGGCCGGTGCGACGCAGTAGCCGATCTTCCAGCCGGTCGCATGGAGGGACTTGCCGAACGAGGACACCACGCAACTGCGCTCCCAAAGCTCGTCGTGCGTGAGAACGCTCCGGTGCTGCCGTCCGTCGAATACGATGTGTTCGTAGACTTCGTCGGCCAGCAGCAGAGCCGGGCTGTCGCGCAGTATCGCTGCCAGGCGATCCAGGTCTTCCGCGTCGAGCAGCGCGCCGGTCGGGTTGTGAGGAAAGTTGACGACGAGCAGCCGGGTGCGCTCACCAATGGACTGCTCGAGTTTCGACCAGTCGACGGAGAAATGCGATCGTGCCGGGTCATAGTCCATCGCGACGTGGCGCGGTCGCGCTCCCGCAAGAGTGACCGCCGGGGCGTACGCGTCGTAGGCCGGGTCCAGCAGCACGGCCTCGTCCCCGGGACCGACGAACGCCTGAATGGCACAGAACAGACCTTCCGTCGCGCCCGCGGTCACGGTCACTTCATTGACCGGGTCAACCCGCCGGCGGTCGCGGACGGCGGTTCGTCCGGCTATGGCCTCCGTCAGTTCGGGTACGCCGGCCATTGGCGCGTATTGATTGCGTCCTTTGCGGATACTCAAGGCCACCAGCTCGCGCAGTTCGTCCGGCGGATCGAATGCGGGATAGCCCTGCGACAGGTTGAGTGCACCGCACTTCCGCGCGGCCTCGCTCATGATCGTGAAGATCGTCGTGCCAACGCCGGGTAAACGGCTTCGTAGCTCGATATCGGCCATGCCCGCACCATAGGAGCTTGCGTCCCGTCCCGCAAATGCTTTGCCGGCAACGGAGCCGGCGCGCCGGGCTGCCGTTTCCGGCCTAGGGCGCCGCTCCCAGTCGCGTTAGCTCCGCCGACGCCAACTTGACCGCCAGTGTGTCGTCGTTGGCCCGGCTCCACTGCAGCATGAGCTCGATCTGCCGCTGTAACGCTGTTTGATACGACTCGTCGTGGTACACGTTCCGCTTTTCCTCGGGGTCGGTCTCGAGGTCGTAGAACTCATTGTGCTGCATGCCGGGCTGCGCAAAGAACTCTCGCAAAATCAGTTTGTAGCGCTGGCTGCGCATCGCGCGCTCGTCATAGCGGGACCCTTCGATCGCGCGTTCGGGAATGTTCTGCATGAACACGGGACGGGACCAGTCGTCCTCTCCGGAGCGAAGCGCCGGTATGAGATCGACGCCGTGGAAAATCGAACCGGCCCGCCCGGTGATGATCCGCCGGATTTCGTTTTCCGACCGGATGCCTGCTGCGCCGAGAATCGTCGGGGCGAGGTCGACCAGACTGACGCCGGCCTCCCAAACCTTGCCCCCGGGCAGTCCGTTTGGCCAGTGCATGATCATCGGTATCCGGGCGGTTTCGTCGTAAGCAACGCCCATGCCGCGATACGAGCCCGGCCGCTCCCTGAACGAACCGCCATGATCCGAGATGAAGATGAGCAGCGTATTCTCCAGAAGCCCGTTACGGCGGAGCGTGGCGACGATCCGCCCGACGTTGGCATCCAGGCTGGATACCATCGCGTAGTAGTCCTTGTGATCGATGTCCACGTCGTCGTACAGGGCGCGGTACTCCGGTGGTGGCTGGAACGGTGCGTGCGGCGAGTAATACGACTGGTAGAGGAAAAACGGCCGATCGGCGTTCTGTTCGATAAACCGAATACCCTCATCGGTTTGTATGTCTTCGCGGTACGCCGACTCGAAGGGCGTGCCGACCCAGTGGGGCATCAACGAGTTGAACGATTTCCAATAGTCGAAGAACCCGGGATTGCTGGTACCCAAATGCCACTTGCCGATATGCGCGTTCTGATAACCCGTGTTGTGGAGGTAGACGAGGAAGTTGTCCCAAAGCCGATAACGATTGTCGTGCCATGGGTCCGACAGGCCTTCCGGGTGTTTCGTCGGGATCTTACCGGGAAAGCCCGGGGGATAAATGACTCGCTCCAGACCGTGCTGGTGGGGATAGACGCCGGTCAGGATCGAGGCGCGCGCCGGCGTACACAGGCTTGCCGGCGTGTAGGCATTGTCGAAACGAATCCCGGTCTTCGCGAGGGCGTCGATGTTGGGCGTTTGTACGGGCTTTTCGCCGTAGACCCCTATCGCGTCCCGGCGTAGCCAGTCGCCGACGACCAAAACGACGTTCGGCGGTCGGTAGTCGCGGCCTGCCGCGAACAGGTTTTGCGTCGGCAGCATGGCCAGAGCGACGATCACTATTCCGAGGTAGATTGCCGAGCGTCTTCCTGGCATGACCTGACTCCGCATGGTGACAACAGCATCTTTTTCAGACTAACCGATGTCGTCGCTGCGGCAATAGCAACAGGTCGACAATTTCGTTGCGACGAATGCAAAACCGCGCCACGCGGGACGAGCGCGGTTTGCATCCGCCAACGCGGGTGGTGACGCCGACTCCTTAGCGCCGTGCGATGCGCAACGTGCGTCGAAGGTCTTCGCCGTCCTGCATGTCGTAACGGGCGATGACCTCGTCAACGCCGTCGCCGTCGAGATCGGCGGTGAATACGTTGCTGCCGTCCTTCGGTGCGCGCAGGTCGATTTCCGTGCCGCGGCTATCGAACTGGCCGTCACCCAGGTTGCGCCGCCAGCCCAGCCGATCTCTGCCGCGCTTCAGGATCAGGTCCTGGCGGCCGTCGCCGTCGAGGTCGCCGAACCCGACGGTCGGAAACTCCGCCTGGCCGCTGCCGAAGTCGAACCGCACCTTGGCGCGGATTTCAGCCGACGGCGCTTCGGCGATGACGCCTGAGTCGTCCGCTGTGTGCACGGCAATGTCGAGCGTAACCGAGCGCGAGAACAGGGCGCCGATGATCGTGCGTATGCCGATTCGCACGCCGGGCGATACGATCGCGGTTCGGTTCGCTTCGAGTTGCACGGTGCGGACAAAAAACTGGTAGCCGGTACTCGAAATCACGGTATCCGGCGGCGTGTCGTAGCCGCCGTCTTCATTCGCGAGGTGGATGCGGTAGGTCGTTTGTTTGTCAAAGACGCCCGTGCTGATCGTTTCGAGCGTGACGAGGTCGGGCAGATCGTCGCCGTTGAGGTCCGTCAGTAGTTCGGGCTCGTGCAGCGTGGCGTTGCGCTGGTCGAGTTCCGGGTCGCCGTTGTAGAAGCGCTCGATCTCGCGCTCGCTGCTGAGTCCGAGCTCCAACGCCTCCGTGTCCGCCGCGACGGGCTCTATGCCGGGGTCGAGCCGGAAACGGAGCAGATCGTCACCGCGCACGGCGATTATCGACGGCGTTTCGTCGAGCAGAGCGCTGGCACTCCGCACCGGTCGGTAGTTCTGCGCACGTTCGAAGCTGCGTCGGATGCTCGGCAGATCGAGCAGACGCGTGCGATCGTAGTTGGCGCCGTCGATGACGGCGAGTTGATCGAAGCCCTGCACGAGCAACTCGCTGTGGCCATCGGCGTCGATGTCCTCCGCGACGTTGAGTGAAGCGGTGAGGGGCGCGAAGGAACGGCCGCGGTACAGGCTCTCGACTTGCGCCAGCGGCTCGAACGCGCCGTCGATGCTGAGCAGCCGCTCAACGCGGTCGGCGCACAGAACGAACAGCGCGTCGCCGTCGCCTGCCGGGCCCGCGTCGATGGCGACGGCGTCTTCGGGCAGGCGGCGTTCGACGATCCGGTGGCCACCGTCGTCGGCGACCAGAAACGCAAGGCGCGGTGCACCCGCGTCGTCGCGGCCGGCCAGCGCGACGACTTCACCGGAACGGTCGGCGAAGGCCAGGGTCACGACACCGGTTTCGGGCAGGAATGAGAACTTCAGTGTGTCGTTGGCCGATGCGCCGGCCGCAAGGAGGCCGGACGCAGTCGCCACGGCGGTGCACAGCCACCGACGGGCGCGCTGAAATACTGTATTCACGCAGAGTCCCACACCGAAAAACCCTGAGACCACATACGAGGCCGTCGGTTCGCAGGTGCAATGTGTTCGCGGCTGGCGTCAGAAGGGGATAGAGCATGCCAGCGGCTTTCGGTCGCGCCCGACTGTAGCAAATCTGAAACGACGACTGTCTATTCTGTGAAATAGCATCAAAGCAGCGCACGGGTATGACGAACACTAACAAAGCACCCGGGCCGCGACGTCGCGCGCTGTCGCTCTTCGCCGCCGTGGCCGCTGCCGCTGCGCTTGTGTTCCTTTGGCCCGCGGACCGTCGCGGCGACACAACGGGACCTGAAGCACCGGCACGCGGGTCCGCGCATGAGGCCGCACCGGCCGCTGGCGGAAACGTTGCCGCGCCCGAGGTCGAGGGGCCTGATCGGCTGCCCGCGATCAGCGATCTCGAACTAGCGTTGGAGGCCGCACTAGCCGAACAGCGCGCCGCCGAAAGTGCTCTGCGTAACGCGGAGACGGCGTTGCTCGACGTCGAGGAGCAGCTCGACCTGCGCGTGGAGCAGGGTGAAGCGCCTGACGATCTCGAAGCCGAAGCCACGGCCATGCTCGATGGCGTGTTCGCCAGTGTGCAGGATGCGTTACGCCGACTCGACCAGGCCGACGCCAGCGTCGAGATGCTCGAGGAAGAACTCGCCGCTGCGCGAAGCCTCCGAGACGCAGGCAAATGATACGGCGCCGTTACTGACATAACCGTCACCGCGCTTTAACAGAATCTCAAGATATCCCAACTACATTCGACGCCGGTCAACGGCGAGCGGTATCGCGACGCTCGACTTCTCACCAGTCCAACCCAGCTACAAGAACAGGCCAGGAGCACTCAATGACTGCGAAGAAAACCCCCGACGTCGTGTCGTCCCGGGAAGACGACTACAGTGACATGCTCGATCAGCCCGATGTATCCCTAGTGGAGCGCCCGGGTGCCAGCGAGCCCTACGAAAAAGTCTTTCAACGGCGCCTCGCTCGCCGGCAATTCCTCAAAGGGTCCGCGGGCGTAGCGGCGGGCGTCGCCGTTGGCGGCGCGCTCGTACCCGAGCAAGCGGACGCTTTTTGGTGGAGCTGGTGGCGCCGCCGGTTCTCGCGGCGCGACGACACGCTGCGCTTCTCACCGATCGAGGGCAGCAACGCTGACCGCATCATCGTGCCCTACGGCTACACACAGGACATCGTGATCCGTTGGGGCGACAGCATCAATCGCCACTATCCGGATCTGGACACCGACGAGATCGAAAACGGCGCGCTGCTGGCCCCGGGTGCCGGCGAAGCGCAGGCGAATCAGTTCGGCTACAACTGCGACGCCGTCGAGTTCTATCCGCTGATCCCGCGGACGGGGATCTCCAGCACGGGCTTCGTGTGCTGCAATCACGAGTACACGCAGCCGGAGATGAAGTATCCGGGTTGGCCGCTGTTCGGCGAGCAGATCCTCGATCCGGACAGCAACGAGATCCGGCCCGCGACGAGCGAGGAGACCGCCGCGCGCATCCGCGACTTCGTGATCGAGCATCCGGAAGCGGTGAAAGTAGAGCTTGCCGCGCACGGCATCTCCGTCGTCCGGGTTCGCCGCCGCCGCGGTCGTTGGTCGTACCGCAAGGGCTCGCGCTTCAACCGCCGCATTACGGCCGAAACGCCGATCGAGATCTCCGGTCCGGCTGCCGGCCATCCGCTGCTGCAGACCTACGGCGATCCGACCGGCACGGTCGTCAAGGGCACGCTCAACAACTGCGCGGGCGGACAGACGCCCTGGGGTACTTACCTCAGTGCGGAAGAGAACGTCGATCAGTACTTCGGTAACTTCGCGGCCTTTTCGGAGCGCGCGAGCACGGACGAAGAGCTCAATGTGCTGGACGCTCACGCCCGGCTGCCGCTGCCGCGCGGACAATCGAATCGCGGCTGGGAGTATGTAGAGACCCGTTTCGATGTCGATGTCGAGCCCAATGAAGCGCTCCGGTTCGGCTGGGTCGTGGAAGTCGATCCCTACAACCCGCATACGCCGGCCAAAAAGCGCACGGCAATCGGTCGCTTCAAGCACGAGTGTGCGACGACGATTCTTGCCAAGGACAACCGCTGTGTCGTCTACTCGGGCGACGATGCGCGCATGGAGTACGTCTTCAAGTTCGTGAGCAAGGACAGCTACGATCCGCACGCACCTCGCTCGAAGGCCATGGACCTGCTCGACGAGGGCACTCTCTACGCCGCGCGCTTCAACGAGGACGGCAGCGGCGAATGGCTGCCGCTCATATTCGGTACCGGCCGCCTGCTTCCGGAGTTCGGTTTCGACAGTCAGGCCGAAGTGCTGATCAAGGCACGCAAGGCCGCCGACCTGCTGGGCGCGACGCCAATGGACCGGCCGGAAGACGTCGAAGCGAATCCGAAGTCGAAGAAGGTCTACGTGGCGCTGACGAACAATACGCGACGTCAGAACACGGATGCCGCCGGGACCCGGATTTTCCAGGGCCGCGAAGTCAATACGTTCCCGGAGCCCGCGAACCCGCGCGGACCGAACCGCTTCGGCCACATCATGGAGATCACCGAGGCGAACGACGACAACGCCGCCGAGCACTTCACGTGGGAGATCTTCCTCCTCGCCGGCGATCCGGAAACCACGGTCGGGAGTTACTTCACCAGCATCGACGACGTGACCGCGAACATCAACATCGCCGGCAACACGGCGCCCGGTCAGGAAGACGTCTACTACGCGGGTTGGGACGACCCGTCCCAGGTGGCGCCGATCGGCTCGCCCGACAACATTTCGTTCGACAACGACGGTAACCTCTGGATCATCACGGACGGCAGCCAGCCGCGCGGGACCAACAACGGCGGTTTCGCCGTGCCCACCGAGGGGCCGAACCGCGGCAAGCTCCGGCAGTTCATGTCCGGGCCGATCGACTGCGAGGTCTGCGGCGGCGAGTTCACGCCGGACAATCGGACGCTGTTCCTCAACATCCAGCACCCGGGCGGCCGCTTCGCGTCCTTTGGCAACCCGACGCTCGAGCAGCCGTCGAGCTTCTGGCCGGACAGCTCGGTCGACGGCGGCAGCAAGAAGCAGCCGCGTCCGTCGCTGGTCGCGATCAAGAACGGCCGCTACGGTTGGGGCCGCGTTGGCGAGTAGCGCGACGCCGACATCGGAGTCTGGCGGAGGGCGCGCGTCTGCGCCCTCCGTCAGCGATGAGGCGGACAGCGGCGACGACGAGTCGCTGCTGCGCGGCGACCGGGTGCCTGACTTCGTGCTGCCCGCCGCCGACGGTCGTGCGCTTTTGTTCTACGAGTTCGCCGCCGGCCAGCCCGTACTGATCGCAAGCTGTGCCGCCGGCTGGAGCCGCGATACCGTCGGGAACCTGGCGAGCGCACTTGCCGACAGCACCGAGCGCCATGCGCTCCAGGCCGTTCTGCTCTGCGATCAGCCGCCCGACGCCGTTACGGAGTCGCGTGGCTTCGTTGCGTTGATCGACGACGCGTCCAGGCTGCGCCGGCACCTGTTCGGCGACGTGTCGAACGACGTCGAGGGCGTTTTGGCGATTACGGACGCCAATCTGCGCGTCATGGACGGCTGCGTCCTCGACGAGCCTGCCGATGCAGACGGGTTTGCGGCCGTTGTGAACGGTCTGGTCGAAGAGGCACGCTCCGACGCGGGACGCGAACAGGCGACGTCCGCCGCGCCGGTCCTCATCGTGCCCCGTGTGCTGCCGCCGGGACTCTGCGCCGATCTCATCGACGGCTTCGAACGCTGGTCTCCGGTCGATTCTCCGATGCCGGCCGCCGACGGCTCAGGTCTCGCGGTCGACCCGGACAGGAAGACGCGGCGCGACGCCCTCATCGAAGATGCGGAGCTCGAGCAGGAACTGATTGCTTGCGTCGCACGTCGCGTGCTTCCCGAGGTCCAGAAAGCGTTTTGTTATCGTGCCGAGCGTTTCGAGCGGCCGAAGCTGGTGTGCTACGACGCGGCGACCGCCGGACACTTCGATGCCCACCGCGACAACACGGCACCCGACACCCGGCATCGTCGCTTCGCGCTTACGTTGAATCTCAATACGGGTAGCTACGAGGGCGGCGAACTGGTGTTCCCCGAGTACGGACCGGAAAGCCGTTATGCGCCGCCCGCCGGCGGTGCGATCGTCTTCGCCTGCAGCCACGCGCACAGGGTTACGCCGGTGAGCGCGGCCCGGCGTTATGCGGTCGTGAGTTTCATGGTCGAAGGCCCAAAATCGAGCCGGCCTGCTAAGGACAGTTAGAACCTCACCGTGACTCCGGCGAAGGTTTCGATCTGCCCCGCGATATCGCCACTCAACGCGACGGCACAGCCGGCGACGCCGGCATCGGGGGCGGAGAGGCAGAAGATTTCGCTGTCGGAGTCGACGAGGATGCCGTAAGCCCTCGCTTCGAGACGAAAACCCACTCGCGAGCTCGGTGCGACCTTGATGCCGAGGCCGATAGAGCCCGAGAAGAACGTGTCCGATTCGGACACGGCGCCGCGCGTTTCGACGTGTGTGCCGCCCAGCGTCAACGCGAGATAGGGAACGACGTTGTCGCCGTCGAAGCGATACGTCCCGCCGAGTTGGGCCGTAATGCTGTCGAAGTCGACGCGTCGATCGAACTCGTTCGCGGCGTCGACGACGCGTGCCTCGGTGCTCTGGGTGCTCACCAGCACTTCCCATTCCGTATTGTCGCGAGCGGGCCAGTTCAGGATTGCACCGAAACTCGACGAGTCGTCGAGTTCGGCTTCGGCGCTGTCGGCGTCGCCGTCCATTTGTCCGCCCATGCGATAAGCGCCGAATGCGGTCAGCTCAAATCTGCCCGGATCGGCCCAAAGCGTCATCGGCATGCCGAGCAGGATCAGGCCTGTAACGCGTCTGATCACGGTGCGTTCTCCTCGTCCACGGTTGCGGTATCGCGAGCTTGAGACAGTATCGGCTTGCCGCAGTTCGCCGCGCAAGCCATCGGTTGTCTATTACGGTGTCTAAGTATTGTCGAAGTTAGAGGTCTGCAGTACATTTCCGCGTTCGGTTGTCGGGGGCGACAGCCATTGCGATCCAGGAGAGGCGGCATGTCCGACAGCGGTAAAGACCATTACGGGATTGGTGCGGTGGCCCGGCTGACCGGCCTGTCCGACCATACGATCCGCGTCTGGGAACGCCGCTACGGCGCCGTCGTCGCGGAGCGGAGCGCATCCGGACGGCGGGTGTACGTCGCCGAACACGTCGAGAAGCTGCGTCTCCTGAAGCTCCTGACCGACCACGGCGTTTCCATCGGAACGATCGCGGGTGACAGCAGTGAGGCACTCAAGCACCGGCTGGCGACTATCGGAGATCTCACGCAGCGGCCGGGTCTGGAGGCCACGCGTGTCGCCCTTCTCGGAAGCTTTTTGGTGTCCCGGGTCCGATCCGGCGAACCGTGGCCGGGCGCGCTGAGTTTCGTGGTTGTCGAGTCGGACCCGGATCAGTTCGCGGCAGCGCTTACACCCGGCTGTGCGGACGCTCTGGTGCTGGAGCTGCCCACCGTGCTTCCGGCGACGCGTGAGCGGGTCGACGCTCTCCGGGCGAAAAGCGGCGCGGCGCGCTGCATCGTGGTGTATTCGTTCGCGCGCCGCGCCGACGTCGAGGAACTGGCGGCCGAGGACGTCGTGTTGCTGCGTGCGCCGATCCGACTCGAAGAGCTTGGCAACGCGCTGGTGCGGCAACGCCTTGCGCCGGTCGCTGCGGAATCGGCCGCGCCGCCGGCGGACATTCCGGAAGGTCCATTCAGCGACACGGGGGGAGCGCCGCCGCCGCGACGGTTCTCGACGGAGCAGCTGATCAGGCTGAGTCGTATCGAAACGGTGGTCGATTGCGAGTGCCCACAGCACCTCGCGCAGCTCGTCGCCGATCTGTCGGCGTTCGAACTCTACAGCGCGAGTTGCGCCGCCCGCGACGATGACGACCGGGCACTTCACGAGTATCTGCATGCCAGCAGTGCGCGCGCGCGAGCAGCTATCGAAGAGGCGCTTGCCAAGGTCATCGCAGCGGAGGGCATCTCCGTTTAGCACGCCCGGTCGAAACAATTAGCAACAAAATTTGTCTATCTATATCCTAGACAAAATATTGACAAATAGCTCCAGCGAACTAGACTCAAGTCATGAGTCATGCGTGCTGTCAGTTCGCAAAGCGGCGTTCCCGAGCAGAGACATCCCTCCCCCTGATCCTTCCGTCTCTGCACTTCCGACCGGCGGTCCTCCGGACCGCCGGTGTTTTTAGCGGCGGGGGCGAATCACCGGCTGCGATCGAGCCGCAGGGACTCCGGCACAACATGCCGACTACGACAGGAGACCTGCAGCCATGACAGCCCCAAGGCGTCCGGGCGCGACGCGCGCGGCCGCGACAATCGCGCTCGAATCGTTTGTACCGCGTGCCGGCCGCCGCTATGCGCGAGAGCGCAACTTCGACTACGGTCCGAGCGACCGGCACAACGTTTCCGTGCTCTCGCCGTACATCCGGCACCGCTTGCTTCTGGAAGAGGATGTGCTCGCCGCGGTGCTCGATGAACATGGCCTGAGCGACGCTCAAAAGTTCGTCGAAGAGCTTTTCTGGCGCACGTATTTCAAAGGCTGGCTCGAGCACCATCCCGAGGTATGGGACAGCTACTTCAGTGACGTTGCCGCCGTCGTCCGTCGTCTGGACGGCGACACCGCGGCATGCGAACGCTACAACGAAGCCGTGGCGGGCAACACGGGCATCGACTGTTTCGATGCATGGGCGACAGAACTCGCCGAGACCGGCTACCTCCACAATCACGCGCGAATGTGGTTCGCGAGTATCTGGATTTACACGCTCGAGTTGCCCTGGCAGCTCGGTGCCGATCTGTTCATCCGGCACTTGCTGGACGGCGATCCGGCTTCGAATACGCTCGGCTGGCGGTGGGTGTGCGGTCTGCACACACGGGGCAAGACTTATCTCGCCAGGGTCTCCAACATCACGAATTTCACGAACTACCGCTTCAATCCGCGCGGTCGTCTGGCGACCAGCGCACCGCCGCTGACGGAGGATCTGTCGGCAGCGACACGGCCGCCGACGCCCCTGCCGTCCGCCGATCCGGAACCGACCGGGCGATTCGGTATTCTCGTCACCGAGGAGGATTGCAGCGTCGAGCACGGTCTGCTGACGGGCAGGGCAGCGGCCGCGCTGGGCCTGACCGCGACTAAGGATCGTTCCGTCCTGCCGGTGAGTCCGCTCGTGTACGACTTCGCCAAAGATGCAATCGGCGACGCCCTTGGACGGGTGCGCGATGCATGGGGCTGTCCGGTCGAGCAGGGCGGCGATGACGACTGGGCCGATCAGGTGCTTGCGTGGGCGGAACGTCATCGCCTGAACAAGATCGTAACGGCGTGGGCACCCGTCGGTCCGGTTGCCGCGCGACTGCCCGCGCTCAATGCGCGCCTGTCCGACGCGGGCATCGAGCTGTTCCGCATCAGGCGCAGCTTCGACGAAGCGGCCTGGCCCTATGCCGGCCGCGGCTACTTCAAGCTCAAGCGTCAGATCCCCGCGGTACTGTCGGCCGCGGGTCTGGGTGCCGCAGTTGCCGAAAAGACTGTCGGAGAATACGCCGGCGCATCCTCGGGCGGCGCCGGCATGAATTGGTCGGGGTAGCGAGATTTGAACTCACGACTTCTACCTCCCGAAGATAGCGCTCTACCAGGCTGAGCTATACCCCGAAAAAGGCGGGTCAGGAGCGGCGTTTTACGGAAAACTCGGCGAGAGCGACGAGAGCTTCTTTGTGGGCCGACTCGGGAATGTCGGCCAGCGAACCGATAGCGCGTTCCGCTGCCTCTTCTGCGCGCGCGAGAGTGTACTGGAGCGCCCCTGTGGATTCAATAAGCGACCGGATCTCGTCGAGACGGTCGAGCCCGCCCGACGTGACGGCGTCGCGCAGGAGCCGGGCACCGTCGGCATCGGCGTGCCTGAGTGCGACGATGAGCGGCAGCGTTGGTTTGCCTTCGGCAATGTCATCACCGAGATTCTTACCCATGTCCTCGGCCGACGCCGCGTAGTCCAGGGCGTCATCCACGAGCTGAAATGCCGTACCCAGCAGGCGGCCGTACTGCGTAAGGGCGGTCTCTGTGCCGGCCTCGGAACCGGCGAGTATCGCGGCTATCCTCGCGCCCGCCTCGAACAGTTTGGCGGTCTTGCGGTAGATTACTTCGCGGTAGCTGTCCTCGGTCGTATCCGGGTCGTGCACGTTCATCAGCTGCAGGACTTCTCCGGCGGCGATCGTGTTGGTTGCGTCGGCCAGAACCTCCATAACCCGCATGCTCCCGAGTTCGACCATCATCTGGAACGAGCGCGAGTACAGGAAATCGCCGACGAGTACGCTGGCCTGGTTGCCGAAGACGGTGTTCGCCGATGCTTTTCCGCGGCGCATCGACGATCCGTCGACGACGTCGTCGTGAAGGAGGGTAGCGGTGTGGATGAACTCGATGATCGCCGCCGCCGCAACGTGACCGGAGCCCTGGTAGCCGAGTGCTCGTGCTGCGAGCAGTACAATCATCGGCCGCAGCCGCTTGCCACCCGACAGGACGATGTGTTCGGCCACGCTGGAAACGAGGTCGACGTCGCTCTTGAGGCTGTCGCGGATGAGCGCATCTACCTGCTGCATGTCGGTGGCAGCAAGCTGAGTGACATCGTCGATGTCGAGAGCCGGCGTCCGTGGTTCTGGTGCGTGCATGGGAAGCGGGATAATGCCTGATTGGCGCTCGAATGGCGAGGCGGCCGCGTACCTGGCGGGGCCCGGCGACGAATATTAAGTTGTTGAAATCCACCAGAAAAAAGCAATGCGGTAGCGTTGACCGTCGGAAGAAGAGTCGATAGAATCGCGGATCTTTTGCAACCGCTTAAGCCGCCCGCTTGTCGGCAGCGCCCCCAAGGTTTGCGAAAACTTTTTTCTTTTCAGCAGGTTGCGTTCGAATCGCCTGCTCAACGGAGTTATTCACAATGTATGCGGTATTTCGCAGCGGCGGCAAGCAGTATCGCGCGTCGACGGGAGACGTTCTGCGGCTCGAGAAGATCGAGGCAGAGGAAGGCGCGACCGTCGAGTTCGATCAGGTGCTTCTCGTCGGCGAGGGCAGAGACGTCAAAATCGGCAGCCCGTTGCTCGACGGCGGTCGCGTGAGCGCCAAGGTATTGCGGCAAGGCAAGACGCGGAAGGTATCCGTCGTCAAGTTTCGGCGGCGGCAGAACTATTTGCGGCAAGGGTCGCACCGTCAGTTCTTCACCGAAGTAGAGATAACGTCGATCGCCGGCGAAGGCGGAGCGGCATCGGCCACGAACGCACCCGCGAAGAAGACGGCTGCAAAAAAGGCGCCCGCGAAGAAAGCCGCGGCGAAAAAGTCGACTACGAAGAAGGCGCCGGCAAAGAAGACGGCGGCCAAAAAGACTGCAGCAAAGAAAACGGCTGCAAAGAAAACGGCTGCAAAGAAAACCGCCGCGAAGAAGGTCGCCGCCAAAAAGGCCGACGATAAGGACGAATAGCAGGCAGACGAACAAAGTCCGCTGCCCAAAGGGCTGGCGACAACGACTAGCAGAGGCAGACGAACGAGGTCCGCTGCCCGAAGGGCTGGCGACAACGACTAGCAGAGGGTAAACGAAATGGCACACAAAAAAGCAGGCGGCAGTTCCAAGAACGGTCGCGATTCGGAGAGCAAACGCCTCGGCGTGAAGATTTTCGGCGGTCAGCAGGTCGTCGCGGGCAACATTATCGTTCGCCAACGGGGTACCCGCTTCCACGCCGGCGTGAATGTCGGTATCGGCCGCGATCACACGTTGTTTGCCAAGAAGGACGGTCAGGTGCGTTTCGAGCGCAAGGGCCCCAGGAACCGGCAGTTCGTCTCCGTCGTTTAGCAGGACCGCAATCCGAGGTGACGCAGGAAACCCCGCTGACGCGGGGTTTTTTCGTTGGCACCCTGGTTGCGCCGACACTATGAAATTCGTCGATGAAGCAAACATTCGCGTTCAGGCCGGCAACGGCGGCAACGGCGCCTTGAGCTTCCGCCGTGAGAAGTATGTCGAACGAGGCGGTCCGGATGGCGGCGATGGCGGCCATGGCGGTAGCGTCTGGCTGGTTGCCGACAGCGCGATGAACACCCTCGCTGACTTCCGGGTGGCGCGGAAGTTTCGGGCGGGTAACGGCCAACCCGGTGCGGGTCGCAACAAAACCGGCAAGTCGGGAGAAGACCTCGACGTCCGCGTGCCGTGCGGCACGGTCGTCAGGGATATCGACACGGGCGAGTTGATCTGCGATCTGACTCTCGAGGGGCAGCGGCAGAAGGTCGCGGCGGGCGGCCGCGGAGGGCTGGGCAACACGCGCTTCAAGTCGAGCGTCAACCGCGCGCCGAGGAAGACGACCCCGGGAACGGCCGGCGAGGGGAGGCATCTGCTGCTGGAGCTACGCGTGCTTGCGGACGTGGGCCTGCTCGGCCTGCCGAATGCGGGTAAATCGTCGCTGATCACGGCGATGTCTCAGGCGCGCCCGCGGATCGCGGACTATCCGTTCACGACGCTCTACCCAAACCTGGGCGTCGTTCGCGTCGGCCGCCTGCAGTCGTTCGTCATGGCGGATATACCCGGTCTTATCGAGGGAGCCGCCGACGGCGCCGGGCTCGGAACGCGCTTCCTGCGCCATCTGAGCCGCACCGGGCTTCTGCTGCACGTCGTCGACATTGCGCCCCTCGATGCCGAGGCCGATCCGGTCGCGGATGTACGGGCGATCGAAGGCGAAATCGAACGGTTTTCGGCTGAGCTTGCCGGCAAGCCTCGATGGCTGGTCATGAATAAAATCGATCTCCTCGACCCTGAGGAGCGGCGCCGCCGCTGTGATCGCCTGCTTGCTGCCCTCGACTGGGATGCACCGGCATTCGAAGTCAGTGCCGCAACGGGTGAGGGCACCGACCGGCTGGCGGGGGAGATCGTGCAGGCTCTCGAAGCGGCGGCGGAGATCGCGGCGTCGGAGAGCTGACTCCGCGCAGTAAACGCGCGACAAAAAAAAGCCCGCGGCGGAGGCGGGCTTTTTTTTGCGGCGAAACGTCAGTCGCGTCTCGCGGCGGAATCAGGCGGCCAGGGCCTTGATGCGTTTGTTCAACCGGCTCTTGTGACGCGCGGCTTTGTTCTTCGTCACTATGCCTTTGTTCACCATACTGTCGATTACCGGTACGGCAGCCTTCAAAGCGGCTTGAGCGGCGTCTTTGTCGCCGGCCTCGACAGCTTTGAGAACCTTCTTGATTTCAGTGCGCATCTTCGACCGCAGTCCCATGTTGTGCTTGCGAGTCTTCTCCGCCGTCCTGGCGCGCTTCTGTGCGGACTTGATGTTTGCCACGTTTCTCGTAACCCATGTCGGATATGCAAAGAGCCGCGTATTATTCGCAGACCTCGGGCACTTGTCAATGCCTTGCGGCACTTCGGCCCCACTTTGGGTTTATCGTATAACTTACTGTTTTATAGTGCATTTCTTGCTAGCATTGCGTTCAGGATGAGCGCCAGCCCCCCCGAGACCCCGAAACGCGCCGCCGGGCAGAGCGCCACGGCGTCAGGGCTTCTGCGCTCAACGTCGATCGTCAGCGCGATGACGCTGCTCTCCCGGATTCTGGGCCTCGTTCGGGACGTCGTGTTTGCCCGCATGTTCGGGGCGTCGCTCGTGATGGACGCGTTTCTGGTCGCGAACCGGATTCCGAACATGTTGCGCCGCTTCTTCGCGGAGGGAGCGTTCTCGCAGGGCTTCGTACCCGTGATGGGGCGGTACCGCGAGCAGCACACGGACGGGGAGGCGCGGGAGTTCGCGGCGGCGGTGGCGGGCACGCTCGGGGTTGTGCTGTTCATAGTGACGGCAATCGGCGTCGTCGCGGCACCGGTGCTCGTCGCGGTCGTCGCGCCGGGATTCGTCGGCGACGACGGGCGCTTCGATCTCGCGGCGCTCATGCTGCGGTTCACGTTTCCATATCTGTTGTTCGTTTCGCTGACGGCATTTGCCGGCGGCGTACTCAACACCTACGGCCGGTTCGCGGTTCCTGCGTTCACGCCCGTGCTCCTCAATGTCGTTCTGATCGGCTTCGCGGTCTTATTGGCGCCACGGCTCGAGCAGCCCGGCATGGCACTGGCGTATGCCGTGCTCTGTGCCGGGATCGTGCAGCTGCTGTTTCAACTGCCGTTCCTCGCAAGAATCCGCATGCTCGGCTGGCCTCGCTGGCGTCCGGGGCATGCGGGCGTTAAGCGTGTGCTCCGGCTGATGTTGCCGGCGATCTTCGGTTCTTCGGTCGCGCAGCTGAACGTGTTGATCGGCGGGATACTGGCCTCTCTGCTGGGCGTTGGGAAAATCTCACTGCTCTACTACGCTGACCGGCTGATGGAGTTCCCGCTGGGGCTGTTCGGCATCGCTCTGGCGACAGTGACGCTGCCGTATCTGTCGCGGCAGCATGCAACCGGCTCGCACGAGGAGTTCTCCGCAACGCTCGACTGGTCGATGCGCCTGGTGCTGCTCATCGCCGCACCGGCCGCGCTGGGCCTGGCCATTCTCGCCGGCCCGCTGGTTGCGACCATCTTTTTCGGCGGGGAGTTCGATGCCGACGACGTAGCCCTGACGGCTCTCGCGCTTCAGGCTTTCGCACTCGGACTCATCGGGTTTTCCTACGTGAAGGTTCTGGCACCTGCCTTTTTCGCTCGGGAAAACACCGTGACGCCCGTTCGTATCGCGTTGATAGCGCTTGGCGCCAATTTCGTGCTGAGCGTCGTCTTCTCGGGCTACCTGACGATGACGGGGCATCCGGCGCCGCACGCGGGGCTTGCCCTCGCGATCTCTGTTGCGGCGCTGCTGAACGCGGGCTTGCTGTACGTCGCTCTGCGCCGGGACGGCGTGATCGGCAACGGGAGCGGGTGGGGACTGCTGGGCTTGCGAGTGCTGGCCGCCAGCCTGACGATGTGGGGTATCCTTGCGCTCCTCGATAAGCCGCTTAGTTGGTGGCTCGACGTTTCCCTCGCCGACCGCGTTTGGGCGCTGCTGGTCAGCATCGTGGCCGGGGTCGTCGTCTACTTCGGAACACTCGTGCTGCTCGGTACGCGGCCGTCACAACTCGGAATTCGACCTCACTGAAATGCTGTTAGTGCGCCATCTCGAGGACCTGCCTGAGCCGCGTCTGAAGCGCGGCAGTGTCGTTACGATCGGCGCTTACGATGGCTTGCACCTCGGACATCAGGCGCTGCTCGAGCGCGTTCTGCGGCGCGCGCGGTCCGACGACCGTGAGGCGGTCGTGATGAGTTTCGAGCCCATGCCCAAGGAATTTTTCGCGGGCGACAAGCCGCCTGCACGGCTCATGCGCTTCCGTGAGAAGTACGACGCGCTGTGCGATTTCGGGATGGACGTGTTCTATTGCCCGCGATTCTCGTCCGCGATGCGCTCGATATCCGCCGACGATTTCGTTCGACGGATTCTCGTCCGCGGCCTTCGCATGCATCATCTCGTCGTCGGTGACGATTTCCGCTTCGCGCGGCGCCGGGAAGGCAGCCTCGAGACGCTCGAGACGCTCGGACGCGTTCTCGACTTCAGCGTCGAAGCGGTGCCCAGCGTCAGCGTGGACGGCTTGCGCGTCAGCAGCACGGCGATTCGCGAAGCGCTGCTCCGGGGCGATTGCCGCGGCGCGACGGCATTGCTGGGCAGACCGTATCGAATGTCCGGGCGGATCGTGCGCGGGCGGCGTGTCGGGCACGCCCTGGGCTACCCAACCGCCAACGTCGACCTGCGCCGCAGGCTGTGCGCACTGGACGGAATCTATGCCGTCCGCGTGCGCGGCCTTGGCGAGGGCCCGCTGGACGGCGTCGCGAGCGTCGGTACGCGGCCGACCTTCGGGCTCGATACGCCGCTTCTCGAAGTCCACCTGTTCGATTTCGAGCGGGACATATACGGCGCCTACATTCACGTCGATTTCGTCGAGCGAATTCGGGGCGTCGAGAAGTTCTCTACCGAGGGAGAACTGGTTGCACAGATGGAGCGCGACGCCGACAATGCGCGCTCGATTCTCGCCAGAGAGGCAGCCTGAGAGGGCATCATGACGACGGAGACCGGTACACGACGCTACATACTCTGGATCCTCCTCGCCCTGACGGTCGTGCTGGCCGATCAGGCGACGAAGTGGGCGATCGTCAAGTGGATTCCTTACCTCGGCTCGGTCGAGCTGAACGGCTTCATGAACCTGACGCACCAGCGGAATTTCGGTGCCGCGTGGAGTCTCCTGGCAGATGCGGGAGGTTGGCAGCGATGGTTCTTCATCGTATTGGCGACCGGCGTCAGCGCAATGATCGTGGTTTGGCTGTGGCGCATCCGTGACGGCCGATATCTGGTGCTTGCCGTTGGCCTCGCGCTCGTGCTCGGTGGTGCCGTCGGAAATCTCGTGGATCGCGTCCGTCTGGGTTACGTGACGGATTTCATTCAGGTGTGGTTCGGCAGCTGGCCGTTTCCTTCATTCAACGTCGCGGACTCGGCGATCACGATTGGAGCCGTGCTGCTGATCATCGACTCGCTGTTCATTTCAGGACGCGAGAGCGCGTCCGAAACGAAGGCAGCGAAGGAAGCGTCGCGCGACTGACTCAGGACACTAGCGGGTCCGGGTCCAGCAGTCGAGGTCCGGCGCCGAACTCTTGACGCCGCGACCGTCAATCTGAAACGTGAGGCATTTGCCCGCCTCGGCGTCGGCGTTCTGGTAGGTCGCGACTGCCGTGAACGTATTGGCGTCCGCGCCCGGCAGCACGTCGATGAGATAGCTGCCGGAGTCCGATATCTGAGGATCGTTCGCAAAACCCAGCAAGGTGAGGTCTTCCGTGTAAGTGCTGTTTTGCAGGTAGTGCCGCTCCTGATTCGTCGCGATCTGCAAGAGCGCCGCTTTGGCTTCGGATCGCTTCGCGCGCGCGGCAAACTCGCGATAGTTCGGGATCGCCACGGTCACGATAACGGAAAGCACGACTATGACGATCATGAGTTCGATCAGCGTAATACCGCGCATTCTGTGAAGGCTGTTCTTTATCATGCTGCTTGTCCTCTGGCCGGGACCGGCGTACCGCCTAGTCTACGCCATCTTGTGTCCACAGGGTCCTTACTGGGTTGTTCGGAAAGTCCGGATCGAAGCATTCGACGCCGACGCAGGCCAGCGGCGGCGGTGAGCACTCGTCTCCGGTGCAGTTGGCTGGCGCGCCCGGGAACAGGAACACGGGCTGCGGGGCGATACCGCCCTGTTCGAGCCGCGTAACACGTGCCTCGTCTGCCTCTTCTGCCGTCGGCACTTCGTTTTCGCCGAACGGGACGATCGGATCGCCGTTCACGACGTTCACGCGGTAGAGGCGGTTCTGGCTGAGACCGGCCTGACAGGGGTCCTCCGAGTTGATTCTCGGCTCGAAACTCACGAAGAACACCTCATTGTCGAACGTCCGCGCCGGCGAGAGGACTTTCTCGTTCGGCGGCAGCGTGAACATCCAGCCGTCACCGCCCGTCGGTATTACGGTACCCACGGTACCTGCGACGTCGATCAGGTCCGACTCGGTGACCACGGGGTAGTTGTCGTAGTCGTCCTGCGTGAGCTTGCGGAACACGTTGGCGTCCCGCAGCGAGTAGAAGCGGTCCGTAGCGCTGTTGTCCAACGGGTGCGCGCGGTACCCGCTGCCGACGTTGATGGACAGGAAGCGGCGATCCTGCCGTGGATCCTTGAACATCGACACGTCGGGTTCCGAGTAGAAGCGGCGCGTGTCGGCGGCGCTCGGCTCCCCAAGACCCTCGGCCCCGAGTCTTGCGATGACGCCACCCGTTACGAGGTCTCTGGGTATTTCGTCGTTGAAGATGTCGAAGCGCCACATCTGGCCGCTGATGTCCGTCGCGTACATGCGATCAGCGTACTGGTCGCCGTTCAGGTCGATAACCGTCACGCGGCTCGGGATGGCACGGCGCATTTTGTCGACACGCAGCTCGGCGAAGGTGTCTTTGCCTGCGCGCCACAGCTTTTCGCCGGTCTCGAGGTCGAGCATGAATATTCCGGCACCTTCGAGGTCGTCGCCCGTTGGGTGGGCTCTCGAGTCGTGAGAGGTATCGTAGCCCGCGCCGACGATGAGTACGGCATCGTCATTGCTCGTTACGTCGTTGCTGTTGATCTTGACCTTTGCGACGACCGGCGCGGACCAGGTCTGACCCAGTTCGGGGAAGGTCCGCACCCAGCGGAGGACCGGGTTGTAGCGGTCCGTGACGTCGATCATGTAGTAGTTGCTGCCGCCACGCCGCATGCCGAAAACCAGATAGACGAAGTCCTGGCCCGGCTCGATGACGCCGTTTTCGTTCTTGTCCTTGACGATGGAGACGACATTGCCGTCGATGCCGTAGTTCTTGTAGTCGACGTTCTCGTTGGCGTATAGATCGGCCATGTTCGACAGGAGCTCGTTAGGCACAAACGCCCATAGTTCACGGCCGGTGGCGGCGTCGAGTGCGTGCAGATAACCGTCGTTGGTCGCGTTGTAGACCACTACGTCCTGGGTCTGCTGGTAGTTTCCGTAGACCACCGCGGCGGGTTGCGAATGCAGCGTGTCGCCCATCGAATGGCGGGTGCTGGTTGTCGGGTCGTTGTCGACGTCCTTCACGTCGGCGCCGCGCATCCAGTCGATCATTTGCTCCAGCGTAGGCTCACCGGCCTTACCGGTCAGTCCGAACTGCGCTTCGTCGAACGCGTTTATGTTCGCGGTCGAAACGTAGTTTATGGGAGCCGACAACAGACCGGGCACGTTGTTCGTGTAGAGGTTTCTCGCGGCCGGCAGCGGCAGCCTGTTCGCTGCTCCGCCTTTTAGAACGTTTGCGCCGTCGCTGCCCGGCTCGTCGGACCAGAAGTTGCGGGAGGAGTCGGCGAAGAATCCCGTGTCCGGATCGACGGCCGGATTACCGTTGGCGTCGCGGATCTCGCCATCTGCGATCGTGAATTTCTTCATGTTGCCCGGCCAGTGCACTTCGTCGGAAGCCCTGAACACGGACACGTACAGGTCGTTGAGGTGCCGTGTACGATTGTAGGCATTCACGGCAATTGCCGGTGCCGTGAATGAGATATCGCGATCGAAGATGTTCGTCACGATATCCGTCAAAGCGGCCGTCAGCGATTTGACGTCGGAAGCGAGATAGTACTCGCCGCCCGATTTCTCCGCGGTCGACTTCAGAATGGGCAGATCCACCGTGAAGCCAATCGTGTAGGTCGTTACCGATTGTTTGCCGGGAGCGACGGGGTTGATGTCGGCCTTCGACAGATATTCGGCCACATCGTCGAGGCAGGCGCCGTTGACGTTCCCGCCGGTGCAGGAGCTGCGTCCCGTCGCGTCGAGGTAGCCTGGCAGCGTGGGCACTCTGGAGTAGGCGTCGACGTCTCGTGTCGGTTCACCATCCGTCAGCAGAACGACAAAATTCTTTGAGCAGGCATACTCCGCCGGACGCTTGTAGAGCATCGGATCGGTTGTCTCGAGAGCGTCCTCGTCAGTGGCGTTGAGTCCGCCGTAGTGTGCGGGAAGCCCGCTATAGTAAAGGGCGGCTTCATACATCGTTTCGGAAAGCGGCGTCCAGCCCGACGCTGGTATGTTGTCGACCACCGTGTTGATCGCGTCCCGGTTACCGTCCAGATCCTTGACACCGAAGACTACGGGCCCGCCCTGCTCCTGATGGAAGCGCATTATTCCGACGTTGACGTTGTTGATCGAGCCGAGCACGTTTTTGGTGACCGCCTTGACGATGTCGGTGCGGCTCATGCTGCTTCCCGGGGGGTTGTGAAACCAGTTCAGGAAGTTGGGGTCGTAGATCGTAACGATGCGGTGCGTCGGCTTCGTACCCCAGTCGACTTCGCGGTCGGGGTTATTCGTGTAAGCGTTCTGATTGTTACCCGACCGGGCATAGACGCCGTCGAGCGGGTCGGAGTTCGCGCCGTGCACGCCCGAGTCTTCGCGGCATTCGACGGCGTAGCCTGTGGATTCCTTGCGCAGGGTTCGCCATTTCCACTTGCCGCCGGACGGGCGGTACATAGACATCGTATCGGTGTAGGAGCCGGAACCAGCTATCTGCGCTCGTCCCTGCTCGCATTGAAATACGGACTTCTTGATGCGGAAATTGTCCCCGCACTTCGGTATGCCGGAATTGTACGTCCAGTAGTAATAGTCGTTGTTGCAGTCGCCGCGGTCGCTATAGTCCGCGTTCGAGTTGAACGGCTCCTGACTCGTTTCGACCTCGGTCATACTCCCCGACGAGTCGATGATGAAGAGGACGTTCGGTTTGGCAGCGTCGCTCGCGGCTGGCGTGGACAGCAGCAACTCGACGTCGTCGGCAACGGCCGGCGAACCGACCGCGAGCGCGAAAAGCAGTCCGGCGCTGGCCCAGGAAAAGTGTCTCTTGGACGTGTCCATCATTTTGATCCTTCCATGTACGATGGTGACCGAATCGCTCAGTCGGACACGCGTTTCCGTGCGCTAGCGCAATACCTCGATGTTTGTCGCCGTGTTGGTGCTTATTTCGTAGTTTATGAGCGCGTAACTGCTTGGGGAGCGGCGAACGATGCTGAACTCGCGACGGAAGTCGTCGAACTTCATGGATTCACCGTCCATCGAAAAGCGTGTATTCGGGTCTAGCTGAATACGCACGTAGGGCTCGGCACACTCGCCGTCGCAGGGTTTGAACGAGACCATGCCGCTCGCGGTCGCCGGCAGGATGATGTTGGCAGGCGCCACTTCGACGGCTTCGACCTCAGTCTTGAACGTGAACTGAGCGTGAGCCGCGCCGGCGAGCGCTATGGCAAGTCCAAAAAGAATGCTGCGTGCAACGTTCATCTCTGCTCCGTAGTCCTTCGGTTGGGCACGAGCATCCTGCTCTGTCAATGCGCCCGGTTATCGTTGCATTATCACGGTTCCGGGCGCCAAGTGCCCGGAACCATTGCACATTTTGGCTATTCTATGCCGTCCTGAGTCCACAGAGTCCGGACGGGATTGTTCGCGAAGCCGGGGTCGAAACACTCGACGCCGATACAGCCGAGCGGCGGGGGTGAGCATTCGTCGCCGGTGCAGCTTGCGTTTTCCGGGCTCGGGAAGAGGAATCGCGGCGAAGGGGCGATACCGCCCTGCGCGAGGTCCTGAACCCGTAGCTGGTCCTCCGTGCCCGGTACCACGTTGTCCATGTTGTTGACGATAGGATCGCCGTTGATCACGCTTACGCGGTACAGAAAGTTGCGGCCGAGACCGGCGGAACAGGTCGCCGCGGCGGCACTGTCAGGGGAGAACGCCACGAAAAAGATCTCGTTGTTGAAAGTGACCGACGTTGCGAGAACCTTCTGATTCGCCGGCAGCGTGAACTGCCAGCCGCGTTTGCTTTCGTCGATCGCGGTTCCGACGGTGCCGGCGACGTCGATGAGATCGTTGACGGTCACGATCGCGTATGAGTTGTAGTCGTCCTGCGACAGCGGGTTGAATACGTCCCGGTCGCGAACCGAGAAGAATCTGTCATTCACCGTGTTGTCCAGCGGGCTTGCCCGGTGACCGCTGCCGACGCTGACGGCGATAAAGCGGCGGTTCTGGACGTTGTCGTTGAACAGCGATACGTCGGGCGCGTTGTAGAAGCGCCGGGTGTCGGCATCGCTCGGCGATCCTAGTCCTTCGGCGCCAAGTTGCGCGATGACACCGCCGGTCACCATGGCGTCGTCGCCGAATCCGGTTGGTGAGTTGCCGTTGAATATGTCGAAGCGCAGGATCTGGCCGCCGAGGTCTGTCGCATACATGCGATCAGCGAAACCGTCACCATTCAGGTCGATGACCCGAATCTGGTTCGGGATGGAACGCGACAGCCCGGGCCGAATGCTGGGGTCGAGCGTGAGCTGAGCGCCGCCGTCCGCGCCGGCCCGCCAGATGACGTCGCCGCTGCGCAGATCGAGCATGTAGATTCCCGCGCCCTGCGTGTCCGGCGAGGCCGGATGCGCCAGAGTATCGTGCACGGTGTCATAGCCACCGCCCATGATGACGACCGCCTTGTCCGTCTTGTTGAGGTTGGATAGGGACGCCTCGGGCATATCGACGCGGGTGACAGTAGCGCGCGACCAGCTCTGACCGAACTCGGGGGCTGCGACGCGCCAGTTGACTTTCGGGTTGTTCCGGTCGGTGACGTCCAGTGAATAGTAGGAGCTGCCGCCGCGGCGCATGCCGAAGAGAATGTGAACGAAGTCACCCTTACTCGGGTCTATGATGCCGTCGTTGTCGCGGTCCGCTACTACGGGCACGATGTCACCATCCACGCCGTAGTTCTTGAAAGCGGAGTCCGGATTGAAGAATAGCTTCACGAGGTTCGGGAGCAGTTCTTTCGGAATGAATGACCAGAGTTCCTGCCCGGTCCTGGCGTCGATCGCGTGAACGTAGCCGTCGTTCGTTGCGGTATAGACGACGACATCCGGATTCTCCGGCGATCCGCCGTAGGCAACGGCCGCCGGCTGCGAGTGCAGCGGGTCGCCCATGAACTTGCGGGTCGTCGTCGCGGGGTTCGAGTCCTCGTCGAGGATGTCTTCGCCGCGCGCCCAGCGAATCAGGAGCTCAATCGTCGGTTCTTCGGGCGAGCCCGTGAGGCCGAAATCGCCCAGCGCAAAGGCGGCTTCGTTTTCGGGTTTCAACGCGTTACCGGCAGCTGTCAGGTCGTCCGAGACGTTGTCGGTGAACAAGCGACGAGCGTCGGGGCTCGGCATATTCTCGACAGCGCCGCCCTTCGTAACGGAGGGACCGTCGATTTCCGAGGACCAGAAGCTCTTCGCGTTGTCGAAGAAGAAACCCGTCAGTTCGTTGACCGCAGGCTGCAGATTGCTGTCGACGATTACGCCATCCTGAATCCGGTACTTCTTGAGGTTGCCGGGCCACCGGACTTTGTCCTGGGCGGCGAACGTCGTGAGGTACACATCGTTAAGGTTCTGCGTCCGGTTGAATGTGTTGACCGCCACTGCTGGCGCTGCGAACGACAGGGAACGATCGCTGATATTGTTGACGATTTCGAGCAGCGCTAACGTCAGGCTTTCGACGTCGTCGGCCTGGAAATAGGTGCCGCGGCCGCGCTGCGCCGTCTCCTCGAGTATGTCGAGATCGATGGCGAAGCCGATCGTGTGCGTGATGACCTGCTGCAGGCCGGCGTCGTTCGAGATATCGGCGTTGTAGAGATACTCAGCGATATCGTCGAGGCAATCGCCCATCGTGTCGAACGTACAGCCTGCGTAGCCAAGCGTGTTGAACCAGCCCGGCAGGTTGTTCACGAGATCCGGTGTTTCGGCGTCGCTGACGGGCTGGCCGTCGGTCAGGACCACGTTGAAGTTCTTCGCACAGACGTCAAACTCGGGCTGCCTGTAAATCTCGACCGGATCAGACTGACTCAGTGCGCCCGGGTCGGTGGCGTGCTCGCTGACGTTCTCGCCGTAGTAGGCCGGCAGTCCGCGCCAGTAAAGGGCTGCCTCATACAGTGTCTCCGAAAGCGGTGTGGCACCGCCGTCGGTGATCGTATCGATCGCGTCGAGGATATCGTCGCGGTTGGTGTCGAGATCGGTCATTCCCCTGATCACGGGGCCGCCCTGGTTGTTATTGAAGCGCATGACGCCAACGTTGACGTTTTCGATCGAGTTCAGCACCGCTTCGGTGACGTTCTTGACGATATCGATACGCGCCGAGTCGACGAAAGTCGGGTTCTGCAGGTAGTTGAGGTAGTTGCCGTCCCACACGGTGATGGCCTGGCTGGTCGGAAAGCTGCCCCAGGCAACCGCATTGGCTTCAACGCTGGTAAACGGATCGACGTCTCCGCCTTTCTGTGCAAAGAAGTTATCGTTCGAACCGTCGCCGTGGACTCCGTTGTCCTTGGCGCATTCGACGGGGTCGTCTTCGTTGCCAGCTTCGATATTCTGCCAGCGCGCCTTGTCGAGACCCAGGAACAGGCTGAAGAAACCCGAGCCGCCGTCGCGGAACTGCGCCATGACGTTGGTGTAGCGGCCGATGCCCTGAAGCTGGTTCGTCGATGCGGCACACTTGAATGCGTCTTTGGTGAACTTGCGAATATTGCTCGTAGCGCAGCTCGGGACGACATCTACTTCGGTCCAGTACAGCATGTCGGGGTTGCACGCATCGTTACCGGGTCCCGCTTCGTAGTCCTCATTCGAGTCGTAGATCTCGCGCGTGTTCTGCTCCGTGCCCATCGATCCCGACGAGTCGATGATGAACAACACGTTTGGCTTCGGCGTGACGGCATCGGGGCGGAGCAGAAGCAGGTCCGTGTCGTCCGCGAACACAGCAGGCGAGCCCACGCACAGTGTCGCGGCGACGCCGCAGGCAATCCATTTGGTTTTTTTGAGCAAGGTGTTCATGTCTGTTCCCTCAGTCTGGCCGCGTGCCTGCTAGTAGACCGAAATGGCCACTTCCTTGATAAGGTCGGTGGTGAGGTCGTGGTGGACCGTGACGTACTGCTCGTCGCGGTTCCGGATCGCCGCAAGCGCAGCCCGGAAGTCCTGGAAGCGTACGGCCCGGTTGTTGATCTCCCAACGCGTGTTCGGTGTTACCCGGCGTGTCGTGTAGTCGCATTCGTCGCAGGCCTTGAAGGCGACGCTACCGGACTCAACGGCCGGCAATCGCAGCGTGCTGAGCCGAACCTCGTGCGCCAGCACTTTGACCTCGTTTTGAGCGGACACCGGAGCGGCCAGTGCCAGCATAAATGCGATGATCAAGCTAATGTGTTTCATGGATGTCTCCTGATCCTTCTCGATGTCCCGTCCGCCGCTTTGCTACAGCGTCGGTGACTCCGGACCGACAATGTAGAAAGCCTGGGTATGCGTGGCGGCGGAGTCGCGATCCGTCGCCGCCGCGGCGCGTCGCGATTCAGCGCGCGATGTCGCCAGGAAATGATAGGCAGATATACCGCTGCCGACTCCGAGGCTGAACGCACGGTCCGGGACGAGAGTCTCGTCCTCGAACTGGATCTCGGCTTCGTAGTAATTGTTCGCGCCGATCACGGTCTGCGGCAGCGTCGTGTTGGCAATGGTATTGAACTGACCCTGCGCGATGGCGGCTTCGAGCCCGGTCTCGGCAGCCTGAAAGGCGTTCTCGTAGCCCTGGTCGTTGCGCGCGATGGCCAGTTCGGTCGTGGCGGTGTTCATGCCGGAAACGGCCAGCACCGTGATCACGACGAGCAGGAGCAGGCCAACGACGAGGGCTGCACCGGATTGCCTGTTTGGCGTTATTGGTTTCATCGTATTCGCTCTCTTTAGGTGCGCGCGTTGCGCAGGAGAATTGTCTTCGATACCTGCATGCGCCGGAATTCGTCGTTCTGCTCGCCGAGAACGACGTCGCCCGGCGCGTAGACGTTGTTGTCGGTCAGGCCGACTTCGATGTCGATACCGCGTACGACGAGCCACACGCGCGCCGTAATGATGCGCGCGCCGGGAATGTAGGCGGCGTCCTCGGGATCGTAGACGCCGTTACCCGGATTGACGTAGCGGTCTACCGTGTTGTCCTCGTTGACGTCGAGGCCAAACTGGATCTGGAGGTTTTCGACGCCAGGCGCGATTTCCTCGTCGACGATGTCGGCAACGCCGCCCACCATGCGCAGCACCTTGCGGCGCAGCGTCGGTACTCCGGGAATCAGGTCCGAGTCGCTGGCGACGTAGTAGCTGGTGACCATCAGGTTGTGTGTGGACGAGTCGACCGGGCTGAACGAGGCCGGAATCGCGGCGCCGTCGCTCAGAAACACTTCACCCTGGACGCGTGTCGTCTGGATTTGCAGCCGGCCGGCTTCCAGCAGGGCCGGGGCGACGCTGGCCCGGCGCACGACGAAGTGATCCGAGTCCGGCTGGATCACTTCGGCGGGCGGGCAGGGAAGTCCGTAGCCGTTGTTGTCGCCGTCCACGGGCATGGAGAGGTCCAGGACCCACTCCACGCCGCACGCGGTGGTCGATCCTGCCAGCGCCAGGTTGGTGGGATTCTCGTCGCCGATCACCGAGCGGCCCTCGACCCCGAGACCACGGCTCATGCGGCCCCAGTTGCTCGCCATGCGCAGGTCGGACTCGATCGCGTCCATCGCGAACGTTGCGGTGTCCTGCACCTTGGCGATCGATTCGTTGATGATGTAGGCCTGTCGGCTCTGATTGTAGATCTGTACGGCCCCGATGATCAGAAAGGAGCCGATAGCAAGCGCGACCATGACCTCGACGAGCGTCAGGCCTTGCTCGCGGCTGGTGACAGATTTCCGATTTCGCTTAAGCATGATTCAGATTCCCAGCACCGGTATCAATATTTCGAAGTCGCGGCGTTCGCCGGGCTCGTCCCAGCTCACGTTGATGGTGTACTCGGGCGGGTTCACGCCGCCGTTGAACTGCACATCGACCCGGCCGTCGGGAAGCACCGTGGTGGCCTGTTGCTGCCAGAAGAAGGTATCCGTAGCGGCCATCTGCGCCTCGTCGCAGTCGACGTCGCCTTTGGTGCAGTTGTGGTTCACTCCGGGCCCGTTGCCGTCGTATGCGGCACCGGCGCGCGGATTCGCGCGGATGCGATCCGCTACATCGCCGGCCAGCGTTACGGCCTGGTGGCTGAACATGGCCGTTCGTCCGGCTTGCAGACCGTTGACGTACAGTCCCGCAACGCCGAGCATGCCAACCGACACGACGACCAGCGCCACCATCACTTCGACGAGCGAGAAGCCCTTCGTGTATCTCCGCAACATTGAACCCTTCCTTACCCGTAGTAACGGCCGCCTCACGGGCAGCCGCCGAGATCGTTGATCTGATCGATGGTTCTCAAAACCGTGGCGCGGCCGATGGGCAGCACCCTTAAGGCCCGCGCTGCCGAGTTTCCGGCCGAGGCGGGCGTGTTCCCGCGGTCATCGCAGAAAACCGCCGAGGTGGTCGGCGGTACGCCGCCGATCTGTCCACGGCCGAGTCCGGTGGGGCCGTAGGCAAAGTAATCGCCCTGGCCTACGGTCAGCACCGTGATCTGCTCCGGCAGCGGCGGATGCGAGCGAAGCAGAGCCTCGCCGGCGTCGCGCTGGCCGTCGCCGTTGGTGTCCTGAAACACGATCCAGCCGTCCTCGTAAGTACCGCCGCAGCCGGGGTCCGCCGTCGTCGAGTTGGCGCTGGCGCAAATCGTCACGTTGCCCTTCGACCTTGCCGCCTCGCTTCGCGCGAGGTGGAAGCTGCCCAACAGGTCGTTGACCGAAGCAGTCATGCGGCTGTTCTGGCCGAAGCTGACGAAACTTGGCACCCCGATCGACACCAGCACACCGACGACGAGCGTCGTGATGAGCAGTTCGTAGAGCGTATAGCCCTTCTGTCTGAGTGTTTTCATGCCCGGCACTATAAGGCCGGCCGGATAGATCGTTCCGAGTAGCCGACGAGCGGTCAGCGCGGACGGATCAGCGGTCGCGATTCGGGCAGGCGGCTTGACTTAATCCGCGCAGGCGTAGGCGGCGCCGTTCCGCTGTCGGCGTGCGACCCGCGGCCGGCCCGTGTAGCTGACCACCAGCGCCTTTGGGGCGATCCGCGCCGCCGGGTCGCAGACTACGAACGTCCCGTTGGTCGCCCGTTTCCGGACGCCGCGCGAGGTAAAGCCGCGGCGGTTCGCCGTGATGTGGATGCCATTGGCTACGGTGTGCGAATACACCAGGGCTTCGCCCGCGTCGCGCTCCGGCGGCTCGTCGCGGTCGGCGTTTTCGAACATGATCCAGCCTGTCGACCACTCCCTGCCGGGACGGCAGGTCAGGCCGTCCGTCGACGGGCACAGCGAGACGACCTGCCGGCGGCGCATCGACTCCTTGCGCGCGAGGTACAGCGCGTGGAAAAGAGCGTTGATTTCAGCGGTTTGCCGGCTCTTGGCGATCGTTGCGGCCAGCGAGGGGACGCCCAGACCTAAGACGATACTGGCTGCAAGCACGGTAACGAGCAGTTCCAGCAGTGAAAAACCCAGATTATTCATGGGCATAGCAGACCTCCTTGTCGCTGGAAGGAAGTATCGCCGAACGCCGGCCGGAGGAGCCAGTCCGGTATCGCGGCGCTTCGTCCGGAAATGCGCGGGAGCAGGCACTTGAATCGCCACGGCGTTCGAGGGTTACAATCGGTTGACGAAAGCGGCCGCCTCAGGAGGATTGCGGGCATGATGCGCTCACGCATTCTCGAGCTTTTTGCTGACCACGGGATTCTGCCGACCACGCAACGCATTGAAGTGGCAGAAGTTATTCTGGAGAAGCCACAACACCTGTCTGCCGAGCAGATCATCGATGCCCTGAAGCTCAGTGGCAGCAGCGTGTCCAAGGCCACGGTCTACAATTCGCTGAACCTGTTCGCCGAGCGCGGGCTCGTCCGCGAAATCACGGTCGATCCGGTCAGGAAGTTCTACGATTCGACGACGGCGCCGCACCACCACTTCTACAACGCCGACACTCGGGAGCTCAGCGACATCGCTGACGCGGATGTCCGCTTCCTGAGCCTGCCCGAGCTGCCCGAGGGCACCGAAAGGGAGAGCATCGAGGTCCTTATCACGGTCCGCAACGCCCGGTCCTGAGGGCCGCCGGGGCCCTTTTCCGGCGGGTCCCGCGACGCTATACTGCGCGCCCGCAAACCCCTGCGTCCGTGCCGAAGTAGCTCAGTTGGTAGAGCAACGCATTCGTAATGCGTGGGTCGGAAGTTCGAGTCTTCTCTTCGGCACCAATCTTTTCAATGACTTACGAGAGTCCTCGCCGACCGGATCAGGGTCAGTGCGGGAGTTTTGCGGGACATTTTGCCGCAAACCCGGTCTGAAGCCGCGATCAGATTGGCCAATTCCGGTGCTGAATACTCGGTCGTGATCTTCCCCGACTTGTGGCCCAGAAGGTCCTGACGGTCCTCCAGACTCACGCCGGCTGCCCGAAGGCGACGACCATACGTGTGCTTGAGGTCGTGCACCCGGATTCGCCTGAAGCCGTCCGGGCTCGGACCGCCGATCTTGGCCGGGTAACGACCTGCCGCCCGTTTGCGCGCCCGCTGCCAGCTGGCCGTGCCGATGCGCTGGACGGGCCGGCCCCGCCAGGTGAAGACCCGGTTCGGGTGCTCGCCGCGAACTTGATCGACGACCGCTTTGGCGACCCGGTTCAGGACCACCAGACGATCTTCGTTGTTCTTGACGAGTTCCCTCGGTACCACAAACACACTCGTATCCAGTTCCGGAATCGGGATTTCCCAATCCCACTGCATTCGCACCACCTCCTGCTCGCGGGTGCCGGTATTCACCTTGAACAGCGCCATCCGCTGCAGGTGGCCAGGCAACTCCGAGAACAGCAGGCGCTGCTCCTCCCAGGAAAGCGGGTAAGGCCGTCGCCGGCCGTGGTCCGGCAGCAGCTCGATCAGCGGCATGGTTTCGAGCCAGGTCAGACCTTGCTCGTCACGCCACTTCCGGGCTGCCAGACTCAACACGCGCCGGACGATGGCCAGGGTCCGGTTGACCGTTCCCACGGCGACCCGGTCCTTGTCCAGCCGGTGCCTGACGAATGTCTGCAGCGTCCCATCGTGCACGCCGTTCAAGGGCATGTTGCCAATGAACGGGTCGACCCACTTCAGGTCGTCCGCGTCGCGCCCGATACTGCGCTTGTGCAGGTACTCGTTCAGATACCGTGTTGCCGCTTCCCTGAACGTCCGTGTCGGTCGGACTCCGAAAACGCTGGCCTTGCGTAGCTCCTCGAGCCGGTGCGCTAGTATCGCTTCGGCGTCGCGGAGGCGGCTTGCGCCAGTGCTTTCGCAAATGCGTCCGAATCCTTTGACTTGCTTGTCGATGTGCCAGACCCCACCCCTGCGGATGAGTCCCGGCGTTCGTTTGCGTCCCATGGCTTTCTCCTTGCAGCCGCGGGACGCCCGTTGCACGACACATAGTCGTTCACCCAGACGTCGAGTTCAAGGCGATCGAAGGCGATGCCCTGGCGGCCGATGGGGATTTCAGTGAGGGTAGGGCGCACCTCGGCGTTGAAGCGGTTGCGGTCCATGCCGAGATAGGCCGGGGCGTCCCGGAAGCGGATGAGTCGGGGCAGGATCGCTATGGTCAGTTGCACCGTCATCGGCCGAGGTACACCGCGGTGATGTTTTCCCGCGCGTGGCCCAGTTCGCGTGAGATGGCCTCGCGCGCTTCTCGGTCCAGCGCGCGCTGTTCGTTGGTGAGGGTTTTCGTGGCCGGGCCGCCCGCGACGGGTGCCGGCCAGCCGGTGAGTTCGAGGTATCGGGTTTGCGCGTAGGCGTGGCGCAGGCCGTGGAGCTTGGTGAAACCCGCGGTACGGAGCTGGCGCTCGTAGCGGTGGAGTTGCTCGACGTACTTGCTCTGTGGCGGGATCAGCGCGCCGCCCCTGGCGAGGGCTTTGACCTCGTTGAGGAGTGCCCGCTGTTTAGCGGTGCGGATCGGGACGGTCCGTGCCCGGCCACCCTTTGTCCAACTCGCTTTCAGGCGGATGCTGTTGTCCTGAATCGCGTAGCCGGGGCTGAACTTGATGGCTTCCTCACGCCGGAGGCCGAACTGGGCTTGCAGGCGAATGCTGAGGCGGACGTAAGGATCGGTGATCCGATCGAATTTCGCCGGGTTGAGCGAAACCGCCTTCGAGGTTTCGGCGACATGCTGCCGCCTGCCGAGGCCGTAGACGCTGTTGTCGCGGGCGATGATATTGGCCTTGCCCACCTTTGCCGCCCACCAGCGGAGAACCGACAGCCGGTTCTTCTGGGTAGCGAGGCCGATGCCCTGGTCTTTCCAGAGAGCGACGAGGGCAGTGACATGTTTCGGTTTCAGGGATTTCGGCTGCATACGCCGGAATCCCATCGTCCGAAGTTGATTTGCCATCTGATCCAGCATTCGCTCACGGTTCGCCTGTGTGGAATAACTCCCGTCCCGGTTGGTCCGGCAAAGCTCTTTCAACTGGTGGTTCAGGTCTTTCATGGTGCGAATCTCGTCCGGTTAGTTTTGCTGACCAGCTCGCCGCCCTTGAGGCAGACGAGGTCCGGGCAATGCCCGGTGATGGTCTGGGGACACCAGCCCCCTGAGGCCTGAAGCCCCGATCAGGCTCGCCAGCGCGCTCTGTTGAACGCTACTGACGGCCACCAGTTGGCCAAGCGGCCGGGAACAACATTTTCGGGAATGAGTGACGATCTACCTCCTTTGGTTGGTATGGGTTGAATACGCACTGCGCGTGCGGAAAGTGAACACGCCGCCGGACGCCAAAGTCCGGCCGAGTTGAAGATGCCGGGCAGGGAAGCTCGGCTAGGTCGAAGAGGCTGAACGGCTAGGGTTCAGCGCGGTTGAAGATGGGTCCGAGGTCTAAAGACCATTGCGCTTGTACCGGACCCTTAAGCGCCATTGCCGCTTTGTCGCAGCGGCCGCGTTACATGCCGCGGATACTGGAACGACCGACAAACGCTGTCTACAGAAAATCCTGACACCCAGGTGCCGGACTTCTCTCTCGACGGTTGCCATCACTCGCCGAGAATTTGCCGAAACGGCCTGAATCCCGCGCAGTTGCTGGTTCAGGGCGCCGCGTCACTACAGCGCTTCGCCTTGGTAGTGACGCGGCTCAGGGTACAAACGAGCTGCGTCAAGACTGGCGCAATGAGGTTCAAGGGCTGGCGCATATACGCTGGCCCATGGGGCTGTCGGTCGATTATCGACGCGAACAGCTATTGTCGAATGTGAGGTCGACGGCTTCCGCCGCGGCGCTAGTTACTACGACCCCTGTTAGCGCGGGGTGCTCCAAACACGATTCAGAGCTTGGGTGTCGCTGATATACCGTGCGACGCCGGTGTTTGCGCCATGACTGTAGTGCGTATCCGGATAGTAGACCAGCGGAAATGGGGGTCGTCGTTCAGCCCCATTTCTGCTTAGTTTGCCGACAAACGGGCTGCCAGCGATTCTCTCTCAACCGAGCCCCCCCCGGAACTCTCACAAGGTACTCAAAGATCGCTGATTGCGACTACTGCCGCTGCCCGCTGCCGTAGACGATGGACCTCCCGCGAAGCCGGCCGAAGTATGCTATAACTAGCGGACCGGAGAGGGGTTGCAGCCCCTCAACGGCCCTAACCACCGCCAGCATTAAGGGTGCTGACCATGGCTGATCACATGCTATCAGACAGAAACGCGACCGCCCGTTCGGGCGTCGCGT
>JANQGQ010000028.1 GCA_028277185.1 Woeseiaceae bacterium
GGCCGTTCTTCCCACAGCCGCCCCAGGCGTTCGGCCATCGCTGCCTTGATCTGAATCCGGAAGCCCGACGCGACCTCGGCGACGACGAGTCCGCGCGCCTCGTAGTCCTCATTCAACGAGTCGATTGCCTTGCGGATCTCGCGCTTGTCCGGCGCCGACCGGCCATCGAACAGTCCCTTGATCTGGTCGGCCGACAGCGGCCGGCCAGCGGCCAGCAAGGCCGCTTCCACGAAGTACTTTATCTCTGCCTGATCCATGCCGGTCCTTACTGTCCCGATCCGGCGACGTCATCGCTGGCGTCCGGAGGGGGTTGATTGTCAGCCGCATCCACCAGCCGAACCGTCGATGCGGCGCGAACGTGCAACGGCGCGAAGCTCTCCGACTGGACGACTTCGATGACCGACTCCCTGAGCAACTCGAGAATGGCGATGAACGTCACGGCGACACCCATTCGTCCCTCTTCCGGATCGAAGAGCTGTGCAAAGTCGGTGAACGATCCGGCTTTTACACGTGTGAGGATCTCCGACATCCGTTGGCGCACGGACAGCGGTTCACGCTGAACATGCAGGTTGGAAAACATCTCGGCTCGCTTGAGCACGTCGTGGAACGCTATCAGGAGTTCCTTCATCGTCACGTCCGGCAGCTTCCGGTCGACCTTCCGCTCCGGCGCCGGGGCGCTGGCAACGAACACGTCGCGTTCGAGCCGCGGGAGTTCGTTGATGTCGCCGGCGGCCTTCTTGAAACGCTCGTATTCCTGCAGCCGTCGCACGAGTTCGGCTCGCGGATCCTCCTCGTCCTCCTCTTCGGCCCTCTCCGGCCGCGGCAGCAGCATGCGCGACTTGATCTCGGCAAGCATGGCGGCCATCAGCAGGTACTCGCCGGCGAGTTCGAGCTGGAGTTCTTTCATTACTTCGATGTACTGCACGTACTGCTGCGTGATCTCCGCGATCGGGATGTCGAGGATGTCGATGTTTTGCCGGCGGATCAGGTACAGCAGCAGATCGAGCGGGCCCTCGAACGCCTCGAGGAAAACCTGCAGCGCGTAGGGCGGTATATACAGATCCTGCGGCAGGGCCGTAACCGGCTCCCCGGCGACAACCGCAAACGGCATCTCGGTCTGAGCGGGCGATTGATTCTCGTCCTGAGGCGGCTTGGGCGCATCCTCCGGGCTCAGGACCTTGAGATCTGGTTTCATGGGCTCAACCCGCGGCTGTCAGGGGTCTCTGGAAACTGCCATTCTACCGCATCCCCGCTGCAGAGACTCTACCGGAACGGGGAGACGTCGCCCCGGCCCTCTCGCAGCACTTCGGGAACACCCGACGACAGATCGATAACGCTGGTGGGCTCGATTCCCACCGGCCCAGCGTCAATAACGGCCTCCACCTGATGGCCGATTCGTTCGAGGATGACTTCCGGATCGGTCATCGGCATATCGTCGCCAGGTAGCGACAGTGTGGAACTCATGATCGGTTCTCCCAGGAGATCGAGCATGGCCTGGACGAGCGGGTGATCGGGAACACGGAGCCCGATGGTCCGGCGCTTCGGGTGCTGCAGACGCTTCGGGACCTCACGCGTCGCCGTCAGAATGAACGTGTACGGCCCCGGCGTCATCGACTTCAGCAAGCGATAAGCCCAGTTGTCGACCCGGGCATACGTACTGATCTCGGACAGATCGCTGCACACGAGCGTGAAGTTGTGGTTCTTGTCTGTCTTGCGGATACGCCGGATCCGGTCCATCGCACGCTTGTCGCCGATATGGCACCCGAACGCATAGCAGGAGTCGGTCGGATAAGCGATCAGACCGCCCTGCCGAATGATCTGCACGATCGCAGCGACCAGGCGCGGTTGAGGATGCGTCGGATGGATTTCGATGAGTCTGGCCACGCGCGGATTGTAGGGCCATCAGACCGCTGCGCAAGCCTTTCGCGACCCGTGGCGGCCGAAGGCGAATTGACGCTATTATCTGGCCACCTCCGGGCGAGCGTCGCGACCATGCAGATTCTTTTCGAGTTCCTCCCGCTGATCCTGTTTCTGGGAGCCTATCTGATCAAGGACATCTACTTCGCCATGATCGTCCTGATGGTGGCGATGCCGATCGGGCTGGCCATCAAGTACGTGCAGACGCGCAAGCTCGACAAGATGTATTTCTGGTCGACCGTCCTGCTACTGGTATTCGGCGCGCTCGCCCTGTTTTTTCGCGATGCGGCGTTCTTCTACTGGAAGCCCACGGTGTTCTACTGGGCTGCGGCGCTTGGATTCCTGGTAAGTCAGCTATTCACGGAAAAAACGTTGGTACAGCGTTTTTTCGATCTGGCGGGCGAGATGCCGACGGATCAGCTGACAGGCCGGCAGTGGAGTACGCTGAACGCGGTTTGGGTTACGTTCTTTGCGTTTCTCGGCGCACTGAATCTCTATGTCGCCTTTTCCTTCAGCGAGCCAGTCTGGGTCAACTTCAAGGTGTTTGGATTGCTCGGGCTGACGCTGGTTTTTCTTGTCGTCCAGGGTATCTGGATCATGTCAAAACTGCAGGACGACGAAGCCGCCGAATCAGGCGGCTCGTAATTCGGGGTATAGGGTATGTGGTACGCGGTCATCGCCACGGACAAGGCAGATAGTCTTGAGTTCCGCAAGCAGGCAAGGCCCTCTCATCTCGCGCGAATCCAAAGCCTCATGGACGAGGGACGCCTTCTGGTGGCGGGACCGCATCCCGCTATCGACGCCGAGGACCCTGGCGCTGCCGGATTCACCGGCAGCCTGATGATCGTCGACTTTCCGGATCTCGAAGCCGCGACCGCCTGGGCGGAATCGGACCCATACGTCGAAGCCGGTGTCTTCGACTCCGTCACCGTAAAGCCCTTCCGCAAGGTGCTGCCGTGAGCGTCGCCCGGGTACAGGCCATCGAGAGTGCGCTCAACGAGCGATTGAATCCGACCCGGCTACTCGTCAAGGATCAGAGCCATCTGCATGCCGGACACGCCGGTGCGCAGGACGGTCGGGGCCACTTCGAGGTCATTGTCGTCTCCAGCGCGTTCGCAGGCAAAAGCCGGATCGAGCGGCATCGCATGGTGTTCGCTGCGGTTGGCGATCTGATGCAGACGGATATCCATGCGCTCAGCGTCAACGCATACACGCCGGAGGAGCGGCCGGGGTCCTGAAATCGGAACTAACCCGCCGCGATTCAACTAATGGGGTACACTCCGCCGACTGGCGCCGCGGTCGGCGACTTACGGCCGGCGCACCCAAGAATTCGCCAAATGAGGAATTGTTTGATGAAACGACCACTCGGGCCGGCAGTCGCCGGCGCGCTCTCGATCGCCACGATATGCTCGATGCCAGCCTTGGCCGCTGCCGAGACTGTTCGAACGATCAATGGTGTCGACATTGATAGCGAGACTGTCGACTTTTACATCGAAACGCGCACACAACAGCTTCCGGATCAGGTATCCGTTGAAGAGCGCTCCGCACTGCTCGATGAACTCGTTGACATCTATCTGATCACCACGCAGGAACGGGCAAACGAGATTGCCGAGGATCCCAGGGTTGTGGCTCAAGCTGAGCTGCAGTACCGCGGGTTGCTGGCTCAGGCGGTCGCGGCGGATTTTCTGGCGAACAACGCGGCGACCGATGAGGAGATCTTCGAGGAATACACTAACCAGATTGAGCTGCAGCCGCCGAAACAATACAAGGCCCGTCACATACTCGTCGAAACGCAGGCGGACGCGATAGAGATTATCGCTGAACTGGACGGCGGAGCTGACTTCGAAGAACTCGCGAAGACCCGCTCGACCGGCCCCACCGGACCGAATGGCGGTGATCTCGGCTGGTTTTCGCCAGAGCGTATGGTGGAGCCCTTCTCGAATGCTGTGATAGCGCTGGAGGATGGCAGCTATAGCGAGGCGCCTGTGCAAACTCAGTTTGGTTGGCACGTGATTCTTCGTGAGGAGTCACGCGACAACGAGCCACCGCCGCTGGAGAGCATCCGCGACACGATCAAGCAGCGCGTCGAGCAGACCAAGCTTCAGATGTACATCGAGAGCCTCCGGGATCCGGAGGACAGTTAGGACTTTACGTAATCCTAACTTATTGACAAATAAGGGCGCTTTTCAGCGCCCTTTTGTTTTGCCACGGTTCGTTTTGTGAACGTGATCACGCCACCTTTCGGCCGACACTCCTACCATTATCCCCGAGTCGTCCCTAATCGCTCGGGGATGGCTCCTCCAACCCTCGCATCTCCTTTCTTAGGTTGATACGAGATCTAAGTCGGCAGGGACGCCGACTTTTTTTTGGCTCCACTTGCGGTAGGTATTCCGAGTTTCTTCAAGTCTCCGTAGAACAGTTCTGAGCCTCGCTGGAGCGAAACAGCTGGGACGCAGAACTGCAACTGCTACTGAGACACAAAGATTCTCTCTCCTGTTAGCAGAGCCGACCCTGGCTGCGACTCGACTCCAACAAAAGTCACTATCCCGCCGCGTAGAGCCTTCGAGGTACCGGCGCCGATTACATTTGTAACATCAACGCGCATCCCGCCAACACTCGTTAGCCCAACGGAGTCAACTGACTCTGACAGAATCCCAGCAAAGATGATTGGCGTCGACCCCGGTACGTACTGAATCTGCTCTTTTACAACTACGTCTGCGTAAAGGAGCCCCGGGCCCGCAACGGTACCAAAGACGCTGACAACGTCGCCAACAGCCAATGCCGAAATCATCTCTTCAGACACAAATACTTTCTGGCCTGCAGACTCGATAACAGCTGCCTCCGAGTCGATTGCGCTAACCGGTGCGCTAAGTACTAGCTGAAGAAAACTATCATTTTCCCCGCTAAGCGAGCTGCCGGTGTGGATGCCGAGCGCACTGCCGGTATGGATGCCTTGGGTGCTGCCGGTGTGAATGCCCAGCACACTGCCGGTATGGATGCCTTGAGTGCTGCCGGTATGGATTCCGTGGACGCTGCCGGTGTGAATGCCCAGCGCGCTCCCGGTGTGGATGCCCTGGGTGCTACCGGTGTGGATACCGAGTGCACTGCCGGTGTGGATGCCCTGGGTGCTGCCGGTGTGAATGCCCAGCACACTGCCGGTGTGGATGCCCTGGGTGCTGCCGGTGTGAATGCCCAGCACACTGCCGGTGTGGATGCCCTGGGTGCTACCGGTGTGGATGCCGAGTGCACTGCCGGTGTGGATGCCCTGGGTGCTGCCGGTGTGAATGCCCAGCACACTGCCGGTGTGGATGCCTTGGGTGCTGCCGGTGTGAATGCCCAGCACACTGCCGGTGTGGATGCCCTGGGTGCTGCCGGTGTGAATGCCCAGCGCGCTCCCGGTGTGGATGCCCTGGGTGCTGCCCGTGTGGATTCCGTGGGTGCTGCCCGTATGGATTCCGTGGACGCTGCCGGTGTGAATGCCCAGCGCGCTCCCGGTGTGGATACCCTGGGTGCTCCCGGTGTGGATACCCTGGGTGCTGCCGGTGTGGATGCCCTGGGTGCTACCGGTGTGGATGCCCAGTGCACTGCCGGTATGGATGCCCTGGGTGCTGCCGGTATGGATACCCTGGGTGCTGCCCGTATGGATACCCTGGGTGCTGCCCGTATGGATACCTTGGGTACTGCCGGTATGGATACCCTGGGTGCTGCCCGTATGGATACCTTGGGTGCTGCCCGTATGGATACCTTGGGTACTGCCGGTATGGATACCCTGAGTGCTGCCGGTGTGGATACCCTGGGTACTGCCGGTATGGATACCCTGGGTACTGCCGGTATGGATACCCTGAGTGCTGCCGGTGTGGATTCCTTGCGTACCAGCGTCGTCTATGCTTTTCGTGTTACCAGTGTGAATCCCTGCTATTGCTGTCTGATGTGACGAAAATGCAATAAGCGTCGCTCCCAGGATGCTGAGCACCCTGGCGCCTCTTGCGCTTCCCATGTCGCTCTCCTCAATAAGGCCATGTGACCTTTCTCACGTACTGCTGCGAGACCTTATCCGTAAGGTCGTTGCAGCCTCCAACCCTCGTAAATGAGGGGAAACTCAATCCTCTGTGTTCGAGGGGGTCGCTCGCCCCATCTGAACCAGAAGGTCGTGTAACGATTCTTTGTCTTCTGGTCGCCATTCAATGTACTGAACCATTGCGACGCCCGTGTTATAGGTACCTTCTGTTGTAGGTTTCTCTTCTTTGTTTGTGACGTTACTTGAAAACCATATATCGATGGTTTCAAGGAATTCTTGTCCCTTGTGTTTGAGGTATGTATCGAAAATCTGCAGCTCATCTCTCGTCATTGCATTGTCTGCGAAGACAACACGATCAAACGGTCCACTTCCGGCGCCCTCCTTCTCAACATTGCTAGCAACAGTAGAGATGATATTCGATACAACATCTCCGAAGCGTTCGATTAGCGCTGGAGAAAGACTCCTTGGCTCGAAATCACGTCGAAGAACCTTTATGTTCCCATTTTCTTGTATGAGCACCGCGCCGCCACGCTTGAGTTCGTCCAACATCGCCTTCGGAGACATGTCACCGGAGTAAGTACGAACCAAATGCACAAAACTGGGGGCTTCGCCTGCCTTCTCCTCATTGTCGTACGGAATATCGAGTGGCAAACCATACGGGCCGTTGTACTCCGGGTCATTGTGCCAACCACTCAACACCCGGCTTGGTCTAGAGAAATCCCGTATGGAGACCTCTGCGCGAGCCGCTCTATCAATTACGTTAGCGACCTCCTTCCTAGTGAGCCCCGTCAAGACCGCGATCTTCGACTTGTTTAGTTTCTTATCGACGAAGTACCTAAGAGACACTTCGACGTAGACGTCTTTCAACGCTTCTGAGAAGTCACCGTGCGTGATGCCCTGTGATACAAGGAGCCGCACTAGCGGCTTCAGCAGAGTTCGAAGTGCGAGGCCAAGGTTGGTCTTTACTCTACTCGCCATACACGACGACTCCTGAATATGTAAATTACCATCGCGTCAAAAGAGAAATCAAAAAAACAACTCATATCATGCAATTAGGATTAAGTGTGGATGTCGGGTCTACTTAACTTAACGCATGACGGAATTGAACAGTCATTGTTTCCGCTGTGGAAAACATATCTTTTAACCCAATGTATTCTCGGTTGTTTTCCAGATGAAAGTACAGATCAGATATCTGCTCCGAGCACGGTACGCAGCTGTGCGCTAGCCGCTGCACGAAAGCGGCAACGCCAGTTCAGGGAGTCGTAATCAGAATTTGCTTGGCGAATATGCGCAACGGACCAGATATGCATTTGCGGATTGTTAAGAATCATTCCTAGTTGGCAAGCGCACAGACATGATCTCCGAGTTGCACCAGCCTACGAAACTGAGAACACTCAGGCGCCGCATTTACTGAAAGTACTCGATTTGACGTGACTGTTTTTGGTGAAGGCTTTCTTGCTAAAGAATACTTGAAACGCACGACCGAATTGGCGAGAAATTCATACGCGACGCTCGGAGAGTGAAGTCTTCTGTATCAAGATTCTAAACAGCGTTAGTGTCGGACTAAATCGCAAGCAAACAACGATCTAACCGCACGTTACGTACCGCAGGTTATGTTCAATTATCTAACGACTCGTCAAAGAATGACTCACCAGCTTGATCCGCGATGCGATTGTGCAGCAATACTCAGATGGGAAAACACTCAGGAGCTGCCACCATTCGACTCACAATAGCGACATGCCTTTCGAACAGGACGGTCGAAGGCAGGCATATTCGCACTGGACTAGATGCAAACTACAGCTGGGGAATTCTATATTGGAAATCTGGTTCGACCGGTGTCTTCGGCGTTCTTGGTGTAGCCTCGAAGAACACGCACCCTGTGTTCACCAGTTTATGTACCACCGTGGCCACGAGTGCTTTCGATGCAGATAAGAGCAACCGTACCGTAGCAGCTATAGGATCATGAGCGAACGGAGTACCAAATCAACTATGTACGCGGAGTCTCGCCAAACACCAAGCTAAGTCGCGAATAACGGTGGGGAATGACGGACAGATCAAGCGCCGGAAGCGCCCTTCTGTTTCTTGTGCGCATCGGACGCGACAGAAGCGAGGTCCTCATAGTAGAAGGTCGCGACGTGTAGGCAAGCCGTAGGCTCATCAGAGAACTCGGCGTCAGGGTCTTTGACTGCCTCGTAAGAGGCGAAGACATCGTCAATCGCCTCAGCGAAAGCCCTCACTCTGTCCGCGCAGATCCGCCTCAACCTCGGCACATCCGATACAAGAATCTCTCGCGAATAGGCCGTCTTGTTGGGCATCGTATAGCTTGGCGCATCCGGATTCGTGTTGTGCGCCATGTTCGCCATCATTGGATAAGCGGTGTGGACTAACGTACCGACCAGATTGTCGTGAGCCTCAGCCGGGAGGAAAGTACGATTAACCAACGTCAGAGACCCATCTTCATTCTCTTCAACTGCACCAACTCGCTTAAGCTCCGTACGAATCGCGCCAGGCGGCACATCTCCGCCGGATCTTTTCGCGAGCGCCTCGAACGACCGCTTCCGCCCAGAAAAGGGTAGCGTAGCGGGTTGCCCAGCCTCGTCGAGGAACTCGTCGTCCACGTACCAATTCCTTATCAAGGTCATGAGCGGAGCATACCGAACGCTAACAACCTCTTCACCCGAATTAAGGCTGTCCCGAATTCTCCGAACCTCCTTGCGCGTCATTCCGGTCATAACAGCAACGCGCGAAATATTCGTGGGTCGCCCTCGTATCCCGTAATCCGCGCTCGCCACGTCGACAAACGCCGTCTTGACTATCTCGTTGAAGTCCTTGTAGCTGACCCCGAAGCGGAGAAGAATCCGCGCCATGGGTTTCAGTACGAGGAAGAACGCCTTTAGGATTTCTTTTTGAACAGCATCTTGCATGGGTCGGGACTATATTTGGGCGGTTTATTAATTTCCATGGAAATCGGTGTCTTGGGAAAAATAAACCAACACCTAGTAAACGTCAGAAGAATTAGCTAGTTACATTCCCGGCCAATTTCTCGAGAAATTGTGCTAAGCCGCCGCAGCAAGCGCCTAGCTGCGGCTCAAGAGGTCCAGGAATGCCGCCTCGTCGAGAGTTTCGACCCCCAACTCTTCTGCCTTTGACAGCTTCGATCCGGCTTTGTCGCCATGCACGACGTACTTTGTCCGCTTCGACACACTGCCAGTCACTTTGCCGCCCATATCTATTATTTTTTGCTTGGCCTCATCGCGGGTCATCGAACTGAGGGTTCCGGTCAGCACGACGGTCATTCCAGTCAGCGGACCCGCCTCTGGCGGTGTTGCGGCAGGCTCCGTCTCCGGCCACTCAACCCCCCTTGCGCGGAGTTCCACGATCACGGCCGTGTTGTGAGGCTCGGCGAAAAACTCGACGATCCGCCGCGCTACGACCGGACCGACGTCAGGCACAGCCTGAAGCGCTTCCTCTGTTGCATTGGCAAGTGCATCGAAGCCGCCGAAATGCCTTGCAAGGCTTTGTGCGGTCGCCTCACCCACGTCGCGAATTCCGAGTGCGTACAAGAACCGTGGAAGCGTGGTGCTGCGAGCCTTCTCGACAGCGGCCAGCAGGTTCTCCACAGACTTCTCGCCCATACGCTCGAGCTCGAGCAATTCTTCGCCGGTCAGGGAAAAGAGATCGGCAGGCGTCTTCACGCGATCGAGCGTTACGAGTTGCTCGATGACTTTCGCGCCCAGCCCGTCGATATCCATCGCCTTGCGCGACACGAAATGCTTTAGCGACTCGATGCGCTGAGCCGAGCAAAACAAGCCGCCCGTGCAGCGGGCGACGGCCTCGTCTTCCTCGCGAACGACGCGCGAGTCGCAGACCGGACATCGCACCGGCAACTGGACGGCGCGTGCGCCCCGTGGACGCCGCGACTTGACCACGCTCACGACCTCCGGAATGACGTCCCCAGCCCGCCGGATGATGACGGTGTCTCCCCGCCGAACGTCTTTTCGATGCAGTTCGTCGATGTTGTGCAAGGTCGCATTGCTTACCGTAACGCCGCCGACGAAAACGGGATCCAGACGCGCAACGGGTGTTAGTGCGCCCGTCCGGCCAACCTGGAACTCCACGCCTTTGACTACCGTCATCTCTTCCTGTGCCGGGTACTTGTGGGCAATCGCCCAGCGCGGTGCCCGGGAGACGAAGCCCAGGTCCCGCTGCAGCCTGAGACTGTTCACCTTGTACACGACACCGTCAATCTCATAGGGCAGCGTGCTACGGCGGGCTCCGATGCGCCCGTAATAGCCCAGACAGCCTTCCACGCCTGCCACGACATCGCTGTCGGGACAGGTCTTGAGCCCCCATTCGGCAAGCCTCAGCAGTGTGTCGCTGTGCGTATCCGGCAACTCACCGCCCTCTACGACTCCGACTGAGTACACGTACATGTCGAGCGGCCGTGCCGCCGTCAGTCGCGGGTCGAGCTGCCGCAGACTGCCTGCCGCGGCGTTTCGCGGATTCACAAAGGTCTTCTCACCAGCTTCCGCGGCGCGACGGTTGTAGGTCTCAAACCCCTCCTTCGGCATGAACACCTCCCCGCGCACCTCGAGCAGGTCCGGATAAGCCGCCCCTCTGAGCGTCAGCGGCACCGAATCGATCGTTCGGACGTTGTGCGTGATGTCCTCGCCCGTAGTCCCGTCGCCACGGGTAGCCGCCCGAACCAGACGTCCGGATTCGTACATGACGCTCACCGCGGCGCCGTCGAGCTTCGGCTCCGCCGCGTACTCGAGATCGGCTGCGGACTCGCCGAGATCCAGACGCTCGACAATGCGCCGGTGAAAGTCCCTGAGTTCTTCCTCCCCGAATGCATTGTCGAGAGACAGCATGGGCAGCCGGTGTTCGACGGTGCCGAATGCGCTGACAGGCGTATCGCCGACCCGCTGCGTCGGTGAATCGGGTGTGACGAGAGACGGATGCTCGTCCTCCAGAGCACGGAGCTCGCGGACCAGACGATCGTACTCCGCATCCGGGACCTCGGGGTCGTCGAGCACGTGGTAGCGATGATTGTGATAGCGAATCTGCTCGCGAAGCTTCCCGATCCGCTCCTCGACCGTCACCGCCATCCCCGATCTCCCTGCTCTTCAATCAGCCGGCGATCTGCCGTGCGTGTTCGAAGGCGATGATCTCCTCGCGCATGTAGCGCTCGCGCTGGATACTCAAGGTGCTGCCCGACTCGTCGAGCAGGTCCGCCTCCATGGTCTTCGCGATTGCACGCGCCGCCGCCATCATCAGATCGAAGGCCTCGACCGCCGCCACCGGTCCCGGAAACACGGCAAACAGACTAATGCCCGGAATGGCCTGATCCTTGATGTTAGGCAGATCGAAACTGCCCGGCTCCACGAGACTCGCCGCGCTGAAGATCGCGTTGTCGTCGGCATCGCCGTCGTAGCGATGAAAAATCCCGAACTTACCGTGGCGCATACCGATGCCGCGCAGGCTGAGTATCAGCTCGTCACCGCGAAACGCCCCGCGATCGCGCGCGACGATGCGCAGTGTGACGATCTTCTGGTCGGCGGGGCTTGCGGCGACCGGGCTTGCGGCGGCCGGCGGTTCGGTGGTTTCGGGCGGCCCGGGGTCGGGGTCGGCATCCGTATCCGGCGCGATCGAATCGGGCGGCAACGGAGGTTCGACCTCGGCCTCGGCCTCCACCACAGGCGCATCGTCAACGGCGCCAAACGAGGGCTCGACGCGATCGTCCGGTAGCTCGTCGCGATCGGTCGAAGCGGACTCACGACGGCCGTAGAAGTACACGCCCGCGATGACCACGACTCCAACAGCCAGCAGTAACCAGCGCAATCCTTCCACGTGCTACACCCGTCGCCCGTCGGCTCAGCTCGCCGCCATTTTCACCGCTTCATCCAGATCGACGGACACGAGACGGGAGACACCGGGTTCCTGCATCGTCACGCCGCTCAGCTGGCGCGCCATCTCCATCGTGCCCTTGTTGTGGGTAATGAAAACGAACTGAACCCTGTCGGACATCGACTTCACGATATCGCAGAAGCGGCCGACATTGGCGTCGTCGAGCGGCGCATCGACCTCGTCGAGCATGCAGAACGGCGCCGGGTTCAGCTCGAAAATCGCGAAGACCAGCGCCACGGCCGTTAGGGCCTTCTCGCCGCCTGAGAGCAGATGGATCGTGCTGTTGCGCTTGCCCGGAGGACGAGCCATTACCGTCACGCCAGCCGCCAGGAGGTCTTCTCCCGTCAACTCGAGGTACGCGTGCCCGCCGCCGAAGAGCTGCGGGAACAGACGCTTGAACCCGGCGTTCACCTGCTCGTAGGTCTCGCGGAAACGCGACCGTGTCTCGCGGTCGATCTTGCGGATGGCGCCCTCGAGAGTCTCGAGGGCGTTGTTCAGGTCTTCAAGCTGCGCATCGAGATAAGCTTTGCGTTCGGTCTGTTCTTTGAACTCATCGATCGCCGCCAGATTGATCGGCCCCAGTCGGTCGATCCGCCGCCGCAGGCGCGCAAGACGCTCTTCCCAGTCCTCTATGTTAGCTGCCGGATCGAGCTCCTGGAGCAACTCATCGAGTTCATGCTCGGTCTGCTCGAGCTGCTCGGCGAATCCTTCGCGGCGCACGCGCAGCTCGCGCAATCCCATCTCCGCTTCGGCGACCGCAGCGCGCGCATCGCTGACCGATTGCTCGACACTGAGGCGTTTCTGGTCCAGCTCACGGAGCTCCGACTCTACGTTCTCTACTTCGCGGCGCGCCGTCTTGAGCTCGTCTTCGATGCCGAGGCGTGCCGCCAGCTGCTCCTCGAGCTTCTTGCGGCTTTCCTCGAGCGGTGCCGCGCTGGCGTCGAGTTGCTCGCGTATTTCGCGCTCGCGCGCCTGGAACTGGGCCAGCTGCGTCTGCATCCGTTTCAGATTTTCGGCAGCGGACTCTTTACTGGAGCGGCGACTCTCGAACTGAATCGTCATATCCTGAACCGTTCGCCGGTCTTCGCTCGCCCGCTCGCGAACGCGCTCGAGCTCGCCCCGCAACTCATCCCGTTGCGCGGTCAAGGATCCATGTCGCTTCTCGAGTTCGGCCAGAGCATCGGTCGCCTGTTGATGCTGCCGTTGGGAATCGCGCAGCTGTTCCTTAGCGGCAGCGGTCTCCCGATCGAGGTCCTCGGATTCCTCGGCGATCGCGACCCGCCGGGCAGTGGCCTGATCCACCTGATAGCGCGCCGCGTCCAAAGCGGCCTTCACCTCGCTGTATTCGGCCAGCAGGGCCGAAGCGTCTGTCTGCAGCTTCTCGCGACGCTCTTCGAGCTGACCCAGCCGCCCACGCCCGTCACCCATGAGCTTTCGCGCACTCTCGAACCGGGCCTTGAGTTCGCGAATCTCGTCTTTAAGCCGCCGCATCTCGTGCTCGCGGGACAGGATACCGGCCTTGGCGTCGTTTTCTCGCGCGACGCGAAGCCAGGTTCTGCCGAGCCAGACGCCATCGGGCGTGATCACGGATTCGTCGTCGCTAAGCAGCTCCCGGACGGACAGCGCCGCATGGAGCGATTCCGCCACCCGTACCCCGGCCAGCTGCGCGTGGACGGCGTCCGGCGCACCGGTCACCTTTCTCGCGAGTGAGTGCTCGGCGGCCTCGCGCGCGGGCGCTTCCCGGCTGACGAGCGTCAGGTTACCGCTCCTGAGGTCAGCTATCGATGCAGTCGCCGGTTCCAGCTCGTCGAGGCAGACAGCCTGCAGGTAGTCGCCGAGAACCGTCTCCACGGCGCGCTCCCAGCCCTGGGCCACATCGAGCGACTGAGCAACCCGGCGATTGGCGTCCAGACTGCGCGCCTCCAGCCACCGGAGTACGGCGTCGTCGCCGCCGCCAAGCGCTGCCTGCTGCAGCGCTTCCAGCGACGCATAACGCCCCTGCGCTTCCTGCAGCGCCGCCTGGCGTTCGTCGACGAGGCGCGTCAGTTTTCCGTCCTGCTCCCTGAGCTTGCGAATCTTCTCCGCCGTGTCGGTGAGGTGCCGTTCGAACTCATCGCGCGCCTGCCGCTTGCGCTGCTCGGCACCCGTGAGCTCTTCGAATCGCTCATGAAGCTCCTTGCGATCGGCCTGCTCCTGAGCCTCGTCGAGCTTACGGCGACGCTCTTGGTAGCTTGCCAGACGGGACTCGATTTGTTCGGCGCGCGTCTGCTCGACGTTTTGCTGCTGCCGGGCTTCGTTCAGGCGCAGGGCATAGTCGTCCCATTCCTCCTGCCAGGCAGCCAGCGCGGCCTCGGCCCGTTCGAGGGACGTCGCCGACGCCGCCTCGCTTTCCCGGGCCTGCTCGAGACCCGGCACGAGTTCGTTGAGCGATAGCTCCAGTTGCGCGATTTCGCTTTCGTCCTTGTCGATATGCTCGACGATTTCGTGCGCACCGCGAGCCGCCTGTTCGATATCGCGTTCCTGCCGCTCGCGAAGATCGCGGGCGTGCTCGATCGACTGCTCCAGGCGGGCGATTTCCGAGCCGACTTTGTAGTAGCGCCCCTGCACTTCGTTGAACGCGTCGCCGGTTTCGCTCTGCCTGACGCGGAGCTTCTCGATACCCGCTTCGACGCGGCGCTGCTCCGCAATGACGGCCTCCAACCCGTTCTTCCTTTCCGCGACGTCCGACGCCGCCGCCTGCGCCCGGTCGTCGAGGTCTTTGGTCCGCAGCGCAAGCACCTCGGCCGCCGTCCTGCGTTCCTCGGCTTTGTACTTAGCGTAACGCTCAGCCGTCTTCGCCTGCCGGTCCAGATGCTTGATCTGCTTCTCGACCTCGTCGAGAACGTCGAGCAGGCGGTCCAGGTTCTCCTTTGTATGTTTGATGCGGTTCGAGGTTTCGCGGCGCCGCTCTTTGTACTTGGAGATCCCCGCGGCCTCTTCGAGAAACACCCGCATGTCTTCGGGTTTCGCCTCGATCAGACGCGAGATCATGCCCTGCTCGATGATCGAGTAACTACGGGGGCCGAGACCGGTGCCGAGGAATACGCCGGTGATGTCTTTCCGACGGCAGCGCGTTCCGTTCAAAAAGTACGACGACACGCCGTCCCGGGTCACCTCGCGACGAATCGATATCTCGGCGTACTTCGCGTACTGGCCCTCCAGCGTCGTCTCGGAGTTGTCGAACAACAGCTCCACCGACGCCGCGCCGACTGGCTTTCTGGCACTGGAGCCGTTGAATATCACGTCGGTGATCGAGTCTCCACGGAGCCGGCTTGCCGAACTCTCGCCCATGACCCAGCGAACCGCGTCGATGACATTGGACTTCCCGCAACCGTTCGGGCCGACGACCCCCACGAGCGAGCTGGGGAAGTTGATCGTGGTGGGATCCACAAAGGACTTGAAGCCCGCAAGTTTGATCTTGCTGAGTCGCATAGTGAGTTTAAGGTCGCCCAGAGCCTCAAAAGCGGCTAAGTGTAATGGATATCAGGGGATAAAACACTGACCGTCTCCAGTCGGCGACAGCGGCGAACCCGGCCCCGGCCGGTCGCTTCGACCCGGCCGCAAATGCGCTGCGGGGTTCCGCGCAAGCCCCGGAAATGCCCGGTAAATTCGCGGAAAAATCGGGGTTCCCTGCGCCACCCGGCAATGTATAATCCCCGCCTTTTCTCGGTCTGGCAGGAGTATCTGATGGCCGCAAAGAAAGCCGCATCCAAGAAGCGTAAAGCAGTTTCGAGGAAGAAGACCGCCGCTCGCAAGAAGACGACGGCGAAGCGCAAGCCGGCCGCCACGAAGAAAAAGGTCAGCAAGAAAAAGACGGCGGCGAAGAAGACCGCAACGAGGAAAAAGAGCAGCGCAAAGAAGGTGAGTTCGAAGAAGAAGGTGACGTCGAAAAAGGTGAGTAAGAAGAAGGCAACCGCGAGCAAGGCCCGCAAGACGTCGGCGAAGAAGCCGACGGCGCGAAAGCCTGCCGCGAAGAAGGCCGCCAAGGCGAAACCCGCTGCCAGAAAGACGGCCCGGACGAAGCCGGCCGCCGGCAGCAAGCGAACCGGCGACGTACTCTCCGGCCCGATCCACGGCATCGCGCCGTACAAGCCCAAGCGTGGCGAAGAGTACATGAGCGACGAGCAGCTCGAACACTTCCGCAGCATCCTGAATGCCTGGAAGCGCGAACTCATGTACGAAGTGGACAGGACCGTCCATCACATGCAGGACGAGGCCGCGAACTTCCCGGACCCCAACGACAGAGCCACGCAGGAGTCCGAGTTCGGTCTCGAACTCCGTACCCGCGATCGCGAGCGCAAACTCCTCCGGAAGATCGACTCTGCGTTAGCCCGCATCGAGGACGGTACCTACGGCTACTGCGACGAGACCGGCGAAGAGATCGGTCTCAAGCGTCTCGAGGCCCGACCGGTGGCAACCCTGTGCCTCGAAGCTCAGGAACGCCGGGAGCTCGCCGAGCGTCAATTCCGCGATCGCGACGACCGCTACCGCTAGGGAGCCTCGAGCATGCCGCAGCCGGGCGGCGACACTGGCCGGTTCGCTCCCTCGCCGACCGGCCCCCTGCACTTCGGCTCCCTGCTCGCCGCCGTTGCAAGCTACCTTGACGCGCGCAGCGCTGGTGCGCGATGGCTGCTGCGAATCGAGGATATCGACCCACCCCGGGAGATGGCCGGCGCGGCGGAATCCATCGTCCGCACGCTGGATGCCTATGGATTCGAGTGGGACGGCTCCGTCGCCTGGCAACATGAATCCGACGCGGCGCACCGGACAGCCCTCGATGTCCTGATCGAGGCCGGTCACGCTTATCGTTGCGGCTGCTCCAGAAAAGACCTGGCCGGGCAGCCGAGCGGTCCGCTCGGAACAATTTATCCAGGTACGTGCCGGGGCGGTTCCACAGCTCCCGAGTTCGCCTACCGCGTCCGCACTGACGCGTCCGCAATCCGCTTTGATGACCTTTTTCAGGGTATCCGCGAGCATCGCCTGGAACCGGAGTCGGGCGACTTCGTCGTCCGTCGCCGCGATGGGTTGATCGCCTACCAGCTGGCCGTCGTCGTCGACGACGAACTCGCGAACGTAACGCGCGTCGTGCGCGGCATCGATCTGATCGACTCCACGCCGCGCCAGATCTGGCTGCAGCGCTTGCTTGGGTACCGGACGCCGGCCTACGCTCACATACCGGTCGCGGTTCACCCCGACGGCGACAAGCTGAGCAAACTCACCGGCGCCCGGGCGCTCGCGATTGGCGACGCCAGCCGCAACCTGGTTCGCGCGCTGACGGCACTCCGACAAAGTCCTCCGCACGAACTCGAAAGCGCTTCGGTCGGGACGGTCTGGTCATGGGCGCTGGAACACTGGCAGCCCGATACGCTGGCGGGAATGACCGAGGTCCGCGTTACGGACGACTGACCGAGCGGCGCCAACGTGCCCATTTGGGCGAAATCGGCTATCGTTGGACTTCGAGGCTCCTCCGCCCACCACCGGACAGACGAGCGCATGAGCACGACACGCGTAATCAAGAAGTACCCGAATCGGCGTCTCTACGATACAGAGGAAAGTCGCTACATCACGCTTGCCGACGTTCGCGACCTCGTTATCAACCAGGTCGATTTCACGATCATCGACAAAAAGACCGGCGACGACATCACCCGGTCGATCCTGCTGCAGGTGATCAGCGAGCAGGAGGCCCACGGCGAGCCGATCATGAGCAAGGACTTCCTTTCGCAGGTAATTCGAGCCTACGGAACCGCGATGCCGAGCTTCATGGGCCGTTACCTCGAGCAGAGCCTCGAACTGTTCGTGTCGCAGCAACAGCTGTTTCGCGGCCAGGTGAAGCGCGTCGTGGGCGTCGACCCCCTCACGCTTGTTGCGGATATGACGCAAAAGAACTTTGCCCGGTTCAGATCGCTTCAGGAGGAGGTTTTCGATCGTTTCGTCGGTGGCACCGCGACGCCGCCCCCTGCGGGAGACGGCGACGGAACGGCGGCCGACCCGACCCCGGAAAACCCGGAGGACCCGCCAAAGACGGGCCATTGAGCGCCCCTCGCGTCTGCTACTTGACAGGTCTCCGGGCCGGATTTAGCGTGGCAGGTGTAGCAGGGATTTGCTCCCCCGCCCCCTGCTGCAATGCCTGAAGGGGTTTACACTCCACGGCGAGCCCCCTGCTAACGCGGGGGGCTTTTTTGTTGCGCCCAAACGACGGATTGTCGGCTATGAGTTCCGGACCAGAGGTCATCCGTAGCAGCTTCAGCCCGGCGCGCTGGCTCAGGAATCGCCACGCGCAGACCGTGTTTACGGCGCTGCCCTGGGCGTACCGCTATCGGCCCGGGATGCGGCGCGAAATCCTCGACCTGCCCGACGGCGACGCGACCGCCGTGGACTGGCTGGCCTCGACGGCGGAGCAACCGGGCCACTATCCGCTACTCGTGATCCTACACGGCCTCGAAAGCTCTTCCGAGTCCGCGTACGCCAGAATGCTGATTCACGCGGCCGAGACGCTCGGTTGGCGCTGTTGCGTACTGCACTTCCGCGACTGCGGCGACTATCGCAATCGACTGCCGCGGCGCTACCACGCGGGCGAGACGGGCGACATCCGCTACTTCCTCGCATCGCTCGAAGCCGCCGGACAAACCGGACCGATGGTGGCGGCCGGTTACTCGCTCGGCGGCAACGTCCTGTTGAAATATCTTGGCGAGGTCGCGGGCGAGACGCCGCTGGCGGCCGCCGCCGCCGTCTGCGTACCGCTCGATCTCTACAAATGCGCTGAGGCTCTTACTCACGGTATTTCAAAGATTTACCAGCGACATCTCATAAAAAGAATGAAGAAGTCCGTGAGCGGCAAATTCAATCGCCACACGGCCGCTTTCGACTGGGACCGCGCTATGAATGCGAGGACGTTTGCCGAATTCGACGACGCCGTCACGGCTCCGCTGCACGGCTTCGCCGGTATGAGCGACTACTACGACCGCTGCAGCGCCAAACACTATCTGCGGACCATCGCGCGACCGACGCTGATCGTCAACGCGCTCGACGACCCGTTCATGACCCCGGGCGTGATCCCGCATCGCGACCGGCTGTCGGCCAGCATCACGCTCGAAGTCAGCGACGGCGGCGGGCACGTCGGCTTCATCGAAGGCGGTACGCCCTGGAAGCCGCGATACTACCTGCCCCGCCGCGTCGTCGAGTTCCTTTCGCCCTACGCGGCGCTGGCGGAGCCAGAAACAGAAAAGGCCGCGCCGGTTACACCGGGCGGCCTCGCTTGATCGGAAACGACGATCGCCGTCAGGCGGCTTCGACTTCCTTCATCGACAGGCGGACGCGGCCCTGACGGTCCACTTCGAGGACCTTGACCTTAACGACGTCGCCTTCGGACAGCTTGTCGCTGACTTTCTCGACGCGCTCGTTGGAGATCTGCGAGATGTGGACGAGTCCGTCCTTGCCCGGGAGGATGGTCACGAATGCACCGAAGTCCATCAGGCGCGCGACGCGCCCCTCGTAGACGCGCCCGACCTCGACGTCGGCCGTAATCAACTCGATCCGCCGCCGTGCTTCCTTACCCGACGTGCCGTCGACGGAGGCGATCCGGACAGTACCGTCGTTCTCGATGTCGACGCTGGCACCCGTTTCTTCGGTGATGGCGCGGATGACCGCCCCGCCCTTGCCGATGACGTCGCGGATCTTGTCGGGATCGATCTTGAGCGTCATGATCGTCGGCGCCCACTCGGACATCTCTTCGCGCGGCGAGTTGATGACCTTGTTCATTTCGCCCAGGATGTGCAGCCGCGCCTCGCGCGCCTGCCCGAGCGCGATGTCCATGATCTCGCGCGTGATGCCCTGAATTTTGATGTCCATCTGCAGCGCGGTGACGCCTTCTTCCGTGCCCGCAACTTTGAAGTCCATGTCGCCGAGGTGGTCTTCGTCGCCAAGAATGTCGGTCAATACAGCGAACTCGTCGCCCTCTTTGACGAGGCCCATCGCCACGCCGGCCACGGGCGCCTTGATCGGAACACCTGCATCCATGAGCGAGAGGCTGGTTCCGCACACCGACGCCATCGAACTCGACCCGTTCGACTCGGTGATCTCGGAAACGACCCGAATCACGTAGCCGAAATCGTCCGCGTCCGGCATCACGGCCTGGATACCGCGGCGCGCCAGCTTGCCGTGGCCGATCTCTCGGCGCTTCGGAGAGCCAATAAACCCTGTTTCACCAACGCAGTACGGCGGAAAGTTATAGTGAAGCATGAAGGGCTCTTTGTACTCGCCCTCGATCGCGTCGATGATCTGCGCATCGCGGCCGGTGCCGAGCGTCGTTACCACGATGGCCTGCGTTTCGCCGCGCGTGAACAGCGCCGAGCCGTGCGTACGGGGCAGAACCCCGACGTCGACATTGATTGGCCGCACGGTACGCTGATCGCGGCCGTCGATCCGCGGCTCACCCTTGATGACGCGCTGCCGAACGATATTCTTCTCGAGCTTCTTCAGCGCGCCGGCAACCGCATCGGCAGACCAGCCGTCCTCTTCGTCGCTGGCGATTGCCTCGACCGCGACGGACTTGGCGCCGGAAACCGCTTCCTGCCGCTCCTGCTTGTCGCTGATCTGATACGCGGCTGTCAGCGCGTCGCTGGCCTGGCCGGCAACGGCCTCGGCCAGCGCCGAATCTTCGGCAGGCGCTTCCCAGTCCCAGCGCGGCTTCCCGGTTTCGGCGGCCAACTCGTTGATGGCGCCGATCGCGACCTGCATCTGCTCATGTCCGAATACGACAGCGCCGAGCATCACGTCCTCGGGCAAACAGTCCGCCTCGGACTCGACCATCAGCACGGCGTCGGCGGTTCCGGCCACCACGAGATCCAGCGACGAATCGGCCAATGCCTTGCGGCCCGGGTTCAACAGATATTCGCCATCGCGATAGCCGACGCGGGCGGCACCGATCGGACCGTCGAACGGAATACCGGAGATGGCAAGCGCCGCCGACGCACCGAGCATCGAAGGCACATCCGGGTCAACCTCGGGGTTGAGCGACACGACCGTTGCGATAACCTGAACTTCGTTGAGGAAGCCCTTCGGAAACAGCGGCCGGATCGGACGGTCGGTCAGGCGGGCAACGAGCGTTTCCTTCTCGCTGGGCCTTCCCTCGCGCTTGAAGAAGCCGCCGGGAATCTTGCCGGCCGCATAGGTCTTTTCCTGATAGTTGACCGTCAACGGAAAGAAGTCGCGGCCTGGATCTGCAGTCTTGCGACCTACAGCGGTTACGAGTACGACCGTATCGGCCATGTTGACGATAACCGCGCCGTCCGCCTGGCGGGCAACCACGCCGGTTTCGATCGATACTTCATGTTCGCCGTACTGGAATGTTTTCTTAATGGATTTCACTTGAAATGCTCTTAAATCTTGGGATTCGGCAACAACGACGACCGGCGCCGCACTCTTGGTCGGAGTGCGTCGCTACGGTCGTCAGATTGCCATGAAGCGCCGGCTGGATTAGCGGCGCAGGCCGAGCCGGGAAATCAGCTCGCGGTAGCGGTCCTGGTCTCTGGACTTGAGATAGTCCAGAAGCTTGCGGCGCTTGTTAACCATCCGCAACAGACCCTGACGGCTGTGGTGATCTTTCTTGTGCTCACCGAAGTGTTCGGTCAGCTCGGCAATTCGCTTCGACAGAAGTGCAACCTGGACTTCCGGAGACCCGGTATCGCCCTCACCGCGGCCATACTCGGCGATGATGCTGCTCTTCGCTTCACTGGAAAGTGACATGTAACTGATACTCCAAAGGTATTTCTATCTGTAGCCCCTTTTTCGAGCGCGGTATTCTAGCGTCTAAAAGGAGCCAATGACAGCAAAAAATCGATAATCTCTCAGCGTTACGGCGCGGTGCAATCAGGGGCCACTCCGTCCCCCGCTTCCCGGTGCAGCTCGGGGCCGGCCGTCCCGCGAAACACCCTTTTCGGCGCCAAAACCCCTGTTTCGTCGAGTTCGCCGAGTCCCAGAAAGTGCTCGCCCGGGCCGTACACCCGGGCCAGTTCGCCAGCCGCCCCGGCACCCAAGCCCTTTACCGCTTGTCCCTGACAGAACCCGGCGGTCTGGCTTGCATCGAGACTCACGGCGCCGAAGTGGCCGAGAGCGGTATCCGGCGCCCGCAGCATTCCGCGAAGCCGGCCTTCGTCGATCCGTCGAGCCACGGAGGCCAATGAGAGCATCGAACCGGATGGGAACCCGGCGACGCACTCGCGATGCAGCCGCCGTGTGTGCGCGACAGTCCCTGCCCGTGCGGCAATATCCTCGACGAGCGTGCGAACGTACGTACCTTTCGAACACCGTACCCGGAACACGAGACGCTTCCCGCGTGCTTCGACCAGCGCGATCTCCCTGATCTCGATCGACCGTGGCGGCCGGTCCACGACCTCGCCGCGCCTCGCCAGTTCGTACAGCCGTTTGCCGTCGCGCTTCAGCGCCGAAAACATAGGCGGTATCTGCTCGCTTCGCCCGACGAAGCCACCCAGCAGCTCTTGCCACTCCGGCACCGACAATTCCGGTGCCGGTTTCTCCGCGACGATCTCGCCATCCGCGTCGCCGGTGTCGGTTGCCCCGCCGAGGCGGGCGGTCACGCGATAGGTCTTGTCAGCATCGAGCAGAAAGGCGGCCACTTTCGTCGCCTCGCCGAAACACAGCGGCAGCATCCCGGTCGCCGCGGGATCCAGACTGCCCGTGTGCCCGGCCTTCTTCGCTCTCAGCAGGCGCTTGACGCGCCCGAGCGCCGCGTTCGACGTCAGTCCGGCCGGCTTGTTCAACACGATAATGCCGTCGATCTCAACGGACCGGCGGCGGGTGTGCACGTTCACCGCATCAGTCCCGGCTGGTACGCGCGCCGGCAAGCAGGCGGCCGATCCGGTCGCTCTCAGCGGCGCTGGTGTCGTGAACGAAACGCAGTTGGGGAACGTGCCGGACCTTGATCGCTTTACCCAGCTTTCCCCGAAGGAAACCTGCGGCGCTCGTCAGTCCCTCGCCGGCCGCATCGGCATCGGCATCCGGATCGAGCATGCTGTACCGCACGTCCGCGACGCTCAGATCGCGCGACAGTTCGACCGCGGTCAGCGCTACGCCGTCAAGGCGCGGATCCTTGCTGTCGAAGCGAATCAGCTCGCTCAGCGTGCGAAGGATCTGGTTTCCCAGCCGCTGGTTGCGTGAAAACTCGCGCGCCATCCGGTACTCCCGCCAGGTGCTAGTCGAGAGTCCGTGCCACCTCGACACGCTCGTAGCACTCGATCTGATCGCCAACCCGCACGTCCGAGTAGTTCTTCACGCCAATACCGCACTCGGTGCCCGAGCGAACTTCGTTGACGTCGTCCTTAAAGCGTCTCAGCGACTCCAGTTCGCCTTCGTAGATCACGACGTTTTCGCGCAGTACGCGTATCGGATTCGAGCGCTTCACGTAGCCTTCGGTCACGATACAACCCGCGATGTCGCCGAACTTCGGTGACGAGAAAACTTCTTTTACCTCGGCCAGACCGACGATCTGCTCGCGGATCTCCGGCGACAACATGCCGGTCAACGCCGCTTTCACATCGTCAATGGCTTCGTAGATGATGCTGTAGTAGCGGACGTCGACGCCCGATTCCTTGATAGCGGTTCGAGCCGCCGCATCGGCACGGACGTTGAAGCCGATGATCACGGCATTCGAAGCTGCCGCAAGCGTTGCATCGGTTTCCGTGATGCCGCCTACGCCCGAACTGAGGACTTTCACCATGACCTCGTCGGTCGACAGCTTGGTCAGCGCATCCCTCAATGCCTCAGCGCTGCCGTGGACATCGGACTTGATGATCAATGCGATCGATGCCGCCTGATCGCCCTTCATCTGGCTGAACATGTCCTCGAGCTTCGATGCCTGCTGCTGCGCCAGCTTCGCATCGCGCGCTTTGGACTGCCGGTACTCGGCGACCTCGCGGGCCTTGCGTTCGTTCTTGACGACCAGGAAGTCGTCACCCGCACTCGGCGTCTTCGACAGACCCAGGACAACAGCGGGACTCGATGCGCCGGCGGACTTAATCGACGTCTGCGTCTCGTCGAACATATTCCGGATCCGGCCGTACTCCTCGCCGGCGATGATCATGTCGCCCTGCTTGAGCGTGCCGGACTGGACGAGCAGCGTCGCGACCGCGCCGCGGCCCTTCTCGAGACTCGCTTCGATGACGAGACCCGACGCGGGGCCGTCCTTGACCGCTTCGAGATCCATGACCTCCGACTGCAACAGAATCGCATCGAGCAGCGCGTCAATGCCTTCGCCGGTATGCGCCGACACGTTGACGAACAGGTGATCGCCACCCCATTCCTCGGGAATGACTTCGTGCTGCGAAAGCTCGTTCCTGACGCGCTCGGGGTCGGCGTTCTCACGGTCGACCTTATTCACCGCAACCACCAGCGGCACGCCTGCCGCCTTGGCATGTTGCACGGCCTCGATCGTCTGCGGCATGACGCTGTCGTCCGCCGCGACCACCAGCACGACGATGTCCGTCGCCTGCGCGCCCCGCGCGCGCATGGCCGTGAAGGCCGCGTGACCCGGTGTGTCGAGGAACGTCACCCGCCCTTTGTCGGTTTCCACCGAGTAGGCGCCGATATGCTGCGTGATTCCGCCGGCCTCGCCTGCCGCAACCTTCGTGCGCCGGATGTAGTCCAGCAGCGAGGTTTTGCCGTGATCGACGTGCCCCATGATCGTCACGACCGGCGGGCGTTCGGCCTTTTCACCGCTTGTCTCGAGTTCGTCCGCCAGAAGCTGCTCGTCGACGGCCGCCTCCGTTATGGGTTTCGCAACGTGGCCGAGTTCCTCGACGACGAGCGTCGCCGTATCCTGATCGATGACCTGGTTGATCGTCACCATGGCGCCCATGTTGAACAGCACTTTGACGACCTCATTGCCCTTGATCGCCATACGCTGGGCGAGCTCGGACACCGCGATACTCTCGGGGATCTCGACTTCACGAACGACGGGTGCCGTGGGCCGTTCGAAGCCGTGCTGGGGATCGCCGCCGACCGAAACGGGTCGACGTCGCATCGGCGTCTTGCGTTTTCGACGTCCGCTCTTGTCGCCGGCGACGTGCAGTTCCTTGCGGCCGTAGCGCGTTTCCGCCGGCTTCGCTTTGCCCTTTGGCTTGTCTTTCTGGCGGCGCGTTCGGGCATCCTGCTCGGCTTTCTCCAGCCGTGCCTTCTCCTCGGCCGCTTTCTGGGCGGCCTCCTCGGCGGCTTTGCGCGCCTCCTCTTCGGCGGTCTGGCGCGCTTTCTCTTCCTCGAGACGCTGCTCTTCGGCGCGGCGCTCGGCTTCTTCCTTCTCCGCCCGCGCCTTTTCCTCGGCCGCCTTTTCGGCCTGCACGCGTTCCTCTTCCTCGCGCCGCTGCGCGTCGAGCGCCTCCTGCTCTTTCTGCGCCTGCTCCTCGAGGACGTCCCGCTTGATGTAAGTCCGCTTCTTACGTACTTCGACGTTTACGGTGCGCGAGCGTCCCTGCGCCCCCGACAAGCGAAGCTCCGACTGCGATTTGCGCTTCAGCGTAATGCGCCGGGGCGCCGCCACCGACGACGGCGTATCCGTCTGGCCGTGACTACGGCGCAGATGGGTCAGAAGCTCGAGCTTCGCATCGTCGCTGATGGTGTCCTCCGAGCCCTTGACTTTGATTCCGGCCTCGTCGAGCTGCGAAAGCAGCTTCTCGACCGGCACTTTCAGGACTTCGGCAAATTGTGCAACTGTGACGTCTGCCATTGGCTAACTCCGCCTTCGTTCAGGCTTGCTGCTCCGCTTCGAACCAGTGCGCGCGGGCCTTCATGATCAGCGCCGCAGCGGCCTCCTGATCCATATCGTTGATTTCCAGGAGGTCGTCCGTCGCAAGCTCGGCGAGATCCTCGCGAGTGACGACTCCGTTGCTGGCGAGTCGATAGGCCAGCCCCTTGTCCATGCCCTCGAGGTTCAGCAGGTCGTCGGCCGGCTCCGTCTCGTCGATCTTCTCCTCCTGAACGATCGCCTGCGTCAGCAGTACGTCGCGTGCACGGCTCCTGAGTTCCGTAACGATATCCTCGTCGAACTCCTCGATAGCGATCAGCTCGGAAGTAGGGACATAAGCGACTTCCTCGATCGTGGAAAAGCCCTCCTGAACCAGGATCAGGCCGATTTCTTCATCCACGTCGAGCTGGCTCGAGAACATCTCGATGAGTTCGCGGGTTTCGGTCTCGCTTTTCTGCTCGGCATCCGCGGCCGTCATTACGTTGAGCTCCCAACCGCTGAGCTCACTTGCAAGCCGGATGTTCTGTCCGCCGCGCCCGATCGCCTGGGACAACTTGTCCTCTTCGACAGCGATATCCATGCTGTGGGCGTCTTCGTCAACGACAATCGACACAACCTCGGCGGGCGACATCGCATTGACAACGAACTGCGCCGAGTTCTCGTCCCAGAGAATGATGTCGACTCGCTCGCCCGCCAGTTCGTTCGAAACGGCCTGGACCCGCGATCCGCGCATACCGACACAAGCCCCTACCGCGTCGATGCGGTTGTCGTTGCTTTTCACGGCGATCTTGGCGCGCAGTCCAGGGTCGCGCGCTGCACCGAGAATGTCGATGAGGCCCTGCCCGACCTCCGGCACCTCGATCTTGAACAGCTCGATCAGGAACTGGGGCGAGGTGCGGGTCATGAATAGTTGCGGGCCGCGCGGCTCCGAGCGTACCTCCGTCAACAACGCCTTGATCCGGTCCTGGGGCCGGACCGGCTCGCGCGGCACCATCTGGTCGCGCGGCACGAAGCCCTCGGCGTTGCCGCCGAGATCGATGTAAACGCCGTTGCGGTCGACGCGCTTCACGAGGCCGGACAGCATCTCGCCTTCCCGGTCCTTGTATTCTTCGACGACCTGCTCGCGCTCGGCCTCACGCACCTTTTGTACGATGACCTGCTTAGCCGTCTGCGCGGCGATCCGGCCGAACTCGACAGACTCCATCGGCTCCTCGACGTAGCCGCCCGGCTCGGCGCCCGAGTCGATGTCGACGGCATCGATCATCCTGAGTTCACGGTCCGGAAACTCGAGTTCAGTTGACTCATCCTCGAAGACCAGCCAGCGGCGGAACGTATCGTAGTCGCCGCTCTCCCGGTCGATAGCGACGCGCACCTCGATGTCCTCGCCGTGCTTGCGCCGGGTCGCCGACGCCAGCGCCGCCTCAATCGCTTCGAAGATGATTTCTTTCTCGACGCCCTTTTCGTTAGAAACTGCGTCGACAACCATCAGGATCTCTTTGCTCATACCCTGAAACTCCAATCCACCCGCGACCTACAGGTCGACAGGTACCAGTCTCGCCGTGTCGATCGTCGCCAGCGGCAGGCTGTAGCGCACGCCGTCGACCTCGACTTCAATCTTCTCGTCGTCGGCGGCCGTGATTTGGCCCCGAAAACGTTTGCGGCCCTCGATCGGGAAACGCATCTCCACCTTGACGAGTTCGCCGGCAAAGCGCGTAAAATGCTCCGGCTTGGTCAATTTTCGATTCAGCCCCGGCGACGACACCTCGAGGTCGTAATGGCCCGGAACGGGATCCTCGACATCGAGGAGCGCGCTCACCGCCAGACTGACCTTCTCGCAATCATCGAGCGTGACGCCCGCCGGCTGATCGATGAACAGGCGAACGACGCCGTTTCGGCCGCCGAGCTTCACCTCGAGATCGGTCAGCTCGAAGCCTAAGCGCTCAACGGTCGGCTCGATCAGCGCGGCCAGCTCGTCGCTCGTCATGTGCCACCTAAACTACTGCTCAAAAACAAAAAAAGGGCCAAAGGCCCAGTGCATCACCTGCGCTTCACCTGCCCATTCGGGCAACAAAAAACCCCTGAGCGGGGCTTCTCTGCCGGGAATCCGGCAGCGTGGGTCCGTCGATACGTGTACTACCGCTCCCCGAAAGGAGACGGCCCACCGGGCGCAGGCGCGCGATTATACGGCAAGGGCTGCCGGCTTCGCAACGCTGCGCTACAGGGCGGCAAGCCCGGCCGCGGTCAGCCCGGCAATGCCGAGCGCAGCCGGCGTGCGCCGGGCCGCGCCCGCGTAGTCGCGCGCCATCAGGACCGACGCCAGCCTTATCACGGCATCGATGGTCGGCGTCCCGACGCCAACCTGACGACCGAGCGCGGCCATGAAAACGAGCCCGTAGCCGACATCTTCGTTCAGATAGCGGTGGTCCAGCGCCGGCTGCGCACCGATTCCGCGAAAGCCAGGCGCGTTGCGGTACGCCTCGCCATAGTTGTCAGCCAGCATATAGCCTTGCCGCATGCCCATGACCGGATCCGGCAGCACGGTCAGGCCCAGCGCCTCACCGATCGCGATACGTTCGCGGTCCAGCGCCTCGATCAACCGTCCAGTCGCATCGCTGACACCCTCCTCGTAGAAAAGGAAGTCGCTGCCTTCGGTATCGATACGTGCGGCGTTGGCGAGAGTGACGGCGGGGTGAATAATCGGATTCGCGTTCTGCAGGCTCGTCTGCATCACGCTGGACGCTGCCTCCATTCCCGGATAGACGTCAGCGATGCCCGCCAAGACGGCCGATGTCGCCGTACCCGGCAGAGCCGCCAGCAGGTTACCGGCCCTGAGCTTGAGGAACACATGAATCCTGCCCGGCGCCGTCAGGCGGACGGCGTAGTGCAGCGTCGACGTCTCCGCAACGCAAATCTCGTCACCGTCGATGCCAAGCCCCGCCGCCTTGCTGAAAGCAAGCGCGCCGCCGCAGCTACCCGGGCTGACGACGACGGTCTGCCCCGGAGAAAGCCTGCCTTTCACCGCCTCGCCGAAAGGCTCGGTGCTGTACGCGGGCCCGACGACGAACACGAGTTCGGCCCCGTCCAGCGTCGCGTCGATGTCGTGGCCGGCGAGGTGGACTTCGGCGAAGCCCCCAATATCGCCTTCAGCGTGAATACCGCCCGCCGCGGCAACCGCGGCGACGTTGTCAGGAAACTCTGCAAAATCGAACAGACGGACTTCATGTCCGTGCGCGGCAAAGTCGAAGGCGGTCGCCGTGCCGCCCGCCCCTGCGCCCAGGATTGCAACGATCATTAGGTGTCCCGTGTTCCGAGTACAATTGCTCAGGATATTGTATTCGGAGCTCTCATGCTGCTCTTCGTCACGGCCGTCAGCGTCGTTCTCGTCGTTTCATTCCTGTGTTCGATCTTTGAGTCCGTGCTGCTGTCGGTAACCCGGCCTCAGGTCCAGCTTCTCGCCCGCGACGGGCGCCGTGCAGGAGCGTTGCTCGCGGCATTCAAGGCCAATATGGACGTACCCATCGCGGCGATCCTCATTCTGAACACGGCCGCTCACACGATCGGCGCAGCCGTTGCCGGTGCCAGCTACACAGCCGTCTTCAGCTCGGACACGCTGTGGCTGTTCTCCATCGTCTTCACGCTGGCGGTGCTGCTGTTTACCGAAATCATCCCGAAAACCCTCGGCGTTTCTTATGCGCCCGTGCTTGCGCCAGCGGTCGCCCACGGTATCCGCTGGCTCGTGATCCTGCTGCGTCCGCTCGTCATCGTGAGCGAAAAGATCTCCCGATCGCTGCGCGGCAGCGCCGAAGTCCCCGTGACCTCGCCGGAGGAGATCCGGCTTCTTGCCCTGCTCGGCCGGAGCGAGGGGGTCGTCGGAACGCGCACGGCCGGGATGATCGTCGGTGCAACGCACCTGACGCAGCTCCGCGCGCAGGACGTAATGCTGCCGCGTGAGGAGATCCACTATCTGGCCGGAACTATGGGGAAAGACGATGCGCTTGCCATCGTTCGCGAAACCGGCCACAGCCGGTTTCCTTACTCCCCCAGCGGCGAGATCGACGAGCTGACGGGCGTCATCCTCGTCAAGGACCTGCTCGACTGGCTGCTGCGCCACGAGGAGGAAACAATCGATTGGGAATGCTTACGGCTGGACCCGCTGATCGTTCCGGAAAGCCTGCCGCTCCCGCGCCTGCTCCGGACTTTCCAGGACAGCCGGCGGCACATGTCGATCGTCGTCGACGAGTACGGCAGCGTCAACGGCATCGCGACGCTCGAGGACGTGCTCGAAGAAATCGTCGGCGACATTCACGATGAAAGCGACCGGCCCGCCGAGGACATCGTCAGGCTGGAGGACGGTACGCTACGGGTCCGCGCAAGCGTCGATCTGCGCAAGCTCTCCGCAACGCTCGGGGTCTCATGGGAGCCGGAAAGCGACGTGTCGACCGTCGGCGGTCTGGTCACGGAGACGCTCGAACGCATCCCGGCGCCCGGCGATTCCATCGAGTGGAACGACTACCGGATTACCGTACTGCGTGCCGACCGGCAGCGGGCCAAACTGCTTGCCGTGAGGGAGCTGTGATGCCGGCCCGGAGTTCGCGAGTACGACCATAGAGTCATCTTTCGATCTTGTGCCGGCGCTCGGCGTCAAGCAGCGCCCGCTTGCGATCCAGTCCCCAGCGGTAACCGCCGAGCTCACCGTCACCGCGCAGAACACGATGACAAGGTACCAACACGGCGATCCGGTTCTTGCCGCAGGCGGAACCGGCGGCCCGCGCGGCGCCCGGACGGCCGATTCCGGCGGCGACTTCCGCATAGCTCACCGCATCCCCGGCAGGGATGCTAAGGAGGAAGCGCCACACTTTGATCTGGAATGCCGTGCCGCGCAGATCGAGCGGCAACTCCGGCCGCGGCGACCCTTCGGCGAGGTGCACCTCCAGAGCCTCCATCCACTGATCGAGCCGCCGTTCCCCGGTCCCGGGCGACGGGACGAGCGCCGCGTGCGGAAACTCGGCGCGCAGCTGCCCGGACAGGTCGTCGCAGCTGTCGCCGAACATGACGAAACAAACGCCCTTGTCGGTCGCGGCCATCATCAGATGCCCGAAAGCCGTTTGCCTGCAGGCGAACGCGATACTCTCGCCCGCGCCGCCGCCGCGATAAGCGCCTGGCGTCATGCCGATGTGCCGAGCCGCCTTTTCGTAGAAGCGGCTCGGTGACCCATATCCTGACTCGTATATCGCCCCGGTTACTCCCTCGCCGGCCTTCAGAAGTCCCTTCAGCGTCTTCAGCCGCGCCGCATCCTGATAGGCCTTGGGGGTTACGCCAAACACGGCCTTGAACGCCCTTTGCAGATAGGCCGGCGACAGCCGCTGACGTTCGGCCAGATCGACGAGCCGGAGCTTCTCGTCGGCATGCGTCTCGATGTACCGGGCGAGTTCGGCCATCCGCTCGACATCGTACAGGGGATTGTCCGGCCTGCATCGCTTGCACGGCCTGAAACCGGCTGCCTCTGCCTCGGCGATGCCGGGGAAGAAACGCTGGTTTTCCGGGCGCGCCGGGCGTGCGGGACAGCCCGGGCGGCAGTAGACGCCGGTTGTAATGACCGCGTAAACGAAACGTCCGTCGAAAGATGAATCGCGATTTGCAACGGCGGCGCGCATTTCGTCGACGGTGAGCTGACTCTGAGTATCCATGCGGCTCACTATAGATCGGCGGGCAGGGAAGTCACTCCGTTTTCTGTCCTGTCATCGCCCCCCCCCGCTGTCGGATGCCAGATCAAGAATCGGGCGGCTACTGCGACCCGGTACTGCGATCCTGTCGTCTGTCGAGGACACAGGAACATGCGATGCAACTGGAAGGCAAAACCGCCATCGTCACGGGCGCGAGCAGCGGCATCGGCGAGGCCAGCGCAAGACTGTTTGCCCGCGAGGGCGCACGGCTCGTACTCAGCGCGCGCCGCAAAGACCGGCTCGACGACCTGGCTGCCAGCATACGCCGCGCCGGCGGCGAGGCGCTTGCCGTGCCGGGCGACGTTCAGCACGAGGAACATGCCGCGGCGCTGGTCGAGACGGCCCTCTCACGGTTCGGCGGCCTCGACATCGGCTTCAACAATGCCGGCGTGATTGGTGCAGTTGGTGAAGTCACGGCCATGACGGACGCAGACTGGCAAACGACGCTTCAGACCAATCTTACGAGCGCGTTCCACGGCGCCCGATATCAGATCCCGGCGATGCGTGAGCGCGGCAGTGGATCGATCCTGTTCACGTCGAGTTTTGTCGGCCACACGATCGGCTTTCCCGGGATGGCGGCGTACGGCGCCAGCAAAGCCGGGCTCATTGGCCTGACTCAGTGTCTCGCCGTGGAACTCGGCGCCGACGGCATACGCGTCAACGCGCTCTTGCCGGGCGGAACCAGGACGCCGATGGCGGGCGACTTCGCGCGGGACCCGGGAGCGGCCGAACGCATCGCGCGGCTGCACGCGCTCCGGCGGATGGCCGCGCCGGAGGAGATCGCCCGCGCAGCGCTGTTTCTGGCCTCCGATAGTGCGAGCTTCGTAACCGGAACCGCGATGCTCGTCGACGGCGGCAACTCGATTTGCAAGGCGTCGTCCTGACCGTTCCCGGCGTGGAACAAAACCGGGTCGGCGACGAGCTATGTCGCCGACCCGGTTTCTTTTACCCGACTACCGGATATCGAAGCGATCGAGATCCATGACCTTTGCCCAGGCATCGACGAAATCGCGAACGAAACGGTCCCCGGAATCGGCAGAGGCGTAGACTTCAGCTAACGCCCGCAGCTGCGAGTTCGAGCCGAAGATCAGATCGACGCGCGTTCCGGTCCATTTGCTTTCTCCGCTTGCCCGATCGCGGCCCTCGAAAACATCGTCATCTTCGGAGACCGCCCTCCAGGTCGTCCCCATGTCGAGCAGATTGACGAAGAAGTCGTTGCTCAACGCACCGGGCCGATCCGTGAAGACACCGTGTCCGCTGCCGTCGTGATTCGCTCCCAGTACCCGCAAGCCCCCGACCAGCACGGTCATCTCAGGTGCGGTCAGGGTCAGAAGCTGAGCGCGGTCGACGAGCAACTCCTCGGCGGAGACGGCGAATTTGGCCCGCTGGTAGTTACGGAAACCGTCCGCTTCGGGCTCGAGCACCGCGAACGATTCGACGTCGGTCTGTTCCGCCGAAGCATCGCTGCGTCCGGGCGTGAACGGCACGCTGACGTCGTGGCCGGCCTCCTTCGCTGCCTGCTCCACCGCTGCGGCGCCGCCCAGCACGATCAGGTCGGCGAGAGACACGGCCACGCCATCCCTCGAGTCCGCATTGAACCGTTCACGAATCCGCTCGAGTGTTGCCAGCACCCTCTGGAGCTGCCCGGGCTGGTTCACCTCCCAGTCCTTTTGCGGCGCTAGGCGAATGCGTGCGCCGTTGGCTCCGCCGCGCATGTCCGAACCGCGATACGTCGACGCGGAAGCCCACGCCGTCGCCACCAACTCGCTCGTCGCGAGGTCCGAGTTCAGAATCCGCGTCTTGAGTTCCCCGATCTCCGCCGCGCCGATCAGCTCGTGGTCGACGGCCGGAACCGGATCCTGCCAGGCCAGATCCTCGGCCGGCACGTCCGTGCCGAGGTAGCGGCTTTTAGGGCCCATGTCCCGGTGCGTGAGCTTGAACCAGGCGCGCGCGAACGCATCGGCGAACTCGTCCGGGTTCTGCTGAAAGCGACGGGAAATCTTTTCGTAGGCAGGATCCAGCCGCAGCGCCATGTCGGCGGTCGTCATCATCAGCGGCACGCGTGCTCCGGAACCGTCGACCTGCGGCGCGTGATCGCTCTCCGCGAGGTCCTTCGGCGCCCACTGCTGTGCGCCCGCGGGACTCTTCGTCAGCTCCCACTCGTAGCCGAACAGAACGTCGAAATAGCTCATGTCCCACTGCGTCGGCGTCGGCGTCCAGGCGCCCTCGATGCCGCTGGTGATCGTATCGACGCCCTTGCCGCTGCCGTGCTCACTCAACCAGCCGAGTCCCTGCGCCTCGATCGGCGCGCCTTCGGGTTCCGGCCCGACGAGCGCCGCGTCGCCGGCACCGTGCGCCTTCCCGAACGTGTGGCCGCCAGCCACCAGCGCGACGGTTTCTTCGTCGTTCATCGCCATGCGTCCGAAGGTCTCGCGGATGTCGCGACCGGAGGCAACGGGATCGGGTCTGCCGTCGGGGCCTTCCGGGTTCACGTAGATCAGTCCCATCTGTACGGCCGCAAGCGGGTTTTCGAGGTCCCGGTCGCCACGGTAGCGGTTGTCACCGAGCCACGTATCTTCCGCACCCCAGTAGATGTCCTCTTCCGGTTCCCAGATGTCCTCGCGCCCGCCTGCGAATCCGAACGTCTTGAAACCCATCGATTCGAGCGCGCAGTTGCCCGCGAGGATCATCAGGTCGGCCCAGGAGATTTTTCTTCCATACTTCTGCTTGATCGGCCAGAGGAGCATCCGGGCCTTATCCAGATTACCGTTGTCGGGCCAGCTGTTGAGCGGCGCGAAACGCTGCGACCCACTGCCCCCGCCTCCCCGGCCGTCGCCGGTCCGGTAGGTGCCGGCGCTGTGCCAGGCCATGCGGATGAACAACGGACCATAGTGCCCGTAGTCGGCGGGCCACCAGTCCTGCGAATCGGTCATCAACGCGTACAGATCCTGCTTGACCGCATCGAGGTCGAGACTCTGGAATTCTTTGGCGTAGTCGAAGTCCTCCTCCATCGGATTGGACCGGGAGGAATGCTGATGCAGGACACTCAGGCGCAATTGATTGGGCCACCAGTCCCTGTTCCGGGTTCCGCCGCCCGCCGTATGACTCTGACTCCCACCGGAAAAAGGGCACTTTTGCTCGCCGTCCATCTCACTCTCCTTTGAGGCTGTTTGATCGCTTCCGAAGAGCAATAGACTAGTGCGGCCGTACGCTTAAGAAAAATCGTTTGTTTATCTCATGTTTTCCTATTTTTTCGATCGGTTTAGAAGACCGGGAAAATCGGGAGCAGCGAAATCGGGCGCTCGGGCCGCCAGTGAGACGCTCCTCCGGTTCCCAGGGCGCGATCCCGGACGCCCGCGGGACCAGCCCGGCGGGCCGAACAGCGACATCCAGATCTCACGTAGCGACCTCGCGGCAAGCAACTTGCCGCCCAGTCGCCAGAAGCCGTGAAAGAACGCGACAAACGGCGCGGCCAGCATGCGCCCGGGCGAATCGATTTTCGGGATCGGCCGGACGAGTCCATAGGTGACAGGCTCATCCTCCGCGACGAAGGTGCCGAACAGGCGGTCCCAGACGATGAAGATGCCACCATAGTTCGCATCGAGATACCGGTCGTTCGACCCATGGTGTACGCGGTGATGAGACGGCGTATTGAAAAGCCACTCGACCGGTCCGGGCAGTTTCCCGACGGCTTCGGTGTGCAGGAACGTCTGGTAGAGCTGCACCACGATTTGCGCGAAGAAAACGACGAGAGGATGAAATCCCGCGAGCACGAGCGGAACGTGAAAGAAAATCGGCCAGAAGCCGTCCAGGGGACCGAACCGGTAGGCTACCGACAGATTGAAGTACGGCGAGGAGTGATGAACTGAATGGGTTGCCCAGCCCAGATTCACGCGGTGCATGAAACGATGTTCCCAGTAGTACGCAAGATCCGCCAGAACGATGCAGATTGCGACGGTCACCGGGTTTACCGGTATCCCGAACACGGCAAACCCGGCTGCTGCGTAATACGCGAATACATAGACGCCCGCGACGAGCAGCGCGCTTGCCGCGAAGTACATGAGCAAGGTGACGAAATTCGTGACAGCGTCGCCGATCATCGACCAGCTGAGGCGGCCCCTGACCGCATAGCGCAGGAACTCGACGGCAAGCAGCCCGAACGAGGCGTACGCCACCCAGAGCCCGAGCGTCTCTTCCCAAACCGGGAACTCTGCGACATTCAAGGTTGCCAGGAGCCAATCCATGGCAAGCTCCAGTAAATTGTCAATATTGACAAACTATAGGCGCACGAAATATAGTTTGTCAAATCTGATAATTTAACAGGACGACCGTGCCCCGCCCCAGTCTCAAAGAAGAGCGGCGCGAGCAGATCCTCGACGCCTACGAGCATTGCGTCGCGCGATTCGGGCTGGAGGGCGCGACGCTCGAACTCACCGCGAAGCAGGCCGGGCTGGCCCGCGCACTGATCCGCCACAACGTCGGCAACCGCGCCGACCTCAAGGAAGCGCTCATCGAGCGTTTCCTCACCCGCTCACGGTCGTCACTCGATGACCTGATCGACGCACTGCCCCGCCGGAATCGGCTGGCTGTTCTCGTCGAATGGCTGTTCGACCCGGACTACCTGGATCCCGGGACCGTAGTTCTGTCAGAGGCGCTGATCGCGGCGTCGGCCGATGACCCGCCGCTGGCCCGCAAGATGCGCGGCTGGACGACAGACTTTGTCGCCGCGGTGGAGAACGCGATCCGACAGGACTATCCGGATGCCAGCGAAGCGGCCGTGACGGCCGTTGCCGCGGGTGTGACCGGGATCTACTTCAATATCGAGTCGCTTGCGCCGCTGGGCGACATGCCGTGCCTGCTCGACGCGTCGAAGCAGGCCGCGCTGCTGCTCATTGCGACTCTGGAGGATCGCTGATCCGCTTGCCGCACAAGCCCGCCACGCGGCTCCAGACCCTTCCGTCGATTACGATCAGCGCAAGTCCGATAACCGCCATCCCGGCGAAATGCAGCGCATCGAGCCGCTCGCCGAGAAAGGTCGAGCCGAGAAGGATAGCGGTCACGGGAATCAGAAGCGTCACCAGCAGCGCGTTTGTCGCGCCGGCCGTGGCGATGAGCCGGAAGTAGAGAATGTAGGCCAGCCCGGTGGACAGAACGGCCATCGCACCGACCGCGAACCAAACTGTCGCGCTTGCCCGCAGCACGTCCGCCGGCGTATCGAACGCCACTATCAGGACCAGCATGACAAGCGAGGACATCAGAAGCTGGCCGGCGGCCGCGACGATCGGATTGACGTTCATAGCGGGAAAACGTCTGGCGTAGACGCCCGCGAACGCATACGACAGAGCGGCGGCGAGGATCGCGAGTTGCGCCAACAGGTTGGCGTCCAGCCCCGACAGCGCATCGGGACCGATGAGTATCGCCACGCCGACGAAGCCGAGAACGGCGCCGAGCAGCCTGGCCGCCGTGGTTCGTTCATCCTTGAGAAAGACACCGGCGACGATGACCGCGAAGATCGGCGTCGATGCGTTGAGGATAGCAGCCAGCCCCGATTCGACTTCCGTCTGTCCCCAGACGATCAGGAGAAACGGAAACACGTTGTTGAGCAGGCCCATCACGAAGAATGCCCGCCACGCCGACGCGGACCGGGGTATGGGCCATCTTGCGATCAGAACGATCGACCAGATGACGAGAGTCGCAATCGCGACCCGTACCCCGACGATCAGCAATGGTGACCACTCTGTCAGTGCGAGCTCGACGAAGAAGTAGGAGCCGCCCCACAGCACGGACAGGGTGATCAGGGTGGCCCATTCGGGGAACCCCATTCGGGATTTGATCGCAGCGGCCTGCATACCGGTCAGGATAGCCGGGACGCGGCTCGGAAATGGCTGATATCGGACGTCGGGTTCAACAGCAACTCAGTTGTGGAAGCCGTCGAGGACCGTCTTACCGATAGCCGTCCCGCTCTCCTGAAACTCGTGCGCGCGCCTGAGAGTTTCGACGCTCATGCTGCCGCCACGGCGCTGCACCGTTGAAACCAGCACACCGTCGTCGATGAGGTCCGCGACGCGATTCAGGAGATCGTGCTGGGCCGCCATGTCCGGCGTCTGAAACATCGGGCGGGTAAACATGAACTCCCAGCTGACCGTCAGCGCCTTGGGCTTCAGCGGTGCGATATCGAGTGTCCCCGGATCGTCAATCAGGGCGATGTGGCCGCGTGGCGCGACCAACCTGACAACCGAGTCGAAGTGATCGCCGGTGTTCGTCAGCAGCGCAACGTAGCGAGGCGCGATCCCGACCGCATTCATTTCTTCGTCCAGCGGGTTGCGGTGATCGACGACGCGATCCGCTCCCATCTTTTCCACCCAGGCGCGCGTCTCGGGCCGTGAGGCCGTCGCGATGACGTTCAGACCGGTGAGCTTCTTCGCAAGCTGGATCAGGATCGACCCGACGCCGCCCGCCCCGCCCACGACGAGCAGCGCGTCGCTCTCACCGGCCCCTTCCCGCAGCCCGAAGCTGTCGAACAGGATTTCCCAGGCCGTGATCGCCGTAAGCGGCAGCCCGGCCGCGTCCGTGAAGCCGAGCGATGAGGGTTTTCGCCCTACGATGCGTTCATCGACGAGCTGGTATTCGGCATTGCTGCCCGGGCGGGTGATGTCGCCGGCATAGAACACCTCGTCGCCGGGCCGGAATCGGCGAACCTTCGTCCCGACGGCCGTAACGGCCCCCGCGGCATCGAAACCGAGGACGCGGGGCCCCTCCTCCGGCTCGACCCGGGAGCGCAGCTTGGTATCGACCGGATTGACCGAGACTCCCCGGACCTCGACGAGCAGGTCGCCTGGTCCGGGCTCCGGTGTATCCACGTCGACTTCGATCAGGGCGTCAGCGGCGGAGATCGGTCCGGCGGCGGCGTAGGCAATGGCTTTCACGGTAGTTCGCTCTGGCTGAGAGTGGTTCGCGCACTATAGCCGGTTGTGAGCTGGCAGCCGCTACAAGGCGACCGCAATACTCAGGGAAACCGTCTCAGTCCCCGGGTTGGACCGATAGATCCGCGCATTGGACAGATGAGCAAAACCGACGGCGAGGCGTATCCGCTCTGACACCCGGCGGCTGAACTCAAACCCCGAGCGAAACTCGAGACTTCCTCCGAGTTCAATCCCGCCGCCGGCCTCGAAATAGCCAACGGCGAAAGTTGGGTCGAATCGCCACGCCTCACCGATCCAAAAAAAATAGCGAACGCCTGCGTAAACGTACCAGTCCTCCCTTTCGGTCGCATTGAAGCCGACTATCGGGCGCAGATCCCGCCACACGGGAGCGAACCGATACTCGGCTCCGTAGCCGAAATCCGGGGAGCTATCGAGTACGTCGCCTGCGCCGATACCGACGGCGAGCTCCGGGTCGTCGCGCGCCGTTTGTTGCGCATGTACCGGCATGCTCTGCATTGCTGGCAGTATCACGCCCAGCAGTACCCACGCCGGGCGAAACTGTCGTCGCGGCTGGCGATGTATCCGCGCAATCCTGCTCATGCACCTGATTATAGTCGACTGTCCCATGTCCAATGGAGACACTGGCCGGTCCGCGCGTTTCGAAGATCCCTTCGGCCACGTCTGGATCGTCGCAACCCACGTCGAGGACGTGAGCCTGACTGAGCTGCAGCGTCGTTGGGACGAAATGAGTTAACGCCCCCAAGCTTTTCCGCGTCCATCAACCACACCGGCGCAGCCTCCCGCGCACTCCGCAATAGGCGCAGATCAGGCACGCTGCCTTCTGGCGAGCCGACGTGCTCTTGATGCCGTAGAAATCCGTGAAGAGCGCCCGGGACGCAGGCGAGCATCTGCTGCTCCAAGTCGAAGATCGGTTCTGCGGCGAGGAGCTCCGGATGTCAGCTATCTGAGTCTGGCGGGTCGCCGGCTGCGCGCTCGGCCGTATACGCCTTGAGAGCGAGTAGTACATCTCGCTTCTTGCTCGAAAAGTCAGACGAGAACTCCCAGTCTTCGATCTGATGGTCTTTTGGTCTCGCCACAAACGAGCGAGCTCTCTCATCCACTCCGACCAGCACCGAGTCCCCAACAATCAGTGCCTCATTGATGTCATGAGTCACGAATATAGTTGACACACGCGACCGCACGTGAAGATCGAAGAACGTCTGTAACTGCCGCCGGGTGAAAGCATCCAGAGCCCCGAAGGGCTCATCCAACAGCAGAATGCGAGGGGCGTTGGCCAGAGACGCACACAGCGCGAGTCGTTGCCGCTCACCTCCCGACAGTTCGTTCGCGAAGTCGGCCACCTTGTGCCCGAGTCCGAACTCTTCGAGCAGCTGCCTCGCAAGCTCGGCGCCCGCCCGTCCCGTGACCCGGCTGCCGAACACGACGTTCTCCCAAACGGTCATGAAATCGTATACTGGAGCGTTCTGGAAGACGACCCCGACGTCCGCGTTGGGCGCGGAGACCGCCACTCCATCGAGCAGGACTTCGCCGTGCGAGAAGAACGTATCGTCGTGGAATCGGCCGATCGCACGCAACAGAGTGGTCTTGCCGCATCCGCTCGGGCCGACAATGCTCAACGTCTCGCCGGCGCTGACACTAATGTCCAGCCCGTCGAAAACCGTGTTGTCCCGATAGCCCGCTCCTATCGCGCGACCCTTCAACTCGCCTGCGCTACTGTAGCCGACGCGTTGCTGCCCGCGCGAATCTGCGCCATTGAAAGCGGAGATCGCCGCCGATTGACGCGACCGGTTGAGCGTAGCGGTAAACAGCCAGGTGATCAGGATGAGAATGCCGTCCAGCAGTATCCCGATAAGGGAGAAAACCAGGATGCCACCGAGCAACAGATCGTCCCGGGCAATGTCGTATGCGCGAAAGATCCGGTAGCCCAGACCCTCGCTCCACCACAGACCACTCGTGCGTTCGTATACGCCGCCCATCTCGGCGACAGCGACAACGATTAGTCCGATCGACAGTGAGGTCCGTAGTGCAGCGAAAACACCGTTGGACGTGCCTGGCAGCAGTATGCGCGTTATCCACTTAAAGGTCGAAGTGCCGAGACTCTGGGCGCGCCACAGCATCTCAGCCGGCAGAGATCGCGCGGTTTCGTGCATGACAACCCAGCACACCCCTGCCACCGCCCAGGCTACCAGGAACACTTTGCCCGACTCGTTCAATCCGAACAGGCGTAGACTCAGCGGTGCGAGAGCGATAAACGGAATCGCGCGCAACAGCGTAAACAGGCCCTCGAGAGCCGTGCTCGCAGCCCGGCTCCGGCCGGTAACAAATCCGAGCGCAATACCGATGGGCGCGCCAACCAACCAACCGATCGTACATCGCGCCACTGTCACGAGGACGTCGTGAGTCAGCGTGCCGCTCATCCACTGTTCGAACTGGCCGCTCAGAATTTGCCGTGACCCGGGCAAGCCGGTCGCCAACGACAGAGTCTCGAGGATGACGGCCAGGCCGGCCAGCCCGAAAGCGTACTTCGCTACAAGCCGAGTCGCTTGGGAAGCCGACATCCTTCCGCCGTACGGCACGCTTACGGGGTTTGGGCCATCTCGGCCTGGACCTCGAGCAAGAGGGACTCGTCGACGTAGGGAGAGAAGTCAGCCGGAATCTCGATCTCCGGCCGGCGACCTTGCAGCCACATCAACTCTTCCTTCATCCATTGCTTCATCTGCTCGGCGTCGAGGTATACCTCGAATGAAGTTGTTCCCATGAAATGGTCAAGATCGCCCGACTCGAGTCCCAGCCACGTTTCGAGTCGGGACTGCGCCTCCGCAGGCGACCCTTGCATGAACTGCCCGGCGGCGGCGGAGGCAGCGATCAGTTTCTTCAACTCCTCGCGCTTCTCCGCAACCCGGTCGCGAGTTGTGACGATGTTGAAAGCCAGATCGTACAACGCGGGATCGAGCAGGACCTCGATCTCGCCAAGCGTCTTGTCTTCGCGGGCGTTATAGAGGCGCACGGCCTGGGTGACAAACGGATCCCACAGAACAGCAGCGTCGAGTTCGCCGTTCAGGAGCAGATTTCGCAAATCCGCGGGCCTTCCATTGACCAGCGTGACCTCGTCACGCGCCAGGCCTCCGGACTGCAACAGTCGGTCCAGATAGATGTCTCCGACAGTATTCAGAACGACGCCGACTCGCTTTCCACGCAGCGTCCCGGGGTCGTCGGTAATCCCCCGCCCCGAGAACGTGACCAGACGTACCCGCTGATTCGAGCGCAGGGTGGTTGCCAGTACGACGGGGGTTTCCCCTGCGGCAATCATCGTGATTACAGGCGTCACTGCGATCCCGCCGGCATGCGCACCTCCGGGGCCGCGATTTCTGAGGGCTGCCACAACGTCGGGTCCTGCCGGCACCGATTGCGTTACATAGCGCAACACGTCCTGGTAGCTATCCAAGTCCTCAGCGAGATGGGTCACCGCACTGTAACTAATAGGCAGTTGCGCAAATCGCAGTTCCGGAAGCGGACCGCTCGGCGCCGACTCTGATTCTGGTGAATCGGGAGTGGAGAGGAAAAACCAGAACGCAACGGCCACAGCCGCGAGCAATCCCAGTATCGTGAAGACCCGTCGCATATTGCTACTCCAAAAGACGCCCGTCATAACCTCTCCCCACGTCAGTGTCTTGCTGTCATCCTGCACGGATTGTGCGGCCATGGACACTACCCACACTATCAACCCGAGCAGAACGTAGCCAAGAAACCCGACAAATAGCAACAGGCCCATTACGAGCTTGCTCTCGTCCTCGGCCAGTGTGCCGCTACCGAAGAGCCAGCTAAGAACATCCCAAAGGGAATCGCTTGCCGTAGAACCTCGAACTTCGCTGAGTACGAGGCCAACGAGAAAGACCAGTACGGCAACAAGCATGAGCGGCCTGGCCAGCTCTGCCATGCCCCAGACCGCGAACTTGGTCATATCGTTCAGCGAGACGAAGCTGTGGGTCTTTCTCACTAGTCCGACTACCCGACGACCGTCACGCGGACAACCAAATCCCGCTGGCGAAATGCTTCTTCCAACTCTTTCGCGCCCGATTCAGCAGCCCGAACGAGTGCCGGGATGTCCTCGACAACTTTCTGCCAGCGGGCGATCTGAAAATCGTCAAGCAGGTACGCGGTCAGAGTGTCAACGATTTCCTTCAGACTGTTGGGTTTCACGACGTTACGCAGCGCGACAATCTCTGCTCGTCTCGTTTCACTTCCCTGAGGGACGCCGGCAAGACTACAGCACTGAACTTCGTTTTCAACCAGGACCAGCGGCATTTCTCTAAGGACTTCGCGGAATACCTGCTTCCAGCTCTTCGAACGGCGCCACAATGAGCGTCGAGGCGGAGCGCTTTCTCCCGGCTTCATCAGCAGCGACAGCTCAACATCCCTGCTGAGCCTGCGGAGGAATTCTCTTCGCGAGGATGCATCGCCGCGGACGAATACGAAGATCGCCGCTGACCGCGGCGCGTTGTTGACCTTATCGGCAAGGGAGTGTGCGTCGCTCGCGCGCTCGACGCGCCCATGGTGCACGAGAAACCGGTCGCCATCACGGTCATCGCTCCACTCACAAATAGGCTGCCCTTCCCACAGGCGAAAAAGCGAATGCCAACCCTGCGCCGGCTCACCCTGAGCCGGCGCAGCCGAATCAGGCGGATGCAGCGAGTATTTGCCTGATACGATCACTGCGGTTTCATCCCACAGGACCTGCGGTACGCTACTTCCCCTTAGATAGTTATCTTGCCAGTGCTCGATGACGTCGCGGAGATCGACGGGTTTGTTACCGGGGACCAGCACCGGAAACTCCGCGAAAGGCGCCAGTCGCGAGTGCAACGACACTTCTTCCTGCCATCGTCGGTAGGCTTCGCGAATTTTCCCGGCGAGACCGGGCAAGTCGGACTTGCTGAGCACCAGTGGATCATAGATGGCCGTCAGTGCGGCAAAGCTCGACGGCGGGTTTCTGCACGCCAGCAAATTGCGCAGTACCGGACGGGTAGCCTGATTGACGTAGTGGGATACGATCACGAAGCAGATACCCGGGTTACCGACAATCAACAAGAACAAACCCCACAGACTCCTGGCCCGACTCAACACCATTGCGCCGTCTGCGGCGTCCCGGCCACCCCACAGCGCGGTCAATAGTTCCTGAGCAACGATCGAGGTCTCTAGCGGATTGTCAAAGTCGGGATTGTCGAACTGCAATTGTCGTTCTTTGGGCAGATGCTCTGCAAGCCACTCTCTCGTACGCGTAAACAGATCTCTAACGGTACCAGGTCGCTTGCTACCGGCGGTCGTCACGCAAGCTGCCAGGTCAACCGACAAGCCTACTAAATCCTGACGCTCGTCATCGGAGAAACCTGTCATGGCCAAACCGAGTCGGCGAGCAAGTATTGGAGTAAACTGTTGGTGAAACTCCGTCTTAGCCAACTCGATTTCCGACTCCCGATCGAGCGCAAGATCGAGTAACGCTATGTCCGGTTCGAGTTCTTCGTTACGAATCGCACGCGCCAGGCCGGCTGGCCCAAGCGGCTCGATGCCCCGTTCTCCCTGAATCGTGTAACGCAGCTCGATGTTTGGATCGAACTCGAGTTCGACATCGATTACGGCCCGGTCATAAGGGTTGTTCTCAACCAACGCTACCCGCAGCCAGTCGTCTCGAGCCATTCAGATTCTCATTTCGCGCCGGCGATCCTGGCAGGCTTAGCCGCCCAGCCCGGCTCGTAGGTTTCCCAGTCGTACATTTCGCAGGCGCGGCCGGCCGAGAACGCCATCTCGAGCGCGACCCGAGCCTCACCGCTCATCTGCACTCCGTTGAGACTGACGAAAAACTGCACTTGTTGCCTTACCCGTCGCCACAACGCCCACATGAGACTAAGGCTGGTCAGACTAACCGCATCGCCACCCCCATACAGACATGACGTCAGCCGCTCCAACTCAACCTGGCTGGGCCTCCACATTGTCGGCGTACGGAACCCCGGCGTATCTAAATCCAGGAACGCGCCGATGACAACGTAGACTGAAACATCTTCGGCAACGAGTGCGCGTATCGTCGCAAGCACTCGGCGCTCCAGGTCTTCACGATCGAAACCCGCTTCGGCCTCGAAGACTTCGACGATGTCAGCGCCGATTTGCCTTATGAACGGGTCTGACTCCACACAACCCGTGTCACCGGCAGGCCTGACAAAAACGACAGCATGGCTCATTGCGGCGGTCTCGGAAATCGGAACGAGAACTCTACGCCCGATGACGGTAAGCTTTCGACCCGAGCAATTGGCTCAGGCGTATGATCGTAATGCAGCCATAGGCGTCTGAGGTACGCGGAAAACTTCGCGAGCCCAATACCTTCGTTCTCCGGTTGTAGACCCTCCGCCGCGCAATCCAGGCTCGCCCAACTTTTCACACTAGCGCTGGCTTGATCGAAGTCTTCAGTCTCCGGATTCGAGCTGAACATAAGATTAAGGCACTTCTCTCGATCGGTAGCGAGAACGCTGCCCGAATTGAATACCCTCAACTCGACATAACGCTCACTCGTTTCATCAACGCGAATAACGCGAATCTCGAACTTAAGTACCTCACCCAGACGTGACTCATCAGACTGCGAAATTCGTGTCCAGTCGCAGCAATGGAACCCGTTGTCAATCAGATTCCACAAATGACTCAATATTTGACCACGATCACCGACGATAGTGCAGGTCGACGGGGCCTCCACAGACAAGGTAACGGCAGATTCCCGACCATCGCCGGTCAACTCTGCGCGCAGCGTTTGCCTGACAGCGTCGCGCCGATAAAGCCGGTCCACATAACCGCTAACGAAGAACGCGCAATGCTGCACGAAGTCCTGCTCCAACAGCTTGCAGAGCTTCGCCAGATCGCAGGAACCTTGACGCATCTTCAACTCTGACTGGTCGTATTCGAACCACGTGTGACTGAAGTCCGACAGCACCTGTTGTCCCCGCGAAACCAGCAACTGAGACGTGCGCGCGAGGCCGCGCACGTCTTCGACATCCAGTCGCTCGCTTGCCGTGGCTTTTGCCAGCAGCCTGGTTGCAGTGTATTCGAGCGGTTTGAACACGAACTTCGGCATCGAGTGCGAAAGCAGCTGCCTTTCATCGTCGCCATGCCTGCGCAGTTCGTTTTCGCGGTGAATGCCTGCAAGGCGATCGACAAGCAGGCCGCCGAACAGGTTCGTCGCTATCGCGTGCCAAACGAACAGCTGATCGATACCGAGCGGTCTATGCATGCCCATGATCATGACACCGAAGTACTGTCCGAACGCCACCGGCAAGCCGTACACGGCCTGCGTTCGCATCGCGTTGACGAAATACATCACGTACTGAGTAGTTACGTAGGCCTCTGCCTGCGAAGACACTTCTACGTTTTTGGTAAGCCTGCGAACGACGTCGCGCACCTCCGGCGGAACTCGTTTGGGGTAGTCGCGAAATACCTCAGCGCACCGATCGATAGCCGCGGACGTCGACGACGGGCAGTCGTGCGAATGATCTCCCGGGACCAGTTTCTCAGTCCATCGCGAGAAAGCAGCGAGCTCGCTAGTTGTTACGTACACGCAGGGGATACCGCGCTTCGAATGCTCGGCAGTAACGCGTTCTCCTTGCTCCTGGTTACCCACTTTGAGAAAGACGACCGGACTTATGGACTTCATCCGAACTTTATCTTCGCTGTGGTTGAAGTTGTCCAGCAGCACGTCGCCGATCGTCGCCCAATGACGGTTGTGACGAAAATACTCGACTCCGTTGACAAATTCGTCCCATAGCCCCTCGGCGTAGTCGCGTATCTTCAGGTCCTCGTCGGTTAGCGGCCACTCCGATCTACCGCTGTTGAAGCGCTGTGTTCTGAGCTTCTCGCCACGCATGCGAAAATGATTAGCATCATGATGGGGAGCGACTCCGGGGATGGAGGTCCCGCTCAACACGAACTGCCTCAGGTCTTCGGTCGGCGACAGAACAACCTGGATCTGTCGCTGCTTCTTAAGCGGCCTGGACGGATCCCAGTAGTTCCACCCCAGCCAGACCAGTTGGTTCGAGGTCTGCTCCTTGAACGCGGCATATCCCTTCTCAATAAGCGGTTGGTATGCGAGCCACCCCGGTGACTGCTGTAGCAGTTTGGCCGCTTCCAGACACTCCGCGCCACGATAGCCCCAAACCATCGCGTTGGCCAAAGGCTGCAGCGCATTTGGGAGAATGGTGTGTCCCTGCATTTGCTTGCGAACCCAGTGTAGGGTTGGAGCAAGCAGTCGATAACCCTGTGAGACTGACAACAGCCCGTCAGACGCACTTAGGCCAGCCGACTCGTAATCCTCGGCGCTGCTATCGGTCGTTGGGAGGTCTATCGTCATATCGGATGCAGGCTACTGCTAGTCCTTACTTGGTCAATGTAGACGGTCAGAGATCTCTCGAAGACCCAGCACTTGCAAAACGATCAGCGCGAAAAGATACCCTGTCGGAAGGGTGCTTTCAATGTGCTCCGCAGCGCACCGTCAGCCCAATCGAGCAGAGAAACGCCTATATTATTAGCATCGACCATAGTCGCCAGGCCTTAACGAGGCTATTCCATACTTCCCTGCTACGGCGCGCGATACGCGCGTTGCACATAGTCACTGAGCGCTTCGCGCTTGCTGGGCACCCGCCTCAGGCCTCGGCTGTGGTGCCCTCGCCGGCTCACCGGTCAAGAGCAGGTAGAGACACGGTACGATGAGCAGTGCGAGGAAGGTTACGACGATCAGCCCTCCAATAATCGTCACAGACAACGGCAACCACATCTCCTGACTGATCGCGAGCGGGATCAGACCGACGATCGTCGTGACGCTGGTAGTGACGATCGGCCGCAGACGGTCCGCCGCGCCGCGGCTTGCGGATTCCGCGATGCTCATGCCGTCCGCCCGATGCTTGTTCATCGTCGTAACCATGATGATAGTGTCATTGACGACGATCCCCACCAGCGCGATTACGCCGACCATCGCCATGAACGAGAAGGGTATGCCGGCAATGAAGAAGGCGAAAAAAGTCCCGGTCAACGCAAGCGGAACGGCCGACATGATGATAAACGGCTGGGTGAAGCTGTCGAACTGGAGTACGAGCAACGCGAACACCAGGAACAGCGCAAGAAGCAGCATCGTCCTGGCCGAACCAAATACTTCCTCGCTGGCCTCGGCTTCACCGGCAATACCGATCCGGTAACCATCCGGCCAGCTCGTCTGCATCTCGCCGAGGATCGGCAGCGCCTCTGCGAGTATCTCGCCGGCCGTTCGGCCGTCAGTTTGCGCCATCACGGTGATTGCCCGGTCCCCGTCCCGGTGCAGCACTGACAGGGCGGCTTCTTCCAGACGAAATTCGGCGATGGACGGCAAGGGCACGCTGCGTCCCTCCTGGTTTATCACGTTCAGCAGATAGAACTCCGCGAGACTGGTTGGACCGCCAGCCTCGCCGTCGCGGCTGGGCCAGGCATAGCCCATCAGAATCGGCAGGTCCTCCTGCGTTCCTCCCCGGACGAACTTGCCAACTTCGTCGCTCGTCATCATCGCGCGCAACTGTGCCGCCGCGTCTTCCGCGGTCAGACCATAGAAACTCAACGCTTCGCGCTTCGGGTACGCGCGCAGATCAAGCCGGGGAATACCGTAGTTGTCCCGTACATCGGACGTCCCGGGAATCGACTCCAGAACCTGCTTCACATCTTCCGCCAGCGTTCGCAGCCGGCCCATGTCGTCACCGATGATCTCGAGCTGAATCGGATCCTCGGCCGAGGCTCCGCCCAGATCCGGCGTGAAGAAAACGTGGGCACCCGGGCAAGCGGTCATCGCCTGCTCGATGTCCCGACGCAGTTCGGGGACGTACCGATACAAGAGCTGGTCCCGAGCGTTCTTTTTCACGAACATGGCGGAAAACCCGACCAGGTGGTTGCCGCCGGGCAGCGATAGCTGATCGGAGGTGGATACGATCGAAAACGGGCTCTTTTCGCCTACGTGTTTGGTTACGGTCTCGATAAAAGGTTTATCGAGCAATCGCTCTCCAACGGCGTCCGCGCAGGTTTGTGCCGTCTTCAGCGACGCGTCGGGCGACAGCTCGAGCGTGATCCCAAGATACCGTCCGTCGCCTTTCGGCATCAGCTCGACCGGTACGGTACTGATGGCGAGCGTCGAGGCAAGGAGCGCGCCAACGGCCACTCCTGTCCACGTCCATGCGCGGCGTCTCGAGCTGAGAAACCGATTCTGCAACAAGCGCGTAAGTCTGGCGCTGAGTACTTCCGTGAGACGATCGACCCGGGTCTTCTTCGCCGTGCCTCGCGACAGCACATATCTCGACAACGGAATCGCCAGGAAGATCGACACCAGATAGCTCATCACCAGGCAGGCAATCGCCGTCACCGGCATCTGCCGAATGAACTTGCCTTCGATCCCCGCGATCGCCATCAGCGGCGCCATCGCGAGGATCGTCGTCAGGCTCCCGCTGAGCGAAGGCACCGCATAGGTTTTGACCGTCGCGATGGCCGACTCGACGAAACCCTTGCCGCGGACATAGAGATTGTCGTGCATGCCCTCCATCATCAGGATGAAGTCGTCGACCAGGAGCCCCAAAGCCAGCACCATGCCGATGATCACTAGTTGATTCAGCGAATAGCCGAGCGCAAAAACTATGATCAGTGCGCCGGCGAAGGTGACGGGAATCGCAAGGCCCGCGACGAGCGCTTCGCGCCAAGTCAGGCTGATGAGCAGAATCACGAAGACGGCCAGCATCGCTTGCCAGCCACTGGTAAAGACGTTCTTCAGATCCTGGACGATGTACGTCGATTCATCGAATACGATGCTGGTTTCGAGAGCCGGCGGCCATGCCGCGGCGAGTTGCTCCCGCTCCAGCAGCGCCTTGACGCGCTCAATCGTTTCGATAGCGTCCGCTCCGGGCCGCTTGGTCAGCGTGATGTCGATCGCACGTTCGTAGGCGCCGCCCGCCGGCGCGTAGTAGGTGCGGCTGATTTCCTGGTGCGGCCCGCGGTAAACGTCCGCCAGTTCGCGGAGCAGTACGGTTCTTCCCGACTCCGTCGTAGCCACCGGCAGACTGCGCAGGTCCTCGACATCGCGGAAGCGCCCGAGAAACCGCAGACCTGCCCCTACCTCCTCGCCCTCGAAGTCGCCGAGCGGCACATCGACACCGGCTCGATCCAACGCGTCACGGATGACGCCGGGCGAGATCCCGTACGACGACAGGCGCGCGCCGATGAGCCGAATCTGCACGACCTCCTTGCGGTCGCCGTAGACGTTGACTTTGTTTACTCCCGGTAGCCGCTCGAGGTCCCGGCGCAGATCCTCGGCAACGCTCGTAATGAGCGGCAGATCCACATCGCCGAACAGACGGACGCTGAATATCGGCACGTCACTGACCGAAGCCTCGACCACGACCGGCTTTTTGGCTTTGCGCGGCAACTCACCCTCGGCCGTGGCAACCTTGGCGCGGAGACGCGTCATGGCCTCTGCCTGGGGCACGCTGGCCCGAAACTCCACCGCGATGATCGAGAGCCCCGCGTACGTCCCGCTCTGAATTCGCTTCAGCCCCTTGAGGCTCCTGAGCTCTTTCTCGATTCTGTTCGTGACCTCCTGCTCGATCGTCTGCGGGTCGCCGCCGACCCATTCGGTGAACACGATACCGACACCGATCTCGACGTCCGGCGTTGTCTCCTTCACCAGATGGGAGTACGCGGCCCAACTGCCGATCAGCAGAGCGATGAGTACGACACGTGCGAACGTCGTCTCCGTGAAGAAGTAGCGGAGAAACCCAAACGGCTCGCGGCTCATGGATTCTCGTCCGTGGACGACACGGGCCGCACGCGCATTCCGGTTGCCAGACGATGACGTCCCTTCGTGACGACGACCTCGCCAACCGCTATGCCGGATGTGACTTCGACACCCTCTTCACCACTTAAACCCAACGAGAGCGTGCGCCGCTCAACGAGGTTTGTCTCCGGATCGACAACGAACGCGTGCGTCGTTTCTCCACGAGACAACAGGGCCTCGATCGGCACCGTTACAGCGTCCTGCCGCCGCTCGGTTTCGATCCAAACGGTGACGTAACCGCCATCACTGAGACCTTCGACCTGTTCATCGGTCACGACCCTCGCGCGAATGGACCGCGACCCCGGGTCCACCGCCGGGCTCACCGACGCGACCCGGCCTGCGACCAGCAAGTCGTCGACGCTTTCTACCTCGTCGAGAGAGTCGAAACCGAACTCCTGGACGTGGGCCAGGGTGCCAGCATCCAGAAGGTAAGCGGTTTGCCCGCGTCTGACGCGACGGCCGTTTACGACGGGCAGCTCGACGAGAATCTCGAACGAAGATGGATCGATGATCACCACCGGGCTGGTCCGGACCGCCGAACGGTCCGACGAACGATCGAACATGGCCGGCGACACATAGTCCCCTTCCCGAACGTTCACGAAGGCGACAACGCCGTCAAAGGGTGCGCGCAACTGCAAGCGGGTGAGGCCTGCCGTCGCCTGATCCGACCGGGCTTCGGCGCGCCGCAACTCCGCCAGAGCCTGCCGATAAGCCGTGTCCACGGCATCGTACCGACTCTGGTCGAGCATCTGGCGGTCGCGGAGCCGCTTCGCGCGTTCGAGTTCCGCCCGCGCGTTGGTGAGGGCTGCCCGCACCGTATCGAGAGCGGCGCGTGCCTCACGTGCGGCGGCATCGTCGATGCGCCGGTCGAGCTCCGCCAGCAACTCGCCTCCGGCGACGGTATCCCCCTCCCGCAACGGGCCGCCGTCATCATTGCTCTTCAGGAACGCAACGCGGCCCTCGTTCTCAAAATTCAGGAACTCCCGGCGAGCGGCCCTCGCGTTGCCGTCGGCAAAGACGATTTCCGTGACGCTACCTTGAGAGACGGGCGCGACTTCGACGACGAGCGCCGCCCGGCCGGCCGGCTCCGTCGCTTCCCTCTGGCCGGCGGCGGCCCAGCCAAAGCACAACGAGCAGACCAGAGCGATCAGAAGGTGAGCCGCGACTCTCGCCGGCGCCGCTGGAGCAAGCATCACTCCGCGCCTCCGGGTCGGGCTCTAAGCGCCGTTTCATTCAGGCGCCCCCGAATCTCGCTCAGCCGGGACCACTGCTGCAGAACCACCGGCAGCGTAATGCCGGACTCCACGAGTTCCCACGAATAGCTGAGGATCGCGAAGATAGCGCCGGCGGTCACCGCCGGTATCGTCGATGCAAGCCACAGATTCGTCAGGATGAATGCGAACATGCCCCCGAAGATCGTCGCATACAAAAACACCTCGGTATCGGAGAGACGCACCTCGCACCGTCGCAAACGCATGAGATGGGCCAGAAGCGAGGACGAGTCCCGCTGTTCGAGAATCGCAACCTGCTGTTCCGTTTGGCTATTGAGGTCGCCATTCAGCCGGTAGAACCGTCGGTGGAAAAGTGCATACACCACCGCCAGCACGGCGATGACCGTTAATGCCGCGATCCCCAGTCGACTGTCGAAGCTCCACAGAATGGCGACGCTCACGACCAGCTGAACGACGGCCGTCAGCAGCTCCGGGACATGCGCCTCGAGGAAGTCCACCATTTCCCGGCTCATGTCGAGACGGGCGTTTACCTGCGACACGGGCCGGTTGACGATTCGCCGGACGACCTCGGCGCCGAAGCGGACCCGCATGGTGCCGTAGCAGCGCGTGTCGTAGGCACGGCGGCCGCTGGCGACCAGTATCAACGCGCCCATGACCGCGCCGATCTCCCACAGAGCGCCGGGCTGCTGAGCAAGCAGAGCATCGATGGCGCGGCCGATGAACAGCGGTATCAACGCCAGTAAGGTGTTCTCCACGAGTACGAGCACCCAGGTGAACAGCACCGGCAATCGGTTCTGGCGAAGCAATAGCGGCACATCGAGCGTACCTTGCATGATGGAATACCTTTGAGGGGCGACGACGGGGCTGCGCCATGCGCCGCCGCAGTTGACGCAGGAAGGAAGATTAATTAATATAACGAACAGTCGTTCTATATTAGGACCGACAGGAGTTCCCGTCAAGTGCCCAGAAAAAAAGACGAGGCGTTACACGCCGCCCGCGAACAGCAGATTCTCGAGGCAGCGAGGACGTGCTTCATTGCCAACGGCTTTCATCGCACGTCGATGCGCCAGATTCTGGATGGAGCCGGCATCAGCTCGGGGGGTGCCTACAACTACTTCGCGAGCAAGGACGACATCGTCAAGGCGCTGGTCGAGGCCGAACGGGCCGCCATCGATAGTCTCCTCGAGCGCCTGACCGGGCATGACGATCCCGTCTCCGGCATCGCGCAACTCGTTTACGACTCGATCGCCTGCTATGGTCAGGAGGATGCGGTACTGGCCGCGGAGATCTACGCGGAATCGTGCCGCAACCCCGCGATCGGCACCGTGCTGCGGGCGAACGACGAGAGAATGCGGCGATGGCTTAACGAGTCCGTCTCGCGCGGCGTAGATGCCGGCGCCATCACGGCGCGGCACTCGGTAGCCGAGATTACAGAATGGCTGCAGGCCCTTATAGACGGTTATGTCGGCCGGCTGGCAATGAATCCGAAGCTGAAACCCGGGAAGGCAGCAGGAATGGCGAAAGCCTCGGTTGTGGAGTTTTTGCGAGGCGCGTAATCACTTCGCCGCACGCCGCCGCTGCTACCTTGCCGCATTGCGAATCAGACTAGCGAAGATACTGATAGTAATCGCCACCGCACTTTTCCTGAACGGTTTGGTGACTGTGGAATCTCACTTCCGAATCGGCCTGCGCGATCTCTTTTGCCGCCGCCTGCATGATCGACGTGAGTTCGGCGAGTCGACCTGATGATCGATCGCGGTCCAGATCATCGTCAAACCGATACCACACATCGAAACCTACAACCGAACGCTCCAGGTCGCAGCCGACCCACAGTTCTCTGTCGCAGTCGTCTGTCCCGGCCGTCTCGCTCGCGATCTTCTCCTTGATTGCGTCTACTATCGGCTGAATCCGGCGCTTGCGCTCCCGGTACTTCTGACGTACCTCGCGCTCACTCTCAACCCAGCCCGGACGGCCCACCACCCCTTCATCGTCGCGAAGCTCTGTCAGTTTTCTGTTGATCTCTGCGAAACGTTCACTTCGCTGCGGATCCGCACGTGACAATCGCCGGGCCTCGCGATAGGCGCTCTTGATCTCTTGTATGCGTTCTTCCCAATCAGCTCTGCTCATGGCGTACGGGCTCACGAGAAATTCCAGGGGCGGCAACAGATGCGCAGACATATGTTACCCCAATGGCCGCTGCCCGACCTTGAACAGTTCCATTCGGAAGCATTGTGGGGCCAAAAGGGCCGCGAACGCGCAGGCCGTTCGATGGCTACTACATTAGCCGCCGTTAAAGATTTCTTGCGGCCCACCATCATCAGACGTAACCGTCCGGCGCGTCTTGACTGGCAGACACACTTGTCGCCCCCCCCCCTGCCACAGCTGATGTTTCTTCCGAGAATCTACGGAGTAGTCTTGATTGACGACTGCACTGCTCATCTTCTTCTCCCCGTGTAGTCCGTGGTCGGAACACTGAACGCCTGCCTCACCGTTTCGCCCTCACTTGCCCGAGGGCGGTCGGGGCAAGACAAAGTGGAGCAGCTGCCTGCAAGCTAAGACGGAAAGACCGGGGACGCAAACGGCTGCCGATCAACACTGGAATTTTCTTTCCACTCTTTCAGGCCTCGATGTAATGGTCCGGCCTTTGAGGTGTGCGGGGAAGCAAGAGCGACTCCGGGAACACGTCCCGACTCTGGAAAAAAGATTCCAGATTTCGCTCGGTAAACCCGGACTCAGGAGGCCCCGCGCCGGACTCTGACGCTCGGGTTCCGCACGCGACGGGAAGGTCGGCACTACATAAACTATCAAGGACACGCCGGCAGAGCCGATTTTCGTCGATTTCGTCCACGGAGCGCGGGATCTGCCAGGAATCTTCTCAGGCCCATAGTCGCCATTGATGCATAATTTGCGGTATGAACCTCAGAGACTATTTCGAGAGAATCGGCTGGTCTGGATTAGCGACACCAACACTCGACACACTCGGTGCTCTTTTGCGGGCCCATAACCACACCGTCCCGTTCGAAAACCTCGATGTCCAACTGGGCAATTCGCTAACGACCGAAGTCGAGGACGCCTACGACAAGATCGTAAACCGAGGTCGTGGTGGATGGTGCTACGAGCAGAATGGCCTTTTCGGCTGGGCACTGTCGCAGATTGGCTTCGATGCAAGGCGTATCGCCGCCTCGGTCATGCGCGCGCACCGCGGACCGACTTCTCACGCGAACCACCTTACACTGCTCGTCAGCCTGCCCCACGACGATACTCGCTGGCTTGTCGACGTCGGTTTCGGCGGAAGCATGCTACAGCCGATAAGGCTCCTTGAAGACACTCACTATCACGCTCCATTCACTATCGGCTTACGGCAACTGGAAGATGGCTCCTGGCAGTTTTGGGAGAGCCTCGGCGATGATGAATTCTCGTTTGACTTCGAGGACGCGCCGGCCGACGAGCACGCAATGTCCGTTCGCTGCCACTACCTGCAGACGAACCCGGAGTCAGGCTTCGTACAGAAACTGGTCTGTCAGTTGCGCCGTCCGGACGCGCACGTCATTCTGCGCGGCCGCATATTCTCTATAGTGACGAAGGATGGCGAACGCAAACGTTTGCTGGACTCGTCCGACGACCTCGTTGCCACATTGAGAGACGAGTTCAATCTGATCGCGCCCGAAGCGGCCAGCGTCTGGGCGAAGATCTGCGAACGTCACGAGCAGTTTTCCGCTCAGAATCAAGCGCCCGACTCATAGAGTCACCTGCCCGCCACAAACGAAAACGGCCTCCTAAGAAGGGGGTCGTCCCTCGTTCGGTGACGGGGGCAGGATTTGAGAGTTACGTGCGGATTCCACTGGAGCCGTTTCCGATGATCGCCTGAATACCCCCGTATCTGGCCACCCGCCACGCGGCAGGCGGGGCGTCGATCTGGCCGCTGCCTATTGACCGGCGTCTACGAACCGGCGGACACCAGTCGCGATGCGTCAGTCGTCCAGCTTTCCAGTGCCTTGGGTATATCTGCGGCCGGCATGGGCGTGCCGATGTAAAAGCCCTGAAGCAGATCGCATTCGAGCTCATCCAGGGTATTCATCTGCTCGCTGGACTCCACACCTTCTGCGCAACAGTCGATGTCGAGCGCTTTTAGCAACTGCAGGATTCCTCCGACAGCCAGTTCGGCGCCGCTTTCCCGAACCAGGTCTGAGGTCAAGCGACGATCGATTTTTGCTTCCGTGATCGGCAACGCATACAAAGCTTGAAGCGAAGAGCCGCTTATACCGAAGTCGTCGAGCGACAGCTTGATCCCTTTCAACCGCAGCCTTGTCAATATCTCGATACAGTCCCGGGAATTCACGAGCGCCGAGACATCGGACAACTCCAGGGTCAAGAGCGCCGAATCGGCAGCACACTCATCGAACAGGCATTCCAGACGATCGGGAAATTCGGTATCGGTGATCAGACCTGCCGGCAGGTTGACGCGCAAACCCAGGTGTAAGCCGCTGCTCTGCCACTGCTGCAACTGTTGTGCGCTTTGCTGCAGCACGTAGTCGGTGAGATGGCGCATCAGCTCACTGCGTTCCGAAGCAATGAGCGGCAGGAACTTACGGGGCGTCAACACGCCGAATTCCGGATGGTGCCAGCGCGGCAGGGCCTCCACGGATTCCGCGTGCCAGGACCGGGGGCCGAGGCGGCGAATGACGGGTTGATAACGCAAAATCAACGCGGTGTCGCGAATCGCGTTCGCGAGGTCGTCCGGCGACAGCACCCCGCTGAGGTTCCTGGCCCTCGACAGCATGTCGATCAATGATTCCGGGTCGAACGGCTTTTGCACGGTACCCAGTATGTTCAGACCCAGCTGCTGTCCGAATCGCTTTGCGCTGGCCGTGGTTTGTCTGTCCATGCCGGTGATGAGCAGCACCCGCGCCATGCACGCAGACGCTGCAAGCCTCCGTAGCACTTCGATTCCGTCGGTACGCGGCATTTGCAGGTCAAGCGCTATGACGCTCGGCTGTTCCTTTTCGAGTGCTGCATTGAAGGCGTCAATATCCGTCGTAACGGTCACCAGGAAGCCGGCCTGCTCACCAAGGCCGCCGATCAACTCCGCAATCTCGATAACGTCGTCCAGAATCAGTAACCGGTCAGTCTTCGATGTTGTCGATGTCATGCCGATGCCCCCATGACGGCTCTGAGAGAGTCTGCGAGTTCCTCGATCGCAACCGGGCTATGCAAATATGCATCGGCGTCGGGTGCGACCTTGGCGCCTTCCTCGCCGAGCCCCACGATCGCCAACTGCCGAATCTCAGGCTGGCTATGCTGGAGCGCACGTAGCCATTTTCGCGCACTGGGGCGGTCGCCGGCGAAGCGGTCGCAGATTACTATTGAGACCTTCTGCACGCGGCGCGCGCAGTCAAGCGCATCTGATCGATCACGCGCCGAAATCGCCGCATAACCGAGAGCGTCCAGCAGCTCTTGCAACGTCCTTTGAACATCTGCATTGTTCGTGACCACGAGCACTGTCTCATGCCCAGCCGGTAGTGTGGACAGCGGCATGGTCATGTTGGCCGTCGTATCGGCGTTGCCCGCAGCATAGGGCAGCCAGATCGCCATAGTCGTTCCAGAGCCCTCTTTGCTGGCGATCTTGAGCGCACCGTTTGCACGCGCCGCAAACCGCTGCACCATCGCCAGGCCCATCCCGTTCCCGCATCCCGATATCTTGGTGGTGACCAACGGTTCCGTCAGTCGGGCTCGCAAACCGGGAGGTATGCCGGTACCGGTGTCGATGACACTGGAGCGGACATACTTACCCGGCGCCAAATCGATCTCCGCAGCCGCCCTGCGATCGAGTTCCACATTTTGGATTCTCACTTCAATCGATCCCGGTTCACGCATTGCATCGTTTGCATTAATCACCAGGTTGGCGATGGCACTTTCGAATTGCGCGGCACTTGCCGCTACCGTCCACGGTTCGAGACTGTGCCTGACCCTGAAGCTGTGGTTCGAATCGATGCCTCGCCGTAAGATGGACTCCATGCCCGCGACGTGCCGGGCCGGGCAGATGACGGCGGAGTGATCCTGTGTATCCCTGGCGGAACCCAACAGTTCGCGAATCAAGACACTCGCCCGGCTGGCCGTGTTGCGCGCGTCTCGGCATTTCTCCAACAAAACCGGCTCGCCCCGCACCGCTTCGGTCATCAGGTAGAGATTGCCCGAGAGCACTGTCAGCATATTGTTGACGTCGTGCAAGGCACCACCGGTCGCCGCCAGCACCGATTCGAGACGGCCAACGCGAGACAGGGCCTCATCCAGAAATTCACCGTCGCAGGTCGCACACACGCCGGTATCACGCTTGTCGGAGGACTTTCTCGTCCTGCCCGGTAGCAAGTGCTGCATCATTGCATTCTCCGAACTCAATTTACGCGCCGCAGGTGGGTGCAGGCGCGCTTGCAGCCGAATACTGAAACGAAAAAGTGCGAGGAACCGGAACTGATCGCCGTTTCCGGCGTAAACACTACGTCAACCGAAAGCGACTTAGCGCGGATGCCGCTAGTCTTCGAAATATTCTCAACGTCAGCTGGTTGGCGCTACCCGGCAACGGTGTTGAAGCAAGCATCGGACTTGCTGCCAGTACTCCCGGCAAAGCCTTTGACAGTGTGTTGCCGGAGAGCGATCGCTCTCCGTTTGCCGTCCCTCTAACATGCTTGCAGGCGTCTTCTACTAACGGTGTTTTGGGCAAGCACGATGAGCGAACGTCATGAGCACGGAATACGGATGCTGGAGTCTGCGGTAAGTCGACTACAGCTCGAAGCAACGCCTCATGAAGGGCTGTTCGCCGTTTGTGTTCACTATCTTCAGTGGATCGACATCGACAGGGATCTGCCGAACGCCGTCGCCGCCGATTTTCGCCAATGGCGCGCCGAACTGTTGCCGGAACCGCGGCCCAATGACGGATACGGAACCATACTTTCAACCGTCCGCCAACTCGACGTCAACCGAGCTCGAGAGAAAATTCAAAGCCTGAAAGGCATTGCATCGGCCTTGCGATCGACAAGATAGTCGCCGCGATAGGTCCCGCTGTAGGAAAAAGACTACAAGAAATCTATTGAGAGCCTGTTCACAGATCGTTGTGCATAACTCATAGACGATGCGCTCCGTTTGAACGCTACACACAAAACGGAGTAAACACGATGCATCAAAATCAATCTGCAATGAAGCGGATCGCTTCGGCCATGGCTGGTCTGTTAATCGGGCTCGGTGTCGCGGGTGCTTTCGCTGTCGATACTGCAATGGCAGCGACCGAGAACGTTAGTGCCGAAGTCACTTTCGTCGCTCCGGTCTCCTTGACCGAAGTCAATTCCCTGAAGTTCGGGTTCCTGAGCACTGCGATCGGCAACGGCGAGACCGTCATCGTCGGCACCGACGATACCGTCACCGGCACTGGCGCAAGCGATGCTATCGGCGGTACGGCTGAGGCTGCCGAGGTGACGGTCTCGTCCTCGGCGAGCCAGGGACTTTCGATACTGGTAAACAACATCGTAAGCAGCTCGAGTAGTCAATACACGCTCGGCAGTTTTCAGTGCAGCTACAACGCCGCGACCGCAACCGACTGCAGCACAGCCGCCATCAACGTCACGGCGCCGGGCAGCGGTAGCGACAGCGTGACGCTGCTGATCGGGGCTACGCTGACCGTCAGCAGCGCGTCGTTGACTGCGGGCGCCGACAACGGCAGCTTCGACGTCGTCGTCAATTATCAGTAACTGGCCTCCGCGAGGCATTGGATGGATACCTCCGTCAGTTCTTTGCGGCGTCACACAGTACGCGGCGGGTGCGTGACACCCGCCGCGTACTCATGCCACTCTTCAAGTACCCGGCGCGTGAAGCATACTGTCCGAGTATTGGCATATCTACTTCTGAAAACTGCCGGCATTCTTTTACCGGGCCTGGTTTCTGCTGCCTCGCCGGCTGACGATCCGCGAAACATCTATCTAATGGATCTGGTCGCCGACGGCCATACGCTGGCAGAGGCTGTCGTCAGTTACGAGTCCGGCGGCCACCATTTTGTCCACTTTGCATCGTTTCTTTCTGCGGTAGAGTTTCCCGTCGAACAGCGTGGACGAGTATGGGCCGGCTGGTTTCGCACGGAGGAAACCCGGTTTTCCTGGAACCTCGATGAAGGCACGGTACGAATAGCCGGCGGCAGCGGCAACCAGCCCAGAAACGCACGCTGGATCCAGTCTGATGCGAGGGGCTCCACGCGTATCCTGGAGGACCGCCAGTGGCTGGAAACCGGCGAAGGTGTCTTCGTCGTACTGCACGCACTGGAACGGTGGTTCGAACTTGAACTGTACGCGGATACACGCGCTCAGGTGATACGGGTCGGCTCCAGCGAACCTCTACCGTTCGAACAGCGCCTTAAGCGCACGTCGGACCGAAACGGCTATCGTTCCACTACCGCCAGCGCGAATCCCGTCCGGGTGCCCGATCAATATCGCTGGACAACCCTGCCGCTTGTCGATTTGACCGTTAACCATCGACTCTGGAACGCCGCAAACGGCGAGACGGACAGCAGTACCGACCTTGCGCTGACGGCGAGCATGGACCTGCTCAAGCACTCAACCGTGTATTCCGGCAATATCAACGGCGGTCCGCAACGCCTGACGATGAAACGCGGTGCGGCTACGTCGGCTGACACTTTACCCCTGGGAGCGACCCGGTACATGTTCGGCGATGTCGTAGCCGCCCCCTCCAGCCTGGTCGGCGGCACGGGTACGGGAGCCGGCTTCCGAATCGAACGTCAGCGTGAGGGACATACCGGCAGCCTGAATCTGCTGACCATCGCCGGCGATGCGCCGCCTGGCTGGGACACCGAACTGTATCGCAATGGCGTGTTGATCACCTTTAGCACCGTCGGTGGTGACGGACGCTATGTCTTCCCCGACCAGGAAACGGTTTACGGCGAAAACGTGTTTCTGGTCAGGCTATTCGGTCCTCGAGGCGAAGTCGAGGAACGGCGCCACCTTCACTGGGGCGGTGGAACCGAGCTGGCCAAGGGCGAGTTCAATTTCAGTCTCGGCCACGTCGATTTCAGCCGCGACTTCCTCGATGGGCCCCGCGACGGAATCAACGGTCTCGCCGCGGCACAGATGTCGGACATCCGCTATGCATACGCACTAAGCGACGATCTACAGATCGGCTTGGCCTATACCTCAGCCCGGCTGGGTTCGCGCGAGGCCAACGGTTCCTTCGAGGATACCGGCTACGGAGCTCTCGATGCACGGATGAACGTAGGCCGTGGGCTGTTATTGACCGAATTCGTCAGGCAGCAGGCGGACGGCAGCGCCATCAGCGCAAGTTATCTGACGACGCTTGCCGGCCAGAATCTGAGCCTGTCTCATCAGTCCTTCCGTGATTTCGAAAGTCCTTACACGGTACGTAACGTGAAGCTGCACTCGCAGAATCAACTTAGCCTGGCCGGGCCGATGAGCGTACTCGGCCTCGACAGCTACGCCCTGCGCGTAACGCATGAGAACCGCGCCGACGGTCTGCTCGGCTACCGGGTGTTCAACCGCCTCGGTGCCAGCTGGGGGCCGGCGAACGTCAGTCACGATCTCGAATACGTTTACGTTGAGTCCGGCGACCCGTCGTATCGCGGCTATCTCAGGATCACCGGGAGACGCGGCCAGCTGAACTTCCGGGCTGAGGTGGACTACAACCCGGCGCGCAGCGAGCCCGTCAACCAGCTCGCCGGTACCGTCAGCTGGGCAATGAGTCGACGAGTGAACACGAGTCTCACGCTCCGCAGAAACATGAACGACGGACAAACCTACGTGGAGAGCCGTTCCTCGTTCCGCCTGGGAGGCATGAACCTGTCCCTCGATCTGCACACCGGCGGAGACGACTCATGGTCGGCCGCCATCGGCTTCAACACCCGCGTTGGCTACGATGCCGACACGGCCGGTTTCTTCAGCGCCGATCGCAGCCTCGCTTACTCCGGGCGCGCAAGGATGCAGCTGTTCCTGGACCACAACAACAACGGCTCATGGGATAGCGACGAGAGACCACTCCCATGGGCAAGCTACAAGGGACGAACAACGTCGGCGGCCGCTCCCGGTGTACTGTCACTTACCGGTCTAGCCAGTGAAACGCCTATTACGGTGCACAGCCGGGATCTGCTGTTCGACGATCCGTTCCTGTCAGCTGCCGACGACGTGTATGAACTGTATACCCATGCCGGCAGCGACTTAGACGTGTACATACCGGTCATCATGACTGGAGACGTCGAAGGCTATCTCTACCCCGGCAGCGGCATGGATCATTCCGACCTCCGGGGCGTTGCTGTTGCGCTGTACGACTCGGACGGACAGGAGATTGCGACTACCCGCTCTGAATTCGACGGCTACTACTCATTTTCGAGCATCCCGGCGGGCGAATACTACGTCGTCGTGACTCCCTACACCGACCGGGCGGGCTACCACCTGCAGCGGTTTTCACTTGGCTCGGACGATAACTACCGGATGCTCGATCCGATCTACCTGTGGAGTCGCTAGCGGGAGGCCTGCCTGGAACCTGTCTCGAAACGGACCGTAGCCGCGCCGGTAGCGACCTTTTCGCAAGCCCGGGCGTCGCGATTGCCGCGCGATAGCGCGGGATTGTGGAATGAGCCACCGGCCTGAAAGGTTGCGGCTACGGTCCATTTCGAGGCAGGTTCTAGAGATAAGCGATCGATACGTCCATGCTGACGCTGGCCGTATCGCCGTCGCCGTGCACCGTGCTCGTGCTCACTTCGAGGCCCAATCGGAGCGTCGCCTCGCTGACGCTGCTGACGCTGATACCCGAGCCATCGCATTGCTGCTGGGCTGCCCCGTTGTACGCGCACGAGACGCTCACCACCGTCAAACCGCCCTGCGTACTGACGTTGTCCACGACGATGGAGATTGTCTGCGGACTGCTCGTATCGTTGACCCTGAATTCGCCCGCAGCGGCACCGCCAACGTAATCGCCCGCGCTGGACCCGCTCACGGTCCCATCGGAATTGAGTACGAACTGACGGCCGCTGCCGCCGCTCAGAATCGTGCCGAAACTCGGTGAGGTGATACGTGTCAGCGTCAGATCTGCTGCAGCCGGGACGCTTGTCATGAGTAACGCGCAGCTACATAGAAGACACCGTGGGAACGACAAGTGTTGGATTGTTGACACGACGGTTCCTCAAGGCGCCAGATGGAACGAGGCCAGATCGGACTTCGCGTCTTGCCTATCCGTCGAATAGCTCACCTCGACCTCGTCGTCCGCACCAATATCGTCGGCGTCGACCTCAATACTGGCGACACGCCGGCGGGCGGACGGATAGATGACAAACGGTATCGGGGCCACCAGCGCTCGACGGGAGCCGTCCGCAGAGGTTCGGATGACGTGCAGATAGCCTCGGGTCGACAGAAGACCGATACGCCGCACATCAACCGACAGCTCACCGGCTGCGGGATCGAAATGCGCGGATTCGATGACCGCCCGAGGCGCGTCACGGCTGTTGCGCCAAATCACCGGTATTGCTATGGCGGACCGCGCGTCGACGGTAACGGCCCGGCGCTCCGACACGATATCGCCGTCCTGCGTTTCCGTCGAAGCGTCCACATCATCATTGAGCGTCAGCACCTTCAGATGAGAATAGTACTCCCCCTCCGCTACATCCCCTCCGCGCCGCAATGCGATTTTTACGAGCTGGGTCTCGCCGGGCCTGAGGGTAACCCGCCTCGGCGAATATCGGGTATGCGGCTGCAGCGACCACGGCACTTTGCCTTGTGGCACCGTCAGGCGACCTTCTTCGGTCATTGCGTAGTCTACCCAGTCGATTGCAAACACCCCCGCCGCATCACCTCGATTGACTATGGTGACCGCCACACTTCGCTGACGCTCGCTCAATTGGACGAACGTCGGATTAACGAACAACTCCGCATCGGCGAACGCCGGTTGTGCGGGAGAAAGCAGCATCGCACTCAGCAAGGCCGCGAGAACGCGAACCGGCCGGCGTTCCCCCGTCCTTCCCAGGACCCCTGGTACCCGCAGTCGGCATATCGTAGCTTTGGTTTTCATGGATCTTGCCTAGTGTTGTGACGTCTCACTGACGAGATTGTGTTCGATTGCATATCGGATAATCTCGGCAGAACTGCCCAACTTCAGTTTGCGTTGCAGCCGCGAGCGATACGTGCTGACGGTCTTTACGCTCAAACCCAGTGCTGGTGCGATAGCGCCTACAGCTCTCCCCGCCCCCATGAGACACAAGACCTCGTATTCCCGATGGGACAACCGCGCGTGATCCGGTGTATCGCTATGACGGTCCGATGGATTGTCAGCGGTATCCTCTGCCGAGCCGCGCCGCTCCTCGTGCGCAGTCCTGACCGCGGCAAGCAAGTCGGCCGTGGCACTGTCATCCGAAAGGTACCCGCTGGCGCCCATGGTATGAGCTCTGGCCGCGTGGCCCGATTCCGAACGGCCGCCGAGGACGACGACGGATACCTCGGGTCTGGCAGCACGAATACGCTTGAGCGTGTCGAAAAAGCCCCGGCCCCGGATCGATGTGCTTAGCAGCACTACGTCCAGGGGGAGTTGCCGCGTAAAGCGCAGTGCATTGACGCTGTCGGCAACCGCCGCTGCCAGCTCGATGTCCGGCATGCCTGCGATCAACCTGCAAATCCCTTCTCTGACGATCGGGCGCCTTTCCACGATCAGCAACCGAATCGGTGCCGCTCTATTCACAGAATTCCGTGCTGGATGGACCAGGCGCGATTTTATGATCGCCCCGGGCTCGGATCGAGGACGCACTGTGTATCTTCGGGGTGAAAAACGGAGAGCGGGAAACAGTACGATGGCGAGTTTGGCGGCCTGCCCACCAACTCATTGTGAAACGAACAATGCCTCAGCTTCGGAGTTGCGGTTCAATGCACGTAACAATGTCGCGTAGTCATCCACCAATTCCCTGACTTCGGGGTCGTCTTTCCCTCGCATGTCCACAAGACGCCCGTACGCCCCGGCGTAGATTACTTCGGCTTCCTGGTAGCGCCCCTGTTCGCGATACACATTGGCCAGTTGCCAGTCGCCATAACACCGATAGATGTGATCGGCGTTGAGCTTGCGGCTCCAGATAGCAAGCGCTTCCAGAGTGAGTTTCTCCGCGGCATCGAGTTCACCTCGCTGCAGGTACACTTCACCGAGATTGAACTTGTTCACGCCGGCCCGCGGATCGTCCGGGCCGGATGCCGCCTCCCGAATGGCAAGCGAACGCAGGAGGAACTGCTCTGCCTCGTCGAGCCGGCCAAAGCCAAGGTACAGCGTGCCCAGTGTATTGAGTGTCGTCGAGACCCGGGGGTGTTCCGGTCCCAGCGTTTCCTCCCTGATCGTCAGGGCCCGGAGCAAGAGCGGCTCGGCTTCCTCATAACGGTCGAGGGCCTTGTACGCGGTTGCCAGATTGTTGAGTTTCGTCGCCAGCCGGGGATGATTCGGCGTCAACGTCTTCTCGAGTATCCCGAGACCGCGTTCGTGCAGCGCAATGGCGTCCTCGTACCTCCCCAGCTCCCTGTATAGGTTCGCGAGATTGTCCAGCGGACTGACGACAATATGATGCTCCGGTCCGAGCGTCCGTTCCCTGATTTCGATCGCGCGTAGCAGAAGCTGCTCGGCCTCTTCCCTTCGCCCCAGTTGCCGATAAGAGATCGCCAGGAAACGCAGGCTTTCGGCGAGCGCGTCGCTGGAGGAATCCGGAGTCCGCTCCGCGATCGCAATCGCACGCAGCAGCGGGCCTTCGGATTCCTCGAAACGACTCTGCAGGAATCTCAAGTGTCCAATCTGTGCGAGACTATCAGCGACGTCCTGATGCTGCGCGCCGAGGAAACGCTCGCGCACGTCGAGGCTGCGGTACAGAACCTGCTCAGCGGCATCGAGTTCGCTCTGTCGCAGGTACACGTTCCCCAGCACGGAGAGCAAGCGGCCCAGCTCAGCTTTGTTCGCCCCGGGCGCCGATTCATGCACGGCGAGCCCTTCGGCGAGCAGTGCGGCGGCCTGGTCGTACAGCCCAAGATTGCTGTAAACCGTACCGATGACGCGCATCATCTGCGCGGCTACCAGCGGACGCTCGGCCAGGTCGTTTGCGACGCGCTCGGCGCCCAGATCGAGCAGCTCGCGCGCGGTCACCGTGTTGCCCTGCGCTTCGCCCGGATCGGAAATCTCAAATAGGTCCGTCAAAAACCGCGATACCCGCAGCGCGGTCTCCGCTTCGTACTCCGCGGCGAGAGAAGCATCCTGCAGCTGTTCCTGCACCACCTGCTGCTCCCTGTGCCACTCCGCTTCGCGTAATCCAAAGGCAATCATCAGCGCAGATCCGGAAACAGCCACAAGCACCGCAACTCTGTGCCGGCGCAGATACTTCTCGAGCCTGTAGGACACGGTCCTGCGTCGTGCGGCAACCGGCAGATTCAACCGCTGGTATTTTAGGTCTCGCAAGAACCAGTCCACCGATGCATAGCGCTCCGCCGGTTTCATCGCGGTAGCCTTTCTCAGGATTGCGCGTAGGTCACGATCGATTCCGGGCAGATCGCCGGGTTGATTCATCGTATCGGCCAGACGGTACCGGTCGGCGAGGCGCGTGGCCGACGCCACAAATCGTTCAGCAGGTACGGGAGGTCTATTTAGCAACAGGCGGTACAACAACAGTCCCAACGAATACACATCGCTGGCGACCGATGGCGCTTCGCCGCGTATGCGCTCCGGGCTGGCATACTCCGGCGTGAACGCCTCGTGGCCGATTTCACGCTCGCTGATTAGCCGTGCGATCCCGAAATCGAGCAAAGACGGTGTGCCATCCTGCTGTACGAGCACGTTATCGGGCTTGATGTCCAGATGCAGGATCAAGTTGTTGTGCGCATGCTGGAGCGCTTCGCCGACTCGGGTAAGCAAGCCGATCCGTTCCTGCACGGACAACGCGTTCCGCTCGCAGTATTCGTCGATCGGCACGCCGTCTACATAGTCGCAAATGAAGTACGGACGGCCGTCATCCAGCTGGCCCGCATCAACGAGCGCCGGTATCGAGGCATGGTTGAGGTTCGCCAGCATCTGCCTTTCCGTGCGAAAGTGGCGGACAAACTCGCCCTTGTTCAGCCGGCGATGGACAACTTTGATGGCTACCCTTTTCTCGAACTCGCCATCTGCTCTGGACGCGAGATAGACCGCGCCCATGCCGCCGCGCGCGAGCAACGCGTCGATCCGGTAAGCCCCGAGCCGATATCCGGCTGGAATCTCGGACGCAACCACTTCCGCCGCCAGCTCGCGTACCGATCGGTACAAGCGTTCGTCGCCGCCGTCGCCGGATTCCACCAGCTTCCGCACCAGATCCCGCAACTCCGGGTCACCGTCTGTCGCACGCGCGAGAAAACCTTCTAGCTCGTTCGGCGGTAACGACGATGCCTGATGGAATAAATCGTTCAGCCGGCTCCAACGGTCATTGGCATGCGTGAACACCATGGGTACTACTTCGGTCCGTCAGTCTTTTGCGAAACCGTATCGAGGGGCATGACAGTTTCGATATCCGCCACGACGCTCCGCCATCCATCATCGTATATGCAACACACACCACGTTGGGAGAATGTTCGGCAACACTGTGTAGCGCATTACTTCCATTTTCTCGGTTCGACTGCCTCCCGAAACGATGTGCTGTTGACTCAACGGGAGCCACTGTATTCAGCGGATCGCCGCAGTGTAGAATGCTCGCAAGCATCGATGAAACAACCCTACAGACGGCAAAGACCTCCGCACCGCGCACAAAAAAATCCAGGATGAATATCCAGCTGCAATGAACCGGAAGTCGCCGCAGGAAGTTACCCGACTGCTCAACGAATGGCGCAACGGCGATGCCGACTCGCTGGAACGGATCGTGCCTGAAGTATACGACGAACTGTACAGGCTTGCCCGCGGTTACATGCGAGGGCAACCGGCGCACCATACGCTGCAGGCTACTGCTCTGATCAATGAGGCGTTTTGTCGCATCGGCAACATCAGGACCGAACTACAGGACCGCGGTCATTTCATCGGTATCGTCGCACACGTGATGCGGCGGATACTGGTCGATCACGCGCGCGCCAAGGCCAGCCAGAAACGAGGCGGCGACGCGGAGGTCGTGCCGATCGACAGTGTGGAGGTGCCCGCAGCCCAGACGTCCGCCGATGTCCTGGCACTTGAAATGGCGCTCGAGAAACTCGAGAAACGGGATGCGCGGAAAGTGAGAATCGCCGAACTACACTATTTCTACGGCGCCACTTATGCGGAGACGGCTGCCGCTCTCGATATTTCAGAAGCCACGCTGCATCGTGAACTGCGAATGCTCAAGGCCTTGCTGGCCACGAAACTGACCGCGGACGCCTAGTTGGGCGCTTCCGCCCCGGGTAGATATCCCGCCAGCACCACCGTCGTTCCAAGCCCGAGTCTATGGGTACAAACTTGAAGGTAAGCTGCCCTCGTTTCCGTTTTATTAAGTAGGACCTGGAACGCTTTGAGCGCGCCACCGTCAACCTACGTAAGCACAGGGAACCTGGGCAATGAACGCCGCCGATGTACAAGTGTTTAGCCGTGTTGCGCAGACGGGAAACTTTTCGGAAGCCGCAGAGCAACTCGGATTGACCCGCTCAGCAATCAGCAAATGCATCATGCGCCTCGAGGAGCGGCTGGGCGTGGTTCTGATCAATCGTTCAACACGCAGCTCGAGCCTCACCGACGCCGGCAGACGGTTCTACAAGTACGCACGGGAGGTGGATGACGCGCTCGAGAAGGCGATAGCTGCAGTGAGCGGCGAGGATCAGCACGTCGTCGGCAACCTTTCCGTCTGCATGCCCACGAGCATCGGCGCAGCGATGACGCCGGCGATTGTCGACGAGTTTCTGCGGGCCTGGCCGCGACTCACACTTAGTCTGTACTTCGACGATAGGGATCTGGATTTGATCGGCGGCGGTATTGACATTGCGATTCGAATCTCGAGACGCCTGAACGATTCGAATCTACTGTCCAAGCGGTTGGGGACCACGCGTGGAATACTGGTGGCGTCGCCGGGCTACCTCGCCCGGTACGGGAACCCCGGGACTCTGGAAGAACTGAAAAGCCACCGCTGTATCGACCGCGGACGCCCGGGCCGCTCCCGCGTGGTCTGGCGGTTTCCCACTGCGAGCGGCACTACCGAGGTGCCCGTGGACTACGCGATTAACTCGAACACCGACCTGCCCCTCATTCTGGCTGCCTGTATGAACCAGGGAATCTTCTTTACTCAGGAGATAGCTATCAGCAATGAGCTCACCCAAGGACGGCTCACGGAGATCCTGCCCGAATACACACGGTCGCAAAGCTGGGGAGTTTACGCGGTATACCCGAACCATGGACCGCCCGCGAAGGTACGCGCATTCATCGATTTCGTCGAACGGCAGCTGCCACAGATTGCAACTTGCGATCGCTGGTCTCCGTTTGAACAGCAAGGCCGAAGCCCCAGCTGCACTGGTCTTCAGCTCTCACCCGATCAGCAACGCCCTTAAAAAGGCTCCACTACTCCGTTGACGCGTCTTCGCACGCGTTCACTACATTCTCGGCCGTGTAGTGCGCCGTAACTCCGGCGACGTGTGGCATGCAACGCAGCCGGTAGACAACACCGAAGGTCTCCGGCATCAGCCTTTACCGGGATATTCGTTCCGAATTCTTCGGATGTGCTGACGGATTTGCTTTAGCGTTGGCCAACTGCCATCAGCAACGGTATCGGCCGCGCTACCCTTGTCCCCGGAAGGCGCCGCCGAGCGTCTGCTTTTTCTGTTCGCGCCTCGGCGTTTAGTGTTGTATTCGTAATAGTCCATGTTGCTGCTGTAAGTCGATAGTCAGAGTACCGGGTCATGACGTTAACCGACGTCCACACGTCTTTGGGGCAACACTATGTCGCCTTGCTGCTCGTATACGATTGCCCTATGTTGATTTACGTCTTTGATCGTATTGACGAGCGGAACCCGTCGGCGTTCCCGATTGACGGCCAACAAAGTCGCATCGTTGCAAAGCGCACAATCACGGAGGCTCGCATCAGTCATGCTCGTCATAAAACGCAAGATTGATGAATTCATTACGATACGACCGCGCGACGGCGCCGACGCATCGCAGACGATCGACGAGCTGTTTGCCGCCGGAGCAATTGAAATCAGGCTGCTCGACGTCAGAGGCAACAAAGTCACCATAGCAATCGGGGCGCCGCCCGAACTGAAGATCTGGCGGGGTCATGAAGGCGACGACGGCCCCCGATTCAGCCCTGCAACAACGCCGCCAGACCGGCGGACGATCGGCCGCTAGTGGGCTTGTGCGACCCTATCGATACTCGGCACATGCCAATCGAGGGTCTGACGCTTGCAATCCAATACCGATGCCGTTTACACGCCCTCGATTGGCCACAATCAACGTACTTACCGAATTCGATCATGCGTCTGCCGTACCCACGCTACAATATCGTCATAGTCCTTTAGCTCCATTCCCCACTGCGTCGTATTCCGTTCGCTCGCGAATTCCTTGGCTGGAGTTGTGAATCGCGACGTTGTGGCTAAGATCGACAGGTTCGCACCTTCTTGAACCTGAGTACCGTAAAGCTCTCGGACGAGCGACACCGAGACAGGTCTATTTTTCGCATACCGCTTACACTCGATAATGAACTTGGTTCGTATACCAAGGGCCGAGCTTATCGCGATAATGTCTCGCCCGCGATCCCTGGTTCGTTGCGTTAGCTGCACTTCGAAATCGTGGCGATCGAAAACCTCCGCGATGATCTCTTCGAACTGACGTGGGTTAATCTCGTAGAGCACTTGTGGATTTTTGGCTACTGCCGCGATCAGATCAGAAACGCTGAGCGTTAGATTCGTGACAATCTGCCTTTCTTCAGGCAGGCAAAGACCGGTCTGCTTGTCGAGGTCGTATAGTGTCTGGTCGATAAGGACAGTGGGTTCTGCAAACCCCTTCGACAGTTTGGCGCCGGTAACAATGAGGGTGCTGTCATTGAGCGCGCCTACTGGATACTCCGAGGCATCATAATCGACCTCGATATCGCTCCCGCACTCCGGACAGATCAATTCAACGCCGCCGTGGTAGTAAGTCTCCGGCCCCATGTTGCGATCCACACTACCGA
>JANQGQ010000017.1 GCA_028277185.1 Woeseiaceae bacterium
TACCCTCGTAGCGCCCCGCTACGAGGACGAAACCCTCACTCTTTGCCAGACGCTCCGCGAACGCCTGGTCGAATCGCCGGCCTTGCGGCGACAGCGCAAACGCCGGCACGCCTGCCGGCAGCTCCGCGCGCAGCGCCCGGATCGCGGCCGCCAACGGCTCGAAGCGCATCACCATACCGGGGCCGCCGCCGTACGGCCGGTCGTCCACCGTTCGATGCGGATCGTCCGCGTAGTCGCGCGGATTCCCGCAGGCCACCTCGAGCAGCCCATTGTCCGCTGCCCGGCCAACGACCCCGAACCGCGTCACCTGAGCGACGAGTTCGGGGAACAGGCTGACGATTCCGATCTTCATTGCGCGATCTTCATCGCGTCAGTCCCAGTCCCAGTCGACGCTGATCACCCCGGCGTCGAGATCCACGTCGAGTACGACCGCGCCGACCACGAACGGGATCAGGCGCTCGCTCTCTCCGTCGACGACCATGACGTCGTGGGCACCGGTTTCGAGCAGGCGCTCCACGCGTCCGAGCCTCGTGCCGTCCTTGCGTTGAACGACCAGGCCCTCCAGATCTGCCCAGTAGTACTCGGTGGCACCAAGTCGCGGCAAAGCGTCCCGGGCCACCCCGATTTCCAGACCGAGCAGCCCCTGGGCCGACTCGCGGTCCTCTACCCCGTCGAGCTGCGCGATCACGGAACGGCCGCTGCGCCTGCCCTCGACGACCTGCCGCTCCTGCCAGCCCTCCGGATACCCGAGCAGCCAGCGCTTGTAGGCAACGATTCCCTCGCGGGGCTCCGTGTACGAATACACTTTCACCCAACCCCGGACACCAAAAAGGCCGACGATGCGGCCCAGCCTGACGATGTCCTCAGAAGCGTGCGTCACGCCAGAGCGCCGCCCGCGGCGCGCCGACTAGCCGGCAGCTGCCTTGTTGCGGTGCGTCTTCAGAAGCGACGCCACGCGTTCCGACGGCTGCGCGCCCTGGCCGATCCAATAGTCTACGCGATCGAGGTCGATCCGTAAGTTCTCCTCGTGATCCTTGCCCACGGGGTTGAAGTAGCCGACGCGCTCGATGTACCGGCCGTCGCGACGATTGCGGCTGTCGGTTACGACCAGATGATAGAAAGGCCGCTTTTTCGCGCCCGAGCGCGAGAGACGAATGCTTACCATTACGTTTCCAGAATTCGGTGGATGTCCAATCCCTGACGTGCGGGGCTCAGGTCCGGCCGAGGCCAGCCAGCCAGAGGCGCCCCTCAGGGAAACGGGGCATTGTACCCGTTTGGCCGCAAATGTGAAGCCCGGCGGGCGAAAAAAAACGTAAGAATTTTATACGCTTAGAGGTGCCGCAGCGCCGGGGATCCCGGCGGCAGGACTATCGGCCCGGGAAGCCCGGTGGCATCCCGCCGCCCGGCATGCCCCGAAGCATGCGCTTCATGCCACCCTTCGACATCTTCTTCATCATCCGCTCCATCTGCACGTGCTGCTTGAGAAGCCGGTTGACGTCCTGAATCTGCAGCCCCGCGCCGGCGGCGATGCGCTTCTTCCGCGACCCGTTGATGGTCTTGGGATAGCGCCGCTCGGCGGGCGTCATGGAATTGATGATGGCGATCTGCCGGCGGATCTTCCGCTCGTTCCCTTCATCCTTGAGCGCCGCGGGATTGACGTTTCCGGGCAGGGGCAGCTTTTCGAGCATCGCCCCGAGCCCACCCATGTTGATCATTTGTTCGAGCTGATCCTTAAGGTCCGCGAGATCGAAGCCTCTGCCCTTTTTCAGCTTACGCGCAAGCTTCTCGGCCTTGTCCTTCTCGACCTTGTCCTCGATCTCTTCGACCAGCGTCAGGACGTCGCCCATGCCGAGGATCCGCGACGCCATCCGTTCGGGATGGAACGCTTCGAGCGCGTCCGTCTTTTCGCCGACCCCCATGAAGCGGATCGGCTTGCCGGTGACCTCGCGCACCGAAAGGGCCACGCCGCCTTTCGCGTCGCCGTCCGCCTTCGTGAGGACGACTCCCGTCAAAGGCAGGCTCTCATCGAACGCGCGCGCCGCGTTGACGGCGTCCTGGCCTGCCATGCTGTCCACGACGAACAGGGTTTCGACGGGAGCGGCCGCGGCATGCACGGTCTGAACTTCGGCCATCATGTCGCCGTCGACGTGCAGACGGCCGGCGGTATCGACAATCAATACGTCGGCCTGGCTACGGCGTGCTTCGTCGAGTGCGCGATTCACGATCTTCACTGGCTGCTCGCTGGCGGAACTCGCAGAGTGCAGAGCGCCGATTTCCCCGGCCAGAGTCTGAAGCTGCAGAATCGCCGCGGGACGGTGGACGTCCACGCTGACCAGCATCACGCGTTTCCTGTCGCGCTCGATGAGTTGCCGCGCCAGCTTGGCCGCCGTGGTGGTCTTGCCGGCCCCTTGCAGCCCCGCCAGCATTACGACGACGGGTGGCTGCGCTTTGAGATCGAGCGGCTGATGTTCGTCGCCGAGGATCCCGACCAGTTCGCTGTGAATGATCTTGACCAGCGTCTGACCGGGCGTCAGGCTCCGGCCGACCTCTTCGCCGACGGCGCGCTCGCGGATGCGCTCGATGAACCCCTTGACGACCGGGAGCGCCACGTCGGCTTCGAGCAGCGCCAGCCGGACCTGCCGAAGCGTGTCCTTGATATTGCTTTCGGTGAGCCGCCCCTTGCCCGTGAGGCTGCGGGCGGCGTCCCCGAGGCGGCCGCTCAGGTTATCGAACATGGGGGTTCAGGCCCGGCGAAAAACGAACGCCAAGTTTACCCTATACGCGCAACACGGTCCCCCGCGAGAGCATGCGAATCCTTCGGTCCGGACATGCCGCAAGCACCTGCGCGAAGATTCGGTCTTCCTCTCCGGGCTTCATCCCCGTGAGCCAGATATCGGGGTCGTGCTGCAAGCGCTTCAGATCGCTCGACAGCGTTCGCGGGCAATAGTGTCCCGCGTCGGCCGCAAGACTCTCCATCTCGTCCGGGAACGACACCTCGATGACCAGCAACCTGAGATCCTCGCAGGCGTTGAGGACCGGCCACAGCGTTGCGTTCGTTTTGGTGTCGCCGCTCACTGCAAACGCACCCTGACTGTTTCGCACCGTGAAGCCCAGAGATGGCACGCTGTGGCTGACGTCGATCGCAAAGAAATCCCGTTCGCCGATCCGCACCGTGTCGCCCGGACTCGTGACCTGGTATCGGAGCATCGGCCGTTCGGGCGACGGCAGCTTCGCGAAGTCCGGCCAGATCGCATCGTTGAACAGGTGGTCCTGTACGGCCCGCAACGTCTCCTCGCGTGCGTAGACCGTCATCGGTACCGCGAAGTCGGGGTCGAACACGGAATCGACCAGCATCGGCAGGCCCGCAATGTGATCGAGGTGGGCGTGGGTCAGAAAAACGTGGCGTATGTGGTCGAGGTCTTCGAGACCGAGGTCGCCGATCCCGGTCCCGGCGTCGATGAGCACATCGTCGTCGACCAGCATCGCAGACGTTCTCGAGCCGGCGCCAATCCCGCCGCTGCAGCCCAAAATTCTGATGCGCATGGTGCCCTCACCCGAAGCTTCAATGCCCTGGCTCCTGCTATGACGCGCCTGCACCGCCGAGGGTTCTATTGGCAGACGCCCTATGGGATCATTCCGAGCGCAACGTTAGGTAAAACCCCACGGGGTTTCTGTGTTTCAAATCACAATTCTATTTCTGTACGCCGCGGCCGCCGTTGCCTTTGCCATGAGCCGCCTGGCGGCTTACGAGAGCCGGGCAACTCTGCTCACGGTAACCGGTTTCGTGGCCGGTCTGGCCGCACTGGGCATGCACGCCGACGTACTGTTCGTGTTCTTTGCACCGGACCGTATCGGCGGGCTGGCTCTGGCCACGGTCGTCTCCCTGATCAGCTTCGAACTCGCGCTGACGGCGCTCCTCGGTGCGACCAGCGCCCGGCTGCGCGGCATGGCGGCCGGGCTGTTGATGCTGGCGGCAATTCTCGCGATTCCCATGCATCTCGGCATCGATCAGGAGACGAGCCCGCCGCTGACGTGGCAGACCCAGACGCACGTTATCGTGTCGATGCTGGCTTACGGGCTGCTCAGCGTTGGCGCCATAGTGGCCGTCTTCTCGCTGGTGCAGGAGCGCCGCCTTCGCGCCGCGCGAGTGTCGGCCTACAGCAATCTCTTCGCGCCGCTGGAAACGACCGAGCGACTGCTGTTCGGCATTACGACGGCCGGCTTCGTCGGTCTCGCGCTGGCGGTCGTCTCGGGCTTCACGTTCGTCGACAACCTGTTCGCCCAGGGCCTGATCCACAAAACGGCGTTCTCGATCGGCGCGACCACCGTATTCGGCATTCTGCTCGCCGGACGACTGTTCGCCGGCTGGCGCGGCCGCCGCGCCGTGTATCTCTACCTCGGCGGCTTCGCACTTCTGGTTCTCGCCTACTTCGGCAGCCGGTTCGTGCTCGAGGAGTTACTCAACCGAAGCTGGGGCTGAGCCGGGCCGTGCCGACGGCCGGCCTGGTTCCTTGACAGGCTGACGGGCAACTGCTGAACTTTCGGGTTCCCGTTTTGCAAGGAGTGCCCTTCGTTGGGCGACGAAGTCCCCTTATCTGCCCTGTTCGGGGTGCTATTCATTCTGCTCGCGCTGTCGGCGTTCTTTTCCGGGTCCGAAACGGCGCTCATGAGCCTGAACCGCTACCAGCTGCGGCACAAGGCGCGGGAAGGTCATCGCGGCGCCAGGCTTGCGGAGAGGCTACTCGCAAGACCGGACCGTCTGATCGGGCTCATCCTTCTCGGCAACAATCTCGTCAACTTCTCGGCAGCGTCACTGGTCGCCCTGATCGCTCTCAAGATGGGGGGCGAACCCGCCGTTGCGGTGGGCACGCTTCTCCTCACACTCGTCGTCCTCATATTCGCCGAGACGGCGCCCAAGACCCTGGCCGCTCTGCATCCCGAACGGCTGGCCTTTCCGGCGGCATTGGTCTACTACCCTCTGCTGAAGCTCACGTACCCGCTCGTCTGGCTCGTCAATATGTGCGCCAACGGCGTGCTGTTCCTCCTCGGCATCCGCACGGGAAACGCCGAATTGACTGCGCTGACGCGGGAGGAACTGCGGACGATAGTGTTCGAGGCCGGCAGCCGTATCTCGACGCGCTACCGGCAAATGCTGCTCAGTATTCTCGATCTCGAGCAGGTCACCGTCGACGACGTCATGATCCCGCACAACGAGATCATCGGCATCGATCTCGACGACTCGGCCGAAGCGATCGAACGGGTGATCGCCGAGAGTCAGCACACCCGCCTGCCCGTCTACCGCGACAAAATCGACAACGTCGTCGGCATCCTGCATCTCAGGCGTCTCGCGAATCTGGCCAGCTACGACCTCAAGTCCGGAGACCTCGGCGGCCTGCTCGAGGAAGTTTACTTCGTGCCCGAAGGCACCCCCCTTTCAACGCAACTCGTACAGTTCCAGCGGCGGCGGGAACGCATTGCGCTGGTCGTCGACGAGTACGGTGACATTCAGGGTATCGTCACGCTCGAGGACATTCTCGAGGAAATTGTCGGCGAGTTTACGACCGATCCGGCGGACGATACCGACGACGTCCGCGAGGAGTCGGCAAACTGTTTCGTGGTCGACGCGTCCGCTTCCATCCGCGAACTCAACCGCTCGCAGCACTGGGAGCTGCCGACCGACGGACCCAAAACGCTGAACGGCCTGATCGTCGAGCGCCTCGAAACGATTCCCGAAGCCGGCATCACGCTCGACGTAGGCGGCTATCCGATCGAGATCATCGAAAGCGACGACAAACGCATACTCAGCGTGCGGGTGCGGTCCCGGCGCGCCGTAGCGGAAGAAGCGGTCGAGTAGAAGCGACGCGCCTACAGGACCTGCTCGAGTGCATCGCGGAGGCGGCGTACGCCAATCACGGTCATGCCTTCGGGCGTCTGCCGCGGCCGGTTCCCTTCCGGGACGATGCAGCGTGTGAAGCCCTGCTTGGCAGCGGCAGCGATCCGTTCGTCGCCGAAGCGTACGGGTCTGACTTCCCCGGCGAGACCCAGTTCGCCGAAGCACATCGTACGCTCGTCCACCGCGGCATCACGAAAGCTCGAAACTATGGCCACGGTGCCGGGCAGATCGACGGACGTTTCGTTGATTCTCAACCCGCCGACGACGTTGACGAACACGTCCTCGCTTGCGATCTGGATACCGCCGTGCCGGGCAAGTATCGCCAGCAGCAGCGCCAGGCGGTTTTGGTCCATGCCCTGAGCAAGCCGCCGCGGTGCGCCGCCGCTGTCGGCGACCAGCGCCTGGATCTCGACCAACAGCGGCCGGCTGCCCTCCCAGGCAACCGATACCACGCTGCCGGCTTCTGCGCCGGTTTCGCGTGACAGGAAGATCGCCGACGGGTTCCTGACCTCGCGAAAGCCCTCCGACGTCATCGCGAACACGCCCATCTCGCCTGTCGCCCCGAATCGATTCTTGACGGCGCGAATCAGCGTGTAGCGGCTCGACGGATCGTTCTCGAAGTACAGGACCGTGTCGACCATGTGCTCGACGACGCGTGGACCGGCAATCGCGCCTTCTTTGGTGACGTGACCAATCACGAACACGGCAACGTCGCGCTGTTTCGCAAACCGGACGATCCGGGCGACAGCCTCCCGGAGCTGCGAAACGGACCCGGGCGCGGCGCCGACGTCCTTGACGAGCATCGTCTGCATCGAGTCGATAACGAGCACCCGCGAGCCGAGATCGGCCGCCGTCGACAGCACGCTGTCGAGCGAAGTTTCGGCCAGCATCGCGACACTCGCCTTGCCGAGCCCGAGACGCCGCCCGCGCTGCCCGATCTGACGCAATGACTCCTCGCCCGTGGCGTAACAGACATGGAGTTCGCCGGGCAAGCGGGCACTGATCTGCTGCAGCAGCGTCGACTTCCCAACGCCGGGATCGCCTCCGAGCAGGACGACAGCGCCGGGCACGAGACCGCCGCCGAGAACCCGGTCGAACTCGCCAAAGCCGGTCGCGTAACGTTGACCGAGTTCCTCGCCCAGCTCGTCGGTCAGATCGTCGAGGCGCCGGACGGGAGCCGCCGGCGCCGCCGGTTTCGGCGTCAGCGGCCGCGACTCCAGCGTGTTCCAGGCGCCGCACTCCGGACACTGGCCTGCCCATTTCACGCTGATACTGCCGCATTCCGTGCAGACGTAGGCCGATTTCACTTTGGGCATGACGGCATTGCTCCCGAAAACGGCCGACCCCCGAACGCCGGCACCCGGGAGGCGCGGGATCGCAGAATTCCGACCAGTGTTACATAAAAATGCCAACCCTTTCTCATTTCGGGTACGGCGGTTTTCCTATAATTTGCCGATAAAACAGGGACCTGACCCTTTGGACACCAGTCAAAACCCGAAGAAGATCCGACTGTCGGCGCTGGCCTTCGCCTGCGTGCTGCTGCTCCTCGTGTACGGACCGCTGGCCGGCTGGTTCGAGACGGCCGACCGGTTCCTCTACGACCGTTTCGCGAGCCATAGCCCCGTCGCCGCGCTCGACGATGCCTACATCATTAGCATCGACGCCCCGCGCGCGACGACCGCGGAACAGCTCGAGACTTACCGCCGGATTATAGAGGTGCTCGAGCGCGGTGGCGTGCGGCGGATCATTCTGACCCGGCCGCCGGAGGTTGCAGCCACCGAGCCGCTCCCGGCCTGGGTTCCCGACCTCCGGAACGGACAGAGTCGCGTCTACGTCCCGCTCAGACATCGTTTCGCACCGTACGCAGCCCGCGCCGGTGTCGTCGACTTCACGAGCGACGTCGACGGCGTGCTGCGCACAACGAAGCTGTGGCAGCTGAGCGACGGCGTAATGGAGCCGGCTCTGCCGCTTGCCGTCGCGCTCGACGGCGACGACTGGCCCGCCAATCCCCGCATGGCTAACTCCGACGACGAGGTCTATCTCGCCCGTTACGCGCCGGTCCCGAGGCTCGACGCAAACACCGTGCTCGGCCTGAGCTTCAACAGCCGCCAGCTCTACGACGCGACCGTGTTCGTCGATGCCGAGCCCGAACTCGTCGCGGCCGCCGCCACGCTGCCGTCCGGACAGTACGTCACCTCATCGGAGATCGCCGCCGCGATGCTTGCCGATGTGGAACAACAGCGCACGATCCTCTCCCCCGCCTGGGTCGAGGCAATGGAGTGGTTGCTGCCGATGCTGCTGGCCATCGTCGCCGTGCTGTTCCTGCCGGACAGGAACCGCGCGGACATCCTTCTGATGACCGCCGGCATGATAGTCCTGCTGCTCCTGGCGGAAGCGCTTGCCCTGTACGTCGTCAAGGTGCGTCTCGACGTCGGCCGGCCTATTCTGATTTTCACCGGAGTGAGCGCCCTGTGTCTGTGGCTGATTGGGAACCCGCGCCGCGTCACGAGCGACGCATTCAAGAAAGGTTCGGATTTCCTTGCCGCCGGCAGGCTGGAACCGGCTTTCGCGGAGTTCCGCCGCTGTCCGCCCTCGGACACGCTTGCCGCCGTGATGTACAAGCTGTCGCTGGCGTTCGAGGAGCAGGCAAAACCCGAGCGTGCCGAAGCCGTTCTGCAATGGATGAAGCAAACGCACGGCCCGGTCAAGACGACCGGCGACAAGGCCGCTAAAAACGACGGTATGCCGCAGCGACTTGGGCGCTACGTCATCGAACGCAGGATCGGCCGCGGCGCAATGGGCGCCGTCTATCTCGGCAAGGATCCCCGGATCAACCGGCCGGTTGCCATCAAGGCGATCCCGATCGCCAAAGAGTTCGAGGACGAGGAACTCAAGGAGGCGCGCATCCGCTTTTTCCGGGAGGCCGAGTCCGCCGGGCGCCTGACGCATCCCAACATCATTACCGTCTACGACTGCGGCGAAGACAAAGGCCTCGCCTACATTGCCATGGAGTACGTCCCCGGCATTCCGCTCAAGGATTTCACGGAACCCAAGCGGCTGCTTGCGCCGAAGCGCGCTCTCGAGTTGGCTGCATTGACCGCGGAGGGCCTCGACTACGCCCACAATCAGGGCGTCATCCATCGCGACATCAAGCCCGCGAATCTGCTTTACAACCCGAAAGAAGGTGCGCTCAAAATTACCGACTTCGGCGTCGCCCGTCTCACCGACAACAACCGCACCAAAACCGGTATCGTGCTGGGAACGCCGATGTACATGTCGCCGGAACAGCTCGGCGCCGAAAACCTTACGGGGCTCTCGGACTTGTTTTCGCTTGGTGTTACTCTATACGAGCTACTGACGGGCGAGGTGCCTTTCAAGGCCTCGAACATAGCCCTGCTGATGACGAAAATTACGACCGAAGACGCCGCACCGGTAGCGAACCGCCGGGCCGGATTACCGCCGAGCGTCGACGCAGTCCTTGCCAAAGCTCTGGCCAAGCGCCCCGAAAACCGATTCTCCTGCGGTGCCGAGATGGCAATCGCCCTAAGAAACTGCGCCCGCATTTCTTAGCGGCGGCCAATCGAGAACGAGTAGACTGAAGCCTCATGAGCCTGCGCGGAAAAATCAACTTTGCCCAGATTACCGATACCGGGCGGGTTCGCGAGCACAACGAAGACGCGATCGGCGGCATGCCGGATATCGGACTGATGGTGCTGGCCGACGGCATGGGCGGCTACAACGCCGGGGAAGTCGCCAGCGGAATCGCGGTCGAGACCGTCACGAAGCTGGCCTCTGAGGCGCACGAGCGCGAGGAACTCAATAACGTGGACCCGCAGAGCGGCATGATGCGGCAGTCCATTATCCTGCGCGACGCCATCTACCGGGCGAACAAGATCATCTTTCAGACCGCGCAAAGTCAGACCCACTGCGAGGGCATGGGGACGACGATCGTCGCCTGCATGTTCTACGACAACCGCGTATCGATCGCCCACGTCGGCGACTCCCGGGCCTACCGGCTGCGCGGAGGACAGTTCGACCAGCTCACGCTCGACCATTCGCTGCTCCAGGAACTCGTCGATCGCGGCTTCTACTCCGCCGAGGAGGCACAGCGCTCGACGAACCGCAACTACGTCACCCGCGCCCTGGGCGTGGAACCAGCGGTCGAGGTCGAGGTTCACGAGCACGACGTGCTCCCCGACGACGTGTATCTCCTGTGTTCCGACGGCCTGCCCGACATGGTCGAAGACGAGGATATTCACTTAACTATCAGTACTTTTAATGCTAGTCTTGACGTGGTTGGTCAACAATTAATCGATCTGGCGAACAATCAGGGCGGCCGCGACAACGTATCCGTCATGCTCGCCCAGATCGTCGAACCTTTCGCGGCGAAAAAAGGACTTCTGGTCAAAATCGCCGGTTGGTTCAGCTCGTAAGGGGTAAGGGTTTACGGAGATCGGTTTGCGAACCAGAGCACCACGCCTGGTGTACGCATGCATGTTCTCAAGCCGGTAGAACGAGAATTCTCACTGGATACAGCGAGTCATCATGGCACGGTTAATACTCAGTCTGGACAATCAGGTACTTGCGGAATACAACATGAGCAAGGAGCGGTACACGATTGGCCGCCTGCCTGATAACGACGTCCGCATCGACAACCCGGCCGTCAGCGGGCATCACTCACTGATCATCAACATCCTCAACGACTCGTTCCTCGAGGACTTGAACAGCACCAACGGAACCTACGTCAACGGCAAGCTGATCAAGAAGCACGCCCTGCAGCACGGCGACGTCATTACGATTGGCCATCATCAGCTGCGCTTCTCCGACCAGGCGACGAACGACGCCGAGCAGGATGAGTTCGAGAAGACCATGGTCATTCCGACCGGCCAGCAAAATGCCGAGCAGCTTGCGATCGCCGAGAAAGCCGCCGAAGCGGCCGCGGCCGCCGAGCCGGAAGAAGACGAAAACGATTCGGCCGGAATCCGGCTGGCCCCGGAAGAAGCGGAAGGCCTCGAGGAAGAGGCGGAGCCGCCTCCGCAGCCCGCACCGGAGGCGCCGGCGCCACCCGAACCCGCCGTGCACACGGCGACGGCAGCGGGCATCGATCCCAGTTCCGCACCCAACGCTCTGCCGCTGGCGAAACTGCAGGTGCTCTCGGGCGCTTTCGCAGGCCGGGAACTCGAGCTCACGAAGGCATTGACGACGCTCGGTCGGCCCGGAGTCCAGGTAGCAGCGATCACGCGGCGCGCCGAAGGCTATTACATCGTGCACGTCGAGTCGGGCAAGGACGGCGACTTTCCGCTCGTCAACGGCGAACCGATAGGCGCACAGGCCCGCAAACTGGCTGACAACGACGTCGTGCAGCTGGCCGGCGTCAAGATGGGCTTCTTCGCCAGCTGAAGACCGATGCCGCAAGAGCGGCGGGCACAGCTTTGCTCAGTGAAACGACTCGTCGCCGTAGGTGTCCGGCACCCAATTCTCGAACTTCGTGTAGCGACCGACGAACGTAAGGGGGAACTCTCCGATCGGACCGTTTCGCTGCTTGGCGATGACGATGTCGGCAATGCCCTTGCGCGGTGTGTCCGGGTTATAGACCTCTTCCCGGTAGATGAAGATGATCACGTCGGCGTCCTGCTCGATGGCGCCGGACTCGCGCAGGTCCGACATCACGGGCCGCTTGTCGGTGCGCTGCTCGACGCTGCGGTTGAGCTGGGACAACGCGATAACCGGGACAGCCAGTTCCTTGGCCAGCGCTTTGAGCGAACGTGAGATCTCGGAGATTTCCGTGGCCCGGTTTTCCTGATTACCAGGCACCTGCATGAGCTGCAGATAGTCCACGACGATGAGTCCGAGGCCGTGTTCGCGCTGCAGTCGCCGCGCCCGGGCACGAATCTCGGTCGGCGCGAGACCGGCCGTGTCGTCGATGAAGATCGGCGCGTCGGACATCAGCTGAACGGCTGTGTTGATCCGCGACCAGTCCTCGTCCGGGAAGTCGCCGGTCCTGAGATGCGTCTGATCGACGCGGCCGAGCGACGAGATCATCCGGAACGTCAGCTGCGACGACGGCATTTCCATCGAGAAGATCGCGGTCGGCACCTTGCCGCCGATGGCCGCGTTCTCCGCGATGTTCACGGCAAACGTCGTTTTGCCCATCGACGGCCGCCCCGCGACGATCACGAGATCGCCGGGCTGAAGTCCGGCCGTCATTTTGTCGAACTCGGTGTAGCCGCTCGAAATGCCGGTGATACTGCCGTCGGACTGATGCAGCAGATCGATCCGGTCGACCGTCTCGGGGAGAATTTCCTTCAGCGAGCGAAATCCCTGCCGCCCCCGCGAGCCGCGTTCCGCAATTTCGAATACGAGACGCTCGGCCTCGTCGACGAGTTCCGTGGCGCTGCGCCCGCCCGTTGCAAACGCCTGACCGGCGATCTCGTTGCCGGCATGGATGAGCGACCTGAGCATCGCGCGCTCGCGAACGATGTTCGCGTAAGCACGCGCGTTCGCGGCACCGGGCGTTTCGTTGGCCAGCGTTGCCAGATACTCGAGGCCGCCGGCCGCCTCCAGCTCGCTGCGTTCGTCGAGAAACTCGGAAACGGTCACGACGTCACAGGGATTGCCGTCGTCGACGAGCTCGGCGATCGCCTGGAAGATCAGCCGATGGTCCTTGCGGTAAAAGTCGGCGGCGCTGACGAGGTCCGCCACCTTGTCCCAGGCGGCCTTGTCGAGCATCAGGCCGCCAACGAGCGCCTGTTCGGCCTCAACCGAATGCGGCGGTACCTTTAACCGCCGTTCGTCGTTGCCGCTGTCGCTCATGTCGATTTCGCCGTCAGCGGCGGGCGTCACTCTTCGGGAACGACGCGCACTTTGACTTCGGCATTGACTTCGGGATGAAGGTGCACGCCGACCGCGAACTCGCCAACCTCGTGGATCGGGCCGTCCGGCATCCTGATCTCGCTGCGCTGCACTTCGACCTGCACGGCCGCGAAGGCCTCAGCGATGTCCACGGGACCGACCGAGCCGAAGAGCTTGCCCTCGCTCCCGGCGTTGGCCGGGACGACGAGCTCCATGCCGTCGATCGTTCCGGCGCGGGTTTTCGCGGTCGCGAGCTCCTCAGCCGCGGCCTTCTCCAGTTCCGCGCGGCGCGCCTCGATCGCTTTCATGTTCTCGGGCGTCGCGAGGGCCGCTTTGCCCTGCGGCAGCAGGTAATTGCGCCCATAGCCCGGCTTGACCTTCACGAGATCGCCGATGCGTCCGAGATTTTCCACGTTGTCCAGCAAAATGACGTTCATGTCGATAACCTTAAATCTGTCGGATCAACCGAATTCCTGAGGGGCCCGCTCAGCCGGCCCGTACCTTGCGACGCCGCAGCGCAAACCACGCGTCAATGTAACCGAGGACCGCCATGGCGGTCACGACCACCGGTGCCGTGATGATGACCACCAGGGCACCGTACATCAGGGCCACCACGAACACCGGGATCATGCCCTCGGCGTGCAGCCAGTGGACGATCGCGATGCCCTGCAGGCTGAAGATCGTGAAGATCACGAACGCCACGCTCTGCAGCCAGGCGATCCCCGTCAACACCGCGACGATGGACGCGACGGCCATCACGGCCGCGATGACCCGACCGAAGTCGAGATCGCGAAACCGCCCGAAGTCGGCCGCTTCGCCCGGCCCGCTCCGATACAGCGCGTAGCCCAGCAGTGCCACGACCGCCGCCATCAGCCAGGCCACGAAGGCGGCCCAGACCGTCATGTGTTCCGCCAGGCGCGGCAGCTCCGGCTCGACCAGCGCTGCCTGCTGCTCGAGCTGCTCGACGCCCGATGCCCGCCAGTCGGCCAGCAGTTGCGTCAGCACCGACGTCCAGAACCCGGCGGGATTCCCGGCCACGGCGAAAAACACCACGACACCGGCGATCGCCACGATCGCCGAGACCTGCATGGTCAGCGTCAGCGACCGGCTCATCGCCAGCAGCACTCCCACGAACAGCGCGGGCAGCCAGGCCATCAGCATGACCGCGAACTTCGCTTCGAGCGACATGCCCAGCAGCGCGCTCACGGCCAGAATCATCCCGCCGGCCATCGCCGCCTCGATGACGGCCTGCCGCGGCCCCTGCACCAATAGCAGGTACACGAGCACGGCGCCGCTCAGGAAGCCCAAAAGGGGCAGCGACAGCGACGCCGCGAGGCCGAGTACGGCATTCAGCGGCCGGGCGACCAGCCATGCGGCCACAGCCGGCACGGGCCCTGTCCTAACCCTGACCTTAATGCCGGTCGGTGTAAGGCAGCAGCGCCAGATAGCGAGCGCGCTTGACGGCGGTAGCCAGCTGGCGCTGATAGTGCGATTTCGTGCCCGTTATCCGGCTCGGCACGATCTTGCCCGTCTCGGTCACGTAGGCCTTGAGCAAATTGAGATCCTTGTAGTCGATCTCCTTGATGCCCTCGGCGGTGAAACGGCAGTACTTCCGGCGGCGTGAATAGCGACTCATGATTCTGCTCCTCAGGCGGTCTTGGCTTCAGCGGTCTCGGCTTCAGCCGTCGCCGCGTCATCCGCCGCCTCGGCCTTTGCTTCCGCGGGCGTGTCGGTGCTCTCGGCCTTCTCCGCCGCCTTGTCCTCCGTATCGGCTTCGGCGCTTGCCTCTGCCTTCGCTTCGGACTCCCTGCGCATCGCCGCCTCGGCTGCAGCCTTCGCTTCGCGGCGCTGCTGCGCCTCCTTCTCCTTCGCCTTTTCCTCGGCGACGGCGACCGCCATGGGCGAGGCCTCGGACACGGCTTCGTCGCGCGAGATGATCAGATGCCGGAGCACGGCGTCGTTGAAGCGGAAAGCGCCCTTGATGCCCTCGATCACGTCGAAGCTGCACTCGACGTTCAGGAGCACGTAGTGGGCTTTGTGGATCTTGTTGATCGGATGCGCCAGCTGGCGGCGCCCCCAGTCTTCGGTACGGTGGATCTGTCCACCCGCGTCGGTGACCATGCTCTGGTAACGTTCTACCATGGCAGGCACCTGCTCGCTCTGGTCCGGATGGACCAGAAATACGATCTCATAGTGTCTCATTGTCGTCCCTTCCGGATGAAATCGGCCAGCGCTGGCGCATATTCGCCGCCGCCGGATCGATTACAGCCACCCGCGCACGCGGTGTGGCAAGAGGTATCGTTCTCCCGGGCCATGGCCCGAGGGAGGCGCATGCTACCGCAATGAAAGGCGAAAAGCCAAGGGCTTACGGCTACCTCAGCCGCCCTGGCCGGCCTGCCGCTGGCGAACGGCTTCGTACAGACAAATCCCCGCCGCCACCGAGACATTGAGGCTCGAAACGGCGCCGAGCATGGGCAGCGCGACGACGTGGTCGACCCGCTTAAGAATCGCTGGCGACAGGCCCTTCTCCTCGCCGCCCATGACGATCGCCGAATGTCCCGAGGCGTCGACGTCGTAGAGGCTACGCTCGCCTCTGTCGCTGGTCGCGATCCGCCGGACGCCGTAGTCCCCGAGCCAATCCAGCGCCCGCGCGAGATTGGCCAGCGGCGCAAACGGCAGCGATTCGGCAGCTCCCGACGCGACTTTGCTAACCGTCGGTCCGAGGCCCGCGACCCCGTGACGCGGTGCCAGCACGGCGTCGACGCCGGCCGCGTCGGCAGTCCTCAGACAGGCGCCGAGATTGTGCGGATCCTGAATGCCGTCGAGCGCCAGCAGCAACAGCGGGCCACCCGAATCGTCCTCGAGCCGCGCCTCCACGAGCGTACGCAGCCCGGCTTCGTCAAGCATGGTGTTGCGCTCGATCTCGGCGACCACGCCCTGATGGCGCACCTCGCCGGACATCTGTTTGAGCCGCGCGCGATTCGCCGACTGGATCGCAATGCCCTGGCTCCTGCCGCGCTCGACGACCGCCTTGACGCGCGGGTTCGCGGACCGGTACTCGACAAACAGCGTGCGGACGTCGTCGGGGCGTGCCGAGAGCAGTTGCTCGACGGCACGCAGGCCGGTCACGAAGCGCGCCTTGCTCACGAACGGCGCCCCCGTCTGCCGCCGCGGCCGCGCCGGTTCTCGTAGCCTTCCCATACCGGGCGAAAATCGATGCGGCGGGTCTCCATGTCCACTTTCGCGACGCGGACGTCGATCCGATCGCCCAGGCCGAAGCGCTGACCGGACCGTTCTCCGTTCAGGGTCAGCGTCCGCGGATCGAAATGGTAGTAGTCGTTCGGCAGGCTGGTGACGTGCACGAGACCGTCGACCATGAGATCGGTTAGCTGCACGAAGAGACCGAAACGCGTCACGCTGGTCACGACGCCGCGGTACTGTTCGCCGAGCTGATCCTGCATGTACTGGCACTTGAGCCAGGCTTCGACGTCGCGCGTCGCGTCCTCGGCGCGGCGTTCGTGGTGCGAGCACAAGGCGCCGAGACGCTCCATTTCGTCCTTTCGGTAACGGTACTTGCCGGGCTTGCCACCCCGGACGATGTGCTTGATGGCCCGATGCACCAGCAGATCGGGGTAGCGGCGTATCGGCGACGTGAAGTGGGCGTACGCATCGAGCGCGAGCCCGAAATGACCGATGTTTGCCGGCGTGTACTCGGCGTGCTGCAGCGAGCGCAGCATCTGCATGGCGATCGCCGCCGCGTCTTCCCTGCCGCGGACCTGTCGCAAGAGCTGATTGAACTGCTTCGGGCTGACGTGCTCGGGTTGCGGTACTTTGAGGCCCAGCGTCTGCAGATACAGCCTGAGCTCTTCGAAGCGATCCGGGTCCGGTTTCGCGTGCACCCGGTAGAGTCCCTGAATCCGGTGGCGACGCAGGAACTTCGCCGCCGCGACGTTCGCGGCGATCATGCACTCCTCAATAAGACGGTGAGCGTCGCTCCGCGGCAGCGTGTGTATCGCGGCAATCTCACCGCGGCGGTTCAGCTCGAAACGGGTCTGCGGCAAATCGAGCTCGATGGCGCCGCGACGCCCACGGGCCTTCGCGAACGCCTTGTAGACCTCATGCAGGCGCCGGATGGCCGGTCGGAGCGCTTTCGGCACACCGCTGTCGCGCTCGCCGTCGAGCAGCGCGGCGACCTGGCTGTAAGTCAGCCGCGCCTTGGATCGCATCACGCCTTCATGGAAGGCCGACCGCGTAACGCGGCCCTCCGCGTTGACGCGCATCTCGCAGACCATGCAGAGACGGTCTACCTTCGGATTCAGCGAGCAGAGGCCGTTCGACAGAACCTCCGGAAGCATCGGCACGACCCTGTCGGGAAAGTACACGGAGGTGCCGCGGACGATCGCCTGCTGATCGAGCGGTGACCCGGCCTCGACATAGTGACCCACGTCGGCAATGGCCACGATGAGGCGCCAGCCGCTGCCGCTCCGTTCGGCGTACACGGCGTCGTCGAAGTCGCGGGCGTCGGCGCCGTCGATCGTAACGAGGTCGAGCCCGCGAAGATCGAGCCGGCCCTGCTTCGCACGGCTGGGTACTGTCTTGCCGTACTTGTCGGCAGCCGCACGCACTGCCCTCGGCCACCGCGTCGGAATACCGTGAGACTCGATGGCGATTTCGGTCGCGATCCCCTTTTGGTCGGGCGTCCCGATGACGCGTGTGATGCGGCCCGTCGCCTGCTCGACGTAAGTCGGGTAGTCGAGAATCTCCGCGACGACGACGTCGCCTGACCGGGCGCCGCCGGATTCGCCCTTCGCGATCAGAACGCGATGCGCGATCCGCGAGTTGTCGGGAATGAAAACGCCGATGCCGCGCTCGCGGATGAACTTGCCGACGAGTTCCTGCGTGGAACGCTCCAGAACCTCGACGAGCTTCCCCTCCGGCTTGCCGCGGCGATCCTTGCCGACAACCGACACGGCGACGCGATCGCCGTCGAACAAGGAGCGCATTTCGCGGGCCGAGAGATAGACGTCGTCGGCCTCACCGTCGTCGCGCACGACGAAGCCGAAACCGTCTTTGTGACCGCTTACGGTTCCCGTCACGAGATCGATCTTCGCGGTAAGGCAGTAGACCCCGCGCCGGTTCTCGATGATCTGTCCCGCGCGAACCATGGCGTTCAGACGGTCGACGAGCAGGGAGCGCATACGCTGGCCCTTGAGGCCGAAGTCGCCGAGGATCCTGTCCACCTTGACCGGCTCGCCCTCCTCAGTCAGATAGTCGAGTAGCGCGTTGCGATCGGGGATCGGGTGCTTGTAGGGGCGTTGCGACTTTGCTTTTCGCGCTTTTTTTGGTACCAAGAAGGGAATTCCTTATTAAGGCGGACGGGCCGGGATTGGCTGTTTGACAGCTCATTCGGACGCCAGTAAAGTTCGCCGCCCTGCAGGTGCGGCATTGTACCTGCGAGCCACGCCGAGGTGGCGGAATTGGTAGACGCGCTAGCTTCAGGTGCTAGTGGGGGTAACCCCGTGGAGGTTCAAGTCCTCTTCTCGGCACCAGATACAGAAAGGCCCGCATAGTGCGGGCCTTTCTGTATCTGGTGTCGGGCACAGGGCTGCCTCCAGGGTGCCCTCCTCGGCGACGGCGGCTTCCCCTTTTGTCTGACGAATCCGCTTTTGGTCAGTGGCTACACTACCTCGGTATCACGTCATCTCGACGATCGTATTGAGCGATACGTTTGAGACGGTTCAAGTCCTCTTCTCGGCACCAGATACACGAAGGCCCGCTTAGTGCGGGACATACTGTATTCTGGACTTCACACCGAATTGCGGTTGTTGGCTTTGGGCGTATGCGGTCTACCTCCATTCTCAATGAGGCGTCGTTCCTGAAATCATCACTACTCGCCTTTGCCGCGCTGGCGGCTTCGACGTTACCTGGTTGTCAGTCAGGGCCACAGGTCAGCGCGTCGGATCCCGCGCTCAGACCGGCTGCGATCGTCGACGTCACCGATGTCGTGAGTGATCTCGAACTCGACATACGCTACGCGGGCGCCGACAACTTTGTCGGCGGGGTCGTCGATGGTTATATCGCGCCGAAGTGTCTGGTCCACGCAGAAGTCGCCGCGAAGCTGAAGGTAGCTCAGCGAAACGCTATGGCCCAAGGGCTTAAGCTCAAGATCTTCGACTGCTACCGGCCACAGCGCGCTGTCGATCATTTCGTACGTTGGGCCGCGGACACTCACGATAAGCGGACCAAGGCGGCGTACTACCCGAATGAAGAAAAAGCCGAACTCATCGGCCCCTACATCGCTGCACGGTCTGGCCACTCGAGAGCTGCAGCGATCGACTTGACGTTGGTTAGTAAGGACCGCAATGGCGTCTGGGTCGAACTCGACATGGGCACCCCGTTCGATTTCTTCGACGCGCGTTCGAATACCGCCGATCCGCGCATTACTTCCGAACAGCGACGCAACCGCTATCGTTTACGGCAAATCATGATCGACGCAGGCTTCCAACCCTACGATCTCGAGTGGTGGCACTTCTCGCTGGCGGACGAACCCTATCCGGAGACGTACTTCGACTTTGCGGTGGAATAGCGGCACCGCCCGACCGACGATGCGCTCATACCGGTCGGGGGAGTACGGGCGATGCCGCCATACTGTCGCTACTCGAAGCCGTATGACAACCTCAGGCCGACGGTGCGCGGGCGTACGAAGATCGACCGGTATCCCCACTGCCCACCGACGACCTGAAACGACGTCTCGCCGTCTTCGTTCGTCAGATTGCTGACCCAGAGGCTGGTGGCAATCGGACCGCGGCTGTACTGCACCGACGCGCCAATCGTCGTGTAGGCGTCGAACTCGTACGGCTCGTTCTGATCCTGCCGATCGCTTTGCACGGCACCCACGTAGCGAAAGTCCACGTTCGAGCGGATCTCGCCACCGAAGGCCTCCGTGTAGAAGTCGATGCCGAAGTTGTGCCGGTCGTTCGGGGTGCCACCCAACTCGTCACCGTCGAACCAGGTGCGGCAGCTCGTGGTCGTGTTGCCCTCGAACAGGCAGACGGTCCGGTCTTCGACGAACTCACCTTCGGTAAACGCGGACTCCCAGCGCACGCCGACGTTATCGTTGACCTGATAGCGCAGCGCCAGCTCGATGCCCCGCGTTTCCGCATCCGGGCCGTTCGTCGTGCCGTTCAGCGGGAAACCCAGGATCGACTGTGAGTAGTAGGTCTGCGTGTTGTCCCACTCGATGAGGTAGGCATTGGCCTGCAGGTAGAGGCCGTCGTCGAGAAACGAGCCCTTGAAGCCCAGCTCGTAGTTGGTCGTGGAGTCCGGCTCGAAGACCTGCGTGCTCACGGCGACGACTTCGCCGCCATCGTCGCGAAAACCGTTGGTCCCGCCGCGGCGGAAACCCTCCGAGATCGTCAGATAGCTGAACGCGGAATCGGTGAAACGATAAGCGGCGCCCAACTTGAAAATCGACTCGCCGGTATCCTCACCGCGCGACACGTCGTCGTTGATGCCGAGGAAACCCGTGTAGTCGCTGATGGTTTTTCGCGTCTCGTCTTCCCAATTGAAGAAGCGCGCACCGACGGTGACGTCCAGCCTGTCGGTAAATGAGTACGTCAGCTCACCGTAGATCGCGGTTTCCTGATAGTTCGTATCGAAGACTTCGGAGTAACCGTTGTCGAGAAACTCCCGCTCCGGGAAGTCCACCCGCGGATCGCAGCACCCGTAGGCCTCCAGTATCGCATCGTCGAGGCCCGGAAAAATCTCCCAGAACCTGAGGGTCGAGTCGTTGTCGGTGTGGTACAGACCGACGATCCACTGCCAGCGTCCGGACGACAGTGACGTCAGGCGGGTCTCATGCACGAAACCCTCGTAGGCATTGTCATAGCGAATGAAGGCCGACTGGTTCGTCTGGTCGGGCAGTAGCGGCGGGATACCCGCCAGAATCCCGTAAAACAGGTAACCCTCGTTGAGATAGTCGCCCTGACCCGAGCGGGTATCCTCGTACACCGCCGTACTGCTGTGCAGCGTCGCAAATCCCATGTCCCAGTCGAAGTCGATCGAACCCAGCTCGAAATCGCGATCGGTGAACTCTTCATGCACGGACTGCACGGTGTAGCGGTCGACCTGAAAAGGAGCGGTCTCACGCGTGAACGCACAGTCCGGTCCAACCTGGTCGCAGGCCACGCCAACGTCGAGGCGGCTCGACGCGCGGGAGCCGTGGGCGGTCTGATCCTGCGCGGCGTACGCCAGGTTGACCGTGAACGTGTCGGTCAGGTCCGCCTGAAGCTGGATGCGGCCGGTCGCCGTCTCCTCCCAGTCGTCGTCCTCGTAGAGATTCTGCGACGGGTTCGGCGTGGGAACGCGGGCGTCGTCACCGGTAAGCCAGACCGGGCTGCCTACGCGGTCCGTAAAGCCGCCGTCGTCGAGGTACGCAAACGAGGCACGGACCGCAACCGTGTCGGAAAGCGGCGCGTTGACGACGAAATCCGTGTCGTGGCTCAGCGAGCCCTCCTTGACCTGGTAGACGTTGGTGTTCGCCGAGAAGGTGAAGCGGTCCGGATCGGGCTTGTTCGTGATGTAACGAATCGTGCCGCCCAGGCTGCCGCCGCCGTACAGCGTGCCTTGCGGCCCGAGCAGGGACTCGACCCGGGCCACGTCCTTGATGCGGTACGCAATGTTCGGAAGCGGCGTCCAGTCGAGGTAATAGGCAAGCGTGCTGCGCGTAAAAAACTCGATGTTGTTCGCGTTGACCGGCGATACGTTCAGACCCCGGACCGTCACCGACTCGGCAAGCCGGTTGTTGTTGCCGGGCGCGCTGATCAGGACGCTGTCGGCAATCAGTTCCTTCACGTCGCCGATGTTCCGCCGCCGCAACTCACCCTCCGGGATTGCCGAGATGTTCATGGCGATCTCACTGGCCAGAGCTTCCCGGCCGGAGCCGGTGACGACGATTTCTTCAAGGTAGCGCTCGCTGTCGTCCTCTTCGTCCTGGGCGATGGCGGTTCCGGCCGGAAACGCCGCGAGTATTGCAAGCGTGGTTGCTGCGAATGGTCCGTAGGCTTGGCGCACGATTGTTCTCCCCCGAGCTGAATCGATATCGCGACCTTCGAACATAGACGGTTTTCGGGCCCGCGGGCATTCCCGAATTGGGTAGGGTGGCGTGCTAAGCTAGGCCCTCGTTCGAACCGAGCGTCTGGCTAGTGTGGTCGATGAAAAATTCATAATAACAATAGGTTATGGATTATTTCTCATCGCTTTCCAGCTGGAATCGACACCTCGCGAAGCTGCTCGACCCGCTTTTCCGCGACCGCCTGCCGGAAGAACTCATAGCCGGATGCGACGCTCTGCTGCCGTCCGACTCGGCGCTACTCGTCGTGTGCGGCGAAACGATCAAGCCGCTGCCGCTGTTCGACAACATCCCGGCCGATGTCCGTCACCTGCATATCGATCCCTATCTCGACGGCGCCTACCTGTTGGATCCGTACTACCGGGCCGGCATCAGCGGCGTCCGGTCGGGCCTGTACAAGCTCGACGAAGTGGCGCCGCCGGGTTTCGACTACGAGGAGTACTTCCTGCGCTACTACCGCGATGCGAAGATTGCCGCGGAAATCGGCTTCATCACTGCCTTGCCGGGCGGCTATTTCTCGATTCTGTCGCTGGCAATGCACGAAGGGTCCCCGGACTTCGACCCGGCGCGGGTTGAGCTGCTGCGTACGGCACAGCCGGTCGTGGATACGGCCATTACCCGGCACTGGCTGGACATCCAGGAGTCCGGCAACCAGAGCATCGTCACTCCGCTGCATTCCCAGCTCGAAACGGCTCTCGCGGTGTTTGGCGATTCGATCCTGACCGGCCGCGAAGCCGAAGTCATTCGTATGTACCTGCACGGACACGCAACGAGTTCGATTGCCGAGAAACTGTCGATCACGATCCATACCGTCGCGATGCACCGGAAGAACGCTTACGCGAGGCTCGACATCGGCTCCCAGTTCGAGCTGTTCCATCTGTTCATCGATTCGCTGTCCTGCTTCGACGCCGCAGCGGGCGACGATCCGCTGCAAACCTATCTCGCGGCGGCGCCCCGCGTATAGCGCCGTCAGTCGTCGAGGTGGATGTTGACGCGACGATTTCGCCGCCCTTTCTTCTCGACCTTACCGATCCGTACCTGCCCGACCTCGCCGGTCGATGCCAGGTGCGTGCCGCCGCAGGGCTGTAAGTCCACGCCTTCGATTTCGAGCAGGCGAACGCGTCCCTGCCCGCGCGGCGGCTGCACCGACATCGTGCGGACGAGCTCCGGTTGCCGATCCAGTTCTTCGTCGCTGATCCAGCGGCAGCGGACGGGGTGATCGGCGGCGACCAGCGCATCGAGTGCTGCCTGCGCGGCGGCCTTGTCGACCGTGTCCTCCATGTCGAAGTCCAGCCGGCTCTTCGCGGCCGAGATATTGCCGCCGGTCACGCCATACGGCAGCACGGCACCAAGCAGGTGGAGAGCGGTGTGCATACGCATGTGGCGATGACGCCGGTCCCAGTCGATGACGGCGCGGACCTCCTGCCCGACGGCGGGCATGACCGGATCCGGCCCGAGCAGATGCAGGATCTCGCCGGCCTCGCCATACCGCGTATCGACGACGGAAACGCTCTGCCCGTCCCACTCGATACGTCCCGTATCGCCGGGCTGACCGCCGCCCATGGGATAGAACACGGTCCGGTCCAGCACCAGCGCGGCATCGCGCACAGCCGTGACGGCCGCCGTGCAGTCCCTGGCATACGCGTCGTTTCGGAATAGATCGTCGGTCACGGCACCCACCTCTGCCCGGACATCATAGCGCAGCTCAGCCAGGGCCCCGCGATTCGACGAACTGCCGGATATCGCGGGCGTCGAAGATCTCGGTGGCACCTTCGCTGGATGCGACGAGTGCCGCGACGGCCGCGGCTCGTTCGAGCGCATGGACGGGACCGAGCTGCTCCAGCATTCCCGCAAGCCAGGTCGCAAGAAACGCATCGCCACAACCGACCGTGTCGACCACGCTCACCTCGTACGCCGGTTGTCGGTAGACATCCTCCCCGACGAGCAGCAGCGCACCTTCCCTTCCAAGCGTCACGCAGAGCGCGGCGAGTTCGTATGAGTTGCGCACGGCATGAGCAAGCTCTTCAAGGGGCATGTCCGCATGCCTGTCGGACCCGAGGATGCGAAGCTCCTCGTCATTGACCTTCGCCCAGTCGGCACGCCCGAGGAGCATGCGAACGGTCGCGGGATCGTCGAACGGCGGGCGGAGGTTGACGTCGAGCACCCGCAGCGACGCCCGGTCCAGCAGGGCCAAAAGCGCGTTGCGGGATGTCTCGTGTCGCGCGGCAAGCGTACCGAACACGATCGTATCGATGCCGTCACCGCCGCCGCTGAGATACCGATCCGCGTCGATGAAGTCCCATGCGGCCGGTCGATTGATCGTGTAGCGCACCGAATCGGGATCCGATACGTCGACCGTTACGGTTCCGGTCGGCGCGCTGTCGTCCCGCTGGACGTACTGCGTCGGCAGTCCGGCACGATCCAGGTACGCAAGCAGCGCATCGCCATCGGCATCGCAGCCAACGCGGCTCAGTAGCCGCGTCCCGATGCCGTGCTGCGCAAGCCGGACCGCGACGTTCATCGGCGCGCCACCCGGGATGCGTCGATCCGGCAGGACGTCCCAGAGCGCCTCTCCGAAGCACAACACCGAAGGACGAGCCCGCATTTCCGTCATTCGGGAGCGGATCCGCCGGTCCGCCGCATGCTGCTGTCACGCACGACGAGTTCGCTTTGCAGCTGGGTGTCCGTTACGTCGTCGCCGTTGACGAGACCGAGCACCGACTCGACGAGTACCCGTCCGGCCCAGCGAATGTTCTGCCGGACGGTCGTCAGCGCCGGGCTGCTGTAGGAGGCCAGCGCGACGTCGTCGTAGCCGACCACGGCGATATCGTCCGGCACGCGGACCCCGAGAGCCGCAAACGTCGAGATGGCCGCCAGCGCAATCACGTCGCTGGCGCAGACGACGCCGTCGAACTGTCGGGCCGTCTCCAGAAGCCGGCTCGTCACGTCGCGGGCATGCGGCATGTCGAAGGGGACATCGACGGTCAGCTCGGGGTCCGGCTCGAGCCCGCGTTCCGCCAGCGCCGCCGCATAGCCTGCATGGCGCGCCGCGATCTCCGGATTCCGGGTGTTGCCGAAGAAGGCGATCCGTCGCCGTCCGGCATCGAGCAGGTGCCGCGTCGCGGCATGGCCGCCGCCATGATTGTCGCCGCCGACGAGAATGTAGCGCTTTTCGCCGACGGGCCCGCCCCATACCACGAACGGCGTATCCTCCTCGGTGAGCTCGTTGAGCGCATCGTGCTGCTCGCCCTGCCCGATGAAGATGATTCCGTCGGCCTGCTGAAACGCGCGCCCGTTCCTCAAGCCCAGAACGTCGGTCACCGGGGCGTGGGTCAGCAGCAGATCGTAGTCGCGTTCGGCAAGCGCGTCGGCGATCCCGCCGAGCATCTCGAGGAAAAACGGATCCGACATGTGCTGATCCGACTTCACGTCGAGCATGAATACGACCGCGATCAGATTGCTTCGGCGCAAACGAAACGCCCGCGCCTGCCGATTGATCGAGAAACTATGCTCAGCCGCCAGCGCCTGCACTCTGGCCCGCGTCTTCTCGCTGATCATCGGATTGTCGTTGAGGGCCCGCGATGCGGTCGCCCGCGACACGCCCGCGAGATCCGCGAGTTCCTGAAGGCTTGCCACCGTCTTCTTGCGTTCCTTAGCCATCAACCGCGGCCAGCAAACGGCGCCACCTGCGCAAACCGTCGTTGCCACGCGAATCGCGGGGGAAACTGTCGTACCAGCATTTTTCAATCATAACAGTCACTTAATCAGAATCGCAATCGATTGCGCCCCGGATACTTTGCAATCGATTGCGCGATTTCCTAGTGTTGGCTGGCGACAACGGCTCATGTCGCCCACTCACTGATCCGGGGGGATTAGCATCATGAAAACCACAGCGTACGCGTTTGGCGCCCTGCTGGCGTCCGTCGCCCTCTTTTCCGTTCCTCTGACTCCGGCGCTTGCCCAGGAGCCCGGTAGCGAAGAGATTATCGAGGAAGTGATCGTCACCGGCGTCCCGCGCGGCGGTGCGACAAAGCTCGAGGCCAGCGTCTCGGTGAGCGCGGTGCCCGCCGAGGACATCGGCAACCTGTCGCCGCGCTCGGTCGCCGAGGTGTTTCGAAGCCTGCCCGGTATCCGCGCCGAATCCTCGGGCGGCGGCGGCAATGCGAACCTGTCGATCCGGGGCATTCCGCTTGCAACCGGCGGCTCGAAGTACATGCAGATCCACGAGGACGGCCTGCCGGTCCTCGAATACGGCGACATCAACTTCGGCAATACCGACAACTTCATCCGCTTCGATACGTCGATTTCCCGGGTCGAGAGCATCCGCGGCGGGTCCGCATCGACGTTTGCGAGTAACTCGCCCGGCGGCATCATCAACATGATCAGCAAGACCGGCGGCGACGACGCCGGCAGCGTCGGCGTCAGCCTGGGGCTCGACTACGAGGAATTCCGCACCGACTTCGAGTACGGCGGTTCTATCGACGATACCCTGTACTATCACGTCGGCGGCTTCCTGCGCGACGGTGAAGGCGTGCGCGAGACCGGTTTCTCCGGCGACAGCGGCGGCCAGATCAAAGCCAACGTCACGAAGGAACTCGACGCGGGCTTCCTGCGCTTCTACTTCAAGCGGCTCGACGACAGAGTCACAACCTACCTGCCCTCCGCCGTCGTCGTCGAGGGCGGCGGCTCCTACGGCGCGCTGCCGGGCTTCGACGCCAGCACGCAGGTCACTCACTCGCCGCAAACTAACAACATCACGACATTCGACGCCTTCGGCAATCCCCGCTCGCGTGCCGTATCCGACGGCATAGAGTCGGAGGTTACCGCGTTCGGCCTCGAGTTCGAGAACGAGGTCGCCGACTCCCTGACGCTGAACAACAAGTTTCGGATCTCGGACATCACCGGGGGCTTCATCTCGCCGTTTACCGACGGCTTCGCGGGCGGTACGGACACGATCGCGAACAAAGGCGCGGCACTGTGTGCCGATGCCAGCGTCGGCGGCGTAGCCCTGGACTGCACCGGCGGCGTCGTTGCACTGATAGACGGCGAGGCTGCCGATCCGAGTCAGCTGGCGTACACGAACCTGCTGTTCGATGCGTCGTTCAACGATCTCGGCCTGCTCGTCAACGACCTCTCGCTCACCTGGGAGGGCGCGGGCGTCAACCTGAGCGGCGGCGTCTACTACTCGAAGCAGAACATCAAGACGTCGTGGAACAGCTGGCACGCCCGTATGCAGACGCTCGACGGCGCCAACTCGCGGAACATTACCTATATCGCCACGGGCGCCGGTATCGACGCCGATGGCAACGCGGTCGACGTCGTGCTGGCGGACAACGGCGCTCTGACGCAGAGCTTTCTGGCGTGGAGCTGGGATCTGGAGTACCGGACGATCGCCCCGTACTTCAACGTTGGCTTCGACCTGGGCGACCGCGCGACGGTCGACCTGAGCGCACGCTTCGACGACGTGCAGGCACGCGGTCGCCGGCTGGATGCGTGCTGCGGCGGAAACACGCCGGTCGACCTGAACGGCAACGGCGCGGTTGGCCAGTTCGCGGTCGAAAACGGCGTCATCACACGCCTCGACAGCGATGCGTTGCTCGAGAACCCCGGCGCAACCTCGGCCGGCTTCATCGCAGGCGGCGTACGGGTGCTGAACGAGACGAACGCCGCGATCACCAACGTCAACTACGATGCCGACAATACCTCCTATTCGATCGGCGGCACGTTCCTGTTGACCGACGACTCGTCGCTGTTTGCGCGCTACAGCGACGGCGGCCGCGCCGTGGCCGACCGCCTGACTCAGGTGCCGGGATCGCTGAACCCGGACGGCTCGCTCACCAGCACGACCGACGGCTTCGACAACGTCCAGCAGTTCGAAGCAGGCTACAAGTATGCCGGTGCCGGCTGGTCGTTCTTCGCGACCTACTTCAATACCGTCACCGAGGAAACCCAGGCCGAGCTCACCAGCGGTCTGACCTTCGTCCGCGAGTACGAAGCCAACGGTCTCGAACTCGAAGGCGACATCAATCTTGGCGACTTCTGGTTCATCCGCGGCAACGCGACCTTTATCGACGCCGAAATCAGCGAAGACCGCGACAACCCGGCCATCGTCGGCAACACGCCGCGCCGTCAGGCCGACGCGATCTGGACGATCATCCCGGAGTTTCGCAACGACTGGCTGGCCGCGGGACTGGTTCTCCAGGGCTCCACGGCGTTCTTCCTGCAGGACAACAACGATCTGGAGCAGGAGGCCTACACGCTCGTGAACCTCTTCGCGAACTGGAACGTCAACGACGCGCTGACCGTCTACCTCAACGTGAACAACCTGACCGACGAGTTCGTCCTCACCGAGGCCGAGGAAGGCTCCGGGGCCGTGGGCAGCATCATCCGCGCCAGGCCGCTCAGCGGACGTTCCTCGGTAATTGGCATAAGCTATCTGTTCTAGGCAAGGCCTGAGCGGCGCGCTCTGGAGCAGCGCGCCGTCTTTCCGCCCGGCCAAACAGGGGAAGCGCCGTGCAGCTCATCACTTACGCCGATCGCCTGGCCGGTGATATCCGCGGGCTGCGCGCGCTGCTGGACGGCGATCTCGACGGGCTCTTCAGCGGCGTACACCTGCTGCCCTTCTTCGATTCGATCGACGGCGCGGACGCCGGCTTCGATCCGATCGACCATACGCGCATCGACCCGAGGCTCGGCGGTTGGGACGACGTTCGACAGCTTGCGTCGGGTCGCTCCGTCATGGCGGACCTGATCGTCAATCACGTATCGGTCGACTCTCACCAGTTCGCCGACGTCCGGCGGCTCGGCCGGCGCTCGAGGTATTGGGAGCTCTTTATGCGGAAGAGCGACCTGTTCCCGGCGGGCGACGCAGCGGCGGACGACGACATACGCCGGATCTACAGGCCGCGCCCGGGCCTGCCTTTCACGACAGTCCGGCTCGACGACGGCAGCCCGATCGACTTCTGGACGACATTCAGCGACAAGCAGCTCGACATCAATGTGGAGACGCCCGCCGGACAGGCATACCTTGGGTCGATACTCGAGCGCTTTGCTGCCGCGGGCATTCAGGAGATCCGGCTCGACGCGGCAGGCTACGCCATCAAACGTCGCGGCACGTCGTGCTTCATGCTGCCGGAGACCTTCGATTTCATCGCGTCCCTGTCGGAGACGGCGGCAGGACTCGGAATCGATACACTGGTAGAAATACACGCCTACTACCAGACTCAGATCGCAATCGCTTCGTCAGTCGGCCGGGTGTACGACTTCGCTCTGCCGCCGCTCGTGCTGCATACGCTGTACAGCGGCAATGCCGAAGCGCTGAAACGATGGCTGGCCATCGCACCGCGCAACTGCGTGACGGTTCTCGACACGCACGATGGCATCGGCATCGTCGATGCCGCGCGCGAAGGCGAACAGTCCGGTCTGCTCGCCGACAGCGAGATCGATCGACTCGTAGAGACGATTCACACCAAAAGCGGCGGCGCAAGCCGTCGGGCCAGCGGCCATGCAGCATCGAATCTGGACGTGTATCAGGTCAACAGCACGTTTTACGATGCCCTTGGCCGGGACGACCGGGACTACCTGATCGCTCGCGCCATCCAGTTTTTCTCGCCGGGAACGCCGCAGGTCTACTACGTCGGTCTGCTGGCTGGCGAGAACGACATCGAACTCGTACAGAAGACCGGCGTCGGCCGCGATATCAACCGGCATTACTACAGCCTGCCGGAGATTAAGAGCGCGCTCGGCCAACCAGTCGTTCAGAGCCTGCTGCGGCTGATCCGGCTCCGGAACCAGGTCCCGGCATTCGATGGCCGTTTCTCGCTTCCGGACTGTCCGTCGAACGCGCTCTGCCTGCGCTGGGAGCATGACGACGCGAGCGCGGAGCTCATGGTCGATCTCGGGACGCGAAGCGCGACGATTCGGGTCGAGACGCCGGAGAGGTCCGTGAACTACCGTCTGGGCAATACGTTCGGGGAAGCCCCGCGTGGCTAGTCAGGCGGAGACCGCGCCGCTGCGCTTGCGTGAAAGGCTGGCTTACGGCCTCGGCGACATGGCGTCCAACTTCTACCTGGGCTTCTTCGGGCTGTTTCTGCTGTACTACTACACGGACGTGTTCGGTCTTGCGCCGGCCGCCGTCGGCACGATGCTGCTCGTGACGAAGATCGTCGACGCGATCAGCGACCCGGCAATGGGCCTCATCGCCGACCGGACCGAGTCGCGCTGGGGCAAGTATCGTCCCTATCTGCTGCTCGGCGCGATCCCCTACGCGCTGCTCGGCTACGCGCTGGTCCTCGGGCCCGAGCTTTCGGATACCGGGAAGCTGATCTACGCGTACGTCACCTACACGGCCGTCATGCTGGCGTTCACGGCAATCAACGTGCCTTACTCGGCACTGCTGGCCGTGATATCCCCCGTGGCCGAGGAGCGGACGAAGGCGACGACCTGGCGCTTCATTCTCGCATCGCTGGGCACGCTCTCGGTGGCGGCGTTCGCAACGCCGCTCAAGAACTGGCTGGGAGGCGGCGACGAAGTACTCGGCTTCCGGCTCACGATGCTGGTCTTCGCCGTTGCGTCCGTCGTCCTGTTCTGGACGACCTTCGCGTTCACGCGGGAGCGCATTCGGCCGCCGCGGCACTCCTCGCGCGTCCGCGACGACTTTCGCGCGCTCGTCCGCAACACGTCATGGCTGGTTCTCGTCGTTTCGGGCGTCCTGATCGTGATCGGCCTGGTGTCGCGTTTCGCGTCGATCGTGTTTTACGTGAAGTACTACATGCAGGACGACGGAGCCACCATCTTCCTGATCTTCGACAGAACGGCGGTATTCACGTCGCTGGGCCTCGTCGGCCAGCTCGTCGGCGCGTTGATCACGCCGTTTCTGGCAGCGCGCTTCGACAAGCACCATGTCGTTCTCGCGGCAAATCTGGTGCATGTCGCTCTGCTCCTCGTCTGCTACGTCATTCCGCCCGGCGAGTTCTGGCTCGTAACGGCCGTGCACGCGCTCGGTATCCTTACCTTCGGCGTCACGATCACGCTGCTGTTTTCGATGTACACGGACTGCGCGGAGTACGGGGAGTGGCGAACCGGGAAACGCACGTCAGGACTGATCGTGTCCGCGTCGATGTTCTCGCTCAAGTTCGGCTCAGCAGTTGGCGGCGCCCTTCCGGGCTTCATCCTCGCCGGGTTCGGATTCGTCGCCAACGAAGTGCAATCGTCGACCGCGCTGCAGGGCATACGCATCATGTTCAGTCTGTTGCCGGCGGTTTTCTTCCTGCTCGGCGCAGTCGCGATGCTCTGGTACCGGATAGACCGCAAGACCCTCAAGCGGATCGAAACGGAACTCCATGTCAGGCGACATCCGGGGATGGACGACGCTTCGCCGCGGACAGAACCGGCCTGAGCTACGCCTGAGACTCCGTCTCCTGGGCACGGCGCTGCTCTATACGCCGCTGCACCTCGTCGAACAGTGACTCGCGCAGCTTCAGGAGCTTGAACATCTCCACGACCGTGAAGAAGGGCGCCGCAAGCTGCGCCTGAATCGGGTGCTTGACGAGCACCGGCATCGACTTCTCCACGGCGTGCCCGATGAACTGCAAGAGAAAGCCGCCGAAGAAGCAGGCCGCTGCGATACCGGCCGCCAGCGTGAAGTGCATGGCGGCCACCTGGCCGGCAAGTACCGTCAGGATCGCCCCGACGACGGCGAAGACCAGAGCGAACGGCACGTCGAGCGTCAGATAGAACAGCACAAACCCGAGAAGGACGAGATGCGCAAGCGTGATGCTCACCCAGGGCAGATCGATCCGTAACCAGCTCAGCGCGATCAAAACGCCGAACATGATCGTCGGAATGCCGATCATATGAACGAACACGTTGAACGGATGCTGGTGGGCTGCCGCGTAGCCGGTGAGCATCTCCATCAGTTTGCTGTCTGTGTTCATGCTGCTCCTCGCCGGTGCAGAGGAAAATGTAGCACGAAACCGGAGACGTATCCGCATACCGCCGGGATGGTTATACTCACGCTATGCAGACGTTGTTGGCCGGAATGGCCCTCTGGATCGTTACCCACACGTTCCCAATGGCGATGCCTCGACAGCGGGCGGCCATCATTGCGCGGATCGGCGAAGGCCCTTACAAGGGCCTCTTCGCGGTCGTTTCGATACTCTCACTCGCGCTGATCGTCTGGGGCTCCGGACAGGCGCCGATCGTGCAGAGTTACGTACCGCCGCTATTTGGCGGCGCTTTCATCGCGATCGTCATCACCGCGGCACTAACGCTGCTGGCCGTATCGACGATGCCGAACAACATCCGCCGATTCGTTCGGCATCCGCAGCTCACCGGCGTAGCGATCTGGGCCGCGGCGCATTTACTCGTCAACGGAACGGTCCGCGATTTGATTCTGTTCGGAGGCTTCGGCCTTTGGGCCGTCGCCGGCATCGTCTTCAGTAACCATCGGGACGGCGCCTGGCAGCGGCCGGCGCCCGTAGCTCTCTGGAAAGATGTCGTCGTCGTCGGCATCGGTCTCGCCGTAAGCGGACTTTTGTTGCATTTCCACGGCGTACTCTTTGGCGTTACCGCCATTCATCGCTAGCGCCCCGTTCTGCCGTCAGCGGAAACTTCACCGCAAAACCGCTAGTATGAGCACGCAGCGCCGTACCCGGTGCTCCCGGGGCGCGTCGCTAACAGGACTTCGACCAGTTCAGTCGAGGCAGAGCCGTGAAACTTTTGCTCGTATCAATTCTCGTGCTGTTCGTTGGCGTCTGGCTGTATCAGCGGCAACGCCGCGCGCAGGCCGCCGCACCCGACGAGGCTCACGAAGGCCGGGACCGCCGACAGATTGGCCAGGAGAGTTCCGCTTACCACGCCGTTTCGATCCGGCTGGGAAGGACCGCGTGCCGCGCAGCCGCCGAACTCGAAGGCCAGCGTTTCCTCTCCGCATCCGCGCCGCGGCTCCCTCTCGCCGACTGCGACGCCGCGGAATGCGACTGCCGCTTCGTCCATCACGCGGATCGGCGCTCCGGCAGCGACCGCCGCGATCCGTTTGCGTCGGGCAGCATCGCTACGGGAACCGGTAACTTCGAGGAAGAACGCCGGAAGGTCCGCGATCGCCGCAGCGACGAAGACGACGAGTACTACTTCTGACCGTCAGGCCGGGACGCTACTGACGGGACAGGACACTAGTAGCCGTATGCGGTCAGCGTGGATTCGTAGTCCCGCAGCTCGGCCTCGTGCCGCGCGCGGTCGGCGAGCAACGCGTCTATCTCGGCTTCCAGCTCACCCTGCTCCTCGGCAAGCCGCTTGAGGTCAGCCAGCAGCAGCACACGCTCTTCGACGGTAGCCTCCTCGCCGATCAGCAGCGCTTCCTTTTCACCGATGAGTTCGTCGTTGCTCTCGATCCGCCGCTGTCGCGACGCGATCGCGGCATCCGCACCGCTGACGTTCGATCGGAGCCGGTGGAGCTCTGATCCGACGCGGTAAGCGTCCAGAAACTCCGGTTCCAGCGCGACGTCGCAAACGCCATTGTAGCGGCCTCCCGAGGCTCCGAGCTGGAAGCCGCGGCTGGGCCGGCAGTATTCGACCAGCCCGTCGCGGCGTCCACTCTGGTAAGCCCGAAAATCCGGGCTTATGCCGTGTTTGGCGCAGGCTTTGCGATACTCGCCAAAGCGATCGCTGGTGGCACCGCGGGATCCGTCTTCGTAACCGACAGCCACCCAGTCGCTGGTCGCGCATTGATCGCCGTTCATCGTCGCGCAACCCGACAGCGCCAGCACACCCGCAAGCAACAGTGTGTATCGTGAGTACTTCATCGTGGCCTCCCGCCTCTCTGGAGCAGTGTCTACCGAATACGCCGTACGGCTCCGTGATACCACTCACAGATACGCGCTCCCGCCTGAACACCCGCTGAAACCAGGCCAACGCCCGTGCGCGCGCAACGACCTTGTGTGAACTGCGTCACAGAGTGACGCGGGTGACGCCGATACGCTGTTGCCATCACGACTACGGCCGCGGCGAATGGACCTGGATGCTCTGACAACTGCGGGCACGCTTGCCGTCGCTCTGACAATCGTCTTCCTCGGCATTGCGAGGCTGTGGCAGCGCTTAAGCGGCCTCGTCTCGGCGACTCCGGTGTTCGCAGACAGCAGGATGCGCGAGGCAGCGGAACGCCTGCGCAACGAGGTCGAACGCCTTGCCCGAAGTCAGTCCAGCTATCTCGCGGCGATCGTCGTCTGCGGCCTCATCTTTCTGGCAGCACTCTCGCTCGACGTCTCGGGCCTGTATCAGGGGTATCCGGAATGGCAGCTTAAGCTGATCGTTCTGGCGCTGACCGGCGCCGCCACGTGGATTCTCTACAAAGTAGCCCGAACCCTCGTCACGCTGTCGAAGGCACGCTTCGAGCGCGACGCCTGCATCGCCGTCGGTCATCAACTGCAGCGCCTTGCCGCGTCACACGGCACGGTCTTCCACGACGTGGAGATCGGCGGCGGTGTCGTCGACAACGTATTGATCGGCCAGGGCGGAGCCTACGCCGTTCACGTAGTCGCCGCTCGCGGCAAGACGGGCGACGCGACGCTCGACGGCGAAACGCTAACCCTCGGGGAACGGGACCCGATCCGCCTGGACGGCTACACGAATCGCGTGCACAGGCTTGCCGCCCTGTTCAGCAAAACCGCGGGAAGTCCCGTCCGCGTGCGCTCCGTCATTGCCGTTCCGGGCTGGGAAGTCAGCGAGCAGCACAGCGACAAGCACCTGCTCGTCAACGAACGCACCCTGCCGATGCTGACCGGCTGGCGTGAGCAAAGCGACTACCTCATGGACGACGACGTCCGGGCGATCCGGACGCTCCTGACGGACGCGGGGAAGCGCTAGCGGCGCGGTTTCTACGCCATCGGCTCGAGACGCTCCGGAAGCCGATTGCCTTCGAGAACTTCGTGGAACTCATCGGCCAGCGCCCTGCAGTCCCGGACCGCGCGGCGCCAGGCCCGGACGCGTTCGTCCTGGGAATAGCGAACGAAGTCGTGTCGATCCGGGATCTTGCCGTTGGGAAGCCGCCGCACGAAGTCGGCGGACGGACTGACCAGGAGCGTATGCTCCGTGTTGACGGCACTGGCACGGCGCCACGCCAGGCGCTTGTCGAACCACCCGGGCTTGAGGAAATCGTAGAAGTGCAGGTATAGCGTCAGGCGCCCGCCGTCGCTCTTCGGCAGATCGAGGTGATAGTCGATCACGCCGCCGTCGCGGTAGACGCCGGGCCGCGCACCGGGAATGTCGCGAACGCCGTGCAGCACCAGAGGAATCGATCCGGTTGCGAGAACGGCGGGCTTCAGATTGTCGCTGTTGAGTTCGATCTTCTGCAGCGGAAAGCCGCGCACGTCGAAAAACGGCGGCAGGCTGCGTGGGTCGTAGAACAGAGCACGTTCGAAGAACAGGCCCAGCGAACGCCGGCTGAGCGTGTTGAGCGCTGCCGTCGCGCCGAGACCGGCGACCAGCATCGCGGTGGACTCGCTCCCGAGGGCGTGGCGCGATCTGACCGTCATGACGTGGGTACGGAGGACGGGATGAGTCAGGATGTCGGCGACCACAGCGTCGCTGACGACCGCGTCCAGAATCGCGGCCGATTTCTGCGTGATTTCGTCGCGATCCGGCTTCGCGGAGTAGCTCTGCTCGATGTACGCTTCCTCGAAGCGCTCGATAGCCGCGACGGGATCGGGCTGCGCGTAGCAGGCGAAGCGCCAGGCGCCGATCGACGTGCCGAGGGTATGCACGGGAGCTTCGAGCTTCGGCAGGACATCGGCAGCAACGACCCGGTCGAGCTGGCTCAGGACCAGCCACTTTGCCCCGCCCGACGCCCCCGCCAGCGTGCCGAAAAGCGCAGGGTCGAAGCCGTTTTTCCGAATGGCCGCGAACGCCGCCGGCCCGGCCCGAAAAACGAGGTTCGCCGCCACTCAGTCGAAAGGATGATTTTTGATGATCGTCTGCTCGCGACCGGGGCCCGTCGAGATGATGTCGATCGGTACGCCAACGAGTTCCTCGATTCGCCGGAGATAGCGACAGGCGTTTTCGGGAAGATCGCCGTAGGCGGTGATGCCGACCGTGGAAGACCGCCAGCCCGGCACGTCCTCATAGACGGGCTGGCACTCCGCGAAGCGATCGACCACGACAGGCAATCCCGGCACCGCACGGCCGTCGATCTCGTAGCCGACGCAGATTCGGATCGTCTCGAGTTCGTCGAGCACGTCGAGCTTCGTGACGCAGAGCCCCGACACACTGCTGTTGACGATAGAGCGGCGCAACGCGACCGCATCGAACCACCCGACGCGTCTGGGCCGGCCGGTAGTGGCGCCAAACTCGGCGCCAACCGTCGCGATGTGCTCACCCATCTCGTCGAACAGCTCGGTCGGAAACGGCCCGGCGCCGACGCGAGTGGTATACGCCTTTACGATGCCAAGGATGTAGTCGAGGCTTCTGGGTCCGATGCCGGTGCCGGTGCTCGCAGCCGCCGCCACGGTATTCGACGAAGTGACGAACGGGTAAGTGCCGTGGTCGATATCGAGGAACGTACCCTGCGCCCCCTCGAACAGGATGCTCTCGCCCGATGCCGCAAGATCGTGCAGCATCTGCGTAACGTCGACGGTGATCGGCGCAATGACTTCCGCCGCGTCCATGGCCTCGTCGAGCGTCCGGTTGAAGTCCACGGGTTCGGCGCGGAAATAGTTGCGCAGCAGGAAGTTGTGATAGTCGAGCACTTCGCCGAGCTTGGCCGCGAAGTTTTCGCGAACGAACAGATCGGACACCTTCAGCGCCCGCCGCGAAACCTTGTCCTCGTAAGCCGGTCCGATGCCGCGTCCGGTCGTGCCGATTGCCTGGGAGCCGCGTGCCTTTTCCCTGGCGAGATCGAGGGCGACGTGCGACGGAAGGATCAATGGGCAACCCGGGCTCACTTTGAGCCGCTCGAAGACCGGCACGCCGTTGGCCACCAGAGCATTGGCTTCGCTGACCAGCGCGTCGAGCGCCAGGACTACGCCGTTGCCGATCAGACAGCTGACGCCGTCGCGCAGAATCCCCGACGGTATCAGGTGGAGCACCGTCTTTTCGCCGCCGATGACGAGCGTATGCCCGGCGTTGTGGCCGCCCTGAAAGCGCACCACCGCCGCGACCCTGTCCGTCAGAAGGTCGACGATCTTGCCTTTGCCTTCGTCACCCCACTGGGTGCCGATGACGACTACATTTCTGCCCATCGTTACGCTCGGACGAAGTAGAGAAGCAACAAACCCGCCAGCATCAGCACGAACCCCGCTGTGCGGAGCTGATTATCACTGAGGCGCGCAAGCTCATCCACCAGTTTCCGATAGCGCCCGGGGCCGGCGAAGGGCAGCAGCCCCTCCAGGATCAGGACGAGTGCGAACGCCGTCAGCAGCAGCTGCCAGTCCATGGCCCGCTACGAGGCGAATCTACTCGTCGCTGCCGCGCGATTGGTTCAGGTACTGGAAGAATTCGTTGTTGGGGTCGAGCACGAGGATATCGCCCGGAGTTCCGACCGAATTTCGGTACGCATTGATACTGCGATAGAACGAATAGAACTCCGGATCCCGGTTGAACGCCGTCGCATAGATCTCCGCGGAACGGGCGTCGCCTTCCCCGCGGATGATCTGAGACTGCTTGTTGGCCTCGGCTCTGATGATAGTGCTCTGCTTGTCCGCCTCGGCCCGGATACGCTCGGCTTCCGCATCCCCTTCCGCGCGCCGCTCGAAGGCGATGCGCTTACGCTCCGACTCCATCTGGCGATACACGGATTCCCGAACGTCATCCATGAACTCGACCTGCTTGACCCGGAAGTCGATCAACTCGGCGCCGATGTCGATCGCCGTTGGCGCCGCCGTCTGCAGCATGTCCTGCATGAGTTCCTGTCGGCCGACCGAAATAGCCTCCGACACGGTACGCTTACCGAATTCGGTAACCACTGCGTTCTTGATGATCTCGCTCAGACGCCGTTCGCCGTTCTCCAGAACGCCGCCGGTCGACGTGTAGAAGCGCACCGGATCGACGATGCGGTACTTGACGAAGAAATCGACCTGCAGCGCTTCGTTTTCCTTCGTGAACACCCGCTCCGGTCGATCGCTGATCGTCAGAATCCGCTTGGGGAACTTGACGATTGTGTCGATGACCGGCGCCTTCCACTTCAGCCCGGGCCCATAGTCGGACTTGACGACCTCGCCGAGCCTGAGCTTGATCGCGAGTTCGCGCTGATCGACGATAAACACCGACGACAGCAGAACGAATACCAGTATCGCGGCGAGAATCAGTAAGCCGGAACGTCCACCATTCATTGCCTCATCCTCCGATCGCGGCTCTCGGCCTGCGCTTGCCGCCGCTCGCCAGTGTCACGCTGCGCCGGCGTGGTAGCGTTTGGCAAGGTGCCCGTACGAGCATTGGTGTTTGAGTCCCGATTGATCAACTGATCGATCGGCAGATAGAGCAGGTTACCGCTGCCTTCGGAATCGAGTATGACCTTGCTGGCGTTGCCGTAGACCTCCTCCACGGCCTCGAGATACAGCCGGTCGCGCGTCACGCGCGGCGCCTTCTGATACTCGACCAGCAGCGCCTCGAAGCGGGACGCCTCACCCTCGGATTCGGCAATCGTTCGGTCGCGATAGCCCTCCGCGTCCTGCACGATACGAGCGGCCGCGCCGGCTGCTCTCGCAATGACGTCGCGGGAGTAGGCATCGGCGTCGAGAATGGCACGTTCGCGATCGTTGCGCGCCTTCTGCGCATCGTCTACGGCACCCTGTACCGCGGCTGGATAGTTCACCGTTTCGAGCGAGATCGACGTGACCGTAATTCCCGCCGCATAACTGTCCAACGTCATCTGCAGGGCCTCGAGAGTCCGCGATGCGATCTCTTCCCGCCGACCCGTAACGAGCGTGTCGAGATTGCTCGTACCAACGACCTCACGCAGCGCGCTTTCCGTCACGTCGCGCAGGGTGAGATCGGGATCGACGACCTCGAAACTATAGTTCACGGGGTCGGTCCGGCGGAACTGCACGACCATGTCGATGAAGACGTACTGCTCGTCGGCCGTCAGCATTTCCGTCTTGTACGGGTACTCGCTGACGACGTTCGTGTTGACGAGCGTAACGGTCTCGATGGGATACGGCAGGTGCCAGTGCAGACCCGGCATCGTCGTTTCCGTGTACGCGCCGAATCGCTGCACGATGCCGCGTTCTGCCTCGTCGACCCGATAGAAGCCGGTTACCATCCAGGCGGCCAACAGCAGCACGGCAAGAATGGCGCCGCCGGCGAAACTACCGCCGGGTTTGCCGCCGCCCTTGCCGCCCAACAGCGCGCTCAGTCGTCGTTGCCACCTGACGACGATGTCGTCCAGGTTGGTCGGCTTTTCATCGCCGCGCTTCCACGGGTCCTTCCCGTTTCCAGGTTCGTTCCAGGCCATAGGGGTGCGTTCCAGGTTTGTCAGTTGACGGCCCTCGCCGTGAGATCGTCCGGCGAGGAGTCGAGAATGTCGGGCGCAAGGTTTTCACGCTTCAGGAAGCGCCGCAAGTCCCTTTCCGCCATATCGAGCTCGAGAATCCAGCCGCCTTCGTCGGTCGGGGACTCGTTACGGACCGCGCCGAGCTCGAAAAGTTTAGCGCGCTGCCGCCCCTGCCCGGCGCCAAGCGTCAGAAAACCCTGCACCGACTGCGGCCTGAGCCGGCTTTCGATGGCGTCGACGAGGATGCCGAGGCCCTCGCCGCTTGTGGCCGACAGCCACACGGAGCGCCCTTCGCCGCGGCCGTTCCTCGTGACGCGCGGCTGGCGCTCGAGCTTGTCGATCTTATTGTAGACGCGAATCTGCGGGACGTCGTCCGCGCCCAGATCCTTGAGGACCGCGTTGACCTGCCGAACCCGCTGCCAGCGATTGGTATCGCTTGCGTCGATCAGGTGCACGATCAAATCGGCCTCCCGCGCCTCCTTGAGCGTCGAACGGAACGCCGCGACGAGTTCGTGGGGCAAGTCACGCACGAAGCCAACGGTATCCGCCAGCACGATAGGTTGCCCGCCGGGCAAATCCAGTCTCCGGACCGTCGGATCCAGCGTCGCGAACAATTGATCCTGAACGTAGACGCCCGCTTCGGTCAGTGCATTGAACAGCGTCGATTTACCCGCATTCGTGTAGCCGACGAGTGCCACCGTAGGGATCTCGGCACGCACCCGGTTCTGCCGATTGAGCGTGCGGCGCTTGTCGACCTGGTCCAGACGCTGCGTCAGCGTGCGGACGCGTCCGCCGAGCAGGCGACGGTCGGTCTCGAGCTGCGTTTCCCCCGGGCCGCGAAGACCGATGCCGCCCTTTTGCCGTTCGAGGTGGGTCCAGCCGCGAACGAGGCGCGTAGACAGGTGCCTGAGCTGCGCCAGTTCGACCTGCAGCTTCCCTTCGAAACTCTGGGCGCGTTGCGCGAAAATATCGAGGATAAGACCGGCGCGGTCGAGAACGCGGCAGCGGAGCGCGCGCTCCAGATTGCGCTCCTGACTCGGCGACAGCGGCGTTGAGGAAATGACCAGCTCGGCGCACGTCTCGCCCACGAGTGCCTTTAGCTCTTCGAGCTTACCGCTGCCGATGAAGTACTTCGGGTCGGGTCGGCGGCGGGCACTGACCACCTCGCCCACGACGGACGCACCCGCGGAGCGGGCAAGCTCCGCGAACTCCTCACGTTCATTGCTGTGGGGTGCACCCTGGGTACCTGCGTGCACAAGAATGGCACGCTCGCCACTCTGCGGTCGCTCAAACAATAACGAACTCCTGCGGTACCGGGACCTCCCGTTCGGCGGCCCGGCTAGTCGCCGGGGCTGGCCGCGTCGTCCGGCAGCGGTAGCCGCACGTTACGGGACGGTACCACCGTCGAAATCGCGTGCTTGTAGACCATCTGATTGACGCTGTTCTTGAGCAGAACGACGAACTGGTCGAACGAGTCGACCTGGCCTTGCAGTTTGATTCCGTTGACGAGGTATATGGAAACAGGAACTTTTTCCTTGCGCAAAATGTTCAAAAAGGGGTCTTGTAACGTCTGCCCTTTAGCCATGATTGGGTTCTCCTTATTGTGTATATCCGTAAAGAGCCGCTTCCGGTGGCGCCGGTGACCCAAGCGCAGCCCTTTTGCCTAAGCGAAAAAAAATTCTATCACAGGGACCCGTTGCGAATACCGATATTCAGACGAACTGGCCTGCCAGTCTGGCGGAAATGGCGTCGATTGCCGACGCTTCAAGGGGGTCGACGAAAATGGTGTCGCTTGCTTTGCGCAGCCAGGTCAGCTGCCGCTTGGCGAGTTGCCGGGTCGCGTACAGCGTCAGACGGAACGCTTCGTCCGCGCCGCAGTCGCCGGCCAGATGCCCCCAGTACTGACGGTAACCGACAGCGCGCATCGCAGGCATGTCGCGATCCAGGCCCGGCCTCGACATGAGCCCCGCCACCTCGGCGACAAAGCCGTCGTCGAGCATCCGTTCGAGCCTCGATTCTATGCGCCGGTGAAGTTCGGCCCGGGCCGAGGGCCGCAGCGCGAAGCGGACGAAGTCTACCCGGGGCGCGTCGCGGCGCGCGGCCTGCTGCATCGCCGAAAGCGTTTCCCCGGTGCTGAGCCAGACCTCGAGCGCCCGCTGAATACGCTGTCGATCCGCTGGCGCAATCCGTTCCGCCGCGGCAGGATCGACGCTGGCAAGCCGGCGGTGCAGAGCCGGCCAACCGAGACGCGCGGCATCCCGATCGATCGCCGCGCGAATGTCGGCGGCCGCCGGCGGCAGATCGGCGATTCCCTCGGTGAGCGCGCGGAAGTAAAGCATCGTGCCACCGACGAGAAGCGGAATTCGCCCGGCTGCCGAAATCTCCGTGATTGCTGCTGCCGCATCGCGCACGAAGTCACCGGCTGAGTACGGTTCTTCGGGATCGCGTATGTCGACCAGCCGGTGCGGCACACGCCGCAAGGTTTCGGCGTCGGGCTTCGCCGTTCCGATGTCCATACCGCGATAGACCATGGCCGAGTCGACGCTGACGAGTTCGAACGGAAAGCGTTTGGCAAGCGCCATGGCGATATCGGTTTTACCGGCCGCCGTCGGCCCCATCAGGCAGACCGCCGTCGGACGTTTCATTGACCGCGCAGAAACAGGCGATCGAGATCCTCCAGCGAGACCGACGTCCAGGTCGGCCGCCCATGATTGCATTGATCCGCCCGCTCGGTTCGTTCCATGTCGCGCAGCAGCGCATTCATCTCGGCCAACCCGAGCCGGCGATTCGCCCGGACGGATCCATGACAAGCCATCGTAGCCAGGTGCTCGTGCCGCGCGCGCTCCACGCGATCGCTGCTGCCGGACGCCGCGAGGTCGGACAGCACGTCGCGCAGCAGCGCTTCCGGGTCCGCATCGCGCAGCAGAGCCGGACACTCGCGTACCGTGACGCGTTGCGGTCCGCTGCGATCGACGACGAGGCCCAACTGCTCCAGCAATGCCGACATGCTCGCGACCAGTTCGGCCTCCGCCTCCGAAACCGCCACCACCACGGGTACGAGCAGCGGCTGGCGCACGAGCGTCCGCTCGTCGAACTGACTCTTGAGCTTCTCGTACGTGATGCGTTCGTGCGCGGCGTGCATATCGACGATGACGAGACCGTCGGCGTTCTCAGCGAGAATGTAGATACCGCGAAGCTGAGCGATCGCGAAACCGAGCGGCGGAACGCCGGCAGCGGCCGGTTCCGCCACCCTGGAATCCACCGTTCCCGGCCTGGTCCAGTCATCGTAGGCCGCGAGGACCGAGCTCACCGCACGCGGCGAAGGCGAAGGCGATGCCGCCGGCAGCGGCATATCGGTCTGCGCCGCCATGCCCCGCGGGGGCGCGGCGACGGCCACGCGCGCCGGCGCCTGCGTGGCCGTGCCGGCGCGCGTCTCGGCAAGCGCCGTTTCGAGCGTATGCGCGACGATGCCATGAACGCTGCGGCCGTCGCGGAAACGCACTTCGTGTTTGGCCGGATGCGCGTTCGCGTCGACGGCCGACGGATCCATGGTCACGTCGAGAACATAGGCCGGATGTCGGCCATGAAACAGGACGTCACGGTATGCGTGTCGAACCGCATGGGCCAGGGTTCTGTCGCTCACCGCGCGTCCGTTCACGAACCAGAACTGCAGATCCGGCTGGCTGCGGCTGAACGTCGGCAGCGCCACGTAACCGGCTATCGCAAGCCCGTCGCGTTCGGCGTCGATCCGAAGGGCGTTCTCGGCGAACGCGGGGCCGAGAACCCGGCCAACGCGCTCGCGCTCCGCCGTCTCGTCGCGGGCTGCCGGCAAGTTCAGCACCGGGCGGCGATTGTGCGTCAGCGAGAACGCCACCGCCGGGCGTGACAGCGCGAGACGTTTGAGCCATTTGTCGATGTGTCCGAACTCGGTACGCTCGGTTCTCAGAAACCGGCGCCGCGCCGGCGTGTTGTAGAACAGGTCGCGCACTTCCACGGTCGTACCCACCGGATGCGCTGCCGGCCGGGCCTCGGACAGTTCGCCACCGTTCGCTTCGACGACGAAACCGGTCGCTGCATCGCCGACGCGCGAGCAGACGGAAAAGCGCGACACGGAAGCGACGCTGGGCAGTGCCTCGCCGCGGAAACCCAGCGATACGACCGCCTCGAGATCGTCGAGCGAACTGATCTTGCTCGTCGCGTGCCGCGACAGAGCAAGCTTAAGTTCGTCTCCGGGAATGCCGCCGCCGTCGTCGCTTATCCGGATTAGCTTCTCCCCGCCCGCCACGATATCGATGGATATGCTGCCGGCACCCGCGTCGAGACTGTTCTCCACGAGTTCCTTGACCACCGAAGCCGGCCGCTCCACGACCTCGCCGGCAGCGATCTGATTCACGAGATGACTCGGGAGCTTCCGTATGGGCATGGCGTGCGCGTCCGACCGGGCAAGCCCGCCATTCTTTCAAACCAACGGGAAAATGTCTCGCCGGGACGGCAGTCGCAAGCTGCTTTGAGGCGGGTGCTAACGTCCCACGAGAAGCGGGATGCTGAGCGTCTGGCCGATCACGATCCGATCATTCGTCAGGTTGTTCGCCCGGCGAATATCGCGGGCGCTGACGTTGTAGCGTTCCGCGATCTCCGACAAGGTGTCGCCGCGTGCGATGACGTGACGTACTTCTGTGCCGGAGCCGGGGCGCTGCCGCAGCTCGAGGGCAATGCGCGTATCGGGCGGCGGGTTCTGATAGAAGTAGCGGCGAATTCCCGCGAGAACCGCGTTGGCGACCTTTGCCTGATGCGCGGCGCTGCGCAGGTTCTTCTCCTCGGTAGGATTGGATATGAAGCCGGTCTCGACGAGGATCGAGGGCGTGTCCGGCGCCTTGAGCACGAGGAAACCGGCCTGCTGGACTTTACTGCGATGCACGCGCCCGATCCGGGCGAGTTCGTCGATGACGCTCTGACCGACGTCGAGGCTTGCGCTCAGGGCCGCGTTCTGCGACAGATCGATCAGCACCGAGGCCAGACCGTGATCCTTGTGCTGCAGCGAGACGCCGCCGACCTGGGCGTTCTCCCGATGCGCAAGCTGCCTGGCCGCTTCATCGCTGGCACCCCGCAGCGACAGCGCATAGACCGACGCGCCGCGCGGACGGCGATCCTCGACAGCGTCGGCGTGGACGGACACGAACAGGTCGGCCTTCTGCCGGCGCGCTATCTCCATCCGCTGTCGATGATCGACGTAGACGTCGCGATCGCGGATCAGGATCGCCTTCATCCCGGGCTCCGCGTTAACCCGTTCCGCAAGCGCCTTCGAGATCGCGAGAACTACGTGCTTTTCCTGGGTGCGCCCCTTACCGATCGCGCCGGGATCTCTGCCGCCGTGTCCCGGGTCGATCGCTATGACGATATCGCGACCGGCCACGCGGGCATCCGCTGCGCGCTTGACGGTTTTCGGCGCCCCGCTTCTGTGCAGATCGATGACGATACGATCGCCGTAGCGCTCGTTGGGTCCGGTCGTGAAACTCCGCGAGCGCACGGCTTGCCGCAGGTCGAGAACCACGCGCAGCTGACCGTTGGCGCGGACGCCGCTGCGAATGCTGCGCACGCTGCCGGTACCCGCGGGCAAGGACTTCAAGGCCTGGCTCATGCGGCTGTCCTTGAGATCGATCACGATGCGGTCGGGGCCGCGAAGCGTGAAGATGTTGTGCGCGACAGCCCGATCGAGATCGAGAACCACGCGGGTCCGCTCGTCTTCCGACCAGATACGCACGTTTTCGACAGTAGTGCGCGCTTCGGCCGCGAGCGCCAGCGCCATGAGTCCAAGCAGAAGCCCGATTCTCTCGATCATCCCGATGTCGCTCTCGTCGTCGCTCGTCCCAACCCTCGTTCGGCGAGTATACGAGAAAATGTCAAAAAGCCAATGCTTTTTTCATCAAAATTAATGAGATAGACAGACTATCTAATACGGGTTTTCAGCTCTGGTTAAGGGGGCGACTCCGACGCAATCGCCTCACCGAGCGCTGCAAGCCAGACATCCGCCCGCGCGCTCCGCGGCACGAGGGCCGCGTGCCGCCCCGGCGTCGCGTAACGAAGCGCAATCTCGAGGTCTCCCGAGGCCGCAAACCCGGGCGCCCGCTCCGGCCACTCCACGAGCGTGAGCCCCGTCGCAAACTCGTCACTGCCCAAAAACCAGAGCTCGTCCTCCCCGCCGATCCGGTACAGATCGACGTGGAACACCCTGCCCCCGTCGAGTTCGTACGGCTCGACCAGCGTGTACGTCGGACTGGGTACCGGCCCTTCGTGGCCGAGCGCTTTGAGAAAGCCGCGCACGAGCGTCGACTTCCCCGCCCCGAGTTCCCCTTTGAGCAGCACCGTCCAGCCATGTCCGCTGTTCTGCGGCAGCGATGCGGCAAGCTGAGCGCCGAGTTCCGTCGTCGCCTCCGCTGTCGGCAGGTCGATTTGAATCAAGCATTAACCTCTTGTCGCACGGCGTCGATTACGTCCCCGGCAAGGAGACCGCGCTCGCCGTCGTGTGCGGCGCGATCGCCTGCACGTGCATGTACCTCGGCGCCGACCGCTGCAGCCAGCTCCGTTTCCACACCCTGCGCGCGCAAACCTGCAATCACTCCGGTCAGTACGTCCCCCATGCCGGCACTGGCCATGCCCGGATTGCCGGCCGTACACAACCACGGTACCGACCCGGGAGCCGCAACGAGCGTCGCCGCACCTTTCAGCACGACCGTGTCCCGATACTTCTCTGTCAGCGCCCGCAAGGCCGCGAGCCGGTCTCCCTGGACCGTCGCGGCATCGCTTGCCAACAGGACGCCCGCCTCGCCCGGGTGCGGAGTGAGTATCCGGTCGGCATGCGGCGTCGCGGCGGCGGCAAGCCGTGTGAGTGCGCCGGCATCCCATACCGCCGGCTGCCCTGCCGCCGCGGCCGCCGCATAGATCGCCGCCGCCCAGTCGTCGCCGCCGAGTCCCGGTCCGAGCGCCACGACGGTCGCGGCGTCGAGCAGCGGAGTCAGTTCGCCGGCGTCGGCGACGCCCCGTACCATGAGCTCCGGACACGCGGCGACTAGCATCGCAGCGTGCCCGGGGTGCGTCGCAACGGTGACCCGACCGGCGCCGGCACGCAGCGCCGCGCGGCCTGCAAGCAAAGCGGCTCCCGGCATGCCCGGACTGCCGCCGACGACGAGGACGTGACCGAAGTCGCCCTTGTGCGCATTGCGCCGGCGCCGGCCCGGCAACGGCAGCCGCTCATCCGCGCCCAGCCGCCGCATGCAGGCTCGTTCCGTCGGATAGCATTCCGGGGGCACGGCGAGATCCGCGAACCGGAGATCGCCGCTGTGATCGATGCCGTCGGCGAGAAAATAGCCCGGCTTCAGGCCGACGAAGGCCATCGTGAGCCCGGCCCTCACCGCAATCCCGAGCGCCCTGCCCGTGTCACCGTGAATACCGCTCGGAATGTCGAGCGCCACGACGGTGCCGGGATGATCGTTCATGGCGGCAATCGCCGCGGCGAACGGACCGCTCACGTCGCGCACGAGGCCGCTGCCGAAAAGGCCGTCGACGATCAGACCTGCTGCGGCATCGAGCGCTCCCGACCACCGTGAATAAAGCCCCCCCGCGGCGACGTAGTCCGCGGCGGCTCGCGCCGCATCGCCGCTGAGCCGCTCCGGATCGACGAGGGTGACGACGTCGACCGGCTGCCCTTCGGCCAGCGCGAGACGCGCCATCGCCCATGCGTCGCCGCCGTTGTTGCCCGGGCCCGCGACGAACTGCCAGCGCCTGGCCGCCGGAAACCGCCGGCGCGCGCAGTCCAGCGCCGCGGCGGCCGCCCGGACCATGAGCTCGTAGCCGGGTATGCCGTGATCCTCGATCGCCGAGCGGTCGATGTCGCGAACCACTTCTACGGGGTAGATTTCTGACGGCAGTGCCTGCATGCGGCGGATTATACTGTCTGGACCAGCAGTCACTTAGCCGCGTTGCCGATGCCCGAATCGCCGAACTTTGCCAGGCTCAAGCAGGAGATCGTTCACATGAGCGATGAACTCGGTTTCCAGGCGCTTGGCGTGGCCGACATCGATCTCGACAAGGCAGAGGAGCGTCTCAAGGAGTGGCTGGACCGCCGGTACCACGGCAGCATGGAGTACATGTCGCGCCACGGCACGCGCCGCAGCCGCCCGGCGGAGCTCATCCCGGGAACGCTGCGCGTCATATCCGTGCGGATGGACTACCTGAAGGCACCGCAGCGGGAGGCGATCGACAAACTCGAGCACGAGAGCCAGGCCTACATCTCGCGCTACGCGCTGGGCCGCGACTATCACAAGGTGTTGCGAAGCCGGCTGGCCCGGCTTGCGAAACTGATCGGCGAGCGGGTCAGCGGCTACGGGTTCCGGGCCTTCGTCGACAGCGCACCCGTACTTGAGAAGCCGCTTGCCGCCAAGGCAGGACTCGGCTGGATCGGCAAGCACACCAACCTGATCAGCCGGGATGCGGGCTCCTGGTTCTTCCTGGGCGAGCTGTACACCGACCTGCCTCTGCCGGTCGACGAGGCGGTCGGCGATCACTGCGGAAGCTGCCGGAGCTGTCTGGACGTATGCCCGACGCAGGCTATCGTCGCGCCTTACGTACTGGACGCCCGTCGCTGCATTTCCTATCTCACGATCGAATCGCGCGAGGCGATTCCCGTCGAATTCCGCAAAGCGCTCGGCAATCGCATTTATGGCTGCGACGATTGCCAGTTGTTTTGCCCGTGGAACAAATTTGCGAGCCGGTCGACCGAGGACGACTTCACACCGCGGCACGGCCTGGCGACGGCCGATCTCGTCGAACTGTTCGGCTGGACCGAAGCGACCTGGCTCGAACGCAGTGCAGGCAGCGCAATCCGACGCATCGGCTACGACCGCTGGCTGGGCAACATCGCGATTGCGCTCGGCAACGCTCGAACGAGCCCGGCCGTCGTCGCCGCTCTCGAGCGCCGGCGCGACTACGCCTGCGGGATCGTTCGCGAGCACGTGGGCTGGGCGCTGGAGCAGCACGCCGCAACGACACACGAAAACTAAAAAGAAGACGACACACAGAGGAACGCATCATGTTCAAGGCTCCCGAATCCCGCTATCTCGTCCCTTTCGACGGCAGCTTTTCCATAGCGACCGCGAGCACCGAACCGGTGACGAACGGTCACTCGCACCGGGGCTCGCACCGCCGCGAGATGACTCAGCGTCTGAACAAGCTGCAGCGGGTGCTTGCCGCGGGCGACCGGCATGCGGTCCTGCTCGTATTTCAGGCGATGGATGCCGCCGGAAAAGACAGCACGATCCGGGCCGTGCTGCAGGGAATCAATCCGTCCGGCTGCCAGGTATTCAGTTTTAAGAAGCCGTCGAGCCTGGAACTCGACCACGACTTCCTCTGGCGTACGACCCGCGCGCTTCCGGAACGCGGCCGCATTGGGATATTCAATCGCAGCCAGTACGAAGAGGTGCTCGTCGTCCGCGTGCATCCGTCGATCCTGGCGTCGCAGCGTCTACCCGGCGAAATCGATCTCGAGACGATCTGGCACGACCGTCTGACGTCGATCCGGCAACAGGAAGAACACCTCGCGCGCAACGGCACCGTCATCCTCAAGTTCTGGCTCAACGTATCCAAGAACGAACAGAAACGCCGCTTCCTCGCGCGAATCGACAATCCCGACAAGAACTGGAAATTCGAATGGCAGGACGTCTACGAGCGGCGCTATTGGGATCACTACATGCGGGCGTACGAGGAAGCACTCAACGCGACGTCGAGGCCCTGGGCGCCCTGGTACGCGATCCCCGCCGACGACAAACCGTACATGCGGGCCCGGGTCGCGGAGATCATCGTCGAGACGCTCGAAAGCATCGGACTCCGCTATCCGCAACCCAGCGACGAGGATCGCGCGACCTTCGCCGAGGCGCGCGCGGAACTCCTTGGCAAAGCTGAGGCGAAACCGCCGGAAAAGGCGAAAGAGGCCTGAATAGTGTGGGACAGTCGATGTTTTTTCGCCGACCGGGGGCCGCAGAATCGAAACTGGCCGATTGCGGACCCTGAAGGTGAACACCGGTGGCCCAGCCGCTTGCTCTCAATTCGGACTACCGCCGCACGCTGCTCGAAGGACTCGAGCTGTTTCGCGGCGTGCGCGCCGATGACGTTGCCGGACTGCTTGCGGAGTGTACGCGCCGCGATCTGGCCGAGGGCCAGCTGCTGCTCGAGCCGGGCTCGCCGAACGAGAACGTCTTCATCATCCTTTCGGGCGAACTGGACATTCACGTAGGGGGGCTCGAGCATCCGGCGCTGACCACGCTCGAGACCGGTGCCTGTGTCGGCGAGATGTCGATAATCGAGGATCGCGACCCATCGGCATTCGTCGTTGCAAGAACCGCTACGCACCTTCTCGTGATCCATCAGTCCGTTCTGTGGAAAATGGTCAACGCATCGCACGACCTGGCCAAGAACCTGCTCGTGATGCTCTCCGAACGGGTCCGCAGCCACAATCGCGTGATCGCCGACAGCTACGGCGAGCTGCGTCGGGCGGAGCTGTACGCCGCGACTGACGCCCTCACCGGCCTCGGCAACCGGCATACGATGGAAGACGCCTTCCCCCGCGAGATCGAACGCAGTCGTCGGGACGCCGACAGCCTGTCGCTGATCCTCCTCGACCTCGACAATTTCAAGGCACTGAACGACCGCTACGGCCACATAGCCGGCGACCGCGTCCTGGCAACGGTAGCGGAGGTGTTGAGGAAGCAGTTCCGTCCCGGCGATATTCTCGTTCGTTACGGCGGTGACGAGTTCGCCGTCCTGCTGCCGGGTGTCGACTGCGACAGGGCGGAACTGATTGCCGAACGCGTCCGCGGCGCGGTAGCGGACGGCGCAATTCCCGACGAGTCCGGTTCTGAAATCATGAACGTCACGGCATCGATCGGCGTCGCCGAACTCGGTAACGACAACACCCTCGATGCGCTGCTGCATGCGGCGGACGAAGCGATGTACCGGGCCAAGCGCAAGGGCCGCAACACCGTCTCGCGTTAGAAGCGATCTTGAACTAGTTCGTCGCCGGGGGAGATTGTCGCGGCGTCTGCGGCCTTGCCGTGTTTTTGAGACCGCTTCTAGACGGTTACGACGACGTTGTCGATCAGGCGCGCCTTGCCGAGCCGCGCGGCGGCAAGAACGACCAGTTCATCGCAATCACGATCCGGCATCTCGAGGTTCTCCGCGCGCCGGATCGCGAAGTACTCCGGCACGAAGCCGGCTGCCTCCAGCCCCTCGAGCCCAATGCGCTCGAGCGCCTGATAGTCGCGTTTACCGTCCTGCAAGTGACGGCCCGTCGCGGCAAGCGTACGATGAAGACCGGGCGCAATGTTGCGCTCTGCCTCGTCGAGGTAGCTGTTCCGCGAACTCAGTGCGAGACCGTCCTTCTCGCGCACTGTCGGCACCGTCACGATTCGTAGCGGAAGACTCAGATCGCGCACCATGTGACGGATAACGAGCTGCTGCTGGTAGTCCTTCTGGCCGAAGACCGCCACGTCCGGAGCGACGAGCGAAAACAACCTCGCGACCACGGACGTGACGCCGTCAAAGTGCCCCGGCCGCGAAGCTCCGCAAAAGTTCTCGGTCAGACCCGGAACCGAAACGACAGTCGCCAGCGCCAGACCCATCGGGTACATCGTCTCGTCGGTCGGTACGAAGAGCGCGTCCGCGCCGGCGGTGCGCAGGAGCCGCGTGTCGCGCTCGAGCGTCCGCGGGTAGGTCTCATAGTCTTCACCCGGGCCAAACTGCGTCGGATTGACGTACACCGAAACGACCACGCGCTCGGCGTGTTCGCGTGCCCGGCGCACGAGCTCCAGGTGTCCCTTGTGCAGATTGCCCATCGTTGGAACGAAGGCGATGTGCTCGTCGTGATGCCGCCAGTCGCGCAGGAGGGACTTGAGCCCCTCCCGGCTGTCGAGAATCTCCATACTTTGCTTCCAGGTCCCGGTTCAGGAAAAGCAGTGTTCAGGCGCCGGATAGGACCGATCCTTGACCGCCTGAACGTAGGCTGCCAGCGCGTCGAGCGGCGCCGTGTGGTCCTTTTGAAAATTCCTCACGAATCGCGGCGTGCGGCCCTGCGTGATGTCGAGGATGTCGTACAGGACGAGGATCTGACCGTCGGTTTCCGGACCTGCGCCGATCCCGATCACCGGAACGTCGAGCCGCTCCGTGACCGTTCTGCCAAGTTCGTTGGGCACGCATTCGAGCAGGACGATGTCGGCGCCCGCATCCTGAAGCCGGACGGCGGCGGTGGTCATTTCTTCGGCCTGCTTTGCATCGCGTCCCTGAACCTTGAAACCGCCGATCTTGTGTACCGACTGCGGCTTCAGCCCGAGGTGCGCGCACACCGGGATGTCGTGCCGGGCAAGGTGCTCCACGACCTCGAGCTGCCCCTCCCCGCCTTCGAGCTTCACCATCATCGCACCGCCCTCCTGCATCAGGCGTACGGCGTTGTCGAGCGCCTGGGCGGGATCGGTGTAGCTCATGAACGGCATGTCCGCTACGAGGAAAGCACGATGCAGCCCGCGGGCAACCGCGCGGGTGTGATACACAATGTCGTCGACGGTCACGGGGACCGTCGTATCGTGCCCCTGGATGACCATGCCGAGCGAATCTCCAACGAGGACGAGATCGGTGCCTGCCGCGTCCACGAGCACCGCGAAACTCGCGTCGTAGGCCGTCAGGCACGCAATGCTCTCGCCGTCGGCCTTCATTCGCGCCAGCGTCGACACGTTGACAGGCGGACGCTGCATGCCCCGCTGCTCGAGTTGTGTGTACATAGGGAATTCGTCCGTCGTTCAGGCGAGCGCAGCCGCTACCGGATTGAAGAAATGGCGTCCACCTGTCGTGCGTTCGATCTGGCGAAAGAGCTGCTCATAGTCGGCGTCGTTGTGGACCGGGTCTATTGCCGACGCATTGACGATCAGCAGAGGACCGTCATTGTACGCGTGAAAGAACCGCGCGTAAGCCTCAGCGACGCGTTCCAGGTAGCGGCGATCGATAAAGCGCTCAAATGCATTGCCGCGTCGTGCGATGCGCTCCAGCAGGCTGTCGACGCTTGCCTGCAGGTAGATCACGAGGTCCGGCGCCGGCGGCTCCACGTCCAGCTTGTCGGCAACCTGCTCGTAGAGCCTGAGCTCGTCCGCGTCGAGATTGAGCTCGGCAAACAGACGGTCCTTGGCGAACAGGTAGTCAGCCACGCGAACGTCGTTGAACAGACTCGACTGACGAAGATCTTCGAGCTGGCGCGCGCGCGCGAACAGGAAGAACATCTGCGCCGGCAGCGCGGCGGCCCGGCCGTCACGATAGAAGCGCTCGAGGAAAGGGTTCCCGGCGACGTCCTCGAGCACGAGCTCGGCCGACAGGCTCCCGGCAAGCCGCCCTGCCAGCGCGGTCTTGCCCGCACCGATGGGCCCCTCGACGACTACGAAGCGCGGCTTCTTTGCGTTCAACAGTCCGTTCCCGAGAGCGTATCCCCTACGCGAGCGATCACCGGCTCCTCCGGCACGGGCAGGCAACCGACCCGCCCCAGTCCGGGCACGACGAAATCCGGTGCAATTTCGCGCAGTGGCAACAATACAAAATTTCGCTCCGCGATGCCGGGATGCGGCAGCGTCAAACTGCCGTCGTCGATCGCGAGGCCGCCGTACACCAGCAGGTCGAGATCGATTACACGCGGCCCCCAGCGGCGCGTGCCGGGGTCCCGGCCCATATCCGACTCGATGGCCTTGAGTGCATCGAGCAGCGCGTGCGGCTCGTGACGGGTCATGACGCGAAGCGCCGCGTTGAGAAAATCGGGCTGCTCCACGCCGCCGAGCGGCTCGGATCGGTAAACGCCCGAAACCGCATAGAGGCGTACCGCCTCATCGGCTGCCAACGCGTCTACGGCCTCGCGGAGACGAAGGTTGGGACTCGAAAGATTGCTGCCGAGACCGATACAGACCGGCTGCCAGACAGCCTTCCCGGCGCTCACGAAGTGTCCTCCGACCGGGCCCCCTTTCGCCGCCGCCGGCGCCGGCGGCGGTTTGAGCGCGGCTTCTGGTGCAGCTGGAAGCTCGCGATCCGGTCCTCACGCGACTGGCACTGAACGTCCGTCCAGAAGCCCATGAGCTGTTCGTCGAACTGCCCGACTTCCGTCAGCAGCACCATGAAGTCGTAGGCGGCCCGGAAGCGCCGGTGCTCCAGAAACGCCAGCGCCCGCTTGCCGCGCGTGACCGTGAAACGGGGCTGCAGCGCGAGCATCTCACGCATGGGGACCGTAAACCGCCGCGGAATCGCAACCCGTCTCTGCTGCCCGGCGACGAGCTGATAGGACGCGAGGCTCAGGGATTGCGACTCGGACATCTTCTCCTCGGCGCGGAGCTCCGCCGCAAGCCGCCGGGTCGGCGCCCAGAGAAAGACACCCAGCAGAAACATCGGCGTCACCGACTTGCCCGCGCCTACCCGCCGGTCGGTGTTGCGCAGCGCCGCGAGTATGAACGGGATGAATCCGGGATCTGCCTCGATCTCGGCCTCGGTCGCCGGAAACATCTCGCCGAACAAGCGGTACTCGCGCAGCAGCTCGAACGTCTGCTCGGCAAACCCCGCCTGGAAAAGCTTCAGAAACTCGTCGAACAGCCGCGCGGCCGGAACGTTCGCGAGCAGCGCAGCGTTTTCCCGAATCGAACGAGCAAGAGCCGGTTCGATATGGAAGCCGAGCTTCGCAGCGAAGCGGACGGCGCGCAGCATACGCACCGGGTCCTCGCGGAGTCGGGTCCCGGGATCGCCGATCAGCCTGAGCTCGCGCCTGGCGATGTCCTCGACGCCGCCGGCGTAGTCCCAGATACTGAAATCGGCAATGTTGTAGTAGAGCGCGTTGCAGGTGAAATCGCGCCGCCATACGTCCTCGTCGATACGACCGTAGACGTTGTCGCGCAGAATCCGCCCCTCGTCGTCGAGTTCCGCATCGGCGTCGTTCGTGGAAGCCGATGCGCGAAACGTTGCCACCTCGATGATCTCGCGACCGAACCGAACGTGCGCGAGACGAAAGCGGCGGCCGATCAGGCGACAGTTGCCGAACAGCGCCTTGACTTCGTCCGGCGTCGCGTCGGTGGCGACATCGAAGTCCTTTGGGTGCAGCCCGATCAGCGCATCGCGGATCGAGCCCCCGACGAGAAACGCCTGATATCCCGACTTGTGCAGTCTGTAGAGCACCTTGAGGGCACTCTTGGAGATCTCGTCGCGCGAGATCGTGTGCTCCGGGCGCGGGATGATCCTGGGGTCACGGGGGGCTGATTTCCCGGAGTCGTTCAATAGTGGTCCGTGCCTGGTTCCCAAGGCCGGCATCATACCAGCAAATCCGCGGGCGACGGCCGGTATGCGCTGGAAGCCAAAGGCGACAAACCCTACTATGCCGCGATGGAGTCCCGAGTCAGCGAGCCGAGACCGTCCGTAGTCAGCGTCGTCCTGGGACCCCGCCCCGGCGAGTACGTGGCCGTCGTATGGTCGTTCACGTATTTCTTCTGCGTACTCTCCAGCTATTACATCCTGCGCCCGGTTCGTGAGGCGATGGCCGTCGGCAGCGGCCCGAATACGATCCCTCTGCTGTTTACCGGCACTTTCGTTGCCATGCTCATCGGCACGTCGGTTTTCGGCTGGGTAGCTTCCCGCTTCGCGCGCCGCCAGTTCCTGCCCTGGGTCTACCTGTTCTTCATCTCGAACATCCTGATCTTCTGGGGCTTGTTCGGCTGGGCCTTGAAAAACCAGCTCGAATACGTCTGGCTGGGCCGGATCTTTTTCGTCTGGCTCTCGGTGTTCAACCTGTTCGTGGTGTCCGTCTTCTGGAGTTTCATGGCGGACATCTGGACCCGCGAGCAGGGCCGCCGGCTGTTCGGTCTCATAACGGCGGGCGGCAGTATCGGTGCCATCCTCGGCGGCGTGTTTACGAGCGTCGTCGTCACCGAAGTCGGCTTTACGTCCCTGTTTCCGATATCGGCGCTGCTACTCGTGATCGCCGTCGTCTGCATCGGCAAACTCAGGAACTGGGTAGAGCAGCAGCACGTCGCCGACCGCGACGAGACCGCGGCGAGTCACGCCGCGTTCGGCGGCAGCGCATTCAGCGGGATGACGCACGTAGCAAAGTCGCCCTACTTCACGGCTATTGCGATCTGCTCAATAATCGCCAGCCTGCTCGGCACCGCGCTTTACATGTTTACGGCGGACCTCGTCGAAACGGCGATACCCGATACGGACAGTCGCACGCAGTTCTTCTCGAACGTCAACATCGCTCAGAACGTGCTCGCCGCCCTGGGCCAGGCTTTCGCCGTCAAGCACGTGGTCAGCCGCTTCGGTATCGGCGTGTCGCTTGCTCTGATGCCCATCGTTTCGATCGTTGGCTTCGCCATCCTCGCCGCCGATCCGGTCCTGCTCGTCGTCGCGGTACTGACGGTCGTCCGCCGCGCACTCGGATTTGCTTTCAGTAAGCCGACCTCGGACATGCTGTACTCGGTCGTGTCCGCGGAAGACAAGTACAAGGTCAAGAACTTCATCGATACCGCCGTCTACCGCGGCGGCGATCTGCTCGGGACCTGGGCGATCCAGCTTCTCAAGGTCGGCGTCGGTCTCGGGCTCACCGGCGTGTCGCTTCTGATGGTGCCGTTCGCCGCGGTCTGGGCCGTGCTTGCGATTTGGCTCGGCCGCGACTACCGTCGGCGGGCCGCGGCTCAGGCTGCGGCCGTCCCTGACTACGACAGACCCGATTCGCATGCCCGATAAACGCCCTGCAAGCTTGCGGCGCCGCTTCGCCGCGATGCTCTACGACAGTCTCCTGATTCTTGCGCTGCTGTTTCTCGCGACGGTGCCCTTCATTGCTCTGCGCGAGGGCGAGGCCGTCGAGGGCAGCGCCGCGTACAACGCGAGTCTCGTACTCGTCGTCTACCTGTTCTTCCTGGGCTTCTGGTCCACCCGCGGCCGGACACTGGGTATGCAGTCGTGGGGCCTGCAACTCGAAGACGCCAGTGGCCGCGTCCCGAACCCATGGCAGGCAAGCATCCGCTTCGCTGTCGGCATCGTTTCGCTGCTGCCGTTCGGTCTCGGTTTCTTCTGGCAGCTCGTGGACAAGGACAAGATGACATGGCACGACCGGGCCAGCGGGACTCGGCTCATGCACTACCCTCGGGAGAAGAAATCCAGGAAGAAGCGGTCTGGTTGATGCGCAAGGTCTGGTTGATGCGCAAGGATAGCGGGTGGGCGAGTGTCCCTGGCGGGATGGCTCCCTGCGGTCCGCTTTATTCCCGCCAGGGACACTCGCCCACCCGCTATCCCGAGACACCGCCGCAAGCACGAGTTTGGCCTCCCCTCAGGTCGGCCGCCGTAGCAAGCCGGCCTTGTCGTCCGGGTGCTCTGTAGCGGGAATAAAGATTCTATGTTGCAGCGCAAGCCCTATTGCGCAGATCGGGATTAAACGCCGCTTGTTGTCGTAGTAAGGCATAGCAGACTCGCA
>JANQGQ010000014.1 GCA_028277185.1 Woeseiaceae bacterium
TGCCCTCGCGAACGGCACCAATACCAATACTCTCACTCATAGCGCAAAGCCTCGGCCGGCGCCGTTCGCGCCGCCATCCATGCCGGATAAATGGTTGAAACGAGCGACAGCAACAGGGCTATGCCCGCGATTCTCAGGACGTCGTCCATGCGCAGCTCCGACGGCAGGTCGCTGATGAAATACACGTCAGCCGCGAGGAACTTGATGCCGAACGCGGCTTCGAGAAAGCTCACGACGGTTTCGAGATTCACGGCAAGCAGGACCCCGGCGAGCACGCCCAGCGCCGTGCCGATGACACCGATGATGCTACCCTGGGTAACGAAGACCTTGAGCACGCTTGCGGGGCTTGCCCCGATCGTCCGCAGGATTGCGATATCGCCCTGCTTGTCCTTTACTACCATGACGAGCGTCGACACGATGTTGAACGCGGCGACGGCGATCACCATCAGCAGAATCACGAACAGAATCGACTTCGTGATCTGAATGGAACGGAACAGGTTCACGTGCCGCCGCGTCCAGTCCATCACGAGTACCAGCCGCCCGCTGGCCCGCGCGACTTCTCGGACGATGACCGGTGCCTCGAACACTTCCGTAACGGCAAGCCGTACGCCCGACACGCTGCCGCGCTGGCGATAGAGCCGCTGTGCGTCGGCAATGTGAATGAACGCAAGCCGGCGATCGAATTCGTACATGCCGACGCGATAGATGCCCGACACGGTAAACCGCTTCGTGCGGGGTACCAGCCCGACCGGCGTGACAACGCCGTCGGCCAGCGTAATCGTCACCTTGTCACCGACGGCAACGCCGAGTGCCCCGGCCAGCTCGCTGCCCAGCGCGATCCGGAAACCTCCCGCCTCGAGATCCGTCAGCGCGCCGTCTGTGAAGACGCCGCCGACGCCGGACACCCGGGACTCCGCGACCGGATCGACCCCACGCAGTTCGACGCCGCTCAGGGCTTCGTCGAAGATCATGAGCGCCTGACCGTCGAGGAACGGGGCCGCGGACGCGACGCGCGGATTCGCGGGCGCCGCCGCAACCAGCGACTCCCAATCCTCGAGCACGCCGTCCACCCCCTCGATGCTGGCATGCGCCGTCATCGTCAGCAGACGATCCTTGAGTTCCCGCTCGAACCCGTTCACGACCGACAACACGACGATCAGGACGCTGACCGCGATCGCGATACCCGCCATCGAAATCAACGAGATCAGCGACACGAAGCTGTTGTTGCTTCGCGACCGCACGTAGCGGCGTCCAATCCAGACTTCGTACCAGCGGCCCACTCGATCCGTCACTCGTAGCGCAGCGCGACCGAAGGGTTGATCATGGCCGCACGCCGGGCCGGATACAGCGTGGCCAGGGACGTCAGGGCGAAAGCCGATGCCGCAATGACCGCAACGTGTCCCCAGTTCAGAACGGACGGAATCCTCGTCACGTAATAGACGTCGCCGGGCATGATCTGAAAACCGAGCAAGCGCTCGAGCACGGGCGCGATGACGGGCACGTAGATAGCCAGTACGACGCCGAGCAGAACCCCGATCAGGACGCCGGCCCAGCCGATCACGGCCCCCTGCACGAAAAACACCTTGACGACGTCGCCCGGGCCCATGCCGAGCGTACGCAGCACGGCGATGTCGCCGGTCTTGTCAGTAACGACCATCACGAGGCTTGCCACGATGTTGAACGCGGCGACGCCGATGATCAGCGACAGGATCAGCGACATCATCATCTTTTCGAGGCGAATCGCGCGGAAGTAGCTGGCGTTCTCGACCGTCCAGTCGCTGGCAACGACGTCATCGATGCCCTCCTCGAGGCGCGCCGCGATCGCCGGGGCCTGCATGACGTCCGCCGCCCGAAACCGCACGGCGGTGACGGCATCGCCGAATTCCAGGACCGCCGCTGCATCGGCATAGTGAACGAGCGCGAGCCGGGCATCGTGATCCTGAATCCCGGCTTCGAAGATGCCGCCAACCACGAAACGTTCGAGCACCGGTCGCATCGTGCCGTCGCCCACGGGCCTCGGGATCAGGAGCGTAACGCCGTCGCCGGGCGCGACGCCGGCCTCGAAGGCCAACAGACGACCGACGACGATGGCTCGCGAGCCCGCGCTGAGCTCGGCCAGTGAGCCCTCGACGAGATTCAGCATGCCGTCGCCGAGACGGGCCTCGCTTACCGGATCGATGCCGTTGACGAGCACCGCGGTCAGGCCCCGATCGCCCTCGAGCATCCCTTCGAGCTGCACGAGCGGCGCAGCGGCGACGACGCCGGAATCGGCTTCGACCTGCCGGGCCAGTTCCGCCCAGTCTTCGATGCGGCCGCTCTCGGCGCCGACCGAGCCGTGTGCCGACATACTCAACAGGCGCTCGCGCAACTCGCCTTCGAAACCGTTCATGACGGACAGGATCACGATCAGCGCGGCAACGCCGAGCGTAATGCCGAGCAGGGAAATCAACGTAATGAACGACACGAAGCGCGTGCGCCGCTTTGCCCGCAGGTAGCGCAGGCCAATGAACAGTTCGACGGGAGCCAGCATACGTGGCGCGCATTAAACCATAAGGCACGCCCGGAGCGCCCCCGCAGACGGGAATACCCGCGACGTGATCCAGGTCACAGAATACGGGCGAGGGCCGGCGGATCATAGGCCTTACCGAGCTAACGCCGTGAATTCAGTCGGTTTTCCCTGAATCCGGAAATGCTATAGTCTGGCCCGTTCCTCGAGGAGTTGCCTTATGAAGCGCCACTTGCCTGTCCTGAGCCTCGTATTGCTGAGCCTTTGCGGCGTCGCCATGGCACAGCAGACGCAAATCCCGGGCGGCGCCAGCGCAGCGGACGACAGCCGGCCGACCCGCGGCATGTCGGAAGCCAGCGTAGAAGCGCGTTTCGGTGCGCCGGTCAACAAGGTCGCCGCGGTCGGCGAGCCGCCGATCTCCCGATGGGAGTATCCCGGCTTCATCGTCTACTTCGAGTACGACCTCGTCATCCACACGGTGGTCAGGCGCTAGCGCGTCGGTCGAAGCAACGATTCCAGAGACGACGCCCGGGCCTGCCCGGGCGTCGTCGTTTTGGCAGCGCCGTAACGCGCGGGCCTGTGCAATAATCCGCGCCGTTTCCTTTCCGGGCGTGAGCCGCCGTGAGCCAGCAAAGAGTTCTCAAGGATACCGCCGGCGAGCTTCGCACCGGCCGCAGCATCGCCTACGGCCAGCTCGTGGGCGCCGGCACCGCGCTGCTTGCCGCGGAACTCGCCGCGCGTCTCGATACGCTGCTTCTCGTACTCGCGGAAGATCCCCGCCACGCCGACCAGCTCGAGGCCGAAATCCGGTTTTTCGCGGGCGACGGCGTCGACGTACTGCACTTCGTGGAGTGGGAGACGCTGCCCTGGGACAGTTTCTCCCCGCATCAGGACATCATCTCCGAGCGCCTCCGCGTTCTCCGGGCGCTGGAGTCGCTCGAACGCGGTGTGGTCGTCGCCTCGGCACCGGCCTTGCTGCAGCGCCTCCCGCCCCGTGCCTACGTCGACCGACACTCCCTGAAGCTTGCAGTCGGCGACACCCTCGACCGCGAAGAATTCGTGGAGCGGCTGACCGCCGCGGGCTACGTCCGCGTTCCCCAGGTAAGCGAACACGGCGAACTCGCGGTCCGCGGCTCACTGATCGACGTCTTTCCGATGGGAGCGGACGTTCCGCTCAGAATCGACTTTTTCGGTGACGAGATCGAGTCGCTGCGGCGTTTCGTGCCCGAGACGCAGCTATCGGCGGAAAACATCGGGCACCTCGACATTCTGCCCGCACGGGAGGTCCCCCTCGACCCGGCGTCGATCAAGCAGTTTCGCGGCCGCTACCGCGAACGCTTCGAGGGTCAGCCCGCCCGGTCCAGGGTCTACCGCGACGTATCGGAGGGCATCGCCCATGGGGGTATCGAGTACTACCTGCCGCTGTTCTTCGACTCGACGGCCAACCTGCTCGACTATCTTCCGGATGACTGCCCGGTGCTGCATCCCGAAGCGCTGGACACGATGCTGGACCAGGCCGCCGGCGAAATCCACGAGCGCTACGAACTCGCCTCGCTCGATCCGGAGCGGCCCATACTCACCGCGGCCGAGACCTTCTTTTCCCGCCGCGACATCCACGCCAGCCTGGCGTGGCGGCCAACGGCCAGCTTCACCTCCCGGACGCTTGCTGCCGGCGACAACCTGGGCGTACAGATGCCGCCGGCACTGCGCATCGAGGCCCGCTACGAGGATGCCGCGGCGCAGCTCGTCGCGTTTCTCGACCGTTTCGACGGCCGGGTGCTGTTCACGACGGACTCCGCCGGGCGCCGCGAGCAGATCCACGAGCTCCTGAGCGGGCGCGGCCTCGACCTCGCCCGCGTGGAGAGCTGGCGGGATTTCCTCGGCAGCGCCGTTCGTATCGGCGTCGCGATTGCACCGATCGACAACGGCGTGATTCTCAAGGACGCGTCGCTTGCGATCATCAGCGAGCAGCAGCTATTCGGCGAGCGGGTGCGGCAGAAGCGCCGCCGACGCTACAGCGAGCGGGATCCCGAGACGATAATCCGCCAGCTCAGCGATCTCGAGTCCGGGTCGCCGGTCGTCCACGCGGAATACGGCGTCGGCCGCTACCTCGGACTGACCACGCTGACGACCGGCGGCATAACGGCGGAGTTTCTGCAGCTGGAGTACGCCGACGGCGACAAGCTCTACGTCCCCGTGCACGCACTCGAGCTGATATCGCGCTACACCGGCGCCTCGCCGGAAACCGCGCCGCTGCACCGGCTCGGCAGCGACCAGTGGGCGAAAGCCCGGCGCCGCGCGGTCGAGAAGATCCGGGACGTGGCCGCCGAGCTGCTCGATGTCTACGCCCGACGGGCGGCGCGTCCCGGACACAGCTTCGCGTGGAGCGAAGCGGATTATCGCGCGTTCGAGGAGGGCTTCCCGTTCGAACTCACGGAGGATCAGGCGCAGACGATCGACGACGTGCTGGCCGATCTGCGCTCGGATCAGCCGATGGACCGCGTCGTCTGCGGCGACGTCGGTTTCGGCAAAACCGAAGTCGCGCTCCGCGCAAGTTTCGCCGCGGTCCACGGCGGTAAGCAGGTCGCGATACTCGTCCCGACGACGCTGCTGGCACAGCAGCACGGACAGAACTTCCGCGACCGTTTCGCGGACTGGCCCGTCCGCGTCGAAGTACTCTCGCGCTTTCAGTCCGCCCGGGAGATCAAATCGATCGTCGACGGCATGCGGGCCGGCGGCGTCGACATCGTCATCGGAACGCACCGGCTGCTGCAGCATACCCGCGACTTCAAGGATGTCGGGCTCGTCATCGTCGACGAGGAGCATCGTTTCGGGGTTCGCCACAAGGAGACAATACGCTCCTTGCGCAGCCGAATCGACGTGCTGACGCTTACCGCGACGCCGATTCCACGAACGCTGAACATGGCGCTTGGGGGCTTGCGGGAAATGTCGCTGATCGCGACCCCGCCGGCCGAGCGGCTTGCCGTCAAGACCTTCGTCAGCGAGTGGAACGACGTCCTCATCCGGGAAGCATCCTTGCGCGAAATCAAGCGCGGCGGCCAGATCTACTTCGTCCACAACCGCGTCGAGGACATCGGCAAGATCGCGGGACGGCTCGAGAAGCTGGTGCCGGAGGCCGAGCTTCGCATTGGCCATGGACAAATGCCGGAACGCGAGCTCGAGCAGGTGATGGCCGACTTCTATCACCGGCGCTTCAATCTGCTGCTGTGCACCACAATCGTCGAATCGGGCATCGACGTACCGACCGCAAATACGATCGTCATCAACCGGGCCGACCGCTTCGGTCTTGCGCAGCTACACCAGCTGCGCGGACGCGTGGGCCGCTCGCATCACCGGGCCTACGCTTACCTGATCGCGCCGCCAAAGGCGGCAATGACCGGGGATGCGGTCAAGCGTCTGGAAGCGATCGACTCGCTGGAAGACCTCGGCGCCGGCTTCACGCTGGCCACGCACGACCTGGAGATTCGCGGCGCCGGCGAGCTCCTCGGCGACGAGCAGAGCGGGCAGATTCAGGAGATCGGTTTCTCGCTCTACACAGAGCTTCTGGGCCGCGCCGTCGAGTCGCTCCGCGCCGGCGAAGAACCCGATCTCGACCGCGCCCTCAATGACGGAGTCGAGCTCAATCTGCACGTTCCGGCGCTCTTGCCGGACGACTACGTTCCGGACGTGCATCTCAGGCTCATGCTATACAAACGCGTGTCGGGCACCGCGTCGTCAGACGAACTCGACGATATCCGGATCGAACTCATCGACCGCTTCGGTCTGCTTCCGGAGGCCGCGGACAACCTTCTGAAAATCACCGCGCTGAAGCAGCGCGCCCAGCGCCTCGGGATCGGCAAAATCGATGCCGCGGACGCCGGTGGCTACGTCGTATTCGGCGAGACGGCTTCCATTGATCCGCTGGCACTGATTCAATTGGTGCAGGGCGACAGCCGCACGTACAGCCTGAAGGGCTCGCACCGTCTCGGTTTCGCGGCGGACATGCCCGATGCGGCGGCCAGATTCGCTTTTGTCGACCAGCTCATCGATAGACTGACGCCGAAAAATGCCTGAAGCCAGACTGCTCCTCGCCGGATTCTTAAGCCTCGTTGCCGGCATCGCCCCCGGTACCGCGAAGGCTCAGGAATCCACCGAAACACCGCCCGAGCTTCGCGAGTACGCGGTCGAGGTCATCGTGTTCCGCTACGCCGACGGCGTATATCGGGGGACCGAGCTGTTTCCGCCCGACCCACCGCCCCAGGAGCCGCTTCCCGAGACCGGGATACCGGAGTTCGGCGACGTGGCCGGCCTCGGCGGCGCTGCCGAAACGCCGGACGAAGCTGAGGATCCAACGCCTGCCCTCCCCGACGGAAGCGAAGACCCGGATGCCCCCTCGCAGGACGAGACCGCAAACCCGGACGGTACTTTGGAGCAAGCCCTGGACGAACCGGGCCCCGGCTACAGCATCATGCCGGGCAGCGAACTCACGATGGGCGAGACGCTCGACAGACTCGAGCGGCTGGACGCGTACGAGCCGATCCTGCACTTCGGCTGGCGGCAGCGCCTGACGGCCTTCGGAGAGTCGGAACCGATCCCGCTTGCCACGCTCACCGCACCCGCCCCGGGGCTCGACGGCAGCTTCGAGCTGTACCTGAGCCGATTCCTGCATCTGGCCGTGGAACTCGAGCAACTGGCCGAGCCGGGTCCGCCGGACGCGCGCCTGGACGCAGCGAGGACCGACCCCCTGTTCGACGCGGGAGCCCGGTTGCCGCCGGCCGTCGATCCGCTACCCGGCTTTACCGACGAGCCGAAGGTCTATTACCGCATCAACGAGGACCGCATCTTCAAGAGCGGCGATCTGCGATATTTCGATCATCCGCGCTTCGGTGTCCTCGTGAAGATCGATCGCGTCGAGCGCGACGCGACCGAGCCGGATGCGCCCGGTACCGGCGAAGAAATGCTCGGCGACGTCCCGCCGGGAGGCTAGTGAATCCGCCTGGCGCTGCAATCGAAGTAGCTGGATAGCTGGATCGTCGACCGGCAAATCGCGTTGACCCCGGTCATCCTGAGCGCCGCTTCGTCAGGGTGCTCAACCCGACCGTACAGCGCGAGACGTACCCCCGGCGCGGCGCGGCGAACAGTTTCCGCCGCGGCGCGAATGGTGTCGAGCCGCTCCGGTCGCGCGCACACGCCGCTCGACGCAAGCACGACCCCCTGGCAGGCTTGCCGCCCGATCAGACTACCCAGCTCGCGGCAGTCGAGGGGCAGCTCGTAGTGCACCGGGAAGCCGTCGTTGCGGAGTGCCGTCGAAGCCAGTACCGCACCGAGAATGTGCGGCTCGCCGGGAACCGGAGCGACAAACAGTGCTTTGCCGCGTTCCGTCGACGGGTAGTCGCGGACGTGGATGGAATGGCGCCGGAACGCACCCTGAATCAGCGCGAGGCCGATTGCCAGGCCGGCGTCGTTCACGGCGTCGTCCGCCCGCAGACGCGCGTAGCGGCCCATCAGCAGTTCGCAGAGCGCGACGCTCTCCGCGACGTCCCCGTCCATGGCTTCCAGCGCCGCCAGGAAACCCGTCGAATCGCCGTCGGCCAGCTCGAGCGCCATGGCGGACACTGCTTCCGGACCGCCGGCATAGCGCAGCGTCCTCGCCGCGCCGCTCAGCAGCTCAGGTACCGTCTGTCCCTGCCGGTACAGCCGCAGGTTCCAGTCGGCGAACAGCCGGTGGCCCGCGGAACCGAACGACACGACGTCGATATCGGTATGCCGCGAGTCGCGGCAGATCTCGGTGAAGAGTTCGCGGACGGATTCCCGCGGACCTTCGATCCATTGCAGAAAGCGGCCGTCGTCGTGAAACAGCGCGCCCGTCACCTTGCGTACGCGATTGCGTTCCGCCGCGCCGGTGGCGAGATCGGCCAGGTCGGCGCCCCGGAAGGGCACGGTGGCTTTGCTGCGATACAGCATCGATACGAGCTTCCCGGCGTCGGCGCCGGATTCGATCCGCGGGCTTGCCATGACGGCCATCCTTTGACGCAGTGCGTCTTGTAGCGGCCGGAGACCGTGCAAAGGACCGCTGCAGCAGGCGCTGCTATCGCCCGCGACCCTCTATCGACCTTGTTTTCCGACCTTGTTTTCGCGACGGCGGTAGTCGCCGGAAGTAAAGCGAATCGAATTGCAGGCAGGATCGCAAAACGGTCGAGGGATATCAGTAGTGGCAAGTACAGATGACAGAAATGTCAGGTATCGCGGGACGGCAGCAGCCACCGCGCCGCGGTCGCGACGCCCAGGCAGAGGAGCGCCACGACGTCGGCTGCCAGCACGCGATGCATGGTGTCGTTGAGTGCGTTCATCTGCCTTCGGCCTGCACGGCCGATGCCGACATGCCGAGCACCGGCGGCAGGAACAGCACGAGGAAACTACAGTTCAGGAGCGCATTCGGCCAGGCGCCGGCGGCGACCGACATCGCGCTGTCGACGAGGAACCAGGAGCCGATGCTGGCAACGACGAAACGGCTCACGAGCCGCGGGTGCGTGGCGAAGAGGCTGTCGGCAATCATCCACAGCAACACGGCCCAACCCACGAGCACGCCGCCGCTGATGGCCGCCAGCGTGCGCGCGGTCGGCGTACCGAGCGGATGTACGGCTTCGGCGCCGGGAACGACGAGCTTCACGAGCATCTCCGTGGGCGCGGCCAGCGCGGGAACCGCGGCGACGGCAATCAGCAGCCCGACGGCGACGGTGATCGCCGCTGCAAGCTTCAGCCAGCGAATTCGGGTATCGACAGACATGATGGCTCCTCCGGTGGTCTGTCGACGAGCATCGCGCACCGGCGTAGGTGCCGCAATTACCTCCGAGGTAAGCGACATCGCTCCCGAATCGACTAAAATTCCGCTTTTGGCGAACCGGGGATCGGGCCATGGCAGAAGCATTCGGCACCCTGCTCAAGTCCTGGCGCAATGCGCGCCGCATGAGTCAGCTCGAACTCGGCATTGCTGCCAACGTATCCGCGCGGCACATCTCGTTCCTCGAAACGGGGCGTGCCCGGCCGAGCCGGCCGATGGTGTTGGCGCTGTCCGAGACCCTCAACGTGCCGCGCGCCAAGCGCAACCGCCTGCTCACCGCGGCCGGATTCGCCAACGCGTATGTCGCCCGCAGCCTCGACGACCGGGATATGGCGCCCGTGCGCGCCGCGCTCGACTGGACGCTCGAACGGCACGATCCGTATCCCGCGGTCGCGCTGGACCGGCACTGGACGCTGATCGCCACGAACCGATGCTCGGCCGCCATGCTCGCGCCGATGGGCCTG
>JANQGQ010000037.1 GCA_028277185.1 Woeseiaceae bacterium
ACGAACTGCACGGTTACTACGCGCAAGGGGTGGGCACTGAGACGGCCGTGCTGCCTGAGGGCTGGCAAGACCGATTGATCCCGATCAACAACGAAAACACCAATGGGATCACGGGACTCTGCCTCGAGGTGCATGATCTGGCGGTTTCCAAGTTGATCGCTGGACGGATCAAAGATCTCGAATTCGTACAGGTGCTGGTCCGGCACGATATGGTCAGGCGCCGGACTTTGCTTGAGCGGCTGGACAATGCCGACGTATCGGATGAGCTTCGCAAGGTTTGTCGCGGCCGCGTCCAATCGCTGTTTGCAGCCTGAACTGACCGGCGGAAACTTCCGCGATCTTGTCACCCGAAACGCGCACTGGTTCGTCCATTACTATTGGACTGGCAGAAAACCGCTGCAACGGGGCGCATGGCAGGCAAAGACAGCTTCTACACAACCTTTCTATCACTGCGGGGTGCGCTGGCCCGCTCGGTGTCGGGGATCGTGCCGCCGAAGGAGGTCGAGGACATCGTCCAGGAGACCTACGTGCGCGCCTGCCAGACCGAGCGAAAGACGACCATCAACACGCCGCGGTCGTTCTTGCTGAAAACCGCACGGCACCTGGCTCTGGACCATGTCAAACGCGCTGAGACGCGGCTCTCGGTGCACCTCGAGGACGACGATGAGGCGCCGCAGCCGGGACGGGATGCCTTGCTCGACGAGACCTTCGACGAGGTGGCCAGCAACGAGGAGTTCGCGCTGTTTTGCGAGGCGGTGCGGCACCTGCCCGTGCAGTGCCGGCGTGCGTTCGTGCTGAAAAAGGTGTACGGCTACTCGCGCCGAGAGATCGCCCAGATCATGGGGCTTACGGAAAACACCGTGCAAACGCAAATCGCCCGGGGCATGAAGCGCTGCACCTACTTCATGGAGCAGATCGAGAAAGAGAAACAACGCGGGGAACGGCAAGGGTCGGAGCCGATGCGTCCGGCCGGTGCGGTCTCAATGCAGGATACGGAACGATGAGCAATATCTACGAACTGCCGTCCAACGAGCGGCAATACGATGAGGCGAGTCTCTGGATCGAGCGCCTGGACGAGGGGCTGACGGAAGCGGAGACGTCGGAGCTGCAAGCCTGGATGGCGGCCAGCCCGGAGAACCAGGCCGTGTTGCTCAAGATGGCCCGGCTGTGGGACAAGATGGACACGCTCAGCCGTTTGTCGACCCTGTTTCCCGAGGAGTTGGGTGTCGTCCGCCGGCGCCGCTGGCCGCGGTATGCGGCAGCGGCCGCGCTGATGCTGGCCGTTGCTGTGGCGTGGGTCGGCGTTTCCGATACCCCGACGACGGTGGTCGACGAGATGTTGGTTCAGACCCGCGGCGAGAGCGTCTATGAGACCGCCATTGGGGAACACGCGACAGTGGCGCTCGCCGATGGCACCGAGCTGGTATTGAACACCGATAGCCGGATTCGCGTGCGCTACGGCGCCAGATATCGGCTGCTGGTCCTGGAAGCGGGCGAGGTGCATGTACAGGTGGCCGAAGACCCCAACCGTCCCCTGAGCGTGATTGCGGCGGGCAACATCGTGCAAGCCGTGGGCACGGCCTTCAATGTTGAGATAACCGACGATCGGCACATCGAGCTGGTGGTGACCGAAGGTCAGGTTCGTTTGGGGCTGCAGGCGGCAACCGCCGTCAGCGATAGCATGCCCCGTCCTGTTGTGCTGCCGGATACTGCGCCGATTGTCGCGGCCGGCGAAGAGGTGTTTCTCGGGCAGGCGGAACCGGAGGTGACTCCGGTATCCGAGGAAGAGATTGAAGTCAGATTGTCCTGGCGGACGGGAAATCTGATCTTCAGCGGCGAGTCACTGGAGGAGACGGTTGCGGAAGTAGAGCGCTATACGTCCGTGGAATTCACAATCGTCGATGAAGAGCTAAAGCAGATACGTGTCTCCGGCGTGTTCCGTGTCGGCGATATTGACGGCATGTTGGCGGCGCTGAGGGAAAACCTGGATATCGACCACGAGCGGGTTGGTGACGATCGTGTGTTGTTGACAGCGCTGTGACGTTGTTCCGTTTTTCGTTCGAAGTCTTTTCATCCTCATGTCGCTCGAAACAATGGCTGAGTCGTCTACTCGGTACGCGCGAGAAACAACGCGTGCTGAGTGGATCTGGCGTGTCGTCGCGATCGGCCTTATGGGGTTGGTGCTGACGATACCCATTCGGGCGATGGCCGATGAGCAGACACCCGAGACGACCATCGAGTTCGATATCCCTCAGCAGCGTGCGGACCTTGCGCTAACGCAATTCGCAGAACAAGCGAACCTGACGCTGCTGTTTCCCTTCGAGGGGGTGCGGGATCGGACGGCCAATGCGTTGACCGGGGAATACACGCTCGACGAGGCGATTGAAGCCTTACTCGCGGGCACGGGGTTAACGCCGACGTTTAAGAACGCGCTTGTTCTCGATATTGCGATCGATAGCGATCCGACAGTAGACGAGGACGGAATGAATACCAAGAAGAAGGCGGGGTTGGTTGCGGTACTGGCTGGTGTGTTGGCAGGCGGGGTGAGTGCTCAGGAAGTAGCGGTCGACGAACAAGAGAGTCTAAGGAGCGTTGTAACGGGCCGCGTAGTAGACGCTCGTACTGGGGTGAACCTCAAAGGTGCGAAGGTCACAATTGAAGAAACCGGTCAATGGACAAGTACTGGCGACCTAGGTGAGTTTCGGTTTTCGAATATCGAGGCCGGCAGTTACACGTTGAGTGTTTCCTTTCTAGGCTACGCACACGAGTCAGTGACGATTGCTCCAGTTGATGGGCTACCAGTGAGTGAGGTTATTACACTCAGGGGCGGATCGGGCCTCGAAGAAATCATCGTGTACGGTCAGCGGTCAGCACGCGCGCAGGCGCTCAACATCGAGAGAACTGCACCAAATTCGATGACTGTCCTGAGCGCAGATCAACTCGGTGCCTTCAACGGTACTACGATCTCCGAGGCATTGCGGCGGGCTCCAGGCGTTGCCTTCGTTCCAGACGGGGACACGGGAGACGGAAGAAACATTATCGTAAGGGGCCTAGAGCCAGACTTGAATCAGGTGCAGCTGAACGGAATCAGGTTATTGGATGGTACTGGCGAAGGGCGTTCGCCGGATTTGAGCACATTACTTACCGAAGCCATTGATACCGTAACGATCAAGACTTCCCTCCTGCCGAGCGACGACACGAACGGGGCGGGAGGGCTGGTAGAGATCGAGACCAAGTCTCCACTTGATCGCCCGGAAAAGTTTGCCAGTTTAGGCGTGGAGTACGGCGAGAGCGGAAACGACTTCGGCGACGATTTCCTGGTCAACGGAACGCTCTCTCGAGCATTCGGGCCGAGAAGAGACTTCGGTTTGAGCCTTTCTGCTTCCTATCGGGGGCGGGAAACGACTCAGGTCAACTACGCACTCGACACGCTACAGTTCTCCGAATTTGGGGCCGTTGATCTTCCTTTGGGGGCGGGAAGCCCCCTTGTGAATCTCACAGGAGGCGCTGTCAACCCACTAGATGTGTTTCCTTTTGACGGTGGCGGATCCGAAGTATACGCACGTGGATCATCGGCATCGCTTCAAACCGTCGATGATGAAACGCTATTGGTAATCGGCAGCGCACAGAAGCTGGTTGGATCCCACTCGGATCTGAGATTCGACGTGACGTATACCGAGCGGAATCAGAGCCGGTATTCTGCGGCGACAAATTTTGCAACAGAAGCCAACTACGTTGTTGGACCGGTAGACGAGTTTGGTGGTCAGGTCAGTCGCTATTTGACAGTCGAGGATCCGTTTGAGGGAAATCCGTTCGCAGACTTCTTTGGCACCGGGATAGTCGGGAACGCAATTCGGACTGCGGAATATGCTCCGGATGATACAAGTGAAACCCTGAGCATTAACTTTCGGGGTACGACAGACATCAAGTCGTGGAGCCTGAACTATTCGGCTGGCTATACAGACTCATCAACAAACTCTGTCGGTTCTACGTCTCTCACAATCGCCCCCGTAGGCAGTGAATCGACAGGCATAGTCGGGAACTTTGCTCTGGATCCGAGCTTGTTGTCAGGTCGAGCGCGAGCCAACACGAACAACGGTAGAGTGGTATCCATATTCGATCCGCTGATCCCAGGTGCGGATGGTCAGTTTGTCCTGCCCTCCCTGAGCCCGGAAGGTTTCGCCTTCTTTAATACGTTGGATGGGCTTACGCTCGAAGATTTTCGTACTTCTACGCCGAGTGAAGGTGAAGGCGGGGCTATTACCTTAGCTGGTAGCTTGCGAAGAGACTTCGTTGATTCTCCGCTTTCTTACATTGAAGTTGGATTCAACTATCAGGACACTGAGTTCGAAAACCGCCGTGGCCTTGGGGTCCGTAGAACCTTCCGTCCGACTGCGAATGTGCTGCTCTCTGATCTTGGCCTGGAGTTCGGGCAGGGGCTACTCGGGACGGTAGGGGCAGAAAATGATCTTGCGGCACTGAGTCAAGGCAGTGTTCTTTCTGTCTTTGCTAACTCCCAAACTCTGGTCGACAATGGACTGCTGACGGTAAGCGAGTCAGAGCTTACCGAAGACGCGGGCGTACTTGGTCTAACGGGCTTCAACCAGACCGGTGAAGAAACGCTCGCAGGCTATCTCCAAGCACGGTTCGACATCGGAAAACTGGAGGTTATCGGGGGGGTGCGTGTAGAACGTCTCGAATTATCGTCTACGTTCTTCGACGGGCCTCGCTTGTTCAACGGGCCGTTTCTGGATATTGAATTGTTCGAGGAGCTTGGTCAGCGTCGGTCCGACTCGATCTCGCAAACGGATGTACTTCCACGAATTCAAGCCAACTATCGGATAAACGAAGACATGTTGATCAGGTCGTCGTTTTACACGACTGTTTCCCGGCCGCAGCTTGAAAACCTGACGCAAGAGCGGAGTTATCTTCGGACTGTTCCATCGCCGCCGTTTACCCAAGACCGGCTGAGGGTAACTGCGGGTAATCCTGACCTCAAGCCCTCTACAACGCTGAACTTCGGCCTTGGTTGGGAATGGTACACCGGCTCCGTCGGAGTCATCAAAGTCAATGGTTTCTATAAGACGATAGAGAATCCTCTGCAGGATGTTCGAATCACAGGAGGGAGCGAGCTTGTTGCTGACGATGTTTCCTTGCCAGACATTCCAGAGTTTCAGCCCACCGATGCTACTGATGTGCTGATTACGATACCGCGGAATGGCGATGAGGACTGGGATCTCTACGGCGTCGAGTTGGTTTTTGAGAGACAGTTCGACTTCCTACCGGGTGTTTGGTCGGGACTTGGAATCATTGTCAACGCTACGTTCACAGAGAGCAGCAGCGAGCGTCAAATCGAAAACTTCTTCCTCGATGAGCCGATCACCCTCGATGACATTCCGTTCAACGGATCTCCTGAGTACTCAGGAACATTTGGTCTGACTTATAACCAGTACGGTTTCGATGCTAGTCTTTTCTACTCTGTGCAAGACCGACGCCTCGCTTCTTTTCAAGGGTTTGGCCTCAGTCGCTTCGATGAGGAGATCGATAGTCTCGACTTACGAATAGACTATCTTACGGAATTCAACGGATCTACAGTACGGTTCTTCGTTCGTGGCAACGATCTCTTGAAGGGCGACGATGACCCATTCTTGGAAACGACGACCGGTGGGCAATTCGGATCTCCTTCCTACTACGACGGTGCGCGCTTTTTCGGTGGTCGTTCGTTCTACACCGGTGTAAACATCTCGTTCCTTTGATGCTCGTATGGAGCCTGATTCCTCCCTTACTCACGCTTGAGCTAAATAAGACCGACCTCGGAATAGAGGCGTTCTTGTAGTGTCCATCGAATATGAGTCGAAACGACTTTCCGCATTCCGTCGTTGACGTACGGAACGTATCTCACCGATACGCCGAACAGTGGGCTGTTCGAGACGTCAGTTTTTCCATCGAAGGTTCAGGAGTGATTGGGCTTCTCGGCGCGAATGGTGCTGGTAAATCCACTTGTATGAATGCCATGTGCGGAGTACTGCAGGCGACGGATGGAGATATCTTTGTAAACGGCAAGAGCATTGCACACAATCCAGACGCCGCAAAAAGGGAGCTGGGTTTTCTGCCTCAACAGGTACCACTATACCCAGAGTTCACCGTCGACGAGTATCTGAGGTATTGCGGGTCGCTTCGGGGACTTTCAGGGCAAGACGCTGACAAAGCCGTCAAGGAGGCAAAAGGTAAATGCGGCGTATCGCACTTCTCCAAGCGACTTATTGGGGCGCTCTCTGGCGGATATCGGCAGCGTGTAGGGTTGGCTCAGGCCATACTTCACAAGCCAAGTCTTGTCGTCCTGGACGAGCCGACCAACGGTCTGGATCCCAACCAGATTGTCGCTGTTCGGGACTTAATCTGCGAGATTGGTGAAGAGCGTACAGTGCTGTTGTCCACTCATGTCCTCACTGAGGTAAATGAGTCCTGTGAGGAAGTGCGAATGCTCCACGCCGGGCGTTTGGTTTTCTCCGGAGCTACTTATGAATTCCGTGACCTCATTCCTCCAAGGGGTATCCGCGTCTCCATGAAGAATCCGCCCGACAGTTCGGTTGTGGGACTCATACCAGGGGTCCTCGGCGTCGATCCAATCAACGCGAACACGTTTGTCGTGTCGACAGAGCAGATCGCTGAAGTGACCGATTTATTGATCGCGGAATCAGTCAGGTCCAATTGGCGCCTCCAGGAAATCACAGCTCTTCGCGCCAGTATGGAGGAGGTCTTTGCTTACCTGTCGGGTGAGGTGGCAGCTCCCGTCCAAAGCAGCTGAAGATTAAGCGGCTAATAGAACCGAATAGCTATGACTTCGATAAAGATCGCGGTATCCGAGATACGGTCCATATTTGTATCGCCCGTTGCGTGGGTTCTGTACATCATATTTGTAGTGCAAACGTCTGTCCGTTTCGTGGAAAGAGGATTGTTCACAGTTGCGAGGCAGCAGTTCGATGGGGTTTCAGAAGGGCAGTCATTTGCATCCTATCTGTTCTCAGCAAACGATTTCAGCATCGCGAGCGGGCTTCAGGACAATTTGATCTTCTATATTCCGCTCCTGACAATGGGGCTGTTGTCCAGAGAGACACAGACAGGAACCATTCGCCTCTTGTTATCTTCGCCAATACGGATCAGCGATATCGTCATAGGAAAGTATCTCGCTGCTCTCGCCTACATTGGATTGATGATAGCGTTTCTCATAGCCCTGCTATTCTTGGGATGTGTTTTGGTTCCAGGTCTAGACTACCCTCTCGCGCTCGCTGCGTTTCTCTCCATCTTCCTACTCGCCAGCGCATACGCAGCAATTGGACTGTTCATGTCATCGCTGACCTCCCATCAGTTGGTCGCGGCCGCGGGAACACTGGCAGTTCTTTCGATTCTTGCCTTTATAGGCGGAGTGGGGCAGCGCGTGCCGATTCTTGCGGACGTGACGTATTGGCTATCAATGGCTGGTCGTGCCGAATACATGAGAAACGGGTTGGTAGCATCAAAGGATGTGTGGTACTTCTTCTCCATCATCGGATTGTTTCTCGGTTTCACCTGGTTTCGGCTCTACTTCCAAAGGGCATCGCTTGACCTTGTAGGGCGCGCGTCCCGAATACTGACCTTGTTGGGTGTCGTTCTTCTTTTCGGAGCGTTTACGTCGAGACCTTCCTTCACGGCTTACTGGGATGCGACGTTCAATGATCGCCGGACGTTGGGTCCAGAGGGACAAGCCGCAATGGCGAACATAGAGGGACCGTGGCATCTGACGGTTTACGCGAACGTTCTCCATCATCAAATCAACCGCCATCTACCGGCGACGCAGAGGCCGACTTTCAGGAGTCTCTTTCAGGATTTCGTAAGGGAGAACCATCGGGTTCACGTAGAGTACAAGTTCTTTTACGGACCGACCAAAAATCCGGCGCTATTTCGAGAGTACGAGGGTTTGAGCGACTCAGAAATTGCCCAGATCTTCGCGAGCCAGTATCGCTTTGATTTTGACAGCTTTCTATCGATCGAAGACGTAAAGGATCAGATTGGCTGGCGCGCCGACACGCCGCAGGGCGGATTCTACGTGCTCGGTTGGAATGGCCGCCGGGAAGTGATTGGTACCTTCGATGATCTGAAGTACTACCCGGACAGACGGACCATTACAGCGGGAATGCGACGTCTTGGATCCAGCCCAATGACTATTGGCTACGTCGTCGATGCACAGTCGCGACCCGTTCTTCAGCGAGGCGCGTCATCACACTTCACGTTTGTTGGCGACTACGCGGCGAGATATACATTGGTGAATCTGGGATTCGACGTTGAAGAGGTATCGCTCAAGTACAGCAATCTCAACGAAGTTGATGTATTGGCGATTGCGGACCCGAAGGTGCCGTTAGACGAGGCGGAGTTGGTAGCTCTTGAAAGGTATTTGGAGACTGGTGGCAATCTGATTGTTTTCGCGGAACCGGGTAGCGAAGAACCTCTGACCCCTTTGTTCGGTATGCTCGGTGTCGAATTCGACTCGAATAGTGTCATTCAGTCTGCCGATGGTGGCTCGCTCGACTTGGCGTATCCGGATCTTTCAGCAGGTTGGAAGACGAACGGCCTGTTGGAACCGCCCCAGTCGCAAAGGCCTGTCCTGATCGGAGCTGTCGGTTTGAAGCCGGTGTCCGGTGGCATGTTCGATTTTGAAACAGTGCTAACTACTGGAGGTGATGGGAGTAAGACGGTCGGGTCAAAAGGTGTGGCAGTAGTCGCTGAACGTCTGGTTTCAGATAAGCGGCAACGAATTGTCGTGGTAGGTGACGCGGATTTCGCTTCTGGAAGCGCCTTGGCTGCGGGTGTCGGTACAAGGCCGAGTATTCTGCTCTTATCGAGTCTCTTTAGATACCTTAGCGAGGATCAGTATCCAATTACCTTCGATAGACTGCTCGACGGACCCGATGCTCGACGATACGACGATAGTATAGGCATAGAGTTGCGCGACTTGGATCATTTCAAATTCTACCTGTACGGTTTGATTCCAGCAGCCCTCTTCGTTTTCGGCTCTGGGTTGCTTGCTTATCGCCGCAAGTGGTAAGCGATCCGGACGTGAAATAGAGTGTCGCAGACTAAAACGCGTAAGCGCTGACATGCTGGCATTGGCCCGATTGATACGGAGGTCGCTCAATGAGCAGCAAAACGACGATCACGGTTCAGTGGCCCGATCCGATGGTCGTCGGATACCTTGCAACTTGAGGCGATGCAGACCCAACGCCTAACGCTGACGTAGCGCTTCGTCAAGCGCCTGCCGGATTCGAAAAGAATTCGCCTGCAGAATCGCCGGCACGTCACGAGTTTGCCGAATCAGTGCCACAATCGCGATCTGCTTTTCGCCGATCGGTACATAGACAAGGTAGTGCTCTCCGACGGGATAGATGGCGAGACTCGTATCGCCTGCGAGATCGTCCCGGTCTTGAACGGCAGCCTGATTGACCGCGGCAGATTCCGCAGCGTCGTGAAGCCGCCGGAAGTACGCTTGTGTTCGCTCCGTGCCCCATCGGGACAACGACCAGGCCTGGGCTATTCTGAAATCGCGAACCGCCGTTGCCGTCAGCCGATACGACTTGCGCCGTCGAGGCACTAGCTGTCGTCGTTGCCGATGTCGAGAATCGACTGATCAGAGAACCGGCCGTGCTTGATATCGTCAATGCCGGCGAGCACATGAGCAACAACGCCCTGGGTTTCCATGTCACGACGAATCAGGTCACGCAGGTACTCACTCGGCGTCGAATAAACGCCGTTGTCGCCGGTGCGTGAGTCGATGTACTCGCGAAGCTCGTCGGTCAACGAAAGGTTGAGGCTGCTTGCCATGGGCGGATTGTTGGGTGACTGTCGAAACAGGGTAGCCAGAATGGCGAAAAACGTCAATATTCGACAATACAGTCCGCATTGAGGATTTTCCGGCTTCGCTGGTTTACTACGTAGAGCAGGGTCACATCGGTCGGTTTGCCCCGGGCATCGGCGTGGGCGGAATCAATGGCACGGCACAAGAAAGGTAACGGCAACAAAGACAACCGACAGGCGTCGATAACCCGGACGTTTGTCGAGCACCAGACCTTTCTCAAGAAATTCCTGGCCCGCTTTTTCGTCGACAGCAGCGACATCGACGACGTGGCCCAGGAAACCTACCTGCGGGCCTACGCCGCGGAGCAGAAGAAGGACATCGCCCAGCCCAAGGCCTTCCTGTTTCGCATCGCCCGTAACGTGGCGCTGACCGAACTCACGAAGAAGTCCCGGCAAATCACCGACTACATCGAGGAGGCCGGTGAGTCGCTGGTGCCCGAACGGAGTCCGTCGGCCGACGACGAGGTGGAGGCCGACGAATTCCTCGGCGTGTACTGCGATGCGGTCGCGAACCTGCCCGAGAAAGCGCGGCAGGCGTTCCTGCTGCGCAAGGTGCACGGGCTTTCGCACAAGGCCATCGCGCAGCGTATGAACCTGTCGGTGAGCTCGGTGGAGAAGTACCTGATGAACGGCATTCTCGCCTGCAAGACCTATCTTCACGATCACCAGGCGCTATTGGAGCCGCCTCAGCGGCGGCCGCGGCGCAAGAAGGGAACGAAGCATGAGTAACGATATTGTGGACTTTCCCGATCGCACGGCAATCGACGTCGAAGCGGCCGAGTGGCTGATTCGGCTGGACGGCGACCGGGCGCTGCCGAGCGACGAGCGTGCGGCGCTCAAAGCGTGGACCGGCCGGAGCGCCGTGCATCGGGCGGCGCTCGTGGATCTCGCGCGCTTGTGGGGGCGCATGAACGTGCTGACTGCGCTGCGTGTGCCGCTCGGCGAAGTGCCGCGGCGGCGGCGTATTCGGCGAGCGGTGCGGCGTGTGGCGCTTGCATCGGGTACGGCCGCGGCGGTCGTGGGGGCGGCGGTCGTGCTGATCTACCGGTTACTCGGAACCGTCGATCCATGGACGGAGACCAACGGGCTGTATGCCACGGCGATCGGCCAGCAACAGGAGATCGTCCTGCCGGACAGCTCGCGGGTGCATCTCAACACGAACTCGCAAATCGCCGTGGCGTACTCGGAAGCGACGCGCCAGATCCAGCTGCTGCAGGGCGAGGCGCATTTCACCGTGACGAGCAACGATGCCATTCCGTTTCGGGTGCAGGCCGGCAACGGCTGGGTGGAGGCGGTCGGTACCGCGTTTGCAGTGCATTTATCGGAGAGCGGCGTCGACGTCACGGTGACCGAAGGCAAAGTAAGGTTGGCGCGGACCGAGAGTGGCTCCGCCGCCTTGTTACCGTCACAGGTTCCGGTCGAAACCAGCCAAACCGTAACGCCGGTCCAGCAGGCCGATCTGGGTCTGCTTGAAGCAGGTCAACGCGGTGTCATAGCACCCGGCAACGGGAATCCGGAAGACCGCGTGTCGATCGACGTGGTCGACGCCGGACGCCACCTGGCGTGGCGAGAGGGCACGTTGATGTTCAACGGCGAGCCTCTTGATGCGGTGGTGCGGGAAATCAGTCGCTACACGACCTTACGGATCGAGATTGCCGACCCGGCGATTCAGCGGTTGCCTGTCGGTGGGCGGTTTCCGATCGGCAAAACGGAAGCGATGTTCGACGCTCTCGAGCTGAACTTTGGGCTCCATGTTTCACGGCCTTCTCCCGATCGGGTCGTGATCAGCGCCGCGGCGGACTAGTTGCGTCACCCAGGTATTTCCCGATTTTTTCGAACCGTGTTTGTGGATTTGTGTTCCTCGCGAGTTTTCTAGGCAACGAGGCTGCTGACGACATGCAACGCAGGTCGTGTCGCAGGATCGTTTGGGGAGCACTGCATCGAGCCTTGTTGTTGGTTGTGTGTGTTTGCTGGACGCTGTGTGTGCCGGTGTGGGCACAAGCACCAAGTGACGACGCTGCCGGCGAGCCGGTGTTCGAGATCGATATCCCGGCCGGCAACGCCGCGGATGCGCTCAACCGACTGGCCGAACAGACCGGTGCGATTCTGTTGTTCCCCTACGATCTGGCCGAAGCCCGGCAAGCCAATGCCGTGGTCGGCCGCTACACGCTCCTGCAGGCGTTGAGCGCGTTGCTCAAGGACTCAGGACTGTCCGGTGGCCTCTCCGACCGGCGTGTCATCCAGATAGTCGTGGATGAGATGTCGACAACAACGAACGAAACGTCGACAGGCGGGGAACAGGCCATGAATGCAACGAAGAAGGCGGGGCTGCTGGCGATAATTGTGGGTGCGCTCAGTGGTGGCGTGAATGCTCAAGATCGCACGGCTGCCGAGCAGGAGATTCAAACTACTGTCGTAACCGGAAGCGTGACTGACGCACGGACTGGCGCCAATCTCAAAGGCGCCAGGGTAACGATCGAGGAAACGGGGCAATGGACCAGTACCGACGATTTGGGTCAGTTCCGGTTTCCGGCAGCCCCAATCGGCGAATACACACTGCGCGCCTCGTTCCTGGGCTACGAGGAAGTTGCAGAGGCCGTTGTCGTCAACCAGGAAGGCGGCAGACAGGACTTGAAAATGCGAAGTCTGTTTGACGAGATAGTCGTCCTGGGCGCCAGGTCAGGTCGTATGCAGGCATTGAATCAGGAGCGAACGGCGCCTGTAACGTCAACAGTCTTGAATGCGGATCAATTGGGGGCGTTCAATGGCACGACAATCTCGGAGGTCTTGCGTCGAGCGCCTGGTGTGGCCTTTATCCCTGACCCGGAAACGGGCGACGGAGCTAACGTCATTATTCGCGGCCTTGAACCTGACCTGAATCAGGTTCAACTGAACGGTGTTCGCTTGCTCGACGGTTCGGGGATCGGCCGCTCGCCTGATCTCAGCAACATTCTGACCGAGAGCATAGAAAGCGTCACCATCAGCAAGTCCTTGTTGCCGAGTCAGGACTCGAACGGCACGGGCGGCTTGGTCGAGATCGAGACAAAGTCGCCGCTGGATCGTGATCGCCGGTTTGCAATCTTCGGTGCAGAGTATGGTGAGAGCGGAGGTGATTTCGGTGACGAATTCCTGATTAACGCTACCGTCTCGGGCATATTCGGAGAAAACCAGGACTTTGGCGCCAGTCTGTCGGTCGCCTACCGCGAGCGCGAAGTGACGCGTATCAACTACACGTTGGATGAGTTGGCGTTCGGCGAGTTTATGCCTGCGGGAGTCACCAACCGGTCTGCCGATATCGATCCGCGTACTCCCTTCCCATTTGCCGATGCCGGCACAGACGTCTATCCGGGGGGCTCCACCGCAACGGAGGGCTCGACCGAGGATGAGATAGTCTCGGTTACGGCTGCGATTCAAAGGCAGTTCGGCTCCCATACCGACCTCCGCCTGGATGTGACCGTTAACCAACAAACCCAAAGCACCTACAACTCGTCTACAGTTGTAGGAACCGACGCAACCTACGGCCTGGTGGCCCTTGACGAGTTCGGAGGCGAGGAGCGGCTGATCCTGACTGCTGAGGATCCGTTCATCGGAACATCGCTGGAGTTCTTCGGAGTGACCGGCATCCCGGCTGACGTACAGCGTCAGGTCGCTTTCACGCCAAATCGCGAAAACACCGACGTCGGCATTAGCTTCCGCGGCGAAACGGCCCTGGATGCTTGGGATTTCGATTACTCAGTGGGATATACGCGCTCTGAGAATCAGACGCCTGAAGACTATTCACTGCAATTGCTCGGTCAAGCGCCGGTTCGATCTGGGGGCCTGTTCTTCACTCTGCCGGCGATCGAGCGCGACTTCCTCACTCCTGAGATCCTTGCCAATACGCAAGACCAGCGGCTCATCTCGATCTATAGACCGCTGCAACCGAACAATCAGGGCGTCTTCATCCTGCCGGGCTTTAGTCGGGAGGCATTCGACTTCTATAACGATCTCGACAGTTTGCTGCTCGAGCGGATTCAGACCTCACCGCCGAGTTCGGGTGAGAGCGATGCGCTCACACTGTCTGGCGGTGTGCGACGGAGTTTTGATAACGACTGGCTGCGCTACCTGGAGGCGGGTTTCAACTATCAGGACACGACCTTTTCATCCACGTTTGGTATCGGTGAACGCGTGTTTCGAGAGCCGGCTGCTGGTGTAGCGTTGACCGACCTTGGTCTGGCATTCGGACCCGGTATATTGGAACGCGTCGGTGCTGTCGGAGACTTTGCCGCGCTCAACCGAGGATCCTTCGAGTCCGTCATCGGCCGACTGGCTGAGCTCGAAAGTCAAGGTTTGCTCGAGATCGCACAGCGTGATGAGTTCGACAATGCCAATACCTTTTTCGAAGGCACGAATGACACGAATGAGGAGACGATGGCCGTTTATCTCGAAGGTCAGGTAGATGTTGGTAAGCTCGAGATAATCGGGGGTGTGCGCATAGAGCACCTCGAACTCACATCTACCTTCTTCACAGGTCCGACTGTCCGGGACGAGAATGGTCTTGCCGTCCCTGGGTTTACGGAGGAATTTGGCCAGTTTGTCACCGATACGATCTCGCAGACGGACGCGCTGCCCCGCGTGATCACGAACTATCGCTTCACCGATAACATGATCGTACGCGGAGCGTACTACATGACCGTCTCGAGGCCGCAGCTCCAGAACCTGACCCAACGGCAAAGGCTGGGCCTGAGCCTGAGAACAACCGTTGCGATCCCCGAGCCCACCCTCAGCGTTACTCAGGGTAATCCTGACCTTAAACCGGCGACGACCCACAATCTCGGATTGGATTTCGAGTACTACACCGGTGATGTTGGCGTACTAAAGGCTGGCCTTTTCTATAAGGTCACCGAGAACCCGTTGCAGTTGAATCGCACAGAGGGTGGGTTAGAGATAGTGCCGGAAGACCTTGTTATTCCCGACATCCCGTTTTTCGACGATCTCCCAGACAACCTCTTCGTTCAGGTGAGCCAACCGGTCAACGGTGATGACGAGTTGTCGATTTGGGGCATTGATCTGGCTGTGGAACGCCAATTCACCTTCTTGCCGGGCGCCTGGAGCGGCATGGGCGTCTACGCCAACTATGCTTACACCGATAGCGAGCGAGATGTGCGTCGTCCATTTGGAGGCGTTCCTGAAGGTTTTGTCATCTTGGAAGGCGTGCCGTTCGCCGGAGCGCCAGAGTATTCCGGTACGGCGGGCTTCACTTATAGCGGGTCCGGAATTGATGCGAGCCTGCTCTATTCGATCCAGGATCGCCGTCTGGCGAGCTTTGGCAGCAACTTCATCAACACCTATGACGAAGAGATCGACAGCCTGGATTTTCGATTGGATTACTTCCGCGAATTCAACGGTTTGACGATGCGCTTCTTTCTACGTGGCAACGACTTGCTGAAGAGCAAGGAGGATCCCGCGCTGGAGACTTCGGTCGGCGGCGAGCGGGCTCTGCCGCGCTACTTTACCGGCGGGACCTACTTCGGCGGCCGATCGATCTTTGTGGGTGTGTCAGTTGCTGGCGGCTCCTAGGCTGCCGCACGCTTTCTGAACCGAAAAGGCTGCGCAGGAGCCGGAGAGGTCAGGCGGTGTCGGCTACCTGATCGCTTCGCCGCTCTGTTCACCTGCCCGGTCTGCTCCAATCTCCAACCAACGAGGCTCGTCAATGAGTGATCCAATCGTCAGCGTTCAAGCTCTGTCTCACCGCTATAGCCGGGAATGGGCTATCCGCGACGTCGCGTTCGATATCGAGCGGGCCGGTATTGTCGGCCTTCTGGGCTCGAACGGGGCGGGCAAGTCAACGACCATGAACATCATGTGCGGGGTGCTCTACCCCACACAGGGCGACGTACTGATCAAGGGAAAGAGTATCCGCAGAGATCCGATAGCGGCCAAGTGTGAGATTGGATTTCTACCTCAGCAGGCGCCTCTTTTCCCCGAGTTCACCGTGGACGAATATCTCATGCATTGCGCCAGCTTGCGGCGTATGGCCCCGCGCCGGATTCGATCAGCGATCGATGCCGCCAAGGAGCGCGTCGGTGTGGCACACCATTCCAAACGTCTGATCGGTGCGCTGTCGGGTGGATACCGGCAAAGGGTCGGCCTGGCACAGGCAATCCTGCACGAGCCCGCCCTCGTCGTAATGGATGAGCCAACCAACGGCCTGGATCCGGTTCAGATCCTCGAAGTCCGGAAGCTGATCAAGGAGATCGCGGCAGAACGAACCGTACTGCTCTCCACGCACATTCTCCCGGAAGTCGAGGTGCTATGCGACGACATCAAGATGATCGAGCAAGGCCGCATCGTTTTCGAGGGCTCCATGGAAGAGTATGCGAATGTCGTAGAGCCCCAAAGCGCGATCTTGAGGTTGGCACGGCCGCCCGCGTTCTCTGCGCTTGAAGCCGTTGCCGGTATCCAATCAGTTGATGTACTCGCGCCGGACAAATGGCGCCTGCATTTTTCTTGTGGGGTCGAGGTCGCCGAGCGTTTGGCAGCCGCCAGTGTCGAGGAAGACTGGGGTCTGCGTGAGTTGAGTTTCGAGCGTTCAACGCTGGAAGACGTATTCGCTCGACTCTCCGAACGCGCTGAAGCCCGCGCTGCTTGACCATTCGATCAATAGCGTTCCAGGACATACTTTGATGACCGATGTTTCAACTGCGCCTGCCAAGCTTGCCTTGAGTCGATTTTCTCTATCGCCGATCCTGCGAATCGCAGCAAGCGAGCTTAGATCGCTTTTCGTTTCTCCGATTGCCTGGCTCTTGCTCGTCGTCTTTATGCTGCAGGTCTCGATGGCTTTCGTCGAACGCTTCGATCACAATGTGCGGCGCGTTGCTTTTGAAGGAGGCATGCTAAGCTCTTTCACCGATAGCATCTTCGCGCGCATGTTCAGCGGCGTGTTCGATACCGCAATTATCAACCTCTACCTTTACGTGCCCTTACTCACAATGGGTTTGATTGCACGCGAACTGCACTCCGGCTCAATCAAGCTCGCGCTGTCTTCGCCGCTGACGCTTCGCCAGTTCATCGTAGGTAAATATCTCGCAGCAGTGGGTTATTTTTCGACGTTTGCAGCTTTCCTGCTGGTCATGTTGATCTTGAGCAGTTTTCTTTACGTCAATCTGGACTGGCCTTACGCACTCACGGGCCTTTTCGGCATCCTTCTTCTGGCGGCGGCTTACGCATCGATCGGCTTATTTATGTCGTCGCTTACCCAACATCAAGTGGTGGCTGCGGTCGGTACATTGACTGCACTTTTCGTTCTGGCATACATCGGCAACCTCGGTCAGCGTGTTCCCATTTTGGCTGATGTAGCGCATTGGCTCTCGATGTCCGGACGAGTCGGATACCTTCGCGCCGGCCTGATCGTTACCGAGGATGTGGTCTATTTCCTGCTCATCATCGTACTGTTTTTGAGCCTGACATACTTCAGGCTCTCTGCCGGCCGTCGGGTTGAGCGCACGAGTAGTCGTGTATTCAAGATCATTTTGGTTGTTGGCACGATTGCCATAGCAGGGCTGATCTCTTCCCACTCGCGGCTGACCGGCTTTGCCGACATGACACGTACGAAGATGATGACTCTTTCCCCTGGCTCGCAATCAGCACTGGAGGAGTTCAAGGGACCGTGGTCGATTACGGTCTACGCAAACTATCTCGACCGGAGGAGCGCCGGATTGTTTCGGCCCAGAAATCAACGGTGGCACACACGTTTAATGATGGACCAGTTCTTGCGCCACAACATTGATGGTGCGATCAGCTATCGGTTCTTCTACGGCCCATCACCGGATGGTTTCGTTTTCGAGCGTTTTCCCGACATGCCTCTTGAGGAGGTCGCGATGCGTCTGGCCGCGGAAGACGGGATCAGTTCGGAAGATTTTCTGACAGAGGAAGACGTCGTCAGCGCACTGGGTGAATCATTCAATGTCTATACGACCTATTTTTTGATCGAATGGGACGGCGAGGCACGAGTCCTGCCAATCTTCAACGATGCTATACGTGTGCCCGGCGAGATGGAGTTTGCCACCGCATTCCGCACCATGATTGAACGACCAAGAAACATTGCCTACGTATCGGGCCAAGGTGAGCGAAGCGCGGTTCGGCGGGGGGCAATCAATCATCAACGCTACGTGAGCCAACGCGATCATCGATTTGCCATGGTAAATCAGGGATTCACTGTTCGTGAGACGGCACTCGATGTTCCTGTCAGTCAAGACATAGACATAGTCGTCGTCGCAGCCCCTCAGGAAAGCTACTCTGATATGCAGCTTGGCTACCTACGCACGTATATTGAAAGGGGAGGGAATCTGGTCGTGATGGGTGAACCGGGATCTATTGATCCCGTCGCCCCCATCCTTGCTGAGCTTGGCGTTTCCATGATCGACGGGGTGCTGACGGTTCAGAGTGAACAGTTCGCGGAGACAACCATATTCAGCCAATATGCGAGTGACGCTGCAGCATTCGGTTTCACCCCCGACCCGGACAAGCTGGACAATCCAGTCGTCCTGGACACCGCGGCTGTTCTTCGTTCGCTCGACAGCTCGACCTTCACAACGACGCCGGTCCTCACCGGCCCTGGGGACGAACTACTCGCGATTGCCCTCGAGCGCAGCATCAACGGTACAAATCAACGCGTTTTCGTCGTTGGCGACGCGGATCTGATCTCCGCCGGTGTCATTGACTCCGAGGAGTTGGAATCGGAGAACATTGCGAATTGGACTTTCGTACGCCAGCTGATGAGTTGGCTGACTGAGGGTGCCTATCCCTTGGATGACAACCGTCCGGCGCCCACCGACAATTCGACCTGGGTACAGCCAGGACAGGTGGTCTATCTGAAATACCTGCTCTACGGCGTTTTCCCGCTTCTTGTTCTCGCCTTCGGGATTCAAACGATAGTACGCAGGAGACGGCGATAGATTAGTTGCCAAACTCTCCGATGAGTGCCGAATTCATGGATCTGTTCGCTGGTTGTCTCGGATTTCGCTCAGTCTCGATCGTCGCTGCACGTTCCCGGAGTACGCCGAGCATTGTTTTGAGAGAGAAACTGTATGGCGGATAGCAGTTTCATCAGTGCTATGTAGAATCACTTTGTTGATGACCCTCTGATCGGGCAATCCACAGTAGCCAAACCCCCACCGAAGCATCTCTAATACCATGGGAGCTAGACCGCAAGGGAAAGCACGACCGTGCCATGCCGCGTCGGCATCACAACAAACACAAGAGCCTGTCGACAGTACTGGGAAGCCCGCGTTACCGGCTTCAGGGGCTGGCGGATCGTCAGCGTTCACACCAGCAGGCCCGCGGCCAAGGACGCGGAGGCAGAATACTCACGGCGTTTCGGCTGTGAGGCTCAGTCCGGCAACGGGCCGGTGGTGGCGCGGTGGTCGCTCTACCGGTTCACCTACGATGCCGATCTGGAGTGACCGGCCGGCTATGCGCCACTATCGACGAATCGCCCCAGTCGCTTGCGAAAGTGGGCGAGACCCTGGGCCAGATACTTCTTCACCATCCCCTGCGACAGGCCCATCTCGGCACAGATCTCCTTGACGCGTAGCCCGTCGCGCCATCGCAATAGCAGCGCCTGCTGACATTTCGGCGACAGCTCGCGCCAGGCGCGATTGACCCGATCTGCGCGCAATGCTTGTCCGATACTGGATTCGAGATCCGCATCCTCGGCATACAGCGTATCCACGTCGATGTCGCAGGGAACGATGGGGTGCGCTCGAGACGTGTAGTGGTGATAGAGCAGATTATGGGCAATTGTCAGCAGATAAGCCCTCGGATTCCGGACCTCCAGGCCACGCTCGGCGGCCTGCAGAAATTTGAGGTAGGCCTCCTGGGCAATATCCTCGGCGTCCTCGCGAGACGCGAGTTTCCCCCGCAGGTGACGAATCAGCGCGTCGGCGCTGCTGCCGAGGGTGAACTGCACCCCGAGTTTCGCTGGATTGGCCGCCACGTGTCCGCCCTCGTTGTTTTTCCAGTGGATACCGTTACGACGATTGAGCCCCCGAAATCGGTGATGCTTTAATCGATCTTCTCTTCATAAGACGCTTCTCGGCGCGATTTCCGCAGCGCGATCAGGCCGGCGCTCGGTCTGCTAACGTGGCTGGACGGCGTCATCCGCCGGGTGGAAATCGGCGGGACGCTCGTCGTATTGAATTGGTGAGCAGAAAACCCAGGGCCATGGCAAAGCCGGATCGACTGCTGGAGGCGTTCATCGACCTTCGGGATCGCATCGTCAACGTGGTGCTGCGCATCGCGCCGCCGCAGGACGTCGAGGACATCGTGCAGGAGACCTACGTGCGCGTGTGCAAGGCCCGGAACAAGACGGCGATCCGGGAGCCGCGCTCGTTTCTGTTTCGCACCGCACAGAACCTGGCGCTCGACCACATGAAGCGTGCGGAAACGCGCCTGACTTCGAGCAGCGATCTGCTGGATGAAATGCATTTCAGCGACGACGGCCTGCCCACCGACAGCACGCTGGAGCAGGTGGCCTCGGATGAAAAGTTCGTCCAGTTCTGCGAGTCCGTTCGGCGCTTGCCGAAGCAGGTACGGCGCGCCTTCGTTCTGAAGAAAGTCTACGGACGGACGCAGCGGGAGATCGCCCGCGAGATGAACATCAGCGAGAACGTCGTGGAAAACTACATTGCGCAAGGTATGAAGCGCTGCGAGGAAACCCTGAGCGTGCTGCGCCGCGAGGACATGCGGCGGAGCGCCAGGCGAAGCCGAGGAGGCCGCGCATGAGCAAGGTCGTGAAACTCGAGGCGGCGGAGGAGCGCCTGACGGCTGCCGGCCGTTGGGTGGCGCGGATGGATCGTGGGTTGTCGGCGGCGGAGGAGGCCGAACTCGAGGCCTGGATGGCTGCGGATCCGAAGAATACGGACGTGCTGCTCTCGATGACCCGCCACTGGGATGAGATGGAGGATCTGTCGCGTCTGGCGGAACTGTTCCCCGAGGCCGATTGCCGGCCGGCCAGGCAGCCGCGGGTTGCGTGGGCGGTATCGCTGGCGGCTGCCGTCGTTCTGGCTGTTGGCGCATGGTGGCTCGTGGACTCGGAACTGCTTGGCCCGAGCGCGCCTGTCGCCGATTCCCAGACGGCCGATGTCTTCGAGACCGCCATCGGCGAGCAGTCAACCGTCACGCTCTCAGACGGATCCACCGTCGTGCTCAATACGAACAGCCGGGTTCGCGTGGCGTACTCGGACTCTGCCCGCATCCTGCACCTGCGGCGCGGTGAGATTCACATCGACGTGGCCGATGATGCGACGCGCCCCTTCAGCGTCATTGCCAACGACCGGATTCTGCAGGCCGTCGGGACGGCATTCAGCGTCGAGATCACCGACGATCGGCAGATTGAACTCGTGGTCACCGAAGGGCGCGTCGTGGTCGCGATTCAAACGCCGGCGACGCGCGCCGCGGAAGAACCGCCGAAGCTCGCGCAATCGCCCGGCAATACCGTTTCTGCAGGCGAGGAGATCCGCCTCGGGGTCTCTGACGAAGTAGTCAAGGCCATCGCACCCGAGGAAATCGAAGCCAAGCTTTCCTGGCGCGAAGGACGTCTCGTGTTTCTCGATGAGCCGCTCGAGGCCGCACTGGCCGAGGTTGAGCGTTACACGACGATCGAGTTCGTGTTTCTGGATCCGGCGCTCAGGACGGAGGCAGTAACCGGACAGTTTCGCACGGGCGATGTCGATACCTTGCTGGAGGTTCTACGTCTGAACTTCGGCATCGCGTACGAGCGCGCCGAAGACGGTCGCGTCCTGCTGAGTAGCCTGTAGAAAACGCAAGAGCATTCCGATGGCCCGGGTGGAAAGACAACGGCGGTTCGTCGTATCGGAGAACGCGGCTCGTACGCGTTGCTGATGCGATGAAACGCCGGATCGCATTCGCCATCCTCGCGCTTTGTACAAGCGCAAGCGGGTGGGCGGATGCCGTTTCCGACCGTACTCGAATAACGTTCAACATCCCGCAGCAACGCGCCGACCTCGCGCTCATGGCGTTTGCTGAACAAGCCGAACTGACGTTGCTGGTGCCGCACAAGCTCGTGCGGGACAAACCGGCTAACGCGCTGGTAGGCGAGTACACGCTGCAGGAAGGCATTGAGATCCTCCTTGCGGGTACCGGGTTGACCCCGACGTTCAGCAATCAATTCTTGCTGAGCATCTCGACCGATGAGCAATCGGCGGGTGAGGGGGATACGGTGAAAACAGGTAAGAAAGCGGGGCTGGTTGCGGTATTGGCGGGTGTGTTGGCTGGGGGTGTGGGTGCTCAGGAGGCAACGACAAACGAGCAGGAGACTCGAACGACTGTAGTCACCGGCAAAGTGATCGACGGGCGTACGGGAGCTAACCTCAAGGGCGCTAAGGTCACCGTTGAAGAGACCGGACAATGGACCAGGACAAACGGCTTGGGGGAGTATCGCTTTCCGAGCGTTTCGATGGGTACGGTCACGCTCACCGTTTCGTATCTTGGCTATCCCGGGCAGTCCGCTGAAGTCGAGGTGAGCGGCGAAAGCGTTTCACGCGGCTTTGTCTTGCAGGGCAGTAGCGACGTCGATGAGATAGTGGTCTACGGGTCACGATCGGCACGTGCGTTGGCGCTAAACCAGGAGCGCACGGCGGCCAACTCGTCTAGCGTAATAAGCTCAGACCTACTGGGCACATTCAACGGCACGACCATTTCCGATGCATTGCGTCGTGCTCCCGGTGTGGCGTTCGTGCCGGACCCCGTTACAGGTGACGGGACCAACGTCATTCTGCGAGGTCTGGAGCCTGATTTGAACCAGGTACTACTAAACGGCACTCGCGTTCTCGACGGGACCGGGCTTGGGCGGTCTCCTGACCTTTCGAACATACTTACAGATAACATCGATAGCGTGACGATTAGCAACACTCTTTTGCCAAGTCAGGATTCGAACGGTGCAGGGGGGATCGTTGAAATCGAGACAAAGTCTCCACTTGATCGGGATCGCCACTACGCCAGTTTCGCCGCTGAGTACGGTGATCGCGGCGGTATATTCGGCGATGAGTACGAGATCGGAGGGACCCTGTCAGCCAATTTCGGAGAAGCGCAGGATTTTGGTGCATCGATCTCGGCGACCTATCGCGAACGGGAGATCAATCAACTCAACTACTCTGTCGGTGGTGCCGGTGATCTCTTGATGGGCGAGTATCTTCCACTTGATCCGTCAGGAAATCCCGCTACTTCATTAAGCGCCTTGGACCCCAGGGAGCCGTTTCCATTTATCGATGGTGTTGAACAGATTTATCCGGTCAATTTGGTCTCACAGCAAAACTCTTTGACGAATGAGACGCTCTCTGTCACTGGTACGCTCGAGAAACAGTTCGGCGAGCATACGAATCTGAGGCTGGATGCTTCGTACTTCGATCGTTCCGACGATCGGTTTACGGATAACTTCAATATCATTTCCCTTGCGGGCTACGACCTTGGACCAGTCGCTGAGCTTGGCGGCGATGAGCGTTATCTCGCCGTCACAGAGGACATATTCCGTAGTACAGGGTTCGGTGAGGTCTTCGGCACCGGCATTCCTGGCGCGATCAATCGCGATTCGTTCTTCGCTCCGGATGCGTCATCGTCAACGCTTTCGTTCAACTTGCGGGGTGAAACGGACATCGACCTCTGGGAGTTCGATTACTCCGTCGGTCGAAGCGAGTCCAAAAGCGAAACGGCGTCTACGTACCAGGCAGTATTCAATACTTCATTTCCCTCCGTGACTGGATTTTTCGATGAACTGGCGCCACGCAGCTTCCTGACGGGTCAGGCCTTGTCGAATACCACTGACGATGGTCGCATCATATCCATATTCGAAGCGCTTGCCGGAAGCGAAAACCAGGGACTGATATTTCCACTCTTCACGCAAGAGGCGTTTGACTACTACAATTCAATCGACAACGTCAGCTTGGATAGCATAACCACCGCTGGGCCTCGCGACAGTGAGGGGGCGGAAACAACTCTGGAGTTCAGTGCGCGAAGAAATCTGGAGTCTGGCTTTGTTGGCTACGTAGAGGCGGGCTTCGAGTATCGGGATACGGAATTTTTCGCTCCGGCGGACAGCGGCTCTTCGGCATTGGGATTCGGTAGATTCGCCCTCGCTTCTTCAGACCCAAGGGATCTTGGATTGTCATTCGGCGACAGTCCGTTCCGAGAAGTTGGATTCGGCGAAGCGTTCTCCTTCGTTGACAGGGAAGGGTTTGCCTCTATTCCCGGACGAATACCGCAACTGGTGGAGGATGGTGTTCTTGAGCTGGTGACGGATGTGGATGCAAGCGGCGTTTTCGATCGCGGGACTTCCGAGGAAACGCGCACGGCCTACTTTCAAACGCAAATGAACTACGGCGATCTGGAGCTGATAGGCGGGTTCAGATTTGAAGACATCGAGATCGGCTCAAATTCCTTCCAGCAAATAGATGTACGTGTTCCTTTCGGCAATCCAGACAGAGACTCCATCCGGGACGAAGCGAGGAATGCAGGTGAGTTTGTCGATCTTTCGGTTTCCCAAACGTCGTTTATGCCGCGAGTGCTTGCCAACTATCGATTTGATGAGAATCTTGTCGTTCGCGGTGCTTACGGTGTAACAGTATCCCGCCCTGTTCTGAGGAACCTGACACAGCAGAGGTTTCTCGAGATCGACCTGAATCCGCGCTTCGGTGAAACGGGCGATCAGGGGCGGCTACGGATCAGTGAAGGCAATCCAGATCTGAAGCCCGCGAAAACACACAGCTTTGATTTCAGCGTAGAGTACTACACGCAGAACCTCGGTGTTTACAAGGCCTCGGTGTTCTACAAGCGGATCGAAGACCCGCTACGAGTTTCGTTCACTGCTGGCGATGGAACTCTGATACCGTCTGATCTGGAGTTGCCTGCTATTCAAGCGGTTGCACTTCTAGGGGATGAGTTCGAGGTCCAGCTGAGAAAACCATTCAACGATGACGATACCGATGAGATATGGGGAATCGTTCTCACGGCGGAGCAGCAGCTTTCATTTCTGCCAAGTGCCCTCGACGGTCTGGGTGTGATCGGCAACTACACTTACACGGATAGCAGTCGAAACAGGCAGTTTAACGTTTCGTCATCTGTTGATCCTGACGGAGTGGTGGAAATCTCTGACATTCCGTTTGACGGCTCGCCTGAGCATCAGGGGACTGTCGGATTCACCTATCAGAATCTCGGTTTCGATGGGAGCCTTCTGTATACATATCAATCGCGCCGCCTAGACAGCTTTAACGAGTTCTTTGTACACGACTACCAGGAGTCGTTTGGAACCCTTGATCTCGAGCTGGCCTATATACTGGAGATCAGACGGACGAAGACGCGCCTCTTTGTCCGCGGCAGGGATCTTCTCAGAAGCGACGATGAGACTTACCTGCAGAACTCCATCGGCGGAGACAACGGCGTGCCCGTCTATTACACAGGCGGGACCTATCTCGGTGGCCGGTTCCTGAGTTTCGGGGTTTCGACGACCTTCTAACGGCAACGGTGTGTTTGGCGGCGTTCGCGGGCGCCAGCTTATCAATTCATCGCAATCGATTGGGCACTGGAGGGCTCCGACTCTAATGTTGCGATTCGTGTTCGTTGTTTTCCTGCTGTGCTCGATGGCCGGTTGCAACTCGGGGGAAAGGGGCGCTGGCGACACTCAGCTTACTGCAGATCAAGCGTGGGACGCCCTTACAACGTGGCCAAATCCACCGGGACGGTCAGAGAACGAAACGGAACTTGAATACTTCTTGCGCATCGTTGAGCTGTCGGCTCAGCGTCGGCGAGAGAGGGGCTTTGAATTCTGGAGCCGGTTTCCTGACGATCCGCGCCGGTATTCCTGGTTACTCCTGGCGGTTGCGATCCCACCAACGTATCCAACCGATATCGAGACGTGGGTGCGACTAGCTGCCGACCCGCGCATGGCTTCGATTGCGGACGTAGACAACGACGCTATCGTTGACTGGGATACTCGTTACGAAGGACTAAGGTCTCAGTTTCTTGCATCAACCAACGTCGATGCTGAGGCAAAACGCTTCCTTAAAGCAGCTGAACTCAGGGAAGCCGTTACGAGGTTGCATCAAAGGCGACAATCGGGGCAAGAGTTCAATGTCGACGCCGTCTTGGACGCCTATGAGGCGTTCTTTGCGGAGTATGGCGAACCATTTAGAGAACTGGATCGAGACGCATATTCGCGACTGATTTCATCTCTTTGGAATGACGTCGTGCTAGATCTCTCAGGTGCTTTTGCCTGGGATACACGCAGTTTCTCCCGTTATCTGGACCGTATCGAGGCAACTGGCAACCGTCGGCTGTCACTTCCACTGCCCAGGCCCGGGTCACCTGGTGAAACACTGCCGAGTCTAGTCGATACGCTGCGGCTCTCGATGGACCGAAACGGCGAGCTTCCGCTAATGATGCGGCAATCAACGCCCGAGCATAGGGAGTCGCTAGATGAAATCGAGAAACTGTGGGAACGGTTGCCTCGTCGCCCCATCAGCTTGTCAGTCAGCTATGAGGGGCAGGTCGCGCAACACCATGCCTTTCAGGTATACGCGCGTAAACTGCGGGACTATGGGGTACTACTCTGGCAAAACCAGCTGGTTAGTAGTGAGAAAGTGCTGGCAAAGTGGCTCCATGACACGCTGTATGCGCCTCCCACTTACGCGGTAGATTTCGTCGGCGGGCTTCACCATCGTGTAAGAGTCGATCCAGCTGATTTGGTGCGCGACGGCCGAGCCATTAAGGTTTGGAAGAAGAACTTCGAGTTGCTTATCGGCCAAATCAGGTCGGCAGATATCGATTCTGATCTGCTATGGCTTCAAGAAGCGATCGTGTTCGAGAAGGTCCTCGTAACGGCGCCTTACTCTTGGCGCAGCTATCGAGACAAGTCCGAAGTCTACGATGCTCTATCGGAGGTGGAGCGGCTTTTTACAGAGTATTCGGATGTGGAAAAGACGGTGTATTGGGCAAACAAGATAGTTAGAGATCCGGATAGTCTTGGATTGTCGATCGATGAGCTGGAAGGATTCGTGTCTCGCTTGTATGAGCGATCGCCAAGTCAGCTCAGTCAACCCAAGTCTGTGCTTGAAAGCCTGATTGCAGTGCGTAAAGTGCCCTTCGAGTTGAAAGGCACTACCATCGATAACGAGCCGTTCGATCTCACTTCCTATCGAGGCAAGATAGTCCTACTGGAGCACTGGTCGACGAGTTGCGCGGCATGTATAGCAGATATGCCCAGACTCAAAAGAATAAGCGAACGATTTGCGAGAGACGGTTTCGAAGTAGTGTCGATAGTCTACGACTGGGAAAGGAACAGGCGAAGGGTTCTCAGGATCAAGGATGAGCTGAGCTTAGACTGGACAACGGTTATCGGCGACGAACAGTATGAAGAAATCTCAAACAAGTACGGCTTCAAAGGATTTCCTCAATACATGTTGTTGAGAAGGGACGGCACCCTTTTCGCGTCAACCGCGGAAATCGGAGATATCGATAATCTGGAGAATATGCTTCCTGAATTGCTCCGTTTGGGGAACGGTCAGGTTGCGCTGTGGAAAGTGACTACCCAATAACGACTTTTGGCCTCGGGGTCGTGACGGAGAAACTACTGTTTAGGATTACAAACGCTGTTTAACGGACCAAAAAAAACATGCTACTGGTAGAGGTGCGGAGCGAACGCGATGACTACGTCGGTTGACAGGATGTACCACAGGGGGTACATTGAAGGTACCGAAGAAACTCCCAGCGATCTTCTATGCCACGCTCAACGGAACCGAGCCCGTTAGAGAGTGGTTGCAGGGTCTCGACGAGGATGATCGAAAGCTCATCGGCGACGATATCCGCAGAGCTGAGTTCGCCTGGCCGGTAGGAATGCCTTTGTGTCGATCCTTGGGTCGCGGTCTTTGGGAGATACGTTCGAATGTCACCGACAGGCGAATCGCGCGCGTGATTTTCGCTCCGTTTGAAGGCCGGATGCTATTGCTGCACGGCTTCATCAAAAAAGTGCGGAAGACGCCGAAGACCGACCTCGATCTGGCGCACAAACGTTTGAAGGAAGTCAGTACATGGGAAAGAAGAACCCGCACTTAGGCTCGTCCTTCGAGGATTATCTGAGAGAGCAGGGCGTCCTCGAGAAGACGACCGCGACGGCGATCAAAAGCGTACTGGCCTGGCAACTGGAGCAGGCCATGGCTAAGAAGCAGATAAGCAAAGTCCAGATGGCCAAGGCGATGAAGACCAGCCGGAGCCAACTGGATCGGATCCTCGATCCGGCTAACGACAAGGTCCAACTTGATACCTTGATTGCCGCGGCGCGCGCGGTCGGCCATGAATTGCGCATCGAGTTGGTGTAGCGGCGGCGTTCACGTCTACCCTCTTTGACCATGAGTCAATCAATGCATACAATGCAATCATTGATTGCAAGTCAGCCGACCGAAACCATGGCAAGCATCACCATCCGCAACCTCGACCAGGAAACCAAAGACCGCCTGCGAATTCGCGCCGCCCGGCGGCGGCGATCCATGGAGGACGAGGCGCGCAACATACTGCGTGAAGCCCTGGCGGGCGACGCCGCGACTCCAGGGAATCTTGCCGCCTCGATTGCCGCGCGGTTCGAACCGCTCGGCGGCGTCGATCTGGAGCTTCCGCCGCGTGAGCCCATGCGCGATCCGCCGGCGCTGCCGGAGTGATCGTCCTGGACACGAATGTTCTGTCGGAACTGATGAAAGCGGAGCCGGCGGAGAACGTGGTGGCGTGGGTCGGGGCGCAGCCGACGAGCAGCCTGTTCGTGACCGCGATCAATCAGGCAGAAATACTCTATGGGATAGCGCTGCTGCCGGACGGCCGCCGCCGATCGGCGTTCGCGGCTGCCGCCGAAGCGATGTTCGAGGAGGACTTCGGCGCCCGCATACTGGCTTTCGGCAGCGATGCGGCGGAGGCGTATGCGGATATCGCGGCGGCCCGCCGACGTCAACGGCGGCCGATTTCGCAGTCCGATGCCCAGATTGCCGCGATCGCACGGTCTACCGGCGCAACGCTCGCAACGCGAAATGCCGCGGACTTCGAAGGCTGCGATGTGACCCTGGTTGATCCCTGGCGGCCCTAGCGTGTGCTCGCTGTAAGTGATGGTGAAGCTTCCGTCCCGAAGTACTATAATTACGCTCCACGCTCCCTCGATAAATCCAGGGAATCGGAAGAGTAGAAGCTTCCACCAGTCTGCTTCTGTCCGGGACAGGGAAAGTGAATGAGGCTCGACTCCGGTAGCCACACGTCTTCGCACGGCACCGATGATCTTTTAACACTCCGTCAGCCGGACGATTGGCACGTCCATCTGCGCGACGACGACATGTTGGCCTTCGCCGCCGACTACACGGCCCGGCAGTTTGCGCGCGCGATCGTGATGCCGAATCTCGACCCACCGATAACGACGGCCGCGGCGGCCGCTGCCTACCGAACGCGGATTCTGGACGCCCTCCCCGAGGGCCGGCGCTTCACGCCGCTGATGACGGCCTACCTGACCGACGAAATCGATGCGGAAGAGATCGCGCAGGGGTTCGCGGATGGCGTGTTCACCGCCTGTAAACTCTATCCTGCCGGTGCCACCACCAATTCGGCGTCCGGCGTGACGGACGTGCGCAAGATCTGGCCGGTGCTGGAGCGTATGGAGACGATCGGTATGCTGCTCCTCGTGCACGGCGAGGTCGTGTCGCCCGATATCGACATTTTCGACCGTGAGGCCGTGTTCCTGGAGACCGTGCTGGCGCCGGTGCTTAAGGATTTCCCCGGTCTCAAGGTCGTACTCGAGCACATTACGACCGACGACTCCGTGCAGTTCATCGAGACGGCGAGTGCGAACGTGGCGGCGACGATTACCGCGCACCACCTCCGGATCGACCGCAACGCGATGTTCGAGGGCGGGCTCCGGCCGCACGCATACTGCCTTCCCGTCGCCAAGCGCCGCCGCCACAAAGAGGCATTGCGCCGGGCTGCGACGTCGGGCAATCCCAGGTTCTTCCTCGGCACGGATTCGGCGCCGCACCAGAAACACGAAAAGGAAAGCGCCTGTGGCTGCGCCGGCATCTTCAGCGCGCCGACAGCCCTCGAAAGCTACGCCCTGACATTCGAGGAGGAAGGCGCGCTGGACCGCCTCGAGGCCTTCGCGTCCGAGTACGGTCCGCGCTTCTACGGTCTGCCGCTCAACGAGGGCACGGTATCGCTGCGGCGGCAGCCGCAGGACGTACCCGGGCTGATGAGGGACGGCGACGTGCAGGTCGTGCCGTTTCATGCGGGCGAAACTCTCGCCTGGCGCTTCAGTGGCCGGGAGAGCTGAACGGGGTACGTTCATTCCCGGCTCCACTTTGTGGTAGCCAACCGCGTGCAAGGACCACTCTTTCCCTAAGGAGACGTGCGATCGTCAGGGGATAAGGTGTGCCATGCCTGGTCGGGATTACCACGGATGTCGAGCTATGCCGAACGTACTGGACATCCCGCGTCGTCGGTCTGTGCGACTGGCAAGTACTGAGTTCTCACGGCACGCGCTGGACGGCGCGCTATGCCGCTGAAGACCAGGCCAGCGAATCGGGGTGCAGACTGGACCTCGAGGCAAGCGGTGCCGCGATCGCGCGTTGGAGCGTAATCCGGTTTCGATACGAGCGGGGCGGGTAAGTGGATTGTGAATCCGACGATGCCTTGACGCATCCGCCCAAAAAACCTGCACGGGCATATTGCGTCGAGTGTACGGCTGCACACGAAGTCCTCCGGCAGGCCGATCCAGCGCCGATGGGCGCTGAGCGGTCCGAAGTCCTCCAGTTGTTCTAGGCTGAAGGACGAAGTGTGCACTGATCGGTCGATCCGGCGCAGCGCCCCGGGTAAGGTCGAGCCATGCGTGCGGTCTTTGCAATGCTTGTACTGGCGGCGTCCCTTGCCGCTGTAGTCGACAATCGGGCGCTCTCGGACGACGAGATCCGCCAGATCCTGATTCAGCGGTCCATCGCGTCTTACTCCGGCAATTGTCCCTGCCCGTACAATCGAGCTTCAAACGGCAGCCGGTGCGGGAAACGGAGTGCATACAGTCGACCGGGCGGTGCCAGTCCACTGTGTTATCCGAGCGATGTTACGGATGCCATGGTGGAGCGATATCGTCAAGGCCGAATGAGCCAATGATTCGTGCTCGGGTTTCCGACAGTCAACAGCTGGTTTTTTTGAGCCCCATGGCCCTTTGATAAAAGTGTGCGGAGACGCGAGTTCATTGGGGGCTATTCTGGGAGGCAACAGGCTAGACGCTGAGACAAAAAAACCTATCTGAATCGGATAGATACAGATTTCGGTCGGCAGTACCCATAACCACTACTTAACTTACTGACCTCGCAGGCGATGTCGCCGCAGGTCAGTTTTATTGTGTCGGTTCTACAGCCAAGCCAGCCTCGCTCAGGCGTCACCTTCAAGGGTGAATCTCAAGGCCCTAATGGCCCGCAAGCGTCAGATACCCAAGCTAGTCGCTCTCTGCATTCTTCGCTTGTTCGGCAAGCAGCTTGGCGAGCTGATTTGCCACCGACTTGGGAATATTGAAGGGGAACGCTCTCCAGTAAGTGTAGAAATCGTCGGCCGAGGCGAATGCTCCGTTTCCATTCCGCAAGTCCTCAAGCGCAGTAACAGCGCCAATGTACTCCCGCGTGGTAGATGACCGCTCTTTCGATGCGATCTTCCAGGACTCCTGCACGATTAGCTCCAGGTCTGTGACGCGAGTTAGCGACTCCTCGTCTAGTGTATAAATCGCGATCAGGTCGACATGCGATTCGTAATCTGCGAACGGACGAAGTATGGACGGCCATTTAAACTCTGGATACTTGAAGTACGTATTCCCCGTATAGAGCGTGATACGGCTCTGGGTCTGTTTTTCCGACTTACTCCGCCGGGCGACCTTGATATCTACGGCATGATGTGTGCCTTTAAGACTGGGGCCAGTGAGTTCCAAGTCTGGGTACCCTCGCTCCGTCCCCGGTGTCATTTCAACGCCGCCAATCGCTTGTATCTTGCTCTTCAGAAAGCTGGTCAGGGAGACTTCGACGATATTTGCTAGTGCTGCCGATTCCTTCGGAAGCGCTTCGAACTGACCGGCTTCAAGAAGAATTCTGCGGAGTTCAGGTTCGTTTTCCGCGCGAATAGGCCAGTCAGTTGTGCCCTTGTCCTTGCAGTAGACTGCAAACGGCCGAAATTCGTAATCGGCACACAGGTCACGAAGCCATCGAACGAGATCGTCAATCACGCCGATACTCCAACAGGTCGTTGGGCGTGCAGTCCAAAGCGTGGCAGATCTTGTCGATAGTCTTGAGGCTGGGGTTGTACTCATCTCTCGTGCCGAGAGACTCCAAGGTGGCCCGGGACAATCCCGTGAGTTCGGCGAGGCGCTCGTACGTCATCTTCTCGTTTGTTTGCTCGCTAAAAGCGGCCATCACGGATTTGAGGCGTAGTTGAATCAATGTCTATCTTGTACTCTGAATACAAGTTCACTAAACTCTGGTACATTGTCGCCAAAACCTAGGTGATTCCCAAGCGATGCATAAATCTCTCAGTCTATTCACAGGCGCTGGTGGCCTTGATCTCGGCCTACACAAAGCCGGTTTCGAGGCGTCGGTCGCCGTCGAATGCGACCCTGTTTGCATCGAGACCTTAGAGTCACCGCTGAATATGCGCTGGTGGCGAAACACGTCGATTATCAGCGAGCCGATCGAAGACATCTCTAGTAATCAACTTCTTGAATTAGCAGATCTCGAAAAAGGAGAGGCGAAATTGCTTGTTGGCGGACCGCCGTGCCAGCCCTTTTCGAAGTCTGGGTATTGGCACAGTGGTGACGCGAAGCGGCTGAATGATCCCCGCGCGAATACGCTGACTGAGTACCTACGGGTCTTGGAGGATACCCAACCCGAGGCGTTTCTCCTGGAGAACGTGCCTGGTCTGGCATTCAGTGAGAAGGATGACGGCCTTCAGCTGTTGAGGCGAGAGGTCGAAGCGATCAATCGTCGGACGGGCAGTCGATATTCACTCCGAGCGTCGCAGTTGAACGCTGTGCAATTCGGCGTTCCTCAAGCAAGGGAGCGAGTCTTTGTCATTGGACATCGAGAGGGAAGAGTTTTCCAGTTCCCAAAGGCGACTCATAGGCTACCGCCACGCGTAGACATGTCCAATGGTGTAACTGACGTCCCCGCAAGGCGGGTTGTTGACGGCCTGCAACCATGGGCCACTGCCTGGGACGCCTTAGCGAGCATATCGACTCCTGACGACCCCGACCTTCGAGTTCGCGGAAAATGGGCGGACTTGTTGCCGTCAATCCCTGAGGGCCACAACTACCTTTACCATACGGAGAGAGGAGGAGGGCTTGCGATCTTTGGGTGGAGGCGGCGCTATTGGAGCATGCTGCTGAAGCTTGCAAAGAATCGACCGTCATGGACTCTCACAGCACAGCCAGGGCCGGCTATCGGGCCGTTTCATTGGGATAGCCGCAGGTTATCCGCGACGGAGCTTTGTGCACTCCAGACCTTCCCCGACGACTATCACATTGAAGGCAACTGTGTGATGGCTCACCGGCAACTCGGTAATGCAGTCCCCAGTGCTTTAGCGGAGATACTCGGTCGAGAGATCAGGAAACAGTTCTTTGCGGAGTCCGAAGTCTCGACGGTTCCAACGCTACTACCGGCACGGCAGAAGCGCATTCCACCGGCAAAAGACCCTGAGCCAGTCGCTTCGAGATATAAACCTTTTGTTGGAGAACATGAGGAGCACCCCGGCGCCGGTCTAGGTCCCGGAGCGATCAAGAGAGCAGTCTAAACAAAGAGCAGTGTCGCAACCTGTTGACTGATGGTGTGCGCTGTCAACAATCTCTAGTCTCTGAAGAGTTTCTGCGTTCGGCCTTCGCACATCATTTGCGGTAGAAATACACATTCATGGACGAAGTAACCGCTCTCTATGACGATCTTGTGTCGATTCACAAGGCAGCTCTGGTTCTACAAAACGACCTCTCGAACGAGTCTCGTGCTGCCATGCAGAAAGCTCTAGAGCGAATTGAACGTAAGCTTCAAGCTGCGTTGAGCGCCCTCTCTGACGAAGAGTGTCACGACATCATGATCAAGCTTGACCGCGACTACGGTGGAGGTGCTTGGCGGGAGCTTGACGCGCTCCTGTGACTGCTCGAGTTGTACGTTAACCATGAAAATCATGGACAGCCACATGCACGTGACTGACCTGTCACGAGGTCCGCTGGCCGCCACCCGATAGCTCACTTCGTTCAGATTGGTCGGTAGAGTCATACCGACGCGAGTTCGATCAGCTTGATTTCGAAGGGTGCGTTCTCGTAGAAACCAGCCGTCTTTGGGAGAACGATCTTTGGTTGTTAGCTTTGGCGCAGTCCGATCCTTCCGCGCTCGGGGTCGTCGCCAACCTGCAGCCGGACCTTGAGGGCTTCGTCGAGCGCTTCGCACGGGCTCGGGCATCGACCAGGGTTCTCGGTTCGCCATCGGGCCGGAATAGCCGTGTTTTAGCCGAAACATAGTTTTCAACCGAACCGGTTGACTCCAGGCCCAATCAGGTATTCAATACCAGATAAGATAAATTCGCAGTATCAGAAACGTATAAGAGAATATCGGAACAGTAACTATCGAATAGAAATCGCCACGAAGGGTTGTAGTCTTCCGGGTCGTTTGACGGTACGGATGATGCTTTTGGACACCGGTTCAAATCCGGCTGCTCGAAAGAGATCGAAGCAGTTCATGCGGCTTCCGTGCAACGACCGGCACACGAGGCGCTCGTCATCGTGCTTGCGCCAGACGGCAATCAGGACGAACCGGACGATCCGCCGAAGCCGCGCAGCTACTTTAAGGGAGAAGTATGTCTATGGGGCCCCGCCAGGCTCAGGCAAAAGGCACAGTCTGCACACCGAATGTAGTTTCGGGCCTCGTCGGTTCAGTAGAGCCGAATCGTTGTAAACCAGTCAGCTCCGGAATGGAAGTTCTGCGCCAGCAGGTCCGCTCATCGCCCGAGCGTTGAGTTATCGGTTATTAAAAAAGGAACTTGATTATGACGAAGTCCATTTGTCCAACCGTACTACTGTCTGCATTCATAGCCTTAGGTATACCCGGTGAAGCGTTTGCTCAGTCCAATACCCAATGCACGGCAGCATCCGGTCAATCCGAATACGTATGCTACATATTGGATGTCCCGAATGTCATTGAAAGTAATAGGGGGTGGTGGTTCACTGCTGCCCCCGAGGTAGGCACTTTTGCCCCTGTTACGGCCGGGGGGGTCGAGGTTGAATACACGAATTACTACACATGCCCTCAAGGCGGGCCTACACAGGTCGCAATAACGGGCCACTTTTTCACAGCGCCTCCTATCCATTTCAGCGCCGCACCAACGACGATAACATGTGACAATCGCATTGTTGGTAAGAACTGGGCGGTGATATATCGTTATCGTTTTACTTGCGAAAGCTGCCATCAGGCTAATGGGTGGTGACGATACAGATATTAGGCGGCTCTTCTAACCTGACCTGAAGTCCATGCTATACATGTAGCTAACTGGATGTGGTGATTGCGCATGTCGAAGCAAATCAAGGTAGTCGGTTTTCTTGCTGTCAGTGCTGCGCTTGTAGTGACCGTGTTTTTCCCGCCCAGGCATGACGAAGTCAATCACGACGAAATCGATCATGGCGGGTCTGGCGGTGACATCACTTACAGTGGACTGACTGTAGAAGCACAGGAACGCTTGTTCGATGCTCTGCCCACTGAAAAAGAAATCTCTCCTGTTGCGCCACACGCTGTGCGCACTATCCGATTTGCTGACGGTGAGGAAATGCGTTTTCCATGGGAGTTGCCCAATCTCGAGGAACGCAGAAGAAAACAGCTGATATCTCACATATTAGCTGACAACGATTTCGAGGAATTGTGGCGCCTTGCACAAGAGGGTAATGGAACAGCTGCTTATGCAATCTATCAGCAGCAACAAAAATGTATGGAAGTGCCACAGACTTCTGCGGATCTGGAAAAGGACGTGATTGATATGTATCAGACGTATCAATCGCCGGTCAGTATGACTCGCCCATGGCACTCAAAATCGGATACAGACCCTGAGCGTATTGAGAAAAGCATGAGAAGAGTCTTTTCTCTGTGCGAAAGCGTACGAGAAGAGCGTTTTTTGGAGCCTACTGACTATCTTCGCATAGCGGCAGACTACGGCACATATCCTGCTACATCCGAATATGGGTGGTTACTATTTAAACAGTCCAACACAAAGTCCGCAGAGCATTACTTTGAACGCGCATGGTTAAACGGCGATGAACAAGGTGCGCAGGGCTTGGGCATGTTATACAAAGACGGTTCGGACACAATACAACCCGACCGTATTGCCGGATACGCCTATACCTATATTGGCATGCAACTACAGATATCTCGCTACTCAACGGGTAAACCTGGCGATGCTATGGACTATGTTCGCAAGGAAGTGGAAAGAATAAGTACTGAAATACTCAGCGAGTATAATATCGATGAGGTTGAGCAAGGCACTGAACTAGCGAAAGTCATATTAGCTGACTATGTACGCGCCCAAATGCTATAGCTGGATTAGGCGTAACGCCACCCTACAGCCCGATCAAGCGCCTATCCGATAGTGATCAAGAAACATGGCTGCCGACTCCTCGGCAAGGCGCGTCTTTTCATCCGCTGTCAGCCCGGGCTTGAGGCCAAGTAGCTGCGGCCAGTAGCAGGCGCCCTTAACGAGGCTGTGCAGCTGATCGAACGCAACGTCCACATCGGCATTGCGAAGTCGGCCGTCTTTCATGGCCGCTGCTATCCAGCGGTGCAGGGTGGTCGCGTCGTTCTGAAACTGAGGGGACCCCTTTCTTCGTAGTGGTTCGTCAGAGAATTTCCGCCGTTCTGAGGGGACCCCTTTCTTCGTAGTGGTTCGTCAGAGAATTTCCGCCGTTCTAGTGTCCCAACGCACCCTGTATTCCAGGGGCGTCAGCCCGTTGAGAGCCTTGTGAGGCCGGCTCTCGTTGTACTCCTTTCGCCAAGCGTCCAACTTCGCCTGTGCGTCGGTCAAGTTTTCGAACCAATGAGCGTTCAGGCATTCGTCGCGCAGGCTTCCATTGAATGATTCGATGTACGCGTTGTCGGTTGGTTTTCTCGGCCGCGAAAACTCAAGAGTGACCTGGTTTGCGTAGGCCCACAGATCAACCATTCGGCCAGCGAACTCACTGCTGTTGTCGCAGTAGATCCGACGCGGGGCGCCACGCTTCGCCGCGATCATACGCAAAACGGCCACGACATCTCCCGCGCCGAGACCGCGTCCGGCATGAATCGCAAGGTTCTCCCGGGTGAATACGTCGACGATGGTTAATGCTCGAAATCGGTGACCGTCCTGCAGCTGATCCGACACAAAATCCATGGACCACGCGGCGTTCGGCCGCGTCGCCTTGACCTTCGGCGGCTGTCGTCGCGCCGCCGACACGTGACGACGCGGACGCTTTGGCCTGAGCTGGAGCCCCTCGAGGCAATAAAGTCGTTGCACGCGCTTGTGGTTAACGTGGATGCCTTCGCGCTTGAGCATCACGTGGATCCGCTTGTAGCCGTAGCGAATCCTCGAGTGCGCAATATCGCGAATGCGCTGGCGCAAGGTGATCTGCTCATCGCGCCTCGGGCAGTAGTAGTACACCGACTCCGACAGATCGCTCAGATGGCACGCCCGTCGAGCGCTGATGTCATAGTGGCTCGTCAGATACCGCACCTGCCTGCGTCGCTGCGGTACCTTCACCACTTTTTTCGATTGACGTCCTGGAGCATGGCCTTGTCCAGGCTGAGATCGGCGACCAGGCGCTTTAGCTTCGCGTTCTCCTCGCGCAACTGCTTGAGCTCACGTGCCTGACTGGGCTCCAGACCGCCATACTGCTTCTTCCAACGATAGAACGTCGCCTCCGCAATCCCCAGTCTGCGACAGATATCCGCGACCGACGTGCCCAGCTCATGCTGCTTCACCGCACCAATAATCTGCTCTACCGAATACCGCTTCCGTTTCATGGCCAGACCTCCTTCGATAGTCTACCTTGCAACGGAAATTCTCAGTCATAATCCTTCGATTCTTGGGGCTCCCCTCACAACCAAAGCCGTTGGCGAACGTAACACGCAGAATTTCATGCAGTTTCGGCCGAACGGACTCAGGTTTACCGGCCTGCGATAGTTGCGCTGATCCGCTCCTGCGCCGATCAGCGTCTCCAGCAGGATCGAGAGCTGACCGGCGTACACGTGCGTCACGTCCGCGAGCTTTGTGGTTACACCAGTAGGTTCAGGTGCACGTCGTCGACGTGGAAGGACTCCGCGACCGCTTGGTAGACGTTCCGCCACTTGCCGGCGGGCCGGGGCATTAACGATTCCCGGTACAAGTTCGAACTGCTCATACCGACGAACACCAGCTCGTCGCCGGACCAGGTCTGCTCAATGAATTCGATCAGCATCGAGTCACGTTAGAGGCCCGTACTCCGCGCATAGATAGACATCGAGGTTCGCTGATATGTCTTAGTGAGCGCCGTCGCGGGAATTTCAACACCGCGGCCTCCGCAGGTACCATTCGTAGCCCGCTAATCCGGATATTGAGGATCGCCTCCGTGCCAAGAATCATCCTGCGGTTGTTCCTTTTCGCCTATTTCCCGGTTCCCGGCCTTGCCGACGGCCACGAAGACGCTGCGCTTCGCGCCGTCACTCACAAAGACGTCTGGACCATGCGTCGGCTCAGTACGCCGGTGCCGAGTCCGAATGGTGACTGGGCATCGTCCAGGTGACCGAACCTGCCTACGAGGAGGACGGCACCGTCAGCGACCTCTGGCTCGTCGCCGTTGACGGTGACGAGGAGCCGCGCTGGCTGACCGCGTCGAACGAGGCGGAAAGCGGCGTCGCCTGTAGCGGTACTAGAAAACGAGGTAGTCATAGACCGCTAACTAAAGACTGTTCAATCAGCGATACTACCGACGTCAGAAATTTCGAGTTCAAAATCCTCCAGTAACTCGATTTCTCGCGAATCCAGTTTCTTTGAAACGATAGTGCTTGCGACAGATCCCGCGACAGATCCAATCACAGCTGCTGCGACGGGCCCAAGCGCCTCAGGTCCCGCGGTACTGAGTTTGTCTCTGAGCATGGATTCAAATTTCTCGTTCATCTCGGCGTTTGTGCCTGCATCGAATTGCGCAATTCGCAACTGGGGAGGGCGAAACGCTGTCGGCAAGCGTCCTTCTTTCCGCGCTGCCACCAGCTCGATAATCGCGTCCTTTTGCTTATTGACTTCCTTGTTTTCTTCATCTGTGAAGCCTTCAATGTGAATGTCCGTAGCCTTCGGGTCAGTCATGGCATTCTCCTATATTGTCCTATACTCGCGTAGGGATTTTTCGAAAGACGACCAATCCCTCTGATGCAAGCTCTGAGAGGTAAGACATAATTGATTTTTTCATCGTGTGTTCCGGCTGGTCAAAGCCCCAGTCGTGCATGGCTCTTTGGGCGATGTCGGAAACAGAAACCTTGCCAGAGCAGTGCTCGATGATCCAATACTCGAACTTCCGGAATTCAATTGTCCGACGACGCAGCGACCAAGTGAGTTGTCCATTTCTCACTTCGCGTAGGGAAAATGTCCGCTGCGGAATGAGTGTGCTCTGGTCGCATATCCCGTTAGCCATTCGTGCTCCAAAGTAGTTCCGGGAGGCGGAGAACCTTCCAAGGCAACGAAAGATGGGGTCACCGGCCAAGTGATCTGACCAACGTGTCGCTAGACCATGATTGCGCATTTCAAGATGTTGTAGCACAAGCTTCAGCGGGAGCGTCGGGATCAACTCCTGCATACGGTGCGCGAATCGTTGCCTAAAGTCGTGCTCTAGCTCAAGAATCTCCTCTTTTGGCAATGAAAGTGTTTCTACGAAAATGTGATCATCGCTCAGTCCGGTTACGAACTCTCGATCCAAAATGTCAATTTCGTAGGAATGTGGGCGCAGTGCAATGTCGGTACCGGGATATGGGGACAAAAAGGTCGTGTTGCATTCTAGGCGACCAGGTGCCAGTTCTAGTAGCTCGATTGCAAAATCACTCGTAGCCTGAAAAGATTCCTGAGTTTCCAACGCGCCCCCAATAATAAAGTTTGTGAAAACAGACAGAACTTCAGCATCATTACACTGAGCAACAGCCGTTCTTACATCATCTAGAGTAATCTGCTTTTTGTAGGCGTTGACTACAGATTGATCACCGCTCTCAGTACCAATTTGGATACGCACGAGACCGGCATCTTGCATTAGTGGAATAAGGTCCGGAAATCTAGCAAGGGTGTCAACGCGCGCTTCGCAGTAGAACACAAAGTTTTTGTGTGGACTTAGTTGCGCATGAAATAGCTCGCACAGCTCTCGCACTCGCTTGTGATTGGTCGTGAATATATCGTCTACAAAACTGAAATATCGTGTACGATATCTGTCTTGGAGGTATTTGATTTCGTCTACTACTCTTTGTGCAGAGTGCGCGCGATATTTTCTATTAGTGGACTCGAAACAAAACGTGCAACGAAAACCGCAACCGCGACTAGTGACGATCTGCGAGCGAACGCCAAAATTCTGAGTTGGGTACAGATCTCGATCGGGAATAGGTAACTCGTCAAGGTTTCGAAACGTCGTCCGCGGCTTGTTGACGATAGCCCGGCCATCCTGTTTCCATACAAGACCGTCGATTCTGCCGAAGTCAGCCGCACTGGCGTTTAGACTCTCGATCAGTTCGAGCATCAGGTATTCTCCGTCGCCAATAGCAACGAAGTCGACATCGTTTCTCTCGATTAACGTAGAGAAAGAGACGTTTGCGAGAGGTCCACCGAGTATGGTTCGCACGTCTGGATACTGTTTTCGAATAAACTCCAGAATCCGATAAACCTCGAAAATATTATCGGAGTTTGCATAAAATCCAACTATCGCTGGCTGCGAACTTGTGGAGGCAATGAAGTCGGTGACTCTGGGGAACAAGTTGTCTCCGATAGCCACTGAAACTGGATGGCCCTGGTCCCTAAGTAGGGTGGCGATGTACAGAAGCCCTAGTTGCGGGGAATCCGACGTGCTTCCGTCGTAGTTCCGAGTAACGACGTTCACTAGAAGGGTCTGGGTCGAGCCGGTAGCCGCTGTTCTGTCCAACTGACGCGAAGTGTCAATGCTGTTCGGCGTCGTTAATTGCGACTCAAGCACAGTCCTCGCTCCTAAGGCTCCACGTCCCATTATTAGTACGAGTGCTCAACTTAGTGCTCACTTACGAATGCGAATCTTATTAGTGCTTATTGTAAACTGTTTCATGGAAATAGTTACGCGCCTATTGAGATATTACCTTGAGTAGTCGATCAAAGAATTCCTCCCAGTTGCTACTCGAAAGGTCGTAGTCTGTTTGGGGTTATGCGACGGACTTTGGTTGGCTCTTGTGGGCGAGACTATCGCAGAGCTTCGATTTCCTCATGCGCCTTTATGAGCAGCTGTCGGCTAAGGTTCCAAGTAATGAGCGACTTTGACCGAAGACCTGCGCTAGCTGCCGGCTTGTCAGTTCAAGGAAGCTCTATCCAGTAACAACTTGAGGAGTTCTATAAATCGTTGGAAGCGTGGCGTTGGATTTGCGAAGTGACCGCCGGACGGATTGAGGCTTGTGCGTGACTTTACCAGGAGGGGTTGAGCCGAGAACGCAAATTGATCGACTGCAAAAAACCCCGAGTGTTATGAGAGCGATGAAATCAGAGTTTGCGTAGCATTTGCTAGTGTCCTCCAGGAGTTCGAGAGATAGTGGTCAAGAAACGTGCGGAGTTACGAGCTGTTGTGCCCGGACTCTAGAAAAACCGCGTAGTCTTGCTAGAAATAGACAGGAGGGGCTATGGGGAAATAGAGATTTCTACGCAAAGTAACGAAGATAGGCTAACCTTAAGAGAGTCTCAGCAACAACGAGCTGAATGACTATTGCGACCTGTTTGAGGCAACAGCGGTTACTCTAACGAGTAACGAGCTACTCTACTCAGACAGATCGAATCGGCCGCAAGAGCCAATAGCGGGGGAGAATAATGAATAGAACTCAAAAGATCGTCGCTAGCTTACTGTTTTCTACGTGCGTTCAGCTGAATGCCTACGGAGCGGACACTCAGTCGCTTTCTACGTCAGAATTCTTTGCCGTGGATACTGAAAGTAGAGGGGTTGTTACGTCTGCTTGTTCAACGCAAGTTAACCCTTTCGCATCGTATGTTTCGCTTGAGATTGGCAAGTATCGAGTATCGAAATCGGATGGGTTTTCCTACCGTCTATTTAACAAAAATAGACGCGCATTTGCGGCCGCTAGCTTTGGCGGGAGCATTCATGGAAATGACTTTAGGGTGTCCAGAGTTGGGACGCCTCACGTACTTAAGAAGGCAGATAGTCATGTGGATTTAGCGTCGTCGTTTCTGTTGATGGACAAGACAGTCTGGTCAGTCCGGGGTGCTAGGCTGGACGTTCGAATCGGCTACTCGGCCGACTCTACATTTAACGAGATTCTTGAGGCATACAATTCCATAACAGCAACAATACCGGACTATACGGTTTCTTCGGCAGTCACGATCGCAGCTTCCATAGCAAGTTCATTGGACAGAATAGTATTTGGGTCTGACAGAGTGACAGATTTGCTCAATTCATCGGATGATATTTCTGCGTTCACGAAATTGTGCGAGGGGGCATATGTTGCACTTGCAGCAAAAGACGCTTCTTTGTATGAGAATTACGGGCCCAAAAACCTAGTATGGGACGACGGAAGCAAGAGACTGATGCACAATGGTGAAGAGCTAACAAAAGTTTCGTACGCGGTGCTGCTAGTACGTGTGTACGATAGGATGTATGAACCTATAGAAACAGCACTCAATGAAACAACTAAAGAGTGGCCAAAAAAGTTCTCGGATGCTCAGGTAGCACTTTCAAGATTGTCATTTACGCCGACAGCAAAAGAGATAGAAGTGCTTTCTAAAACGATAGTACAGCTACTTGATGAGGGTCTGACGCTTTTATCTGCGGATGTGCGGCTGGTTCAAGAAGAAAAAAAAGAAATATACAATTTCGTAAGGAATGATCTGGAACCAAAGCTCGCGGCAATCAGGACTAGAGTGACTGAAGACAACACGGTTACCTTGGAAAGTACACGAGAGTCGATTGCAGCCTTCATTCAAGCATCAGACGAGAGCACCTATGAATTTCGTGATGAAACGCTAGATCAGCTAGCGAGAATGCAGCTTAGTTTGGGAGACTACATTTCCAATGACGCTGACGATAATACGGTTGTTGCGCAACAATTGATGCAAGGTATTTCCGAAATAGAGACCAATATCTCAGGCAGATTTGCTGGCAACTACTAGATTGGGTGTGGGCATGCTGAATCGACTATTATCGAAGGCGTAACGAGGCGCCTTAACTCTACTTTCGATACCAGTTCTGCGAGCTTTGATAAGCAGAGGTTTCGACACCCCGTACTCCGTATGACTTCAAAGCGGCGGTGTACGACTGTGTTCGTCAAAACGAACAGTAGAAGTCGTTCTTTACAAAGCAAATAGTCGTGGTTTTCTGCGCTGTGGCGAGCTAGGTGGTCAAAACGCATCCGGTGAACCTCAGTTTTTCGCATTATGTTTAGTGGCTTATCATAGTTCGCTAGGTAGTAGAGCTGGCTTTCGGGCAATACTCGGTTTTCAAGCCTACGTGGCGCTTCGCATGCTGGCTTTGTTGAGAATTCGGTTACTGCAACTTAAACAAGAACGGCACTGTGCGCTGCACAGTGCCGTGTTGGATCAAGCACTAACTTGGGATGGCCTATCGAGCTAGTTTGAAGCTCGATTGTCCTTTGACTCAAGCGGCGTCGCGCTCCATCCAATGGTCGCCTAAAGCAAACTGAACCGGCCTGGGATCAATCTGGTCCAACGCATCCAATTCGCCAAGTTTCTCTAAAAGAAGGTCTCTGAGCATCTGAAGGTCCTCATTCAGAAATGATGTGTCGCGCATAGAAAAGCGCGCGCAACAACTTCTCGGCGGAACCAGGAATACTAACTTCTCCCTTTTCCCATTGGGCCACAGATTGACTTGTCTTCCCAAGTTCCTCGGCAAGTTCTGACTGGGTCATTTCCATTGTCTTGCGCAAGAACTTGATCTCTTTGGGCGCAAGCGCTTTGCGGTTCAGTACCAAATGCTTGCCAATAGCTATGTGGAGTCCATCAATGTCTTTTATGGATACGTACTCGTCTCCGTCGTAGGTGTGTCTATCCACACCATTGAACAGGAAAACGCCGTCCAACCCACAGGACCGGTACTCATATTGTTCTGAATCAGTGACATCTTCCCCGGTTAGGCAAAAGTCCTCTCTCATCGCATGTCTTCCCATTCAACAGTTTTCATAATTTGAGCGAGTTTTGGTGGCTATTTCAATTCCACCCGTCAGCATCACACCAAAGCCGACCTGGCAGGCAGTTCCTTATAACGGCGATCTACAAGGTCAACTACCGCGCGACGCATTCTTCATTTCGTGCTCGACGCCACGGGCTGCTCGTTGAAGAACATGACGAGATCTCGTGCGCTATAGACCTTGCCGTACATTGAATTCTGTTCGTAGTCGTCGAGGGATCGTCCTGTCCGTTGGGCAATTGCGTCGATGAGACTCATGTCGATATCTTCGTCGTCCAGATCGAGGTCCTTCATCAGGTTGTCGTCGGCGCGAATCGGAACATCACGCCAAGCGTCGCCGAGCAGCGATTGAATCTCCTCGTAAACTGCACGGATCACCCAAGTATCTATAGTTCTGGCGCCAAACGCCCTTGCGAAATCGCAGATCGATTCGTCTTTACGTTCGGCCAGGAACTCGGTGACTCTGCGCTTGTCCCGGCGACTACTGTCCCAGATCAACAGCGCGATTGCTGGGCAGATCAGCAACCACAGTGGGTACTTCCAAAATAGGTAAATGCCGCCAGCGACAATGGCTCCAACGATGAGCCAACCGACGGTTGGCATCGGAGTGGGCTTGTACGGCGGCATTGTTCTTGAGGGTGCTTTCATTGGTTTGGCGTCTCTGAGTCATGCCGTTGCTGAATGGTAGCCTGTAACATCGGTCGGCTCTCGGAAGCCGGGACGTAGTCAAAATTCATGTCCCCGGCATTCTACTGGCGCTTTCGATGGTCCGGAAATCCTCGAGTTTGGCGCAATGACCGGCAATCGGTTTGACCTGTGTAGTAACTTCCTCGACGAGCCTCCTCCCGGAAGTACAACACCGCTGCCTCCGCAGGTACCATTCGTAACCTGCCAATCCGGACATTGAGGATCGCCCACGTGCCAAGAATCATCTTGCTGTTGTTCCTTGTCTATTTCCCGGTCCTCGGCCTTGCCGACGGCCACGAAGACGCCGGGCTTCGCGCCGTCACTCACGAAGACGTCTGGACCATGCGTCGGCTCAGTACCCCGGTGCCGAGTCCGAATGGCGACTGGGTCATCGTCCAGGTGACCGAACCTGTCTACGAGGAGGACGGCACCGTCAGCGACCTCTGGCTCGTCGCCGTGGACGGTGACGAGGAGCCGCGGCGGCTGACCGCATCGAACGAGGCGGAAAGCGGCGTCGCCTGGAGCCCCGACAGCACGCGTATTGCATTCAGCACCAAACGGGGCGAAGAGGACGTCAGCCAGATCTACGTCATGGACATGACGATGCCGGGCGAGGCCCAGAAGGTCACGTCGCTCGCCACCGGCGCCTCCGGGCCGAAGTGGAGCCCCGACGGCAGGCGCCTGGCGTTCGAGAGCCGCGTGTATCCAGGCGCCATGACCGACGAGGAAAACGCCGAAGAAAAGAAAGCGCGGGAGGAGCGCGACTACAGCGTATCGACTTACGAGATCTTCCCGATCCGGCAATGGAACCGCTGGCGCGACGACCTCACGACGCATGTGTTCGTTCAGGACGCCGTGCCGGGTGCTGAAGCAACAGACCTCATGGCCGGCACGGACTTTGCTGCGCAGCCCGGATTCGCGGGCGTGCCCTCGCTGGGTGGCGAGAGTCTCAAGCCGGAGTGGACGCCCGATGGCGAGGCGCTGGTCATTTCAGCCACCACGAACCTGGACGACAGCGCTCACACCGAGCTGCTCTTCCACCTGTACCGGCTTGCGGTCAGTGGCGGTGAGCCGGAACCGCTGACGGGCGGCAACGAGTGGAGTTGCCAAACGGCTAAGTTCTCTCCGGACGGCAAGGCGCTCTACTGCCTGTTCGACCCGGTGACCGAGTACGTCTACAACCTGGCCGAGATCGCGCGGTTCGACTGGCCAGAGAGCGGCGCGGCAAGCGACTTCACGGCCGAGCCGAATCTCCTGACCGAGGGCTTCGACCGTCCCGTATCGGACATGACCGTGAGTCGCGACAGCCGCCGCGTGTTCTTCACGGCGTCCGACGAGGGCAGGGTGCGCCTGTTCAGCGTGGCTGCCAGCGGACGGGGTGGTGTCACCGCGCTCAACCGCGAGAGCGGCGGCGTCTACGCCGGCGTGCAGACAGCAGGCAACGCGCTGGTCGCTCGCTGGGAAGATGCGACGCAGCCGGCTGAAGTGGTGCGCATCAATACGCGCAATGGTACGCACGAGCGCCTGACGGCGTTCAACGTCGAGCACGCGGCGTCTCTCGACCGCTCCCCGTTTCTCGAGTTCTGGTTCGAGAGCGACCTGGGGCGGCGTGTGCACAACTTCGTAGCGCTGCCGCCCGGATTCGACGAGAACAACAAGTACCCGGTCGTGACGCTGATCCACGGCGGCCCGCATGCGTCGTCGCGGGACGCCGATCACGTTCGCTGGAGCCCGCACCTCCTCGCATCGGCCGGCTACGTCGTGGTCATGACCGACTACACGGGTTCGATCGGTTACGGCGTCGACTTCGCCCGGGCCATCCAGGGCGATCCGCTGAAGACGCCTGCCGACGAGATCGAAGCGGCGCTCGACGAAGCGATTCGGCTGTATCCATTCATCGATGCCGATCGCCAGGCGGCGGCCGGCGCCAGTTACGGCGGTCACCTGGTCAACTGGCTATTGGGCACGACCGACCGGTTCCGCACGCTGGTGAGTCACGCCGGACTAATCGATCTGGAAGGTCAGTGGTCATCGAGCGACGTCATCCGTCATCGCGAGATCAACGCCGGCAGTCCACCCTGGGGCGACAGCCCGATCTGGGCCGAGCAGAGCCCGTCGTCCTATGCCGCGAATTTCTCGACGCCGATACTGTTTACGATCGGCGAGAAGGACTACCGGGTGCCGCTGAACCAGACGATCGCGGCATGGAGTTACGTGCAGCGCCAGCAGGTGCCCGCGCGGCTGCTGGTGTTTCACGAGGCGGATCACTGGATCATGAAGGGCAGCGAAGCGCGCTACTACTGGAACGAAGTCCATGCCTGGCTGGCGCAGTACCTGGGCGATTGATGGAGCCATAGATGCTATCGAGACGATGTCTTCTCACATCCCTGGTGAGCGTATTCCTTGCGCTCGCCGGATGTGCGACCACAACACCCGAACCGGGAGCAACGATCGAAGACCACATCGTCTCCTTCGACAGGATCGACGCTGCCGTCACAGCCATAAACGAGAAGTACGGTGCCAGGGACGTTCTGGTCGTTCTCGACATCGACAACACTATTCTCACCAGCACGGTCGACTTGGGTGGCGACATCTGGTACCAGTGGCAAAGAGGCGGGCTCAGCGTTAAGCCCGGGCCGGATCAGAAGGTGGACTGTCTGTTCGAGGATGCCATCGGGCTGCTCTATGAACTGGGCCCGATGAGGCTCACGGAGGAAACGCTTCCCGACAGAATCAGGTCTTGGCAGGACGGCGGAAACACTGTGTTTGCATTGACGTCGCGATCGCCAAAGTACCGGGCGGCGACCGAACGGGAGCTGACGAGGAAGGGAATCGACTTTGCACGCGCGCCACTGGCCCCTGAGGGTACGAGTACTCCGGTTTACCGTGAAGTAGCCGAACGGGAATGGAGTTACATGCAGGGAGTGATGATGACGACGGGCATGAACAAGGGAACGATGCTCGAAACTCTGCTGGCACGGACGGGCCGGACGTTCTCTGCGGTAGTGTTCGTAGACGACACGAGAAGACACATCGACGACGTGTTCGCTGCCTTCCGGGCTTCCGAACGGACGGAAGCCATGATTTTTCACTACACGAGAATCGAAGCGGAAAGAGAGGCCGAATTCGGTGACGTGTTGACGGCGCAACAGGCAGAGAAGATGGACTCCGACTGGCGTAGTCTGAACGCGGTTTTGAACGAGATATTCCCCGCCCGCGCATCGGTGGAGGGCTGCCTCGGTACTCCGTAGCTGAGGTCGTCGTCACCGACATGCCGCCCATGAGCATGGCCGAGGGCGGCGAACCCAGGTGCATTCCAGCCGTGCTCTGTCGGTGCTGTACCAAATGCCCGCGATTTCCGCTTCCTGCCGAAGGTAGTCGATATGCCAGTGAGGGCGGTGTGCGATCCTCAAGTGATGTCTGATGCGGGCCCTTATGCCGCCCGGACCGAACGCGCTGCCGAAGTAGAGATAGAAAGGTGAGTCAAACTCAATTCGACCGAGGCATCCGACTTGCAGCACAGCGGGCGTTCGAAGCGCGAGAAGTAGTGCGTACGTTCCCGGTGATGCGTCCAACACGCGATCGGCAGTGTCCATGGGTATTGAGTATGCCGTTCGACTGCCGATACACAACCCGTCAGTTCCGCGACAGCTCCCGCTCCGCAGCGACGTACGCCCAGGCGTTCCAGTAGGGGCTCTCGAGTATCGTACGATAGATCCGGTCAGCCGCCTCGGCTTCGCCCTCGAACCGGAGCCAGTTTGCCACGCCGTAGCCGATTGTAATGTCGCGGGCGGTCCACTCGCCCGGCGGTTTGTCGCTGTCCAGGATGTCGTCGGGTTGCACCACGCCCTTATAGAGCATGACCCGCTTGACGTAGGGATGATCCGGATCGGCGTCGATGTCTGCCGGGATCGCGGCGACCACGCTGTTCGCCTTTTCCGGATCACCGCTCTTTCGATACGCGTTGTAGAGCCAGTCCGTAGCGCCGATCAGTAGCTTCGGGTTGTTCGACAGCTCGACACAGCGCTCGAATGCGCCTGCTGCCGCGCCGTAGTCCCCGGTGAGATAGCGATACAGGCCGATGTGGTACCAGACCCAGTGCTCGTAGGTGCCGTTCGGCTCGCCGTTTGCGTCGTACTCGACGACGTCGCGGGCAGCGTCTCCCATCAGTTCGACGGCTTCCTCGAGATCGACTATGGCTTTGTCGAGTTCCCGGACGGTTATGTATCGATGCGCGCGGTGACGGCGCAGCTTGAACGACTCGGGATGCTGCCGCAGGCCGGTGTCGTAGGCGGTGATCGCGTCTCGATACCGGTAGGTCGAGGCGAAGAGGCGGCCGATTTCGATGTAATCGGTTTCGGCGCGCTCGCCCTCGCTCCGGATCGACGCGATCCGGCGGTCGGCATCCGCGAGCGCGGCGACGTCGGCGGATCGGCGGTACAGGGGTTCACCGGCAAACGAAACGGCCTCCCGAACGGGGCCAGGCGATGGGGCGGCCGCCGCGGGTGCGGCATCGCCGTCGGGCGGACCGGAGCAGGCCATGCAGAGCAGAAGGCAGGCTGGTGCGAGGTATGTGGCCGCGCCCGATCGCCGAAGGCTCATCGCGGAACGACCGGCAGAACGATGTGCGACGCGTGCTCCCGGCTCAGGTGCAGTGTCTGCCGCGCAATCTTCATGTCGGAGGTAGTTGCGAATTCGGCGCCGGTGTTCAGGTTTCTCGCCAGCCGCGGAAAGTTGCTGCTCGTCACGTCGACTCTCAGCCGGTCTCCCGGAGACAGCAGGTAGCTGGTCGCCCAAAGATCGATGTCGTACTCATAGACGACGCCGGGCTCGATCAGTACAGGCTTCTCGAAGCCCTGCCGGTAGCGGGCACGGATGACACCGTCGACCAGATTGAAGGCCGAGCCGTCCGGCTTGACGACGATCAGCTTGGCCATGAAGTCGGTGTCGACGGCGCTGCTCGATGCGAACAGCCGTGCGCGTATCGGACCGGTGATTTCGGTTTCGGTATCGAACGGCTCGCTGACGAATCGCAGTACGTCGTCGCGGCCGTCGAGCGGCGCCTGATCGTACGGCCCGCGCAGCGTCGGCTCCATGATGTTGCCGCCGAGCGTCGGTACCGGATCCGCGGGATCGTACTCATAGCTCAGCGAGCCGGCGCCGGTAGACGGCTGGCGGCGCGACAGCGAACGGTCCGCATGCAGATAGAAGGTCTGGTACTCCGTCCGGGCGAGCGGCCACTCCGCTTCGTTGCGCCAGACGTTTTCCCCCATGACAAAAATTCGAACCGGGGGCTCGTCCGGCTTCGCCCCGTCTTTGAGCGTGTAGTCGAACCACGCGAGCAGCAGCCCTTCGACGTCGATGAGCGCTTCCTCGCCGAAGTCCCGGTCGCCGGTTTGGGTCGATCGGTTCCAGCCGTGCGGCCATGGCCCGATGATGAGACGTTGACCGGTTCTCGCTTCTGCGGTCGCCGCTTCGCGACGCATCGTCTGGTAGCTGCCGATCGTGCTGCGCAGAAAGACGTCGTACCAGCCGCCGATGTTCAGCGCGGGCACCGCCATCTCCGGCGCGCGGGCCTCCAGGTTGAGCGGCGCCCAGTACGCGTCGTACGACGGATGCTCCAGCCAGTCCTGGAAGTGGCGGACGTCGAAGCCGACTTTCTCCGCCAGCGTGTTGAGCGGCAGATGATCGATGCTGTTGATCCAGTCGATGGGAAAGCTCATGTTCGTGCGGCTGCCCACTATGCCCAGACCCCAACGGGCGCGGGACAGCAGTGAAAATGCGCCGCCGGGATACGCCACGTCGCGATAGTAGTTGCCGGGGCTCACGGCAGGAGCAATGGCCACGAGCGCCGGGTTTCGATTCAAGGCGGCGAGCCACTGCACGGACGCGAGATACGACGAGCCGAACATGCCGACCTTGCCGTTGGACCAGGGCTGATCGGCAATCCACGACAGCGTATCGTCGCCGTCGTTGATTTCCTGAAAGTACGGGTACCAGTGGCCTTCGGAGTCGTAGCGCCCCCGCGCGGACTGGAAGACGAAGGCATAGCCGTTCGCCGTCGCAAACTTCGCATAACGCTGCCGTGCCGGAGTCGAACCGTTGCTGTAGATGTCCCGCACGAGCAGGGTAGGGAAGCGACCCGACCGGTCGGGCAGATAGATGTCCGTTGATAGCTCGATACCGTCCCGCATCTCCACGCCGTGGTGATAGGTGATATCGACGGTCGCGGGGAACTCGCCGGTGAAACCCTCCAGCGTCTGGGCGTGGGCAAGCAGGCTGCACAACGGGAACGACAGCAGAACGAGAAGACTCCGCAACGGATTCACTCCTTGGTATGCGTTCGGCGTGAACTCAGAAAGACGCCCGGATACTACCGAAGATGAACCGGCCCTGCGCATCGTAGATCTGCGGGTAGGTGTTGCCCCGTCCGGCGGTTTCGGTGCCCCCGAATCCCGCGATCGACGTAAGCGGCGGCGTTTCGTCGAGCAGGTTATTGATGCCGAAGCGCAGATCGATGTTGTCGGACAGTGCATAGTTCGTCGACAGATCGAAGAAGCTGGTCGCATCCAGCTCCGCGATGATAGGGCTCGGGTTGGTGCTGAACTGATCGACGCTGCTTATCATTCGCCACGCGAACGTCGCGCTGAGCCGCTGGCCCGACATCCACTCCAGCGACATGCGGTGTCGATACTCGGGCCTGGGCGTGCCGCAGACGCCACCGTAGAAACCTGCACAATCGAAAGGGTCCTCACCCGGGAGCGATTGTTCCTCGAACTCGTCGAGCAGCGTCGTGATGTACTGTACGCGGAACGAGCCCCAGTTCCTGAAGTCGAAGACGTACGCCGCATTGATATCGATTCCCGTCGTCGACAGCTTGCCCGTGTTGATGTTCGTCGCCTGAATGAAGCCCTCGCCCTCGATCAGCCAGAGCGTTCCCGCGCTGTCTCGATTAACCAGACCGCAAAAGAACGGATCGGCGTCGTTGAGGCAGTTGTTCAGCGCCAGCTCCGGAGGCACCGTCCCGACGAAATCCTCGACGTCGATCGAGAAGTAGTCGACGGCCATCGTGAAACCCGGGAAGAATTCGGGCGTCAGGACGACGCCGGCCGTCCATGTATCGGAAACCTCGGGTTCCAGATCGGGGTTGCCGCCCGTCAGCGTGCCGAACTCGCCAGTGGCGCTGTCCAGGATCTGGCCGTACAGGTCTGCCGTCACGCCGGTCCGAGCGCACTGTTCGAGCGTTGCGGCCGGTTCCGGCGTAGCCGTGCCGGCGTCGAAGTCGCCGGCGCAGGGATCGCGCAGGCCGTTGACGCCGGTCGAAAGGATCACACTGCCATCTGCCTGCGAACTGAACAGTTCGATCGGGTTCGGCGACCGGGTCGCACGCTGGATCTGCGCCCGCAGCAGTACCGACGGATTGACCTTCCACGTCAGGCCGGCCGAGTAGGTATCCTGGGTGCCGGTGGTATCGTAGTCCGAGAAACGATAGGCCGTGTTGAGCAGCAGCTCTTCCGCGAGCGGCCTGCCTTCGATGAGCGGTACCTGAATTTCGGTAAACAGCTCGAAGACCTCGATCTCTCCGGAAACCGGTTCCCGAACGAGAGTGAGTCCTTCGCCGGGCGCCGGCGTCAGCGCCAGCTCGTCCCGCCGAAACTCGAACCCGCCGACGACCTGAAGGCCGGTGTCGGCGAACGGGCTGCTGATGCCGCGTTCGGTCAGGTCGCCGCTCAAGCTTCCGCCGAGAACCAGCTGTTCCGTAAAGCCGTTGCGCAAACTGGGCTCCGTTATGAAGTCCGTCGCGCCCTGGGTTACGTTGCCCGGCTGAAAAATATCCCAGGGCACGCAGTCGGGCTCCAGCCCCAGCAGCGTCGAACGACAGACCGGTTGACCGGTGACGGGGTCCTCGACCACGTCGATTGCCAGCGCGGCCTTCCTCGTTATGACGTCGTTCAGGAGCGTCTCCGAGAAATCGACGTTGGCGAACTGGCCGAATACCTCATAGTTGAAACCCGAGATCCACTCGCCGCGGATACCGGTAACGACACGATGCGTCGCAAGCTTGTACTCGTTACTTCGCGGCCCGCCTTCCAGATTGCGCCGGCCGATGAAGACCGGCGCTCGCTCGACGCCGGTGGAATCGACAAAAACAAACGCCGGATCGCAAATCGTGGCGAGCTGTTCGGCGCTCAACAGCGGGTTGTCGCAGTTGATCGAATCCGTCCTGCCGAGCGACAGTCCGGAAGGAGCGATCTGTGCCGTCGTCGCGTTGTCCACGAACGAGTAGTCCATGAACCACTCGGCCTTCGGATGCAGCGCGTAGTGCATGGAGGCACCCATCGTGAAGCGTTCACGCGGACGCTGAAAATAGTTGCCGCCGGAAAAGTTGAAGGTGTCGGTTGCGCTGTCGAAAGGCCGCAGCATGCCGGTCTCGGGTTCGACCGTCAGGCTGAAACTGCCGGCGCCCGCGCGGGTGAAGCGCGTCAGTGACGGCATGGACCCGGAGCCGCGGCAGGTCAGCTCGGTGCCCTCGTTGCGGGTTCCGAACGGACAGGAACTGATATCGCGATCCTCCCACCTGACCTCTTCGTCGCGCGAATAGCCGAAGTAGGCGGTAATGTTGCCCTTATCGTCGTCGATGTTGCCGCCAAGGATCACGTTGAAATCGATGCTGCCGCCGTCCGTGGTCGACCCCGGGTCGGGCTGGCCGAAGTTCGCCAGGACCTGCTCGGCGCTGCTCACGCTGTTCCCTGTCTGGAAGAGGCCGCCCTGGAAGTTCATGTCGAGGCCCTGGAAATTGCGCTTGAGGCGAAAGTTGACGACGCCGGCGATAGCGTCGGCGCCATAGACAGCGGAGGCCCCGCCCGTCAGTACTTCGACCTGCTCGATGAGCTGCGCGGGAACCTGATTGAGGTCGGCTGCCACGGTAATCGGCGATCCGAACGGCAGGCGCTTGCCGTCGATGAGCACGAGCGTGCGCTCCGCGCCCAGGCCGCGAAGGTTGACGGTCGCGGTGCCCGCGCCGATACCCGAGAACGCGCTCTGTCCGGCGAGGGCCTGCGGTAGCGTATTGACGAGGTCCTCGATTCGGGAGACGCCCCGGGAACCGATCTCCTCGTTGCTGAGTACTGTGATCGGGCTGGTCGACGTAAGGTCGGTTCTGGCGATCCGCGACCCGGTAACGACGACCTCTTCGATCGTTTCTACGCCCGCGTTCGCGCCGGCGGGTTCCTGGGCGGCGGCCCCAGCGCTGAACATGGCCGCCAGCACGCCGATCAAACCGCCGCGCTTCGCTGCCGCTGCACTACTGCTTTGCTTCACTTCGTTTCCCCTCTGACCTTCGGTTACAGGTGCGCGCGAAATCGTTATGACTCCGCCGTCCGTAAGGCCGCCTGTCAGCCCGGTGTCCTTCAGAAGGAAATCCAAAGCGTCCTGAACCGTGTACCTGCCGCTTACCGCATGCGAGTCCACGGGCTCAACCAGATCGTAGGGAAACAGGAGCATGGCATTGGCTTGTCTCGCCAACTCGCCCAGCGCCGCTTCGATGTTCTGACTCGGAACGTCGAAATCGTATTCCGTGTCCGGTGCAGCTATTGCTTCACCCGTCAGCACGTATGTCGCGCCAAGCGCCAACGCGCTGCACGCGATCAAGCTGTGCAAGCAACGGCCCCCTACGGTCAGGCTGTTACGACATGCCGTACGCACGGCGTCGCATGGCCTTACCGTAGTGATGATCCGGAACCGGGACAAAACCTCAGCTCTCTGCAGCAAAAAAACTCCAGGCGTCAGGTGAACCAGCACTCGATATGCAAAAAGAAGCACGTCGGTCTCAAGGCGCTTCGCCTTCATCAGCGCTGGCGGACAAATGCACGAGGTTGTCGTTAATGCGATCGACGCGCACACCGAAACTGGTTTCGAGCGCCTCGAACATCTTCTCGGTCTCACCTACCTCGAAGAAACCGCCGATAGGCTCCTCTCTGAGCTCGGAATCCGTAATGACGATCGATAGCGGCGTGTATCGGCTCACTTCTTTCACGACGTCTTCGAGACGCTCGCCCGAGAACTTCAGCAACCCGTCCTGCCAGGCGAGTTTGCGTGAGATCTCCGACTCGTTGACGTACTCGATCGACTCGACGGACTCGATTACCTGATCGAATACGGCGCTCTGACCGGCTTTGACGACGCTTGGCCTGCGCTCGGCACTTCCAGCCGAAGGCATGCCGGCGTTCGAGATCTTCTGGACCGGCTTTATCTGTACGCTGCCGTCGGTCACGGTGACCTCCACCGTATCGTCCTTTAGCCGAACGGAAAACGCCGTGCCTAGCGCCCACACCAGACCGTTGCCGGCAACGACCCGGAACGGCTTGTCCGGATTCGGCATGACCTCGAAATACGCCTCGCCCTGAATCAGGTACATGTCGCGAAACTCGCCGTTGTAGTCGACGCGCAGCTGGCTGTTCGTATTGAGCAGCGCGGTCGAATAGTCCGGTAGCGTTACCAGCTGTTGTTCGCCGACCGCGGTCACGTAGTGCGGCTCGGGCGATTCGTCGCCTCGTTCGATCGTCAGCGGCTGCCACAGCAGAGCAACGAGAGTGGCTGCCGCAGCGACCGAAGCGGCGGCAAGCGCCCGCCACCTGGTGAAGCGTAGCGGGCCGCTGACCCTGGAATCGGCATTCCGCAACCCGGGATTCTCTAGCGGAACCGCCAGTTCGGTCAGGACGTTCAATTCCTCCCAGCGTCTCGCCATCCGCACGAGCTCCGCTTTGTGCTGCGGGCTTTGCCGCATCCATGCCTTGAGCGCCGCCAGTTCCTCGTTCGAGGGTGGAGCGTCGTGCAGCCGGGCGATCCATGCGCAGGCTTCCGCGTTGATGTCGTTGGAATGGAGACTCATCCTGCTTCACCCTTTCTTTTCGTAACGTCGACGATCCGTGAGATGACCGGATCCCGCGATCTGTTCCCGCTCGTCACCGATGCTCGTGCATCGTTCCGCTGCTCGCCGCTCTGATCGTGCACGGGCTGTTCCATGGCTTCGACATGGGCGTTACAGATCGCAAGCCCTTTGGCGACGTGTTTCTCGACGCCGCTCACCGTCATGCCAAGCTGCGACGCAATATCCTTGTACGACATGCCGTATACCTTGCACATCAGGAACGCCCGCCGGCACCTGGGTGTCATTTCCAGCACCGACTGACAGAAGATGCCGAGCCGCTGTCGGGCGATGACTTCGTCTTCAGCCGCCGCCCCTCCGCGTACGGCATCGGGCCCGTCGAGATCTTCGATATAGTCCGTAATCCGCCGCGACTTTTTTCGTAACTCCTTGAGCGCTTCGTTCTGTGCGATGCGAAACAGAAACGACTTGGGTGAGCTGATCACCCGCTTCTCTTCGGCGCAGCGTGCCTTGAGGTAGGTGTTTTGAACGACGTCTTCGATATCCTGCGGTCGCGACAGGAACCGCCGCAGGAAGCGCTTTAGGAAAGACTCGTTCTCGATGAACGCCGTCGATACCGACATCCGATCCTCGTCGGGTCCTTCCGTTCCCTTCTGCTCCATACACTCCCCCGAACGACGGGCTCTGCCGTCTTCGTAACGCTTGTCCTGCCCGCCGAGGACACCTTGAGACTTCGAGGGACAACGCAACCGGGTTGCAGCATCCCCCTCAGGTGATCCCTGAGGCAGCAGAATCCACACCTCCGCCGGGCAATTTTTTGTGGTTTTTAGCCAGCGGTGAACGCACGCGGGGATTGGCAGGCGCGACAGGTGAGGGTTACGCCTCTCCATGCATCGTTACTGAATGCATGGACCCGAAATCTATCGACCAGAGGTTATCACTATGACGAGTGCCCGACTCGGCCTGACGCTCTCGCTTCTGTTTACCGCGCTCGCGGCGCCCGCCGCCGCCGACACGCCGCTTCACGATCGCCGGCCGTATATGGGTCCAGGCACCTATACGACCGACGATCCGCTGCGTATCCCCGTCCGGCCTCCCGGCGAGCCCGGAGCGGAAATCGTGCTGACCAACGGCCGGGTTCTGGACGTCGAGGCGGGTACCGTGGAAGCGGCATCGATCGTCATCCACGGCAACCGGATAAAGGCGGTTCTGCCCGAGGGCAGCACGGACTGGTCGCCGGATGCCCGGGTCATCGACGTCAGCGGCAAGACCGTCATGCCGGGCCTCATCGACATGCACACGCACGTCACCTACCCGGACAGGGATACTCCGCCCGAGGAACAGGCCAACGAGGGCTCGGCTGCGCTTCTCGGCCAGCGCAACCTGCGTTACTTCCTGGAGTCCGGAATCACGTCGGTTCGCGACGTCAACGGCGTCAGCAACGTGCCTTACCTGCTGAGTGCCTGGAGCGCCGCCAACAAGATCCCGTCACCGCGCGTGTTCACGGCAGGCCACATGATCACCGGCACCGGCGGTCACGCGAACGAACGCCCGCTGACGCCGAAACGCGGCCCTGAGTTCGCCTGGGAGGTCGATGGCCCCGATGCCTGGCGGGAGGCCGTCCGTAAAGTCTTCAAGGCGGGTGGCAGTGTCGTCAAGATCGCGAGTCATTTTTCGGCCGACGAAGTGGCGGCGGCCGTCGACGAAGCGCACCTGCTCGGGCTCGTCATTACCTGCGATTGCGAGACGATCTATACACAGATGGCCATCGAAGCGGGCGTCGACATGATCGAGCACCCGCTGCCGCGTTCGGACGAGTCCATCCGGCTGATGGCCAAAAAGGGCATAAGCTCGATACCCACGATGCAGGTGTACCACGACCTGTTCGCGAGAGTCGGCGGCTACTACGGCTCCACGTCGCGGCGCTTTTCCATGAGCAGTGAGATGCATCTCGCGATGGCGAAGAAGCTCAAGGCGGCCGGCGTCGTCCAGGGCATCGGTACCGATACGATCGGTCCGGCGGCGAGGTCCCTACCGTACTTTTACATCGCCGAGCTTCAGTGGTTTCTGAAGGCCGGCTATTCACGCATGGAGGTACTGCAGGCAGCAACGATCGTCAACGCCAGGCTCCTGGACATGGACGACAAGCTCGGCAGCCTCGAGGTCGGCAAGCTCGCGGACGTAATCGTCGTCGACGGCCGGCCGGACGAGAACATCGACGATCTGGCCAACATCGATATCGTCGTGAAGGACGGCATCCTGCTGGTGCAGTCGGGCGTGCTGGTTCCGGTCCGGCGCGTGCCCGAGCCGCTCGTGGCGCCGGTGCCGATGGACTAGGCGTACGATCGAATCCGAGTAGGCAGCCACTCAGCAGTAGATCGAGCCATAGATGTCTGCCACACGCTCATGCGCGTCCTTTCGTCGCAGCACCTGGAGGTCATCGTTACGACATGCCGCCCGTGAACATGGGTGAGGCCGCGAACACGAGCGTCAGGCGGCGCGGTGCGTACCCGAAGTCGCTGCGCTTGCCTCGGCCTCTTCGTGGATGGCCTGAACCAGCTCCGGCGGCAGCCTGAGCAGTCCGGCGAGTCGCTTGAGATACGTCTGGCCTTCGAAGGTCAGCTCGTCGATTGCAAGTAGCGAGGCCGCGTACACTTCGACCGCGATTGCCGGCTCGTGCGCGGCGGAGACGATCTCCTGCACTGAGCGCGGTTGCCGCAGCTCGTCGAACAGCAGTCCCTTGTCCTCGTTGCTCAGGGGAAGCTTCTCGGCGTGCTCGAAAATGCGCATCTGCTCCGAGCTGTCTATGTGACCGTCCGACATCGCCGCCGTGATCATCGCGCGGATGATGAGCAGGCTGTTGCCGCCCGCAAACTGCTCGTCCACGCTTGCGACGTCGAAGCCCTGCTGCGGGAGGTTTTGCCAGGCTGCCTGAGTCGTCGGCTCGGCCGCGTTTCGCTGGTTTTCCTGGTAGTTCCGGTATGCATTCCATGCGAGTCCGCCAACCGCGGCGACGCCGCCGAGTTTCAGCAGTTTCGCGGCCGTCTTGCGGCCCTTCTTGCTCGCGAGTGCGCCGGTCAGTGCGCCGCCCGCAAGGCCGCCGGCCAGGCCCGCGGTTACGCCGCTCTGAGTCAGGCCGGACAGAATCTTGTTGAAGTCAACCATGACAGTCCTCCTTGTTCGGCCGGAAAGTATGCGGCCCACTCCTAGCTCAAAAAAATCTGAAAATACAGCGCCGCGGATTCGATATTTTCGAAGACTCCGCGGTTCCCGGCGACGTCGGCCGCGACCGCTTCTACCTGGCCGCGTCGGCCTGTGCTTCCGGTGCCGCGTCCCGAAACGCCGGCAATTCCGCACAGACGGCATCGACCGCCACGAGCTTTGGAAAGTCGTCGAGCGCTACTCCAAAGCGGCGCGCGTTGTAGATCTGCGGGATCAGGAACAGGTCCGCCGCGGACACGGCGTCACCGAACACGTAGGGTCCGTCGCTTGTCTGGGCTTCGAGAGCCCTGAAGCCTGCATGTATCCAGTGCGAGTACCAGGCATCCACGGCGGCGGTTTCCTGGCCGAGCGGCCCCTTCAGGTATCGCAAGACCCGCAGGTTGTTGAGCGGATGAATGTCGCAGGCGATCACGCCGGCGAAGGCTCTCACGCGGGCGCGCTCGAGCGCGGCGGACGGATACAGGGCGGGTTCCGGGTAGCGATCGTCGAGATACTCGACGATCGCCTGCGATTGCGTCAGCCGCACGTCGCCGTCTTCCAGCAGGGGCACGAGCCCCTGCGGGTTGCGTCCCGCGTAGTCTGCTTCGGCCTGTTGTCCCGCCGCCAGATCGACCGGCACGATCGTGTGCCCGATCCCTTTCAGATTGAGCGCAATGCGCACGCGGTACGCCGCGGAAGAGCGCCAGTAGCTGTACAGCCGAACGGTCACGCCGGCGGTTCGTAGCGCTCGACGGTCTGCTCGATAGCGCCGAAAATCGACGCGCCGTCCGGGTCGAGCATCTCGATGCGGATCCGGTCGCCGTACTGCATGAACGGTGTCTTCGGCTCCCCGTGCTCGATCGTCTCGATCGTCCTGAGCTCGGCCAGGCAGGAGTAACCCACGCCGCCGTTCGCGATCGTGCGGCCCGGGCCGTCGTCCAGCTTGTTCGAGATCGTGCCGGAGCCGATGATCGTGCCGGCCGACAGAGGCCGCGTTCGCGCCGCGTGAGCGATGAGCCGCCCGAAGTCGAAGGTCATGTCGATGCCGGCGTCGGGCTTGCCGAAGGCTTTGCCATTGAGCGTCGAGAGAAGCGGCAGGTGCAGCTTACCGTCGCGCCAATGGTCGCCGAGTTCGTCCGGCGTGACCGCGACCGGCGAGAACGCGCTCGACGGCTTGGACTGGAAGAAGCCGAAGCCCTTTGCCAGCTCGCCGGGAATCAGATTGCGCAGCGACACGTCGTTGACGAGCATGATCAGCCGGATGTGGTCGAGAGCGGCTTCCGGGCCGACGCCCATCGGTACGTCGCCGGTGACCACCGTCACCTCCGCCTCGAAGTCGATGCCCCAGGCCGCATCGGCCACCTGGATCGCGTCGCGGGGTCCCAGCAGTGCGTCCGATCCCCCCTGGTACATGAGCGGGTCGGTCCAGAAGCTCTCCGGCATCTCGGCGCCGCGGGCCTTGCGGACGAGTTCTACGTGATTCACATACGCGCTGCCGTCGGCCCACTGATAGGCGCGGGGGAGCGGCGCGGCGCATTCCGCGGGCCCGAAGTCCCGGCCGCCGATTTCGAGATCGCGCCCGAGCTTCTTAAGCTCCGGCTCGAACAGGTCCCAGGCGTCGAGCGCTGCCTGCAGCGTCGGGGCGATCGCGCCGGCGGGCAGGCATTTTTTGAGATCGCCGGAGACCACGACCAGCTCGCCGTCGCGGCCGGCCTTGAGCGAAGCAAGCTTCACTTGCCGACCTCCCCGGTGAACTCGAGTTCGTGCAGCCACGCGGCGTGCCGCGGCGCCTTTTTGGTCTGGCTCCATTCCTCCAGCATCGCCGGCGCCACGCGCCGGAGTTCGGCCATCTGTTCCTCGGTCTGCGTATTTGCGACGAGTTCGAGGCGATGGCCGTTCGGATCGAAGAAATAAATCGACTGGAAGATGCCGTGGTTCGTCGGGCCGAGCACCTCGATGCCCTGGGCCTCGACGTGAGCCTTCGCGCGCAGCAAATCGTCGTACGAGTCGAGCTCGAATGCGATGTGCTGAACCCACTCCGGCGTATTGCGGTCCCGATCCATCGGCTCCCGCGTCGGCAGCTCGAAGAAGGCGAGCACGTTACCCATTCCGGCGTCCAGAAAGACGTGCATATAGGGGTCGGGTTCCTTAGTCGACGGCACCTGATCCTCGGCGAACGCCACCGTGAAGTCCATGTTCAGCACGCGCTGATAGAACTCGACGGTTTCCCTGGCGTCGCGGCAGCGGTAGGCGACGTGGTGTATGCGCTTGAGCTGCATGCTCTGCTCCCTCGAAACGGTGTGGCGGCCGGGTTCAGGCTTCGGCGGCGACGACGCCGCGTGCAACCTGATCGCGCTCGATCGACTCGAACAATGCCTTGAAGTTGCCTTCGCCGAAGCCTTCGTCGCGCTTGCGCTGAATGAACTCGAAGAACGTCGGCCCGACCATGTTGTTCGAAAAGATCTGCAACAACAAGCGCGGGTCGTCGTCCGCGGTGCTGCCGTCCAGCAGAATGCCGCGGGACTGCATCTCCTCGACCGGTTCGCCGTGGCCCGGCAGGCGCTCGGCAAGCATCTCGTAGTAGGCGTCCGGCGGCGCCGTCATGAATTCGATGCCGCGAGCCTTGAGCCGGTCCCAGCAGCCGTACAGGTCATCGCACGCGAAAGCGATGTGCTGAATGCCCTCGCCGTTGAAGGCCATCAGGAACTCCTCGATCTGTCCCGTGCCCTGCGACGCCTCCTCGTTCAGCGGAATGCGGATCCTGTTGTCCGGCGCGGTCATCGCCTTCGAGAGCAGGCCCGTGTACTCGCCCTTGATGTCGAAGTAGCGGATCTCGCGGAAGTTGAACAGCCGCTCGTAGAAGTCGGCCCAGTATTCCATGCGGCCGCGATAGACGTTGTGGGTGAGGTGATCGATCTCGTAGAAGCCGCAGCCCTCGGGGTGCCGGTCCACGCCGTCTTCCCAGACGAAGTCGATGTCGTAGATCGTGCTGCCTTCCGCGTAACGGTCGATGAGATACAGCGGCGCGCCGCCGATGCCCTTGATCGCCGGCAGCCTGAGCTCCATGGGCCCCGTCGGGATGTCGATCGGCTGCGCGCCGAGTTCGAGCGCGCGCTGATACGCGGCGTGGGCATCCTTTACCCGGAACGCCATGCCGCAGGCCGACGGGCCATGCTCCTGCGCGAAGTAGTGGGCGTGACTCCCAGGCTCGTTGTTGAGTATGAAATTGATCCCGCCCTGACGGAACAGGCTCACGTCCTTGGAGCGGTGCCGGGCAACGCGCTCGAAGCCCAGGAGAGCGAAAGTGCGTTCCAGTACGCTTGCATCGGGGGCGGCGAATTCGACGAATTCGAAGCCGTCGAGACCCATCGGATTGGTCGTGTCGTTCATGTGGGTGACTCCGCTGTGTCGTTGGGAGGACGCCGTTCAGGCGCTAACGCTTCAATTCTGCCGCCAATCGCCCGGCCAATGCGCTCAAACTGCAGTGCCAAGCTCTGATATAGTGAGCAATTCGTTCAGAATTGAGCTTTAGATGGGCAAAAAGTCCATACGTCTCGGCCGGGCCGACCGCCGTCTGCTCGAGGCTCTGCAGCGCGACGCGACGCAGAGTCAGAGCGAACTCGCCGAGGAGAGCGGCATGTCGCGCAGCTCGGTCGCCCGGCGTATCCGGGAGTTCGAGGCAGCAGGCCTGATCGACCGCCAGGTGGCGCTGCTCGACCCGGCGCTTGCCGGTTTTACGATCGAGGTCCAGCTTGCGGTCGCGATGATCGAGCACACCGAGGAGAACCGTCTGTCCTTCGAGCGTCACGTAGGCCGCCTCGACGCCGTCACGGAGTGCTTCTCCGTATCCGGCGAGCGCGATTACGTCCTGCACGTCGTCGTTCCGGACATGGAGGCCTATACGGACTTTCTGAACACGCGAATTCTCGCGCACCCGACCGTCCGTTCCGCCAGCTCGACCTTCGTCCTCAAACGCGTCAAGTACACGACGCGCTTGCCGATCGGCGCGATCCGCTAGCGATCGGCCATCCGCACCGATTCCGTAAGCGCCCCGTAACACAAGCACCGGCGTGGAAGCCAGGCGGGCCCGTGACCGCCGTCACAATTCTGCAACGCCGGCTTTTGTGACATTTTTGCTACAAATGTAAAGGTCTTCAGGAAACGCCGCCTGCGGCGTTGTTGCGTCCACGGGCCAGGGCTTCAGGCCCATAAAAAGCGTGTCCGCGATCACGGCGTGCGGCGCCTGGGATTGGTACTCCCTTCAGGCGAGGAAATCGAAATGCCGGGTGGAGGGCGAGATGAAGGGACTGGTATTGACAGGGATCGTCGCGCTGAGCGCGATGCTGACGACGGCGTGTGCGCCGATGCCGACGCTCGAGGAACTGGAGGCCGACGCACTCCGGAGCGGGGATTGGACGCTGGTCGAGCAGCGTGAGCGGCTGATTGAGAAGCGCAACGCGCGCCGGCCGATGCAGTGCCCGGCAGGCATGGTGAGTTACTGCGAGCGATACGCGGGGCGGCTCGACTGCCAGTGCGTGACTCGCTCCGCATTCGGCGGCGTCATCGCGAGTCGCTGAACCGGCTACGCGTCGTTCCTGCTAACGGGCAACGCCGATCAGAGAAATCGAACCGGCTGCCGCGCAGTATTGCCCGTCGGTCAGTTCACCCGCGCTGCTCGCAAACAGAACGCGATCGAGCGGCGCCGGCAGCGTGAAACTACGGGGCTGGCTGTCGCCGTTGACGACGATAGCCAGCGCGTCGACGACACGCTTTCCGCGCGCTCGTTCCAGATGAACGAGCTTGGAGCGCCCCGACGTCCACTCGTGCTCCTCGAGCCTCACCCCTTCGGCATTCAGCCAGTCGATCGTGACGAGGCCTTCGTCCGTGTCGAGACCGTCGTGAATGTAGCCGTCGCCGCTCAAACGCAGTAGCGGCGACTCGCGCCGAATCCGCAACAGCTCGCGAACGGTATCGGTAAACGCCGGATCGTCGTCGAGCCCCGCCCAGTCCAGCCAGCCGATCTCGTTGTCCTGGGCGTAGGCATTGTTGTTGCCGTGCTGCGAATTGCCGAACTCGTCGCCGGCGAGCAGCATCGGCGTACCCTGCGAGACGAGCAGGCTGGCGATCATGTTGAGACGGTGCCGCCGCCGCGATGCAGCGATTTCGGCGTCGTCCGTCGGCCCCTCGACGCCGTGATTCGTGCTGTAGTTATGGGCGTGGCCGTCCCGGTTCTCTTCACCGTTGGCCTCGTTGTGCCGCTGCTCGTAGCTGACCGTGTCGGCCAGCGTGAAGCCGTCGTGCGCGGCGATGAAGTTGATACTGGCGTGCGGCTTGCGCCCGCCATGGTCGAACAGATCGGCCGATCCGTGGAGACGGCGGGCGAAATCTCCGGCCATGCCGCGATCGCCGCGCCAGAAGCGCCGGACGCCGTCGCGAAACCGGTCGTTCCACTCGGCCCAGCCGGGCGGAAACTGGCCGAGTTGGTACCCGCCGGGGCCCGGATCCCAGGGTTCGGCGATCAGCTTGCAGCCGCTTAAGCCCGGTTCTTTGCCGATCGCCGCCAGCAGCGGATGCTTTGAGCTGAACCCGCCGGCATGCCGGCCGAGCACCGGCGCCAGATCGAAGCGAAACCCGTCGACCCCCAGCGCCGACCAGTGTTTCAGGCTGTCGACGACGAGCCGCTGAACGATCGGATGATCGGCGTCGACGGTGTTGCCGGTGCCGGTATCGTTGATGTAGCGGTCGGGTTCGTCCGCGACCGTGCGGTAGTAGGCGAGATTGTCGAGACCGCGAAAAGCCAGCGTCGGCCCGCGCCCGTCGCCTTCGGCCGTGTGGTTGAAGGCCACGTCGAGAATGACTTCGAGTCCGGCATCGTGCAGCGCCCGCAACATGTCGCGGAATTCCGCCGTCGCGCTCCGATGCGCAAGCCGCTGCATCGGGGCCATGAACGCAACCGTGTTGTAGCCCCAGAGGTTTCGCAGTTTGCGCCGGGCGAGGTGCTGCTCGTCGATCCATGCCTGTACGGGCATCAGTTCGATACTCGTGACGCCAAGCGACTTCAGGTAGTCGATGACGGCAGAGCGGGTGAGGCCGAGGAATCGACCCCGGTCGACTTCGTCGAGCGCCGGGTGGCGCATCGTGTAGCCGCGTACGTTGGCCTCGTAAATGACGGTATCCGACCACGGTATCCGGACCTTCTTCCCGGGCGGACCTTCGGCCGGGCTTGCCACGGACAGGGGCACGAACGGCGCACTGTCCCGGCGATTCGGCAGAAGCGGATCGTCCGGCTGATAGTCGAACACGGCGGGATCCCAGCGAAAGGCGCCGGCAAGCTCGCGCGCATAAGGATCGAGGAGCAGCTTGGCCGGATTGTGGCGAAGCCCCTTTTCCGGATCCCAGCGGCCGTGGGCCCGGTAGCCGTAGCGCTGGCCTGAGCGAACGCCCGGCACGAAACCATGGTGTACGTCATCGTCGGTGCCCGGGAGCCGATAGTTCATCGTCTCCGCGCCGTTCGCATCGAACAGGCACAGCTCGATGAAGTCCGCGGTCGAGGACCAGACCGAGAAGAAGCACCCGTCCTCCGTCAGGACGGCGCCGAGTTCGTCGGGATTGCCGGGTTCGATCACGGCGACTCTTGCGACAGCTCGATCGGATCCAGACGCCAGATGTCGGCATTGTACTCGCGCATCGTTCGATCCGTTGAGAAGCGGCCGGAGTTCGCCGTGTTCAGGATGCTCATGCGCGTCCAGTTGCCGATCTCGCGGTAGCGGCGATCCGCTTCGCGCTGGGCGTCGGCGAAACTCCTGAAGTCGGCGGCCGTCATCCACGGGTCCGCCGGCTCGCGGACCGAACGCAGTATCGCGTCGAACACGCCGGGCTCGAAGCGGCAGAAATGGCCGGACTCGAGCAGGTCCATGACGCGTTCGAAGTCGGGATCGGCGGCGATGATCGCGTTCGGGTTGTAGCTTGCGCGCCGCTCCGGTATCTCGTCGACCGTCAGGCCGAACAGGAAGAAGTTGTCCTCGCCGACCGCCTCGCGGATCTCGACGTTGGCGCCGTCCAGCGTGCCGATCGTCACGGCGCCGTTCATCATGAACTTCATGTTGCCGGTGCCCGACGCCTCCTTGCCGGCCGTCGAAATCTGTTCGGAGAGGTCCGCGGCCGGCGCGATCATCTCCATCGCAGAGACGTTGTAGTCCGGGTAGAAGATCAACCGGAGCCGGTCCTCCATGGCCGGGTCGCTGTTGATGACCTGGGCGACGTTGTTGATCGCCTTGATGATTGCCTTGGCCATCGCGTAGCCGGGTGCGGCCTTGCCGCCGATGATGATCGTGCGCGGCATGCGGTCCTCCGCGTCGCCGCGCCGGATCAGATCGTACAGATGGACGGCGTGCAGCATGTTGAGAACCTGCCGCTTGTATTCGTGAATCCGCTTGACCTGCACGTCGAAGAACATGGTTGCGGGAACGTCCACGCCGGTCCGGAGTGCCAGTTCGCGAGCGAGCCGCGCCTTGTTCCGAAGCTTCACCTGGCGCCACGCGTACTGAAAATCGGTGTCGTCGGCGTACGCTTCGAGTCCCTGCAGTTCTTCGAGATTGGTGATCCAGCCGTCGCCGATCCTGTCGCTGATCAGGCGGGCCAGCCGCGGATTGCATGCGGCAAGCCAGCGGCGCTGAGTAACCCCGTTGGTCTTGTTGTTGAACTTCGCGGGCCACATCTCGGCGAAGTCCCGGAACAGACCGGACTTGAGCAGCGTCGAGTGCAGTGCGGCGACGCCGTTGACCGAGTAGCTGCCGACGATCGCGAGATACGCCATCCGGATCATCGGCTCCGAGCCTTCCTGGATCAGCGACATGCGTGCGACGCGGTCGTTGTCGCCGGGCCAGCGGTGGCTGACCTCGGAGATGAAGCGTGCGTTGATTTCGTAAATGATGTCGAGGAGGCGTGGAAGCAGTCGCCGGAACATGGAAACGGGCCAGAGTTCGAGCGCTTCCGGCAGCAGCGTATGGTTGGTGTAAGCCATCGTGTTGCGGGTGATGTCCCAGGCCCGGTCCCACGGAAGCCGGTACTCGTCGATCAACAGGCGCATCAGCTCCGCTACCGCGATCGCCGGGTGCGTGTCGTTGAGCTGTACCGAGTTCTTTTCGGCGAACTGTCCGAAGTCGTCGTCGTACTGGCTGCGGTAGTAGCGGATCGTATCCTGCAGACTGGCCGAAGCGAGGAAGTACTGCTGCCGAAGCCTCAACTCCTGGCCGTTTTCGTTGGCCGCGTTCGGGTACAGCACCATCGTGATGTTCTCGGCGTTGTTCCTCGCAGCTACGGCATCCGCGTAACTTCCCTGGTTGAACTCGTCGAGATCGAAGGCGTCCGTTGCCGCCGCCGACCAGAGTCTCAGCGTGTTGACGACGCCGTTTCGATAGCCGGGGATTGGCACGTCGAACGGAATCGCGAGGACGTTGCGGGTGTCGCGCCATTCGTAGCGGGTGTTGCCCTGGCCGTCGACGTAACTGGTGCTGTAGCCGCCGAAGCGGACGCTCTGAGCGAACTCGATGCGCTCGATCTCCCACGGGAAGCCTTCCCGCAGCCAGGCGTCGGGTTCCTCGATCTGGTAGCCGTTCTCGATGCGCTGGTGAAACATGCCGTACTGATAGCGGATCCCGTAGCCGATGACCGGCAGACTGAGCGTCGCGCAGCTGTCCAGAAAACACGCGGCCAGACGTCCCAGGCCGCCGTTGCCGAGTCCGGCGTCCATCTCGCGGTCGTAGACGTTCTCGAGCTCGATCCCGAGGCGGCTCAACGCCTCGCCCGTCGCGTCCTCGATACCCAGGTTCAGGAGGTTGTTGCGCAGCAGACGCCCCATCAGGAACTCGAGCGACAGGTAGGCGCAGCGCTTGTTGTCGTTGCGCTCGATCGCTATGCGCGTTTGGCCCCAGCGCTCCATGAGCCGGTCGCGCGCGGCGAAGACCACGGCCTGGTACAGGAAGGGCGACTTCGTGCGGATCGTCCGGCGACCCAGCATGCGGCCGAAGTAATGCGTGAAATCCTTGAGGATGGCGTCCGCGTCCATCGGCAGATTCGGTGCCTGCAACAGTTCGATGTCGCCGACGCCGGCGGTCTTGTCAGATCGTGTTGCCATGTATCTCTCCCGGTGTACTCAATCGTACCCCCCCCTGCGATACGGCCGCGTGTCACGCGGCCGGACCGATAATAAGCGTTGCAAGCGGCGGCAGCGTCAGCTCTATCGAGCCGGGCCGGCCGTGCGCAGGCGTGTGCCCCGCGTCCAACCCGCCGTTGCCGACCCCCGAGCCGCCGTAGCGACGATCGTCCGTGTTGATCAGCTCGACGTGGCGTCGGAAATCCGGCACGCCCAGCCGGTAGTGCTCGCGGACCACCGGCGTGAAGTTCGAGATGCAGATGACGTAACCGCCGTGGTGGTCGCGCCGGATCCACGCGAGAACGCTGTTGTCGCGGTCCTCCCAGTCCAGCCACTCGAAGCCTTCCTGGACGAAGTCGCGCTCATAGAGCGCCGGCGTCGCGCGGTACAGGCGGTTCAGGTCGCGAACCAGCGTCTGGACGCCCTGATGCGGGGCGTAGTCGAGAAGATGCCAGTCGAGCGAGCGGTCGTGACTCCACTCGTCGTACTGCGCGATCTCGCTGCCCATGAACAGGAGCTTCTTGCCGGGGTGGGCAAACATGCTGGCGTAGTAGGCGCGCAGATTGGCGAAGCGCTGCCAGTCGTCCCCGGGCATGCGTCCCAGCAGGGACCGCTTGCCGTGGACCACCTCGTCGTGAGACAGAGGCAGCACGAAGTTTTCGTTGAACGCATAGACCAGACCGAAGGTCATCTTGTCGTGGTGGTGCTTGCGGTGCACGCTGTCCTCGCTCATGTAGGCGAGCGTGTCGTTCATCCAGCCCATGTTCCACTTGTAGGTGAAGCCGAGGCCGCCCTGATCGACGGGCCGCGAGACCGCCGGCCACGCCGTCGACTCCTCGGCATACGAGACTGCCCGGTGGGCGTGCAGCTCCGCGTTGAGACGCCGCAAAAACCCGACGGCTTCGAGGTTCTCGTTGCCGCCATGCTCATTGGGGATCCAGTCGTCGTCGTCTCTGGAGTAGTCCAGGTAGAGCATCGACGCGACCGCGTCGACGCGAATGCCGTCGATGTGGAATTCCTCGATCCAGTACAGCGCGCTGCCGATCAGGTAGTTGACGACTTCCCGGCGGCCGAAGTTGAAGACCAGCGTGCCCCAGTCGGCGTGCTCGCCCTTGCGCGGGTCCTCGTGTTCGTACAGCGCCGTGCCGTCGAAGCGCCGCAGACCGTGCTCGTCCCGCGGGAAGTGCGCCGGCACCCAGTCGACGATGACGCCGAGTCCCGCCCGGTGGCAGGTATCGACGAAGTGGCGGAAGTCGTCCGGGTCGCCGAAGCGCTGCGTTGGCGAGAACAGGCCGATCGGCTGATAGCCCCAGGAGCCGTCGAAGGGATGTTCGGTGACGGGCAGAAGCTCGATATGCGTGTAGCCCAGTTCGACGACGTAGGGAACGAGTTCCGCGGCGAGTTCCCGATAGCTGAGGCAACGATTGCGTTCGTCAGGATTGCGCCGCCAGGACCCGAGGTGAACCTCGTAGATGCTGACGGGTTGATCGAGCCGCGGGGTGGCGGTGCGTTTCGACTGCCAGCTTGCGTCCCGCCAGGCATAGTGGCTGCCGTAGACGATAGACGCGTTGCCGGGCGGCGCTTCGTGAAAGCGTCCGAACGGGTCGGCTTTGAGCGGCAGCAGATTGCCGTTTCGATCCAGCAGTTCGAACTTGTAGCGCGCGCCGTGGCCCACTTCGGGAATGAAGAGCTCCCAGATCCCGTTGCCGGGATGGAGCCGCATCGGGTGCACCCGTCCGTCCCAGCCGTTGAAGTCTCCGACGACGCTCACGCGTGAGGCGTTCGGCGCCCAAACGGCGAAGCGCGTACCCTGAACGCTGCTCAATAGCCTGGTATGAGCGCCGAGTTTGTCGTAGATCTGCCTGTCCGAACCCTCACCGAGCAGGTAGCGGTCGACATCGCCAAGGGTCGACGGGAAACGATAGGGGTCTTCGACCAGCGTGCGGCTTCCGTCCGGCCGGGCGACGCGGAACAGGTAGCGCCGTTTGCCCGCCGGCATCGGCGCGGTGAAGAAACCGTACGGATGTATGCGCCGCATCTCACCGAGGCTTTCGCCCGAGGCGCCTATCATCTCGACCGCGGCGGCCGTGGGCTCGAAACAGCGCACGATGCGGCCCGTCCGGGTGCGATGCAGACCCAACAGAGCGAACGGGTCGCCGTGCCTGCCCTCCACGAGTGCGTCTATTGCCGCGCGGTTGGCTTCGAAGTCCTCGTCAAGTTCGTCCATAAACCTGCTCGATGTAGCAGCGTGCCGCGCGGTCCCAGTCGAAACGCTGGGCCTCGGCCCGCTGAGCGATACCCGCCCAGCTAACGGGATGCGTCGCGCGCAGCTCGAGCGCGCGCGCGACCGCGGCCGCGAACGCCGCCGCCTGCTCGGGCGGTCCGTCGCCGTGGAACACGAAGCCGGTCTCGCCGTCGCTGACGGTATCGCAAAGGCCGCCGACGCCGTGCACGACACAGGGTTGTCCGTCACGCATGGCGAGCATCTGGCTGATGCCGCAGGGTTCGAAGCTCGACGGCATCAGAAACAAGTCGCCGCCCCGGTACAGCGGTTCGGCAAGGCTTTCCGAATAGCCGTTCATGAAGACGAAATTGCTCCGGCGCTTCGCGACGGCGAGGATGGCGCGTTCGATCGACGCTTCGCCGCTGCCGATCAGCAGCAGAACGCCCTGCCGGCCGAGCCGCTCGAGTATCGCGTCCAGCGCCGTGGGCTGGCCGTCCGCGGGCTCGATCATCAGCGATGCTTTCTGCGTGACCAGGCGCCCGATGCTCGTCAAAAGGTGCAGCGGCCTTCGCTTAGGCAGCGCCGCGATGCGCTCGCCCGCGAGACGGTGAGCCGGGTTTTCCGGCTTCGCCTCGAGCCAGGCTTCGGCCTGCTGCCTGAGGAGACTCACGATGCGCTGCCAGCCGGGCCGCGGCGGACGTCCTCCGGGCGGGTAGAGGCAGCCGTTCAGTATGCCGTCCAGGTGCCCGGCAATAGCGACGGCCTTGAGGTCGTCCTCGAGACCATCGCCGCCGAAGAAGCCGCGCTCCGGATCGCTGGGCAGGCAGATTTCCCTGGCGTAGGTCGGCGATACCGTGTTGACGACGTCGGCCCGGCGGATCGCGAGTGCCATCGGATTGATGCAGTCCGCGGCGGCCGGGTCGCGGACGGCGGCGAGATCGACGTCGAGATGCGGAAACCAGCGTTCGAGCGACGAGGCGTCGCCGGTCAGAGGGCGCTGTCCCTGGTACGCGAGATTGTGAATCGAGTAAGCCGTTCGAATCTGCCTGAGCGCTTCGGCTTCCGGGTCGAACTCGCGGAGCAGCAGGTAAAAGGCCGCGTGCCAGTCGTTGAGGTGCACGATCGTCGGCGCCGGGTCCAGCGACCGCACCCAGGCAGCGGCGGCGGCACCGAAAAACGCGAACTTGCCGGCATCGGTGGCGTAGGGACGGTTGTCCGCGTCCGTATGGTAGATGGTTCCCGGCGTCGTGGGGACCATGGCCGGATGGTCCAGCAATACGTGCGTCACCGGTTTCGTCCGCAGCGCGTAAACGGCGGCCTCTTCGGTCCCGCCCGCGAATTGCACGGCGATGCGGCCGGCCGGTTTGGCGCCGGCGCGCTCGTGCAGCGCGCCGTAGGATGGCGTGACGACCGTCACCGACCAACTCCGCCCGGCTATCGCCTGCGGAAGGTCCCGGATCACGTCCGCGACCCCGCCGACCTTGCCGCCCGGCAGGGCGCCGTTCTCGGCGGCAACAATGATGACGTGCGGTGTATCGATCGTGCGTTACCTAGCGCGTGAAGTGCAGGTGCTGGCCCAGCATGTCCGGCGTGACGAGCGTAATGCCCTTTTCCGTTACCCGGAATCCGCGCGCCCGGTCGGCATCGTGATCGACGCCGATCTCGACGCCGGACTCGATTCGGGTGCCGCGATCGACGATCGCGCGGCGAATGTGGCAGTGCTCGCCGATGTCGACGTCCGGCAGGATGACCGAGTCGGAGACGGTGCTGTAGGAATGTACCTTGCAGCGCGAAAACAGGAGGGAGTTGTGGATGCGGGCGCCCGATACGACGCAGCCGCCCGATACCATCGACTGAATCGCCTCGCCCCGGCGGTCGTGCTCGTCGAAGACGAACTTCGCCGGCGGCGACTGCACCTGGTGCGTGAAGATCGGCCAGTCCTGATCGTACATGTTCAGCTGCGGCGTGACCGACACGAGCTCCATGTTCGCTTCCCAGAACGCGTCCAGCGTGCCGACGTCGCGCCAGTACGCCTGCTCTCCGGTATCGGGATCGCGAAACGGATGCGCATAGACACGGTAGTCCTTGATGATCGAAGGAATGACGTTCTTGCCGAAATCGTGCTGCGTGTCCGGAGTGTCGGCGTCCTTGATGCACTGCTCGTACAGAAACTCCGTGTTGAACGCGTAGTTGCCCATCGATGCGAGGCAGACGCCCGGCTTACCGGGTATCGGGTCCGGCCGTTCGGGTTTTTCGGTGAAGGCGATCACGCGGCCCGTGTCGTCGACCGTCATCACGCCGAGCTGGCCGGCGGCTTCCTCGAGCGGAACCTCGATGCAGGAGACGGTCATGTCCGCCTCGGTGTCGTCATGCGCCGCAAGTAGGTGTCCGTAGTCCATCTTGTAGACGTGGTCGCCCGCCAGAATCAGCACGTAGCGCGGCCCGTGTGTGCGGATGATGTCGAGGTTCTGATACACGGCATCGGCCGTGCCGCGGTACCACTCGCCGCCGACGCGCTGCGATGCCGGGAGGATCTCGACGAACTCGCGCTGCGAGGACTGGAACATCGACCAGCCCTGGACGAGGTGCCGGATCAGCGAGTGGGCCTTGTACTGCGTGAGCACGCCGATACGGCGGATGCCCGAGTTGATGCAATTGGACAGCGGAAAGTCGATGATCCGGAACTTGCCGCCGAAGTACAGCGCCGGTTTGGCGCGCCAGTCGGTGAGTTCCCGTAGCCTCGATCCCTGACCCCCGGCGAGGATCAGCGCCAGCGTATCGCGCGTCAGGCGGCTGACGTAGCGTGCATCGTCCATGGATCGGCTGGTGATCATTGCGGCCCCACTCCTCGATTGACGGACGGTTCGAGTCATGGTGGCGGCCGACCCGGACAGCCGCGAAGACGGCGGCAGGGTCAGACGGCGCGGCCCGATGCTCGTACCTGAGCGGCCACATTGTGGCAGAAGTCGCCCGACAATTGCGTGTCCAGTACCCGCCAGCGCCAGTTATCGGCGGAGGTGCCCGGGGTGTTGATCCGGGCTTCGGACCCCAGACCGAGGAAGTCCTGCATCGGGGCGATCGCGAGGAGGGCGCGGGTCGAGAAGGCGGCCCGGATCAGATCGAGGTGAATGGTCGCCGCGCTGCCGCCCGTGAGCGCAAGCGCGGATTCCTGCGTGGCGCGAATCTCCCCGGCATTGCGCATGTCGTTCGGGCTGCCCTGAAACCAGCCGATCGTGGTGTCGTTATCGTGGGTGCCCGTGTAGCAGACGGCGTTTTCGCGCACGCTGTCGAGCGTGAAGGCCGGATCGGCCGCGTCGAACTGCAGCACGACCATGCCGGGTATGCGGTGCCGATCGCGGAGTTCCTCGACCTCGGGAGTGATCACGCCCAGGTCTTCCGCGACGATCGGCAGGCTGCCGAGCGCCGTCCGCATCGCATCGAAGATCGCGTCGTTCGGTCCGGGTTCCCAGCGCCCCGTGCGCGCCGTGGCCGCGCCGGCAGGAATGGCCCAGTACGCCTCGAAACCGCGGAAGTGGTCGATCCGGACGAGATCTGCCAGATCCGCGGAGGCGCGCATGCGCTCGATCCACCAGGCATAGCCCGTCGCGGCGTGATTCGGCCAGTTGTAAAGCGGGTTGCCCCAGAGCTGGCCGTCCTCGGAGAAATAGTCCGGCGGCACGCCGGCAACGCTGTCGGGCCGGCCGTCGGCGTCGAGCCGCAACAGCTCCCGGTTGGCCCAGGCGTCGGCGCTGTCCAGCGCGATGCAGATCGGCATGTCGCCGAACAGCTCGACGCCGCGCGCGTTGGCATAGTCCTTGAGAACCCGCCACTGCGTGTGGAACCAGAACTGGATGATCTTGATGGCGCGGACGTCGTCGCCCGAGTTCCGCTCGATCTCCTTAAGCGCGCCCGGATCGCGGCGCACGTATTCGGGCCGCCACTCCGGCCAGGGGCGTTCCCCGTGCCGGCTCTTCAGGATGCGAAACAGAGCGTAGTCGTGCAGCCAGCGTGTGTCGTTGGTCTCGACGAACGCGTCGAATTCGGCGCGCATGTCGGCATCGGCGCGAGCGTCGAAGCGCTCTGCCGCCAGCGCCAGGATCCGCTGCTTGATGGGGATCAGTGCGCCGTAGTCGACATAATGCTCCGGCAGCCTGGTGAGTTCGCCGACCTCGGCTTCCTCCAGAAAGCCGTCCGCAATCAGAGTCTCGACGTCGATCAGATTCTCGTTGCCCGCGAAGCTCGACAGCGGCTGATAGGGCGAGTCGCCGTAGGCGGTCGGGCCCAGCGGCAGGAACTGCCAGACGCTGAGGTCCATACGCCGCAGCGTGTCGACGAAATCGCGGGCCCGCTTGCCGATCTCGCCGATGCCGTAGCGCCCAGGGAGCGAGCTCAGGTGCAGCGAGACGCCTGCGCGGCGCCGGTTGCCGAGCACGCGCTGCGGGTCCGGTTCGATCGTGGAGGCTTGTGAAACCATGCAGATGACTTCAGTTTCGGACTTCAACTCTACGCGTGCGCCAGAAGGTATGCAGCCCCCGGCGACCCCGCAACACGCTGCATACGTATTCATTTGCTGAATACGTATGCAGCGGATTGTCGGGCGCTGGCGCCGTTCATAAGATGCCAGCAAAGCTCCATAAGTTCAGACCAACCGGGGGGGAAACCAGATGGTCAAAGCGCAGCGCACGTCCACGCGTTCGGTTTCTAGTGAAACCAATAAGCCTGACATCAATAAGCGGGCTACCTTACAGCGCTCGGCCGTCTCCATGGCCGTTGCGGCGGCGCTGCCCGGCGCGGCCCTGATGCCGGCCCTGGCTTCGGCCCAGGACGTTACCGGCGACGAACAGGTCATCGAAGAAGTCGTCGCGACGGGTTTTCGCAGCTCGCTGCGCAACGCGATGTTCATGAAGCAGAGCAACGACAGCATCGTCGAGGCGGTTACGGCCGAAGACATCGGCAAGCTGCCGGACGCGTCGATTGCGGAATCGCTGGCGCGCCTGCCCGGACTGACCGCACAGCGCCTCAACGGTCGCGGCCAGCAGATCAGCGTCCGCGGGCTTGGCCCCGATTTCACGACGGCGCTACTCAACGGCCGCGAGCAGGTGACGACGGGCGACAACCGCGGCGTAGAGTTCGACCAGTTTCCGGCCGAGCTTCTCTCGGGCGCCGTCATCTACAAGACGCCCGATGCCTCGCTGATCGGGCAGGGTCTTTCCGGCACGGTAGACCTGCAGACGATCCGCCCGCTGCAGCAGGGGACACGGATTATCTCCGGCAACGTCCGCTACGAATGGAACGACATGGACGCCGTGCCCGGCGCTGCCGACGACGGCGTGCGCTATACGCTGACCTACGTCGATCAGTTCCGCGACGACACGCTCGGGGTCGCGCTGGGTATCGCTCACATGACCAATCCGACCCAGGAAGAGCGTTTTGAAGCCTGGGGTTACCCGAACGTGTTCGACGGGTGCGACTCGGGCGTCCTGACCGGTGACGATACCTGCACCGACGACACCAGTCCCCTGTTCGGTGAGCCGAACCGGGAGGTCGGCGGCATCATCGGCGGCTCCAAGCCGTTCCTGCGTTCGGGCGAGCTGGATCGTACCGGCATCGTCGGTACGATCGAGTTCCTCCCGACCGACCGGATTTCCACCGCCGTGGACGTGTTTTACTCGGAGTTCGAGGAGAGTCAGCAGCTCAAGGGTATCGAGGTGCCCCTGTGGTGGGGCGATCACCGGACCAGCAGCTTCTCCGAAGACAGCGGTTTCGTGACGGGCGGCCAGTTCGACGACGTGAACGTCGTCGCGCGCAACGACATTCTGCGGCGCGAAGCCGACTTGTTGTCGGCCGGTTTGAACATCGACTTCGACATCAGCGACCGCTGGGTCGCCACTGTCGATCTGAGCACGTCGCGTGTCGATCGAAGCGACCTGGACCGCGAGTCGTACTCGGGTACGGGTTATGCCGGCAGCGGTGCGACTAGCAACGTCGGTTTCGAGATGACGGGCTCCGGGGCGGTATTCGATCCGGCGGCGGACTTCAGCGACCCGAATCAGCTCGTGTTGACCGATCCGCGCGGCTGGGGCGGCAACAACATCCAGGCCGGTTATCAGAAGATCTTCGACATCGAAGACGAGCTGAATCAGCTCGGCGCCTCGTTGGCGCGCGAGATGGACGGCGCGATCAGCAACTTCGAGGTCGGCTTCAATTTCGCTACTCGCGAGAAGACCAAGGACACCAACGAGAATCTGCTGAACTTCGGCGGTCCGACCGAGGCGGCTTTGCCTGGATCTACGGGTCTCGCCGATCTGTCGTTCGTCGGGCTCGGCCAGATGGTTACCTACGACCCGCTGTCGATCGACTACACGCTGCAGCGCAACTTCAACGGCGACATCGCGCTCAAGAACTGGTCGGTGGAGGAAGACGTCTCGATTGGCTACATCAAGTTCGGCGTAGACACCGACTTCATGGGCTCGCCGCTGACCGGCAACTTCGGTATCCAGGTCATGCAGGTGGACCAGAGTTCGACGGCATTCGCGACGACCAGCGACGGCGAAATCGGTGCAAGCCGTACCGACGGGACCGACTGGACGGAAGTGCTGCCGAGCCTGAATTTGAGCTGGGCCCTGCCGAACGACAACTATCTGCGCTTCTCCCTGGCGCGGACCGTCGCCCGCGCCCGCATGGACGAGTTGCGCGCGACCTTCAGCTACAATTTCAACGCCGACAGGGTCGATGAAACGGATATCGAAAACAGTCCGTGGGACGCGGAGGGCGGTAACCCGCAGCTCAAGCCGTGGGTCGCCGACGGTATCGACCTGTCATACGAGAAGTACTTCGTGGACGGGATGGGCTATGTGTCAGTGGCCGTGTTCTACAAGGACCTCAAGGAGTTCATTCTCAATCAGGACCAGATCTTCGACTTCACCGGCTTCCCGGCGCCTGTCGATCCCGGTACCGTGATCGGCACCAACCTCGGCTTCATCGATACCCCGGTCAACGGCCAGGGCGGCGACCTGCAGGGCTTCGAATTCTCGGTCCAGTTTACGGGTGAGATCATCAACGACGCGATTCGCGACTTCGGGATCGTGGCGAACTATGCCTACACGGAAAGCTCGGTCGAGCCGGACGGTCAGGAAGAGATCAAGCTGCCCGGGCTGTCCGAAGACGTGGCGAACGTCACGCTCTTCTACGAGAACGAGGCCTTCTCGGCGCGCGTGAGCAACCGCTACCGCTCGGAGTTCCTCGGCGAGGTGTCGGGCTTCGGCGGCGACCGCAACTTCCGGACGCTGCAGTCCGAGTCCGTGCTCGACGCCCAGATCGGCTATACGTTCAGCGGCCGCTTCGAGGGGCTGGCCGTCGTGCTTCAGGGCTTCAATCTGACCGACGAGCCGCTCGGATCCTTCGACAACGACGACGGTCGCTTCATTCGGGACAATCAGCGCTACGGCCGCTCCTACATGATCGGTCTGTCGTACCGCGCGGAGTAGAACCTCGATAAGGCTTCCCCCGAGCCTTAATCGAACGCCCCCGCTGGGTTATCCTCGGTGGGGGTTTTTCGTATCCGACAAAGGAAAACGCGGCGCAATATGGAGCACGTTCAGCGCATTGTGATCGTCGGCGGCGGCACGGCCGGCTGGATGGCGGCGGCGGTGCTGTCGCGTGCGCTTGGCCATCTCGTGCGGATCGAGCTCGTCGAGTCCGAGGAGATAGGCATCGTCGGCGTCGGCGAGGCGACGATTCCCCAGATCCATTTGCTGCTGAAGCTGCTCGGCATCGACGAGCACGACTTCATGCGCCACACGCAGGGATCGATCAAACTCGGTATCCAGTTCGTCGACTGGGGCCGGCTCGGGGACGCCTATATTCACGATTTCGGCCGTCCCGGGCGCCCACTCGGCATGCTCGGCTTTCATCACTACTGGCTGCGGGCGCGCGCCGGGGACGTCGCCGCGCCGCTGGCGTCTTACTCGCTGAATGCCGTCGCCGCCGGTCTCAATCGCTACGACCGGGTGGAATCGCTGGGCGATACGGGGATCGTCGGCCTCGAGCATGCGTTTCATTTCGACGCGTCGCTGGTGTCGAAGTACCTGCGGAGCATCAGCGAGGCACGCGGCGTCGTGCGCACCGAGGGGCGGATCGTCGACGTCGTGCTCGATCCGGAAAGCGGCTACGTCAGCTCGGTCAGCCTGGCGTCGGGCCAGACGGTCGGAGGCGACCTGTTCATCGACTGCTCCGGCTTCCGGGGACTGTTGATCGAGCAGGCGCTTGGGACCGGCTACGAGGACTGGACGCACTGGCTGCCGTGTGACCGTGCCCAGGCGGTGCCGTGCGCGTCGGTAGAGCCGCTCACGCCGTACACGCGCTCGACCGCAAGGACCGCCGGGTGGCAGTGGCGGATACCGCTGCAGCACCGCATCGGCAACGGTCATGTCTATTCGAGCGCTTACCTGTCCGACGACGACGCGCGCGAGACGCTGATGAGCAATCTCGACGGCGAGCCGCTTGCCGAGCCGCGGCTGCTGCGTTTCACGACCGGCAGGCGCAGGAAGTTCTGGAACCGTAACGTCGTCGCGCTCGGACTTGCCAGCGGTTTTCTGGAGCCGCTCGAGTCCACGAGCATCCACCTGGTGCAGTCGGGCCTGAGCCGGCTGATCAATCTGTTTCCCGACGGCCGGCTTGCCGCGGCAACGACCGACGAATACAACCGTCAGTGTGCCTACGAGTTCGAGCGGGTCCGCGATTTCATCATCCTGCATTACCACGCGAACGAGCGCGGCGACAGCCCGTTCTGGATCGAGCGGCGGGAGATGCAGATACCGGATACGCTCTCGAGCCGGCTCGAACTCTTCCGGGAAACCGGCCGTTTCGTCGAAGACGCGGAAGACCTGTTCAAGGAATCGTCCTGGCTTCAGGTCATGCTGGGTCAGCACGTCGAACCGCGCGCCTGGCATCCGATGGCGGACCTGTTGAGTGACGATCAGCTCGCAAACTTCCTGAGCGGCATTCACGAGCTGATCGCGCAGCGGGCGACGAAGCTGCCGGATCACCGCAGCTATCTGGATCGCAACTGTCCGGCGGTGGCGGGAACCTGACGATCAATCGCTGCGGTCGAAAATGACAGCTGTTATGTGCTTCTTTTCTGCGCGTCGACGTAGGCGCGCAGCACTGCGTTCATGCGGGTTTGGTAGCCACGGCCCTGCTCACGAAACCAAGCGACGATATCCCGATCGAACCGTACCGTTAATTGATCCTTGGGGGGAGGGATGGTGACGGTCTGCTTTTCAAAGAAACTATCGTCAAGGGGTGGGATGTCGGAGTAGTCGATATCCCGATCCTCCATCGCGTCAAATTTTTTCAAGTCGCTTTTGGTAGATCGTCCGTTCACGTTTGTTGGCCTTTCTCATCGACCGGTCATCTTCAAAGCTCACATATCGCCCGGAGAGCACCGTTTCGGCATCCTCGAAACTAAGTCCGTACCTGGACAGATTCCGGTTGCTCCTGGCCTCGTCCCACTCGAACACGGCGGACTTCCTTGTCGTAACTACAATTGTAGTTACTTACGCAGTTTCAGTCAAAGAAGGAAAACAGTAGCGGCGCGCCGTGCCTGACGGGTCCTCAAAACCTCGGCGGACTGTCTGAAAAGTCTCTCCCGGGCTCGGCGAAGTTTCGTTTGACTGGGACGGTCACAGGTTCCTGGCGAAGAGGCATTGTGGGATTGCGTGAATGCCCCGATGGGCGAAAGCTCGCCCACCGTATCGTTCGGCCGCTGCCAGGTGACTGATACCGGCGGCAAAACACCGATCAGTTGCAAGTTCAATCGAGGACCAACAGGTCGAAAAACTGAAAACACCTCGCAGATTCGCCAGCGGATACGACAGCCGATAGAAGTAATCTGTATGCCGTCTTTTCCTTGACGAAACATACGGTGTCACCGTATGATAATTGGAAATTGGATATTCGGTCGATTACCCACAAGGGATTGCGGGGCTATTTTCTAACTGGCAGCACGAAAGGACTGAGGCAGCAGTTAGTCTCCCGACTACGGACAGTCCTTTTTGCCTTGCAGGCAGCACCCGACATCGACACGATTGAGGGACCACCGGGCTGGCGTATCCACCGACTCAAAGGTAACAGAGCGGGTTATTGGTCTATATCCATTTCAGGCAAAGGCGCCTGACCTTCAGGGTCGAAGACGGCGCCATCGTTGATCTGAATCTTGAGGATTATCACTAGTGATCGGGGTAAAACTCGAAATGGGAATGCCGCCGGTTCATCCCGGCGAGTTTATTCGCACTGAGGTCCTGGACGAGTTGGGACTCTCGATTGCCAGAGCGGCGAGAGTTCTGGGCGTCCGCGCTGCGACGTTGTCGGATCTCGTCAACGAGAAAGCGTCGTTGTCACCGGAAATGGCGATGCGCATTGAGCTGGCCTTTGGCGTCAAGACCGATCTGCTCTTGCGCATGCAGGCTTTGTACGACAGCGTCACGATCCGAAGTCGTGCCGGCGACCTGAACGTGGAGCCATATCGACCGGAAGGCTTTCGCAGGTAACTCGTCGGAGACGAAGGCCGTTCATCCCAAGTCGGTCAGTTGAAGTCAGAGACTATCCACTCGTCGCAGATCACCCTATGTCGAGCTGATGACATCGGCTCAGCTCATGGAGTGGAGCCCGAACATGTTGCCTTCCGTGTCGTGGGCGTGAGCGACGAAGCCATGCTCGCCGATCGATATCTTGTCCCGCAGCAGTTTGCCGCCCGCCGCCTCGACGCGAGACGCTTCGACGGCGCAGTCCGCGCAGTTGAAATAGACGAGCGTGCTGTTGCCGCCCGACGGCATATCGTCCACGTGGGCCAGTGCGCCGGCGGCGCCGCCAGCGCTCTCGTGCATCGGGAACGCCCACATCTCGAGCGGCGAGTCGTCGATCTGGCCGATCCTGGAAAGCTCGACGCCGAGTACGGTTTCGTAGAATGCTCTGGCCCGCACCATGTCCTGCACGTAGATTTCGAACCACACGACCGGGTTCATGACTTGCTCGCTCATCGGTTTCCCCCTTCCTGTTGTTGCGATCGGGTGATTCGACCGCGGAGCCGGTGAAACGTTCTCTAAGGCGCGAGCCCGTCCGCCGCACGATCGCTGCGACACTACCACCGTCCTGAGGCAGGTCCAATGCCTCTGGCTGGTGAACAACTATGTGCCGGTATATCTCGTTTTTGCCGCGGACATCTGGCCGAATTTTCGGACAGGCTCCGGTCAGTTGACGTCATTGGCCTCCAGCAGTGTCGGGTCTGTATCGGGGTCGCGGTAAGGAGTCGGGGAGATGTAAATGACCGGAAAATCCGGTAATATGACCGGTAATACCGGTCAACAGGAGAAGCGATGATTCCTGCGCTTGATGCCGTACTCGGCAATCGGACGGCTGCGGTCGTGCTCCTGTTCATTGAAAACTACGGTTCCGGCTATTCTCGCGAGATTTCCAGAACCTGTGATATTCCACTCAGCGTCGTCCAGGATCAGTTAAAGAAACTGGAAGCGGCCGGCGTATTGATAAGTCGGACGGTGGGTCGAACCCGGGTATTCGAGTTCAATCCGAGAAATCCGACGGCAGGCCGGCTGCGTCAATTCCTGTCGGCGGAACTTGCCGCGCTGCCGAATAGCGTCTTGCAGCGATACTTCCGGGAGAGGCGGCGGCCTCGCCGTACTGGTAAGCGCCTGAGCAGGATTGACTCTTGAAGCGAATAACTGCGAAATCGTCCCTGGAAGAGGTTGCGACGATCGTCTCGGAGGCGCTTGCTGAAGCGGGGATTCCTGCTGTTCTCGGCGGTGGCGGTGCCGTGACATATTACTCGGACAATCGCTACATGAGTACCGACCTCGATTTCATCACCGTTGAGCGCAACAGTGTCATTGCACCGGTGATAGCCAAACTCGGATTCACGCCCAAAGGTAAGGACTTTGTGCACGGGGAATCGCGGTTCTTCCTGGAGTTTCCTCCTGGCCCGCTGAGTTTCGGTGACCGGTACGTTGATGTATCGAAGACCACGGTCGTTCAAACGCAGTACGGCGAGCTACGCATCATTACACCAACTCAGTGTTTGATGGACCGATTAGCCTGGGTTGTTCACGGAAACGACCCACAGGCCCTCACCCAAGCCGTCTTGGTTGCTCAACGTCAAAGGATTGACTGGATTGCAGTGCACGAGTGGGCAAGCAACGAAGGCGTTGATTCTGAGATCGTTGATCGAATTCGAGCGGACGCCGCTGAGGGCTATAGCGACTGATACGTTTGAAGCGGTCGGAATTCAGCAGTTGTCGTTTGCGTGTTTTCTGCGCTGCCGTGCCTTTCGATGTCCCGATCGCCGATCCTGAGGACGACAGATTCGAGCGGCTCGAGTTCGAGGGCCGCGCTCGCTGACCCGCCGTCGACGATGAGTCTGGTGTCCGCCTCGCCGTAGAGCAGCTCTTCCAGAACGTAACGGCCGGACTCCAGTTGCCACGTGCTTGCGAGGTCGGCGGGCAGGTCGAGAGTGAAGCTCGCGCTGCGTTCCGCGTCGAAGTTGCTGACGACGATCAGCCTTTCCTCTCCGGACCATCGCACAAACGCGAACAGGCGCTCGCCGTAGCCTTGCTCCAGTCCGCGGTTGTGAGAGTGCAGTTCCCGGTAGGCTCCGTTCATCGCCGGGTTGGACGCGCTCAGGTTGAGGACCCGCTCGTAGAAGTCCCTGAGCGAGAGCTCTTCGGGCGTCGAGCGTCCACCGTCGAAGGCGCCGTCGTTCATGAAGCGCTGGTGCGCCGGCACGCCCCAGTAATCGAAGATCGTCGTCCGCGTCGGATCGCCGAATCCCGCGTCGCCGTCGCCAGGCTCGCCCACGTCCTGGCCGAAGTAGATCATTGTCGGCGCGCGGCTGATGAGCGCCGAAACCACCATCGCGGGCCGGCCCTTGTCCGCATCGCCCGCGAAGGCCGGGCTGGCGATGCGCTGCTCGTCGTGGTTCTCGAGGAAGTGCAGCATGTGCTCTTCGATATCCAGTACTTCGGCGTGAACGGGCGCGAGCGTGTCGGTCGAGGCCTTGCCCTGCATGATGGGCTTCAGCGTGTCGTAGAACCCGACTTTGTCGTACAGGTAGTCCATGCGGCCGAGCTGAAGGTAGTCGCGGTACAGTGCCGGGTTGTAGACCTCGGCGAGCAGGAACGCATCGGGGTTTGCGGCCTTGATCGCCGAGTTCAGATAGCTCCAGAACTCGACGGGGACCATCTCGGCCATGTCGTAGCGGAATCCATCGACGCCTTTCGCGGTCCAGTAGAGCACGATGTCGCGGAACTTCTCCCAACTGTCCGGCACGTCCTGACCGGACCAGAATGCGGCGTGCGCTTCGATCGGCCATTCGCGCGCGTCGGCCGGCAGGCGCTCGAAGGCATAGCTCCCGTCGGGACGCACGCCGTAGTTGACCTTGACGGTCTCAAACCAGTCGTTGAAGTCCGGCTGCGGAGCACGCGCGCCGTTGCCGGTCCATTTGGCGGGTGACTCATTGAAGCGACCGTCGGCCAGCGGATGCGGATCGCCCCCGAGCGGCGCATAGCCTTCGGGTGACTCCGGCACCCGGAAGTCCTCGCCGACGACGTAGTAGAAGTTGTTGTCGCGGGCCCACTCGACGCTCGTGTCGTCGCTGGCGCCGAAGTCTTCCACGCCTGAGGGTCTTGCAAGCGACTTATAGCCCCGCGCTACGTGATTGGGGACGATGTCGATGAGCACTTTCATCCCGTGCCGGTGGGTGCGCTCGATCAGCGCCTCGAACTCTTCGAGTCGCCGTGCCGGATCGTCGGCCAGATCGGGGTTGACCGTGTAGTAGTCCTTGACCGCGTACGGCGAGCCGGCGCGGCCCTTGACGACGTCGGGATCGTCGTCGCCGATGCCGTAGCTCTCGTAGTCGCGGATGACCGCGTGATGTGGGACGCCCGTGTACCAGATGTGCGTCGTGCCGAGCGCCTCGATGCTGGCGAGCGCGGTGTCGTCGAAATCCGAAAACTTGCCGACGCCGTTTTCCTCGAGCGTTCCCCAGGGTTTGTTGGTCGTCGTCGTATTGCCAAAGAGGCGCGTGAATACCTGGTACACGACGGGTTTGCCGCCGCTGGCGCTGTCGGCTACGTCGGCGGTGGGCTGGCGCTCGGGGGCGGTTGTGGATTCGGTGTCGGGGCCGGAGCAGGCGGTGACGGTGAGGCCGAGGCAGATAACGAGGGTGCCGCGCAGCGTCATGGGGCTTCTCCCTGGATGTCGACGGTACGGTCGCTGTGATCCCAGCGCACGCGGATGCTGAGCGTGCTCCCGCCGTGCGCGGCGGCATTGCCGCGTTTCGGTAACCGGCGACGGGTTTCGAGGGCCTCGCCGTCAAAGCGCACGACGTTGTCGCGTGCCTGCCAGTTGTGCACGACGATCGTCAGGTCGCGCTCGTCGGGCCGGCCCGGATAGTCGCCGCCCGCGCGTGATAGTGACAGTGTGAGGCGGTTGCCGTCACGTGCGGCGCGCCATTCGAGCAGTTCCCAGGCGCCGGTCTCGAGGCTGGTCCGTGTCTCGCCGTCGTCCTCGTACATCTTCCCCGAGGATTCGGGCGCGCTTGCGTCGGCGTAGTAGTGGAGGGTCAGCGACTCGCTCGTATAGTCGCGCGTCGTCTGCACGGCATCGACCATCGGAACGAACGCGCCGGCGCGAACGAACACAGGGATCGTTTCGAGGCTCACGGGAACCGATCTCGGACCGCCGCCGTCGTGCCTTACGCCCGAGAAGAAGTCGAACCAGACGCCGTCCGGCAGATCGACTTCGACGGCGGCAATGCCGGGCTTCGTCACCGGATGCACGAAGAACGCGTCGCCCCAGAAATAGGCGTCGGCCCGGTCCATGAGTTCCGGATCGTTTTCGTCGGCGAAAAACAAAGGCCGCATCAGCGGCAATCCGGTCGTGCTGTTTTCCCAGGCCAGCGTGTACAGGTACGGCAGGAGCCGATAGCGCAGCCGGATGAAGTCACGGGCGAGGCGGCGGGTTTCGCGGTCGTGGAATACGGGTTCCGGTGGGATGTGCTCCTGCGCGTGCGGGCGATAGACCGGCTGGAATACGCCGTAGAGCATCCAGCGCAGGTACAGCTCCTTGTCGAAGACCTCGCCGCCCGCGAAACCGCCGAGATCGGAATGCGTCCAGGCGAGACCCGTGAGGCCCATCGACAGCGACAGCTCAACCTGCGGCTCGAGCCCGCCCCAGCTGCGGTTGACGTCGCCGGTCCAGGGGACGATCCCGTAACGCTGCGAACCCGCGAAGCCGGAGCGCATCATGATCAGCGGCCGGGTATCCGGGTAGGCGGCGACCTGCTTTTCGTAAACCATCCGCGCCCACTCGTGCCCGTAGGCATTGTGGACTTCGTCGCCGGTCGCCCATTCGTCGGTGTCGCTCATATAGTGCAGCGAGTCGCCCGGGTGCACTTCCGGTTCGCCGAGATCGCCCCAGGTGCCCGCCGCGCCTTGCCCGAACAGCATGCGATAGGGCTCCCAGAACCACTCACGTGCCGCTTCGTCGAACACGTCGATGAGCCCGGTGTTGCCGAAGTAGAAATCGAAACGCCGCGGATCGCCGGTCGGCGTCTTCGCGAGCACGCCGCTGTCGACGGCATCCTGCCAGCGTGTCGAGGTCGACAGGACGAACGGCTCGGTAATCGGGATCGTCCGGACGCCTTCTGCCGCGAAATCGGCCATCATGCCTTCGGGGTCGGGCCAGGCGTTCCGGTCCCAGTCCAGGTTGCCCATGTGGCCCTTGATGTCAGGTCCGAACCAGTAGAGGTCGAGGATTACGGCGTCCACGGGAATGCCGGCGCGGCGAAATCGTCGCACGACGTCGCGCGTTTCGGCTTCCGTGCGATAGCCGAAGCGCGAGGCGAAGTTGCCGAGCGCCCAGCGCGGCGGCAGCGGCTGACGCCCGGTGACGTCGGTGTAGTTGCCGACGAGCGCCGGGAAGCTGTCGCCGGCGATCGCGAGGTACGCGGTACGCCCGCCTGCGGCCTCGAAGTTCAGGACGTCGGTCTCGGTGTGCCCGATATCCAGCCAGCCGCTTGCCGAATTGTCGAAGACGATCATGTAGCGGTCGCTCGAGACGATCGCGGGCACGCTGTAGTACATCTGCTCGGCTTCGGTCTCGTAGCCGTAGCTTGCGCGGTTGTACAGCGGCAGCCGCCGGCCGCGGCGGTCCATGCCGACGACGCGCTGCCCGGCGCCGAGGATCTTCTCGCCGTCGTCGAGCGCGAAGCGAAAGCCGCGTACCGTGTCGTAAGCGTAGTAGCCGTGTTCCTCGGCGAAGAGTTCCTCGCCGTCGCGGAGAAACGCGACGCGAACCGGGGCCTTGTCGATTACCGCCGTCAGGCCGGGCAGGGTGAACGCCAGAGCGTCTTCCGTTTCGCTGAGCGCGGCTTGCACCGTCCCGAGCGATTCGTCCAGTGCGAACGACGGTAGTTGTCGGATACCGGGCTCGAGGTAGTGAACCTCGAACGCCGCGTCGTCGATGGCTCTGATGCGGAGCTTGCCGCGATCGCTCGTTACGACGAGCGTGCTGCCTTCGAGCGCATGGTCCTGATAGCGCCCGAAGTCCGCCGCCGCGGGCGGCGCGAGCGCGACGCACGCCGTCAGTACCAGCAATGGCCGCATCAGGGCTCCAGCTCGAGCAGCAGCGCGGAACGCGCACCGACCACGACATCCGCATCGAGCCGAAAGCGTTTTCCGGTCATGACGTCGGCGGCGAAGCGATGGCTGCCGATCCGCTCGACAAAGCGGGCGGTGTCGAGCGTAACGGGCTCGTCGGCGCGATTCAGGACGACCATGACGGTCGCGCTGTCGTCATAGCGGAAATAAACGTAAGTCTGTCCCACAGGCGCGTAGTGCATGAAGCGGCCCGAGTGAACGACGTCCGCGGACTTGCGCCAGTTGAAAAGCCGCCTGACGAAAGCCTGGGCGCTCCGCTCGGCCCGCGACAGGCCGTTGCCCGTGAACGCGTTCTTGCGGTCGCCGGCCCAGCCGCCCGGGAAATCGCTGCGGATGACGCCGTGGCTGTCCGTCCCCGCGTTGCTCATGAGGATCTCGGTGCCGTAGAAGAGCTGCGGGATGCCGCGCATAGTCGCGTAGAAGATCATGGCCATCTCGAACAGCGCGCGGTCCTCGTCGAGCTGCGTGAAGATCCGGCTCATGTCGTGGTTGTCCGGGAAGATCACGAGATTGAAGGGGTCGGGATAGACGTAGTCCGTGGCAAGCGTTTCGTAGACGGGCGTCCATACGCTGCCCCATGGCGGCGTCGGACTGGTCAGTGCCCCCGTCAGCGCCCCCTGCAGCGGGAAGTCGAACACGCTCGGCAGCCAGGACACATAACCGTCGTGATTGTCCTTGCCTGCCTGCCAGTAGGACGTGATGTTCGGGTTCAGGCTCCATTCCTCGCCGACGATGTTGAAGTTGGGATACTCGGCCATGATGCGCCGCGACCACTCGCTCATGAAGTGCTTGTCGGGATAGGGATACGTGTCCTGACGGATACCCGCGAGGCCCAGGTACTCGATCCACCAGATCGAGTTCTGGATCAGATAGTCGGCAAGCAGTGGATTGCGCTGGTTCAAGTCCGGCATCGTTTCCACGAACCAGCCGCTGGCGTGCAGCTCGCGATCCCAGGCGGACGCGTAAGGGTCCTGGTTCGTCGTGCGCGCGTGGCTGGTCTGGACGTAGTTCGCCTCGAAGTTGATCCAGTCGCGGCTCGGCAGATCCGCCATCCACCAGTGCCGGCTGCCGGCGTGATTGGCGATCTGATCCATGATGACGCCGACGCCGCGTTCGCGGGCCGCTTCGGTCATGGCGCGATAATCCTCGTTGCTGCCGAAGCGTGGATCGACGAGGTAGAAGTCGGTCGTGGCGTAGCCGTGGTACGACGCCTCGGGCATCGCGTTCTCGAGCACCGGATTCAGCCAGATTGCCGTAAAGCCCATGTCGGCAATGTAGTCGAGGCTTGCGGTGATTCCGGCGAGATCCCCGCCGTGCCGCCCGTAAGGCTCGTCGCGCGCCGGCAGGTCGCTGTAGCCCTCGACAGCGTCGTTGCCCGGATCGGCGTTCCGGAAGCGATCCGGCGTTATCAGGTAAATAGTGTCCGCCGCCGTGAAGCCGCGAGTCCGTTCCGGGTCCCGATTGCGCGGCTCGAGGCGATAGGTGTGCGTGAGCCGCGTGTCGTCGCGCTCGAAGACGAGTTCGACGTCGCCGGGCTCCGCGTCGCCTTCGAGCTCGAGATACACGAACAGGTAGTTCGGGCTGTCGACGCTGACGCTGCGACTTACGCTGACGCCGGGATGATCCACGCTTGCGCGGAAGCGGCCTAAGTCCTCGCCGTATACGAGAAGCTGCAGCTCATCGTGCCCGAAGCCCAGCCACCAGTTCGGCGGCTCGACCCGGTCGATGTCCGCGGCGGCACCGCCGGCGGCAAGCAGAGCGGAGCCGAGCAGCAAAAGAATCCGAATATCAGGCATTTGACCCCCCAAAATGCATGCCCGAACATTTTAGTGACCGCCTCCCGGACGTACTATCTGAATACGTATTCATGCGCCGCCGGCTTCGCCGTGTTGCTACACTTTTATTGCTTGCGCGGGGGGGATTCCGGCGCTCTGCCCAACGAGTTGGGATTGCCTTAGGTAGCGTTAACAGGACCTGGTATGCACACAGGCGCGGCGCCGATCCGTCACATTGCTGTTATCGGCGGCGGCTCCGCCGGCTGGATGGCGGCCGCGTCGCTTGCCAACAGTCTGCAGGGAGCCTGCCGGGTCACGCTCGTCGAGTCCGAGGCCATCGGCACGGTAGGCGTCGGCGAAGCGACCATCCCGCCCATCAAGGGCTTCAACCAGCGTCTCGGCATCGCCGAGAGCGACTTCGTCAGCGCGACGCAAGGCTCGTTCAAGCTCGGCATACAGTTCGTCGACTGGGGCCGCGAAGGGCAGCGCTACTTCCATCCTTTCGGTCCCTACGGCGCGGACTTCGACATGGTGCCATTGCACCACTACTGGCTACGCGAACGGGCGGACGGCGATACGACGAGTCTCGACGAGTACTCGATGGCCTGGGCGGCAGCGACGCTGTGCCGTTTCGACCGGCCCTCGCGCGATCCGCGGCTCGTGCAATCGACGTTCGATTACGCCTACCACTTCGACGCCGGTCTCTACGCGGGCTACTTGCGGCGCTACGCCGAGGCCCGCGGCGTAACGCGCGTCGAGGGCCGCATCGGGAGCGTGGCGCGCGATCCGGAATCGGGGCACGTTGCAAGCGTCTCTCTCGACAACGGTCAGACCGTGGAAGCAGAGTTCTTTCTCGACTGTACCGGCTTTCGCGGTCTCCTGATCGAAGGCGCGCTCGAAACGGGCTATGAGGACTGGACGCACTGGCTGCCCTGCGACCGCGCGGTCGCGGTACCGTGTGCGCACGGGGGCGAGTTCACGCCCTACACGCGGTCGACCGCCCGCAGCGCGGGCTGGCAGTGGCGTATTCCGCTGCAGCACCGCATCGGCAACGGCTACGTGCACTGCAGCGAGTTCATCTCCGAAGACGAAGCCACCGCAAAGCTGCTTGCGAACCTCGACGGCGAAGTCATGAGCGAGCCGCGCGTCCTCTGCTTCCGGACCGGCCGGCGCAGGAAGTTCTGGAACGGCAACGTCGTCGCTATCGGTCTCGCAGCGGGTTTCATGGAGCCGCTCGAATCGACCAGCCTGCATCTCATCCAGACCGGGATCACGCGCTTTCTCGCGCTGTTCCCTGATCGTGCGATCGATCCCCTCGGCGTCGAGGAGTACAACCGGCTGACGGCGCTGGAGTACGAAACAATTCGCGACTTTCTGATCCTTCACTACCATGCGACCGAGCGGGACGACTCGCCGCTGTGGCGGTATTGCGCGACGATGTCGATACCGGACACGCTGCGCTACAAGATCGACCATTTCCGCCGCTATGGGCGGATCGTGTCGAGCGGCACCGAGCTGTTTCAGAATCCGAGCTGGCTCGCGGTCTTCATCGGTCAGTTCGTCACCCCTGAGCGCTACGATCCGCTCGTCGATCAGCGCCCGCGCGTGGAAGCCGGAAAACACCTCGAGAGTCTGCGGCGCGTCATGCGCGAGGCAGCCGCCGTCATGCCCGATCATCGCGACTACATCGACGCGAACTGCAAGGCGGCGGCTACCTGATGCGCGAATTCGTCGGGCGTCGACTTAGACTGAGGAGCGCCGTCGCCCTCCTGCTCTTCGCCGTCCCGGCTTTCGCCGACGACCTGCCCGACCCGATGACCGACGAGGCGCGCGACGTCGCCTGCGGCCTCGAGCTTTTCTCGCCGAACGGACGGCTTGCCCTGTGCATCGACACGGACGCGGACGGCCGGCTGCGCTACCGGGCGGACTTCGACGACGATACCGTGGTCGCCGCTTCGGGCCTCGGGCTCCGCTTCGCCTCGCGAATCGACCTCGTGACCGGTCTGACGATCGCTGGCGTCGAGCGCGGCTCGGCGGACTCGCGCTGGGAACAACCCTGGGGCGAGCGGCGATTCGTTACGGATCGCCACAACGAACTCGCGGTATCGCTCAAGGCTGCGGGTCCGGAGCGCCGCCTCGTCGTCCGCTTTCGCGTCTTCGACGACGGCTTCGGCTTTCGCTACGAAGTGCCGGAGCAGGCCGTCTACGCCGACGCACGCCTCGTCGAAGAAGCTTCGGAGTTCCGCGTGAGTCGCGACGCGCGCGCGTTCTCGCAGCCCGCCGACGGCAAGCTGCGCTACGAGGAGCTCTACCGGGAGTCGGCGATCGGCGTGCTCGACAAGGTCGCGACGCCGCTGACGCTCCGCCTGCCAACCGGGGTGCATCTGTCGATTCACGAAGCCGCGCTGGTGAACTATCCGGGCATGAGTCTCGAATTCGACGCCGAGAGCGTCTTTCGCAGTCACTTGAGGCCCTCGTCGGAAGGTTGGCGCGCACGGCTTTCCGTGCCCTTCGTGACGCCGTGGCGTACGGTGCAAATCGCGGAGAAAGCGACGGGCCTGATCGACTCGTCGCTGATCCTGAATCTCAACGAGCCGAACCGTCTCGGTGACGTGAGCTGGGTAGAGCCCGGCAAGTACGTTGGCATCTGGTGGGCGATGCACTTGGGGCAAAAGACCTGGGGCCCCGGAGAACGCCACGGTGCGACGACCGCCGAGGCCAGGCGCTACATCGATTTCGCCGCGGAGCACGGCTTCGACGGCGTGCTCGTCGAAGGCTGGAACCGCGGCTGGGGCGGTGACTGGGTGGCCGAGGCGCGCTTCAGCTTCACGGAACCTTATCCCGACTTCGACCTGCCGGCGGTGGCCGCGTATGCCCGCTCACGCGGCGTGCGCCTGGTCGGCCACCACGAAACCGGCGGGCACATGTCGCACTACGAGGAGCGCATGGAGGACGCCTTCGATCTGTACGAATCGCTGGGCGTGCGGCAGGTGAAGACGGGTTACGTCGGCCCCCGGCGTACGCTCAAGCGTCTCGACGCCGACGGGAACACCCACCTCGAGTGGCACGATTCCCAGTTCGCCGTGAACCATTACCTGAAGGTGCTCGAAGCTGCCGCGCCGCGCCGCATCGCCATCAACACGCACGAGCCCGTCAAGGACACCGGGCTGCGGCGGACCTGGCCGAACTGGCTGACCCGCGAGGGATCGCGGGGGCAGGAGTTCGCGGTTTGGGGGGCAACGCCGAATCCGCCGGAGCACGAGACCTTTCTCGCGTTTACGCGGATGCTCTCGGGTCCGATGGACTTCACGCCCGGCATCTTCGACCTCGACTTCGAGGTGAACGGGAAGCCGCGGCGCGTGCAGACGACGCTGGCCAAACAGCTGGCGCTATACGTCGTGCTGTACAGCCCGATTCACATGGTTCCCGACCTGCCCGAAAACTACGCTCTGCGGCCCGATGCCTTCCGGTTCATCGTCGATGTGCCGACGGACTGGGAAGAGAGCATCGCTCTGGCCGGCGAAGTCGGCGACTACGTCGTCATCGCGAGGCAGGAGCGCGGCGGTTCCGACTGGTATCTCGGCGCGATTACGGACGAAGTACCGCGGCGTCTGTCGCTGCCGCTCGACTTCCTCGACGGCGGGACGGAATACATAGCGGAAGTCTACGCCGACGCCGACGACGCGCACTGGGACACGAATCCGTACGCGATCGGCATCGGCAGCGCGCGCTACACGAACGACGACACGCTTGAACTCGATCTCGCCGCCGGGGGCGGCGCCGCAATCCGGTTCAGCCCGGCAGAAGAGGCGGAAAGCCCATGAAACAAAAACCCATGCTGAACTTCTTCCAGATCTGGAACATGTGTTTCGGATTTCTCGGGATTCAGATCGGCTTCTCGCTGCAGAATGCCAACGTCAGCCGGATCTTCCAGACGCTCGGCGCGGACACGGAAAACCTCGCGGTTTACTGGGTGGCGGCACCGCTGACGGGCCTGATCGTGCAGCCGATCATCGGCTACATGAGCGACCGCACCTGGAACCGCTTCGGCCGCCGCCGGCCGTACTTCACGGTCGGCGCCGTACTCGCCACGCTCGCGTTGCTCGTCATGCCGAATTCGCCGGCGCTGTGGTTCGCCGTCGGGATGCTGTGGATACTCGATGCCAGCATCAACATCTCGATGGAGCCGTTTCGGGCGTTCGTCGGCGACATGTTGCCCGAGCGGCAGCGCACCGGGGCGTTCTCGATGCAGACGTTCTTCATCGGCATCGGCGCCGTACTCGGTTCGGCGCTGCCCTGGATCGTCACCAACTGGTTCGGCGTCTCCAACGTCGCCGCAGCCGGTGAGATACCCGATTCGCTGAAGATCGCGTTCTATGTCGGCGGCGCGCTGTTTCTCACGGCCGTGATGTGGACGGTCGTGAGGACGCGCGAGTACTCGCCCGAGGAGCTTGCCGCCTTCGACGCGGCGCGGCCGGCCTCGCACATCCCCGCGGAGTCGCCGCCCCGATCCCCGGACAAGTACCGCAACGGCGGAATCCTGACCGCCGTCATTGGCGCCCTCGGCTGGTATCTGATCACGAGTCTCGGTCTCGACAAGCAGCTCTACATCATGGCTGGCGCATTCGTCGCGTTCGGCCTGCTGCAGCTGGTCGTCAGCTATCTCGGCCGGGCCGGCCGTACCGAAAACGGTGTGTACGAGGTCGTGCACGATCTGTTTCACATGCCCAGAGTCATGAAGCAGCTTGCGGTCGTACAGTTCTTCTCGTGGTTTGCCCTGTTCTGCATGTGGGTCTACGGCACGCCCGCCGTGACGAGCTACCACTACGGCACGACCGATCCGACTTCGCAGGCGTACGGTGACGGCGCCGACTGGCTCGGGCTTCTGTTCGGCGCGTACAACGGGATTGCCGCGCTCGCCGCCATTGCGATTCCCTTCGTCGCTCACCGGCTCGGTTGCCGCTGGTGTCACGCGGTCAACGTGTGTATCGGCGGCCTCTGTCTGCTGAGCTTCTATCTGATTCGGGACCCGGAGCTGTTGATGTATCCGATGATCGGCATCGGTATCGCGTGGGCGTCTATCCTGTCGTTGCCCTACGCGCTTTTGTCCAATAATCTGCCGTCGCACAAAATGGGCGTGTACATGGGTATCTTCAACTTCTTCATCGTGATTCCGCAGGTAACGGTGGCGGGTGTTCTCGGGCCGGTTCTCAAGGCGTTCTTCGATAGTCAGGCCATCTTCGCGCTCGTGATCGGCGGCAGTCTCATGCTCGTATCGGGGCTGGCGACCCTGTTCGTAGACAAGGAAGCGGAGCCGCAACCATGACCCGTCGCAGAAGCGCCGCCATGCTGGCGTCGACAATGCTGCTCGCAGCCTGTGCGCCGACGCCCGACGCGCCGCCGCCACCGGTCACGCGGGACTATGCGGGAACGACGCTGCCGTTCGCGAGCGAGGCCGTCTACTTCCTGCTGACGGACCGCTTCGTAGACGGCGATTTCGGCAACAACTACGAGGATCAGGGCGGTACGGAGCGCGGGACTTTCGATCGCCCGATCCAGCTCGAGGGCCGGCTGCCCGCAAACATCGGCTACCTCGGCGGCGACTTCGCAGGCATCGCCGCGAATGCCGACTACATCGCGGACATGGGTTTTTCGGCCGTCTGGATCACGCCGATCGTCGACAATCCGAACGAGGCCTTCACGGGCGGGATACGCCCGGGCGAGGGGCTCTTCACCGATCGGGGCAAGACCGGCTATCACGGCTATTGGGGCGTCAACTTTTTCGTCGAGGACGAGCATCTCGTTTCGCCGGGCATGCGCTTCGAGGATCTGACCCGGACGCTGCGGGAAGGGCACAACCTGAAGCTCATTCTGGACGTCGTCTGCAACCACGGTTCGCCCGCCTACACCATGCCCGAGGATCAGCCGCTCTATGGCGAACTGTACGACGCGACAGGCCGACTCATCGCGGACCACCAGAACCTGCATCCTTCAGAGCTCGATCCGGCCTTTCCGCTGCACGCGTTCTACAGCCGTGAGCCCGATCTTGCGGAGCTCTCGGATTTCGATCCCGAAAACCCGGCGGTCCTCGACTACTTCGTGGCCGCTTACACCCAGTGGCTCGATCAGGGTGCCGCTGCGTTCCGGATCGACACGATCAAGCACATGCCGCACGCTTTCTGGCGCGACTTCGCGGCGCGCATTCGCGAACATAGCCCGGACCATTTCCTGTTTGCCGAGGCGTTCTCGTACTCGGCCGAGGAAATCGCCGATTACACGTGGCCGGAAAACGGCAGCATCCGCGTCCTCGATTTCCCCGGTCAGCAGGCGATGGATGCCGTGTTCGCCGGCGGCGCTCCGTACAGCGAGCTCGAAACGGCTTTGCATCTCGATACGGGCGTTTACCAGAACCCCTACGAACTCCTGACGTTCTACGACAACCACGACATGCCGAGGATCGCGGCCGACGAAGACGGCTACGTCAACGTACACAACTGGCTGTTCACGAGCCGGGGCATTCCCGTGGTCTACTACGGTTCCGAAATCGGCTTCCGCGCCGGTACCGATCAGCACGGCGGTAACCGCGACTACTTCGGCCAGGACAACGTGGATCTTGCGCGCGGCAAGCGGATTCATCGCGAACTCACCCGCATTGCCCGCGTCCGCCGCGAGTCGGTCGCGCTCCAGCGAGGTCTGCAGGCGAACGTGGAGTTCAGCGACGACACGGCGGTGTTTTACCGCGTCTATCAGGAGTCGAGTCTCCGGCAGACGGCGCTCGTACTGCTGAACGGGGGATCGTCAATGCGGGACATGGCCGTTACGCGCTGGCTCAGCGTCGGGGACTGGCGCGACGCTGTCACCGGCGAGGTCTACGCCGTCCGGCCGGACGACGTGTCGCTGGAGCTGGCCGTGCCCGCGAACGGCGTTCGCGTATTGTTGCTCGACGCAGCGGTCAACGACATCGACCTCATCGACGAGCTGAACCGGCTGCAGGAGGCGGCCACCGACTGTGGGGTCTTCGCTTGCCCGTAGGAGCGACGCACGTTCCGGCAGCCATCGCCGTATCAGTATTTGGTGTCTGACACCTTTCTTAGAAATCCTTCTTATTTGTGTCTGACACCTTTTTTGGCGCCGCAGGATTCGCGGACTACCAGCTTCGGCGCCATGAGCGTCGATTCGACAGGTCGTTCCTCGATGAGCCCGACGATGGCGTCGACCAGCCCGTCGGCCGCAAGCCGGATATCCTGGCGGACCGTCGTAAGCGCGGGCGTGACGTGCGCGGCAAGCGGCATGTCGTCGAAGCCCACGACGCTGACGTCTTCGGGGACCCGGATGCCGGCGTTCAACAGCGCTCTGACCGCACCGATTGCAATGACGTCCGTCACCGCGAAAACGGCGTCGAAGCTCTCGCCGGCCGCAAGCAGTTGCTCAACGGCCTGATAACCGAGTTCCTCCAGATTGTCCGCATCGACCTTGAGTCCGGGATCCGGATGGACGTTCGCCGCAAGCAGTGCCTGCATGTAACCTGCGTAACGCGCGCTGAACTCAGGGCTTCGCGGCGAGGTCTGGCCGAGGAACGCAATGCGCTTGCGGCCCAGCGACAAGAGATGCCGGGCGGCCTGAAAGCCGCCGTTCTCGTTGTCGCAGCCGATCGTATGTCCCGGATGGTCCTTGATGACCGGACCCCAGATTACGTAGCGCGTGTTCGCGGCGGAAAGCGCCGCAAGCTTCTCGCGATAGGTCACGTAGTTGCCGTAGCCAAGGAGGATCAGCCCGTCGGCCCGATGGCTTGCCTGGTACTCGACGTGCCAGTCGTCCGATAGCTGCTGGAGCGAGATCAACACGTCGTAGCCGCGGCGCGCCGCCGCGCGGGAGATATAGCCGAGCATCGACAGGAAAAAGGGGTTGATCTGAGCGTCGGCGCCGCCCGTCTCGTCGAAGAGCAGCAGCGCAATCGTATTGCTTTGGTGCGTCCGGAGGCCCGCGGCATTGCGGTTGACGAAGTAGTTGAGTTCTTTGGCTATTTCCTGAATGCGGTCGCGCGTCTCCTTGCGGACCAGCGGGCTGTTTCTGAGCGCGCGGGACACGGTTGCCTGAGACACGCCGGCGATCTCGGCGATATCCCGTGATGTCGGATTGGCCATCTTGAGCGAGCCCATGCCTGCCAGTCCCCGATTTCCAGTCTCGTTTCTACCACAAGCATACCGCGAGGATGCAATCGTATTCATCCCGTATTGGTAAGGACTTGTAACGCGGTTGTAGCAGAATACGGACGAGGCTTAAGCGTCGTCCGAAGCAGCCAGCGCCGCCTTCGCGTGGCGCAGCCGCGAGATGGCCGGCGGGCCCAGCGCAAGCGCGAGTGCCACCTGCAGCGCATCGAGCAGCGCAAGCTGCGCCAGCCGGGAACTCATTGGGGTGAAGATGCTGGTGTCTTCGCTGATGTGGCAGGGAAGGAACAGGTCCGCGGCGTCGGCCAGCGGCGACTGCGAGCGGGTGAGCGCCAGCACGGTTGCGCCGCCCCGTCGGGCGAGTCCCGCGGCTTCCGTGAGTTCTCGCCAGCGGCCGGTGTGCGACGTCAGCAGCAACACGTCGCCGGCCGTGGCAACGGCGGCAAACTGGAGGAGGCCTGGCGCATCCGTGTACGTCGAGCAGGGGATACCCAGACGGAAGAACTTGTGACAGGCATCGCGCGCAACATGGCCGGACGCACCGAGACCCGCGAAAACGATCTGTCGCGCGCCCTTGAGTGCGTTGACCGCGGCGGACATCGGCAGCGCGGACAGTTCGCCCCTGAGTTCGTGGAGCGACTGGATCGACGCATCCAGAACTTTGGTAGCGGCGTCCGCGACCGAGTCGTCGGGACCGACCCGCGAGTGCAGATAGCTTCCGGGCCGGCTCAATGCCTCGGTGAGCCTGAGCGTCAGCTCGCGGAATCCCGCGAGGCCGAGGCGCCGGCTGAAACGCACGACCGTCGGCTCGCTGACCTGCGCGGCCCGGGCGACCTCGCGGAGATTGCTGTTCGCGGCTCGCCGCGGATGCGCGAGAATCCACTTGCCCACGCGGCGTTCGGCGCGCGGCAATCCCGGCAACGACTCTTCTATACGCAGCAGCATGTAGTAAAATTACAGCCCTACAGACACCGAAGTCCACAAAAATTTCCGAAGACGGGCTCGAAAGTAGTAAAATTTCAAAAAGCGTCTGGGGAAGAGACGATGGCGAAAATGCTTCCCGCCGACACCTTCGATCTGGTGATTTTCGGCGGCACCGGGGATTTGGCGATGCGGAAGCTGCTGCCGGCCCTGTATCACCGCGATCGTGACGGTCAGTTCGATGCCGGCAGCCGCATCATCGCGGCCAGCCGCCGTCCGCTCGAGCGGGAGGCCTATCTGGCGGCCGTGCGCGAGTCGCTGTCCAAAAACCTCGCTGCCGACGACTTCGACGAAAAGCAGTGGAACGCATTCTCAGACCGGCTGCACTACGTGACGGTAGACGCCAACGCTCCGGACACCTGGGGTGAACTCGCGGCGCTGCTGGCGGATCGGGAGGACCGGATTCGCGTGGCCTATCTGGCGACCGCGCCAGGACTGTACGGCGCGTTTGCCGCGGGGCTCCGGGAAAACGGCCTGATAACGGCGAACAGCCGCATCGTCCTCGAAAAACCGGTCGGGCGGGATTACGTGACCGCCCGCGAGATCAACGACGCCATCGGGCAGTGCTTCCGCGAAAACCAGATCTATCGTATCGATCACTACCTCGGCAAGGAAACGGTGCAGAATCTCCTCGCGCTGCGCTTTGGCAACTCGCTGTTCGAGCCCCTGTGGCGGCGCGGCGCCGTGGACCACGTGCAGATTACCGTTGCAGAGGATCTCGGCGTCGGCGGCCGCGTCGAGTTTTACGATCGCATCGGCGCGCTGCGCGACATGGTGCAAAACCACATGCTGCAGCTTCTGTGTCTGGTTGCGATGGAGTCGCCGTCAAGCCTCGATCACGACGCCGTGCGCGACGAGAAAATGAAGGTCTTGAGAGCGCTCAAGCCCATCGGGGTCGACGACGTCGGCAGCCGGTCCGTGCGGGCGCAGTATTCCGACGGGGCCATTCGCGGCGAGACCGTTCCCGCCTATATCGACGAGCTGGCCGACGGCGACGCGAGCAGCACCGAGACCTTCGTTGCGCTGAAAGTCGAAATCGAGAACTGGCGCTGGTCCGGCGTCCCCTTTTACTTGCGCACGGGTAAGCGTCTGCCCGCAAAACACTCCGAGATCGTGCTGCAATTCCAGGACGTGCCGCACTCGATCTTCCCGGAGCAGGAGTACAACGTACAGCCGAACCGGCTGACGATTCGCCTGCAGCCCGACGAAGGCGTCAAGCTGTCGGTCATGGCGAAGGAGCCGGGTCCGGGCGGCTTCGATCTCAGATCCGTGTCGCTGGACCTGAGCTTCGAAGAGACTTTCGGCGTCCGTTACCCGGACGCCTACGAACGACTGTTGATGGAAGTGCTCCGCGGCAATCCCGCGTTGTTCATGCGCCGCGACGAGATCGAGGCGGCGTGGAGCTGGATAGACGGTATCATCGCCGGCTGGGCCGGGTCGCGGCAGAAGATGGATTCCTACGTCGCCGGCTCCTGGGGGCCGAGCGCATCCTCGATGCTGCTCGACCGCGACGGCCGGTCGTGGCATCCGGAGGCCTGAGTCATGTTAGGACAAAAATTCGCATCCCGCGCGGCAGCGTCCGAAGCTGCCGCCCAGGCTATTGCCGCGCTCGTAATGCGCCGGCTCGAAGGTCAGTACAAGGCATCGCTGGTGGTTGCCGGCGGTACGACGCCGCGCCAGTGCTACGAAGTACTCGCCAACCTCAAGCTCGACTGGCCGAACGTCAGCATCGTCCTCGGCGACGAGCGTTGGGTACCGCCCGATCACGAAGACAGCAACGAGCGCCTGGTCCGCGAAACCCTGCTCAAGGGGCGCGCCGCGGCCGCCGGTTTGCTGCCCGTATACAAGCCGGGTTCCGACCCGGTCGAGCGCAGTGCCGAAATCAACGCCGAGCTGCGCCAGCTGCCGTTCCCGTTTGCATGCGCCCTGCTCGGGATGGGCGAAGACGGCCATGTCGCCTCGCTGTTCCCGGACGCGGAGAATCTTTCGGCGGCACTCGACCCCGACAACCTCAATCTCTGCCTGCCGATCGAAACGGCGGCCAGCCCGCATCCGCGCGTGAGCCTGACGCTGTCGGCGCTGTCGCGCAGCGACCAGATCGTCCTCCTCCTGTTCGGCGACCGGAAGCGCGCCGTGCTCGAGGCGGCGATGTCGCCGGACAGCGATTTGCCGGTGTCCCGGCTGCTGATGCAGAAGCGCGCCCCGGTCAATATCTTCTGGGCACCGTAGCGCAAGCCCTCATGCACCCCGTACTCGACCGCGTTACGGCCCGCATCGTCGGGAACAGCCGGCCAGAGCGCCAGGCGTATCTCGCGCGCGTGGCGCAGGCTGCCGAGGACGGACCGACGCGCGGCTCGCTGTCCTGCTCCAATCTCGCCCACGGCATGGCTGCGGCCGGGCGCGCCGAGAAACGCGATCTGACCGGCGGCGACGTACCCAACCTCGCTATCGTGTCGGCCTACAACGACATGCTGAGCGCGCACCAGCCGTTCGAGGTTTACCCCGAGCAGATTCGTCGCGCGGCGCGCGAGGCGGGCGCCGTAGCGCAGTTTGCGGGCGGAGTCCCCGCCATGTGCGACGGCGTTACGCAGGGCCAGGATGGGATGGACCTGTCGCTGTTCAGCCGCGACGTGATCGCACTCTCTACGGCCGTCGCTTTGTCGCACAACATGTTCGACGCGGCCGTTTGTCTGGGCGTCTGCGACAAGATCGTGCCGGGTCTGATGATCGGCGCGCTGGCCTTCGGGCATCTTCCGGTCGTCTTCATTCCCGCGGGACCCATGGTCAGCGGTTTGTCGAACAAGCAGAAAGCCCGCGTGCGCGAGCGTTTTGCGGCAGGCGAAATCGGCCGGGCGGAGCTGCTCGAGGCGGAGTCGGCCGCATACCATGCGCCCGGCACCTGCACGTTTTACGGGACGGCAAACAGCAACCAGATGCTCATGGAGTTCATGGGCATGCAGTTACCCGGGGGTTCCTTCGTCAATCCCGGCGCTTCGCTCAGGAAGCACCTGACCGCCGAGGCGGTTCGACGCGTGCTCACTCTGACGCATCTCGGCGCCGACTACACGCCGATCGCCCACGTCATCGACGAGAAGGCCGTCGTCAACGGCATCGTCGGTCTTTTGGCGACCGGCGGCTCGACCAACCACACCATGCATCTCGTCGCGATCGCGGCCGCCGCCGGCATCAAGGTGGACTGGAGCGATTTCGCCGAGCTCTCTTCCGCCGTGCCGCTCCTCGCGCGCGTCTATCCGAACGGTTCGGCGGACGTCAATCACTTCCACGCGGCCGGCGGTCTCGGTTTCGTCATGCGCGAGCTGCTTGACGCCGGGCTGCTGCACGACGACGTGACGACGATCCTCGGTAGCGGCCTCGAAAGCTACTGCCAGGAACCCGTACTGGACAACGGGCAGCTTGCCTGGAAGGCGTGTCAGTCGACGAGCCTCGACAGCGACATCGTTCGTCCGGCAAGCGATCCTTTCGACGCCGAAGGCGGCATCCGGCTCGTCGAAGGCAATGTCGGGCGCGCGATCGTCAAAGTATCGGCCGTCGAGCCGGCGCACCGCTCGATCGAGGCGCCCGCGAGGGTGTTCGGGAGTCAGGCAGAGTTCGTCGCGGCGTTCGACGCCGACGAACTCGACATGGACTTCGTCGCAGTTCTCGGCTACCAGGGCCCGCGCGCCAACGGCATGCCCGAACTGCACAAGCTGACGCCTTACCTCGGCGTACTGCAGAACCGCGGCTTCCGGGTAGCGCTCCTGACCGACGGCCGCATGTCGGGAGCCTCGGGTAAGGTGCTTGCCGCCATTCAGGTGAGCCCCGAGGCGGTCTGCGACGGACTGATCGGACGGATTCGAAGCGGCGATATCGTCACGATCGACAGCGACGCCGGCACGCTCTCGGTTCATGCCGACGACGATGTCGCCGCGCGCGCCGCGCCGGCCGCGGATCTGATGGCGAATCACGCCGGCATGGGCCGGGAGCTGTTCACGGTGTTCCGCTCGCAGAGCGGTCCGGCCGAGGCGGGTGCATCGATTTTCGGCGAGGTGAACCAATGACGAACGGCATGTCGTTCGACGGCGCACGGGTCGTGCCGGTAGTCGTACTCGATGAGGTGGAGACAGCGGTGCCGCTTGCGCGCACGCTGCTGGATGCGGGCCTCGATGCAATCGAGGTGACGCTGCGTACCCCGTCGGCCGTCGATGCGATCGCGAGGATTGCCCGTGACGTGCCGGACATCCTCGTCGGTGCCGGCAGCCTGCGGACGCCGGCGCAGATCCGCGCCGTCTGCGACAGCGGTGCCCGTTTCGGCGTGAGTCCCGGCGCGACGCCGGCGCTGCTCGAAGCCGCTGAGGATGCGGGCCTGCGGTTCGTGCCCGGGGCTCAGACGGCGTCCGAAATGCTTGCTTTGCTCGAAGCCGGCTTCGTACTGCAGAAGTTCTTCCCCGCCGAACTCGCTGGCGGCGCCGCCTTTCTCCGCGCCGCGGCGGCGCCGCTGCCGGAAGTCCGGTTCATGCCGACCGGCGGCATCACGCCCGGCAACGCGGGGAGCTACCTGGCCCTGGACAACGTCGCCGCGGTCGGCGGTTCCTGGCTCACGCCGCGGGATCTTCTCGCGGCGCGGGACTTCGAGGCGATCGGCCGCCTTGCGCGGGATGCGGCGCGTATTGCCGTGTGAGAGCATTCGCTCAGGCGAGTGTGGGGCGCGGGCAACGTGGCAACAGTGAGCTACCTGGTCGGTGATATCGGCGGCACCAACGCCCGGTTCGCGCTTGCGGATCCCGAAGGCGGCTACGGTTACGAGCACACCCTGGGCTGTGCGGATTTCGAGACGGCCCGGACCGCCATCCAGAGTTACCTCGACACGGTTGGCGCGCCGGCGCCCGACGTCATCTGCCTCGCCGCCGCCGGCCCGATCGTCGGGCAAACGGTGCGCTTCACGAACAACCACTGGGTGATCGACATCGCCGAGCTCGGGGCGGCGTTCGGCACCGGGCGCGTACGCCTGATCAACGACTTCGAGGCAGTCGCCTGGAGCATTCCTGCCCTGGATGACGGCGACTGCGTCAGCATCGGCTTGCCGCCGCCGCTGCCGCTCAAGGGGAGGGACTACACCGTCGCGATCACCGGACCCGGAACGGGTCTCGGCGCGGTGGGCCTGATGGCGCGGGGCGGCATGTTGCTGCCGATTCCCGGCGAGGCAAGCCACAGCGGCTTCGCGCCGGAGACCAAGGTGCAGATAGAGATACTCGAGGCGATACGAGAGCGTTTCGACCGCGTGTCGTTCGAGCGCGTGGTGTCGGGTCCCGGCATCGAAAACCTCTATTGGGCGCTATGTACGATTCACGGTGAGCAGCGGCAGCAGCTCGAAGCCGCGGCCGTTTTCACGGCTGCCGAAAGCGGCAGCGACCCGCGCGCCGCCGAGGCCGTCCAGGTGTTCTTCGAAATCCTGGGACAGTTCGCCGGCGATCTCGCGTTGTCGCTGAACGCCCACGACGGCGTCTTCATCGCCGGCGGAATTGCCAAGCGTTATCCGGAGCTGCTCGAAAGCGGACGCTTCCGCTCCGGTTTCGAGAATAAGGGCCGCAATCGCTCGATGATGGAGCGCATCCCGACGCAGCTCATCACACATCCGGAGCCCGGATTGCTGGGCGCCGCGCACTGTGCGCTCACGGAGCTCGTGGCGCGGTAGGCTCGCCCGCTTCGACGGCGCCGGCCTCCGCCGGGCGGGGCGTCGCCGTAATGCCGGTGACGTGCCGGGGAAACGCGTCGGCGTCGATGGTCTCCAGGTAAGCATGCCATGCGGCGTAGCCGATGACGGGCACGATGACGATCAGGCCCACAAAGGCGGTCGCGAGGCCCGCGAGCAGCAGCAACACGATCAGGCAGAGCCACACGAACATGGCCGCCTTGTTGCGAAGGACGGCGTTGATCGACGTGACGATTGCCGTGACGCTGTCGACGTTGCGATGCATGATCATCGGCAGCGAGAACGCGCTCGCCGAGAACGTCACCGCGGCGAACACGGCGCCCACCGCGCTGCCGAAGGCCAGAAAACCGGCAAGCTCCCGCCATGACGCTTCCCCGTCCGTCGGGAAGAACACCGTAACCATGATCGCGGCTCGCGCCCAGACGAGGAAGATGACGAGCAGCACGATGGCGAACACCATTTCGTTGCTGAAGTGCCGCCGGAACGCGGCGCGCAGACTGCGCATCAGCAGCGGCTGTTGGTCGCGCTCGAGCTGGGCGCTGATGGCGTAGAGCCCGATGCAGGTGAGCGGTGCGAGGAACACGAAGCCGCCCAGCATGGCGAACATGATCCACTGACTGCCGCGGAACCATGCCAGAAGCGAAACCGCGGCGATCAGCACGGCCACGACGAGACCGTAGACGAGGCTCTGCTGCGGCGCTTTCAGGAGGTCCGCGACGCCCGCTCTGAGCCAGCGAAACGGCGCGGTCGGCGAAAGCCTCCGGCAGGGTGCGACGAACGGCAGCTCCTCACGCCCGGCGGCTTCCGATTGTTTTCCCCCCATGCGGCCTCCGTCTCCTTGAGCTCATCAGGTAGCCACTGCCGCGCCCATTGTAGCGGTCCGCGCAACGGCCGCGACGTCGGATGCCCGGACCCGGGGTTCTTGTGCAGTGCAATATATCCGGCATAATGGCCGCGCGCCGGCCGGGGAGGCCGCGCAGCGGCTGCATTGGCAGATCGGGTCTCGGGAAAGTCTCAAGGGGTTAGCAGAATGGATCTGAACGGCAAAACGATCGTCATCACCGGCGGTGCGCGCGGTCTCGGCGGCGCCATGGCGGCCCGGCTCGCGTCGGAGGGCGCGAAGCTGGCGCTCGTCGATCTCGACGAGGCGGCGCTTCTGGAGCGAACGGCGGCGTGTGTCGAGCTCGGATCGGCGGATGCGCGGAGCTACGTGGCCAACGTGGCCAAAGAAGCCGAGGTGGAAGGACTCTTCGACCGGATTGCGGCGGATTTCGGAGCGCTCGACGGCCTCGTCAACAACGCGGGCATTACGCGTGACGCGATGCTGCTCAAGTACAAGGACGGCCAGCAGGTCCAGAAGATGTCGATCGAGCAGTGGCAGGCCGTCATCGACGTCAACCTGACCGGTGTGTTTCTGTGCGGCCGCGAGGCTGCCGCGAAGATGATCGAGTTGGGGAGCAAGGGCTGCATCGTCAACATTTCGTCGATCTCGCGGGCCGGCAACATGGGGCAGACGAACTACAGCGCCGCCAAGGCAGGCGTGCAGGCGATGGCCGTCGTCTGGGCCAAGGAACTCGCGCGCTACGGGATTCGGGCCGCCGCGATCGCGCCCGGCTTCATCGGGACCGAGATGGTCATGTCCATGAAGCCCGAGGCCCGGGAGAAAATCGAGGGAATGATCCCGGCACGCCGCGTCGGCGACCCGGACGAAATCGCCCGCGCGGTGCAGTTCATATTCGAGAACGACTACTTCAGCGGCCGCTGCATCGACGTCGATGGTGCTTTGCGGCTCTAGATCAGCCCCTGGCTTCAGGGAGCCCCTGCGACGCGTCCGGCACGAGTTCGCGGTACAGCGCAAGCGTTTCTTCGATCGTCGTTTCGTTGCGGAAGTCGTCGCGGATGCGGCGCCGCGCCGCCGCTCCCAGACGGCGACGCCGCTCCGGATCGCGGTACAGGTCGGCGAACGCACGAGCCAGCGCGTCGGCGTCCCGTGGCGGAACCACGAGTCCCGATTCGCCGTGGACCACGAGTTCCGGGCTGCCGCCGGTATCGGTCACCACGGGCGGCACCGCGTAGACCATCGCTTCGATGACCGACCGCGGCAGACCCTCGCGGCGGGTTGAGGCGAGACCCGCCACGTCACAGGCCGCGACCAGCGCGGGCGCATCGTCGCGAAAGCCCAGGCGATGGATGCGATCGGCGACGCCGCTTGCGGCGATATGCCGGTCCAGCCGCTCGTCGTCCATGCTGCCGACCAGCAGCAGATGGGCCGGGATGTCCGGCGGCAGCAGGCCCAGCGCGTCGACGAGATATTCGATGCCTTTTCGGGGGCGGTAGTTGGCCGTGCAGCCGATCACATAAGCGCCGTCCGGGATGCCGTGCGCCCGGAGGTCGGCCGGCTCGGCGTCGTACCATTCCAGCTTGTGCCCTTTGTAGATACGGACCGGTCGCGTAGGCGGCATGCGCAGGAACTTCGGGCGCATCGCGAGGAAATAGTCGCGGACGGCATCGCAGACGCACACGATCCGGTCGATCCGCGGATTCAGATAGCGCATCCAGGAAACCGGATCGAGAAAGCTCACGGCGCCGACGATGCCGCGGTACGCGATGATGCGCACGTCCAGACCCTTTGCAGCGCGCAGCCCGTTGCTGATCGCCCGGTTGTTGAACGTGTGCATGATGTCGTAGCGGCCGTCGATCAGCTCCCGGCGCAGGAAGGCAATGTCCTCGGCGTCGAAAGTGCGTCTGAGCATCCGGTCGATCACGGGGATGCCGGCATCCACGAGCACCTGAAAGTTGGGGCTGGACGACGGCATGATGACCGTGATCTCGATACCCGCGTCGCGGAGACCGATGAACGTCGCGACCGTCGGCCGGTCCGCGCCCAGGGTAATGCAGAGGGATCGAATTGCCATCCGGAGCGTTGCGATGGATCGGTATCCGGGGATGGCGGAAAGCTACCACAATGCACCGCGATGCGCGCGATTCGCATACCGGCTTGGGGGTTATTGCGGTCCCGCAGTTCTGCTACAGTCTTCTGCCCATAACGACAAGAATCGAGAAAAGAGGGGTTCATGCGAGTCATCCTCGTGCCGGTGGCGGACCGGCCGGAATGCGCCCGTGCTTTGGCTACGTCTTTCGACATTGCGTCGCGGATCGGCGCCAGCGTTAGTGGCTGCCACATGCGTCCGCACCGCTACTCGGATACCCGCCTCTCGCCGGCCTTCGCCGAAGCGGCATGGCGCAAGAAGAGTACCAAGCGGGCACCGGCTGCCGCCAAGGCGCTGTACACACAGATTGCCGAGAAAGCGGGTTTCGCCCTGCAGCGCCGGCCGCGCGCCGAACCGGGCGCCCTGTGGAGCGAAAAGGTCGGGTCGCCCGACAAGCTATTAGGCATCGTAGGCCCGCTGAGCGATCTGATCGTCGTCAGCCGGCCGGAGAAGAAAGGCGGCGTGGCCGACATGTTTCTGCACGCGGCGCTGCTGCAGTCTTCGCGGCCGGTGCTGATACTGCCCAGAGCCGGGAAGAAGCGCGTCGGCGCCCACGTCATGATCGGCTGGAACCAGAGCGTCGAGGCGGCCCGGACGGTGTCGGCCGTGACGCCGCTGCTTGCCGCTGCCGAGACGGTAACGATCGTGACCTGCGGTGCCGAGGATCGCGCGGGTCCGAAGTCCGCTCAGCTGGCGCGCTACCTGTCGCACTATGGCATCAAGGCATCGCGCCTGGCGACGCGCGGCCGCAACATCGAGAAGGAACTGGCGGACGCGTACCAGGAGACCGGCGCGGATCTCCTGATCGGCGGCGCCTACAGCAAGAGCCGCTGGCGCGAAAAGATTCTGGGCGGCACGACTGAGTGGATGATCCACAAAAGCCGCGTACCGATACTGATACACCACACCTGAAATCCGGGCTGCGAACGGCAGGCTTTTACAAACGGAGGTATCCATGAGTGTTGCCAAGACCACCGAAATAACCGCGGGCTCCGACAAGAGCTTCGAGGACGCCATCAGAGAGGGCATCAGGAAGACGGCGAAAACCGTCGACAATATCGAGGGTGCCTGGGTCAAGGAGCAAAAAGTCATCGTCAAGGACGGCGACGTTACCGAGTACCGGGTCACGATGAAGGTGACCTTCATCGTCAAGTAAGGCCCCGCGCGAGGCGGGAACGTATCGAATCGCAAACCCATTGCCCACCAGGAGACCACGATGCCAGGCAAGTTTGAAATCTACAAAGACAAGGCAGGCGAGTTTCGCTTCCGCCTGAAGGCGGCGAACGGCCAGAACATCCTCAGCAGCGAGGGCTACGGCAAGAAAGCCAGCTGCATGAACGGTGTCGAGTCGGTTCGCAAGAACTCGCAAAATCCGGCACGCTTCGAGAAGAAGGCGACGAAGTCCGGCAAGTACACGTTCTGCCTGAATGCCAGCAACGGACAGGTCATCGGCAACAGCCAGACTTACAAGTCGTCCTCCGGCTGTTCCAACGGGATCAAGAGCGTCGCGACCTGCGCGCCGGGTGCGTCCGTGGACGATCAGACCGCCTGACGCCGGGCTCTGGCCCGACGATCGAAGCCCGACGCGTCATGGCGCGTCGGGCTTTTTCGTGTCCGTCCCGGCCCGCCCGTAGAGGAGACCCGACTCGACACCCCACTGCGTCACCGCGGAGACGGCCTGCGATACGGTGGCGTCGATACGCGTCAGCGATTCCTCCGGGACGATGACGATGTTGCCGACGGTGGCCACCGGCGCCGACGGCAGAAACACGGTACAGCGGCCGTCGGGCAGCTTCTCGACGAGGAAACCGAGTGTCCGGGCGGCGGATTGGTAGAGATCGACTTCGACCGGAACGAACTCGTCCCCGTCCACGCCGGCGAATCGCTCGGTCAGCGCCGTTATGGCTTTGTACATCGGGATACGGTTGGCGACGTTCCGGCCGAACCAGGCCCTGAGTGCGGCGCCCACCCGGGTCTGAACGACGAGACCCGTGAAAAAACACAAGCCCACCAGCGAAGCGACCGCCAGCGCCAGGACGAGCAGTGCGTCCTCGGGTTCGATTCCGCGTATCAGGCCCGTTTCGAGCAGCGCGATTCCGCCGCTGTACAGACCGAAGAGTAGCTGCCCCAGTACGAAGAGGACGACCGCCACCGGAACAATGACCAGCAGGCCGCCGATGGCCGTGGTTTTGAGGAACCGGAACGTGCGCTTGAACGCCATGGCGTGTCTCCTTCGTTATTCGTCATTGCAGCGTGGCGTGTTGAACGAACCGCATCAACTGACGCCGGCGTCAGGCGGTGACAACCCCGAGTGCTTCAAGGATAGCAAGGAGTTCGGGTATGGAATTCCCGAAGTGGGTACTGTCGGTGCCGGCCTTTCGCTAAGTCGCCGCGACTACGTCGAGGCCGTCAGGTACCACGTTATGCCGTCGGCGTCTTCCTCGGCGGTGATCTCGCCGCTGTGGACGAGATAGTTGAGGTGCGCGATCGCCTCGCCGGTCGCCATGATCAGGTGGTTTCTCGTGATCTTCCTGCGAAACAGCGCGGGAAACGTGTCCACGGCCCGCCGCGGTTCGCGGCAGTGCTCGAGCAGCCGGTCCAGCTGTTCGCGATGTCGCGTCATCAGGGCGTCGAGCCGCGCGTGTGCGCCGCGAAACGGCAGGCCGTGCGCCGGCAGCACGAGTACGTCCTCCGGCAGGCGGTCTCGCAAACGGGCCAGCGAGTCGAGCCAGTCGGCAAGCGGATTCGCGTGCGGTTCGGTTGGAAAGACGCTGACGTTCGACGAGATCGACGGCAGTATCTGGTCGCCGGATATCAGCAGATTGCGGTCGGCGTCGAACAGGCAGGCGTGCTCGGGCGAGTGGCCGCTGCCGATCAGGATCTCGAAGCGCTGCGAGCCGACGTCGATCACGTCGCCGGCGTGAATCCGTTCGTAGGCTTCCGGCAGCGGCGACACCATGCGGCCGAAGAAACCGAAAATGCGCCGGTAGCTGTCGAGCGCGTCGTCCGGGAAGCCGGCGGCACGGTAGAAGCGAACGCCTTCGTCCGGTGCCGCCCGTCCCGTATCCGCGACGAGAATGCGGCAGAGCATGTACTCCTCGCGGGTCATCCAGAGATCGACGCCGAAGCGTTCGCACAGCCAGCCCGCACAGCCGACGTGGTCCGGGTGCAGATGCGTCACGATTACCCGCGTGACGGGCAGCCTTTCGGGCGTCCCGTCGAGCGTCTGCTCCCAGACGGCGCGGGACGGGGGATCGTGAATCCCGGTGTCGACGATCGCGGTGCCGTCGCCGTCGGCCAGAAGCCAGAGGTTGATGTGGTCGAGATCTATCGGCAGGGGCATGCGCAGCCAGTCGAGGCCGTCGACGATGGTTCGTGTCGCGCCGGGCTCGGGTGGCGAGTCGAACGGGAATGTCAGTGCGGGGCGGCTCATGGGCCAATGGTGGCATGTTGCACCGCAAAAATCGCGGCTCGTTTGGCGCGAAATCGAAACTCCGCCGCGGGCGATCCCGTTAGAATTGTTCTACACCGAAGCCCGGAGTCCCGGGCACGGCCGGAGTATCCATGAGCAATGTTTCGATGAGCGCCGTATCCGACCTGCCGGAGCGGCAAAACGCCTATTCCTACGATGAGCTGCTCCGCTGCGCGAGCGGCGAGTTGTTCGGGATGAACAACGGCAAGCTGCCGCAGCCGCCGATGCTCATGACCGACCGCATCACCCTGATCAACGGCGACGGTGGCGCGTACGGCAAGGGCGAAATCAAAGCGGAGCTCGACATCAAGCCCGACCTCTGGTTTTTCGACTGTCACTTCACGGGCGATCCGGTCATGCCCGGCTGTCTCGGTCTCGACGCACTCTGGCAGCTCGTTGGGTTTCACCTCGTCTGGTCCGGTTTCGAAGGCCGCGGTCGCGCCCTGGGCTGCGGCAAGGTCAAGTTCACGGGTCAGGTGCTGCCCACCTCGAAGCTCGTCACCTACCAGCTCGACATCAAGCGCGTCATCGACCGCAAGCTGATCATGGCGATCGCCGACGGCACGATGTCCGTCGACGGCCGCGAGATCTACACGACGGAAGATCTCCGGGTCGGACTGTTTACGTCCACCGATAACTTCTAGCCCAATGCGTCGCGTAGTAGTCACCGGTATCGGTGCGGTCTCCTGCCTTGGTAATTCGCCCGCGGCGATCACCGAGTCCCTGAAAGCCGGCCGCTCGGGCATCGTCGCCAACGAGAAGTTCAGGGAAATGGGGCTGCGCAGCACCGTTTCCGGCAGCGTCGAGATCGACGTCAAGGCGCATATCGATCGCAAGGTGCTGCGCTTCATGGGCGACGCAGCCGCCTATGCCTATATCGCGATGCAGAAGGCAATCGAAGACTCGGGGCTCGAAGAAGGCGATGTGTCGAATCCGCGCACCGGTCTGATCGCGTCGTCCGGCGGCGCGTCCAGCGAGAACATCATCTATTCCTCCGACACGCTGCGCTCGCGCGGCGTGCGCAAGATCGGGCCTTACATGGTGCCGCGGTCGATGTCGAGTTCCGTGTCCGCCTGTCTGGCGACGCCGTTCAGGATCAAGGGCGTGAACTACTCGATCACGTCGGCGTGTGCGACCAGCGCCCACTGCATTGGTGCGGCGATGGAGCAGATCCAGCTCGGCAAGCAAGACGTCGTCTTCGCGGGCGGCGGCGAGGAAGAACACTGGAACCTGTCCAGCATGTTCGATGCGATGGGGGCGCTGTCGACGAGCTATAACGACGAGCCGGCGACGGCATCGCGGCCCTACGACGTCAACCGCGACGGTTTCGTGAGCGCGGCGGGATCGGCGATGCTCGTGGTCGAAGAACTGGAGCATGCGAAGGCGCGGGGCGCGAAGATCTATGCCGAGATCGTCGGTTACGGCGCGACCTCGGACGGTCACGACATGGTGGCGCCGTCGGGCGAGGGCGCGGTGCGCTGCATGGAGTTGGCGAAGTCGACCGTCGATGGCCCGATCGATTACATCAACACGCACGGCACCAGCACGCCGGTCGGGGACGTCGTCGAAGTCGAGGGTCTGCGCACGCTGTTCGGCGACGGTATCCCGCGCTTCAGCTCGACCAAGTCGATGTGCGGGCACTCGCTCGGCGCGACCGGCGCTCAGGAGTCCCTGCACTGCATCCTGATGCTCGAACACGACTTCATCGCGCCCTCGATCAACGTCTTCGAGCTCGACCCGCGCGTCGAGGGGACGCCGCTCGTAACCGAGACCGTGGAGAATGCGGGCATCCGCACGGCGATGACGAACAGCTTCGGTTTCGGCGGCACGAACGCCACGCTGGTGTTCCAGAAGCTCTGATCCGGGCCGGGCGGCGGCGAATACTCTACAATCCCGCGCCATGACGACGACAAGCAAGACCGGGGTCCTCGAGACCCTGAGCGAGACGCGCTGCTTCGGCGGCCGCATGGGCTTCTACCGGCACAGCTCCGAGGTTAACGACTGCGATATGCGCTTCGGCGTGTTCCTGCCGCCGCAGGCGGAGCAGGGTCCCGTCCCGGTGCTCACGTTTCTTTCGGGCCTGACGTGCACCGAAGAGAACTTCATGGTGAAGAGCGGGGCGCAGCGCTATGCGGCGGAGCTCGGCCTGATGCTCGTCGCTCCCGACACGAGCCCGCGCGGCGACGACGTGCCGGACGATCCCGGCGGCGACTACGATTTCGGCCTCGCGGCGGGTTTCTACGTCAACGCCACGCAAGCGCCCTGGAATCGGCACTACCACATGTACGACTACATCGTGACCGAGCTGAACGAGGCGGTCTTCGCGAACTTCCCGGGCGATGCGGAACGGCACGGACTGACGGGCCATTCGATGGGCGGACACGGCGCGCTGACTATCGGACTCAGGAACCCGGAGCTGTATCGCTCGCTGTCGGCTTTTGCGCCGATCTCCACGACGCTGCATTCGCCCTGGGGGCAGAAGGCGCTTGGCTATTATCTCGGCAGCGATACCTCGGCCTGGCTCAAGCACGATGCCGCCGAGGTCGTGCGCAACGTGGCGGATCCGAGCCCGTGGTCGCGGATCCTCGTCGACCAGGGGCTCGACGACGATTACCTTGCGGAGCAACTCAAGACCGAATTGCTCGAAGCCGCGGCCGCGGAGAGCGGTCTGCCGCTGGAGCTTCGCTACCACGAAGGTTACGACCACGGTTACTACTTCATTTCGACCTTCATCGAAGATCACCTCAAGCATCATCACGCCATCCTGACGGCCTGAAGCAATGCCCGACTGGCTGATTCTCGTCGCCGCGATGCTTGCAACGGGCGCACTCGCGGGCGTCCTCGCCGGTCTGTTCGGCATCGGCGGCGGCATCGTCATCGTGCCCGTTCTCGAAACGGCGCTGGAGTTTGCCGGTGTCGATCCGGCGATTCGCATGCACATCGCGGTCGGCACGTCGCTTGCGACGATCATTCCCACGTCGGTAGCGTCGGCGCGCGCGCACCACGCGCGTCAGAGCGTCGACCTCGAGATCGCCCGACGCTGGTCGGTCTTCGTGCTAACCGGCGCGCTGCTTGGCGCATTGATCGCATCGCAGGTGCACAGCCGCGTGCTCGCGATCGTGTTCGCGGCGCTCGCCATGCTCGTCGCGGTGAAGATGGTGTTCTTCCCGACCGTCCGCAACATAACGGCCGAAGTACCCAGGCGACCTTGGGTACCGGCGATACCGACAACGATCGGCACCTTGTCGTCGATGATGGGCATCGGCGGCGGTGTCATGTCCGTGATGACGCTGTCGCTGTTCGGCCAGCCGATTCATCGCGCGGTCGGCACCGCGGCGTTACTCGGTCTCGCGATAAGCTTGCCCGGCACACTCGGTTTCATTGCAGCAGGGTGGGGCGACCCGCGGCTCCCGGCGTTCAGTCTGGGTTACGTGAGCCTGATCGGCCTGGTCTGCATCGCACCGGCAACCGTCCTGATGGCGCCGCTCGGGGCGCGGATTGCTCATGCGTTCTCGGAGAAGCGGCTCGCGGCGGCGTTCGGCGTGTTTCTTGCGATTGCGTCGGTCCGGCTCTTCTATCGCGCTTTGGGTTGATCCCGGTCGAGACGACGTTCACGCGAATCAAAACAACTAGCTTACGAAGGGCCGTTTGTTCGAGTTAGACCTCGGGTTCTACTTTGGAAAGGCTGATTCAAAGAGGTTGATAATTGACACGTATCAATTATCAGGGCTAAACTGCATGTGATCGCACACTTCAGACACGTGGAGTAAGGCGGCTGTGTTCCGGGGGGCCGTATGGCTATGAGAAATCCACCGCATCCCGGGGAGCATGTGCGACAAGACTGCCTCGAACCGTTGGGTTTGTCCGTCACCGATGCCGCCAAGGCGCTGGGTGTAGCACGGCACACGCTAAATAGACTAGTTAATCAGCACTCCGGGGTCTCGCCCGAAATGGCGATTCGTTTCGAGAAAATGGGCTGGGGAACCGCAGACGGTTGGCTTCGGCTACAGATGAACTACGATCTCAGTCAGGCCCGTCGGAACGCCCATCGAATCACGGTTTCCCCAATCAGTTCGCGAGGCTAGGGCCTGCCGCGAGCGGCCCGTTCGGGTTGCTCTCGGCCTGCCTGAATGCTCCAATGCGCGCTCCCATCGCGCCGTCCGGGGGACCCTTGGAGCAAACAGCACTGTGGCGCCGGCTGGCCGGCGGCAACCTGATCCTGCAGATCGGCGTCGGCATCGTGCTGGCGATCCTGTTGTCGGTCGCCGCGCCGGCCTGGGCCGCGAACGCGATGCTGTTCGGTCAGCTCTTTGTTGGCGCGTTGAAAGCCGTCGCGCCGGTCCTCGTGCTAGTCCTCGTCGCCTCGGCGCTCGCCAATCAGAAATCGACCCACGAGTCGCACATGCGGCCGATCGTCGGTCTGTATCTGATCGGGACGGTTGGCGCGGCGCTGCTCGCCGTGATCATGAGCACGCTGTTTCCGACGACGCTGACGCTGGTCGTCACGGAAACCGACCTGTCGCCGCCGCAGGGTATTGCGGAGGTGCTGAACAACCTCCTGTTCAAGCTCGTCGACAATCCCGTCAACGCCATCATGACCGGCAACTACATCGGAATCCTGGTGTGGGGCGTCGCGCTGGGCCTCCTGCTGCGGCGCGGGGCCGAATCGACCCGCGTGATGCTTCGCGACGTGTCGGACGCGGTGACCGGGATCGTGCGCATCGTGATACGCCTGGCACCGATCGGCATCTTCGGTCTCGTTGCCGGCAACCTCGCCGCGGGCGGGCTCGGGGAACTCGCGAAGTACGGCCAGATACTCGCTGTGCTGTTGAGTTCGATGCTGCTCATGGCCCTCGCGGTCAATCCGCTGATCGTCTATGCGAAGACCCGCCGCAACCCGTACCCGCTGGTGTTCACGGCGCTCCGCGAAAGCGGCATCACGGCCTTCTTCACGCGCAGTTCCGCCGCGAACGTGCCCGTTAACCTCGCGCTCTGTAAGCGGCTCGATCTCGAGGAAGACACCTACGCCGTGTCGATCCCCTTAGGCGCTACGATCAACATGGGCGGCGCGGCAATCACGATCACGGTGCTGACGCTGGCGGCCGCCAATACGCTCGGCATCGAGGTCGACGTGTTGACGGCGCTGCTGTTGTCGATCATTGCGGCGCTGTCGGCGTGCGGTGCCTCGGGTGTCGCCGGCGGCTCTCTGCTGCTCATTCCGCTTGCCTGCAGTCTGTTCGGCATCTCCAACGACGTCGCGATGCAGGTCGTCGCCGTGGGCTTCGTCATCAGCATCCTGCAGGACTCCGCGGAAACGGCGCTGAACAGCTCGACCGACGTGGTGTTCACCGCGGCCGTCGCGGGGAAAGAAGGATGAAGCGCTGCCGCGTGGCTCTTGCGGCGCTGCTCGTCGGCGCGCTCACGGCCTGCACCGGCATTCCGGAAGGCGTCGAGCCGGTCGGCGACTTCGATCTCGAGCGTTATCTGGGCACCTGGTACGAGGTTGCCCGGCTCGATCATCGCTTCGAGCGCGGGCTGACGGACGTCACGGCCACCTACACGCTGCGCGACGACGGCGGCGTCGATGTCGTCAACCGCGGCTATCGAGCCGCGAAGGGCGAGTGGGACTCCGCGGAGGGCAAGGCTTACTTCATCGGCGAAAACAGCGTCGGACGGCTCAAGGTATCGTTCTTCGGACCGTTCTATGGCGCCTACAACGTCTTCGAACTGGACCGCGATGGCTATCGCTACGCGATGGTCGCCGGCCCGAACCGGTCTTATCTCTGGATACTTGCACGCGAACCGGATTTGCCGGAGGAGATCCTGGAACGGCTCGTCGCGCGTGCCGGGTCGCTCGGCTTCGATACCGCGGAACTCATCTACGTCGAACACGGTAACCCGCCGCCCGGTACCTGACGGCCGGCAACACGAGCGCCGTGTCACGTAGTTGTGCGCTTTCCGCGTGTGGTACCTTAGCGTCCCGAAAAATCGGGACCGAAGCGCAACAGCCGGTTGACCGCAGACAGCGATTGACCGGAAGCAATACGAACAACAACCCACCTACCGACCTGGTATCAGGAGACTTACAGAATGCGAATCCGGCTGCTCGCGGTCATGGCGACCGCCTGTGTCTTTGTCTGCGGTGTAGCGACGGCACAAACGGTCACCTCGGTCAGAACGGACGTACGCGATGCGGACGTCGATATGTTCCCGCCGGACATCACGTTCGACGATGCCATCCCGACGCCGGCCGAGTTCCTGGGCTTTCAGCTGGGACACGAACCCGTTCGCCATCATCAGCTCGTGGACTATATCCGGCACGTGGCCGAACTCAGCGATCGCCTGACCGTGGAGACGATCGGCTATTCGCATGAGCGGCGCCCGATTCTGTTCGTGGTTGCCACGTCACCGGAGAATCACGCGCGCATCGACGAGATTCGTGCGCAACACGTTGCGTTGACGGAGCCCGGCAGCGGGCAGGACGTGAGCGACGACATGCCGATCGTGACGTGGCTCAACTACGGCGTGCACGGCGCCGAGGCCAGCGCCATGGATGCGTCGCTGCCGTTTGTCTATCACCTCGCGGCGGCAGAGGGAGAAGCGATCGAGCGGGTTCTCGACGAATCGGTGATCCTCGTCACCGCGGTTTTCAATCCCGACGGCCATGCAAAGCGCATCGCCTGGGTCGATGCGTACGGCGGCAAGCGCCGCATCACGGATCCTGCACACATCGAGCACACGTTCGACTGGCGTTTCGCGCGGACGAACCACTACTTCTTCGACCTGAATCGCCAGTGGCTGCTGCTCACGCAGCCCGAGTCGCGCGCATGGATGCGAAAGTGGCACGAATGGCGCCCGAACCTGACCGTGGACTACCACGAGATGAGTTCCGGCAACACCTACTATTTCCATCCGGGCGTGGCGACGCGCACGAACCCACTGGCTCCGGAACGCGCCGAAGAGTTGATGGCCGAGACCGTGCGGACATCGGAGGATTTTCTGGACAGCGAAGGGCGCCTGTACTACCAGGGCGAAGGGTTTGACAACTTCTACGTCGGCAAGGGTTCGACGTTTCCTCTCCTCAACGGCGGTGTTGGCATTCTCTACGAAGCTTCGGCGGTGATGGGGCGCGAAATCGAAACGCGGAACGGGCTGCGGACGTTTCGGGAGAATATCCGCAAGCAGTACAGGACGAGCCTCGCGAGTATTGAGAGCGCCGTGAACCTGAGGCAGCCGTACCTGACTTACCAGCGCGATTTCTATTCCGGCGCTCGCGACGAGGCGAATGACAGCTCCAACAGGGCGTGGGTGTTTTCGGCACCCGGAGATCCGGCGCGCATGCACCTGTTTGCGGACCTGCTGAACTACCACCGTATCCGCACGTATCGTCTGACGCGCGATATCGACGCAGCCGGCAAGCGCTTCAGCGCCGCCGAGTCGCTGATCGTGCCGGTATCGCAGCCGCAGTATCGCCTGATACGAAGCATCTTCGAGACCCTGACGGAGTTCGAGGACTCGACGTTCTACGACGTATCCACGTGGACATTGCCGCCGGCTTTCGGTCTGGATTACGCAGCGCTTTCCGGACGGGAGTTTCGCAGCAACCTCGTCGGCGGCGAATACGCGCCGGCGATGCCGGTCGCGGAGGCTCCCGACGAATCCACGTATGCGTACGTCTTCGAGTGGGGCCCGTACTATGCGCCGCGCGCTCTGCAGCGTGTCCTCGAGAACGAGTTGCTCGTCCGCGTTGCGACCAGGCCGATCAATGTCGCAACGACGTCGGGCGATCGCAGCTTTCCGGAAGGCAGCATCGTCGTGCCGCTCGACCGGCAGGAGCGACGTCCTGCAGATATTCACGAGCTCATGCAAACGATAGCCGCTGAAGACGGCGTAGCCGTGCACGCGCTGACGTCGGGTCGCAGTACCACCGGGTCGGTGGACGTAAACGTTGGCGGGCCGTCCGCGAGACCGCTGGAGGCGGTCCACGCGCTCCTCGTCATCGGCGACGACGTGAATCTCTATGACGCCGGCGAAATCTGGCATCTGGCCGACGCTCGCATGAACATGCCGCTTACCTTGCGTTCGCGTGACGGAATGGGCGGCATTGAGTGGGAGCGTTACACGCACGTCATTTTTCCGTCTGGCGACTATGAGGACTTTGAACCCGAATGGGCGGACCGCATGAGAACCTGGGTGGCCGAGGGCGGTACGGTGATCGGAATGCGTGAGGCGGTTTCGTGGTTACGTGCCAACACCATCGACTGGATCGATCCGGAAGACCTCGAGGCTGTCGAGGCCGCCGAAGCCGAAGCGAAGAAAAAAGAGGAGGAAGAGGAAGCAGAGGCGGAGGAAACCGAACGTCTGCCGTACGCGGACAAGGCGGACCACGAGGCCGAGAAGGTGATAGGCGGTGCGATATTCGCCGCCGATCTCGACAACTCGCATCCGTTGGGATTCGGCTATTCGGACCGGGCGATCTTCCTGCATAAGAACGTCGAGGAGCCGATGGAAGCTACGGAGAATCGATTCGCCACCGTCATCGCGTACACGGACGATCCGGTTTACTCGGGCTACGTCTCGGAAGACAACCGCGACAAGCTGGCGGGCACGCCGGCGCTGATCGCGGAGCGCTCAGGTGAAGGCAGCGTGATCCTGTTCGCCGACAATCCAAACTTTCGCGGCTACTGGTACGGCACAAACAAGCTGTTTCTGAACGCGCTGTTCTTCTCGAAGACGTTCGATGCGCCCGAAGAGAATTAGTGGGTCAACAGCTGGAGCACAATCGAGCTGCCGACGCACGGAACTAGTCAGACCTAAGCCACGCAAAATCCCCGCAATAGCTCGTAAATCTGTCACAACTCCTGAAAGCTGCTGGCCAATTGCTGGCGGCCGAGCCAAGCGGCAGAGACCAATGCCTGTCGGGGCTCATCGATAGTCGGCCCTTCAAGCGACAGCAACTCTCTCGCGAGTTTCGCCGTCTTACTACTGCCCCTGTGCTCCTTCAGGCGAGTCGCCATTGCGTGAGACGGGCGGACATTCAAGGGCAGCATGCATTCGAGTGCGACTTCGTAAAGAAAATAGCCGTTTCTTGGTAGCGGGTCGAGTCGTCCGACGATTGCGTCGACGAGGCTTCCTACCCACCATTTGTGCAGATCCGAAGCTTCGAGAACCGTGGTCATGGCGGGGCCGAATCGATTTACCTTGTAAGCTCCGTCCTTGAGAAGCTTACTGAAAACTTCGGCGATTCGATGAATATCGGCGTGCCCGCTTTCGATCGCGGGAACGAGCGCATCAATCGCGTATCCACGCGAGTCCGAACTGCGGCTCAGTAACCCGAGGCAGACAGCAAGACTTGTGACCTCTCCCCAGGGCCTTGTCGGATCGAACACTGCTGAGAAGAACGCGTGGGCCGGCGTATCGCGTGAGGTGTTCTCGTCTATTCGAATATCCAGCATGTACACGGCAACGCTCATGAAACTCTCCGTGTCGGCGGGATGCTGCATTGCAAGCCAATGAATCCTCCACGCGGAGCTGAATTGAGATATCGAATACCATTGTTGCTCCGGCCATGTACGCAAGCCGATAGTCGGCCATTTAAGCCATGCAGGCTCCAGCAGTTTTCTTCTGGCTTCCTTTAACCGGTCGCGCTTGTGGGTGTTTCCGGTATCGATATGCGTGAGCGCGCCCTCATCGAATGCGATTCTCGCGAGGCGGTATCCATTGCTCTCCTTCACCTTGACGGACCAATTCCAGGTTTCCGTAACGAATGCGCCCGGCATGTCTGGAACCTTGCCTGCAATGGGCCCTAACAGCTCCTTGCCGTTCATCTCCGGTTCTCGGGCGCGTGCGGCGCAATGCCACAAGTGTGCATCGCGCCTGTCCGTCCACTTGGGGCGTTCGTCGCCACCGAGTGCAAACCGAGCAAGCCGTCCTGATTTGCCGCTGACGTCGCGAATCGAGTGTAGCGCCCGCTGGCGGTTCCCTGGACCGAGTCGCAGCAACGCCTGCATAAGATCGTACTCGCGAAGTCTCTGCTTCTCGTCACGGTCCAGTACTCGCTGTGCAAAGTCTTCAGGATCCAGCCAGCCACTCGTGTATGACGGCAAAGACAAGAGCGGATACTTGCTTGCACCGAGCAGGATCTTCTGAATCTCCCTGATGCGTGCAACTGCAAACGCCGCCTGCGGTGGCTCGTCGTAGTACGGGGTTTGACGGAAATCGTATTGTTGTCCGGTCCACCAGGTCATCAATAGATCCACAAAAGCGATCGGTACTGCGCCCCAGCCCGAGCACAACCCTTCGCTTGACGGCTGTCCTTTCTCGATTCGTTGAGCAAGCGGTGCCGCGAGCTTGTCGAAGTTTCCGCTGCGATCCTTCCCAAAGCGGGATATCCCGTGCAGCAGTATCTCTACCTGATCGGGGGCCTCTACCTGCTCCAACAAACGCGCGGCCAGCTCGAGTAGTTCATCCCTGGTCTCGACAGGATCGAGCTTCTCGCGATCCGCGACGCAGGGGAGATTCCAAACCTCATACTGGAGAACCGGCGGCATGGCCGTGCCCGCATCTCCTGCTATGCCCACGAGGTTTCGCAAATCTGGTGTCAGCGACTCGAGAGCCCCGCTTAAGTCGATGTCGACATCGTCGACTTCTTGCGGCGCCGATCCCACTTCTTCACTCCGGCCCAGCAATTCCAAGGCTTTCCTCTGTAGCTTGGCAGGCAGAAACGGTATGCGCCGCTCGACACTCTCGCGTGTCGCAGCATTGGCTTTTGCAAAACCCTTTTCCAGGATTCGGAGCGCAAACTCCTGCACGTCGGAAGACTGATGAGCCATGGCGGTGATTGCGACTTCTGCGATCTTCTGAAACGACTTGTCGTCGCCAGACTCGAACTTGTCCAGGATCTTCAGCGCCTGCATTGCGGTCCCTTTCGCCTTGTGGGAAAAGACCGGACCAACAGCTCCAACAAAAAGGTCCTCGTCCAGACCGCCTGCACGATGCAGCTTCACAAGCATCTTTACTGCGAACGACACCACGGGGCCGGTCGGCGACACGAGCAGATCGAGATAGGCCTGGTGACGGGCCGTCATCTCTTCGACCCCCGGCTTCAAAGCCTCGTGCAGCTTGCCGTACGCCGCGAGCTGGTTCTGCTTCATCTCCTGTCGCATCGAGGCGAGCGTCACGTCCAGCAGGCGATCGCGATCGATGTCGCCTTCATTGGCGAGACGAACGAGTGCATCCGGCCAGGTTTCGTAGTTCTCCGGAGCGTCCTTGGCCCGTGAATACCAGTCCGTAGTTAACGCGTGGTTCTCGAACTCGAAGATTCGCCACACTTCGTCCTCGAGGTATTCCGGCTCGCGCTTGAGTCGTTCGCTGGTCGGTACGTAGGGGGCCTTCTCACGACGGTCGTACCCGCGCATTCCTTGAATGAACAGCGTCATGTAGCCGTCCGAATCCGGCTTTTGGATAACTCCCGCTTTCAGCAGTTGGCGGACCGTTGCCCAGTCCAGCTCTGGAAACTCACCATCCAACCGCTTCTTTACCCACGTATCGAGCCACGCCGGATTTCGGGCAATCAGAACGGACGGAACGAGGGCCCTGTACTCCCACAGTAGCTGCCATATGTGAGCCCGATGCGCCTCTGCCGCCGTGCCGCATGCGAGTACTCCGAGAACGATGTTGTGCTCGACGAACGGATTCTTCGTTTGCCACTTCTTAGCCGCGGCTTGTGTCTTGTCCAGGTCTTCAATTCGGACAGCGCCCGTGAACTCTTCAGTCTCCTTCGCGACGTCTTTACGCACCGACTTGATGACTTTGAGGAGCGGCTTGCGTTCCGTCTCGGCAAGCACGTTGACGGCGGCCACAAACTCGTCACACGGCGACTGCCATAGCGCTTTTTCGAACTCTTCGGGCGTCATGAGTCGGGCGATTGGCGATCCAGTGCTATTTGAGCGGCGAGAATATGCTTACAGGGCCCGCGCTCTCCGGGGTGTTTGCTGTACCAGGGACAGGTGCAGCGATCGCCGTCAGGGCGCAGCCGAACGAAGTGATCGACGCCACTGCCGCCGACGATAAACCGGGTCTCGTCACCGACAACGGAGTCCTTCTTTACCCGGCCTTCGTCGATGAGCTTGTATGCCGCCTTGAGACGCGGCTGCAGGGAATCGATCTGCTCGTAGTCAAACGGCAGCTCCCGGTGAAAGTACTTGCCTGAATTGACGTCGAAGCCCGCCAGGCCGCGAGATCCCAGAGCGGCGAGTGCTGCTTCGACGTCGGCGACGTCAGCCTGAACGGCTTCGGCAATCTTCTCGGCTTCGATCTCGTTCTGCCAGTTGACCTGTGCGCGCACGGATGAGAGCAGTTCCTTCCACTTGCCGCCCGCGAGTGCCTCGAGGATCTGTCCCTCGCCCGAAAACCCCCGATAGACTTCGGGGCTAATGAGCAAGAGAAACCGAACGCCGTTGGTGACGACCTCCCACGCGCTCGTCCCGGTGTCGTCGTCTCCCCAAACGCGCAGCGAGTCGGCGTTGACGAGCAAGGGTTCGAGAACGCGGACGCGGTGTGCGCCCAGAAAACGGACGCTTCCCGATTGCGGGCGATGTGTCAGCCGTACCGCTCTCGACCGGCCGGCGACATACAGCGGCGATCGGGGCTGCACAGTGGGCATCGAGCGAAGCAGCTTGAGCGCTTGCGGCGCCGGAATTTCGTAGCGGAGCTCGAGCCGCGGCTGGAAGGCCTGCACTTCGCTGAAGCCCTTGACCCAGCGAATCGGCAGTTTGACCTTCTTTTCCACGACGCGGGTTTCGGCGACCTCCAGCGCGACCTCAGTCTTGCCGACCGAGAACTGCACGCTGTCCTGGGCGCGAATGCGGCGAAGTGCGGCGCGCATCGGATCGTTGAAGTCGACGTTCGTGGTGCCGCGGCTCTTGATATCGCCTTCGAACGAATCGTGATCCATATCGATTCTCGCATAGACACCGCAACAGGCGCTGAATCCTTCCATGCGCAGCATCGAATCGCTGCTCGTCAGAACCGGGTCGAGCGCGTTTTGCGGAATCGGCAGAAAGAAATGCGTTCGGACGATATCGCTGAGAACGATGAACATATCGGCCAGCACCAGGGGGTGGTGCATGAGTCCTTCGAAGAAATACGGCGACTCATCGGCCCGGGTAAACGTGGCAAGACTTAAGTTGGCGCCTTTCTTTGTCTGATCGAGGGACGACAGGAAAGGATATTGATACGTATAGTCCAGTGCCGTTGCCATGCGGCTTAGTCTAGCGGACTCGTTCGATGCTTGGGAGCCTGCAGCGCCTGGGCGGTCAGAGTGCGACCACGCGTCACCGGATACTGAACCGCTTTTTCACGTTCGCGTGTCAGTGGTGCGCATGCGGATCGCCGCCCAACAAACCAGCGACCGGCATCCACAGCGTGATCAGACCCATGACCACGACCAGCAGTCCGGCACCGCGTCGCGCCCAAGTCTTCGCCATGAAGGCTTGTAATTGCGCCGAGCCGAGGCCCGTTAGGAGCATCGCCGGTAGCGTGCCCAGGCCGAAGGCCGTCATGACGTAGGCGCCGTTCAGGGCCTCGCCGCTCGTTGCGGCGATGAGCAGTGCGCTGTACACGAGGCCGCAGGGCAAAAAGCCCCAGAGCACACCGAGCGCCAGCGCCTTCGGCGCGTTGGTGACGGGCAGGAGTCCTCTCGCGGACGGCGCGATCTGCTGCCAGATGCGGGCGCCGCCGCGTTCCAGTATCTCCAGCGGCCGCCAGGCGAACGCAAGCTGCAGCCCGACGAGGATAATGAGCAGGCCGCTCGCCAGCCGCACCGGACCGGTCAGCGCCGGGATCACACCGGCAAGCGTGCGGCCGATTCCTGCGACGAGGAAGCCGAGCAGCGCATAGCCCAGGATGCGGCCGATGTTGTACAGGATGGCCAGGTGCAGGCGCCTCGTGAGGCTTGCGACTTCCAGCTTCACGGCGAACAGACCGGCGATGCCGCCGCACATGCCGAGACAGTGGGCGCTGCCGAAGAAGCCGGCAACGAGTGCCGCGCTGACCGCGGCGAGCAGCGGGTCGCCCATCAGGGATCGTCGGCTGGCCTGGTGTCGTCGTCGAGCACGATCCGCATCGCGGGGGTGTCGAGATCGTCGAACTGGCCGCTGCCCACTGCCCAGAAGAACGCCCAGACGGCCAGCCCGAGTATGAGCAGCGCGAGAGGGATCAGAAAGTAGAGGATGCTCATGCGGGAACGGTCCGGTCGGTGCTGCCCGCGCGGCTCAGCCTGAGGGCATTGAGAACGACGATCAGAGAACTCGCGCTCATGCCGATGGCGGCAAGCCAGGGCGGCACGAGCCCGGCAACGGCCAGCGGCAGCGCCACGATATTGTAGCCGATCGCCCAGGCGAGGTTCTGACGAACGATTCGAAGAGTATGACGCGCAATTTCGACGGCTGTGACGACCGGCCGCAGCAGGTCGCCCACCATGATGACGTCGGCACTGGTCTGCGCGAGCAGCGCGGAGTGCGCCGGTGCGATGGACGCATCGGCGCCGGCGAGAATCGGCGCGTCGTTGATCCCGTCGCCGACCATGACGACGACGGCGCCGCCGGCCTGCAGGCGTTTCAGGTGGTCGAGCTTGTCCTGCGGCGTGCACCCGGCGGCGAAATCGTCGATCCCGAGTTCCTCCGCGGTGCGGGCAACGGCCGCGTGCCGGTCGCCGCTGATCAGCGATACCTCGAGTCCCATCGAGCGGAGCGCGGTAAGCGTGTCGGCGGCATCCGCCCGCGGTTCGTCGTCAAGGACGAAGACACCGAGCAGCGTTTCGCCGTCCCCGATGTAAACCGTCGGCCGGTCGTCGGTGCCGGCCTCCGACGAACCCGGCGCGACGTAAGCGCTCCGCCCGAGCCGGTAATGGCGGCCGTCGACCGTACCGGAGATGCCGTGACCGACGACCGTTTCGACTTCGGTCGCTTCGAAGGACGTATCGATCGCACCGAATGCCCTGGCAAGCGGATGCGTTGATGCGGATTCGATCGCGGCTGCGATCCTCGTCAGCGTGTCGGCATCGGTGTCGTCGGCGAAGACCCGCGTTTCCGCAATCCGGGGCAGGCCCCGCGTGAGCGTTCCGGTCTTGTCGAACACGACATGCGTCGCGCGGGACATCGCCTCGACGGCATCGCCGTTGGTGACCAGAAGGCGCAGCTGCGCGAGCCGGGTGCCGGCGGCGGCGAACGCCGCCGGCGTTGCCAGTGCGAGCGCACAGGGGCAGGTCACGACGAGTACGGACAGCGTGATCTCGAAGGCGCGCTCCGGCGCGACCATACTCCAGCCGGTCGCGACCAGCACGGCGACGACCAGGATGGCGACGACGATGTAGCTTGCCACCCGATCGGCAACGCGGACGAAACCCGGGCGCGTGTAGCGCGCCCGTTCGCTGAGCCGGCTGATCGTGCCGAGCGTGGTGTCGACGCCGGTATTGCCGACTTCGAGGAGGATCTGCGCGTCCAGATTGACGCTGCCGGCAAGGAGTGAGTCGCCGGGCGCTTTGGCAAGCGGCCGGGACTCGCCGGTCAGGAGCGCCTCGTCGACGCTCGTGCTGCCTTCGAGCAAACGGCCGTCGGCCGGTATCGGCTCGCCGGCGCGAATGCGCACCGTGTCGCCGGCAACGAGCTGAGTGGCCGGAACCGTCGCCTCGCCGTCCTCCTCGACGCGGATCACGGTGTTCGGCAGTATCGACGTCAGCGCGACGCTCTTGTCTATAGACCGGTGCCGCGCCCGCATCTCGAGAAAGCGGCCGACGGTCAGGAAGAAGACGAACATCGTTACCGAGTCGTACCAGACCGCCGGGCCGTCGTAGAAGGTGGACCACACCGACGCGGCGTAGGCGGCACCGATCGCGATGGCGACCGGCAGATCCATGCCGGGGTGCCGCGAGCGGATACCGCGGATCGCCCCCGCGAAGAACGGCCGGGCGGAGTAGAACACGACGGGCGTGGTCACGAAGAAGCTGACCAGGCGCAGGAAGCGCTCCATGTCGGCGCTGATGCCCTTGAACTCGCCGGCGTACAGCGCCACCGCGAACATCATCGCCTGCATCATGCCGAGCGACGCCACCAGCAGGCGTTTCAGCGCCGTTCGTTGTTCGATCACCTCGGGCGCGGCGCTGCTTTCGGGCGCAAGCGGCTGCGGGTGATAGCCGAGCCGCGCCAGCGTCGCGAGCACGTCGCCGAGTCCGACCTGCCGGGTATCGATCACGGTCCGCAGGCGGTGCGTCACCGGATTCACGTCCGCGTCCGCGACGCCCGGCACGGCACGCAGCGTCGTTTCGATGAGCCAGCTGCACGCCGTGCAGTACATGCCGCCGACGTAGATCGTCGCTTCCGCCTTGCCGCCGCTCGTCGTCGCTCCGAACGCCTCGAGCATGTCGGGCCGGTTGAATATCTCCCATTCGCCGGCGTCGTCTTCCGGCCGGCCCACGCCCGGCTCGGGCGCTTCGCGCAGCGCGTAGTACTGACTCATCCCGGAGTCGCGGATGAGTTCGGCGACGGCCTTGCAGCCCGGGCAGCAGACGGCCCTTGCGAGGCCGTCGATGCTGACGGTGTAGCGTTTATCGAGGACGGGCAGCGCGCAGTGAAAGCACGCCGCGGCGTCACTCATCGCCTGCCGGGCCGGCTGGCGTGAGTCGGACCAGCGGTTCGCCGTCCCAAACGCCGTTCAGACGCCAGCGCTCGCCCTCGCTGAGCACGACGTAGCGCTTTCCGATGGGCATGTCGAGGAGAAAACCCGACCACGTAGGACGGCCGTTCTCATCGGGCAGGGCCGCAGTCAGCGTGGTCCGCTCGTCGCGATCGGCGAACGTCGGATGGGAGATCCATAGATCGAGCGTCGTCGGTGTATCTTCCAGCGTGCCGGAGGTCAGGGCAATCTGTACGCTGCCGCTGTTGCGGTCGACGAGCATTGTCGCGGCCAGGCCCAGGTCGAAAGCTTCTACCTGCGCGGCCAGGTTGCGTTCGGTAACGACGTCGGTGCCGTCCCGGTTCCGGCTGTCCACAACCAGCGAGTCCTCGCTCTGCAGAGCGAGGTACAGCATGTAAAAGCTTGCGGCAACCGTAGAGCCCAGAAGTAACAGGATGAACCACGGCCAGCGGTGACGGTACCAGGGTAGTGTTTCGTTGGGTTCGTTCATGACCTTATTCGATAGCGGGAACAGGGTTGGGCCTTAGCGAACCGGCCCCACGAAGCGGCTCTCGGAGACCCGGGCGTCGTCGGCATTGTCGACCGGCGTGGCGGTGAAGGCAATCGGCCGGCTGCCGCGGACCTCGCTCTGCCCGACGCGTATGCGGACGGGTAGCGAAGCCACACCGCCGCCCTCCACGGTGATCGTCTCGGGTGCGCCGTCGAGCTCGAGGCCCGGCAGGCCCGCGGCTGAGAGGACGAACTCACGCGGACGATTGGTCTGATTGATCAGTTTGACGGTGTAGGTATTCTCGATCAGATTGCCCGGCAGTTCGCGATACAGCGCATTGCGGTCGCGGATGACGTCGAGAATCACGGGTGTGCGCAGGACCATCGAGGTTATGAGACCGGTCATCAGCAGCGTCAGCAGGGTCGCGTAGACCAGCGTCCGCGGCCTGACGACGCGCGTCTTCTCGCCCGCGAGTGCGTGCTCGGTCGTGAACCGCACGAGTCCACGCGGATAGTTCATTTTGTCCATGACGGAGTTGCAGGCGTCGACACACGCGCCGCAGGCGATGCACTCGTACTGCAGGCCCTCGCGGATGTCGATGCCGGTCGGACACACCTGGACGCACAGCGTGCAGTCGATGCAGTCGCCGAGGCCCGCGGCCTTGTAATCGACATCGCGCTTGCGACGGCCGCGCGGTTCGCCGCGTTTCTCGTCGTACGAGATGATCAGCGTGTCCTTGTCGAACATGGCGCTCTGGAAGCGCGCGTACGGACACATGTACTTGCAGACCTGCTCGCGCATGTAGCCCGCGTTGCCGTAGGTCGCGAAGCCGTAGAACAGCGTCCAGAAGAGCGCCCAGCCGCCGACCTGGAGGCTCACGAGTTCCACGCCGTACTCGCGGATCGGCGTGAAGTAGCCGACGAAGGTATAGCCCGTCCACAGCGAGAACGTGATCCACAGGAACTGTTTCGCGAACTTGCGCCGGAACTTGTTCCAGCTCATCGGCGCCTTGTCCAGCTTCATGCGCTGCGAGCGGGTGCCCTCCGTCCACTGCTCCATCCAGATGAATGCCTCGGTCCAGACGGTCTGCGGACAGGCGAAGCCGCACCAGAGGCGGCCGGCCAGCGCCGTGAAGAAGAACAGGCTGATCGCGGCAATGATCAGGAACAGAGCGAGGAACGGGAAGTCCTGCGGCCACAGCGTCAGGCCCAGCAGGTAGAACTTGCGTTCCGGGAGGTCGAAGAGAAATGCCTGACGGCCGTCCCACTGCAGCCACGGTATGACGTAGAACAGACCGAGCAGGACGATCGTCGACCAGCGGCTGAAGGTCGCATAGCGGCCCTTCATCTCCCGCGGATAGATCTTCTCGGCGCTCTGGTAGGCCGGCTGAACCTCAACCGGCGCGTTCGTTGCGTTGGTAGCCATCAGTCTGCGGCGCTATCGCGCTTGGGTGCCGTGCGCACCAGCCAGGCGGTTACGCCCGAGCAGGCCGCCGACAGCAGCCAGAAGAAGAAGAATCCGACGGCATAGCCGCCGTCGCGGCTCACGTCCGCGTCGACCATGCCGCCGAGTTCAACCGGATCGAAGACCGCGAAGAACAGCATGGTCGCGACAGCCGCCGAGAGAAACGAAATCCAGACGACAATAGCGATCGCCTGCTGATTCCGGCTCCATTTGCGTGCGCCGCGGTATTCCTCTGCAATCATCGAATGTCCGTCGTTGCCCCGCTACTGCATGCCGCCTGCGGAACCGCCGTCGAGCGACAGGCTCCGCACGTACGCTGCGAGGATCTTCGTTCGGTTTTCGCCCAACAGTTCTCCGTGAGCGGGCATGATGCCGTTGCGACCGTTGACGATCGTCGCGGTCACGTCCTCGATGCTGGACCCGTAAAGCCAGACGCCGTCCGTGAGACTCGGCGAGCCGAGCAAGGGATTACCGTTACCTTCGACGCCGTGGCACGCGCTGCACAAGGCAACGAACATCGGCTGCATAGCCGTCGCGGCCGCGTCGGCCTCGACGAGGCCGGACAGCGAGCGGACATAGGTCACCATGTTCGCGACACCCTCATCGCCGCCCAATGCCGGCGTCAACACCGGCATCACGGCATTGCGCCCGTTCAGGATCGACGTGACGATCTGCTGCTCGCTGTCGCCCCAGATCCAGGCGTCGTCGGTCAGATTGGGAAAGCCTTTCGCGCCGCGCGCGTCGGAGCCGTGGCAGGTCGTGCAATAGCTTGCGTAAAGACTGGCCCCGAGCTGCTGTGCTTCGGGATGTCTTACCAGGTCGTCCCACTCCATCGCGGCGAACTCGGCGTAGATCGGTTCGTACCTTGCGGCCGCTGCCTCGATTTCCTCGTCGTATTGGCCGCTGGACGACCAGCCCAGCATGCCCTGATAGCCGCCGAGACCGGGAAAGGCGATCAGGTAGCCGACGCCCCAGAAGATGGTGATGAAGAACAGGTACAGCCACCATTTGGGCATCGGCTTGTTCCACTCAGCCAGATCGCCGTCCCAGACGTGGCCGACCAGCTCGTCGTCGCCCTTGTTCTGCGGGCCCTGCTTGGCGGACCAGGCGATTAACCAGCCGCACCACACGATCGTCAGGATCGTGCCGGCAGCGATGTAGATGTGCCAGAACGTGGGCATTACGGTTTCTCCCAGCTAGTGTTCGTTCGATACTCGTCGTCAGGCCGCGCGTCTTCCTCCAGCGGCAGGTTGGCGGATTCGTCGAAATCCGTTTTGCGTTCCTTGCGCCATGCCCAGATCCACACGCCGATAAAGCCGACGAAAGTGGCCACCAGGACCAGACTGCGGACGTCGTTGATATCCATCAGTCGCTACCTCCGCACTCTGGGATTGGTTCCGAGTTCCTGAAGATAGGCGATCAGCGCGTCCATCTCGGTTCGGCCCTCCACCTCGGCGGCGGCGTTCGCGATCTGCTCGTCCGTGTACGGATCGCCGAGCATTTGTAGCCGCCGCATCTTGGTCGTAATGAGTTCCGGATCGACCAACCGGTCGGCCAGCCACGGATATGCCGGCATGTTGGACTCCGGCACGACGTCGCGGGGATTCATCAGGTGGACGTATTGCCACTCGTCGCTGTAGCGGCCGCCGACCCGCGCCAGATCCGGGCCGGTCCGCTTGGAGCCGAACTGGAACGGCCGGTCGTAAACGGATTCGCCCGCGATGCTGTAGGGGCCGTAGCGCTCGGTCTCGCTGCGGAACGGCCTGACCATCTGCGAGTGACAGTTGTAACAGCCCTCTCTGACGTAGATGTCGCGGCCCGCGAGACGTAGCGGCGGATACGGTTCGATACCCTCGGCGGGCTCGGTAACTTCCGGCGACACCATCAGCGGGACGATCTCGATCAGTCCGCCGACGCTGACCGCGAGGACGATCAGCACCATCATCAGGTTGACGCTTTTTTCAATCGTTTCGTGACGCATGCTGAACCTCCTATTGAGCCGGTTCGAGAACGGCTACCGGTTCCGGTTTCCGATCGCGCACGGTCATGTAGACGTTGTAGACCATGATCAGCATGCCCGAGAAGAAGATCAGGCCGCCGAGGAGCCGCAGTCCGTAGTACGGATACGTAGCCTTGAGGCTCTCGATGAACGCGTAGGTGAGCGTGCCGTCGTCGTTCACGGCGCGCCACATCAGTCCCTGCGTGATCCCGGATACCCACATCGATACCGCGTAGAGCACGACGCCGATCGTCGAGGTCCAGAAGTGCACGTCGATCAGCTTCGTCGAATACATTCCCTCGCGGTTCCAGAGCCGCGGGATCAGCGTGTACAGCGAACCGATGGTCATCATCGCCACCCAGCCGAGTGCGCCGGAGTGCACGTGGCCGATCGTCCAGTCGGTGTAGTGCGACAGTGCGTTGACCGTCTTGATCGACATCATCGGGCCCTCGAAGGTCGACATGCCGTAGAAGGACAGCGCAACGATCATGAATTTGAGGATCGGGTCGTTGCGGAGCTTATGCCACGCGCCCGACAGCGTCATGATGCCGTTGATCATGCCGCCCCAGCTCGGCGCCAGCAGGACCACCGAAAACACCATGCCCAGCGTCTGGGCCCAGTCCGGCAGCGACGTGTAGTGCAGATGGTGCGGGCCGGCCCACATGTACACCGCGATCAACGACCAGAAGTGAACGACGGAGAGCCGATAGGAGTAGACCGGACGGCCCGCCTGTTTCGGCACGAAGTAGTACATCATGCCGAGGAAGCCCGCGGTCAGGAAGAAACCGACGGCATTATGGCCGTACCACCACTGCATCATGGCGTCGATGACGCCCGAGTAAATCGGGTAGGACTTGGTCAGCGATACCGGAATCGACAGGTTGTTGAAGATATGCAGGATCGCGACCGTGATGATGAAGGCGCCGTAGAACCAGTTCGCGACATAGATATGCTTGATCCGGCGTTTGTAAATCGTGCCGAAGAACACGACTCCGAAGGCGACCCAGACGACCGCGATCATGAGGTCGATCGGCCACTCCAGCTCGGCGTACTCCTTGCCTTGAGTAATCCCGAGAGGCAGCGTGATGGCCGCAAGCACGATGATGAGCTGCCAGCCCCAGAACGTGAACGACGCCAGCTTGCCGAACGCGAGGCGGGCGTGGCAGGTTCGCTGGACGACATAGTAGGCCGTTGCGAACAGCGCGCAGCCGCCGAACGCGAAGATCACCGCGTTGGTGTGCAGCGGCCGCAGTCGCGAGAACGTCAGGTACGGCAGGTCGAAGTTGAGTGCCGGCCAGATCAGTTGCGCGGCGATGTACACGCCGGCAAGCATGCCGACCACGCCCCAGACGACGGTCATGATGGCGAACTGGCGCACAACAGTATCGTTGTACTGTGCTTGCGTATCCAAAGGACTTACCCCTTAAACATCGGGTTGACGGATTTCAGGTGCCGCGGCGGGTGGCGGCGGGCTGCCGAAATCGGCTGCACGGGCTGTCAGCATTCGACTTATGGCGGTGGTGTTCAAGCCCATCTCCCTGATTTTCGGTCGATTTCCACTTTTCGCAGGCATGCTGCAACGCGGCACCGAGCCGAAACGCGGCCAGACTAGCAATGGTGGGGGTGGCAACCTATACGTGAGGCTACGTATGGTGCTGAAAGGGCGGTCCTGCGACTGTATGTCACCGTGAATCAGGATATACTGGCCGTCAATCCGTAAGTCATGTTTAGCTTCTTGAGCGGATCCGCCCCGTCAAAACGCTGGGACGACACCAGTACCTTCTTCCGGACGATGCTCGAGTCGGCCCCGGATGCGATGGTTATCATCGATGCCGAAGGTACGATCGCGGTCATCAACAACCAGACCGAGGAGATGTTCGGCTACACCAAGGAAGAACTCCTCGGTAAGCAGCTCGAAATGCTCCTGCCCATACGCACCCGTATGCGGCATCGTCAGCACCGCAACGGTTACATGCAGAATCCGTCGCTTCGGCCCATGGGGTCGGGACTCGAACTCTTTGCCCTGCGGAAGGACGGCTCGGAGTTTCCCGTCGAGATCAGCCTGTCGCCCGTCAGCTCGAGCATGGGAGAGTTCGTCTACAGCGTAATTCGCGACGTCACCGAGCGTAAGGTACTCGAAGACGAAATCCACGCGGCGCGCGAGGAAGCGGAACGGGCCAACAAGGCGAACAGCGCCTTTCTGGCCGCAGCCAGTCACGATCTGCGACAACCGGTACAGGCGCTGAGTCTGCTCAACGGCGCGCTGCGGCGGACGGTGCAGGACCCGAAAGCGCTGGCGATGATCGAGAGTCAGGATCATTCGTTAACCGCGATGACCAATCTGCTCAATTCGCTGCTCGACATCAGCCGGCTGGATGCCGGCAAGATAACGCCGGACGTCGAGAGCTTCGCCGTGCAGCGCCTCGTCGATCGGCTGGCCGCCGAGTTTGGCCGGCAAGCGAGTCAGGAGGGGCTCGACTTCCACGTTGAGGCGGATAACCTCATCGTGACGAGCGATCCGAACCTGGTCGGTGAGATCCTGCAGAACCTGGTATCGAATGCGATTCGCTACACGGCGAAAGGCAGCGTTACCTTCCGGGCAAGCGTCGACGGTAAGCGGTGTCGGCTCGACGTGATCGATACCGGCATCGGAATCGAGGAAGATCAGCTCGAAGCGATATTCAACGAGTTCCATCAGTGCAAGGCGCCCGGCACGAACAAGGAAGGCTTCGGTCTCGGTCTGGCCATCGTGAAGCGGCTGGCCGATTTACTGGAGCACTCGCTGGCGGTCGAATCGACCCCGGGCAAAGGCAGTCGCTTCTCCGTCTGGCTGCCGCTCTCCGAGGAGCAGACGAACGCCGCCGACGAGAAGACGTCACCGCAGCAGCACGCCGCCGATGCGACCGGACTGCTGATACTCGTCGAGGACGACGTCAACGTCGCCAATGCCTGGGAACTGCTGCTGGAGGCCGAGGGCTTTCAGGTAGCGACCGCGGCGTCCGCCGCCGAGGCGGCGGCGATGGTCCGGCATCTCGACGTCGAGCCCGACGTCATCATCTCGGACTTTCACTTGCTCGACGGCTCGAACGGCGTGGAAGCCGTCACGGCGATACGCGAGCACTTCGACGCCACGATCCCGGCGTTTATCGTCTCGGGCGACACGTCTAAGGTCGTGAAAGACGCAAAGCTCCTCGACAACTGTGCGTTGCTGTCGAAGCCCGTCGATACGGACCGGCTGATCATCGCCGCGCGCCGCGCCGTGGATACCGGCGTCGTTCCCAAGGGCTAGCCGGCAAAGACCGCAAGCCAGCTCAACGGCGATTTCGACAGCGCAACTCCATAGGTGTAGGCGAAGACCGCGATCGCCGCGACGAAGGCCGTGTTTCTGATGGCTTCGGTTCGGCCGCGTCTGAGCGCCAGCATCCCCAGTACGATATAGGCAACCAGACCTGCTATTTTCGCGAGCATCCAGGCCTCTGTCAGCGGTCCGCCGTTGAGCAGAACGAGCAGCGCGATACCTGACACGAGGAACAGCGTGTCGATGACGTGCGGGAGAACCCGCGTGAGCTTCGCATTGAGGCGCGCGTTGCCCGTCAGCATCCAGTAGCCGCGCAGCAGAAAACCCGCAATGGTCACGAGCGCAGTGAGCGCGTGCAGCGTCTTCAGACTGGTGTACATGAGAAGGTTCCGACCTGTTGCGTAGCGCGACAGTGTACCGGCGGCGTCGGCGGCCGCCAACGGCCGGGGTCGGGCCGGCGGCGAGTGTCGCTAGTGTCCTGTCCGGTTAATTCGTTGAACGAGTCGGCAGCGGATTTTCGTGGCTGGCAAGGCGCGGCGACGAGTCATAGCGGGGCTATGGCGAGGAGCCGCAACGCCGCCAGACGCGAAAAGACGCGGCGAATC
>JANQGQ010000040.1 GCA_028277185.1 Woeseiaceae bacterium
CATAATCGACCTCGATATCGCTCCCGCACTCCGGACAGATCAATTCAACGCCGCCGTGGTAGTAAGTCTCCGGCCCCATGTTGCGATCCACACTACCGACCTCGTCAACGGCCAGGTCCGTAGCGTCGACAACGAGGATGCAGGAACAGCTTTCACAAGTCAGCTCGGCAACGCCGTACGAGTCCGAAGCGTCCATTCCACCCCCCTCCGTTGACAAAATTGGCGACAACCCGAAGTGAGCCAAAGTTGTGCATAGTTTGCCTATGACGTTTGGTACTGGAACCCAGCGAGGTTAAGTCCCACGCAGATGTGTTCCACTGTGCAACCAAGCAGCATCATGGGGATTCGGGGACATCTCTATCGTCGGATAGTCTTAGTAGTCGCTCGCTGCGCCAAACACGGACTACACTAATTGCCATTGGATCTCGGCGATAAACGATGCGAAACGGTGGATGGATCAACTCGCGTAGGAAAGGCTGGCCGAACTCGGGCACGACGCGTCCCGTATCTGGGTGATCGACCAACGATTCGACGCGATCGAAGATTTCACCGACGAGCCGCTGACCAACGTCGGGAACGGTCTGCTCTTTATACCAATCGAGTATCGCGTCGAGATCGTCCAGGGCGGATTGGGCGAACTGCACACGCAATTGCGCCATTGTATCTAGCCAAAGCCGAAACGACGCCTGGCCTCGGCCATATCAACATGGCGCCCAGCATCAATGTCGGACAAACCCTCAACAACTGCCACCATGAACTCGCGTTCTTCCTGCGCAGCCTCGTATCCATCGAGTGATTGCACAACCGCCACGCCACGACCACGGCTGGTGAGCAATACAGGCCGCTTAGCATCTGTGACGTGCTTGACGATCCGGCCCGGATTGAGTTTCAGATCGGTGAGCGGTACGACGTCCTCTGAGAATTTTACTGGCATGGAGATGCCTCGGCGCAGATATCGGTCCTAATAATAGCACCATTCAACAGTGCTTTTCACTGACTATTTAACCGGTCTTTATGCAGTTTCATCTCGGCTGCCTGGTCAAAATATCTGGACACTGTGATGTTGTTGCCGCGATGCCTCTACATGTTTAGGGGACGCAACCAGGCTCAGACCGCGACGAAGCACTGTCTCGTGAGTATTTGTTGCGCTGGAGGCTAGACGTCCTGTAGCCGTCAAGACCATCAATTCCTCCTGGAGCCGGCAAGGAAGAGAAAATCGGTGCCAAAAGCGAGTGGACGGTTGGGCACGAAAACGTCACTATGACGGCGGCCGTTTGACCTTACGAAATAATCAGCATATGGAGAGAAAGCTGCTGGGTGCAAGGGGCCAATGGAATGATGGTTGATCCCAAAGAACTGGTGGACGAATTTGTCCGTGATCTGCGCGAGAATGTCGGTATTTCCGTTAGCGACTCGGCAGTCTCTCATGATCGCTGGCCAGCACCACAAACGGCGAAAGATCTGCCGAAAGGTCAGGGTGCCGTTTACGTTTTCTCACTGTCATCCGGCAGCAGCGCACCGGCCGGCTCGGGACGGGCGCTGACTTAATCGCGTATTTCGAGGTATACGCGAAGGCCCGGCTTGGCCCGGTTTTCGAGGGGTCTCTCTCAAGCACTGCCCACTCCCGGTAATGCAAGACTTGTTCAGCGGGAGGTGGCGGAGCGCCTTCCCAGATTTCTGCCTCCAAGCCAATCCGTTCCCAAACAAAAATGGCCCCTCGAGAGGGGCCATTTCTTGTTTGGTAGCGGGGGCAGGATTTGAACCTGCGACCTTCGGGTTATGAGCCCGACGAGCTGCCAGACTGCTCCACCCCGCATCGGCAGGCTGCGTATACTAGTGACGCGGGCGGCGGAATTCAACCCCCTACACGCCTGACTGCGGCAACTGCTAACGGACAGCCATTACCGCGGTGCAGAGCGCCCACAGCCAGCCCGGCGCGAGGCCCAAGGCCAGCACGGCCACGCCGTTCAGGCTGAGCACTACGCGGACATCCGCGCTCGGCACCACGACCGCCCGGTCTTCGGGTTTTTCGAAGTACATGTACCAGATAACCCGAAGGTAGTAGTAGGCCCCGATGACCGAGGCGAGCACCATGATCACGGCCAGCTCCGTATAGCCCGCATTGACGACGGCATTGATCGCGTTCAGCTTGCCGAAAAAGCCGATGAACGGCGGTAGTCCGGCCAGGCTGAACATCACGAACATCATCATCAGCGCAAACCACGGGCTGCGCTCGTTCAAACCGCGGTAATCGACGAGCGATTCCGCCTCGAAGCCCCGACGGCAGAGCAGGATCACGATGCCGAACGCTCCGGCTGCGGCGACAACGTAAGTCAGGGTATAGAATAGCGCCGCGGCATAACCCGCCTCGGTTCCCGTGAATACCGCCAGAAGAATGAAGCCGACGTGCGCGACCGTCGAGTACGCCAGCATTCGCTTGATGTTCGACTGCGCGATCGCCACGATGTTGCCGACGAGCAGCGACAGCACGGCCAGCACCATCAACATGTCGTCCCAGACCGTCTGCAGACCGCCAAGCCCGTCGACGAGAATCCGCAGCGTCAGTGCAAGCGCGGCAAGCTTTGGCGCGGACGCAATGTAGACGGTGATGGCGGAGCGTGAGCCGGTATAGACGTCCGGCAGCCACATGTGGAACGGCACGGCGCCAAACTTGAACGCAATGCCGACCAGCAGAAACGCGAGTCCGAACCACAGCCCGACGTCGTTGACGCTCGGGTCGGTCGCGATTGCGGCAGCAATGCCGTCGAACTGAAGGCTGCCTGTCACGCCGTAAACCCAGGAAATGCCGTAGAGCATCGCACCGGACGCGATTGCCCCGAGCACGAAGTACTTCATCGCCGCCTCGGCCGAGGTCACGCTGTTGCGGTCGATCGCGACCAATGCATACAGCGACAGCGACAGCGTCTCCAGGCCCATGTACATCGTCAGGAGACTGTTCGCCGACATCATGATCAGCATACCGAGCAAGCCGAACAAGCCGAGCGTGTAGAACTCACCCCGGTGGATGTCGTTGACGCGCAGATAGTCCCGCGCATAGAAGAACGCCACGGCCACGAACCCTGTCGCCGCCAGTTTCAGTACGTTCGACAGCGGCTCCGCCACGTAGCTGCCGCTGAACACGAGGACCCGCTCAGCGGGTCCCGTCGCCAGGATGGTCACCGCTGTGACCGCCAGCGAGGCAATCGTGAGCCAAAACGTCACAATACGCTTGTCGTCCTCGACGAACAGATCGGCGAGCAGAACCACGCAGATCAGGCCGAGAAGAACCATCTCGGGTGCGGCGAATATGTAGTTGTGCATATCCATGGCGGGCGGCCTACAGTTTGCTCGCGGCGACTTGCTCGAGCAGCTGCTCGATCGTCACGTTCATCATGTCCACGAGCGGAGCCGGCCATACGCCCAGCAGCAGCACTGCCGCAGCGAGAATGCCGAGCACGAGGAACTCGCGACCTTTAAGGTCCTCCAGCGCCGCAACGTCGTCGTTCGCAACCTCGCCGTAGACGACCCGTTTCACCATCCAGAGCGTATACGCCGCGCCGAGAATCAGCGTGCTCGCCGCGAGGAACGCGATCCAGAAGTTCGCCTTGAAGCTCGCGACGATCACCATAAACTCGCCGACGAACCCGGAGGTTCCCGGCAATCCGGCGTTTGCCATCGCAAACAGCACCATGAACGCCGCGAACACCGGCATCGTGTTGGCGACGCCGCCATAGTCAGCGATCTGACGGCTGTGTACACGATCGTAGAGCACGCCGACGCAGAGGAACATCGCGCCGGAGATCAGGCCGTGGGACACCATTTGCACCATTCCGCCCGACATGCCGAGCGCCGCTCCGCTGTCGCCGTTGATGTACCACAACAGGAAGAAGCCGAGCGTCACGAAACCCATGTGCGCGATCGAGGAATAGGCGATCAGCTTCTTCATGTCTTTCTGCATCAGCGCGACGAGGCCGATGTAAACGACCGCAATCAGCGAGAGCCCGATCATCAGCCCGGCGAAATAGGCGCTCCCGTCAGGGACGATCGGCAGCGACAGGCGCACGAAGCCATAGCCGCCCATCTTCAGCATGATCGCCGCCAGAATTACGGAACCGCCCGTCGGCGCCTCGACGTGCGCATCGGGCAGCCACGTGTGCACCGGCCACATCGGCACCTTGACCGCAAAAGCAAGCAGGAACGCCAGGAAGATGAGCTTCTGGGCCGCAAGCGTCAGCGGCGCGTCCGCGAACGCCAGCAGGTCGAACGTGCCGGCCTGACCGTAGAGGTAGATAAAGGCCACGAGCATCAGGACCGAGCCGAGGAACGTGTACAGGAAGAATTTGAGCGTCGCGTAGATCCGGCGATCGCCGCCCCAGACACCGATGATCAGAAACATCGGTACGAGCATGAACTCCCAGAACACGTAGAACAGGATGCCGTCGAGCGCCGAGAAAACGCCGACCATCAGGCCTTCGAGTATCAGGAACGCCGCAAAGTACTGTGCAGGGCGGACCCGAATGCTGTCCCAGCCCGCGATGACGACCAGCGGGGTGATGAACGTCGTCAGAAGAATCAGCGGCGCCGAGATGCCGTCGACGCCCAGGTAGTAGTCGACGCTTATTGCGGGAATCCAGGCATAGCGCTCGACGAACTGCATGCCGGTCGCCGTTGAATCGAACCCGGTGTAAAGACCGATGCTCAGCAGGAACGTGGCTATCGAGACGACCAGCGCCGTAATGCGCATGATTCCGGCCCGCGGCGACCCCGAGTCACCCTCGTCGCCGATCAGCAACAACGCGATACCGCCGATGATCGGCAGCCAGATCAGTACGCTCAGGAGGTGCGTGGCAAGACTCATCGCGTCGACACCCTACCGGAGCCAGACCAGCCAGCCGAGCAGCATCGTGAGCCCGATGATCATGGCGAAAGCATAGGTGTAGAGATAGCCCGACTGGAGCTGCCTCAGGATTCCGGCGAGTCGGGCAATCGAGTTCGCCGTACCGTTGACGAGCACCCCGTCGATCAGGAACTGATCGCCCCGCTTCCAGAGCAGATCCCCAAGCCGACGGCCGCCGCCGGCGAAGCCGCGTATCCAGAGATCGTCGAAGTAGTACTTGCGGTCGAGCAACACGTACAGACCCTTGAACTTCCGGTACAGGGTCTCGGGGATATCCGGCCGCTTCAGGTACATGAACCAGGCTGCCGCCACGCCGGCCACCGCCAGCCAGAACACCGGAGTGACGACGGCGTGCGTTACCAGCCCGAAACTGCCGTGCCAGAACTCCGAGCCAAGCCGCGCAAGCACATCGTGTTCGGGCGCGACGACAATCGACTCGCCGAAGAAGCCGCCGAACAGAATCGGCTCCGCAGTGATCCAGCCGATGATTGCCGACGGTATCGCGAGGAGCACGAGCGGCACGGTGACGACCCAGGGCGTCTCGTGCAGGTGCGATCGGGTTTCCGCATCCATGCGCTCCTCTCCATGGAAGACCAGGAAGAACATACGGAACGAGTACAGCGCCGTGACGAACACGCCGAGCAGCACGCTCAGATAGGCGATCCAGTAGATCCAGGCGTCGGTCTCCGCCCAGTGGGACTGATGGACCGCCTCGATGAGCAGATCCTTCGAAAAGAAGCCCGACAGCCCCGGCGCACCGATCAGCGCGAGTGACCCGACAAGGGAAGTCCAGTACGTGATCGGCATGTACTTGCGGATGCCGCCCATCTTCCGGATGTCCTGTTCGTGATGCATCGCAATGATCACGGAACCCGCGGCGAGGAACAGCAGCGCCTTGAAAAACGCGTGCGTC
>JANQGQ010000011.1 GCA_028277185.1 Woeseiaceae bacterium
TTCTATGTTGTGACGTCAAGCTGGACGATGGGGGCGCAACTCGGACTGATCCCGCAGGAGTGCGAAGGCCAGCCTTGCGAGTTTACGCGACAACGCCACATAAGCGGCGGTCGTGGCCAGACCCCGCGCCCGCAGCCGCTCATAGTAACCACGCCACCGGGCGGTGCGGGCCGCGGCACGCGCGGCATTGAACAACAGTCGACGCACCTCCGGATCGCCGCGCTTACTCAGCTTACGCTGACCGCGCCAGCGGCCCGACTCGCGCACCCGAAGATCGAGTCCCAGATAGGCGATGAAGGCATCGGCGCTGACAAAGCACCCGCGATGGAAGCTCGCCACCAGCGCCGCGCTACTCAGGGGGCCAATGCCCGGTATCCGGGCCGTGCGTCGGGCGTCGGCGCTGTAACCGGCCTCCCTCAGGCACGCGGCGAGCCTGCGATCGATGAGTGCCAGCGCGCCCTGGAGCCGGGTGAGCAGCGCCTGGCGGGTGCGCGCCAAGGCACCCACCGCCGCCAGCGACTGGGCGATCGTGACCTTGGCCGCGGTGAGCCTGGCCCGCGCGTGCAGCAGCTCGCGCAGCCGGGTGACCGCGCGCGGCGCAAGCTCATAGGGGCGAAGGCGCTCACCTTCGGCCCGCAGGTAGCGCCACAGCAGCCGGGCATCGGCCGCATCGCTCTTGACCCGCACACCCAGCGCCTCGCGGTAGCGCGACAGCCGGCAGGCATCGACCAGGTAAACCCGGTGACCACGCGCCAGCGCGGCGTGCACCACCGCCTCGTGGTAGCGCTGGGTCGACTCCACCGCCAGCTGCAGCGGCCCGCTGAGCGTGCCCAACCAGCGGCGGATCGCCGCCGGTGTATTGGCCACGCGCATCACCGCCTCGCCCTCGGCAACCTCAACAAACTCCTTACCCACATCCACGCCCACACAGCGCGCCCTCACTGCCATTGCCATCGCTCTATCTCCTCATCTAGGCTTGATCCAGCCGGGGACTCACCGCGTGCTGCCTTGCTGACATCGGCCGTCTATACCGGCTCGATTCCTTATCGGCACTGTCGGTGAAGTGGGGAAGGTGGGCTTACTCTGCGGTTGTCCGTACACCTCGCGGTGGCGGATGGGAGCCATACAGCCTCTTCCCTTCCCCGGCGCTTTGAATCATCCCGATTCGCAGCAACTAAGAACATACAAGGGAGCCATCCCGGTGAACCACCCCCAACCCCGCCATGCGAGGGAGCCCCAACCCCGCCACGCGCGATCGACTAAAACGCCACCTACGCGAGGAGTTCGTTGGCAGCCTCACCCCAAGGTTCGAAACAGCTCACGGAGGCCGGACGTGCAATGTAGTAACCCTGGGCGAAACCGACGCCGAGGGAGCCGAGCTTGTCGAGCACTTGCTTCGTTTCCACCCGCTCGGCAATGGTCTCGATGCCCATGGCCTGTCCGACCTCCCGTATCGCCTTCACCATGCTCTCATCCACGCTGTCTTCCACGACGTTGCGGATGAACTGTCCGTCGATCTTGAGGTAGTCGACCGGGAGATTCTTGAGATACGTGAAAGACGACAGGCCGCTGCCGAAGTCGTCGAGGGAAAAGAGGCAGCCCAGCTTTTTCAGAGTCTGCATGAAGTGTACGACGCGCGAGAGGTTGGAGATCGCCGCCGTCTCCGTGATCTCGAAGCAAATGGCTCCTCTCGGCAGCTCGTGAGATTCGAGCTCGCTGATCACATAGTCGAGAAAACGGTCCTCGCTGAGTGACGTGCCGGAGAGGTTGATCGCCAGCGTATAGCCGGCCTCTCCCTCGCTATCGCGGTCGGCAAGCTCGGCGAGCGCTTTATGGATGACCCATCGATCCAGCGTGGACATCAGGTTGTAGCGCTCGGCGGCAGGTATGAACTGATCGGGACCAATCAGCTCGCCAGTTTCGTCACGCATGCGCAACAGCAGTTCGTAGTGGCCCCGTACGCCATCTTCGGCGTCGCCGATGCCAATGATCGGCTGAAAGAACAGCTCCAGCCGGTCGTCTTCGACGGCGCTGGAAATCCGCGACACCCACTTCATTTCTTCGTGTCTCAGTGCCGCATCGCTGTCCTGATAGAGATGCACCTGGTTGCGGCCTTTGTCTTTCGCGGAGTAGCACGCCACATCGGCCGAACTCATGACGCTCGCCACACCCTTCGCGTCGGCGGTGAACACGACAACGCCGATCGAGCAGCGCACGGTCGTGAAGGAGTCCTGCCACTCGAAACGATACCCTTCGATCGCATCGCGAATGGTCTCGGCGACCTCCATTGCTCGTTCCTCGCTGCAGCGCTCGAGCAATATGCCGAACTCGTCGCCGCCGAGACGAGCGAACTCGTCAGTCGAGCGGATGCGTGTCTGCATCAGCTCGGAGAGCTGGCGCAGCAGTTCGTCGCCGGCCGTGTGGCCGAACGTATCGTTGACGACCTTGAACTGGTCCAGGTCGACGTAAAGAAGCGCATGCGTCGTAGTCGAGTCGCCGCGGAGGCGATCCAGAGACGCCATGACCCGGTTCTCGAACTCGCTCCGGTTGATCAGCCCGGTGATGGAGTCGTGTGCAGCCTGGTAGCTGAGCTGCCGGAACAAGCGGGACTCCTTGCTCGTATCGTGGAACACCATCACGGAACCGATGATGTTGCCGATGCGGTCGCGGATCGGAGCCGCGGAGTCCTGAATCGGCACTTCGTCGGCCTTCCGCGTGATCAGTATCGAATTCTGCGCCAGCGTAATCACGCGGCCTTCCTTGAGACAGGTCACAACCGGGTTTTCGACGGTAGCTCGCGTGTGCTCGTTCACGATCGTCATGATCTCGGCGACCGGGCGCCCCCGCGCACCGCGCATGTCCCAGCCGGTGAGATCCTGCGCGACCGGGTTTATGTAGTCGATACAGCCCTCCGCGTCCGTGGTAATCACCCCGTCGCCGATCGACTGCAGCGTAACCTGAGCGCGCTCCTTCTCCTCGAAGATCCGGGTCTCGGCAAGCTTCCGGTCCGTGATGTCGGAGATCGTGCCCTCATGAGCGATTACGCGCCCGCTGTCGTCGTAAACGGCACGCGAATTCTCCAGAACGACTATCTCCTTGCCGTCCTTGCGGCGCAGGCGGTACTCGAAATTGCGCACAAAGCCCTGTGATTCCAGCCGGGCGAAGACCCGTTCCCGGTCGATGGGGTTTACGTACAGAAGGCTCGTGCGGCCGACCGCTTTGAGATCGCTCATGCTTTCGTAGCCAAGCATCTCGATCAACGCCGGGTTCGCGGTGATGAGATCCCCCTCGCGCGAGACGATGAACACCCCGTCGACGACGTTTTCGAACAGTCCGCGGTAGCGCGCCTCGCTGCTGCGCAGGCGCTCTTCGTCCTGCTGGCGATTGATGGCGATTCCGGCGAGTCGTGCCATCCTCCCAAGGCGATCGAGCTCGTCCGTAGACGGTGCGCGTGCTTTGTCGAGATAGACGTCCAGCGTACCCAACACGCGGTCGAGCGCGCCGGTAATCAGAAAAGACCAGACGGCGCCGACGCCATTCTGCTCGAGCAGCTCGATGTGTTCGCTCCAGGCCGGCTCGTGCGCGATGTCTCTGACGACCCTGTCCTGATCGTGATACACCGCGGCGCCCGGAGTCAGACCGTCCGGGCGTACGCGGATCGTATCGAGGCACGCACGAAACTCATCCGTCAGGCTCGGCGCCTCGCCGACCGACAGACGCTCACGCGCGGCGTCCACCTGCATTACGGCGGCACGCATGCCGCGACCGATGCGCTCGACGAAGTGGCAGATCGCGCGCAGCGTCCGATCGCAGGGCTGGTTGGCCGCGATCATCTCGAGAACTTTGCTCTGGGCGTATGCCAGCGTCTCGCCGCGCTTACGATCGGTAATGTCGGTGATCGACACACGGATCAGGCGGCGCCGTCCGTCGGGCAGGCGGCTGAAGCGAACCTCACACGGAATCTCGGCCCCCGTGGAGTCGGTGTGCAGCCACTCGAAACTCGGATGCTCGCCGTTCAGCGCTTTGTCTATCCAGCCGCGGCGAACACCGAAGGACGGCGTGCCATCGGGCTGCATTTTCGGGCTGATGGCTTCGGGCCCGACCGTGAGGAGGCGCGCCCTGGACAGATTGAAGAGCATGCACGCTTTGTCGTTCGCGTCGATGAATCTGTTGACATCGACATCCAGAACGACGATGGCCTCGGGCGCGTTCTCCACGAGAGCACGGTATCGCTCCTCGTTCTCACGAAGCGAGGTCTCGGCTTCTTTTCGCTCCGTGATGTCGCGCAGCGTCGCTACGTAAACGGCACCGTCAGGCGTGTCGATCCGGCTGGCGTTTATCTCCGCGAGAAACTCACTTCCGTCGGCACGGCGCGCCGTGACCTCGCCGCCAGAGTTTTCGACATGGGTAGCGTCCAGGTTGGACATGAACGGCTCGACGAACTCGGCCATCGTGAGCCCGGTGGCGGCGGGCAGAAAAGTCTCGATCGGCGACCCGATCAATGCATCCTTTTCGAGACCGAAGAAGCGGACGGACACCTGATTGCAGACCCGAATTTTGCCGGACTCGCCGATCGAAATGAGCGCGTCGGTCACGCTGTCGAAGATGACTTCGATCGGCGTGGTGTCGGCGAGGGAGCGCGCGGAGACCGTTTCGGAGATCGTCGCTTCCATCCGATCGTAGTGCGCGTCGATCAGTCGCAACAACTCGATGAAATCGGATCGGCCGACGCTCGACGACTCCGTTGCCTCCCTGATCCTGTCCCTTAGATCGTGTTTCATCAACCGCGCTCGCTGCGATTTCGCACCGCTTCGGCGGAAAAGCCCTGAGTCGGACTGCCGCCAGCTTGGTCAACAATAGGCCGGAAAGACCAGACACGTCTGTGAACCAGCGCAGATTCTGGAAAAAATTTCGGGAAAGTTTTCCCAAAATTGCCGGAGGCGATGAGCTAAGTGCCTGTTTTCCGGTCAATCATGCGGCGCTGGACATAACGCCGTCGGTAGGAAGAGAAAAGAATAACCAAACGCAGTGCGCGAGGCAAAGATCCGGGCACGGACCCGGCCCGGGAGCTTCCCTCAGCGCGGCCTCGCCGGCAACGCACGGATGGCGTTGCCGTTCGCGTCCGTCGTGAGCGTGCCGTTTTCCTCGAAACTGCGCGGGCCGCTGCCGACCTGGATCGGAATCGCCATGACCGTCGACGACATACCCATATCGGTTTCGACGCCCACGGACACGTTGAGGTAGAGACGTCCTTCGCGCTGCGGTACGACCGTCACCTGTTGCTCGGCCGTCATGGATTGACTGTCCGGAAGTGCCGTTGTCGTCGCCAGTTGCTGCGCTGCGAACGCAAGCGCGCTGCCGTCGTTGATCCGATAGTCGACACGGAGCGGCTTCGCGCCGCGCATTGACTTGAGGCTCAGATCGATGGACAGCGGCTGGCCGACGATCGGCGTGCCGACGATCCGATGACTGATCTGTACCGGACCGCCCGGGCTGACGGGCTCGTCGTCGATCTTAGCGGCCTTTTCTTCCGGCGACAGACTGGCGCCCGGACCGCTGTCGACGTCGCCGCAGGCCGCAAGCAGAACGGCGGCCGCGAGTCCCGGAAACAGCGTGCTGAGCTTCGAAAGATACGTGGAAGTCATTGTCAACAGATCCTAGTTCGGTGTGATGCTCACGTCGAAACAAACGCGATCCGGAAAGTCCGTCGGCGAATCGTCGTCACTGTAGCGGAACTCCTGCAGTTCCGCGACGTACAGGCCGGCCGGAAGGGGGTTCTGGCCCACGAACACCTCTTCGTCCGCGACGCCGCTGATGCCGAACGCCACGAGGTCGCCGTTCCGGAACACAAACAAATCCGGATCGCTGCGATCGGTCGCGTCGTTGGGATCGTCCACGCCCGGAATTGTCGTCGTGGTCCTGACCGCGAACAGATAGCGGTTGTTCGACGGAATAGTGAAGCGCAGATAGCGCCGCTGCCCGAGCTTGTTGCCGGTTCGCTCCGACTGGTTGTTGAAGCGGTCGTACTGCTCGTTGACACATACTTCCGTGGTGCCACCCCCGACCGTGATGTCGGTGTACAGCGGAAACACGTCGGGGGCGCCGCTCGAGTCGTTCAGCTCGCCGTCGCCCCAGCGATCGAAACCCGGTGTCATGTCCTCCCGCGTGAGCTGGTTGTCGAGCCGCTGCTGATCGGCCGGATCGAGCCGCGCACGCAGGGCCGTCGCGAAGGAAAACACGGTCGTAAACGAATCCGTGACGGCCTGTTCGCCGATCATCGTCTCGTAGATGGGCTCGAAGCCCAGGGCAATGTCGTCGTTGTTGCCGTCTTCGACGCTCGTCGCATCGTAGAGGTCATAGAGCAGCCGGACCACGGAGATCTCGTCGTACCAGCCCCGCCCATCGTAGCTGCCGGACTCGGAGCCGATACCGAAGCCGGTGCCCGCGCCGGCGGGTCCCGTATCGCAGTAGACGGGCTCGGTGAGCGCCATGCCCGCAAGCGCCGTCGCCCAGCCCTCGCCCCAGGCGAGGCGTGCGTCCAGCCGGTCGCCGATCGCATGCGGTCCGCCCGTGGAGTCGGTTCTGGACAGGACGTCCTCGAAGTAGTGTCCCCATTCGTGAACCGTGACGTGCTCGTCGAATTCCTCGGTATCGGTGGCCGCGTCCCCGGTGAGGAACAGCTCGCGGTCGCCGCCGCGATAGAACGAGGCGGTCAGTTCGCCCGCCGTAACGTCGAGACCGGTCGACACCAGCTTGTTGTTGACGCTCCAGTAAGCGGTCAACGGCTCGAAGCTGGCGTTCGGGTCGACGCCTGCGACGAAGCTCATACCGGCATAGATCGCGTCGAGCACCGCGAACGGCCCGGCCGCCCGGTCCCCGGTATACGCCGAACCGCCCCAGCCGGTATCGGCCACCAGATCGAGCGTGAGGGGCACGGACCCCGAGTTGATCGTCGTCGCGAGAGCGTACTGCGGCCCGTTCCGGAACGGCGGGGGATTGCTATCCGCGTCGCTTGCGTTCGGAATGAAGTTGTCACGAACCGTCACGTCCCAGCTAACGGCTCCCGTGCCGGCCTTGAGTTCGGCCAGAATCAGGACATCGACTTCGGTGTTCTCCGGGATACCGGCGACGGAATAGTTGCCGTTCCCGTCGCTGGCCGTCGTTCCCAGAAGCTCGCGCGTCGCCGTGTCGACGACCTGCACCGTAGCGCCCCGGATGGGCCGGTTCGCGGTCGAAGCGAAGTCGAGACCCTGACAGTTGGGGTTGGGCGGCACGAATTCGTACTGCAGGTTGCCGTTGACCGTCACGAAGGCCGCCGCGGCGGGCTCCCGCACCGTAACGCGCACGACGTCGTCCGCGGTAAACGTGCCGTCGGAAACGGTCACCCGAAACTCCAGGTTTACGGGGACACCGGGCTCTGCGTCGGGAGCCGTGAACGAGGCCTGCAGCGAGTTCGGGCTCGTCAGGCTCACGGGAGGACCCGAGACCTGCAGCCAGGTCGGCGTGATACCCGCCCCCTCCGGATCGCCGGCACTGGCCGCCAGCACGACGCTCTCTCCCTCGAACGCGACCATGTCGGGACCGGCATTCGCCGCGGGCGCACGGTTCACCGGAGCCGCGGGCGCCGGCGGCGTGCCGGACGGAGGTGGCGGCGGAGGCGGTGGTGGCGAAGGCGGCGAACCAACGGGAGGCGGCGGCGGCGACGGCGGGCTGTCCCCGCCTCCGCCGCCACAGGCGGCAACGCTCACGGCCGCCAGCAGCATGCCGAAGACCGCTCTGACCGATGCTGTCCGTTCTCTCACCAGAAACGCTCCTCTTCCCTAAGACACCGGCCGTCGGGCCTCACCGCCCGAATCCGTATGTTACCCGCCGGATGTGAACGGCAACACAACGAATGGCGTCCGTATTTGGCGACAATTCGTCTCACATAATGATGTGCGAAGCAGGTCCTGCTTTCCGTCACGTGAGTATTGCTAAACTCCGAGCGAAAAATCGCGGTCGGGTTCACATAAACGCCATGTGAGGCAATGGCCCGGCTGCGGCCGGTGCGGAAAAACTTATGAGAAACAAAAAGATACTTGTGACAGGCGGCGCCGGATACATCGGCAGCCACGTCGTGCGCCAGCTCGGCCAGCGCGGCGAGACCGTAATCACCCTCGACAATCTTTCTACCGGATTCGAAGCGGCTGTCACGTCCGGGGAACTGGTTGTCGGCGATACCGGCGACGAGAGCCTGCTCGAGTCGCTCTTCTCCGGGCACGACATCGATACCGTAATGCACTTCGCCGCGCATACGATCGTGCCCGAGTCGGTCGCCGAACCGCTGAAGTACTACCGCAATAACACGGCGTCGAGCCGCACGCTGCTCGACGTCGCCCGGCGCCATGGGGTCCGGCACGTCGTGTTCTCGTCGACGGCGGCCGTGTACGGCATTCCGCCGGGCGGGATCGCCAGCGAAGACTCGCCCACCGCACCGATCAATCCCTACGGCAGCTCGAAACTCATGACGGAGTGGATGCTGCGCGATCTCGCGATCGCCGGCGGGCCGAGCTATGTCGCGCTGCGCTATTTCAATGTGGCCGGCTGTGAGCCCGGAGGCTCGATCGGACAATCGACGCCCAAAGCGACGCTGCTCGTGAAGGTGGCCTGCGAAGCCGCGGTCGGCCGGAGACCCGGCGTCTCGATCTTCGGCACCGACTACCCGACTCCGGACGGCACCGGTCTGAGGGACTACATCCACGTCGAGGATCTGGCGACAGCGCACCTCGACGCCCTGACCTATCTGCGGGCAGGCGGCGAATCGGCGACGCTGAACGCCGGATACGGACACGGCTACAGCGTGCGCGAGGTGCTGGCGGCGGTCGAACGCGCTAATGGCGGGCCGCTCAACATCTCCGAGGAACCGCGCCGTCCGGGCGATCCCCCCGAGCTCGTCGCTGCCGCAGACCGGATCCACGAGCTGCTCGGCTGGGAGCCGCAGTTCGACGACCTCGACACGATTGTCCGGACCGCCCTCGCCTGGGAACGCCGGATAGCCGCCCGCGATTCCGGCGCATACTGGGCGGTCTGATAGTCTTTAAGTCATGAGGATCCGCCGACCCCGCTCGCTCAACGGCCTGATACTGGTCGGCTTCGGTATTGTCGCCTTGCCCCTGCTCGTGGCGGTGGTCTGGGCGCTGTTCAATCTCGATCGTCTGGCGGCGCAGAGCGAACGTCTCATCACTACCGGCGTCGCCGCCGCCGAGAACAATCGCCTCCTGACCGAGCAGATCGGAACGCTCGAGCGCGTGGCCAGACAGCACGACATCCTCCGCAACGACGAAAGCCTCGCCCTGCTCCGCCAGGATCTCCGCACCCTGAACCGGCGCCTCGAAACGATGCGCCCGCTCGCAAACACGGCCGGTGTCGCGAGCAGGCTCGACGCGATCGGCAACGACGCGCGGGCGATCGTACTCACGCTGGCCAATCCCGACGTCGAAGCCGGCGACGCCGCGACCGCGATCGAGAGTTTCGCGGCGCTCCGACAGCGCACCGCGCAGCTCACGGAACTGCTCACGAGCTATGTGGACGACGAACTTCTCGCGCTCCAGGACAGCATGCGCCGCGCCCAGCGCATCTCCGCGTGGCAGGTCGCGGCGCTGGTGCCCGGCACCCTGTTCCTGGTGCTGATCTTCACGCTGCTCGTCGCGCGACCGATCCGGCAGATCGACTCGGCCATCCATCAGCTCGGCGAGTCCGGTTTCTCGAAGCCCATCAAAGTTCGCGGCCCGACCGATCTCGAGCGGCTCGGACGCCAGCTCGAATGGCTCCGGGTCCGCCTGCTCGAACTCGCTCAGGAGAAGAACAAATTCCTGCGGCAGATGTCGCATGAACTCAAGACGCCGCTGGCCAATATCCGGGAGGGGACGGAATTGCTGCTCGACGGTACCGTTGGCGAACTCGACAAACCGCAGCGCGAGGTCACGGACATCCTGCGCATGAACGGGGTCAAGCTTCAGCAGCTCATCGAGAACCTGCTGAGCTTCAGCGCCTGGCAGGCCAAGAGCGAAGTGCTCACGCTCACCGACTTCCCGCTCCGGGCGCTCGTGATTTCGGTAGCCAAGGAGCAACGCCTCGCGCTCAAAGCCGCGCACATTCAGCTACGGCTGGACGTCGAGGACATAATTGTGAACGCGGATCGCGACAAAATGCGGACCGTACTGGATAATTTGTTATCAAATGCGGTCAAGTTCACCCCAAAAGGCGGCTACGTGACGATCCGGGCCAAACGCAGCACGTCGGGCTTCATACTCGAATTCGCGGACACCGGCCCCGGCGTCCCCGAGGAGGAGCGCCCGCGAATATTCGAGGCGTTCTTTCAGGGACGTCGCGAACAGGGCGGTTTTGTCGGGGGAACGGGCATTGGGCTGTCCGTCGTGCTCGAGTGCGTGCAGGCGCACGATGGGACCGTAGAACTCCTCGACAGTGACGAATTCCCCGGTGCGCACTTTCGCATCCGGATTCCGCAGAACCAGAGCCTTTCGGAACAGAAGATCGCAGCCAGTGGGTAAGGATCTACGACATCGGGGAAGACGCGCGCTTGCAGCGGCAGTTGCCGCCGCCATGCTGTCGGGCTGCGCGCAAACCCGGGACTGGCTCGACGATTTCCGCAAACCCGACAGCAGTCCCCCAGGCACCGAGATTCTCGGCGCGCCGGAAGCGGACGCCTACCTTGCCGACCTCGCGGCCATCGCCTCGGGCGATCCGGCCCGCCAGGCTGAGATATACGAGGATTCACGCGCGGCCGCGCAGCTCACCCCGAACCCGTCCACGAATCTGCGCTACGCCCTGGTTCTCGCGGCACCGGGTCACCCGGAGTCCGACTCCGCTCAGGCCCAGAGCATGCTGCGTGAGATTCTGGCGCAGACGCCGCTCATGACGCAGGCCGAAGTCGCGCTCGCAACCATTCATCTCAAAGCCGTCGAGGAACGTATGGTCCTCGAATCGGAAGCCCGGCGGCTCAGAGCCAACTCCTCGCGCGCACAGCGTACTCAGGAGCAGGCCATCAACCAGCGGCTCGCTACCGTGGAAGCGGAGAACCGGCGGCTGCGTGAAGAGTTGTCCGACGCCGAGCAGAAGCTCGAGGCCATCACGTCCATCGAACGCTCGATCCGCGAGCAGGAGTAAGGGCAACAGCCTAAGCCTTATCTGTCGCTCAAAGCCGACAGGGTAAACGCGTGGATTCGCGACGCGCTCGCTTGCAGAGCAGCGTCCAGACGCACTACCCTCTCCGCACAGAAAATTATCGTCAAATCCCATGCCTGTACCTCAAGCCAATACTCAGGGTCGCATCCTCCTGGTCGACGACGATCCGGGGCTGCTGCGTCTGCTCAGCATCCGGCTGCGCGCCGAGGGCTACGAAGTGGAAGCTGTCGAGTCCGCCCACAAGGCGCTGGCGACCGTAGGCCGCTTCGCACCGGACCTCGTCGTCACCGACTTGCGAATGGACAAGATGGACGGCATCGAGCTGCTCAAGGAACTGCAGACCCGATCGCCCGGGCTGCGCGTGGTCATCATCACGGCGCACGGCACGATACCCGACGCCGTCGTGGCCACGCAGAGCGGTGCATTCGGCTTTCTGACGAAGCCGATCGACAAGGACGAGTTGATGGCGACCGTCGAGAAGGCGCTGCGTGTTTCGGGCTCGGTCGACGTCGACGAGGACTGGGCGGCCGACATCATCACGCGCAACCAGGGCATGCGCGAGATCCTGAACCAGGCTCGCATGGTCGCTGCCACCGATGCGCGCGTACTGATCAACGGCGAGAGCGGCACGGGCAAGGAACTGCTTGCGCGGGCAATCCACAACGCAAGCCCGCGCGCCAAGAAGCCCTTCGTCGCAATCAACTGCTCCGCCATGGCCGAAAACCTCCTCGAGTCGGAACTGTTCGGGCACGAGAAAGGCGCGTTTACCGGCGCGACGAGAAGCCATAAGGGACTGTTTCAGGCGGCCGAGGGCGGCTCGCTGCTGCTCGACGAGATCGGCGACATGCCGATGCGCCTGCAGGTCAAACTGCTGCGCGTTCTCCAGGAAAACCAGGTGCGGCCGGTCGGCTCGACCGAAGCGCGGGAGGTGGACGTACGCGTCATCTCCGCGACGCACCGGGATCTGCAGCAGCTAATGGGCCAGGGACGCTTCCGCGAGGATCTCTACTATCGCCTGAACGTCGTCAACATCAAGATTCCGACGCTCAACGACCGCCGCGAGGACATCCCGCTGCTCGTGGCGCACTTCCTGCAGCAGATTGCCGCGGAGGCCGGCCAGGAGCGCAAGGTCTACGCCCCGGAGGCCGTGGAGATGCTCGTGACCGCGGAGTGGCCGGGCAATATCCGCCAGCTCTACAACGTCGTGCGGCAGAATGTCGCCCTGTCGCGATCGCCGGTGATCAGCGCGGAACTCGTCCAGCAGAGCCTTGGCGAACACGCCGGCAAGCTCCTGTCGTTCACCGATGCGCGCGACGAGTTCACGCGGAACTACCTGTCACAGATCCTGCAGATCACGATGGGTAACGTCAGCCAGGCGGCGCGGCTGGCGAAACGCAATCGCACGGACTTCTACAAACTGCTTGCGCGCCACGATCTGAATCCCGACCAGTTCAAAAGCCGGTAGCGGCCACGCCGCGTACTAGTTCGCGAGCGATCGCTTCGAATAGCCTTCGGCCGAAAGCGAATACTTATTCATCAGGTCGTAGAGAGTCGGCCGCGTAATGCCCAGCAGTTCGGCCGCCTTGGAGATGTTGCCGAAGCTTTTGGTGAGTGCAACGCGAATTGCACGCGATTCGGCACGCTGGCGGACTTCTCTCAAGTTGAGGCTCTCGGCTTCCGCGCTGTCGGCATTGAGCTGCAGGTCCGCCGCGGTGACGAACTTGCCGTCCGCCATGATGACCGCACCCTTAATCTTGTTTTCGAGTTCGCGGACATTGCCCGGCCACGAGTAGGCCTCGATCGCCCGGACGGCTTCCTCACTGAAGCCGTTGATCGCGCGTTTCTGGGTCTTGCAGTGCTTGTTCAGAAGCGTCCGTGCAAGGATCAAACGACCCTCCTCCCGGTCCCTGAACGGCGGAATGTTGATCGTGATCTCGGAGACGCGATAATAAAGATCGTCGCGGAACCGCCCTTCGTCGATCAGTGCCTCCGGGTTTTGATTCGTCGCGCAAATGACGCGGACGTCCACGGGAATCTCCTTGCGTCCGCCGACCCGCTCGATCACGCGCTCCTGCAGAAACCGCAACAGCTTCGACTGTAGCGGCATCGGCATGTCGCCGATCTCGTCGAGGAAGAGCGTGCCGCCATCGGCCACCTCGACCTTGCCGATCGTCTGTTTGTGCGCACCCGTGAACGCCCCCTTTTCGTGCCCGAACAGCTCGGACTCGAGGAGATTCTCGGGAATCGCCGCGCAGTTGATCGCAACGAAGTTACGATCCCGCCTCGGGCTCAGGCGATGCAGGGCGCGCGAGAGCAACTCCTTACCGGTCCCGGACTCGCCGAGCAGAAGGGTCGTCACATCGGTGGGCGCCACCTTTTCGATCATGCGGCAGACTGCCAGCATGCCTTCGCTTGCCGCGACGATGCCGTCGAGCGGCGAGTCGCCGAGCCGATTGGCCAGACGACGATTCTCGCGTTCGAGCTCCGAGATGTTGAAGGCGCGGTCGACCAACAGCTTGAGCGTGTCGGTATCGACCGGCTTCTCGTAGAAATCGTAGGCGCCCTGGGCCACCGCCGTCAGGGCGTTTTCCTGGTCCCCGTTGCCGGTTACGACGATGATCTTCGTATGCGGCGCGAGGCGCAGCGTCTCGGTCAGCGTCGCGAAGCCCTCCTCGACGCCGTCGGGTTGCGGCGGCAGGCCGAGATCCTGCAGGACTACCGCGGGCTCGTGGCGGCGCAGCTCCGCAATGGCGGACTCCCGATCGCCCGCCGTGAAGACTTCGTAGTCCTCGAAGCACCACTTGAGCTGATTCAGGAGCCCGGGATCGTCCTCGACGATCAGTAGTTTACGTGCACGGTCATTCATCGAAGTTTTTGCCCCCAGCACCTGACCGGAATGGTGCCATGAAGCAGGGGGCTTGTGCAGAGCAGCACATCGCAGTCCGAAGTGTGCGCTCTGCACGTTTTGGCGAATACGTAACACCACAGTTGCGAATCATAATCATTTACACTACCTTGCGCGCGACAGAAACATCGCACCGAGGGATCAGATGAACCGCTTCACCGCCGGCCGGTCGGCTATTGCCGCGGCCGTAGCCGCCGCGTTGCCGCTGGCCGCCCCCGCCCTGGCCGAAACCGAGGTCCGGGAAATCGACACCGTCACGATCATCGGCACGAAGTCCGATATCTCGGACATTCCGGGCTCCGCCCATATCGTCGATGCCGAGGAACTCGGCAACTTTGCCCAGGCCGACATCCTGAGGGTGCTGCGCACCGTGCCGGGCGTCTATATCCAGGAGGAAGAAGGCTTCGGGCTGCGGCCAAACATCGGAATCCGCGGCTCGGGGCTGGACCGAAGCGCAAGAATCGCCCTGCTCGAAGACGGCGTATTGATTGCGCCGGCACCCTATGCGTCGCCGTCAGCCTACTACTTTCCGACCCAGCGGCGGATGAACGCCGTCGAAGTGCTGAAAGGGCCGTCGTCGATCACCGTCGGCCCGAGAACGACGGGCGGCGCACTGAACCTGGTCTCGACGCCCGTGCCTGACGACGGTCTGGGCGCCAACGCCGACGTCCGCCTTGGCGACCACACCACCGTCGACGCTCACCTCAACGCGGGCTACGGCGGCGAACGGGTGTCGTGGCTCGTGGAAACCGTGCAGGCGGAAAGCGACGGCTTCAAGACGATCCAGGGCCCGGCCGGCGGCGATACGGGCTTCGATATCGAGGACTATGTCGGCAAGTTCGAGGTTCGGAGCGACCCGTCGAGCGACGTGTTTCAGGCGCTCAGGCTCAAGGTGGGCTTCACGGATCAGGACTCCGACGAAACCTATCTCGGACTGACGGACGCCGACTTCGCGGCGACGCCGTACGACCGCTACGCGGCCACCGCGCTCGACAATTTCCAGAGCGAGCACGAGCAGGTGCAGGCGACCTACGTGATCGACTCAGGCTTAGCGTGGCGCGGCGAGGTCACGGTGTACCGCAACGACTTTCAGCGCAACTGGTACAAGCTGCAGTCCGTAGCGGGCCAGTCGCTCGGCAACGTGCTGGACCGTCCCGAGGATTTCGCGACGGAGCTGGGCTACCTTCAGGGCACGACGAGCCCGGACGACGCGCTTCAGATCCGCGCCAACAACCGCGAGTACTACTCCCAGGGCGTCCAGGGCAAGCTCGAATGGGATCTCGGCGTTGGCGACGCGGACATCGCGCTGGATATCGGTTTTCGCATCCACGAGGACGAAGAGGACCGCTTTCAGAAGCAGGACGGCTACCGCATGGAAGACGGCCGGCTCGTGCTGACGACCGCGGCGGCGCCGGGCTCGCAAACCAATCGGGTGTCGACCGCCGAGGTGAACGCGCTCTTCGTCGCCACGGAGATCCGCATCGGGCGCTGGATATTCACGCCAGGCTTGCGCTACGAGGACATCGATTTGACGCGGTTCGACTATTCGACGAGCGATCCGAGCCGCGCCGACGGACCGACCCGGGTCCGCGAAAACAGCGTTTCGACGTTTATCCCGGGCGCCGGCGTGCTGTACAAGCTCAGCGACGAGTGGCGTCTGCTCGGCGGTATTCATCGCGGCTTCAATCCGCCGGGCCCGGGCAGCTCGGCCGACGAGGAAACCAGCACGAACTTCGAGGCCGGCGTTCGCTACGATTCGAGCACAGTCAGCGTGGAAGCCATCGCGTTCTATAACGACTACGACAATCTCGTCGGGACGGTCACGGAATCGACCGGTGGCGGCGGCGAGGTCGGCGACCAGTTCGACGGCGGTCAGGTGCGCGTCGCCGGCCTGGAGTTGACGGCGGCAGTCAGGCCACGCCTGGGCAATATCGACGTTCCGCTGTCGATCCGCTACACCTATACGCCCGAAGCGGAGTTTCGCGAAGGCTTCGAGTCGGGCTTCGATCCCTGGGGCGACGTCGTACCGGGCGACGAACTGCCCTATATCCCGGAGAATCAGTTCCGTGCCGAAGCCGGATTCGTCGCCGAGCGCTGGCGCGTTAACCTCGCCGCGAATTACGTCGGCCGGATGCGAACGCTGGCCGGTCAGGGCGACTTCCTGCCGCGCGAGACGATCGACGATTACACCGTCTGGGACCTCATGGGTGCGTGGAGCTTCACCGAGGCTCTGTCCGCCTACGTCAAGGTGGACAACCTGTTCGACGAGACCTATGCATCGGCGCGACGGCCTGCCGGTTTGCGTCCGGGGCTGCCGCGCACCGGGTACATCGGACTCACCTGGCGATTGTAGGCGCGACGCAAACCCTACCCCCCGGTCCGGAGCGTTCTATACTCACAGGACGCGCAGAAGTGATCTGGAGGAAAGCCTTGAACAAAGCCCGGACTGCCGTAAGCCTGGCGGTCGCACTCGTCTTTTCGGGCTGCGGCGCGAACGACGAGCCGCCGAAGATAGTGATGCCGGACGGCAGCATTACCGTGGCCACAAACGAAAGCGACAGGGAGCTCGCCGACCTGGCCGCGGCCACGCTCGCCGAGGCGATAGACGTGCCGCTGACACGCATCAAAGTGGAATCGATACGTGCGGTCGAATGGCGCGACGGCAGTCTCGGCTGTCCGCAGCCGGGGCAGGCCTACGCCCAGGTGATTACACCGGGCCACAGAATCCTCCTGCGCGTGGATACCCGCGTATATGCCGTGCATGAAGCCAACGGCCGCGCTCTCGTTTGCCAACGCAAGAAGGCAACGGCCGAAGTCACGACCGGGCTGGAAATCGCGTGGGGCACCAAGAGCATCGAGGCGCGCCGGGACCTGGCCGCCCGCCTCGGCGTCGAGGAGCAGCACGTCGTAGTCTCAGGAGCCACTCAGACCGTCTGGGACGACCTGTCGCTGGGCTGCCCGAAACCCGGCATGACCTACACGCCCGAGCGCGTGTCGGGCTACATCATCCGGCTGCGTCACGGCGGACGCGAATACACCTACCACACCGATCTCGAACAGCTCTTCCCCTGCCCGGATTTCGCCGAGCGGTAGGAACGAGGTCGCCGGGCGTTCCAGCCGGCTCGGCGGACGCCAAACCACTCGCCGCCCGGCACCGCTTCCGCGGGCAGGCAGCTTCATAAAAAAACCGCCGGGCTTTCTCAAGCCCGGCGGTCGCGTTGCGGCGAATGTCGCCGCAGAACCAGCTTTGCCTTACGGCGCGGGACAGCCGACGAGCCCGCGGCCCAATTCGGCTTCCAGCTCCGCCCGGGCGTCGCCGCTACAGATGGATTCGCCGGGATCGTTCTGGAAGTCGAACACCGTGAGCGCCTGCACACCGTTCGGATCGCTGTGCGAAATGGCGCCCAACTGCTTGTCGTACGCTCCAGTCGGCAGTCCCGTCCACGTCGTATCGATCGATACCGTCTCGCCGACGTTGCCAAAGCTCGGCGCGGTGACCGAGAAGTTTCCGGCATCGTCCACGACACCGAACTGCCCGGTAAACGTGACGAGGTCCGTGACCGGGCTGGCCATGTCGAACGCGTGAACGAACAGGAGGTAGGGGTTCACGCCGGCCGGGCCGGCATCCGGCACCGGGAACTGCACTTCTACTGTCTCGTCGAAGCCCGCCGGGCTCGTGCTCGAATCGACGAGCGAGCACGAGAAGTTCGGACAGTAATACAGGTACAGATCGATATCGTCCGCTGAACCGCCCGCCGTGTACGCCTCGTAGGTCGAGACCCGGATGGCGGCGGTGCCCGGCGCAACCGGCGGAAGGAACCCGGCGAAGTAGGAGAAGTCCGTGCCGCTGACGCCGGTGCCGAAGTCGAAACCGGCACCCTCACCGTCCGCGAGAACGAGCGGCTGCAGGAACGTCTCGTTGATGCCGTGAACGCCCGCCGTGTAATCCCCGGTGTAACCGAAGGTCAGGTCGAACGACGCGGCTCCGTCGCTTCCGGTGGCAACGATGTTGTCCTCGGTTACGAACGCCGAAGCTTTGACGGCGATCGGGCTGCGCACGTCGTTGCCTTTCTGGCTCTCCCAGGTCACGGCGCCGAACTGCCACGATTCCGGCGGTGCCGTGTCATTGGAGATCGTGAGCTCATACGTTGCGCTTTCGCCCGGCGCCAGATACAGCGACGACGGCGATACGTCTACGCTGAATCCCGGGGGCGCATCGACGCGCGCAACATACTCCCGCGGCCCGCTATCGTCGTTCGTTTTGCCCCACCACCAGAACAGCCGGGGTTTCTCGAAGTCCGCTACGGCAGTAACCGTACGCGTGACCGTTTGCGTACCCGGCAGGCTGCCGATGGCGATCGACGGCAGGTTGAGGTCGGCCGGTGCGAAGCCCAGTCCGAGATCCTCCACGGCGGTGCAGAAGCTCACGCCCGGGAACGTATCGGCAGCGTTCGTGGCGCAGCTTGCTATCGCGTAGTCGAGCGCACCGACGTCGTACGTCAACGCGGGACTGACGGCATCGTTCGGCACGACGTGCCCGGCGCCGAAGTCGAAGGGATCGCCCGGCGTCGTACCGTCTTCCTTCGCGACGTCCTGGCGCGCAGTCGTCATCAGGGCCGACTTGACTTGCGCGGGGCTCCAATCGGGCCGAGCTTCGCGTATCAGGGCCGCCAGACCGGCGATGTGCGGGCTAGACATCGACGTGCCGCTCTTGTTACCGAACAGTCCGCCTGTCGAACCGTCCGCCTGATCCGGCGAATCCGCGGCGAGGATAGTCACACCGGGCGCGGTGATGTCGGGCTTCAGGAAGTCCTCCTCGAACGTGTACGGGCCGCGCGAGGAGAAGTTGGCCATGATGTTGCCCTCACGCTCTATCTCGGTGACGATGTCCTCGGCGAGCGTCGCGTTGACCGTAGCCCCCGCCTGGAGTTCGGCCAGAAGCGCGAGACCCGCTGCATTCTCGATCATCACACCCGGGATCGGGTTGCTCGAATCACCGCCCATGACGGTCAGCGGGCGATCGTCCGAGTAGACGATGACGGCCGACGCGCCGGCGGCGACCGCATTGCCGACCTTTTCGTCGAAGCCGCAGACGCCGCGCGCGATCAGCGCGATGTTGCCGGCGATGTCGTTGTTCAAACCGGCTCCGCAGGCATTGACCGGATCGGCCGCCGTCAGGTTGCCGGTAATCGGTCCCGTTACCGAGAGCGCCGTCGTGATTGCGCCCTCGACCGCCCGGTAGGTGCCGGCAACCGACGCCGGCTCGTTGACGCGGATGCCGAGGACGAGGGCAGGACCGTCCGTGGTCGACGCCGCAACCGACGTCACCCATGGCTCACCGGCATTGGTCGTCGCGAAACCAGGTCCGTCGTTGCCGGCGGAACGCGCGACGAATACGCCGGCCGCGGTAGCGTCGAAGAACGCCAGATCCTGCTGGTCGACGAAGGTCAGCGCCGTGCCTACCGAGAAGTTCAGAACGTCGACGCCATCGAGGACCGCATCCTCGGTCGCCGCCGCCGTATCGGAGAAGAAGCAGGTGAAGTTCGGTGCGCCCGGCGCAAGCCAGCACGCCTTGTAGACGGCGATACGGGCACGCGGCGCCATGCCGACGATACGCCCAAACTCCGTACCGCTGACGTTGGCACGGACGCTGTTGCCGCCGGCCGTGCTCGCGACGTGGCTGCCGTGGCCGGAGGAATCGCGCGGCGAAATGAATTCGTCCTCGTCGAGAGCGCCCTGTCCGGCGAGGAAACCGTCGACGTAGAAGCGCGCGCCGATCAGCTTGTTATTGCAGTCCGCTTCGCTCCAGCTGCCGTCGCCGACTTCGCAGACGCCGTTCCAGTCTTCGGGCGGATCGTAGACGACTCGCTCGCGGAGCTTCTCGAGCCTCCCACAGATACGCTTCTGCCAGCTATGGCGCGGATCGTCGCAGAAGCTGGGCAGCGCAAAGTCGCGGGTATCGGCGAAGCTCGGATGCTGAGGAACGGCGCCGGTGTCGATGACACCGATGACGACGTCCTCGCCTTTGAGACCCAGACGATTGCGCAGGCCGTCCCGGAAATCGGTCAGGCCGAGGAAGTCCGAGGTGCTGCTCGTGTTGATTTCGTAACTATAGTCCTGGAATACCGAAAGCACGTCGGCGCGCTTGCTGAGCGCGGCCACCTCGGCCTGCGTCAGCTCGGCAGCGAAACCGTTCATCGTATGGCTGTAGCTATACAGCTTGCGTTGCGATGCGCCGAGCGCGGCCAGGAGTTCGTCGTGCTTCGACGTCAGGTGGCGCGTATACATCTGGACGTGCGATGCGAGCGCATCGTAGTCGTCGCCGGGAGCCGGCGCGGTTGCGGCGAAGCCCGCCTCGCCGCCGTCGTAGCGAATAGCCGGCTCACCGTCGAGCAAGACGATGAACGTCTTTCGCGAAGCGTTGGCCGTCTGCGCGGCGTCCGCATCGACGAGCGTAATTCCCTCCGGTATCGCCTGCGGCGCCATGTCCGCGTCGAAGGCCTGCGCGGCAAGCGGCAATCCAATGAGGACTGCGATCGTTGGCACGATCCTGTTAATCATGAGTTAACCCCTATGCTAGAAAACGGTCGATATCCGGCAGGCTCTGCCGGTCGCTCATCGAACGTTGGTTGACGGTACTTGCTTCTTACTTGTCTTAACTACCGACTTTTGCGGCGCGCTTATGTCATCCATCCGGACCCGGGCGGGTGGGATGAAGCGCGAGCCATGCCGCTAGGATTGACGAAACAGGAATATGTTGCAAGTCCAACCAATTTCGGATTTGCCGACCAAATGCCGCTGAGTGGACTTATGTAAAACAGCATCTTGTTTCGGTTTATACGTAATGCTATTGACAATCATTCTCATTTTGAACTCTAATGCAGTCAAAGTTATCTGAACCGCTATAGAGTCATGTACGTCTGCATCTGCAACGCCATCACGGACAAGCAAATCCGTCAGGCCGCCTTCCGGGGCGCGACCACCGTGATGGACCTGACCGATGAGCTCGGCGTCGCGGCATGCTGCGGCTCCTGCCACGAGTCGGCCGCCGAAATCCTCGCCGAGCACGCGCATCGCGGCCACCATTTCGAACCGGTCGTTTTCAACCCCGCACTCGCGTAACGAATCTCATTCGCGCAATTTCGGCCGCTTCCGAAGCATCGGAATTAAGCGACTGTTTCTGTTTGAAAATTTCTGCGTCGGGCGGCTTGAGTCCCGCCCCGATCCCGCTATCATTCGCCCCTGTTCCCGAACCCGGCACCACGGAGTGACGCATGAAAGGCGACGCCAAAGTCATCGAGCATCTGAACACGGTCCTGAAGAACGAACTGACGGCCATCAACCAGTACTTTTTGCATTCGCGAATGCTGAAGGACTGGGGGCTGCACAAGCTCGGCGACTACGAATACGGTGAGTCGATCGACGAAATGAAGCACGCCGACGTCATTATCGAGCGCGTCCTGTTCCTGGAGGGACTGCCGAATCTGCAGGATCTCGGCCGGCTCCGCATCGGCGAGAACGTCAAGGAAATGCTCGAGGCCGATCTCGCGCTCGAGATGGACGCGATTCCGGATCTGCGCGAGGGCATCGCCTACTGCGAGGAGATTCGCGACTACGTCACGCGCGAGATTTTCGACAAGATCCTCGAGTCGGAGGAGGAACACGTGGACTTCCTGGAGACGCAGCTCGGGCTCATCGAGAAGCTGGGCATCGAGAACTACCTGCAGAGTCAGCAGTAGGTCCGGACCGGCACGAACGCGTTCGCGAAGCCCCGCTCCGAGCGGGGCTTTTTTGTGTCGACATCCTTGACACAGAATTGCAAGGTTCCCCCATAAGTATATGTTTTAAATAAACTTATAATTCTGGCACAGCTATTGCTTCATAGCGGGAAAGACGCCGGGATTTCCGGTGTCAGGATTAGGTCAAGTTCAGGGAAGTACACCGTTATGAAGCTGCAAAGACAACTCGCTGCACTGACAGCCGGCCTGCTCGTCACATCGCTCGGCGTCGCCGATCCCATCATCGTCGAAATCGACGGCGGCGAAGGCATGAACCCGCTGGGCGGCTACGAAATGACGCCGTTTGGCGCACCCAACGCCGACGGCGGCTGCGCCAGCTCGACCACCAACGCCGACGGGCTGACCATCGACTTCACGACCCGCAACAACGCGGACGGCACCGGCGGCAGCCCCGCGTGCATGAACGTCGAGTCGCCGAACTGGTGGGAATGGGACCACGGCAACGTGTTCACCACCGACGTTCGGGAGCTGAACTGGGTCGAGCTCATTCTGCCGGCCGACACGCGGGCGCTTTGGGTGTACGTCGGCGCTGAATTCACCAACGGCCGGGGCTGGATCGAAGCCTTCGATCAGAACAACGCTTCCAGCGGCCGGACGCATTTCGGTCACAGAAGCGACATCCCGTTCGGTCCGGGAAACACACCGGGTTTCGGCGTATACAGCCCGGATACCTGCGGCTCCATCAGCCGCGTCATCATCGAGCCGTCGGACTGGGGCTTCGGTTTCCTCGCAACGAACAACGATCCCTGCGTCAGCGTGTCGGAGCCGGCGCCTCTGGGCCTGCTCGGTCTCGGCCTGCTCGGCATTGCGCTCGCGCGGCGGCTGCGGGCAAAGCCGGTCGGTGCCGACGCCTGACGATTACGTTCGGCAAAGCAACTCCTCTCTCCATCGGGGCCCTTTCTTAAGGGCCCCTTTTTGGTTTCGGGCAGCGTCCGCCCGGCCGCTGGTCCCTCCTGCCCGCCCCGATACCGGGTGAAATCCGCGAATACGCTGCTTTCCAAAGCATGCCTGCCTGACGTGTAGTGGTGTCGCCCGTGGAATCGAAAAGGAGGACGAGACCATGACAGTAAAACCATCGGCGGCCGCATTCGCCGCAATAGCCACGATCGTAGTACTCGGCGTCTATCAGCTAAGAGACGAGCACGACCCGACGCCGGTCGTCGGGGCCCCCGCCGACCCACCCGTTGAGGCAGCCCCTGAGCCGCTTGTTGCAGGCACCACCAGAAGGATCGGCGAGAAAGCCCCTGTGGCCGAGGACGACGTGCACGCGCACGCCGCCGAGACTATCGGCGCCTACACGCTCCGCAAGGACAGACACTGCGACGCGGAACTCGTCACGCTGCCCAACGCCGACGGTACCGCGACCGAAGCGCTACGCTGCACGCCGCGCGCACCCCGGCAGAGGCCTTACCAACACTACGACACCGCCGGCCTGCGGCAGATGGCGTACGGCGACCCCGAAGCGGCGGCGGAACTCGGCTATCGGTTAATCGACTCGAACGCCCCGGAGGGGACGAAGTATCTGCTGCGGGCCGTCGCGCTCGATCCCGGCTATGCGAACGAGATCGAAACGATCCGCCACGCCGTCTACCCGCCCGAAGTCAATGTGGACAACCAGCTGGAGCTGGCCGCGGGCAGCTATCTGTTCGCGATGCTTAGGGCCCGAATCGACGGCGACTATGGGCAGATGCTCGCCATCGCAGAGTCCCACTTCCGGGACAGCGGCGGTACCGAGGCGCAGCGCGCGCTGCTCGAGGCACGCGCTGCCGAGCTATACGAGCATATGCGGAGTATTCGCAAGCACGTCGTCGGCGATGACACCCTGGCGGTGTCCCCATGAAGGCCGCTACGAGCGCCGCGCTGATCGCGGCAGTGCTGGTCGCGGTCAGTCAGGCGGCAAGCGCCAATGGCAGGCTTGTATATGTCTGCGATGCCTGCCGCGACGTATCGGAGCATCCGATCGACGCGGCGAACTTCGCCCTGAATGCAACCCTCGGCCCGGACGCGTTCATTTTCGGCGCGCGGGCGGACGAGTTCGACGTGGTCGATCTGTCGGGGAATCGCGTTACCGTGGACGTCAATTTCTCGTATCGCGACGGCTGGTTCTTTCCGGTCTTCATTCGCCGGTTTCCGATCCCCGTGCCGATTCCCGATTTCAATTTCGGAGGCTGGGCGATCCTGCAGGCGATCGTCAAGGACGCACGGGGCAAAGTCGTTCTGAACCTCAGGATTCAGGCGCACAAAGTCAACTGGCCTCTCAAGGTTGGGCCGGTGAAGGAGCCCCTCGCCCCACCCGTTCAGCCGCCTCCCGGTCCACCCCGGAGCGGAAACGGCGGCGGCAGCGAGGACGATTCACCGGACGGAGGCGATTTCGAGTACGAGCAGCCCGAGACGGAGCCGAGCTGGCGTTCGGGGCGCGTTGAGATCGTCGATCCCGACGAATACGGCGACTTCGGTGAGTGGATGGAGGAGTTGTAGAAGGCTTAGCGAAGCTCAACGAAAGCGACGCCGGCACCGAACGCCCGGTGCCGGCGTTCTTCGCTCAAACGGATCAATCCGGAAATGGCGTCCCCAAGGGGATTCGAACCCCTGTTACCGCCGTGAAAGGGCGGTGTCCTAGGCCTCTAGACGATGGGGACACAGGACCTTGAATTATTTGTCTTTTCCCGGAAGCGGCGTGGACGCGAGATCGCCCGAATACGGCGCGCAGAGGGTCCCGGAAAGGCCGCGACTTTACGGAGACAGCCGAGGCCTGTCAAGCGATGCGGGCTGACTCCGGGACCTGCCATTTGCGGGCATTGACGTAGATCGCTGTCATCGACTCGCTTCCGACAGGACCGCCTGCAGCACAGCAGCACTTCGATCGATTTCTGCTTCCGCGAGCGTCGGATGCACCAGCGTCATGAGGCTCGTTTCGCCGAGCTCCTGAGCGACCGGGTGCCGCGCAGGTTGACGACAGTCGCTCTCTTCGAAAGCTCTTTCCCGATAGATCTCCGGACAGGCACCGTGGTAGCAGGGCACGCCGCGGGCGTTGATCTCGTCGACGATGCGGTCCCGGCTCCAACCGTCCGCCAGTTCATCCGGCACGACGAACGCGTAAAACCGGTAGTATGCGTGCACGAAGCCGGTCGGGATCGCGGGAACGCGCACGTTCTCGTAGCCGCGGCAAGCACGGGCGAGTCGCTCGGCATTGGCTGTACGACGCTCGTGCCACGCGGCCATACGCCCGAGCTGGAGCCGGCCGATCACGGCCTGGAATTCCAGCATCCTTGCGTTCGTTCCGAAGCTATCGTGGAGCCAGCGAAAACCGGGCGCGTGTCCGCGCTCATACACCGCGTTCCACGACTTGCCATGATCCTTCCGGCTCCACGCACGCGACCAGATAGTTTCGTCGTTGGTCGTGATCATGCCGCCCTCGCCGCCCGTGGTCATGATTTTGTCCTGGCAAAACGACCACGCCGCCGCATGGCCGATGCTGCCGACCATGCGGCCACGGTATCGCGCGCCATGCGCCTGGGCGCAGTCCTCGATCACGATCAGCCCGTGCTCGGCAGCCAGTGACATGATCGGATCCATGTCGCATGGCATGCCGGCGAGGTGTACGCAGACGATGGCTTTCGTTGCAGGCGTCAACGCCGCCCGTATGCTCTCGGCCGTCAGGTTTTGCGAGTCGCGATCCACATCTGCAAACACGGGACGCGCGCCAAGCGAGACCGCACACGATGCGGACGCGATGAACGAACGCGGCGTCACGATGACATCGTCGCCGGCGCCGATACCGGCCGCCTCGAGCGCAATCTCGAGCGCCAGCGTGCCATTGGCGATCGCCACCGCGTACTTCGTGCCCGTCCATTCCGCGAACTCGCGCTCGAACTGCCGGCATTCGTCGCCGGTCCAGTAGTTCACTCTGTTGCTCGCGAGCATCGCCGCGACGGCGTCGCATTCTTCCTGCGTGTAGCTCGGCCAGGGACTAAAGGGAGTATTGAGCATATCGACTACGCCTTTTCCGGCAGCCGCGTCGGGCTACCGGCCTCCGCAATTCGGGCGCGGGCTCTTTTCGTCACGATCGCGCCCGTGCCGATTGCGCTTCGTCGTGCACCTCCTCGAGGAGAACCCCGAGATTGGCCGCGAGATCGTCGCGATTGAACCGCTCCAACGCCAGTTTTCGCCCCGCTTCCGCGGCGCTCGCAAGCCATTCGGTATCCCTGAGTGCGGCGACGATATCGCGGGATGCCGAATCGATGTCCGTAGAACTCAGAATGATGCCAGCCCCGGCCTCCTCGGCCAGTATTCCCTGCCAACCGCGAAAGTTGTTCGCCACCGGCTTGCCAGCCGCGAGCGAATCGAAGAACTTGTTTTGCGTGGCATCGCGCCAGATGACGTCCGGTCCCGTCAACATGGTAATCGACATATCGGCTGTACGAGTCCATACCGCCGCTTTGTGTTTGGGCAACTGGCCGATAAGAAAGAAGTTCTTGTCGAGAACACCGAGTTCGGTGGCCAGTTCCCGCGTCGAATCGAAACTCCGGCCTGTACCGACGGCCGCAACCCGAATGTCCGGATCGATGCGGTCGATAGCCGCGGCAAGCCTGACCAGGTAGTCCATCCCGGTGACGACGCCGAATGTCCCGGTAAACACAAGCAGCGGGCGATTGCCGAGCCATTCGTACGAACTCCGAAGCTCTGCTTCCTCTCCGGAGTCGGTAAATTCCGCGATGTCGCAGCCGTTAGGGATGACGGTGGTCTTCTCGCGCGGGTACCCGGTAGCGACGATCTCGTCGCGCATGCCCGGTGCCAGGGCAACGACGCGCGCGGAGTTTCGGTAGGCGAATCGCTCGAGACGCCGCGCGGCCCACTTCAATATCGGATTCCTGATCGCGCCAATCGCAATGGGTACCGCAGGCCACAAATCGCGTACCTCGAAGACCAGCGGCACCCGCGAGCGACGCGCCGCGTAAACGGCCGGAATGGCGATCGTCAATGGCGTGCTGGTAGCGAACACGATATCACCGCCGATTTCCGCCGCCTTGCGCGATGCGCGCCAGGCGAAACTGAAGAACGAGCGGAGTCTCTCGCTGTATGCCATCTTGTTGCTGTACTTAACGGGCGTCCAGTGAACCTGGATGCCGGCCTCGGTCGTCGTGCGCCAGTGCGGCGCGGACGGCGCAGCGTCACGATCGCTGGTGATCATATGAACTTCGTGCCCGCGCTCCACCAGTCGACGAGCCATTTGGTACGAGCGCGTTCCGCCAGACATTTGCGGCGTCACGAAATACTGATGGAGATAGACGATCTTCACGAATCACCGGGCTTGCAGCCGAGCGATGCCAGCTGCCGCTCGACGACTCGCCCGCACCTGAGCAATGCGACCTTCAGCATTTAGTGTTGAACCTTGCAGAAAACCCGGAAGAAATCGCGCCTGAGCGGACGCACGTCCCCTTGAACCGGGGCGCAAGCTTATCAGACCTTCTCAGGCTGCGGGACCCGCCTGACAAGCTGCACTCGAGCCAGGATCGCGGCCCGTCCTACTGCAAGCGGTGTGGCGCCGTCGCCGGCTCGCCGAGCATCCTGGTGTAAAGCCCAATGAGTTCTCTGGATTCCACCGCCCAGTTGTATCGCGACTCGATTGCCGACCGGCCTTTTCGGCCCATCGCCTCTGCTCCCGCCGGATCGTCGAGTATCTTCTGCATGGCTGTGCAAATTGCACCGGGGTCCATTGGGTCGACCAGAAGGCCGGCACCAGTATCCTCGATGAGTTCGCGCCATAGGGGAAAGTCGGACGCAATCACTGGCAGGCCTGCGGACATGTACTCGAACAGTTTGATGGGCTGTGAATTGATATGATTTGGCGTCGCGTGTAGCGCAACCAGGCCTGCCCTCACGCCGGCCAGTAGTTGGGCGACCTCACCCCGGTCCAACCAGCCGAGAAAACGGCTCCGCGCAGCGCCGGGGCTGGCTTCCAGTTCCTGAAGCAGGGATTCCGGGCTGAACCTCCCCGCGAGATCGACCCCAACATCGGCATCAGGCGGGAAAGCATCAACCGCGGCCAGCATCTCGCGAGCGCCACGTTGTTCACTAATGCCGCCGATGTAGGCGAAACGACGTGGCCGTTGCGCCTGCGGAACGGCGTTTGCGCCCGACAGCTCGCCGACGATAGGAAAGTTCTGTACGAGCGTGGTTTTGTGAGCCGGAAACTGCATCGCGATGCCGGGGGTTGCACATACAATGCGATCGAACACACGCGCGGCGATCCACTCGGCAACGGCGACACCGCTCGTGAGCACGAACATCGACACGGCGCCGAGGGAACGGCGTGCTCTGAGTTGCGCCCGCACATTCTCGTGAACGTCGTAGACGACCCGGATCCCCAGAATTTTGGCGACAAATCCGACGGGAATAAGCTCGGGATCGTGAAAATGCAGAACGCTGGGCCGCCGCCTCATCAGGTATGCGGTTGCGCGAACGAATCCCCGAAACGGCCGCCAGAACCTCGATGACGAAATGAAACCGAGGTCGACTACGTTGAACAGCTCACCGGGCTCGTCTCCATTGCCGTCCGCAACGACTAATTCGACCTCGCCCTCGAAAACGCGCGCCAGCGAAGAACACTGCTTGACGGCTATGCGAACGTCCTTTCGCGAGTGCACGGTCGTGAGCTGGACGACGCGAACGTTGTCTTTGGAACCCAAACGTAAAAACCTGACGACCAGTGAGCGGGACTACAGCAGGGCAGCGATGTTCTTTGAAAGCTCGGGAGCGGTCAAGAACACTCGCTCGTTCCCATCGAAAACGACCGTATTGAATCCGAACGGTGCGCAATCGGTCACGAAGTCGCCGTCGCTCGCTTGCGTTGCGGCTCCGAATTCTGTGTAATTTCGAGCGTTCATTAATTGAACGAGATATATTTGACCCTTTTTTCCTATTTTTGGCGATTGGCTTCCGCGTAACCGTATGCTCGACGACGCAACCCGATACGAGCTGCTGACCGCTCTCGAGGAGAACCCGGAGCTTTCGCAGCGCGACCTGGCCCGCAGGGTCGGCATAAGCCTCGGCAAAACGAACTACTGCCTCAAGGCTCTGATCGGCCGCGGCTGGGTCAAGATCGACAACTTCCGCAACAGCAATAACAAGAGTGCCTACCTCTACAAACTGACACCGGCCGGAATCAACGAAAAAGTGCAAGTCACCAAGCGCTTCCTGGCCATCAAGGTTCAGGAACATGCGCAGCTCGGTGAAGAGATCGAGCGTCTGAGAAACGAGGTCGAATCCGGCCGGCAGACCGATGAACCCGCCGGCGCGAACTCTGACTGACACCGTATCTGACCTCCCATTCAGGACATTCCTTTCGCAACCCAAACAACGGGAGCCCCGCCAAGCCATGAGCCCTGTACACCCTTTCGATCCTATCGATGAGCGCAAGATTCGATTCGCTTTAGTTGGCTGCGGCCGTATCTCGAAAAACCACATCCAGGCGATAGACAAACACGAAGAAACCTGCGAACTCGTGGATGTATGCGACATCGATTCGGAGGCGCTTGCCGCTACCGTCGGCAAGACGGGGGCGAACGGCCATCGCAGCCTTGGCGACTTGCTCGAAAAATCCAGCGCCGACTGCGTCATCCTCGCGACGCCAAGCGGGTTGCACTCCGACCAGACCGTTCGGATCGCGCAGTCGGGTCGCCATGTAATGACCGAAAAGCCGATGGCGACACGATGGAGCGATGGTCTTGCTATGGTCGAAGCTTGCGATGAGGCCGGTGTGAAGTTGTTCGTCGTCAAGCAGAACCGACAGAACGCGACCCTGCAATTGCTCAAGAAGGCCATCGACGGCGGGCGGTTCGGACGGATCTATTCTGTTGCGGTCAATGTTTTTTGGACCCGGCCTCAGGACTACTACGACAGCGCCGACTGGCGCGGTACCTGGGAGTTCGACGGCGGGGCCTTCATGAACCAGGCCAGCCACTACATCGATTTGCTCGACTGGCTCATTGGGCCCGTCGACAGTGTCATGGCATATACCGGGACTTTGGCGCGCAATATCCAGGTTGAGGACTCGGGCGTAGCCGCACTTCACTGGCGCAACGGTGCAATGGGCACACTCAACGTCACGATGTTGACCTATCCGAAGAACTACGAAGGCAGCATCACAATTCTCGGCGAGAAGGGTACGGTCCGCATCGGTGGCGTTGCGGTAAACGAGATACAGCAATGGGAGTTCGCCGACGAGCGGGAAGGCGACGACTCGATTGCGGACGCCAGCTACGCAACCACCAGCGTATACGGCTTTGGGCACCCGCTCTACTACGACAACGTAATCAAGACTTTGCGCGGAGAGGAAAAAGCAAAAACAGACGGCCGCGAAGGCCTGAAGTCGCTCGAGTTACTGATCGCGCTTTATCTCTCTGCGCGCGACGGCAAGCGCATTGCTCTGCCATTGGAGTATTGAGCATGGACTACACGGTTCACGACAGCGCAATCGTCGATGATGGTGCAAAGATCGGGCACCGTACGCGGATCTGGCACTGGGTCCACGTTTGCGGCGGCGCCATCATAGGATCCGACTGCTCACTCGGACAGAACGTGTTTGTCGGCAACCGCGTCGTTATCGGCAACAACTGCAAGGTTCAGAATAACGTCTCGGTCTATGACAACGTAACCCTTGAGGACGACGTGTTCTGCGGCCCGAGCATGGTATTCACAAATGTCTACAACCCACGATCGGCGGTTCCACGTAAGGACGAATACCAGGATACGCTTATTCGTCAGGGTGCGACGCTCGGAGCGAACTGCACGATCGTGTGCGGAGTTACCGTTGGCGAGTATGCATTCGTTGCGGCCGGTGCAGTCGTCAACCGTGACGTCAGACCGTACGCGCTCGTAGCCGGCGTGCCAGCGAAACAGATCGGCTGGATGAGCCGGCACGGGGAACAGCTCGACCTGCCTCTCGACGGCAACGGCACCGCGACGTGTAGCGAGACCGGCGCCCGCTATCGATTGACAGAAGGACACTGCGAATGCCTGGACAAATGATCCCGTTCGTCGATCCCGAAACGCCGCAGCGGTCGCTTCAAACGCAAATCCCCGAACGGATAAAGTCCGTGCCCGGGCACCGAAATGCACTCGCGACACCGTCAATACCCGTCAATACCCGCCGGATGATTCTCAAATACGATTCAGGCAAAATGCGCGTCTCGAAACGCGCTGTCCTGCTGGCCGACCGAGCATGCAAGACGAGACTCTGAAACTCAGATTCAAAGGTGACCGCCGCTACGTGCACGGCAGCGACGTTTTCAACGCCATAGATCGGGTCATTCTCGGACACGATAGCAGTGCCTTCGTTGCACAGCTGGCGTTTCGCCGTTTCGCGCGACACGATTGCGAACTCAGATGGAAACAGCCACCGCCCGCGGACTCGGTGTTTGCTCAAGGCCGTGTCAACGTCGCCGGCAACCTGCAACCGTTCTGGGTCGTCGAGACTACGGCCGAGGTGGGCGCTCGATACGAGTTTGACGAAGATGGGCTGCTGTCCGCCTCCGTCGTCAACGGCGACGCGATCGAATTGCCCGAGCCTACGCGCCATTCGACCATCGAAGAAGTGATCGCACTGACGAAACGCCTGAACTACGCACTCACCCCGGACGTCGACGGCAAGTGGGTCTTCGGGGAATTGAAACTCAACAGATCGTTTCCAGACGACTATCGCGTCATCCGTATCGTCCGGGTCAACGAAATGGGTGGCCGATTCAGCGTGAACCGGATAAGCATCGATGGCGACGCGATTGGCGACATCCGCTTCATAGTAGGAAAGCCATGATCGGCATTAAATCCATAGCAACGTTCGTGCCGGATGGCGCGATCGACAATATCGCTCAGGGTGAGCGCTTCGGCGAATCAGCGGACTTCATCCGCAACAAGATAGGCGCGCGCCGGCTTGCGCGTAAAGGAGACGACCAGGACACTTCCGATCTCGTTCGAGCCGCAGTAGTCCGGCTGACCGAGCAGGAAGGCCTGGCAGCCGAAGATATCGACGCACTGATCGTCGTGACGCAGAATCCGGACGAATCGGGCCTGCCTCACACGGCTGCCGTCGCTCACGCCAAGCTGGGCCTCGGGCAAGATGTGGCGGCATTCGACGTCTCGCTCGGATGTTCCGGTTATGTATACGGCTTGAGTATCCTCAAAGGGCTGATGGACGAGACGGGCCTCCGAAACGGCGTGCTGGTCACGGCCGACCCGTACTCCAAGGTCATCGATCCCGGTGACCGCGTGACGTCACTGCTGTTCGGCGACGCGGCCAGTGCCACCTGGCTCTGCGAGGACGCTGTATGGGACATCGGCAAGCCACTGCTCGCCACCGACGGCACCGGCGGCGACCACCTGATGGTCGCAAACGGTTTGCTGAAGATGAACGGCAGGCAGGTCTTCAACTTCGCCGCGCTACGCGTACCGCCGCAGATCCAGGCCGCGCTGGAACGGGAAGGCCTCGAGCCGACCGATGTGGACCTGTATTGCATCCACCAGGGAAGTGCCGCGATCGTCGATGCCATAGCGCGCAGGTTTCCCGTCGTCAAAGACCGCTTCGTCCTCGACATGGATGGCACCGGAAACACGGTCTCCTCAACAGTCCCGCTCCTGCTGGCGAGCAGGCTGAACGATCCCGGGTTGCAGAGAATACTCATCAGCGGATTCGGCGTAGGGCTGTCCTGGGCGACATCGATCATTAGCAAAAGGACTTAGGGAAATGCTTTCCAAAGCTCAACTTGAAGAACTCATTCTCGGCGCGGGCCTCGTCGTTGAGCTCGAGTCACCGATCCCGACCGACCGGGAGTTCTCCGACCTCGGCCTCGACAGTCTGGACGTCTACAATATCTTCGTCGAAGTCGAGGTTCAGACGTCGATCGAGATTCCGGACAGCGAAATCGCGAATCTCAACACGATCGACAACCTGCACGCATACCTCGCCGCACAGGACTCGTGACTGCCGGGTATGCCTGGCGGCCGTATCGCGACGGCGACGCACGCGCGATCAACGACCTCTATACAAAGATCACGGGTACAACCCGATCCGAAAGTGAATTCGAGTGGCAGTGGCTGTCGGCTCCCGGCGGCAACGGTGGGATCTGGCTGATCGAAACAGCCGGTACCGATGCCCCGAAACTCGTCGGCCACCACGGCGTCATGCCGGTCCGCTTCTCAAACGGCGAATCCGACCTCCTCTTCGGTAAGACGGAGAACACCATGGTTTTGCCGGATCATAGAAACCGGCTCCTGTATCCGCGCTTCGAACGACGATTCGCCAACGCCTACGAACCCCGGTTCGATGCGCTGTTTTCGACGTTCGGCGACGCCTCGGCGATTCGACTGCGCAAGGCTATGGGCTACGATTTCTCGTCGACGTGGGTGCAGCTTCAGATCCCAACCAGCCGGCGCGCGGACTACGGGTTGCTGTTGGCCGTGCTGCTTCGGCGGCTTGGCCTTGCCGCAGGCCGGCGTCGGGATGCGTCTGCCGTCGATCACGCTGTCCGGCGGCGGACAAACCCGCTGCCGCTGCGCAGCCTCGACGACGATGCGGCGCCCCGGGATGCGTTTTTCGACCGGTTCTGGGCCGAGCATCGTCGGAATTTCCGGCTGACGCCAAGGCGTGACAAAGATGATTTGAACTGGCGCTTCTGGACAAACCCGTACGTATCCTATGTAACGCTCGTCAGCGATGCGCTGAGTAACGAACAAGGCTACGCGATCGTCAGAGTGAATGGAGAGTCCGCAGTAGTCGAAGACATCGTCCCCGGTCCGGCGACCGCCGGGTCGTTCGCGCGCCTGCTGGATTCCGTTCTGTCGTGGTTGAGCGCCAACAGCGTGAACTGGGCCAACGTCTCGACGACCAGCGATTCTTGTACGAATGACGACATCGCATCGGGGCTACGGCAACGCCAATCGCTCGCGAGGCGACTTCGCAACCGCACGCCGGCCGCCCGCTACATGCCGCGCAAGCTTACAGCTTCAGGAAAAGACAAGAACCTGGACTGCCACGACTGGTATGTGACGCCGATCGTGTTCGAAGGCCGATAGGTCGGCGCGGCCTGCTTGCGGTAACCGCCTATCGTGAACCGGGATTGCGCACCTCGAGTGCATAGAAGCGGATATAGTCGCAGGTCAACTGCCGCGCAACGCCGAGTCCGGCGTCTTCGAACAGCGCTTCGACGCTCGCCACCGTATGTTCGCCAAAGTCCATTTCCCAGTGATGCGCCTCCGTCGTGATCGCCTTTTTCAGTCTGCGCCACTCGAGGTTGATGCGTGGAATTCTCGGAATCTTCAGATCGAACTTGAAAACGACGTTCTCGTTGCGGGGCAGCGAGATGAACGCATACTTGCGCACGAAGTGCGGGATCTTCCGAATGATCTTCTCAAACTCGGCATACGGAATGTGCTCGAGAATCTCGAACGCCATCAGGTGGTCGTAGCTGCGCTCGAAATCGTACGTGACGACGTTGGCAACGATGTCAGGCTTCTTCTCGTCGTCGATGTCGATTGTTGTGACGTCGAGGCCTTTGGATCGGCAGTAATTTGCTGCGAACCCCGAGCCTATACCCATCTCGAGCAGGCCGTCCTTGCCCGGGACGACCAGTCCCTCCATGAGTTTCTGCTGGTACCAGTAGAACTCCCAGTGGCGTCGGGCCTCCAGTTTCCGGGTCCACGCCGCGTCGTACTTGTATTCGACGCCGTCGACGACGTCCACGCGATACTTTTGGGTCATGGCGATGTCAGCTCAAAGCGTTGGGGTGGGCGTGGGCGGAGGCGTGTCACGACGACGCTTCCCGCAGCCGGGCCAGGCTGCGGAAGCCTAGCGGAGGAAATGCCCACAAGCAATGATCCAGTCTCGCGGAGGCGGTCACCGACCTTGCGTCGCGGTTGCTTGCCCCGCGTCGGAGATGCCGCTATCCTCCGCGTTCACAAGTTGAACGCTGCCATTTTATGTCAAATAACGCCCCCCTGGACAGAGGCGCCGGGGCGATCCGACATCTTGACGGCAGCCTTCGCTACCGCCTGCTGTGGCTGCCCGAGCGGCATCAAAGCGACGCATGAGCCCTCCCCCAATCGCCGAACCGGTCACCGGCCGCAAGCTTCGATCTGCGCTTGCCGGCCCGTATCTTTTGGCGCGCGACGGTCTCCGTGTCGCGCTACCCCTGGAACAATGACAAGGACAATGCACATGCACCGAGATCCGATTCCCTTCGTCGATCTGAGCGCCCAGCAAAAGGCGATCGACGCGCAGCTTCGCGCACGTATCGACGGCGTACTGGCGCACGGACGCTACATCATGGGACCTGAAGTCGCGGAACTGGAAACGCGACTCGCGGACTATGCCGGCGTTCCGCACTGCATTTCGGTCGCGAGCGGTACCGAAGCTCTGCTCATTAGCCTGATGGCACTGAATCTCGAACCGGGCGACGAAGTCATCACCACGCCGTTTACGTTCATTGCCACGGTCGAAGTCATCGTCCTCCTGGGTCTGACGCCGGTTTTCGTCGACGTCGAGCCCGATACCTGCAATATCGACGCATCGCAGCTCGAGGCGAAAATTTCTGCCCGAACGAGGGCCGTCATTCCCGTCAGCCTCTACGGCCAATGCGCGGATATGGATGAGATCAACGAAATTGCCGCAAGGCATGGCATTGCGGTCATAGAGGATGCCGCGCAGAGTTTCGGCGCCACCTACAAAGGCCGCAGGAGCTGCGCACTCTCCAGGCTGGCGTGCACGAGTTTCTTTCCGAGCAAACCACTCGGCTGCTACGGCGATGGCGGTGCGATATTCACTGACGACGACGACCTGGCCCAGGCTTCCCGCGAAATCCGCGTGCACGGGCAGAGCGCTCGCTACGTGCACACGCGAATCGGTGTCGGCGGGCGAATGGACACGTTGCAATGTGCCGTTGTGCTCGCGAAGCTTGATCGTTTCGACTGGGAAATCGAGCAACGCAAGACGGTGGGCTCACGGTACCGGCAGGCGCTCGACGAGATAGGGATTGCGAGCGTCACGGTGCGACCGGACCGGGATTCGGTGTATGCACAATACACGATCATGGTTGACGACCGCGATGCGCTGCAGCAACGCCTCACGGAGGCTGGCGTACCGACGGCAGTTCACTACCCGACACCGCTGAACGAGCAACCCGCGTACAAGCAATTCGGCGAGGCCGGCGAGACTCCGCAGGCCAGTTCCTTGTCACGCCGGGTGATCAGTTTGCCGATGCACGCCTACCTCGACGCCGATACGCAGGCCGACATCGTCACACGATTTGGAGAAGTCATCGCGTGACGTCGACCGGGTCGACAGCGAGGAAACCGGAACGACGCCAATCGAGCTTTCGCGGCGACGTCTTCCGCCTGGCGACGGGTACGGGACTGGCGCAGCTCATCGGGGTCGTTTCGGCGCCGATAGTTACCCGGCTGTTTGCGCCGGAAGCTTACGGCGTCGCCGCGCTGTTTGCGTCGTTGACTCTGATACTGGGCATCGTCGCTTGCTTGCGTTACGAACTGTCTATCGTGCTCCCTGAGGACGACAGCGACGCCGCTAACCTGCTGTGGCTGAGCCTGCGAACGGCGATGATCGTTGCCGGCGTTACGGGGCTTGGCGTCTGGCTCGTCGGATCGAACGTCGTAGCGTGGCTGAACGCACCGGAAATCGGGTCGCTGCTGTGGCTCCTTCCCTTCGCTGTGCTCGTGCACGGCGCATTCTCCGCACTCAAGTACTGGAATACCCGCACCCGCCACTTCACACGCCAGTCCGTCGCCGAGATCACGGGCCGTGCTTCCGGTACTGTCGGCGTCATTTCGGCAGGGGCCGCTGGGTTTACGACGGGTTCAGTGATGATCGTCGGGGCCATCGCCGGCAATCTGCTCGCAGCCCTCGTTCTGGCGGGACAGATCATCCGTGATAACGGACGGTTCTTGCTCGAGAGTTACGATCGACGCAAGATAGCCGCGGGCGCCCGCCAGCATCGGCGGTTTCCGATATTCGGCACGTGGGCGGCGCTCCTCAATACCGTGAGCTGGCAGCTACCGATTCTGCTTTTCGGCGTATTCTTCTCGCCCGCGATAGCCGGCTTCTACGCGCTTGGTTTTCGCATCCTGCAAATGCCCATGAGCCTGATCGGCGGTGCCATCGGCCGGGTCTTCCATCAGCGTGCCGCCGAAGCGAATCTCCGCGGCGAGCTCGCGCCGCTCGTGCAGAACCTGTTAAAGATGCTCGCTATCGCCGGCCTCGCACCCATGATTGCGCTCGCCATCGCGGGCGAAGACCTGTTTGCGGTCGTGTTCGGCGGGAACTGGAGCGAGGCAGGCGTGTATGCGCAAATACTCAGCCCATGGGCGTTCGTGTGGTTCATTTCGTCGCCCCTGAGTACCCTCTTCGGTGTTCTGTCAAAGCAAGCGCAGGGGCTTGTCGTGCAGATCGCGATATTCGCCTCGCGACTCGTTTCGATCGGCGTAGGCACCTGGTATGGTGACGTACGGCTTGCTCTGGCGCTATTTTCGATTACAGGCATCGTCGTCTACGGCGGCCTGATAATCCACATCGTCCGCCTTTCGGGCGTAAGAGCGCTATCAGTCCTTGACTACGGAATCCTGAAAGCTCTGTTGCTCGGCATCGGACTTGCTCTCACCCTTGTCCTTATCGATTCGCAGGCAGGCGGCGGCATCCCGCTCATTGTTGCCGCGGGCGTCCTGGTCGGCACCTACTTCGCCTTGGTCTGGCGGGATTTGCTTGCGTGCGGGCAATTCGACGGGACCTCATGAGCACGTCTGCATTCCGCTTCGAGGTCCCGCGCGGACACCGTGCCGAACTCGCCTGGATCTCGGACGTCGTATTCCGGGACCGCTTGGGGATCGAGGTGTCGCTCGAGGAAGTCGAGCGCCCGGATTTCCGACTCGTCAATGCAGACAAACACCTTACGCTGGCCAACGAGTACTTCGGGCAACGAGCCGACGGCAGCGAGCCGCCGATCCCCGCACATGTCGACACGTCGTGGAAACCGCCGATGCCGGAACTCCGCAACCGACTGGTGTCGGACTCGGTTCCGGTACTGTTCGGCAACGGCGGCTTCCAACTGCACTCAGAAAACGGCGGTCGGCTCGACCTCGACGTCATCGGTTCGGCGTTTTTTATGCTCTCGCGTACAGAAGAAACCTTGCCGGGCGACCGCGACGCCCACGAGCGATTCCCGTCGCATGCGTCGCTGGCCGGCAATCGCGGCTTTCTGGCGCGGCCAATCGTCGACGAGTACATCGAGATACTCTGGGCAGCAATTGCGCGAATCTGGCCCACTCTGAAGCGCCGCCAGGCCAGGTTCCGCCAGTCTCTGAGCCACGACATCGATTCACCGAGCTACTACGCGTTTATGCCCTGGGCGACGTCGCTGCGACGAGCGGCGGGCGACTGCGTGAAGCGTCGGCAGCCGGCAAGAGCGGCCAGCGAGCTGCGGCTGCGATTCCGGAGCCGTCGCGAGTTGCAGGCAGGCGATCCGTACAATACGTTTGACTGGATCATGGATCAGTCGGAGCGCCTCGGCCAACGCAGCGTCTTTTACGTCGTGTGCGGCCGCGGTCACGAACGCTTCGATCCTGCCTACGACGTTGGCCACCCGGCTATCAGGGCCCTGTTGCGGCATATCTCACGTAGGGGGCATTCGATCGGCTTACACGGCAGCTATTTGGCATTCGATTCCGAATCCCGTCTCAAAGCAGAGGCCGCGCGGCTCGCAGCCGTATGCGCGGAGGAAGGCATCGACGTCGGCCCGCTGCGATGTCGTATGCACTATCTGCGCTGGCGGACGCCCGCATCGATGCACGCACTCGTCGCGGCCGGCATTCGCGCCGACGCGACGCTGTCGTTCGCAGATTCGGCCGGGTTCCGATGTGGAACGTGCAAGGGCTATCAGGCATTTGACCCGGTCACCGCTACTGCGCTCGACTTGCGAATCGAACCGTTGATTGCAATGGAATCCAGCGTCATCGACCAGCGATACATGGGCATGGGTATCACCAATGCCGCTGCAGAAACACTCGTATCGCTAAAAGACGCCTGTCGCAGTGTCGACGGAGAATTTTCGCTCCTCTGGCACAACACGCAACTCGTCGACGACTCACAACGCTCGCTGTACAAGGCAGTGATCAATGGGTGATGCAGATCAGAAGGACTCTCCCGTGGTTCTTCATGTCGCTTCAGTCACATCGGCGAGCAGCAATCGACTGGCGTTGCAGTACGGCTATACGTCCTCCACCTGGCGAAATGAGCTCTTGCACCTCCAGGCGCTGCCGAGTGACATGGCGCGTGCGGACGAAGTCGATGGCAAAGTGTATACCCTTCCGCACAGACCGCGGTTCCGCGACAATGACTCGGTGCCTGTCCGCCGCCTCCGCAGTTTAATCCGGCGGGTTAGCAACACTTGCGCGATGTTCTGGGGGCTATGGCGAAGCCGTGCGGACCTGTTACATGCTCACGAGAATTCGTCGCTGTGGGCCGTCGCGTTTTGGTCGGTGGTTTTGGGCCGGCCCGCGGTTTGGGACCCACACGACTACTTCCACGAAGGCGAACGGTCGCGAAGCCGCCTGGGAGGCTGGAACATCAAGGAGTTTCTGGAGCGGCGACTCGTAAAGCGGAAAGTACCGATTCTCGTCGTGTCAGATGGTATGCGGCGAATCTACGGCGAAATGTACAGCACTGCACCGGTATTTACGATCCGGAACTACTCGGCGGACTTTCGGGAGCGCGATGCGATTTCATCTGCCTCTGACATCGCCTACCGGCGCCGGGAGCTGTCGCACGGCAGGATTCGAATCGTCTATTTCGGCTTGATAGATGCCGGACGACTGGAGCTGCCGCTTCTCTCGACCATCGGCCGGAACGCGCGCATTCAGTTCGATATCTACGGCATTTATCGATCCGCCCGTTATCAAACTGCGGTCGAGGAGCTGCTGGTGCACGAAGGCATTTCGAACATTCAGATCTGTGGTCCGTACAGTCCGCAGAGTATCGGTTCCATTCTCGAGCGATATCACTTTGCGCTGTTTCCGTATCCGACCACCACCGTAAACCACAGAATCTGCCTGCCGAACAAGTTCTTTCAGTGCATGGAAGCGGGCCTGCCAGTACTGTCGACGGACATGGAGGAACTGGACGGCATCATCACTCGCCATGGCCTTGGCAGTACATACTCGTCACACGATGCTGTAGCTTTGCGGAATACTCTGAGCGATTTGAGTGTGAACGACGACAGCTACGAGACCCTGGTCGAGCAAGTGTTGGCATACAGATCGGAGGAAATGGATTATCCAGCTCAGCGGTCTGCATTGCTCGATGCGTATCACCTGGCTACCGGAAAACAATGACCGGACCAGCCAGAGTATTACTCGTACATCACGGTAGTGGCGGCGGTGGCGCGGCCAACAGCCTGCTGTACATGATCGAAAACCTCGATCGGAATCGCTACAGCCCGATGGTTGCCTGCAACTTCGCGCTGCAAGGAGCGCGGGACTTTTTTGTCCGGCACAGTTTCGAGTTGCTCGACTTTGCTTCAGCCCCATTTGTTCATACGTCCCGGAGCTGGAAGCTCTATACGCCGCGCGGTGTGGCAAAGTTCCTGCAATGGAGCATGCTTCGCCAACCGGCCGCGCGGAAGGAATTCAGGAAACTGCTTGCCGACATATCACCGGATATCGTGCACCTGAACGGGGTGTCTCTCCTGCCGCTCGCATCGGTAGCCAAGGCATCCGGGGTTCCGGTTGTGCAGCATGTTCGTGAATCGGTAAACGCCGGCCATCTGGGTCTTCGGAAAAGCTGGCTGGCCTCCCTCGCCCGCGAGCTCGACTACATTATCTACATTTGCCAGGACGGCAGACGACGCTTCCCGGTACCGACGGTCAAGCACGAAATCCTTTACGATCCCATCCCGTTCGACAGGTTCCGGCCCAGTGACGAGGGAGCCGCGCGGCAGTCTTTGGGCGTACCGGAAGGTATCCCGATACTCTTTTTCCCTGGTGGCTCGATGCTGGATATCAAGGGAATCGTACCCTACCTCGAGGCCTTTGCCAGGGTTCGCGACAAACACCCGGATGTACGGACAATCATTCCCGGCATCTCCGGCAAGCCGCACCCACGGGATAAGAACCGACTACATGCCGAACACATCATCAACGAATGCAACCTGGAGTCGGCTATCATCAGACTTCCGTTCACCTCCGAAGTCGAGACATATTATCGCGCATCGGATATTGTGGTCGCTCCGTTCGTCATGCCCCATTTCTCGCGGGCTGTAACCGAAGCAGGTGCGATGCGTCTCCCGGTTGTCGGCTCGAGAATCGAAGCAATCGAGGAAGTGCTGGACGACGGAGTAACTGGCCTTTTGGCCGAACCTGGCGATGCGGACGAGTTGGCGATGAAGCTTTGTCTGCTGCTTGAGCAACCGGCTACCGCAGAAGCCATGGGCGAGGCAGGATATCGTGCGGCACGCGCCGCGTTTGACGCAACGAACTACGCAATGTCCGTCATGGAAGTGTACGACCGTGTGCTGAGCGCAAAGGGAGCCGGCAAGTGAACTACCTTGCTGACACTCACACGCGTGATGCCGTGGGCATCAGTGATCTGGCATTGGATTGCGGGGCCAGCGCTCAATGAGCACACTGCTCAGGAAACTGGACGAGTCCATGTATGTGCGGCGGCCGGTCGTCGTACCTATAGGCTCGATCGCACCTGTATTCTTTGTCATCGGCATCGGGCTGATCGTCGTAGAAGCGATGTTCTTCGAGACCGCGGCGAGTGCTGCTCACTCGCCGTTTTCAACGCGGCGATTCATCGGCTATCACCTGTTTCTGAGCGAAATCTGGTTCATCTTCATTGGCAACTTGTTGCTGTTCCTGTCGATCGGCAACAGGAGCTTTCGAATTCGAAAGAGCATCTTCACAGATGTGCGCGCGGTGTTGCTGACACTGGGCGTCTACACGGTATGGTTCGTTTACGGGGCGCTCGCGGGAAACAGCTGGGCTCTGCAGGAATTTCGGGAAATGGCATTCGCTGCCCTGTCCCTGCCGCCAGTGCTCTACTTCGGTTCGCAACTCAAGTCGTACAAAGTCGTCGAAAGATTCGTGATACCGGCTACGTTGCTCCTGTTGCTCGTGGCGCTGTTAGGGGCACACAATGCGTCTCTGCTCGCCAGCACGTTCCTTGTTGCATATTTCACATTGAAGCTGCTCTACGGCAGTAACTGGGCGATTGTCGGACTAGCCCTCGTATCGCTGCCTTTCCTTTTCAAGTTTGCGAAGCCGATGATCGTGCTATTCGGGTTTACGGTCGGGTTGACGTTTATTCTGGCTGGATACTTCAATCCCCGGTCCCTGAACTGGATACTGAGTCGGTTCAAACTCAGAGTTGCAGCAATCGGCGTTGCGTTGCTGCTCGCGATGATCGCGGCGATAGCCGCGATCAACTTCATTACCGACGGGCTGATCGAGTCGATATTTCGATACTTCTTTCTCAAGGAACGGATTTCCACGTCGGGAACGATCTACGGCGACGTTAGCGGCGGTCGTTTCGCAATATGGAGTGCTGCGATCGAAGCATGGTCGCAACGCCCCCTGCTCGGGCACGGACTGGGAGCCGAGGTCGAAGCGTACTCCACGGGTTGGGCGACGAAAGCCCAGTTCCACAATTACTTAGTGCAAGCGCTGCACAATACCGGGATCGTCGGCTTCACCTTGATTGTCGGCGGCTGGTTTCTCTGGCTACGCAAAAGCCTCGGGAAGATCAAGCGCTGCAAGTCCGACCGCGACCGCACCCTGCTGGGCAGTATGCTCATATTCGTACTTGGCGTTCTCTTTTTCGGCCTGTACGGGCATTCCTTCACCTACCCGCCGAGCACGCTGCTCTTCTGGTTGTTCGTCGGATTGCTCAGCGTAGCGCACCCATCCAGATTGCCGGGCGAAAGAACATGAAGCAGGTTTTGGTTTCCCAGGGCGAAGCCGTTGTCAGGGAGGTGCCGGCGCCTACGGTCGGCCAGGGCGAGGTGCTCGTCAAGGTGTCGGCATCCTGCCTCTCCGTGGGAACGGAGATGAGCGGCGTAAGAGCAAGCGGCGTTCCTCTATGGCGCCGTGCTCTCTACCGACCCGAGCAGGTCGCCAAGGCGGCCCGTATGGCGTTGGACAAGGGCGTCCGCCGCACTTGGGAGTTCGTCGAGCAAAAACGCAGCGAGGCGCGGCAGACGGGATACTCGGCGGCTGGTGTCGTCGTGGAAACCGGCTCCGACGTAAGCGGCCTTGCAGTCGGCGACCGCGTAGCCTGCGCCGGCGGCGGATACGCCGTGCATGCCGAATACATCCGTGTACCCCGTAATCTGTGCGTACCCGTGCCCGACGGCGTCGGGTTCGACGCGGCATCCACGGTAACGCTGGGTGCCATCGCACTACAGGGCGTACGCCGCGCATCACCGACGCTCGGAGAGACTTTCGTCGTTGCCGGCCTCGGTATCCTTGGCCAAATGACGGTTCAGCTGCTACGTGCGAATGGCTGCCGTGTCATAGGCGTCGACCCCGCGCCGGAACGCATCGACCTGGCGCGGGAATTCGGGATGGAACTGGGTATCGACCCGTCGGTGGAAACCGAACTCGAGCACGTCGCGCGGCTGACAGACGGCCTTGGAGCCGATGGCGTGATCATCACCGCAGCGACGATGTCCGATGCTGTGGTTTCGCAGGCATTCCAGGTGTGTCGCAAGAAGGGCCGCGTCGTACTCGTAGGCGATGTCGGACTAACTCTGAACCGCAGAGACTTCTACGAAAAAGAAATCGATTTCCTGATTTCGACGTCTTACGGGCCTGGCCGCTACGACTACCGATACGAAGAGCTGGGTTACGACTACCCGCCCGCGTACGTTCGCTGGACCGAAAACCGTAATATGGCGGAATACCTGCGACAGATCGAGGACGGTCGAGTCGACGTGGGATCGATGATCACCGCGCGCCACCCTGTCGATGATGCACCAGCCGCCTACGCGTCATTGAGCACTGACGGTCAGAAGCCGTTGATGGTGCTACTCACGTACCCGGAGCACGAATCCGCGCCTGTTCGAAGCATTCGGGTTGCAAGCAAGTCGACGCCATCGCCGGGCACGATCCGGGTCGCCGTCGTGGGCGCGGGAGCATTCGCGCAAGCGAATCACTTGCCAAACCTCAAAAGTCTCGGCGACCGCTTCGAACTGCGTACGGTGGTGAGCAGGTCCGGCCCGACGGCAACTGCCGCAGCGAAACGCTTTGGCGCCGTCACGGCGTCGACAGACTTCGACGAGATGCTCGAAGACCGGGATATCGATGCGATCATCGTCGCGACACGGCACAATTTACACGCAAGCATGGCTCTCGCCGCCTTGCAGGCCGGCAAGCACGTGCTCGTCGAAAAGCCGACAGCATTGACGAAGGAAGACCTGGAATCGCTCGACGAATATCTCACGAACTCGGACGAGACGCCGATGCTCATGACCGGCTACAACAGACGATTCTCCCCATACGGAGTCGGGTTAGGCAGCCTGCTCCGGGGGCGCAGCGGACCGTTCATTGTCAACTACAGGATGAACGCGGGGTTCATTCCCGCCGATCATTGGGTGCACGGTCCCGAAGGCGGCGGCCGGAATCTCGGTGAGGCCTGTCACATATATGACCTGTTTACGTTCCTGGCAAATACCGAAGTTGCAAGCGTCTCGGCAACGTCGATTGCACCCGCTTCGGAGCACTATCGACGAAACGACAACTTCATTGCGACCATCCGTTTTACAGACGGCTCGGTCGCGTCGTTGACCTACTCGGCAGCCGGAAGCACCGAATACGCGAAGGAGACTGCCGACCTGTATGTCGATGGCAAGACGGCGATACTCCACGACTATGAGCGGCTCGAGGTCTACGGCGGTGATGGCGATGTGAAGACAGCGATGCGCGACAAAGGGTTCAGGGACGAACTCGTCGCGTTCGCCGACTGCATCAATAACGGAAAGTGGCCTATCCCCTGGTGGCAGCAAAAACAGGTCGTCGAGATCGGCCTCGAAATCGAGAGACAACTCACGAATGCTCCGAAATGACGCGGATCGTGCGTTCGACGCACTGGACAACTGGATTACCGACAATGGCTGGGCCGGCTACGATCCCTACGACGTTAAAGGCCAGGACTGGTACGTCCGTATGTTTGGCTGGCAGAACTGGCCGAGCCGCAAACTTCGCAGCGCACTTGCGTTGATTGAGCGTCGATTGCCACCCGCCGGCTTGCGGCGGGTACTACGAGTTCCGAAGGCAATCAACGCGAAGGGCATGGGATTGCTGGCAAACGCCTATCTCATACATTCTGAAGCGTCTTCCGATGGCACAAGCCGCGCGAAGGCCGACGCTATTCTCGGCTGGCTTGCCGAAAATCCGAGCGAGGGCTATCCGGGCATCTGCTGGGGATACCCTTTTCACTGGCAATCGCGCGTGTTTCTGCCCCGCGGTACCCCGTCCGTCGTAGTCACAGCCACGGTGGGCGACGCGTGGTTGCGTCACTACGAAACTACGAATTCGGGTCGAAGCCTGGAGATTCTCGAGGGCATCGCCGAATTCATAACGCGGGGGTTGAACCGGCCCGTTGACGACGAGGACAGACTCTGTTTCAGTTATACGCCGCTCGACGACTTCAAGGTTCACAACGCCAATCTGTTTGCGGCTGCGTTTCTGGCAAAGTTCGGCCGCATTACCGGCAACGAGGACTGCCTGCAACTGGCCTTGCGATCGGTCGGCTACGCGCTTGACGAACAGAACGACGACGGTTCCTTCTACTATTGGGGCTCCGAGCCTCCGACCGTCGTCGACCATTACCACACCGGCTTCGTGCTCCGGCACTTGCATACAGTGCTGCGCTGCACGGATGCACAGCACATTGCCAAGCCGCTACAGCGGGCGTACGACTTCTATCTCGACAGACTATTCGATCCCGATGGCGCTCCAAGGTTTACACCGAATGCGCGATTTCCGATCGACGTGCATTCGTGCGCCGAGGCGCTGCTCTGCATCAATCAGCTGGCGCAATCGTTCGGTGGCCGGCAGGCCCTGGAACCGACATTTCGTTTCATTCAGGAGAACATGTTGAGTGACGGCGGCTGGTATTACGCCGGACTGCGGAGTCGCGCCGGTAAGGTTCATCCGGTCAGAATTCCATACCTGCGCTGGGGTCAGGCATGGATGCTGTTGGCATTGGCGAGCATTGCCGCAACGACAGGCAGCGGAACCGAGTCCGCATCGGAGGGGACATGCGCATAGGTATGGTGCTGCTCACGGAGTTCCCTCCGGACATTCGTGTTGAGAAGGAGCACATGACGCTGAATGAACACCACGATGTGTTCCTGCTTTGCCCACGGCGGGGCAACCAGGCCGCGGCGGAGCAATGGAACGGCCTTGGCATTCGGCGTGTGTTCTCTCCGGGCCAGCGCTGGCGTGGTCAGCTGAGCCTGATGTCGAGGCAGGCCTCCGCCCTCTGGGAAGCCCAGATCGAGCGGTTCGCGACCGACATCGAAGCAGATGTACTGCACGTTCACGACCTGCCGTTACTCGGACCGGCACTGCACGTGGCTACCAGGCTCAATCTGCCGGTGGTCGCGGACCTGCACGAGAACTACCCGGCACTGCTCGAGGTCTCGCGTGGACGCCCATGGTACGAGCTGCCGTCTTTCGGCGCGCTCGCATCGCGATTACTGGTATCGATTTCACGTTGGCGCGACTATGAATCGCGTGTCGTACCGAAGGCAGACCGTGTCATAGTGGTGATCGAGGAGGCAGCAGAGCGACTGGTTGGCATGGGCATATCCAAAGAGCGGATTGCCGTCGTAGGGAACTACGCGACGTTCGATACAGAGTCGGACAGCGATCCTCCTTCTCCGCCGTCCGGAGAGCTCAATAGTCGATTGTCCGTCGTGTATGCAGGTGGTTTCGGTGAGACGCGCGATCTCGAGACGGTTCTCGACGCAGTTGCAATCCTGCCCGACGCGGTCCGTGCCGGAATGCACGTCCAACTCGTCGGCGGAATGGGCCGAGACCTCACGCACCTCGAACGGCACGCGGCCAGGCTCGGCGTGGGCGACTACGTGACACTAACGCAATGGTTGCCTCGCAAGGAAGCCGAACTTCTCATGAGCAAAGCCGACGTTGGCTTGGTTCCGCATGTCAAATCAGCGCACACGGACGCGACAGTTCCACACAAGCTATTCCAGTACATGTGGCGCCGCTTACCGGTAGTCGTCTCGAACTGTGCGCCACTCGAGCGTATTGTCCGCGACGCCGGATGCGGATTCGTTTACGAATCCGGGAACGCACAGTCGCTGGCCGAGCGGCTCGGGGAAATGCACGCACTCGGTGACCGTCGCGCCTCAATGGGAGCTGCGGGCAGAGAGGCTGTATTGCAGACCTACAATTGGAGCAGCGCCGGCAAGGCGCTGCTCGATGTCTACAGAAGCATTGGATGAAGATTACGACAATAATCGGCGCCAGGCCGCAGTTCATTAAGGCCGCTGCCGTATCGCGCGCACTTGGGAAACACCCGGGCATCTATGAAACTATCGTCCACACCGGACAGCACTACGACAGGAACATGTCAGAAGTGTTTTTTTCCGAGTTGGCGATACCGGAGCCGCACATAAACCTGGGTGTAAGCGGCGGCTCGCACGGAAAGATGACCGGCACAATGTTGGCCGCGATCGAGGAGGTTCTGACCGGGGATCCGCCGGACTTCCTTCTGATCTACGGCGATACCAATTCGACCCTCGCCGGGGCGCTCGCCGCCGCCAAGATTCACGTCCCGGTAGCTCATGTCGAAGCCGGTCTGCGCTCATTCAACCGTCGCATGCCGGAAGAAGTCAATCGCGTCGTCGCCGACCACGTAGCCGATCTGCTGCTCACCCCGACGGACACGGCCACCGCGAACCTCGCCGCCGAGGGTGTTGCCGCCGAAAAGGTCCATCAGGTTGGCGATGTGATGTTCGACGCAGCACTCTTCTACGGGTCCAAAGCCGATCGCGAAAGCAAGATCCTGGAGACGCTTGGGCTCGAGGACAACAACTACGTGCTGGCGACCGTTCACCGTCAGGAAAACACGGATTCTCCGGACCGGCTTCAGGCGATCACGTCAGCCCTCGAAAGCATCGCGGAGGACATCGCCGTAGTCTTGCCTCTCCACCCCCGGACGAGAAAGCTGCTCGATGCCGGCGGCTACCTGGGACGCAAGAACGGCGTCCGTGTGATCGATCCCGTCGGATACCTGGACATGGTCATGTTGGAGCGCGGCGCAACCGTCATTGCGACTGACTCCGGCGGCGTACAGAAGGAGGCTTTTTTTCATAGCACGCCTTGCGTGACGCTGCGTGACGAGACCGAGTGGGTTGAACTGGTAGAGATGGGATGGAATCGTCTCGCGCCGCCGGGTCAGGCTGACATCGCCGCATCGATCAGGTCTGCTCTCGGCAGTGTCGGCACGACGGGCGCACCTTACGGCGACGGGGAAGCCGCCGGGAAAATACTGGATGTGCTTGCGGCCGCCTGATCAGGCGGCGTCGGGCGAGTTGAAGTCAGGCCTCGCCGCTATGCCGGAGCGTCGGATGCGTCGTCGGCGCCACGCTGACGGACGAAGCCCCTGGCCAGCACGAAAAATACGGCCAGCAGTCCACCGAACAGCGTAGCTACGATCACCATCAATCTGCGGTTCGGCCGAAACGGCGACTCAGGCACTTCGGCGCTGTCAATTACGCGAAACGCATATTCCTCGTTGCCACGCGCCAACATCAGCTTCTGCTGCTCACGTTCGAGCAGACGACCCACAGCCTGCTCGAGAGCGATCACGCTGGTTGCGGAGATCTGCGACTGGAGGTACGCGACATTGGCTTCGGCCTTTTCGAGAGCGCGCGCACGCATCTCGTCGTTCAGGCGCTTCACCATCAGCGTCACCCACTGCGCTGCCAGTTCGGGATCGGTCCAGTCGACGGATACGGTGACCATACCAGTCTCGCGGTCCTGGGAGATTCTGCGGAGACTCTTGTCGAAAACCCGCGCTCCATCGGCGGCGTCGGGCCAGAGTTCGGGATCCTCTTCGATCCATCGGCCAGCCTCAGCATCCCACTTGTCCGCGAACAGAACCGGCAGCAGGTCCTGCTCCTCGACGAACGCACGCGTAAAGTCACGCGACTTCATGACCGCAAGCGCCTCCACACTGCTGCCGCCCGTGCTGATCGAGATACCTGCCAGACCCGCCAGGCTGCCGAGCTGCCCCGAGATACCGGTGTTGACGGTTTCCTCGCCCGCCGGTGCCAGGAGCATCCCGGATCGATACCAGTGAGTCAGCGTCAGCGCGTACCCTATCGAGCCAATGGCAAATACCGCTGTGATCGCGGCAACCGTCCATTTATTGCGCCAGAGAGTGTTCCAGACGTTCGCCAGATCGATCGAGTCGTCGTCCTGCCGCCATGCCTCCTGGTCAGGCATTACGTAGACGACGCGTTCTTCCCGCCGCGGCGAGTCGGACGCACCGTGCTTGCTCGAATCCCTCGAAGAGTATTCCATGCTATCGGTTTCCCGCCGCGGACGGCATACCTATGCTGCATTGCGAAATGCTGCAGTATTCTAGCCGTTTCAGTGACTTGGCGTCTAATCGCAAGAACAGGCTATAGCTGGCGCTCCGGTCCGGCAGGTGCCGGGCCAGCCGGGAAACCCGATCACGACGCGGATCCGACATTGGGAGTAGTGCAGACGACCCGAATACGGCCGAAGGGAACTGGTGGAGCTAGGCGGGATCGAACCGCCGACCTCTTGCATGCCATGCAAGCGCTCTCCCAGCTGAGCTATAGCCCCACAGAGCGGGGCACTTTACGGATGCGCGCTCAAGCTGTCAAGAATCGCGCCGCAGCAGCGGGTTCTTTCGGCAAAACAAGAACTTGCATCCGAATTGGGAAGCCGGAAAACGGCGCCAATCGGCACCCGGATCTAGTCGTCACCGTCGCGATTGACGATTTCGGCGGCGGTGTACTCTTTTAACTGGGTCGCGTGCGTGAAGATGACGATCTCCCCGACCAGACCTATCGCGAGAAGCTGCACCCCAAGTACTACCAACAGCGATGCGAGCAACAAGGCGGGACGATCCGCCAGCGGCACGCCGAAAAACAGGCGTTGCGCGGTAATCGCTACCAGCAACAGCAGCCCAAGACCGGCAGCCGCCGCTCCGATCAGACCGAAGAAGCGTAGCGGCTTCTTGGTGAACTTGACCAGGAAGAAAACCGTAATCAGATCCAGAACGCGGCGCGGTAACACGCCGAACCCGGGAAACCGGCGGAACGTCTCCTTCGTCGATTGCGGCAGATCGACCTCGACGACGCTGAAGCCGCGGCTGTGGGCAAGGATCGGCAGGAACCGGTGCTGATCGCCGTAGACAGGCACTTCCTCGATGACCTGCTTGTTTATCAGGCGGCAGCCGGAGCCGAGATCGTTGAAATGCGTTCCCGTCAGGAAGCTGACAACGCGGTGAAAGGCTTTGGTCAAAAACTGGTTGAGACGCGAATCCGCCCGGGGCCAACGCCGACCGAGGATCAGATCGGCACCGGTGGAATGATTGAGCAACTGAACGATGGATTTCGGATCGACCTGATAGTAGGCCGGCAGTGTCATCACCCAGTCGGTCCCGGCCCGATCGAAACCGGCGCGCAGCGCCGTCGCTTCACCGAACCACCGTCCGAGCTGTATTACCCTGATGTTGTCGTGCTCGCTCTGCAACTCGCCCAACAGCTTCCTGACGCCCGGATACTCGCCGTCCAGCACGTAGATAAACTCCACGCGACACTCCGCCTCGTCGAACGCGGCCGCGTAGTCCCGATGCAGCTCCAGCGTGTTGTCGACGCGTCCCGAGACGGGCACGACGACGGTAAGCTCATAGCGGTCACTCATGGTCATTCAAATCCAGGGGGCTAATCGTGTGTATGTCACCGGGTTTCCGTACCCAACTGCGCCAGGCGCACCAGATCGATGTCGCCGGTCCGGTAGATGAGCTCGCACAGCGCGCCGGTCAGCAGCAACGTAAACGACAGAGCGGCGAACAGGACGCCGGAGCCGGCAATCGATATCGGCAACGGATTCCCGGCAAAGACCGCCGCGAAACCATATACGAGGCAGGCGATTCCTATTAGCCCGGGAAGCACGGCCAGGAGCGCGAACCAGTACATCGGGCGGGCACCGAACGAAACGATCGCCTTTATCGTCATCAGGTCGATGAGCACCTTGTAGATTCGGGACAAGCCGTACTTGGACTCGCCAAACTGTCTTGCGTGATGTCGAACCTTGATTTCGGCGATTCGCGCACCGGACAGCGACGTCATCGCCGGAATGAAGCGATGCATTTCGGAATACAGTGGCACGCTCTGAATGATCGCCCGGCGATACGCCTTCAGAGAACAGCCGTTGTCCTTGATCGGCACGCCGGTGACTTTGCCGATCAGCCAGTTGGCGATCTTCGACGGGATCTTGCGGGTAACCAGCTTGTCCTGGCGCTTGTGCCGCCACCCGACGACGATGTCGTATCCCTCGGCCATCTTCTCGAGGAAATTCGGGATGTCGCGCGGATCGTTCTGCAGGTCACCGTCCATCGTGACGATTACGTCGCCCTTCGCGATGTCGATACCGGCCGACATCGCCGGCGTCTGCCCGTAGTTACGCCGGAACTTCACTACCTTGAGCGCTTTGTCCTTCGAGGCAAGGTCGCGCGCGATCTCGAATGTCCTGTCCCGGCTGCCGTCGTCGACGAATATGATTTCGTACTCGAGCCCGAGCCCTTCCACTCCCTCTTTGATCGCGTTGTAGAGAGGAACGAGGCTTTCCTCTTCGTTGTAGAGCGGAACGGCTACCGACAGGTCCATGCTATTTGGCTCCGCCACACGCGGCTTGCAGTTCCCCGACCAGGGCGCCGTAGGCTGCTTCCCTGACGGCGGGACTGCAATACTCTTCGATGAATTTGTTCGCCCCCACCACCAGTTCCTGCGCCAGTTGTTGGTCGTTCAACACGGCACTCACCGATTCCGCGAATGCCCTTGCATTCGGCTCACTCAGCATTGCACACGAGTCATCGATGAGCTGATTATGGACAAGGCAGTTGGTCGCAACAACCGGCCGTCCCGAGTCGAGGTAGGAAAACAGCTTGCCGGGCGGATTGATCCCCTGAATCCGCGGCGAAACCAGAACGTCCGCGGCGGCCAGGAAGGCCGGCATTTCCGACTGAGGCCGGCTCTCGACGAATACCACGCTACCTTCGACACCGAGTTCTGCAGCCTGCTTTCGAAGCGACTCGATCTCTGGCGGAGTGCCGCCAACCAGCAGGAAGACGGCGTCGTTCGCCGCCTCGAGCACATGAGGCACGGCGTCGATCAGCATATCCAGCGCCTGCAGCGCAACGAATGAGCCCGTGTAAAGGACGACTTTGGCGTCCTCGTCGATCCCATACTTGTCGCGGATGCCCGCGCCTGCTTCCTGCGTTGCCTTTTCGCTACCGAAGTAGTTCACGATGATGATCGGCTCCGCTTGCGGCCACGCTTCCTTCGCCGCTTCCGCTACGGCCGGCGAGATAGCGACGACAGACGCTGCTTCCTTAACCGATTGCCGCTCGACGAATTCAAACAGCTGAGTCACCCACTTCTTACTGCTGAACTTCCAGTCGGTGATCTGCCGCGGCAAACTCGAGTGCATGTCGTAGACGTACGGCTTCCTGACCAGCGGCTTGATCATCCGCACGATGAAAGCAGCTTCCTCGTGCGTATACAGCGCGTCGTAGCGAGTGCGGGCAAGCCGGTATAGAAGATTCAACAACAGCAGGAAGTCGAACCAGATCTTGCGCTTCGACGGCCCGGACTTGATGGTCGAATAGAAATGCGGACCGGCCGACCGATACACCCGGATATCGAGGTTCGGTGGCGGGTCGCCGATCGGGTAAGTCAGTATGTCGACATCGTGCCCCATCTCTACCAGTTCACGGGTCCGGTGATACGCACTCATCGGCGTGCCGCGCGTTGTATAGAAGGCCTGTGGAACGATCATCAGAATTCGCATTTCAGACGTCCCAGTAAGTCACGATGCTGATCTCGTTCGCATCCAGGATCTGCCTGAAACGCGGTGACGTCAGAAACTGTAGTTCCGCCCAGCGGTCGCAGCTGCCGGGCTTCTCTTCGACAGCCCGTTCGGTTCCCGGGTGGCAGCCCACTTCGACCGGACCGGGATCGGCCCCTACTTCCTGGACCGGCGACTCCGAATCGTTCTTCATTATTTTCGCGATATCGATAAACGCCTGCGGAGATCGAAGACCGGATGCATCGAAGAGTTTCCATGCCTGTCGCGCCATGAGCATACGGACCAGCCGGTAGGCGTTGACCTGGGGACTCTGCGTCCGGCGCCACAAGCCCTCTTCCCGCGTACTGCGCACACGATCGATACCGTACTTCGGCAGAAGCCTCGCCACGACGCGTCGGATCACAGGCAACTGGTGCAGGTGCTTGTGGCTGTCGATGTGTGAGATCTTCACTCCTGCCGAGCCCACTCGATCCAGCTGCGCACGCACTTCACGCTCGACGTCCTCATCCCGCAATCTGCCGGTCACGGCTCTGAGAAACAGTTTTCGTTTCGGGAGAAACGAGCCATCTGCACTCGTCAACGTACTGGCGCCGGAAAGCGCCGTGCCCTCGCAGAAGTTCAGATGCACGCCGAAGCTCTGGTCGCCCTCCCAGTGACTGGCTATTCCGAGAGCGTCGTCAGTGCCCGGCATATTAGCCATTATCGACGTACTCGATACCATGCCCGACTCCATGCCAAGCACGATACCGCGCGTTATCTCCTGAGTTTCCCCAAAGTCGTCTGCGTGAACAATCCACTTGCGCATAAGTTCGGAAGTCCGTCGGTCTATGCAAGTCTGAAACTCTGCGGAGAACCCTCTGGTACTTCTGCCGCCGACAATGTGCTCTTTCTTGCGATCCTCCGTTTACACGTGCCGACCTTAAAATGCAATGCACCTGGTCAGTTATTGCGCCCGCCTGTCGGTTTTCTTTGCAGAAATGTGATCTGATCTGAAAATGCACTGTCGCAATGCGGTGCCCGGCGGAAGGATATTCCATTAGACTACGCACCTGGTCTCGTTCAACGGGATACCGGGTAACAACGGCAGGCAGCGCGGCAGGACACGGCGCGAATGATTACTTTCAAGTACCGTAACTACTTCTTCCCGGTCAAGGCGCTCAGGTTCCATCGCCTGATGCGGGCGGCACCGCGGTGGACGCCCGAGAGACTGGACGCATGGCGGTCTGAGCAGAAGCGAAAAGTTATCGCGCACGCCGTCGCAACGGTGCCGTTCTACAAAGACCTGTTGTCGCGAACCGGGATTGATCTCGCGAACGTGGATCAGCCGGAGAACTGGGCACGCCTGCCGACGGTAAGAAAAGAAGACATACGCAACAATGCCGACCAGTTCGTATCCTCGTCGGTGAAGCCGGCCAGTCGGTTTTGGGCGAACACTTCCGGGTCGACCGGAATGCCGTTCAAGATACTCCTGGACGAAAACGTGAACGCTGCTGCATTCAATTTGTTCCTGCGCGCATGGACGACGGGCGGGCATTGGAAGCTTGGGCAGCGTCAGGCAGCCCTGAAAGGCGCGACGCATGAATCGGGCTGGCGTTACAACCGCGCTATCCGAACGCTGGAACTCGCCGCAAGTCATGTCAGCGCAGAAAACCTCGACGTCTTCTACGAAGCGCTTCGCCGATACGAGCCCAGGCTGCTCCGCGGCTACCCGTCGGCTATCTTCATGCTGTGCCGCCTGCTGAACGAGCGCAATCTGTCGCTGCGCATCCCCATGATCGTGACCGTGGCCGAGACGCTGCATCAATTCCAGCGCGAGGAGATCGAAAAAACCCTGGGCGCCAGGGTCTACAACCACTACACGCACTGGGAGCGAGCGGTATCGATATTCGAATGTGAGCACGGCAGCCTGCATGCTCAGGAGGATTACGCGCATCACGAAATCGTCGATGACGACGGATTTCCCGTACCCGAGGGAGTCCTGGGCGAGATCGTGGGCACGGGCCTTCACAACCGCGCTATGCCGCTCATTCGCTACAGAACCGGTGACATCGGCGTGTGGTCGCGGAAAGAATGCGAGTGCGGCCAGGTTTTCCCGGTCGTAGAGAAAGTACTCGGTCGGGAATCGGACTTTCTGGTTCGACCGGACGGCTCACTCGTCGCAGCAACCTACGCTTCCAGTGACGTCAAGTTCTACCGCAACGTGGTGTACGTGCAGCTCATTCAGGACACCCCCGGGAAAGTAGAAATCAGGATCGTTCCGACGAGCGAATTCTCCGAGCCGGACGACCTTCGGCTGATCGTCGACAACCTGCGTAAGAGGCTCGGCGAGGAGATGACGTTCGAAGTCCGGAAATGCCGTATCGAAGACCTGGAGAGAAGCCCGGTCGGCAAGGTACGCGCATGCTTTGCGAGGGCCGCTCAACGGCAACTCTCAACGCGACTCGAAACCGCCTGATCGGTAACCCGGCCTGCGAACCAGGACTGAGTAGGCGTTGTAGAAGGGCCGGACGATCAGACCGAAGACGGAATCGAACCAACGTTCCTTCTCGTCGGGCAAGCCGAAGCTGAGATCCTCACGGCGCTCGGGAACGTACAGCGTTCCGAACATCCAATCCCAGATCGCCAGCGCCGATCCAAAGTTCTTGTCGTAGTGCCTGGGCTGGTCGCTGTGGTGGATCTGGTGCTGTGCGGGGCTGATGAAGATGTGCTCGATTCGGCGCCCCCATGACAACCAGATGTGACTATGTCTGAGATTCGATCCGAGGGTATCGAACAGAAAATAGCCGACGTTCACGCCCAGCACCGTGAATACGCTCAACTGGCTCCCGAAGAGACCGATGAACACACCGGTCGTCACGCCGATGAGGGCCGCGGCAGACACCCGGGAAGTCAGTAGATACACCGGGTGTTCCCGATAGAGCGTAATCGGCGTCAGAACCTCCGCAGAGTGGTGTACTTTGTGAAACTCCCACAGGAACGGCACGCGGTGAAACATGTAGTGAACAGCGTAACGCCTAAAGTCGTCCGCGAAGAAAAGACACACGGTGTACGCGAGGCCAGCAATTACCGGGGACGTGTCCGTAAGCTCTACGGACGTAAGCGACTGGAGCGCATCGGCGACCAAAGCACCCACCGTCGCGGCGGAAAGCAGAACCGGGCCGACTACCGCCGTCCAGAATGGCACGACGATAATGAAGAAGCGGTAGTCGACGAGTGCCGACTTGTTGAACCATACCGACCTGGGGAAGAGGAATCTGACGAAACCCTTCAGCGAAAGGGGCTCGCCCTCGTTCCGGTAGCGCAAGTACGAAACGCCCGCCAGGAGAAGGGCAGACAGCAGAAACAGCCAGTAGATCCTTACGCCGGCGTGATAGTAGCGGAAGGCGAAATCCACGGCCTCACGCCAGAATATGCCTAACTCGATCACGTATTGCCCCTGAACCGGCCACGCCGCTCACCTGTAGTTTCGCAGACGGCTAAAGCGACGGTCGGGATTTGATCGTTTTTCGACGCGAATTGAGTGCTGGTTCACTGAGCGATATGTGTGGTAGTTCACTGACGCATCGCGCGGCGATTTCTACACTAACAAGTCGTGCACCGACATAGTACCATCCCGCCATGCGACTCCGGCAGGATGCCGCCGTCGATGCACGATGCATCCGGAAACCCACAGGCAAATTCTGCAGGATTGAGAGGAAGAGGGCTCATGCGCTCGCGAGTCGCTGAATCTGCTGCCCCGATCCAGTGCAGCGGCCGGAGAATACAGTAGTGTCGAATCCGCGAGGCCTCGCGAGACTTTTCAAGTCGCTGCTCAGTGCACCAACCACCAGATCCGCCCTGCTGTATGGCCTCATGGGCATCGGGTTTTCCGGCGCTCACCTGCTGCTGGCCAAATTTCTGCCGATTGCAGAATACGCCGTCATTACGTTGACCCTGGCCATACTCAACCTCGCGAAACAGTTCGGCCCGGTTGGAGCGCAGGGCGTGGTGCTGCGACAGCAGCTACCCCCGCACCGCTCCATGCTGATCAGAGTCATCGTCTCGGCTGCAATCTTCGGGGTCGTGGTCGCGGTGGCGGCCGCCGCCGTGTACGGCCTCGACACATCGTTGGTTTTGCTAATTGCCGCGGGAAGCGTCGCGGGAAGCTCGACCGTGGTCGCGGCAACCTATCTCCAAAGCAAACTCAAACTGGGCCGCGGGATCATCCTGGGTCAGTGCGGAAACATCTTCACGCTGCTGGCCGCCGTCACGATCATACTCGTCGACCTGAAGTCGGCCGCTGTTGCAATCGGCGTAGTCGTGCTGGGCTACGCCGGGGTCGCATTCTGGAGTTGGTCGCGGTTGCTCGGAGGTCGCGCGGGCGATTCGACGACTCAGGACTACTCGTGGCGTGAAGCTCTCGGCTTTTTGCTCGTGAGCGGCGCCGTACCGTTTCTCGCTCAGTCGGAACGCCTGTTGATACCGCAGCTGCTGTCGCTCGAAGACCTGGCCACCTACGGCGTCCTCGCAGCCATCATCATCTCGCCCTACCGGACGCTTCAGATGGGGGCCGCGTTTGCGACGCTCCCCCGGCTTCGGGCCGCGGACTCCATTCACGAGCAGCGACTGTTGCTGAAGAAGGAAGCGCTCATTCTGCTGGTACTGGTGCTTGCGGGCGCCTTGCTTCTGGCCTGGCTGACGCCGCTCCTGATCAAACTGATCTACCAGGACAAGTTCGCCATCGACGACGGTTTGATTCTGGCCGCGATCGGCGTGGGCGCGATCAGGAGTTTCTGCGGCCTCGCCAAAGGCGCCGCACTCGCTCTGTGTCCGACGGAGCAACTGTCGTCGATGGGCTATCTGATCTGGCTGTGTCCCGCCATCGCGGTAGCCGGCGCCGCGTTCGGCGCAGAGTGGGGGCTGACCGGCCTCGTTCTCGGCATAGGGAGCGGTTGGGTCGCCATGCTGCTCGTCTATGCGGTCCTCGCCGCGCCCCAACTGCGATTGCGGCCTGTCGAAAGCGGTTAAAATCCGCCGGGATCGACTACCATACGGCTGCAGGTTGCACTGACACGACGATCTGACGAAAGCGGACAATGCAGACAACGACATGAAAGCAAATACAACGACACACGACCGGAGCGGGCGCGATGAGCTTGCGGCAGGGCGCCGCGGCAACGGCGCCGGCCATGTCCTGTTCGTCGACACGCACGTGCACATACGCACGTGTTTCCCGCGCGAACAGGTCTTCGATTCGGCGGCCGCCAGTTTCGCCGCGGCCGCTCAGGAACTCGGCCGCGAGTCCTACACCGGTGTCCTGATGCTCACCGAGTCCGCTACGGAAAACGCCTTCAAGGCACTGGCGGAATGCACCGGCACCCCCGGCCAGCCGGTAACACTCGATGGCTGGGGTAGCTGGCAGGGATCCATGTGTAAAGATGGTCGCTCGATACTCCTGACGCGGGATAACCCGGATTCGCCCGCTTGCATAGTCGTGGTTGCCGGCCGCCAGATCGACACGTCCGAGCGCCTCGAGGTGTCGGTGCTGGGTTCCGACACCTTCATCCCGGACGGCTTGCCGATAGAGGAAGTCTTGAGCAGAGCGAGTTCGGAAGACACCTACCAGATCCTCCCGTGGGCACCCGGCAAATGGTCGCTCGCGCGGGGGCGCATGCTGGATGCCCTCCTCGACCGCCAGGCCGAACTCGGGTTTGCACTCGGCGATAACGGCGGACGGCCCTGGATATGGCCGACGCCCGGTCATATCCGCAAAGCCCGACGGCACGGCATTCCGGTTTTTCCGGGCAGCGATCCACTGCCGTTCGTACCCGAACTCCGGCGGATGGGCAGTTGCGGCGTGACCGTGGCGGGCGGAATCGACGAGAATGCTCCCGCAAGTGGGTTGATCGGGCTGTTTCGCACCCGCGGCCGCGACCTCGAGACCTACGGCCGACTGGCAAACCCGGTGTCCTTTTTCAGCAACGAAATCACGATGCAGTTGACGAAGGGCAAGCGTAAACGAGCCGCCGCGGCGCGTAAGAGCTGACGCCGAAGCCGACATCGTACGGACGGACGACGACTGAACGGACATGGAAGCCGTGGACCGACGCAGCAGCGACCTGGAAAACCAGCAGTTCGATCTCGTCATCGTCGGCGGCGGCATATACGGTATCTGCGCCGCCCGCGAAGCCGCGCTGCAAGGCCTTAGCGTCTGCCTGCTCGAGAAAGACGACTTCGGTGCATCGACCTCGAGTAACAGCCTGAAGATCATTCACGGCGGATTGCGGTATCTGCAGAACCTCGACATTCGCCGTATGCGCGAGTCGATCCGTGAGCGCCGCGCCATGCTCCGCCTCGCCCCCCATCTGGTTCGCCCGATGCCTTTTGCCATCCCCTGCTACGGTCACTGGCTGCGGGGACGTGAAGTGATGGCAGGCGCGCTGGTGGCGAACGCCGTGGTCAGCGCCGATCGCAACGTCGGGGTGATGCCGGAGAATCGGCTGCCGGCCGGACACCTGCTTTCGAGGAAGCGGCTCGAAGAACTGATTCCCGAACTCCCCGAGCCCGGCTGTGTCGGCGGTGCCGTCTGGTACGACGGCCAGGCTACGAACACCGAAAGGCTTGCCGTCGCCTTCCTCGAGGCGGCCCAGGCGTCCGGCGCCCGCTTGTTCAATCATGTCCGGGTCACCGGCTTCCTGAAGTCCGGGGACCGGGTCGTGGGAGTCGAAGCGACCGACGAGCTTAGCCAGGAAGCCATCCGGATTCGATCACGGCTCGTACTCAATGCCGCAGGTCCGTGGGTGGACGAGCTGCTCGACAGTCTGCCCGGCGGCGCTCGCCGGCAATACTTCACCCCGTCGAAGGCCATGAACCTGGTCACCCGCCGTCTGTTTTCGGACCATGCCGCGGCCATACCCTTCCTGGCCGGATACGACGATGCGCAGGCAGTGTTCGACAAGAAGAGCCTCCATTTTTTCGTGGTCCCATGGAAGGCATACTCGCTTATCGGCACGCGCCATCTGCCCTGGTCGGGCCGGCCGGACGATTTCCGGATCGAAAGACGCGATGTCGAACGATTCCTCGCCGAGATCAACGAGGCGTACCCGGCCGCGCGCCTTACGCTCGCCGACGTACACCGGGTCTACGGCGGGGTGCTGCCGGCGCTGCCGCCGGAGACGGGTTCGGACGTCCAGATCGCCAAGCAATACACTCTGGTCGACCACGAGACGGCAGACGGCGTGCCGGGGCTGATTACGATGCTCGGCGTCAAGTGGACGACCGCCAGAGACGTAGCCGAGCAAGCCATTCGCGTCGCGCTGAAGAAGCTGGGGAAACGGCCCGTTTGCGACACGTCGCGAGCGCTGCCACCAAGCGCACGATACGCCAGCTGGCAGGGACTATTGTCCGGACTGTCGGGCATTGGGGCCGGCCGCTACGACGACGCGCTGCTCGAACGACTCGCGGAGAGCCACGGCGCAAACGCCGTAGCACTGCTCGAAAGCGCCGTTGCCGACGAGCGGCTGGGCGCGGTCATCGAAACGGACGATGCCGCCCTGCCCGTGCTGGCTGCGGAGGTAGAGACGGCAGTTCGTTCCGAGTGGGCACGTGGACTCGACGACATCGTGTTGCGCCGCACTGAAATCGCGATTGGCGGCCATCCGGGAACCGCGGCTCTGGAGGCAATCGCTCGTATCGCCGCAACCGCGGCAGGCTGGGATAAACAAAACATCCACGCACAGATCGACAGGACTGAGTCAGCGCTCGACAGACTAACCGTTTGACCCGGCCACGCGGGCCCGATGGCCGGCCCGAAGGCTTGATAAGACCAGAAACGTCGCTACTGCCGCGCGCAACAGCCATCCCGACGCCACGCCGAACACGACGCCGGCCAGCCCCCACCGTGCGCCGATCCACGCCGCAACGATACCCGCAACGACGGCAAGCCAACTCGCACACGTCAACACCAACAAGGTTCTGCGATCCGCGATCGCCGTGACGGCCGCCGACGTGAAGGCGCTCAAGACCTTCGCGAAACCAGCGGTGATCGCCGCGAGAACCAGGGGCTGGCCCAGAGTGTATTTGTTGCCGACGACGAGCGTGATCAGGTACGGCGCAACAAACCAGAGCACGACGCCGCCGATTAGTGTGACCCCGAGTATCTGGAGCCCTTCCAGCGCGAAGGCCCTCTGCCGCTGGCTCGTCGACGCGGCGGCTCTCATCCGGGGAAGCACGGCGTAGGTCGCAGCCAGTTGCAGGACGCGAAACGGTGCCCCGACGGTTGCCGCCAACACGGCGAATGTCGCCAGCTGTTCAATGCTCAACAGCGTCGGGATCATCAATCGCTCGAGCTGCATCATGATCAGGTCGGCACCCGTCGCGCCCACGGCGATCAGGCCTTCCTTCCATGGAAGCGGCCCCGTGTCTGTGTACCCCCTGCTCTTCACGACCGATCGCCAGCCGACAATCGCCGACACCAGGTAGCCGGCGGCGATGACCAGAACGGCCAACCATGCCACCTCCGCCCCACTCAGGATTACTACCGTTGTGGCCACGACGAGCACGAGATTCGTATTCTGAGACAGCAACAGGGAAGCCGCCGAAAGATGTCGGCTCTGGTAGTACGCAGCGGCAATCCAGTTTGCCGATCCGGCGATCGCACCGAGGCAAAACAGAATCACCAGGCTCAGGTCGAGGCCGTAGTACAAGCGACCGAACAAGGCGAACGGGACTGCTACGAGCGTCGCACTCAGCAATGTGCGATACAGGATCGCCCGACCCAGTTCCAACCGGTGACGATTGATCAGGACATCGATCCCGGCCGGCCCTATCGGCACGGCGATGCTCAGAAACGCCAGCACGAGCGCCAGGCTGCCATACTCCACCGGCGTCATGAAGCGCGCCAGCATCAGATTGCTGAGCGTGAAGCCAATGCCCGACGCACCAAAAACCCCCGCGACGCGAAGCGTGCTGGGTCCGCTGTTGTTTTTGGTCAAAGACAAGGCGGGATGTGGAAGCCGGTTAGCCCGGACAGGCCGTTCGGGCCCGACAGCGTGATCAAACCGAAGAGTTCTTTTACCATGCCGAACACCGGTCACCCTCAAGACGGCGAGAATATGCAAAATCGAACACGGTTCCTAGGAAACACACTGAGCCTCCTGCTCTTCGTGATGATCGGCATACAACTCGTTCTTGCTTATGTCCTCGTATCTCAGCGAGCCGGTGTTGGTGACAACCTGCTCATCTCAATTCTGAGCGCCAACTGGCTGGTGTGGATCGCCGTATTCGTTTGCAATTACGCGCTCGTCAGCTGCGGGACCGTAGCCGTTCGGTACGAGCATTCGAGGATATGGGTGAACCGCCCGGAGTTCGGGTTTCGTGTCCTGATGCACGTATTGATCAACTGGTCCGCAGCTGGATGGACGCTCGTAGCGGGATGGGCGATTCACGGCAGAGCACTGTCCGACTCGCTTGCCTGGCTGGTGATCGCCGCATCCGTAGCCGTCTGGATCGGCTTCAACCTTCGTCACCGGCGTATGAACAGAGCGCGCAACCTGACGATCAGCACAGGCTTCGCCGCCGTGTTGATGGCGGGATCGACCGCGCTACTCCTGTTCTGACGCGATCCGTCGCGATGGTTCTCATCGCGACGATGAGCCCCTCAAAGGTAGCCGTGTTCCAGATACCAGTCGCCGGTCTGTTTGAGCCCGTCCGCAAGCGACATCCTCGGGTCGTAGCCCAGCTCTCGCCTGGCCTTCTCGATCGAGAATCCGCGGTTGGTCGTATACCACTCGGCGCGCCGTCTGAACAAAGGCGGGGTTATCCCAAAGGGTTTGCACAACCACTCGACGATGACGGACAGCGCGAGAAACGGCGCATAAGGAAAGCGCAGTATCCGCACGTCGACACCGATCGATTCCGCGGTCATCCTGACCAGCCGGTTCAGTGAAACGTACTCCTCGTCACCGATGAGGTACGTCTGGCCCAGGGCTTCGGGCCTTTCACTCGCCTTCAGAAACGCGTCGTTGAGATTGTCGACGTGCACTGGATGATAGTGCACGTTCCCGGAACCGAACATCGGAAACCAACCTCTCTTCGCAAACTTGTAGATCATCAGGTACCGGCCCGTATCTCCGGGCCCGTAGATCGCCGTGGGCCTCAGGATCACACTGGGAAGCCCCTTCTCGTGAAACTCCAGCACGACTTCTTCGCCTTCGTACTTGGTCACCGAGTAATAGTCTTTGGGCGCAATCGGTCCGCTTTCGTCCATCGGCGGTTCCTCGACCAGACCGTGAACGCCCTCGGTCGACGTGTACACAAACCGTCCCACGCCGTTGTTCAGCGATGCCTGCGCCAGCTGTCGCGTCCCTTCGATGTTTACCTTCCGGTAGGCCTCTTTCGACAGGTCGACCGTGCGAAAGGCCGCCGCCAGATGGAACACTACGTCCTGGCCCTGCGTCAGTTTGTCGCATAACTCGAAGTCGTATATCTGCCCGTAGTGGAGCTTTGCTCCCTTCGCTTCCAGCTCTTCGTCGAAGATCCCCTTCTGTACGTCGAGTACGGTCACCTCGTGGCCCCGATCGAGGAGAAACCGCACCAAATGGCTGCCGGTAAACCCCGTACCGCCCGTAACCAGACACTTCATTCAGATCTCCTCAAAACTTCGGTTTCTCGATTCCCGGCTTCGGCGGCCAACGTGGCGAGGAGCCGGTTGTACTGCCGCCGGATTTCGGGTGCCAATTGTATATGAGGTCGAAAAGCGATTCTCGTCGTGTACGGATTCCGGCGGTGCGGAACACGGCCGAGGTCGCACAAATCCGGTTAAGCACTACAAGAGTGCCGACGATGATATAGCGTGAAGTGAGTCAAACGACACGGTAAACTGCCGGTTCGGAAAACCTCGCGTTGGACAGAGGAAAACGATGGCAATCAGACGGGTATTCGGACTTCCCCCGCTTGCCATAATGGCGGCAGCTCTGCTCGGAGTTTTGCTTGCGAGTTATGACAGGATTGCATCGGTAGTCACGGCGACTACGACGCCCCGCGACACCGTTGGTCAGCAAGCGACGTCATCGGGTACGGCCGAACCGGCGACGGAACGCTTAAGCCATGCTCCTGCCGCAGAAGCCGCGCGGACAGTTGCGGCACCGGGCGCTACGGCTGTCGCCCCGGGAGAGCAGCACGTCGAAAACGCCACCATCCGGGCCACGGACGGACTCGTCGTACAGCCGTCGAGGGTCGGCGGTCAATTCGTCGGCTACGAGGTCATTGAGAGCGGTGACGACAGTCAGTTCGCTCATGGGGCCATCATCGTCGCAGTGAACGGCGTTCCCGTCGAAGACTCCGCCGCGGGCGGAGAACTGCTGATCGCGGCGCTTGCAAGCCGGGAACCCGTCGTCGAGTTCTACGATGCCGGCGATTAAGCGGCGCTTGCAAGCCCCGACCTCGCCGGGCCGGGTCCGATCGCGCGTCCTTGCCTGCCTGGTCGTGCTTTTGCTTCCCCTGCCCGATGCACCACTGCAGGCGGAAGAACCGGCCCGACACGAATGGAGTGCAAACTCCGTCAATGAACTCTATGCGGTCACCATTGGCCCGGAAACCGGCAAACCGCTCATCGGAAAGATGCACCGCTGGGTAATCAACGTGACGACGCTTAAGGGCGAACCGGTGTATCCGGCACGGATCTCCGTCGGCGGAGGTATGGAAGGACATGGCCATGGGCTACCCACGCAGCCGCAGGTCGTGGCGTACGGCGGCAACGGCGACTATCTGATAGACGGCGTCAGATTCAACATGGAAGGTGAGTGGCGCCTCAGCTTCATTATCGACTCGGAGACCGGCAGCGACCGCGTCGATTTCGATCTGATTGTCGAATTCTGACGTCGCCAGCGACGTTTGGGCCCGGAAGAACCATGCGAATACTTGCGATCCTGCTGTGCGCCGCCGCTGCAGTGCCTCTGCAGGCCGGCGCGGAAGAGCCACGCTGGACGGAGCGGGAGCGAAGGATCCTTGAGTCGATGACGCTGGATACCGGCATGCCGCCACCGGCCAGCCCGTCGAACGACTACGCCGACAGCCCGGAAGCAGCGGCGCTGGGGAAGAAGCTCTTTTTCGATCCGCGACCCAGCGCCGACGGCTCCATCTCTTGCGCAAGCTGCCACGAGCCCGCGAAATACTTCACCGACGGCAAGGCCCGGTCGGTCGGTACGGGCGAAGCCATGCGGAATGCCCCGACCATAGTCGGCACGGCGCACAATCGCTGGTTCTACTGGGATGGCCGGCGGGACTCATTGTGGGCTCAGGCTTTGATCCCGTTCGAGGCCGCCGACGAAATGGGCAGCAGCCGCGTCGCCGTGGTCCGGCTGATCCACGGCGACGCAGCCTACCGCGATGCCTACGAGAAAGCCTTCGGCGAGCCGATCGACGATCTCGTACTGCGGGAGCTGCCCGGGCATGCCGGTCCGTTCGGCGCGGCAGATGCCCGGGATGCCTGGGCGAAGCTGTCGCATTCGCAGCAAACGGCCATCAATCGAGTGTACGCAAACATCGGCAAAGCCATTGCTGCGTACGAACGCACGCTGAGTCCACCGCTGACCCCCTTCGATCGTTACGTCACTGCGCTCGCGGATGAACAGTCCGATGGGCAATTGACCGGCGATGAGATAGCTGGGGCCAGGCTCTTCATGGATGCGGAACGCAGCCAGTGCCTGCAGTGTCACAGCGGTCCCTTCCTCACGAACGGCGAGTTCCACAACATCGGCACCGGCAACTTCTCCGGGGAGAACCTGGATTTCGGCCGGGCAATCGGCCTGCGCGCCGTGCTCATGGACGAGTTCAACTGTCTCGGTCCGTACAGCGACGCAGAACCGTACGAATGCGTCGAGCTGATGTACCTGAACAAGGACTCGCACCTGCCGCTGCGAGGCGCCTTCAAAGTGCCGACGCTTCGCGGACTCCGCCACACGGCCCCCTACTTCCATGACGGACGCTTTGCCACCTTGCGCGAAGTTCTCGAGTACTACAACGAACCGCCGTCGATGGACGAGGTCGGGCCGCACGAGCTCAGGCCGATGGGCTTCGACGAAGCTGAGCTGGAGCAGCTGGAGAAGTTCCTGCTGAGCCTGTCGCACTAAGTTCGGATATGCCCGACACCGCGCTCTGCGCGGCCGGTGTCGGGAAAAATTACAGGCCGGACAGAATTCTCAGCGCTTCCCGAATAAATCATTGAATTAGAGCCAGTTTTTTTCCTGGCGCGAATCTTGCTTGTCCCCCTGTATCCATGATCCGGACAATGCCAGCGGCATGATGGAACAGGCTGTGCCGCCCGCGCTGCGAAAGATGCGGGGGCCGTCTGCCCTCCTCAAGGCGTCGTCGTCTGGCACTGCGATCATCTTGCTTAGGGGAGTCCGCATGTTTCGATTGTCTGCGCCGTTCGCCAGGCTGATCCTCACGTTGTTGCCGCTGTGCCCGGTGGTCGCGTTTGCCGACTGGCAGTACGACTACTACGAGGGTGAATGGTCCGTGCTGCCGGACTTCGACAGTCTGACTCCCGTTGCTTCCGGCACTGTCTCGGTCATCAGCACGGCACCGCGTTTGCGCGACAACCGGTTCGGTCTGCGTTTCAGAAACCAGATTACGGTTCCGGTCGAAGGCAACTACGTGTTTTCGACGACGTCCGACGACGGCTCGCAGCTGCTGATCAACGGGGTCGTCATCGTCGACAACGACGGACTGCATCCGGCAACGACCGTTTCGGAAACCGCGTTTCTTCCGGCGGGAACCCACGATATCGAGGTCACCCACTTCGAAAACAGCGGCGGACAGCTCATCGAAGCGGCCTATGCTCCGCCGGGCTCCGGCTTCCGCTCGATACCTGCCGACGGCGTGCTCGAAGGGCCCGACCAGGTATCGGAAAAGGGCTCCTGGGGCGCCGTGATCCCGTGGCCGCACGTCCCGGTATCTGCCGCGAACCTGCCCGACGGACGCATCCTGACCTGGGCGTCCAACGAGCGCTATTCGTTCCCCGGCGGCCGGCCCGAGTTCACGTTCACGGCCGTATGGGACCCGGCGGACAACAGCATTACAGAGATCGATCATCCCTCGCACGACATGTTTTGCGCGCATCAGGTGATGCTCGAAGACGGTCAGGTCTTCGTTTCCGGCGGCCGCAACTCCGGCAACAGCCCGTGGACGAGCATCTTCGACCGCGACACGAACCAGTGGGTGCCGCTGAACAACATGCGGCGCGGCCGCTGGTATCCGACCTCGGTCGCAATGGCCGACGGCAGCGTGTTTACCGCGATCGGCAGCGGCGGCGGTAATACGGGCGAGGTGTATGACCCGGATACGGGCAACTGGGAAATTCTCTCGGGCATCAACTTCAACCCGGTCATCCTGAACTACCCGAGCAACCAGTACGGCGAGCGGCACTGGTGGCCGCTGTTCGGCCTGGCACCCGACGGGCGGATCTTTCATGCCGGACCGACGCCGCAAATGCACTTCATCGACACGAGCGGCGTCGGCGAAGCAACGGCCGTGGGTGCCGAATTTACCGACTGGTACCCGAAACACGGTACGACGATCATGTACGACGAAGGCAAGCTGCTCACGGCAGGCGGCTGGGTGACCGGTACGTCGATCGCGAGTACCGCCGAGTCGCACACGATCGATCTCAACGGACCGAGTCCGGTCGTCGCGGCTACGGACCCGATGATCAATCCGCGCAAGTTCCACAACGGCGTCATGCTGCCGAACGGCGAAGTCCTGGTCGTCGGCGGCAACACGTCCGGCCAGAAGTTCAGCGACAACGGTACGATCTATACGGTAGAGATCTGGAACCCGACGACGGGCGCATGGCGTGAAGGCGCCGCGATGTCCGTGCCGCGCAACTACCATTCGGTTGCGCTGATGTTGACCGACGGTACGGTGATGTCGGCGGGCGGCGGGCTCTGCAATTGCTCCGCCGATCACCCGGACGCGCAGATCTACTATCCGCCTTACCTGTACAACGACGATGGATCGCTCGCGACGCGCCCGCGGATTCTGTCGGCTCCGGCGGCGATCCGGGCCGGCGATACCTTTGACGTGACGACTGACGAAGAGATCACGCACTTCAGCCTGATCAAGATGTCGTCGACAACCCACGCGGTCAACACGGACCTGCGCTATCTTTCGCTGCCGTTCAACGGCTCCGGCGGCACGTATCAGGTGGACGCCCATTCGAACCCGAACGTCCTGACACCGGGTTACTGGATGCTGTTCGCCCTGAACGCCCAGGGCACGCCTTCGGTTTCCAAAGTCGTTCAGGTCCGGGCGGCAAACCCGACCACGCCGATTCCGGCGGGCGACGTCGATTTCGTCAGTCTCGCCGACCTCAGTGCCTTTCAGCTCAACGGTGCCGCAACCGGAACGGGCGGCGTGATGAGACTCACGGACACCGCGCCGAACACCGTGGGCTCCGCGTACTACCGCACACCGTTTTCCGTTGGCTCGACGACATCGTTTTCGACATCGTTCGCATTCAGCATGCACGGGGCCTCTGACGGCGCCGACGGCCTCGCCTTCGTCGTACAGGGCAACGAGAGCACCGCGCTGGGCGGTGGTGGCAGCGGGCTGGGCTACGACTTCATAGTCAACAGCCTCGCCGTCGAGATCGACTCGGCAAACAACGCAAGCGGCGACACGAACGGCAATCACATCGCCGTCCACATCGGCGGGGACCCCGGGACGCCGGTTGCATCGTACACTGCACCGTTCGACCTCGAGGACGGCAACGAGCACCGCCTGTGGATCGACTATTCGGGCAACACGAATCAGCTACTCGTGTATCTGGCCAGCGACGCGGCATCCGCGAAGCCCGCCTCGCCGGCGATCACCGTCAACAATTTCGACCTGACAGCCGTAGTCGGCTCGCTGGGCTACTTCGGTTTTTCCGGAGCGGCCGGAAGCTCCGGGAACAATCACGACATCCACTCGTGGGCGCTGGCGGTGACGACCGGCTCGTCGCCGGTCTCTGTCGATCCGATCGTCGCTGCGCCCCAGGCCAACGACGGACCCGTTTCGTTCAGCGCGTCGGCAACCGGGGAAGGTCTGCAGTACAGCTGGTCGTTTGGCGACGGCTCGCCGCAGACTCCGTTCAGCTCGTCGCCGGACATCTCGCACACCTATACCGCGCCCGGGCGCTACGTCGTGACGCTGATCGTCCGCGACGTCAACGGTGTCGAAGAAACCATTCAGTTCATTCAGGCTGTCTATCCGCCGCTGACGGTCCAGAACCCGACCAGTTCCACGACGATCATGGTGGAATCGACGACGGGCCTCGAGCGGGTCTGGAACGTCAATCCCGACAACAACACCGTGACCGTCATCAACGGCCAGTTGGGCAGCAAGATCGCCGAGATTCCGGTCGGCACCGATCCGCGGGCACTCGCGTTGGCGCCGAACGGCACGGTCTGGGTAACGAACAAGGACGACTCCACGATCAGCGTCATCAGTACGACGACTCTGTCCGTTATCGAAACCCGTACGCTGGCGCCCGGCTCGCGGCCGCACGGCGTCGTCGTCAACGAGACGAGCGGATCCGCTTACGTTTCGCTCGAGCAGCTCGGCCAGGTACTGAAACTCGACGTCAACAATCCGGCATCGCAGCTCAGCGTCGACGTCGGGCCGAACCCACGCCATCTGTCATTGACCGGCGATGAAAGCCGTCTGTACGTATCCCGCTTCATCAGCCCGCCGTTCCCGGACGAGCACACGACGAGTCCGCAAAAGACGAGCGGCGGAACGCCGGCCGGCGGCGAAGTGCTGGCCGTCGATCCGGCGACGATGACGCTGCTGTCGACCATCGTTCTCGAGCACAGCGACCGGCAGGCCGCCGAAATCACCGGCCCCGGGTTCCCGAACTATCTCGGCCCCGCGATCATCTCGCCCAACGGGCTGGAAGCGTGGGTTCCTTCCAAGCAGGACGACATCCTGCGCGGAACGTCGCGCAGCGGTTCGCCGATCGACCACGACCACACGGTACGCGCCGTCACGTCGGTCATCGACCTGACGAACGAGACCGAAGACCACGGCAACCGCGTCGACCATGACAACTCCAGTACCGCGAGGAACGGCGCATTCGGTCCTTACGGCGTATTCCTTTACGTGGCTCTGGAAGGCAATCGCGAGGTTGTCGTCGTCGACGCCTTCTCCTACCAGGAGGTTCTGCGCTTCGACGTCGGTCTTGCACCTCAATCCGTTGCAACGTCGAGTGACGGAACGCGTCTGTACGTACACAACTTCATGAGTCGCTCGGTGACGATCGTCGACACCTACGACCTCGTCAACGGCGTGTCGGAAACGGTGAACGTCGTCTCCACGGTGTCGACGACGGCGGCCGAGGCGTTGCGACCGCAGGTTCTGCTCGGTAAGCAGCTGTTCTACGACGCGCGCGATCCCAGGCTGTCTCTGGAGTCGTACATGAGTTGCGCCTCATGCCACAACGACGGCGGTCACGACGGGCGGGTATGGGACCTGTCGAGCATGGGTGAAGGTCTCCGCAACACGATCAGCCTGAAAGGCCATGCCGCGATGGGCCACGGTCCGCTTCACTGGAGCGCAAACTTCGACGAAGTACAGGATTTCGAGAACCAGATCCGCGCGCTTGCGGGCGGTACCGGTCTGATGAGCGATACCGACTTTGCGGCAACGCAGGATGTACAGGGACCGCCCAAAGCCGGTCTGAGCGCCGATCTCGATGCGCTGGCCGCTTATCTCGCATCGCTCGACGTTACCGAGGAAAGTCCGCACCGGAACCCGGACGGGTCGCTGACCGCCGAGGGTGAAGCGGGCAAGGCGGTCTACGACGCAGCGAATTGCTCCAGCTGTCACAGCGGCAACGCGTTCACGGACAGCGCCCCCGGCGTCATGCACGACATCGGTACGCTGACCGCGGCCAGCGGACAACGGCTCGAAGGGCCGCTGACCGCACTCGATACCCCGACGCTGAAAGGGCTGTGGGCAACCGCTCCGTACCTGCACGACGGGTCCGCCATGACGCTGCGGGATGCAGTTCTCGCGCACAGCACCGCCTCTCTGGGAGGCGTAACGTTCACGGATTCGGAGCTGGACTCGCTGGTCAGCTATCTCGAGCAGCTCGACGATCGGGAGACGACCCCGACGCAGTCGGCCTGGCAGCACCAGGATATCGGTGCCGTTGCAGCGGCTGGCTGGATGACGGACGTCTCCGGCACGCTGACGATCGAAGCATCGGGCGCCGACATCTGGGGCACGCGCGACGAGTTCCACTTCGCCTATCAGACCCTGGACGGCGACGGTGAGATCGTGGCACGGCTCGCCAGCCTCGGTGCAACCCACAACTGGGCCAAGGCCGGCGTAATGGTGCGCGAGAGCCTCAACGACAACTCGGCGCACGCGATGATGATCGTCAGCGCCGCCAACGGCGCGGATCTGCAGTATCGCCGCACTACCGGCGGCAGGACGGAGCCGTCGAACTCCAGCGACGGCGTCACCGCGGCGCCCGCCTGGGTGCGTCTCGTCCGGGAAGGCAACGTGCTCACGGGCTACGTGTCCGCCGACGGCGCCAGCTGGGTGCAGGAAGACCAGGTCACGATCGCGATGTCGCCGGTGGTCTACGTCGGCGTGATGGCAACCTCGCACGACGACGGCGTCATCACCACCGCCGT